>NZ_JABFAJ010000024.1 GCF_013085345.1 Isoptericola sediminis | reverse complement strand
ATGACGTGAGACACCCCATTCCGATGTCCTGAGACCGGACACCACCCGGGGCACACGAAAGGGCCCGGACCGCAGCTGCGGTCCGGGCCCCTCGTCGTCTCAGCCGGAGCGCGTCACTCCGCGATCGCGTGGGCGTCGGTCTGGCTGCCGACCTTGTGCACGAGGATCGAGTTCGTGGTGCCCGGGACGCCCACCGGCGCTCCCGAGACGATGACGACGCGGTCGCCGACCTCCGCCAGACCGTTGGCCTGGAGCGTCTGGTCGACCTGGCTGACCATCGCGTCGACCGAGCCGACCTTCGGCACCTGGTAGCTGACGGTGCCCCAGGTCAGGGCCAGGACGTTGCGGACCGACTCCTCCGGGGTGAAGGCCAGCAGCGGGATGCCCGACCGCAGGCGCGACATGCGCTTGGCCGAGTCGCCGGACTGGGTGAAGGTGACCAGGTACTTGGCCTCCAGCGAGGCGCCGATCTCCGCCGCGGCGCGCGTGATGATGCCGCCGCGGGTGTGCGGCGTGGAACCGAGCGGTGCGATGCGCTCGCGCCCCGCACCCTCCGTGGCCTCGATGATCGAGGCCATCGTCTTGACCGTGAGGATCGGGTAGTCGCCCACCGACGTCTCGCCGGAGAGCATGACCGCGTCGGCGCCGTCCAGCACCGCGTTCGCGCAGTCCGAGGCCTCGGCACGGGTCGGACGGGGGCTGGTGGTCATCGACTCCAGCACCTGCGTGGCGACGATGACGGGCTTGGCGTTGCGCCGCGCCATCTCGACGATCCGCTTCTGCACGAGCGGCACCTGCTCGAGGGGCATCTCGACGGCGAGGTCACCACGGGCGACCATGAATCCGTCGAACGCGGCGACGACCTCGTCGAGGTTGTCGACGGCCTGCGGCTTCTCGATCTTGGCGATGACCGGGACGACCCGGCCCTCCTCGTCCATGATCTTGCGGACGTCGTCGTAGTCGGCGGCGTTGCGCACGAAGGACAGCGCGATGAGGTCGGCGCCCATGCGCAGCGCCCAGCGCAGGTCGTCGGTGTCCTTCTCGCTCAGCGCGGGCACGGACACCGCCACGCCGGGCAGGTTGAGGCCCTTGTTGTTGGAGACCGGACCGGGCACCTCGACCGTGGTGACGACACGCGGACCCTCGACCGCGGTGACCCGCACGCGGACCTTGCCGTCGTCGATGAGGATCGGGTCGCCGACGCGGGCGTCCTGCGGCAGACCCTGGTGCGTGGTGGAGACGAGCTCACGGGTCCCCACGACGTCCTCGGTCGTGATCGTGAGGGTGTCGCCCTCGTTGAGGAAGTGCTTCTCGTCACCGTCGAACCGCCCCAGGCGGATCTTCGGGCCCTGCAGGTCGACGAGGACGGCGACGTTGCGTCCCGCCTCCTTCGCCGCCGTGCGCACCCCGTGGTACACGTTCTCGTGCTCCGACTGCTCACCGTGGCTCCGGTTGATCCGGGCCACGTCCATACCCGCGTCGACCAGCTCCCGGAGCTTCTCCGGGGACGCCGTCGCGGGTCCGATGGTGCACACGATCTTCGCTCTGCGCATGTCTCCAGCCTCGTCGTCGTACCGCCCCGCGCCTGCCGGGGCGTGCCCGGGCACCACGGCGGCGCCCGGATCCGTTGTCATCCTCTCAGGGCGACGGTGCGGGGGCCCACCGGGGCCGGCAGCTCCGTGGTTCCCTGCAGGTAGGCGTCGGCAGCCGCGGCCGCCGCCCGCCCCTCGGCGATCGCCCACACGATGAGCGACTGCCCTCGGCCGGCGTCGCCGGCCACGAACACCCCCGGCAGCGAGGACGCGTAGTCGTCCCGGCGCTGCACGAGACCGCGCGAGGTCGTCTCCGCACCCGTCTGGTCGACCAGGTCGTCGACCTCCGGACCGGTGAAGCCCATCGCGATGAGCACCAGGTCGGCCGGGATCTCGTGCTCGGTACCCGGCTTCGGCACCCGTCGCCCGTCCTCGAGGTACTCCGTCTCGGCGACCTTGAGCGCTCGCACCGCCTTCTGGTCGTCCCCGAGGAACTCGACGGTGGACGCCAGGAACTGCCGCTCGCCGCCCTCCTCGTGCGAGCTCGAGACCTCGAACAGGATCGGGTCCGTGGGCCACGGCTGGTGCGGGGGCCGCTCGGTCGGCGGCTGCTTGCCGATCGCGAGGGTCGTCACGCTCGCGGCGCCCTGGCGCAGCGACGTCCCGACGCAGTCGGAACCGGTGTCACCGCCGCCGATGACCACGACGTGCTTGCCCTCGGCCGTCGGCGCACCCTTCACCGGGTGGCCGGCCACCGCCTTGTTCGACGGGGTGAGGAAGTCCATGGCGTACTCGACCCCGTCGAGCTCCCGGCCGGGGATCGCCAGGTCGCGCGGGACGGTGGCCCCCGTGGCGATGACCACGGAGTCGAACCGACGGCGCAGCGCGTCCCAGGTGAGGTCCCGGCCGATCTCGACGCCGGCGCGGAACCGGGTTCCCTCGGCCTCCATCTGCTCCATGCGCCGCTCGATGTGGTACTTCTCGAGCTTGAAGTCCGGGATGCCGTAGCGCAGCAGTCCGCCGATGGCGTCGTCGCGCTCGTACACCACGACGGTGTGCCCGGCCCGGGTCAGCTGCTGGGCCGCGGCCAGACCGGCCGGGCCCGAGCCGACGACGGCGACGGTCTTGCCCGTCAGCCGCTGCGGCACCTGCGGCACCACGAGCCCGCGCTCGAAGGCCTCGTCGATGATCGAGACCTCGATGTTCTTGATGGTCACCGCCGGCTGGTTGATGCCCAGCACGCAGCTCGTCTCGCACGGCGCCGGGCACACACGACCGGTGAACTCCGGGAAGTTGTTCGTCGCGTGCAACCGCTCGATCGCGTCCGCCCACTGGTCGGTGCGCACGAGGTCGTTCCACTCCGGGATGAGGTTGCCCAGCGGGCACCCCTGGTGGCAGAACGGGATGCCGCAGTCCATGCAGCGTCCGGCCTGCTCCTTGAGGAACGGCTGGCCGTCCTCGCGGACCGCGTACGTGTCCTTCCAGTCCCGCAGGCGGACCTCGACGGGCCTGCTCGGCGGGAGCTCTCGCTCCCGCACCTTGAGGAATCCACGGGGATCAGCCACGAGCCACCTCCATGATGCGCTCCCACAGCGTCGGGTCGAAGTCGTCGCCCTCGCCGAGCGGCGTCCCCGCCGACTCGGCCTCGGCCAGCGCGACGCGCACGTTGGCCCATCCGGGCGGGAGGACGCGCGAGAACCGGGCCCGCGTGCCCTCGTCGGCCAGGAGCTCGGCCGCGACCGGCGAGCCGGTCTCGTCGAGGTGCCGCTGCAGCAGCACCGAGACCCGCTCCCAGTCCTCGTCCGAGAGCGCGCCGACGACGAGCTCTCCGGAGGCGACGGCGGCGGCGTTCATCGCCCCGTCGCGCAGGTCGAGCACGTACGCCATGCCACCGGACATGCCGGCACCGAAGTTGCGGCCGGTGGGGCCCAGCACGAGCACCTCACCGCCCGTCATGTACTCGCACCCGTGGTCGCCCACGCCCTCGACGACGAGCGACGCCCCCGAGTTGCGCACGCCGAAGCGCTCGCCCACCCGACCGCGCAGGTAGATCTCGCCCGAGGTGGCGCCGTAGCCGATGACGTTGCCGGCGATGACGTTCGCCGCACCCTCGAGCACGGCGGCCTTGTCCGGGCGGACGACCAGCAGACCGCCGGAGAGGCCCTTGCCGACGTAGTCGTTCGCGTCGCCGTACAGGCGCAGGGTCACACCGCGCGGCACGAACGCGCCGAACGACTGCCCGGCGGACCCGGTGAGGGTGACGTCGATCGTGCCGTCGGGCAGTCCGTCGCCGTGGTAGCGCTTGGTCACCTCGTGACCGAGCATCGTGCCGACCGTGCGGTTCACGTTCCGCACCGGCAGCTCGATCCGCACCGGCCGGCCGTCCTCCAGCGCGGGCTGCGCCTGGGCGATCAGCTGCTGGTCCAGCGCCTTGTCCAGACCGTGGTCCTGGTCGTGGGTGCGGTGCAGGGAGGAACCCTCCACGGGCTCGACGCGCTCCAGCACCGGTCCCAGGTCCAGGCCCTGCGCCTTCCAGTGGTCGATCACGCGGCGCGTGTCCAGGCGCTGGACCTGGCCGACGGCCTCCTCGACGGACCGGAACCCGAGGGCGGCCAGGTGCTCGCGGACCTCCTGGGCGATGTACTCGAAGAAGTTCACGACGAACTCCGCCTTGCCGGTGAACCGGCGGCGCAGCTCGGGGTTCTGCGTCGCGACGCCCACGGGGCAGGTGTCCAGGTGGCAGACGCGCATCATGATGCAGCCCGACACGACCATCGGGGCCGTCGCGAAACCGAACTCCTCGGCGCCCAGCAATGCCGCCACGACGACGTCGCGGCCGGTCTTCATCTGGCCGTCCACCTGCACCGTGATGCGGTCGCGCAGGTTGTTCAGCACGAGCGTCTGGTGGGTCTCGGCCAGGCCGATCTCCCACGGCGTCCCCGCGTGCTTGAGCGAGGTCAGCGGGCTCGCGCCCGTGCCGCCGTCGTGCCCGGAGATCAGCACGACGTCCGCGTGCGCCTTCGACACGCCCGTGGCCACGGTGCCGACGCCGAACTCGGAGACGAGCTTGACGTGCACCCGCGCGCTCGGGTTGGCGTTCTTGGCGTCGTGGATCAGCTGCGCCAGGTCCTCGATGGAGTAGATGTCGTGGTGCGGCGGCGGCGAGATCAGTCCGACGCCGGGCGTCGAGTGCCGGGTCTTGGCCACCCACGGGTACACCTTGGGCCCGGGCAGCTGCCCACCCTCACCGGGCTTGGCGCCCTGGGCCAGCTTGAGCTGGATGTCGTCGGCCTGCGTGAGGTACTCGCTGGTGACGCCGAACCGGCCCGAGGCGATCTGCTTGACGCGGGAGCGGCGCTCCGGGTCGTACAGCCGCTCGGTGTCCTCGCCGCCCTCGCCCGAGTTCGACCGGCCGCCGAGCTGGTTCATCGCGATCGCCAGGGTCTCGTGCATCTCCTGGCTGATGGCGCCGTAGGACATCGCACCGGTGTTGAACCGCTTGACGATCTCGCTGACCGGCTCGACCTCGTCGATCGGCACGGGCTCGCGGTCACCGGTGAACTCCAGCAGACCGCGCAGCGTCATGAGCCGTTCGGACTGCTCGTCCACGCGCTGCGTGTACTGCCGGAAGATGTCCATCCGGCCCGTCCGGGTCGCGTGCTGCAACCGGAACACCGTCTCCGGGTCGAAGAGGTGCTCCTCGCCGTCGCGGCGCCACTGGTACTCGCCGCCCGTGGTCAGTCGCTGGTGCGGCGTGTGGTTCCCCGAGGCGGGGTAGGCCTCGGCGTGGCGCGCCGCGGTCTCGGCCGCGATCACGTCGAGCCCGATGCCGGCCAGGCGGCTGGTCGTGCCGGTGAAGTAGTCCTCGACGAGCTCGTGGGACAGACCCACGGCCTCGAAGACCTGCGCCCCGCGGTAGGACATGATCGTCGAGATGCCCATCTTGGACATCACCTTGAGCACACCCTTGCCGAGCGCCGTGATGAGGTTGCGCACGGCGGCCTCGGGCGTCACCTGGAGGTAGCCGCGCCGGGCGAGGTCCTCCACGGTCTCCATGGCCAGGTACGGGTTGATCGCGGCGGCGCCGTAGCCGATGAGCAGCGCCACGTGGTGGACCTCGCGCACGTCGCCGGCCTCGACGACCAGCGAGATCTGGGTGCGGGTGTGCCGGCGCAGCAGGTGGTGGTGCACCGCGGAGGTGAGCAGCAGCGACGGGATCGGGGCCCGCTCGGCGTCGGAGTCGCGGTCGGACAGCACGATGTGCGTCGCCCCCGCCTCGATCTCCGCGTCGACCTGGGCGAAGATCTCCTCGAGCCGGGCCTGCAGCGCGCGGCCACCGCCCGAGACGTCGTAGAGCCCCCGCACGATGACGGCCCGGAACTCGCCCTCGAGCCGCGGGTCGCGCTCGATGCGCACGATCTTGGCCAGCTCGTCGTTGTCGAGCACGGGGAACGGCAGCACAAGCTTGCGGGCGTGCAGCGGCGAGTCGTCGAGCAGGTTCGGCTCCGGGCCGATGGCACTGCCGATGGAGGTCACCAGCTGCTCGCGGATCGAGTCCAGCGGCGGGTTGGTGACCTGCGCGAACATCTGCGTGAAGTAGTCGAACAGCAGGCGCGGCCGGTTCGACAGCACCGCCACCGGGGTGTCCGAGCCCATGGCGCCCAGCGGCTCCGCCGAGGTGTTCGCCATCGGGGTCAGGATGACCTTGAGCTCCTCGGACGTGTAGCCGAACGCGCGCTGGCGCCGCTGCACGGACGCCGGCGAGTGCGCGACGTGCTCACGCTCCGGCAGGGAGTCCAGGGAGATCGAGTTCTGCTCGATCCACTCGCCGTAGGGGCGCTGCGAGGCGAGCTGGGACTTGATCTCGTCGTCCTCGACGATCCGCCCCTGCGCGGTGTCCACCAGGAACATCCGGCCCGGCTCCAGCCGGCCCTTGCGGACCACGGTGGCCGGGTCGAGGTCGAGCACGCCCGCCTCGGAGCTGAGCACGATGAGGCCGTCCTCGGTGACCCAGAAGCGGCCCGGGCGCAGGCCGTTGCGGTCCAGCACGGCGCCGATGAGCGTGCCGTCGGTGAAGGTCAGGCAGGCCGGACCGTCCCACGGCTCGATGAGGTTGGCGTGGTACTGGTAGAACGCCCGCCGGGCGGGGTCCATCTCGTCGTGGTTCTCCCACGCCTCGGGGATCATCATCAGCACCGAGTGCGGCAGCGACCGGCCCGACAGGTGCAGCAGCTCCAGCACCTCGTCGAAGCTCGCCGAGTCGCTGGACCCCGGGCTGCACACCGGCAGCAGCGGGTCCAGGTCCCCCAGCGCCTCGCTGCCCAGCTGGCCCTCGCGGGCCGCCATCCAGTTGCGGTTGCCGCGCACGGTGTTGATCTCGCCGTTGTGGGCCACGAGGCGGAAGGGCTGCGCCAGCGGCCACGACGGGAACGTGTTGGTCGAGAACCGGGAGTGGACCAGCGCGATCTCGGAGGCGTAGCGCGGGTCGGACAGGTCCGGGAAGAAGGGCTCGAGCTGCGCCGTGGTCAGCATGCCCTTGTAGGTGATGGTGCGGGCCGACAGCGAGGCGAGGAAGAGCTCGAGCTCGTTCTCGGCACGCTTGCGCAGCCGGTAGGCGCGACGGTCGAGCTCGAGGTCCGCCAGCTCGCGCTGCGGGTCGGCGACGACCACCTGACGGAACGTCGGCATCGAGGCGCGGGCGGTCGGCCCGACGAGGTCGGCCGTGACCGGGACGTCACGCCAGGCGAGCACGTCGAGCTTCTCCTCGGCGGCGATCGCCTCGAAGCGGTGGGCCATCGCGTCCGCCGCCTCGGCGTCGCGGGGCAGGAAGGCCATCCCGATCGCGTACCGGCCCGCCGGGGGCAGCTCGGCGTCCACGACGTCGCGCAGGAACGCGTCCGGGATCTGGGTCAGGATGCCGGCGCCGTCACCGCTGTTCTCCTCGGCACCCACCGCTCCGCGGTGGTCGAGGTTGAGCAGGGCGGTGAGACCGGCGTCGACGATGTCGCGGCCGGGGGTTCCTCGCAGGGTCGCGACGAACGCGACACCACAGGCGTCGTGCTCGGTCGCCGGGTCGTAGAGGCCCTGCGCCTCGGGGGGCGCGACCCAGTGCTGCGGCGTGGTCATCAACACCGTCCTCCTGTGCGCCCGCACGCGGGCGCGTCTCGTGCATGGATGGGACGGGACGTCGTTGGCCCGTAGGGACTGCTGGGCGGGACCGGCCGGGGTGGTTCCCCTGCCGGCGCCGCCCTAGGTGCGTGGGGCCGGGTCCTGGTCGGTCCCGGCCGCCGACGCGTCCTGGTCGGTCGTACCTGTCGTCTCGGTGACCTCCTCGTCCGGGGCGGACTCGTCCGTCCCCGCAGGAGCGTCGTCGGTCTCGGTCGGTGCATCGGTGACCTGCCGTTCGTCGTCCTCACGACCGGGCAGGGCGACACCGTCCTCGCGACCGGGACGCAGCCGACCGATGACGACGAACGCGACGACGGCACCCAGGCCGACGATGATCGACGTCCACACGTTCAGCCGCAGCCCGAGCACCATCTCGGCGGTGTCGATGCGGAGCATCTCGATCCACACCCTACCCAGGGTGTAGATCGCGACGTAGGCCCAGAATACCCTCCCATGACCGAGTCTGTACCGGCGGTCGAGCCAGATGAGAAGCGCGGCGGCCGCCAGGTTCCACAGCATCTCGTAGAGGAACGTCGGGTGGAACAGGGTTCCGGCGGCGTACTCCACCCCGGTGGCCGGGTCGACCGGGAGGTACTCCGCGTCGATCTCGAGCCCCCAGGGCAGCTCGGTCGGGGCGCCGAAGAGCTCCTGGTTGAACCAGTTGCCGAGGCGCCCGATCGCCTGGGCGACGAGCAGGCCGGGGGCCAGGGCGTCGGCGAACGTGCTCAGTCGCACGCCCTGGCGGCGGCAGCCGATCCACGCACCGACGGCCCCGAGCGCGACGGCGCCCCAGATGCCCAGACCGCCCTCCCAGATGTAGAGCGCCCGGACGGGGTCGCCGTTCTCCCCCCAGTACGCGTCGGGCGAGGAGATGACGTGGTAGATCCGGCCGCCGATGATGCCGAAGGGAACGGCCCAGAAGGCGATCTCCAGCACGTCGTCGGGGTCGCCACCCCGGTCCTTCCACCGGCGCATGGTCATCCAGACGGCCACGACGATGCCGGCCAGGATCGCCAGCGCGTAGGCGCGCAACGGCAACGGTCCCAGGTACCACGTGTGCTCGGGCGGGCTCGGGATCGCGGTCACGAGACGGTCGACGGTCATGCGTCACCCCCGCCGGTGCGGGCGCGGGCCACGCCGTCGGCCAGGTCACGCGTGACCTCGGCCAGCGCGGCCAGCCGGTCGGACCAGGGCTCGTCGCCCAGCAGGGTCCGGACGAAGGCCGAGCCGACGATCACGCCGTCGGCGTAGCGCCCCACCTCGGCGGCCTGGTCGCCGGTCGAGACGCCCAGGCCCACGCACACGTGGGACGCCCCGGCGGCACGGGTGTCGGCCACGAGCTGCTCGGCCCGGCGACCCACCGAGGCGCGCGCACCCGTGACGCCCATCGTCGAGGCGGCGTAGACGAACCCGCGCGAAGCCTTCGCCGTCAGCCGCAGGCGTTCCGGGGTCGAGCTCGGCGCGACGAGGTAGACCTTGTCCAGGCCGTGCTCGTCCGCGGCGGCGTTCCAGGCGTCCCCCTCGTCGGGGATGAGGTCCGGGGTGATCATGCCGGCGCCGCCCGCGGCCGCGAGGTCCCGGGCGAACGCGGCCACGCCGTAGCGCAGGACCGGGTTGTAGTACGACATCACCAGCGCCGGGACCTGACCGCCGGAACGCTCCGCCACGGCCTCCACGACACGCAGCACGTCCCGCACCCGGGCACCGCCGCGCAGGGCCGCCTCGGCCGCCTCCTGGATCACCGGGCCGTCCATGACCGGGTCCGAGTAGGGCACCCCGATCTCCACGACGTCCACGCCGGCGTCGACCATGGTCGTCACGGCCTCCACCGAGCGCTCCACGTCGGGGTAGCCCACGGGCAGGTAGCCCACCAGGGCGGGCCGAACCTGCGCGCGCAGCGCGTCGAGGCGGGCCGCCGTCGCCGACGTCGTCACGGTTCCGGTCACTGGTCCCCCTCGGTCGCCGGCTCCTCGTGCAGCAGGCCGAACCAGCGCGCCGCCGTGGCCACGTCCTTGTCCCCCCGTCCGGAGAGGTTCACCAGGATCACCTGGTCCCGCAGGCCGGCGTCGGCCATCCGGCGGCCGACCCGCAGCACGCCGGCGAGGGCGTGCGCGGACTCGATCGCGGGGATGATGCCCTCGGTCCGGCACAGCAGGCGGAACGCCTCCATCGCCTCGTCGTCGGTCACGGGTTCGTAGGTCGCCCGGCCGATGTCGTGCAGCCACGAGTGCGCGGGGCCGACGCTGGGATAGTCCAGGCCCGCCGAGACGGAGTGGCTCGGGCGGGTCTGGCCGTCGTCGTCCTGCAGCAGGTACGAGCGCGCCCCGTGCAGCACCCCCGGCGCACCACCGGAGAACCGGGCCGCGTGCCGACCGGACTCGATGCCCTCGCCGCCGGCCTCGAACCCGTAGAGCGCGACGCCGTCGTCGTCCAGGAAGGCGTTGAAGATCCCCAGGGCGTTCGAGCCGCCGCCGACGCAGGCCGCCACGGCGTCCGGCAGCCTCCCGACGCGCTCGAGCACCTGCTCGCGCGCCTCGGTGCCGATGATGCGGTGGAACTCGCGCACCATCTCGGGGAACGGGTGCGGCCCGGTGACGGTCCCGAGCAGGTAGTGCGTCGAGTCGACGTTGGTGACCCAGTCGCGCAGGGCCTCGTTGATGGCGTCCTTGAGGGTCCGGGTGCCGAGGGCGACCGGGACGACGGTCGCGCCCAGCAGCTCCATCCGCGCCACGTTCAGCGCCTGGCGCCGCGTGTCCTCCTCGCCCATGTAGACGACGCACTCCAGGCCCATGAGGGCCGCGGCCGTCGCGGTCGCGACGCCGTGCTGGCCGGCACCCGTCTCGGCGATCACCCGGGACTTGCCCATGCGCTTGACCAGCAGCGCCTGGCCGAGCACGTTGTTGATCTTGTGCGAGCCGGTGTGGTTCAGGTCCTCCCGCTTGAGGAACACGCGCACGGCGTCACCGCCGGCGTGCTCGGCGAAGCGCGGCACCTCGGTCAGCGGCGACGGACGGCCGGTGTACTCGCGGTGCAGACGGCTCAGGTCCGCCGCGAACCCGGGGTCCTGCTGCGCCTTGCGGAACTCGGCCTCCAGCTCGTCGAGGGCGGCGATCAGGGCCTCGGGGACGTAGCGGCCGCCGAACTCGCCGAAGTACGGGCCGTGGACGTCGGCGAGCCGACCGGCGTCCTGGTCGGCCAGGGTCTCGGTCAGCGCGTCGCGCACGGGCTGGTCGGACTGCTCGGGCACAGGCGCTCCTTCATGACGGACGGGACGGGTGGTGGGACGGGTGCGGGGTGGGCGGCCGGTGCTCAGGGCTGGACGGCGGGGCGTACCGACCACAGCGAGGGGTGCTGCCCGGCCGCGACCAGGTCGGCGACGGACCGGCGCGGTTCGCCGTCGGTCACCAGGGCCTCCCCCACCAGCACGGCGTGCGCACCGGACCGCGCGTACTCCATGACGTCGTGCGGGCCCCGGACGCCGGACTCGGCGACGCGGACGACGTCGTCGGGGATCAGCGGTGCGAGCTGGGCGAACGTGTCCCGACGCACCTCGAGCGTCTTGAGGTCCCGGGCGTTGACGCCGATCACGCGGGCACCGGCGTCGAGGGCACGGTGCACCTCGTCGGCGGTGTGCACCTCGACCAGAGCGGTCATGCCCAGGGAGTGGACGCGTTCGATCAGCGACGTGAGCACGGTCTGCTCCAGGGCCGCGACGATCAGCAGCACCAGGTCGGCGCCGTGCGCCCGGGCCTCCCAGACCTGGTACGGGGTGACGACGAAGTCCTTGCGCAGCACGGGCACGTCGACGGTCGCACGCACGGCGTCCAGGTCGGCGAGGCTGCCGCCGAACCGGCGCTGCTCGGTCAGCACCGAGATCACGCTGGCGCCGCCGGCGGCGTACTCCTCGGCCAGGGCCGCCGGGTCGCTGATGGGGGCCAGGTCACCCTTGGAGGGGCTCGACCGCTTGACCTCGGCGATCACGGCGACGCGGTCCTCGGAGCGAAGCATCGCGCAGCACTCCAGGGCCCCGGGAACCCGTGCAGCGCGCTGCTTGAGCTCCGCGAGCGAGGTCCGTGCCTGACGGTCCGCGAGGTCCGCCCGGACCCCGGCGACGATGTCCTCCAGGACTGTCATGCTTTCCCCTCCCCCAGATGTGTTCCTTGCCATGGTAGGCCGGTCACGCGGTGGTCAGGACCACCGACCGCTGGGCGAGACGCCCCGACGGCACCCTCACGCCGCTCCCGGCGGCCGGGAGGCCACATCGTTATCTCCTCGTGACGCGCGGCGCCGGGACGCCGACGCCCCCCGGGAACGACGACGGCGCCCGGACCCGGGAGGGGGTCGGGGCGCCGTCGTGGCGGACGGGGACGGGTCAGCTCGAGGCCGCCTCTTCCCGCGTCCGGGCGCCCTGTCGGGGCTGTCCGTAGCCCATGTTGCGCATGACCAGACCGACCAGGCAGGACACGACCACGACGCCCATCCCGACCCAGAAGAGCGCGAAGGGCACGCCCGGCAGGCAGCCGAGCGAGGCCAGCAGCGCACCGAGGATGACGCCGGTCATCGCGGTCCACGCGGCCAGGGTGTGACCGTGGTTGGTGGGCGGGACCGCTTCCGGCAGGTACGTCGGCTCAGCGGTGCGGTGGTCGGTCATGGGTGGGGACAGCCTTTCGTCACGAAGTTCAGGGATCAGACTACCGGTCGGAGGACGGGTCGGTGCCGCGGGAGAGCGCGTCCCAGTCCGCCTGAGCGTCGGCGGCGTCGTCGTCCGTCCGGGGCTCCCCGCCACCGGTGGTCGCGGCGGGGCCGCCCGCACGTTCGTGCCGACCCCCGGTGGCCGGCCAGGAACCGGCGCCGAGCAGGCCGAGCACGGCCACGACGGCGATGCCCGCACCGGCGACGACCGCCAGCCAGGGCCAGGGCGTCAGCGACACGGGCGCCGTGAGCTCGGTCACCCCGGCCGCGTCGGCGGCGGCCGTCACGGCGGGCCCGACCGGGTCGCGCAGGACGGCCACCGTCCCGCCGACGACGGCCAGTCCCGCCAGCACCGCCACGACCAGCGCCACCCGGCGCGCGACGCGACCGGCCAGGGTCGTCGCCAGGGCGCACGCCACGGTGACGAAAGCGGCGGCGCTCACCACCGGTGCCGCCGAGGTGCCGGCGACCTCGACGGTCACCTCCGGCTGCAGCGCCGTCGCCACCGTGGTGCGCAGCCACACCGGCGCCGAGACCCCGAACGTCGCCGCGCCGAGCAGCAGCAGCAGCGCGACCGCCCGGCCGCGCGACCGGATCATGACGCCCGCCCGGCGGAGAGGTCCGCGAACTGTGCCGCGAGCTGCACGGCGCGCACCGCGGCGGCCGCCTTGTTGCGCGACTCGGCGTACTCCAGGGCGGGCACCGAGTCGGCGACGATGCCCCCGCCGGCCTGGACCGACGCCCGGCCCTCCCGCAGGAACGCCGTCCGGATCGCGATGGCCATGTCCATGTTGCCGCCGAAGTCCAGGTACCCGCAGGTCCCGCCGTAGATCCCGCGCGAGGCGGGTTCGAGCTCGTCGATCAGCGCGATCGCCCGCGGCTTGGGCGCCCCGGACAGCGTCCCCGCCGGGAAGGTCGCCCTGAACGTCTCCAGCGCGGTCGCACCGGGGCGGAGACGCCCCACGACGGTCGAGCACAGGTGCATGATGTGGCTGAACCGGCGCGTGACCATGAACTCCACGACCTCGACGCTGGTGGGCTCGCACACCTTGACCAGGTCGTTGCGGGACAGGTCCACGAGCATCAGGTGCTCGGCGCGCTCCTTGGGGTCGGCGATGAGCTCCTCGGCCAGGGCGACGTCCTCCTCGACCGTCGCCCCGCGCGGCCGGGACCCGGCGATCGGATACGTCGTCACGTGGCCCGCGTCGACCTTCACCAGCGTCTCGGGGCTGGAACCGACGACGGCGAAGTCCCGCTCGCGGTGGTCCCGGAGCTGGAAGTAGTACATGTACGGGCTGGGGTTGATGGTCCGCAGCGCCCGGTAGACGTCGAGCGGCGCGGCCGGGCAGTCGAGGTCGAGCCGCTGCGAGAGCACGACCTGGAAGACCTCGCCCTCGCGGATCGCCTCCTTGCCGGCCCGGACGGCGTCCTCGAACTCGTCCCGGGTGGACCGGAACTCCAGCTCGGGGCCCGCGACGTCCGGGTCCACGACGGTGCGCACCGGCGTCGTCGGCTCCGCGAGACCGGCCGCGAGCCGGTCCAGCCGCTCCACGGCGTCGGCGTGCGCCTCGTCCACGCGCTCGTCGGTGCCGTCGGCGTTGATCGCGTTGGCGATGAGCCACACCGCACCGGAGTGGTGGTCGACGGCCACCAGGTCGGTCGCCAGGGACAGCGCGACCTCCGGCACGTCGAGCTCGTCCGGGGCCTCGGCGGGCAGTGTCGGCTCCCAGTGCCGGACCACGTCCCAGCCCATCGCCCCGACGAACCCGCCGGTCAGGGGCGGCAGCCCGTCGATCGGCTCAGTGCGCAACGCCTGCAGCGCGGCCTCGAGCACGTCCAGGACGTCACCCTCGGTCGGGATCCCGGCCGGGACGTCGCCGTGCCAGACGGCGCGGCCGCCGTCCGACAGCAGGGTGGCCCGCGAGCGCACCCCGACGAACGACCAGCGGGCCCAGGCGCCGCCGGCCTCGGCGGACTCCAGGACGAACGTGCCGGGCCGGTCCTGCGCCAGCGTGCGGTACAGCCCGACCGGCGTCACGTCGTCGGCCAGGACGCGACGCACCACCGGGATGACGCGGCGGTCCCGCGCCAGCTCGCGGAAGGTGCCCAGCCCCGGCCACGTGGCACCCCAGGTGAGCTCGTCGGCCGTCGGCGCGACGGCGGGAGCCTGGGCGGAGGGGGAGGCAGAGGTCGTCACCGGGTCTCCTCGGCGGTCTCGTCGGGACGGTGGCCGACGACGGCGGGCAGCTCGCCGCCGGCCTCGAAGCAGGTGCGCGTGCCCGTGTGGCAGGCGGCACCGACCTGGTCGACACGGACGAGCAGGGTGTCGCCGTCGCAGTCGAGCGCGACCGACCGCACGTACTGCCGGTGGCCCGAGGTGTCGCCCTTGCGCCAGTACTCCCCGCGGGAGCGGCTCCAGAACGTCACCCGGCCCGTCGTGAGCGTGCGGTGCAGGGCCTCGTCGTCCATCCAGCCGAGCATCAGCACCTCGAGGGTGTCGTGCTGCTGCACGACGGCGGCGACGAGCCCCTGCTCGTCACGCTTGAGGCGGGCGGCCACGGCGGGGTCGAGGGAGTCCTGGTTGTGCACGCCAGCATCCTTTCACGTCGCGGGCGCCGGACGGGGCCGCGTCTCAGCGGGTCTGGGCCACCCAGGAGGCGTGCATGCGGGCGTACACGCCCCCGGCGGCCGCCAGCTCCTCGTGCGGCCCGACCTCGACCACGTGCCCGTCGTCGACGACCACGACGAGGTCGCTGGCCTCGGCGGTGGACAGCCGGTGGGCGATCGTGATCGTCGAGCGTCCCGACGTCAGGGCGTCCAGCGCCCGCGCGATGCGCACCTCCGTGGCCGGGTCGACCGCGGACGTCGCCTCGTCGAGCACGAGCAGGTCGGGCGCCGCCAGGTAGGCGCGGGCGACGGCGACGAGCTGCCGCTCCCCCGCGGACAGCGCCTCGCCGCGCTGGCCCACGTCCGTGTCCAGCCCGGCGGGGAGACCGGCGACCCAGTCCGTCAGCCCCAGCGCCTCGAACGCGGCGGCGACGCGGGCACGCACCTCCGGGTCCTCGGGGGCGGCCTCGGGCAGCCCGTAGGCGGCGTTGCTCAGCACCGTGCCGTCGAACAGGAAACCCTCCTGCGGCACGAGGACCACGCGCTCGCGCAGCCGTGCCAGCGGGATGCGCCTAAGGTCCACGCCGTCGAGCTCGACCCGGCCGTCCGTGGGGTCCATGAGGCGGGCGACCAGCTTGGCGATGGTCGTCTTGCCCGAACCGGTCTGCCCGACCACGGCGACCTTGCGCCGCGCGGGCAGCTCCAGGTCCACGCCGTGCAGGACCTCGGGCCCGTCCGGGTAGGCGTAGCGCACGCCGCGCAGCGCGACGTGGGCGTCACCGCGGGGGCTGTCCACCCCGTCGGCCCCGGCGTCGACGACGTCCAGCGGCGTCTCGACGACCGCCAGCACCCGCCGCCAGCCGGCCACGGCGTTCTGGAGCTCGTTGAGGATCTCCGTGGCCATCTGCACCGGCCCGGTGAAGAGCTGGACCAGGAACAGGAACGCGACGAGCTGCCCGGCCGTCAGTCCCCCGCCGATGCCGAGGTAGGAACCGACGACCACGACGACGGCGAGCACCAGGGTCGCCATGAAGGTGCCCGAGGAGAACACGCTGGCCACCAGCAGCAGAGCCCGGCCCTGGGTACGCCGTGCCTCGTCGATGGCGGTGTCGATGCGCCGGCCGGTGCGGGCCTCGACGCCGTAGGCGCGGACGGTCTCGGCGCCGACGACGGACTCGGAGACGGCGGCGAGCATGGCGCCGACCTTCTCGCGCGAGCGTCCGAACGCCCGCCCCACCGACCGCTGGGCGTACCGCAGGATGACGAACAGCGGCACGAAGCACAGCCAGACCACGGCGGTCAGCGCCGGGGAGTAGACCGCCATGAGGGCGGTGGCGACCGCGATCTGGAGCGTGGAGACCAGCAGCATGATGCCGCCCCACTGCACGAAGTGGGAGATCTGGTCGACGTCCGTGGTGACCCGCGAGACGAGGGCGCCCCGACGCTCCGAGCCCTGCGAGAGCGTGGACAGGTCGTGCACGTGCCGGAAGGCACGCACCCGCAGCGTCGCCAGCCCGGCCTCCGTCCGGCGGAACAGCCGCACGTTCACCACGGCGGTGCACAGCCCGGCCACGACGATCGCCCCGGCGGCCAGCAGGGTCAGCGTCAGGACCTGCGTGGCGTCCGGGCCGCCGTCGGCGAGGATGCCGTCGTCGACGGTGCGCTGGACCGCCAGCGGCACCACGACCCGTCCGGCCGCCGCCAGGACGGCCAGCGCGAGCGTGACCCACAGCCCTTGGACGATCTGCGGGGAGATCTCCAGCCCCCGGCGCAGCGTCGCGAGCACGCCCAGCTCGCTGGCCGACGCGATGCGCGAGTCGCTCATCGGACCTCCTCCGTCTCGGTCTCCCAGGGTTCGGGCACGTCCTCGCCGGCGGCCCGTTCGTCCGCCAGCTCGCGCTCGCGGCGGGCGGTCTCGACCTCGTAGGCGGTGGCGAGCTCGCGGTAGCCCGGATCTCGCGCCAGCAGCTCGTCGTGGGTGCCGACGTCGACGACGCGCCCGCCGTCGAGGTGGACCACCAGGTCGGCCATGGCGACCGAGGACATCCGGTAGGCGACCATGACGACGGTCGTGGC
Source organism: Isoptericola sediminis (assembly GCF_013085345.1). GTDB lineage: Bacteria > Actinomycetota > Actinomycetes > Actinomycetales > Cellulomonadaceae > Isoptericola > Isoptericola sediminis. Next base: position 488,436 of record NZ_JABFAJ010000024.1, on the reverse strand, counting down.
GCGCCGTCCGTCGTCGGACCGCGCGGCCAGCCCGGTGAGGATCTGCTGCTCGACGCGGGGGTCGACGGCGCTGGTGGCGTCGTCGAGCACGAGCAGCCGGGGACGGCGCACGAGCGCCCGGGCGATGGCGAGCCGCTGCCGCTGGCCGCCGGACAGGTTCGCCCCGCGCTCGCCGAGGCGGGCGTCGAGGCCGTCCGGCAGGGCCCGCACGACGTCGTCGACCCGGGCCAGCGCGAGGGCGTCCCACACGGCGGCGTCGATCTCGGGGGTGACCTCGTCGGCGAGGGTGACGTTGGCGCGCACCGTGTCCTCGAAGACGAACGTCTGCTGCGCGACGAGGGACACCTGGGCCGGGATCTCGCCGTCGGCGACCCCGCGCAGGTCGGTGCCGTCCAGCAGCACGGTCCCGCGCGCGGGGTCGCTGAGCCGGCTGAGCAGCGACACGAGCGTGGTCTTGCCCGCACCGGTGGCGCCCACCACGGCGACGGTGGTGCCGGCGGGGATGTCGAGGGTGACGTCGTCGAGCAGCCGGGCGGTGCGGCCGGCGGCCGGCACGTCGACCCCGACGCCCTCGAGGCGGACCGCGAGGCCGGCCTCCCCGGCCGGGAGCCGCCCGGTGCCGGGCGTCAGCTCGCCCCGCGCGTCGAGCACGCGGGTGATGCGGTCGTAGCCCACCAGGGCGCGCGGGATCTCGCCGAGCACCCAGCCGAAGGCCCGGACGGGCACGGCCATGATGGTGAGCAGGTACGCCGCGGTGACCACGTCGCCGACGTCCACGGCACCGGCCGCGGCGCGGGAGGCCCCGACGCCGAGGACGAGCAGCGTGCCGAGGTTGGGCAGCAGCTCGATGACCGGGTCGAAGACCGCACGCACGACGCCGACGCGGACGTTGGCGGTGCGCAGGTCGTCGGTCGTCCGGGCGAAACGCCGCTCCTCGCGGTCGGCGGTGCCGAGCGACTTCACCAGCAGCGCCGCCTCGAAGGACTCGTGCGCCACGTCCGCGACCTCCGCCCGGAGCTGCTGGGCGCGGGTCGCGGCCGGGGCCATGTACCGCTGGAAGACCAGGTTGGCGGCGACGGCGGCCGGGATCACCACCAGTGCCGCGAGGGCGAGCCAGGGATCGATGACGAAGAGCATCACCGTGGCGACGGCGATCATCACGACCACGCCGAGGGCGAAGGGCAGCGGGTTGAACACCCCGGTGGCGGCCTCGACGTCGGCGCTGGCGTTGGACAGCAGCTGGCCCGCCGGGTGCGCCCGGTGCCACGACATCGGCAGGCGCAGGTACTGGCGGGTCACCCCGCGCCGGTGCTGGGCCTGCAGGCCGACGTTGCCCCAGCCGGCCCAGATCCGCCGGCCGGCCACGGACAGCGCGAGCGTCAGGGCGACCAGGGCGAGCACTCCCCCGGCGAGCCAGATGTCCGCGCGCGCCGCGGCGTCGCCCGACAGCGCGGGCACGACGACGGCGTCGGTCGCCCAGCCCACGGCGCGGCTCACGGCGACCGTCGCGGCGCCGAACAGCGCCGAGGCGACCACGGCGCCCGTGAAGAGCCGTGGTTCGGCACGCAGACCTCGCCACAGCAGCAGGACGCTGCGGCGCAGCCGCGACCCGGTCAGGGTGGCCGGGCGGGCGGGTTCGGGCACGACGGGACCTCGCAGGTGTCTCGGGGATCAGAGGTGATCCTAGCGCGCCCGGGGCAACTGCCCGCGGCCGCACCCCGCCGGTCCCGGCGGGTTCAGCGCACCTCGACCCCGGCGGCCCGCATCGCGTCCTTGACCTCGCCGACCGTCAGCGTGCCGAAGTGGAAGACGCTGGCGGCCAGCACGGCGTCGGCACCGGCCCGGGCCGCGGCGACGAAGTGCTCGGGGGTCCCGGCGCCGCCGGAGGCGACCAGCGGGACGTGGACGCGCTCGCGCACCGCGCGGAGCATCTCCAGGTCGAACCCGCCGGTGGTGCCGTCGGCGTCCATCGAGTTCAGCAGGATCTCGCCGGCACCCAGCTCGGCGCCTCGTTCGGCCCACTCCACGGCGTCGATGCCGGTGCCGCGGCGGCCGCCGTGGGTGGTCACCTCGTAGCCCGACGGCGTGGTGGTGTCCCCGGTCACGCGGCGGGCGTCCACCGAGAGGGTGAGCACCTGGTTGCCGAAGCGGTCGGCGATCTCCGCGATCAGCTCGGGGCGCGCGATCGCCGCGGTGTTCACGCCGACCTTGTCCGCCCCGGCGCGCAGCAGCCGGTCGACGTCCTCGGCCGACCGCACACCCCCGCCGACCGTCAGGGGGACGAAGATCTCCTCCGCGGTGCGGCGCACCACGTCGATCATGGTCTCCCGGTCGCCGGAGGAGGCCGAGACGTCCAGGAACGTCACCTCGTCGGCACCCTCGGTGTCGTACCGGTCGGCGAGCTCCACCGGGTCGCCGGCGTCGCGCAGGTTGGTGAAGTTGACGCCCTTGACGACCCGTCCGGCGTCGACGTCGAGGCACGGGATCACCCGAACGGCCACGGTCATGCGGTCCTCATCCTTCGGTCGTGCCGGCGGACGACGCGCCGCCGTCCTGGGTGCCGGCCGCCTCGTCGGCCCCCTCGCCGTCCTCGTCCGGGACCGGCTCGTCCTGCGTGACCTGGAAGCGCGCGTCGAGGATGTCGATGACGTAGACGAGGGTCTCGTCGGCCAGCTCGCTGTTGGTGCCACCGTAGCCCAGGTGCGGGGGCACCACGAGCATCACCTGCGACCCGACGGACTGCTCGAGCAGTCCCTGGTCCCAGCCCTCCACCAGTCGGCCGATGCCGATCGTCGCGGACTGCGGGGCCACGCCGTCGCCCCAGCTCGAGTCGACGACCCGGCCGTCGCTCCACCGCACCGCGACGTAGCGCGCGGTCACCATCTGCCCGACCTCGACCTGGGGGCCGTCCCCGCGGACCAGCGGTTGCACGACGAGCTCGCTCGGCGGCTCACCGCCCTCGACGAGCACCGTCGGGCTGCCGTCGGGGTCGCGGACCACCTGCGGCAGCCCCTCGACCGGTTCGACGACGTCCCCGGTGGCCCGGGTCGGCAGCACGTCCACGACGAGCACGACCGGGACGTCGTCGTCCTTCTCGACCACCAGGACGCGCGCCCCGACCCTCTTTCCCCGCAACGAGTCGTAGAGGTTCTGGCCCAACGAGTCCGGGTCGAACGTGTACCAGGCGGGAGCGTCCAGGTAGGTCGAGGAGATCACGCTGCCGTCGCGCCCGTCCTCGGCGTACATGTGCAGCAGGACGGGTTCGCCGGTCTCCAGCGGTTCCCCGCCCCCGGGGCGCAGCGTGCGCGACCCGGACTGGACGATCTGGTACGGCTGCGGGTACTCGAGGGCCGGTGGCTGCCCCTCCGGACCGGTGACCTGCACCGGGACCTGGGAGGGCAGCGGGCTCGGGGTGACCCGGTCCCACACCGGCGTCCCGCAGCCGGTCAGCGTCAGCACGACGGCCAGGACGGCGACGAGCAGACGGGGACGGGCGGGGAGCACCGGGACAGTCTGCCACGTCGACCCGGAGGCCCCGGAACGGCCGACGGTCCAGGGGACGGCGTCCTACATGGACTCGATGAGCCGTTCGACGCGCTCGTCGACGTTGCGGAAAGGGTCCTTGCACAGGACGGTGCGCTGGGCCTGGTCGTTGAGCTTGAGGTGGACCCAGTCGACCGTGTAGTCGCGTCGCGCGTCCTGGGCGGCCCGCACGAAGTCGCCGCGCAGCTTGGCCCGCGTCGTCTGGGGCGGGATCGCCGTGGACTCGAAGACCTCGAGGTCGGTCACCACCCGCTCGACCATCCCTCGCGCCGCGAGCAGGTTGTAGAGCCCCTCCGTGCGGGAGATGTCGTGGTAGGCCAGGTCCAGGCGCGCGACCCGGGGGTCGTCCATCGACAGGTCGTGCTTGGCCCGGTACCGCTCGATGAGCCGCCACTTGATGACCCAGTCGAGCTCGCGGTCCACCAGGGTCAGGTCGCCCGACTCCAGGGCGCGCAGCCCCCGCTCCCACAGGTCCAGCGTCTGCTTGACCTGCGGAGTGGGGTCCAGGTGGGCGTCGACGTGCTCGCGCACCCGCTGGTAGTACTCCCCCTGGACGTCGACCGCCGTCGCGGTCCGGCCGTTCGCGAGCTGGACGGGGTGCTTGCCCGAGGAGTCGTGACTGATCTCGCGGATGGCCCGGATCGGGTTCTCCAGGGAGAGGTCCCGCACCGGGACCCCGGCCTCGACCAGCCGCAGCACCAGGTCGGTGGCACCGACCTTGAGCAGCGTGGTCGTCTCCGACATCGAGGAGTCGCCGACGATGACGTGCAGGCGCCGGTAGTGCTCGGCGTCGGCGTGCGGCTCGTCGCGCGTGTTGATGATCGGCCGCGAGCGCGTGGTCGCGCTCGAGACGGCCTCCCAGATGTGGTCGGCCCGCTGGGACAGGCAGTACGTCGCCCCGCGGGGGGTGGCCAGGACCTTCCCGGCGCCGGTGAGCACCTGGCGCGTGATGAGGAACGGCACCAGCACGTCGCTGAGGCGGGAGAAGTCGCCCTGGCGGCGCACCAGGTAGTTCTCGTGGCAGCCGTAGGAGTTGCCCGCCGAGTCCGTGTTGTTCTTGAACAGGTGCACCTTGCCCGGCAGGCCCTCGTGCTCGAGACGCTGCTGGGCGTCGGCCACGAGCCCCTCGAGGATCCGCTCGCCGCCGCGGTCGTAGGCCACGAGCTGGCGGACGTCGTCGCACTCGGCGGTGGCGTACTCGGGGTGCGAGCCGACGTCCAGGTACAGCCGGGAGCCGTTGCGCAGGAACACGTTGGAGGACCGGCCCCAGGCCACGACCTTGCGGAACAGGTAGCGCGCGACCTCGTCCGCGCTCAGCCCCCGTCCGTCGTCGGCCGCGCACGTGACGCCGTACTCGGTCTCCAGCCCGAAGATCCTGCGGTCCATGTCCGCCCCCTCAGTCGTCCCCGCGCAGCAGCTCGGCCAGCGCGTCGCCCTGCCACCGGCGGAAGGCCCGCCGGGTGCGGCGGCGGTCCAGCACCGCCACCTCCAGCCCGCCCGCGGGGATCTCGCGTTCCTGCCCCTCGGCGGCGATCGATCCGTCCGTGCTCACCGCGCCGAGCGTGCGCACGGCGAGACGCAGCACGGCGGCGAGGTCCATGCCCGGCTCCCAGCCCTCGCGCAGCCGGGAGGTGAGCTGGTCGGCCTGGCCGCCCATGACCACGAACCCGTGCTCGTCGGCCACCGAGCCGTCGTACGACAACCGGTACAGCTGGTCGTCGGCCGGCGTGGCCCCCACCTCGGCGACGACGAGCTCGACCTCGAGCGGCTTGGACTCCGTGGTGAAGACCGTCCCGAGGGTCTGCGCGTAGGCGTTGGCGAGCCCGCGGGCCGTCACGTCGGTGCGGTCGTAGGAGTACCCGCGCAGGTCGGCGTACCGCACGCCCGCCACGCGCAGGTTCTCGAACTCGTTGTACTTGCCGACGGCGGCGAAGGCGATGCGGTCGTAGATCTCCGAGATCTTGTGCAGCGCCCGCGACGGGTTCTCCGTGGCGAAGGCGATGCCGTCGTCGTACGCGAGCACGACGACGGAGCGGCCGCGGCCGATGCCCTTGCGCGCGAAGTCCGCCCGGTCCTTCATCAGCTGCTCGGGCGAGACGTAGAACGGCATGTTCATGCGCGCGAACCCTCCTGACGACGATCGGCCACGATCTGCTCCACGACGGCCGCGAGGGCGTCGTCCGGGACCCGCCGGTACCCGTCGGCGGTCACGGTCGCCACCACCGGCCAGATGCGCCGGACCGTGTCGGGCCCGCCGGTGGCGCTGTCGTCGTCGGCCGCGTCGTAGAGCGCCTCCACGGCGACGGCGACGGCGGCGTCCGCGTCCAGACCCTGGCGCCAGCGCTTCTTGAGCGACCCCCGGGCGAAGACCGAGCCCGAACCCACCGAGTGGTGGTCGTGCTCCTCGTACCGCCCGCCGGTGACGTCGTAGCTGAACAGCCGGCCGGTGGACCGGTCGAGGTCGAAGCCGCCGAACAGCGGCACGACGGCCAGCCCCTGCATTGCCAGCGGCAGGTTGCCGCGGATGATCGCCGCGAGCCGGTTCGCCTTGCCGTCCAGCGAGAGCTGGGAGCCCTCGATCTTCTCGTAGTGCTCCAGCTCGAGCTGGAACAGCCGCACGAGCTCGAGCGCGATACCGGCGGACCCGGCGATCCCGACGGCGGAGTGGTCGTCGGCGTCGAAGACCTTCTCGATCTCTCGGCTCGCGATGAGGTTGCCCATCGTCGCCCGGCGGTCGCCCGCCATGACGACGCCGCGGCCGTGCTCGTCGTCCCCGAAGGTGAGGGCGACGATGGTGGTCGCGTGCGGCGCCATGTCCGAGGCCGGCCCCGTCAGGCCGGTCGGACGGTTCCCGGGCAGCAGCGCCGGGGCGTGCTCGCCGAGGAAGTCGACGAACGAGCTCGACCCCGGACGCAGGAACGCGTCCGGCAGCCGGCCGGAGGACTCAGCGGATGAGGCGGTCACTCACTGCCCACCCTTCTGCACGAATCCCCGGACGAACGACTCCGCGTTCGACTCCAGGACCTCGTCGATCTCCTCCAGCAGCGAGTCGACCTCCGCGTCGCGGTCGGCGGCCTGCGGGGCGGCCGGGGCAGGGGCCTCCGCGTCGTCGTCCTCGGGCGTGCGGTCGTGGTCCTGCGGGTTGATGCGTTCCTGACCGGCCATGGTCCGCCTCCTTCGCGTTCCCTGCGGGTGTTGGCAAGCCTATGTCGTCCTGGGCGTGGTGCAGCGCAGACTCACGATTCCCCCCGCAACCCCGTCAGCAGGGCGGTCGCGTCCGGGCTCGCGTCCAGCAGCTGGCCGATGTGCTGGGCGGTGCCGCGCAGCGGGTCCGGCATCGGCACGCGCTGCAACGAGGCGGCACCCGCGACGTCGAAGATCACCGAGTCCCAGCTGGCCGCCGAGACCTCGTCGGCGTAGCGCTCCATCACCTCGCCGCGGAACCACGCCCGCGTGTCCGTCGGCGGGTGGTGCACCGCGCGGGCGACCTCGTCCTCGGTGGTGATCCGCTCCACCGCCCCGGAGGCCACCAGCCGGTGGTAGATCCCCCGCTCGGGGCGCACGTCCGACCACTGCAGGTCCAGGGCTCCCAGCCGCGGGTGGTCCCAGTCCAGGCCGTCGCGGGAGCGCAGGCGCTCCAGGAGGCGCAGCTTCGCCACCCACTCGACCTCGCGGGCGCAGGACATCGGGTCCTCGGCGAGCCGCTCGAGGACGTCGCGCCAGCGGGCGACGACCTCGTCGGACGCGGCGTCCGAACTGAGGGCCGCCAGCGACCGCGTCACGAGGTCGAGCAGCCGCCGCTGGATCTCCAGCGCGGTGGCCGTCGTCCCGTCGGCGAGGTCGAGACCGGCGTCCAGGTCGAGGTCGCGCGAGACCTGCCGCACGGCCGGGACCGGGTCGGCGAGCCGGAGCCGGGACAGCTCGGCGCGGGCCGGGACCCCGGCCTCGGCGAGGTCGTCCAGGTGCTCGAGCACCCACAGCACGAGCGAGGTGGTGCCCAGCTTGAGATAGGTGGCGACCTCGAGGTGGTTGGCGTCGCCGAGGATGAGGTGCAGGCGGCGCCAGCGCGTCCGGTCGGCGTGCGGCTCGTCGCGCGTGTTGACGATCGGTCGGCGCAGGGTCGTCTCCAGGCCGATCTCGGCCTCGATGTAGTCAGCGCGCTGCGAGAGCTGGAACCCGGGCTCGTCCCCGGTCTGGCCGAGCCCGACACGGCCGGAGCCGGTGTACACCTGCCGGGTGACCAGGAACGCGGTGACCAGCTCGGCGAGCGTGCTGAAGGGCAGGTCGCGGTCGACCAGGTAGTTCTCGTGGGTGCCGTAGCTCGCGCCCTTGCCGTCGACGTTGTTCTTGTAGAGCACGATCTCCGTGCCCGGCACCTGGGCCAGGTGCCGGGAGGCCGCCAGCATCACCCGTTCGCCGGCCACGTCCCACACGACCGCGTCGTGCGGGTTGGTGACCTCCGGCGAGGAGTACTCGGGATGGGCGTGGTCCACGTACAGCCGGGCGCCGTTGGTGAGGATGCAGTTGGCGGCGCTCGGGTCGTCGTAGTCCTCCGCCTCCGGTCGCTCGACGCTCTCGGGCGTGGCGGCCGTGTCCCCGGCGCCGTCCGTACCGGACGGCGCCGGGGCGTCCGGGTCGTCCGTCAGCAGGGAGGGATGGGCGGAGGCTCGGTCGAGGTGGAAGCCGCGGGCGTCCGCCAGCGGGTCCTCGTCGTCGTAGTCCCACCGCGCCGGCGGGTGACCGGGACGGCCGTCCTGGACCAGCGCCCGATAGGTGGTCACGACCTGGGAGCTCATCAGCATCGGGTTCGCCATCGGGCGCCCCGGGGACAGCACGCCGTACTCGGTCTCGATGCCCATCACGCGTCGCACGCTCACACGCCCACCCTATGCGGGGACCGGTCCCCACCGCGTCGATAGGGTGAGCCCGTGGTGGATTGGTTCACGCGGGCCGTGCGCGGCCAGGACTGCGGCGAGGCAGCGCTCGCCGTCGACTGGTCGGCGACGCCGCTCGGCCCTCCCGACGCCTGGCCCGCGGGCCTGCGACGCGCCGTCGAGCTGTGCTTCAGCACCCGGTTCGCCGTCCTGGTGAGCTGGGGCCCCGAGCTCACCATGATCTACAACGACGGGTACCGCGAGATGCTCGGTCGCGACCTGCACCCGCAGGCCATGGGCGCTGCCGCGCCGAAGCTCTGGGGACAGATCTGGGACGAGGTCGGTCCCCTGTTCGACGACGTCATCCGGACGGGCAGGCCCACCTGGGACGTCGACATGCCGTTGATGATGGACCGGTCGGGGTTCGTCGAGGAGACCCGGTTCACCTTCTCGTACAGCCCGCTGCGGGACGACGACGGTGTGGTGCAGGGCGTCATGGACATCGCGACCGAGACCACCGACCAGGTCGTCGACCGACGTCGCCTGTCCACCCTCAGCCGCCTCTCGTTCGCGCTCCACGGACGCCACGGCGACCCCGAGGAGGTGGCCGACCTGGCCACCGCGGTGCTGCGGGACGCCGAGGACGTCGGCGAGGTGCACGTCTCCCTCGATGACCCGGGCGGGCCGGACGGGCACGACGAGGCGACCGACCACCCGGACACGGCACGGCCCGCGGGACCGGTCTGGCACGGCCGGACGCTGTTCGCTCCCCTGGACACCCACCCGGGGCGGCCTCCGCTCGGGACGATCACGCTGCGGGGCAACGAGCACCGGCCTCTCGACGAGACGCAGCGCTCCTTCCTCCTGCTGCTCGCGTCGACCGTGTCGCACGCCGTCGCCGCGGCGGAGGAGCACCGGAGCCGGGTGAGCCGGCTCACGGGCGTCAGTGACGCGCTGCAGCGGGCCATGGTGCCCGCCACCCCGACGTCACCACGCTGGCAGACGCGCTACCGACCCGCCGACGACAGCCTGGCGGTGGGCGGGGATTGGTTCGACGTGGTCGAGCTGTCCTCGGGCCGGTTCGGGCTGGTCGTCGGCGACTGCGTCGGCCACGGTGTCGTGGCGGCCGCGTCCATGGGCAGGCTCAGCAGCGCGGGACGCGCGCTGATGCTGGCGGGGTCCGGTCCCGCGCAGGTCCTCGCGATGCTCGACGAGTTCGCCCGGACCGTGCCCGGTGCCGAGCACGCGACGGTCTTCTGCGGCGTGGTCGACCCCGCGACGATGACGCTCACCTACTCCAGCGCCGGGCATCCCCCGGGACTGCTGGTCGGCGCCGACGGCGCCAGCGCATGGCTGGACGGTGCCCGCGGCCCGCTGCTCACCCTGCCGCACGTCGGCCGGTCGGAGCACACGGCGACGCTCGCCTCCGGCGACACCGTGCTGCTCTACACGGACGGCCTGGTCGAACGGCGGGACACGAGGCTCCGGGACGGCCTCGAGCGTCTCGCGGCCGTGGCCCGTGCCGAGTGCCGCGGCACCCCGCTGGACGAGCTGCCCGAGCGCCTCCTCGACGCGATGCTGCCCGACGGCGCCCGCGACGACGTCGCTCTCGTGGCCTACCGCACCGACTGAGCGCCGCACCCCCTGTTACAGGTACTGACCGGTGGAGTGCACCGTGTCGATGGTCCGCGGCGTGCTGTGCTCGCCCTTCTTCTTCGAGATCGTGCGGATGAAGACGATCCGCTCACCCTTCTTGCCACTGATACGAGCCCAGTCGTCGGGGTTCGTCGTGTTCGGCAGGTCCTCGTTCTCCTGGAACTCGTCGACGCACGCCGCCAGCAGGTGCTCCACGCGGATCCCGCGCTGGCCGGAGGCCAGGAGGTCCTTGATCGCCGACTTCTTGGCCCGGTCCACGACGTTCTCGATCATGGCCCCGGAGTTGAAGTCCTTGAAGTACAGCGTCTCCTTGTCGCCGCTGGCATAGGTGACCTCGAGGAACTGGTTGTCCTCGTCCTCGGCGTACATCCGCTCCACGACGGACCGGACCATCGCCTGGACGGCCTCCGCCGCGTCCCCGCCGTGCTCGGCGAGGTCGTCGGTGTGGATCGGCAGGTCGGGGGTGAGGTACTTGCCGAAGATCTCCGTGGCCCCCTCGGCGTCGGGACGCTCGATCTTGATCTTCACGTCCAGCCGCCCGGGACGCAGGATCGCCGGGTCGATCATGTCCTCGCGGTTGGAGGCACCGATGACGATGACGTTGTCCAGCCGCTCCACCCCGTCGATCTCGGCGAGCAGCTGCGGCACGATCGTGGTCTCGACGTCCGAGGAGAGCCCCGTCCCGCGGGTACGGAACAGCGACTCCATCTCGTCGAAGAACACGACGACGGGCATCCCCTGGCTGGCCTTCTCCCGGGCCCGGGCGAAGATCAGGCGGATGTGCCGCTCGGTCTCCCCGACGTACTTGTTGAGCAGCTCGGGGCCCTTGACGTTGAGGAAGAAGCTCTTCGCGTTGGGGTCGCCCCCGCGCTTCTCGGCCACCATGCGCGCCAGCGAGGAGGCGACAGCCTTGGCGATGAGGGTCTTGCCGCAGCCCGGAGGGCCGTAGAGCAGCACGCCCTTGGGCGGGCGCAGCCCGTGCTCGCGGAACAGGTCGGGGTGGGAGAAAGGCAGCTCGACGGCGTCGCGGATCGCCTCGATCTGCTCCCCCAGGCCGCCGATGTCCTCGTAGGCGATGTCCGGCACCTCCTCGAGGACCAGCTCCTCGACCTCCGACTTCGGCACCACCTCGAAGACGAACCCGCTGCGCACGTCGACGGTCAGGGCGTCACCGACCCGCAGCGTGCCGGCGGCGACGGACCCGGCCAGGCGCACGACGCGCTCCTCGTCGGCGCGTCCGACGACCAGCACGCGCTCGTGGTCGAGGACCTCCTTGACCGTGACGAGCTCACCGGTGCGCTCGTAGCCCCCGGCGCCGACGACGGTCATCGCCTCGTTGAGCTTGACCTCCTGGCCCGGGGCGAGGTCGCCCAGCCGCAGCTGCGGACTGGCCTGGACGTGCATCTTGCGGCCCTGCGAGACGACGTCGACCGACCCGTCGTCGTGGGCCGACAGGAACGTGGCGTAGGTCCCGGGCGGCTTGGCGAGGTCGTCGATCTGCTTCTTCAGCTCGACGATCTGCTCGCGGGCCGCGCGCAGCGCCTCGGCGAGCCGCTCGTTCTTCGCCGCGAGCAGCGCCAGCTGGGCGTCGCGACCGGACGGCGCCGGCGTGTCCGAGTGCTCCGGGCGAACAGGCTGGTCGGTCATGGCGTCCCCTTCCGTGCGGCCCGGGCCTCCTCCCCTCCGCTGAGGGGATTCCTCCCGAGTGACAGCACCCTACGGGTCAACGCCGACAACGTGTGGCACATTTCACGGTCGGGTCCCGACGTTCACACGATGACGACCGAACTGTGACTCCCCCGCAATCTGCCGGGAACATCACTCCGGTTCCTGGCCGACCTCACGGCGCACGCGACGGACCTTCTTGTCCGAGACCGCCTTCTCGCCGAGCTCCTCCTCGCTCCACCGGCCGGCGCCCCACTGCTCCTCGTCGCCCGGGCGCGAGCCCTTGGCCGGACGCCGCTTGCGCACCGGCGGGGTGACGCCGTCGGCCAGCCGGCGCGCGGTCAGCAGGAAGCCGGTGTGCCCGACCATCCGGTGCTGCGGCCGGACCGCCAGGCCCTCGAGGTGCCAGCCGCGCACCATCGACTCCCAGGCGGACGGCTCGGCGAACCGTCCGTCGGCGCGCAGCGCCTCGGCGGTCCGGGACAGCTGGGTCGCGGTGGCGACGTAGCAGACCAGCACACCGCCCGGGATCAGTGCCTCGGCGACCGCGTCCACGTTCTCCCACGGCGCGAGCATGTCCAGCACGACGCGGTCCACCGAGCCGGGGTCCACGACCTCGCCCGCCCGGTCGGCCAGGTCGCCGGTGTGCAGGTGCCAGGCGGGATGCGGTCCGCCGAAGAACGTCTCGACGTTGCCGCGCGCGATCGCGGCGAAGTCCTCGCGGCGCTCGACGGAGTGCAGCTCACCGGCGTCGCCCACGGCCCGCAGCAGGGACATCGTCAGCGCCCCGGAGCCGACGCCCGCCTCCAGCACGCGCGCACCCGGGAAGATGTCGGCCATCTGGACGATCTGCCCGGCGTCCTTCGGGTAGACGACGGCGGCACCCCGCGGCATCGACAGCACGTAGTCGCTCAGCAGCGGACGCAGGGCGAGGTACTCGATCCCGGCCGTGTTCGTGACCACCCAGCCCTCGGGACGCCCGAGGAGGTCCTCGTGGCGGAAGTAGCCCTTGTGGGTGTGGAAGGTGGCGTTCTCGGCGAGCGTGATCGTGTGCATCCGACCCTTGGGGTCGGTCAGCTGGACCTTGTCGCCGACGCGGAAGGGACCGCGACGGATGTCGGCACCGGTGGCGGAGGAGGAAGTCACGCCGATCGAGTCTACCGGCGGCCCGCCGGGCGGACCGCCGCCGCGACCCGTGCCACGTCCAGCACCGCGACGACCCGGCCGCCGTCCGTCACCGGCACCACGCGCGCCCCGCCGGAGACACGGGCCAGGTGCTCCAGCAGCTCGGGTCCGGACTGCTCCAGCGCGACGGCCGCTCCCGCGGGGAACGGGACGAGCGCCGACTCGACCGGGACGGCCGCCGCCTGGTCGGCCGGGACGGCGGCCGCGGCCTGCGGGTCCACCCACCCGGTCGGCTCCCCGCGGTCGTCCACGACCACGACCGCGACCTCGCCGTGCCCGCGCGCCGCCCGACCGGCCTCGGCGACGGGACTCCCCGCCGGGACCACGACGGCGGTGGTCATCAGGGTGCGCACGTCGATCCGGCTGACCGCGTCGCGCCGCCGACCGGCACGCATGGCCTCGGAGGCACCGGACCAGAGGAACGCCCCGATGAGCGCGGCCCACATGACGGTGAAGAGGTCCGGGCTGCGACCGTCGACGAGCGGCCAGACCAGGGCGCCGAGCACGACGGCGAGACCGACGGCACGGCCGACCCACCCGGCGGCCACCGTGCCCGTCGTCCGGGACCCGGTGAGGGCCCAGACGGCGGACTCGAGCACCTGCCCGCCGTCGAGCGGCAGGCCGGGGAGCAGGTTGAACGCCCCGACGAACGCGTTGGAGAACGCCCCCGCGTACAGCAGCAGCGCAGGGATCGACGACGACGACGACTGGGCGGTGAAGAGGAACCAGAACGCGGCGGCGAGCGCCAGGTTCGTCAGCGGTCCGACGACGGCGATCAGCGCGCTGTCCCGGGGGCGGCGCACGGCCCCCGAGTAGGCCGTGTGACCGCCCCACAGCGTCAGGGCCAGCTCGTCCACGCGGTGACCGCGCGCCCGCGCCACCAGCGCGTGCGCGACCTCGTGGCAGAACACCGAGGCGAACAGCAGCAGGACGAACGCGAAGGCCACGACCAGGACGCCGACCGTTCCCATCGCCGGGGCGAAGGCGCGCACCGTCGGCGCGAAGAGCAGCGTCAGCACGACGGCTGCCACGAACCACGACCGGGTCACCAGGACGGGGGCACCGGCCACGCGGCCGATCCGCCACCCGGAGGAGCGTTGAGTCACCGGTCCAGGCTATCCGGCGTGGCGCCAGGAACCGCTGGCGCGCGGAACCGCTGGCGCCCGGCAGCGGTCGTGTGGGCGGCCGGCCGTAGGGTGTCACGCATGACGACGACGGCGGATCCTGCCACCGGTTCACCGGACGCCACGGAGGTCGACACCGCGGCGGAGGCGCCCCGGCGGCCCGCTCTGTCGCCGTCGCGGGCCAACGACTTCATGCAGTGCCCGCTGCTGTTCCGCTTCCGGACGGTGGACCGGCTGCCGGAACCTCCGTCCTCGGCCGCGGCACGCGGCACCCTGGTCCACGCCGTGCTGGAGCGGCTCTACGACGCCCCGCTCGGCGAGCGCACCCCCGAGGCGGCGCGTGCCCTGCTGCCGGGCGAGTGGGAGCGGCTGGTCGAGGTCGAGCCCCGCTACGCCGAGCTGTTCACCCCCGGCGGCGACGCGACCGGTCAGCCCCTCGAGACGTGGCTCGAGGGCGCCGGGCGCCTGCTGGGCACCTACTTCACCCTGGAGGACCCGAACCGGCTCGAACCCGCGGCGCGCGAGCTGAAGGTGGAGAGCCAGCTCGAGGACGGCCCGCTGCTGCGCGGCGTCGTCGACCGCCTCGACGTCGCCCCCGACGGGGCGGTCCGCGTGGTCGACTACAAGTCCGGCCGGTCGCCGCGCCCGGGCTTCGAGGCCTCGGCGCTGTTCCAGATGCGGTTCTACGGTCTGGTCGTCTGGCGCGAGCGGGGCGTGCTGCCGAAGATGCTGCAGCTCGTCTACCTGGGCGACGGCCAGGTGCTGCGCGCCGAGCCCCGCGCACGCGAGCTGGAGGTCACCGAGGCCAAGGTGCGCAGCCTGTGGGACGCCATCACCACGGCGGCCCGCCGGGGCGAGTTCGTCCCGAAGCAGAGCAAGCTGTGCGGCTGGTGCGCCCACCAGGCCGTGTGCCCGGCGTTCGACGGCACTCCCCCACCGATCCCCACCGACGCCCTGCGCCGGCGGCTGGGGGTCGAGGTCTAGCGGCTCAGGTCGCCGCCGGGGTGAGGTCGAGCACCTCGCCCGCGACGAGGCGACGCATCGTGCCCAGGTCGACGTCCGCGAGGCTGGTCGCGCGGCTGAGCCCGGGCCGCGGCTCCACGGGCAGCACGGCCTCGACGCCGAGGGTGCGCGCCCCGGACGCCAGCGCGGAGGAGATGCCGGCCGGCGAGTCCTCGAGCGCCACGCACTCCTCGACCGGCACGCCCAGCCGCTCGACGGCGACCAGGTACGGCTCGGGGTCCGGCTTGCCGCGGGTCACCTGGTCGCCGGTGACGAGCATCTCGAACGCCCCGGGCACGTGCGCGGTGACGGCCTCGGCGAGCACCGCGTAGCTCATCGTGACCAGGGCGCAGCGCACCCCGGCCTCACCCAGGGCGGCGAGCAGCTCGCGGGCACCGGGCCGCCACGGCACGGACTCGGCGACCTGGGCCTGCACCCGTCCCAGGAGGTGCTGCACGATGGCGTCGAGGGGCAGGTCGACGCCGGCCTCCTGCAGGACACCCGCCGAGACCGTCAACGGGTTGCCCACGAGCTCCAGCGCCCGCTCGTGGGACCACCGGCCACCGTGGGCGGCGACGAGCTCGTGCTCGGCGCGGATCCAGTACGGCTCGGTGTCGACGAGGGTGCCGTCCATGTCCCACAGGACGGCGGCGGGCAGCGCGGCGGTGTCGTCAGGCATCACCCCGTCATCGTACGAGGGCCGTCGCCGGGACCCGGGGCCCGTCGCGGACGGTTCCCGGCCCGCCTGTATAGGCTGACCAGATGACCACCGAGCAGCCGGTCGGCCGTCACGCCGCACGTCAGACCGTCATGATCGCGGCCTTCGAGGGGTGGAACGACGCGGGCAGCGCCGCCACGGACGCCCTCGAGCACCTCGCCGACGTGTGGGGAGCCTCACTGCACCGCGAGCTCGACCCCGAGGACTACCACGACTTCCAGGTGAACCGACCGATGATCGGCAGCGGGCCGGACGGACGTCGGATCATCGCCTGGCCCACCACGACCGTGTCCGTCGCCGAGCTGGCGGACCGCCGTGTCGTGCTGGTGCACGGCATCGAGCCGTCGTTCCGCTGGAAGACCTACTGCCGCGAGCTGCTGGACATCGCGACGGAGCTGGGGGTGCGGACCGTGGTCACGCTCGGGGCGCTCCTCGCCGACGTGCCGCACACCCGTCCCATCCCCCTGACCGCGACCACGGAGAGCCCGGGGCTCCGAGCGGTGCTCGACGTCGAGCCGAGCACCTACGAGGGCCCGACCGGGATCGTCGGGGTCCTGCAGCACGAGGCCGCCGCCCGTGAGTTCCAGGCGGTGTCGTTGTGGGCGGCGGTGCCGCACTACGTCGCCAACCCGCCCTCGCCCAAGGCCACCCTCGCCATCCTGACCCGGGTGGAGGACCTGGTCGGCGCGTCGGTGCCGATGCGCGACCTGCCCGAGGACGCCGAGGCGTGGCAGGAAGGGGTGGACGAGCTGGCCCGCGAGGACTCCGAGATCTCCGAGTACGTGCAGCAGCTCGAGGAGGCGAAGGACACCGCGGAGCTGCCGGAGGCGTCCGGCGAGGCGATCGCCCAGGAGTTCGAGCGCTACCTGCGGCGCCGGGACCTGGGACCGGGCCGGGGCGGCGGCCACGGGACACCGGGGAACCCGGACAAGAGCTGACGCCCCGCCCACGGCGGGCCCGGCCGGCGCCGTGCCGGCCGGGGCGTCACAGCCGGAGGCCGAGCAGCGCGTTGACGGCGCGGGCCACCACGCCGGGAGCACCCTCGGTGTCCGCGGAGGTGTCCCGCCCCGGCGCGAGCGCCTCGTCGGCCCACGCGTCGACGGCCGCGAGGGCACGCGGCGCGTCCAGGTCGTCGGCGAGAGCGGCCCGCATCTCGGCCAGAGTGGCCTCCCAGGCCGGCCCGCCGTTGCCCGAGACGGCCTCCCGCCACCTCTCCAGGCGGGCCTGCGCGGTCGTGAGCAGGTCGTGCGTCCACTCCCACTCGGTGCGGTAGTGCTGCGACAGGATGCCCAGCCGCACCGCCATCGGGTCGACGCCGTCGCGGCGCAGGGCCGAGACCAGCACGAGGTTGCCCCGCGACTTGCTCATCTTGTGGCCCTCGTAGGCGATGAGTCCGGCGTGGGCGTGCGCGCCGGGGGCGGAGGACGGGCCGGCGAGCATGCGCCCGTGCGAGACCGACATCTCGTGGTGCGGGAAGACCAGGTCCGAGCCGCCGCCCTGGACGTCGAAGGGCAGCCCGATCCCGTCGCGGGCGATGACCGTGCACTCGACGTGCCACCCGGGGCGCCCGGTGCCCAGGACGCCGCCGTCCCAGGTGGGCTCGCCCGGCCGCTCACGGCGCCACAGCAGCGGGTCGAGCGGGTTCTTCTTGCCGTCGCGGTCGGGGTCGCCGCCCCGCTCGGCGAACAGCTCGGCCATCGTCGCCTGGTCGAACCCGGAGACGGCACCGAAGTCGGGGTCGGCGGTCAGGTCGGCGTACACGTCCCCCAGGCAGGGGTCGTCGCCGCCCGCCCCGGGCTCGACGGGGACCCGGTAGGCGCTCCCCTCCTCGAGCATCCGCGCGACGGCCTCGGCGATCGGTCCCACGTACTCGGCGACACCGGTCCACGGGTCGGGCGGGATGACGCCGAGCGCCGTCATGTCCTCGCGGAAGAGCGCCACCTGCTCGGCCGCGAGCTCGTGCCAGTCCACCCCGGTGGCCGCGGCCCGTTCCAGCAGCGGGTCGTCGACGTCGGTGACGTTGGAGCTGTACGTCACGTCCTTGCCGGCGTCGATCCAGGCCCGGTGCAGCAGGTCGAACGCGACGTAGGTCGCGGCGTGCCCGAGGTGGGTCGCGTCGTACGGCGTGATCCCGCACACGTAGCTGCGTGCCGTCGGCCCGGGGGCCGCCTCGACGAGACGTCCGGTCGTCGTGTCGTGGATGCGCACGACGGGACGGCGGCCGTCCGCGGGCGCGGGCAGCTCGGGGATCTGAGGGGTGGGCCAGGATCGCACGGCCCCAGGGTACCGGCGTCAGCCGGTGGTCACGGCGGGGTCGGCCTCCAGGACGCCCGTGAGAATCAGCACGACGACCAGCACCGCCAGGCCGTAGCGGTAGTAGACGAACGGCTTGTAGGAGTACGTCGAGACGATCTTGAGGAAGCCGATCAGCACGACGTAGCCGAGGGCGAAGGCTACGAGGGTCGCGATCAGGGTCGCGCCCCACCCCGCCGACCCGGGCGCCGGGTCTCCCCCGGCGGCCTTGGCCAGCTGGTAGAAGCCCGAGCCCAGCACGGCCGGGATCGCCAGGAGGAACGAGTAGTCGGCCGCGGCGCGACGGGTGAAGCCCATCGCGAGCCCGGCCGTGATGGTGCCGCCGGACCGCGACACGCCGGGGATGAGCGCCAGCGCCTGGGCGAGCCCGTACCCGATCGCCCGCTTCGGGGTCAGGTCCTCCACGACGCGGGTGCGCCGCCCGTAGCGGTCGGCCAGGTCGAGCAGGACGCCGAAGACCACCAGCGTCGCCACGGTGATCCACAGGTTGCGCAGCGTGGTCTCGATCGCCTCGTCGAAGAGCACGCCCAGCACGACGATCGGCAGCGAGCCGAGGGCGATGTACCAGGCCATGCGGGCGTCGGCGTCGTGCGCGCCGAACCGGTCGCGCCACGTGGTGCCGTGGTCGCCGCGCAGCGAGGTCCACCACCCCACGCAGATGTCCCGGATCGCGCGGCGGTAGTACAGCAGGACCGCCACCTCGGTGCCGATCTGGGTCACGGCCGTGAACAGGGCGCCCGGGTCGGCACCACCGATCAGCTCACCGACGATCCTCAGCTGTGCGCTGGAGGAGACCGGCAGGAACTCGGTGAAACCCTGGACCAGACCGAGGATGATCGCTTCCCACGCACTCACGAGCGGCCACACTACCGTTCCCGCAGGTGGGCTCCGGCACGTGCCGTCCCGGCCTCCGGCGAGGTTCCGGGGCGCGGTCGCGCCCCGCCGGTAGGGTCACGGCCATGGAAAGACGCCAGGTGGGAGGCTCGGGGCTGCACGTCTCGGCGCTGGGACTCGGCACCATGTCGTGGGGTCGCGACACGGACGCGGACGACGCCGCACAGATCCTGCGGGCGTTCCTGGACGCGGGCGGGTCGCTCGTCGACACCGCGGCCGCGTACGGCGACGGGGACGCCGAGCAGATGCTCGGCGACCTGCTGGACGGCCCCGTCGCACGCGAGGAGCTGGTGATCGCGACGAAGGCCGGGGTGCGCCACGGTCCCGAGGGCACGCGTCGCGACGCGTCGCGCGGGGGGCTGCTGGGCGAGCTGGACGCCTCCCTGCAGCGGCTGGGCACCGACCACGTCGACCTGTTCCTGGTCGCGTGCCCCGACCCCGTCACGCCGCTGGAGGAGACGGTCTCGGCCCTGCGGCTGGCCGTGACGTCCGGCCGGGCACGCTACGTCGGGCTCTCGAACTTCCCGGCCTGGGCCTCGGCGCGGGCCGCGACGCTGCTGGAGTCGACCGACGGCATCGGGCTCGCGGCCCTGGAGCTGGAGTACTCGCTGCTGCAGCGCGGGCTGGAACGAGAGGTCGGGCCGGCGGCCGCCGCCCTGGGTCTCGGGCTGCTCGCCTGGTCGCCGCTCGGCCGCGGCGTGCTGACCGGCAAGTACCGGCGCAGCGTCCCGGCGGACTCACGGGGTGCCTCGAACCGGCTGGCCGGCTTCGTCGAGCCGTACGTCGAGGACGCGGGCGCGGCGTCCGTCGTCGAGGCCGTCGCGACGGCCGCGGACGGTCTGGGCCGCGCCCCCCTGGAGGTGGCCCTGGCCTGGCTGCTCGCCCGCCCCCAGGTGGCGTCCGCCATCGTGGGGGCGCGGACCCCGGTCCACCTGCGCGGGGCGACGGGGGCGGTGGACCTCGACCTGCCGGCCGAGGTGCACGGGGCCCTCGACGACGTCTCCGGACTGTCCCTGGGCTATCCCGAGCGCTGGTAGCGGCCCGCCTCAGCGGGCACTGGCCTCGTCGTCGTCCTCGTCGTAGTCCTCGTCCTCGTCGTCATCGTCATCGTCGTCGAGGTAGAACGGCGTCACCTCGCTGTAGGCCTGCGCCAGCGCGTCCTCGTACACCTCGAACGCGTCGGCGAGCACCTCGTAGGCGTCGTCGACGGCGGGGTCCTCGTCCCCCCGGCGGGAGGACACCGCGTGGAAGTGCCCCTCGAGGGCGGCGACGAAACGGTCCAGCGCGGCACGCGGGTCAGCGGTCATGCTCCGACCGTAGCGCCAAGAGCGGCAGAATGGGCACACGAAAACGACGCACGGCCTGATCGGGAGGCGACGGATGGCATCGAGCTGGCGCACGCACGGGCAGTACGAGTACCGGGTGGTCACGATCGACCGCGGCACCTCGGTGCCGGACGCCCGCAAGCGACTCACCGAGGAGGCCGAGTACGGGCGGTGGGAGCTCGCCCGCACCCGCCTCTACCTGGGTGGAGAGCGGCGGGTGTGGCTGCGCCGCAAGATCATCAAGGCGACCTCGACGCTCTGAGATGGAGACCTTCCGCAAGTCCCGCGCCGGCGCGCCGGCCGGGTTCTTCGACACCGAGGCGGCGGGGCTGCGCTGGCTCACGGTCGACGGCGGGCCCCGGGTGGCCCGGGTGCTGGAGACCGGTCCGGGGCACCTCGACCTCGAACGTCTCGACGCGGCCCCGCCGACCGCGGCGGCCGCCCGCGCGTTCGGCGGCCGGCTGGCGACGCTGCACGACGCCGGAGCCCCCGCCTTCGGCGCCCTGCCCCCGCACGCCGAACAGGGATGGTTCGGGCCGCTGGACGACCCGCTCGCCATGCCCGCCGGCGCGTTCGAGGACTGGCCGACGTTCTACGCCGAGGCGCGGCTTCGACCGATCGTCGCCCAGGGGCTCGAGCGCGGGGTGCTCGGTCGCCGCGACGCCGAGGCGATGGAGGCGGTGTGCCGGGTGCTGCCCGACCTCGCCGGTCCGCCGGACTCCCCGGCGCGGCTGCACGGCGACCTGTGGTCGGGCAACCTGATGTGGACCGCCGACGACGACGGCGGCACCGAGGCGGCGCTCATCGATCCCGCCGCCCACGGCGGCCACCGGGAGACGGACCTGGCCATGCTCGCTCTCTTCGGTGCGCCGCACCTGGACGAGATCCTCGTCGGCTACGACGCCGTGCACCCGCTGGCCGCCGGGTGGGAGGACCGCGTCGCGCTGCACCAGCTCTACCCCCTGGCGGTGCACGCGGTGCTGTTCGGCGGCGGGTACGTCGACGGGACCAGGCGGTCGATGGCCGCGCTGGGCGGGTGACACCGTGCCGGTCACGAGCGCCGGGCTGCTCTTCCACCGTCGCACCGACGGCCGGCTCGCGGTGCTCCTGGCGCACATGGGCGGCCCGTTCTGGGCTCGCCGCGAGGTGGGCGCCTGGACGATCCTCAAGGGTGAGGTCGGTGCGGACGAGGACGCCCACACCGCCGCCGTCCGGGAGGCCGCCGAGGAGCTGGGCGTGCCCCTTCCCACGGAGACCGTGCCGGACCTCGACCTCGGCGAGGTGCGTCAGCGCTCCGGCAAACGGGTCCGGGCGTGGGCCCGACGCTGGCCGCCGCCCGGCCCCGACCCGGAGGCGGTGCGCAGCAACACCGTCCGGATCGAGTGGCCGCCCCGGTCGGGCCGGCACGTCGAGGTCCCCGAGATCGACCGGGTCGCCTGGTTCAGCCCCGACGAGGCGCGCCGGGTGGTCGTGCGCGGCCAGGCCGACCTGGTCGACCGGCTCGAACGGGCGCTGGACGACCCGGACGTCGCGACCTGAGGGCGCTCAGCAGGTCGACAGCATCCGGTCCAGGACGCGCGTGCCGAACTTCAGGGCGTCGACCGGGACACGCTCGTCGACGCCGTGGAACATGCCGGCGAAGTCGAGCTCGGCGGGCAGCCGCAGCGGCGCGAAGCCGTAGCCGGTGATGCCGAGGCGGGCCAGCGACTTGTTGTCCGTGCCGCCGGACAGCGTGTAGGGCAGGACGGCGGCGCCCGGGTCCTCGGCGTGCAGCGCGTCCACCATCGCGTCCACCAGCCCCCCGCTGAAGGGCACCTCCAGGGAGCGGTCGGCGTGGATGGTCTCGACGCGCACCTGCGGGCCGGCGAGCTCGCGCAGCACGTCCCAGGCCTCGGCGTCGTGGCCGGGCACCGTGCGCATGTCCAGCGCCGCGGTGGCGGACCCGGGGATGACGTTCGCCTTGTACCCGGCGTCGAGCTGGGTCGGGTTGGTCGTGTGCCGCACGGTGGCCCCGACGAACTTCGCGGCGGGCCCGAGGGCGGCCACCAGGGCGTCCACCTGCTCCCGGTCGGCGCCGCCCTCCGGGTCGAACGGGAGACCGGTCAGGTCCGACACGCCGCGCAGCAGCCGCTCCACCGTGGGGGTCAGCGTGTACGGCCAGGCGTGCTTGCCGATGCGGGCCACCGCGGCCGCCAGCTCGGTGACGGCGTTCTCGTGGTTGACCTGGGACCCGTGGCCGGCCCGGCCGTCGGCCACCAGGCGCAGCCAGGCGAGACCCTTCTCGGCGGTCTGGACCAGGTAGGCGCGCCGGCCGCCGACGTCCACCGAGAACCCGCCGACCTCGCTGACGGCCTCGGTGGCCCCCTCGAAGAGCTCGGGGTGGTGGTCCACCAGCCAGCGGGCGCCGAGCACGCCGCCGGCCTCCTCGTCGGCGAACATGCCGATCACGACGTCCCGTGCCGGGCGACGGCCCTCGCGGACCATCTGGCGCACGACCGCCAGGATCATCGCGTCCATGTCCTTCATGTCGACGGCGCCGCGCCCCCACAGCAGCCCGTCGATCTCCTCGCCGGCGAACGGGTCGACCGACCAGTCCGACGCCTGCGCGGGCACGACGTCGGTGTGCCCGTGCAGGACCAGCGCGTCCCGCGTCGGGTCGCTGCCCTCGAACCGTGCCACGACCGAGGCGCGGCCCGGCCGGGACTCGTAGATCTGCGGCTCGAGCCCGACGTCGGCGAGCAGCCCGGCCACGTGCTCGGCGGCCTTGCGCTCGCCGGGTCCCTGGTTCTCGCCGTAGTTGGAGGTGTCGATCCGCAGCAGGTCCTGGCAGATCCCGACGACCTCGTCGGCGGCGGTGGGCTGGTGCTGGTCGTTCCCGGGTGCGTTCACGCACACACCGTACCCACGCCGGACACCCTGCCCCGCGCCTCCTGCGCTCAGGAGGCCTCCGTCAGGCGGCCGTCGGACCTGAGCAGCAGCCGGGTGTCGACGCCGAGCCGGTCCACGAACGACCGGTCGTGGCTCACCACCAGCAGCGCGCCCCGGTACGACGACAGGGCCTCGACGACGCGGTCGACGCTGGCCAGGTCCAGGTTGTTCGTCGGCTCGTCCAGCACGAGCAGCTGCGCGGGCGGTTCCGCGAGCAGCAGCCGGGCCAGGTGCACCCGGAACAGCTCTCCGCCGGACAGCGTGGCCACCGGGCGCTCGACCTGGGCGCCGCGCACGAGGAACCGGGCCAGCCGGGCGCGCAGCTCGCCCGGGGCGACGCCGGGAGCACCGGCGCGGACGGCCTCCAGGACGGTGGCGCGCGGGTCCAGACCGTCCAGGCGCTGCGGCAGGTACCCGACCCGGTCCGTGCAGAGCTCACCGGCCGGGGACGGACCGGCGAGCAGCCGCCGCAGCAGCGTCGTCTTGCCCACCCCGTTCGGCCCGGACAGGGCGACACGCTGCGGCCCGGCGACGACGACGTCCCGGCCGTCGGACGACCCGAGCACCGCGATCCGCCGGGACGCCGGGACCTCCGGGTCCGGCAGGTCGATGGTGATGCGGTCGTCGTCACGGACCGCGCCCCGGGCGGTCTCCACGGCGGCGCGCGCCGTGCTCTCCGCGGCCGCGGCGGCCCCGCGCCGGGCGCCCTGCGACTTCTCCGCGCTGTTGCGTCGGTCGTTGATCGCCGCCTTGACGAACTTCGCGTCGGCCGCGTCCTTGCGCCCCTGACGCTGGGAGTGCGCGACCCGATCGGCGATCTTGATCCGTTCGCGGCGTTCACGGCGCCAGGTCTGCTCGGCGTCGCGCACCGACCGCAGCGCGGCCTCCTGCTGCACGGCGAGGTGCTGCTCGTAGGCGCTGTACGGTCCGCCGAAGGTCGTCAGCGACCCGGCGCGCAGCTCGGCGGTGGCGTCGGTGAGCTCGAGGAGGTCCCGGTCATGGGACACGACGACCAGAGCGCCGCGCCACGTGCGCACGAGCTCGGCGAGGCGCTCCCGGGCGTCCCCGTCGAGGTTGTTCGTGGGTTCGTCGAGCAGCGCCACGTCGGGACGGCGCAGCCGCAGGCCGATGACGGCGGTGAGCACGGCCTCGCCGCCGGACAGGGTGCCGACGGCGAGGTCCAGCACGCCGGCGGTGTGCGGCAGCCCCGCGGCCGCGAGCGCCGCCACGGCACGCTCCTCGACGTCCCAGTCGTCCCCCACGGCGTCGAACAGCTCCGGGCGCACGTCGCCGTCGGCGATCGCCCGCACGGCGTCGAGGGCGGACCGGAGGCCGAGGAGGTCCGCGACGGTCGCGTCGGTGTCGAGGGTGAGACGCTGCGGCACGTAGCCGGCGGTGCCGGCCACGGACACGGTCCCGGAGGTCGGGGCGAGATCGCCGGCGATCAGCCGCAGCAAGGTGGACTTGCCGGTGCCGTTGTCACCGACCAGGCCGGTGCGGCCGGTCGGGAAGGTGCCGGTGAGGGCGTCGAGG
Organism: Isoptericola sediminis; assembly: GCF_013085345.1. Lineage (GTDB taxonomy): Bacteria > Actinomycetota > Actinomycetes > Actinomycetales > Cellulomonadaceae > Isoptericola > Isoptericola sediminis. The sequence continues at coordinate 463,676 of NZ_JABFAJ010000024.1, read as the reverse complement.
GCGATCGCGCCGTCGGGCCAGGTGAAGGTGAGGTCGCGCAGGACGACGGCAGGGGACGGAGCAGGGGTGGGCACGGGATCTCCCGGGGGCACGGCGGTCGTGCGCCGACGTCGGCCGTCCACCGGGTGGTGCACTGGTCCGGGTGCGGGTGGGCAGGCGTCAGCGCGAGGTCGTCGGACCGTGCGCCGTGTCGGTCACCGGCGTCCCTTCCGTCCGCCCCCTGTCACGCGGCCTGCCCGCGGGGGCTCCCGAGCAGGTTGGCACCGGCGGGGCGGTCACCGCAACGTCTTTTCCCGCCGGTCAGGCACGCACGCGCAGCCACTCCTCGAAGGCCTCGCGGCTCGTGTACCGCGGGGTGTACCCGAGCTCGGTGCGCAGTCGGGTGTTGTCGAGCACCGGGCGGTAGCGCAGGAACCCGACGCGTTCGGGACCGTGCACCGTCAGCCGCAGCGCCCGTCCCACGCGCAGCGCCCCGGCGAGCAGTCCGGCGGGCACGTCGAGCGTGCGCTTGCCGAGCCGGTCGGCGATGTCGGCCACGGTCATGCGACCGTCGCCGCAGACGTTGAACGCCCCGGTCGCCGTCCCGGTGGCCCCGGTGACGATCGCGCCGGTGACGTCGTCGACCCAGGCGAAGACGAACGGCCCCTCCGAGCCCCGCACGCGGATCAGCCGCGGCGCGTCCCACAGCGCGGTGATCTGGTTGGCCACCCCCGGGCCGAGGATCGTGCCGATGCGCAGGATCACCTGCTCCAGCGCCGGGTGGTCGTGCCGGTAGGTGGCGAGCAGCTCCTCCACGAGGCGCTTGTGCCGGGAGTAGGTGAACTCCTCGTTGCCCCGCAGCGGGTCGCTCTCGCGCAGCGGGACGGGGTTGCCGGCGTGGTAGCCGTAGGCGGCGCCCGAGGAGGAGATCACCACCCTCCGCACTCCCCCGTCGACGCACGCCTCCAGCACGTGCCGGGTGCCGTCGACGTCGACACGGCGCTCGGTCTCCTCGTCCAGGGTCCCGGGGTTCACGATCGCCGCGAGGTGGACCACGGTGTCGACCCGGTGCGTCGCGATCGCGTCCCGCACGGCATCGGCGTCCGTGACGTCGAGCCTGACCGCGATGACGCCGTCCGGCACCGTGGCGGGCGTGCGCAGGTCGGCGGAGACGACGTGCGCGACGTCGTCGCGCGCGGCGAGCGCCGCGACGGCGTGCGACCCGAGGAACCCCGAGCCGCCGGTGACCAGGACCCGCCTCATGCCGACACCTCCTGGGCCTGGCGCACGCGGGTGCGCCGCGCCCACACGGTCGCCAGCGCGAGCCCGGCGATGATGTCCCACACACCCCACCAGCCGGCCACGACGGCCATCCCGCCGATGCCGTCGAAGAACGTCATGACCAGCCCCAGCCCGAGCGCGGCGTTGCGGATGCCGACCTCGAAGGTCACGGCCTTGCGCTCGCGGACGGCGAGGCCGCCGGCGCGCGCGGCGGCGTACCCGAGCGCCAGGGCGACGGCGTCGTGCAGGAACACCGCCACCAGCACGACGCCGACCCAGGCGACGAAGACCGCGAAGTTGCCCGCGAGCGCGGCGACGACGAAGCCGACCAGGGCGAGGATGCTGACGACGTGCACGGGTCGGTGCGCCCGTGCCGCGATCGCGGGCCAGCGCGTGCGCACCAGCAGCCCGAGGGCGAAGGGCACCCCGATGATGAGGACGATGTCGAGCATCATCTCCAGCGGGTCGAGGCTGACCTCGGCGAGGATGTCGCGGCCGGTGGGGTGCAGGCTGCCCCACAGCGCGATGTTGAGCGGCATCGCCACCAGGTACAGCGCGTTGCCGACGGCGGTCAGGGACACCGACAGCGCGACGTTGCCGCCGGAGCGGTAGGTGAGGATCTGCGAGACGTTCCCCGGCGGGCAGCAGGCGACGAGGATCATGCCCAGCGCGATCGACGCCTGGACCCCGAGCAGGAGCGTCAGCAGGAAGGTCACGGCCGGCAGCAGCACGATCTGGGCGGCCAGCGCCAGGACAGCCGCGCGGGGGGCGCGGCGCAGCACCCGGAAGTCCGCCGGGGAGGTGTCGAGCGCGATACCCAGCATGATGAGGGCCAGCACGAGGCTGAGGGCGACCATCGAGCTCTCGGAGAAGTTCACGGCGACGTCGTCGATGGTCATCGGTCACCCTCCCCCGCGAGCTGGTCGGCCAGCCGGCGCACGGTGCGGCGGTAGGCGTCCTTGTTGACGTAGTAGCTCATCCGCTCCAGGCCGAGGTAGCGGTACCCGCCGGTCAGGTCGGGCCAGGGCCCGGCGACGCGGCGGTGGAACGCGGCGACCCGGTCCCGGGCGGCGGTGTCGCCGTCGGCGCTCGCGGCGTCGGCGGCCAGGTAGCGGGCGACGAGCTCTGCCTGCTCCGCGCGGCCCTGCCAGCCGATCCCGGAGGCCTCGAGCATGCCGACGACGAAGAGCCCGTTGAGCGACGGCGGAACGATGTTGCAGAACAGCCCGGGCGCCGTCCCCGAGCCGGGGCCGTCCCAGGCGAGGTGCTTGGGGTCGACGAACGGGTAGTCCAGCTTGTACCCGGTGGCCAGCAGCACGAGGTCGTACTCCCCTGCGGTGCCGTCGACGAAGTGCACGGTCCGGCCCTCGAAGCGGTCGATGTCGCGCCGGACCCGCAGGTCGCCCTGACCGGCGTGCTGCAGCACGAGGGAGTTCACCACGGGGTGGGACTCGTAGATCTTGTGGTCCGGCGCCGGGAAGCCGAACCGCTGCGGGTCGCCGTTGAGCAGGGTCAGCACGCGCGAGTCCACGGCCTGCTTGATCCGCGCCGGCAGCGGCCGCCCCTGGTTGAGGGTGTCGGTGGGGCGCCCGAGCAGGTACCGCGGGACGAACCAGTAACCGCGCCGCACCGACAGGTCGACCGACGCCGCACGGTGCACGGCGTCGACCGCCACGTCGCAGCCGGAGTTGCCGCCGCCGACCACCAGCACCCGCTTGCCGGCGAACACCTCGGCCCGCTTGTACTCGGACGAGTGCAGCAGCTCCCCGGTGAACTCGCCGACGAAGGTCGGCACGTTCGGCTCGGCCAGGGTGCCGTTGGCGACGACGACGTGGCTGAACCGCTCCCGGCTCGAGGCGCCGTCGGGCCCGGTGGAGCAGACGTCCCACCCGGAGCGCCCGCTCGCGTCCCCGTCCCCGGGCTCGACGGCGGTGACCCGCGTGCCGAACCGGTAGTGGCGGCGCAGGTCGAAGGTGTCGGCGTAGTCGTGGAAGTAGCGCAGCAGCTCGCGGTGGCTCGGGTAGTCGACCTGCGTGGCCATCGGCAGCTCGGCGAACTCGGTGGTGGTCCGCGAGGAGATGAGGTGCGCCGACTCGTAGACGGTCGAGCGGGGGTTGTCGATGTCCCACAGACCGCCGACGTCGTCGTGGGCCTCGAACCCCGTCAGCGCGAGTCCGTGCCGGTCCAGGGCGCGGGCGGCGGCCAGGCCGGACGGTCCGGCACCGACGACCGCGACCCGTCGTGGCTGCGTCATGGCGTGAGCACTCCTTCGTGTCGCCCACGCCCGGGTGTGACGTGGGTCGCACGGGAGTGTACGGCGGGCGCCGCCGCGGGTTTCCCAGCAGAGGCCCAGCCGACGTTCAGGAGGTCGGGGCCTCCTGCGGCCAGGGTTCGCTCGCCTCGCGGGGGTCCTCCGGCAGCAGCGAGGCGATCCAGTCGTCGCAGACCGTGCCGTTCCGCACGCCGTGCCGTCGCAGCAGGCCCTCGTAGCGGAACCCGAGCTTCCAGGCCACGCGCCGCGAGGCCCAGTTGCCCTCGAAGCCGCGCCACTGCAGACGCTCGAGCGCGAGCCCGGACGGGTCCAGCGCCCAGTCCGCCGCGAGCCGCCCGGCCGCGGTCGTCAGCCCCCTTCCGCGGGCGTCAGGGGCGGTCCAGAAGCCGATCTCCCCGGCGTGCGCGTCCCCCGGTCCGCCCGGGATCAGGCCGATCGCCATCATCCCGAGCACGGTGCCGTCCGGCCGCCCGGGGGCTCGGACGGCCCAGGTGAACATGGTCTCGCGCGCCCAGCCGTCGACCACCATGCCGGTCACGAAGGTCTCGGCGTCGGCACGGGTGTACGGCGAGGGGACCGTCGTCCACTCCGCGATCGCCGGGTCGGTGCACACGACGGCGATGCGGTCGATGTCGGCCGGGGTCGGGACGGACAGGAGGACCTCGGGGCTGCGCAGGACGAACGGTGGCATGGGCGCATCGTGTCACGCGCGACGGCGCCGGTCAGACCGCCCTGCGGCCCTCGGGCCCTGGCGCCGGGCCGGCCTCGTCGTCGCCGTCGTCGTCGGGGGGATCCGGCGACGCCAGTGCCCCCGGTGGCACGGGGACGGGCCGGTCGCCGCGCAGCGTCGAGAACACCGTCCAGGCCACCGCCACCAACGGCACCGCCACCACCGCGCCCAGCAGCCCGGCCAGCACGGTTCCCGCGAGGACGACCACCGCGACCACCACCGGGTGCAGGGCCACCTGCTTGCCCATGATGAGCGGCTGCAGCACGTGTCCCTCGAGCTGGCCGATGGCGGCGATGCCGAGCGTGACGATCAGCGCTGTGATGAATCCCTCGGCGGCGAGGGCGACGACGGCGGCGATGATCATCGCCAGCGGCGCCCCGATCAGCGGGATGAACGCGCCGATGAACACGAGCACCGCCAGCGGTGCGGCCAGCGGCACCCCGAGGATCATCAGCAGGACGAAGGCGAGGATGCCGTCGATGAACGCGATGATGACGGTGCCGCGGGCGAAGCCCGAGAAGGTGTACCAGCCGGCACCGGCCGCCTCGACCCACCGCCGGCGGTGCTCGGCGGGCACCTGGTGCAGGAACCAGTGCCACATCTGCTCGCCCGAGTAGACGAAGAACACGGTCAGGAAGATCGCCAACGCGGCGACCATGAACCCCTCGAGCACGGACCCGGCGCTCTCGGCGGCCTGCCCGACGAGGTTCTCGGCGTTGTCCGCCACCCACTGCTGCCCGGAGTCCAGCCACTCCTGGAGCTGGCCGGCGCTGATCGACAGGCCGAAGAGCCCGGTCTCGAGGAAGTCGAGGATCTGCTGCACACCGGTCTCGAACTGCCCGCCGAGCTCGGTCCACTGCCCGGCCACCGACGCCACGACGTAGGCGATCAGGCCGCCGAACACCACGACCCCGCTGAGCAGCGCGAGCGCCGTGGCCAGCGCGCGGGGCATCACCTTCTGGTACAGGTCGGTCAGCGGGCTGAACACCGAGGTGAGCACGAGCGCCAGGAAGATCGCGAAGAACACGAACTGCACCTGGGCCGTGGCGTACACCACGAGCGCGACGGCGACGACCAGCATGACCAGACGCCACGACCACCCGGCGGCGCTGCGCAACCACTGCGGGACGTTCTCCCTGGCCTCCGCCACGACGCTCCCTCCACCTCGGACGTGACCAGTGTGCTGCGCCGACGTGCTCAGTGCACGGAGAACCCGCCGTCGACGTGGATCGACTGGCCGGTCACGTACCCCGACGCCGGGCTCGCGAGGAACACCGCGGCGCCGGCGAGGTCGTCGGGCACGGAGTTGCGGCCGACGAGGGTGCGGTCCGCGAGGGCCGCCACGCGACCGGGGTCCTCCTGCAGCCGCTCGTTGAGCGGAGTCAGCACGAAACCGGGGACGAGGGTGTTGGCGGTGACGCCGTGGGCGGACCACGCCTCGGCCTGGGACCGGGCGAGAGACTCCAGCCCGCCCTTGGACACGCCGTAGGCGCCGCTGGTGACGAAGGCACGGTGGGCCTGCTGGGAGCTGACGTGGATCAGCCGGCCGTGGCCGCGTGCGGCCATCGCCGGTCCGAAGCGCTGCCCAAGCCAGAACGGCGCCTCGAGGTTGACGGCCATCGTGGTGTCCCAGACGTCCTCGCCGATCTCGGCCATGGGAGGACGGAGGTTCACCCCGGCGCTGGAGACGACGACGTCCGGCTCCCCGAAGGGCTCGGTGGCTGCCTCCGCAGCGGCCCGGACCCCGGACCGGGTGGACAGGTCGCCGACGACGGCCTCGCACCGGCACCCGGCGGCACGGAGCTCGGACGCGGTGGTGTCCAGGGCGTCACGGCCGCGTGCCACCAGCACGACGGCGGCCCCGGCCCGGGCGAGCGCGGTGGCGATCCCCCGGCCGATGCCGGAGCTGCCGCCGGTGACGACGGCGGTGCGGCCGGTGAGGGAGAAGAGGTCGTCGAGGTACGTCACGGCCGCAGCGTATCCGCGGACGCCCGCGACGGCGGTCGGGCGAACCGATCTCCACCCGACCGCGCCACGACGTCACTCCGGGAACGACGAAGGCCCCCGGTCGTGGAACCGGGGGCCTTCGACGTCGCTGTCTCAAACGAGTGTCCGGAGGGGGACTTGAACCCCCACGCCCTATAACGGGCACTAGCACCTCAAGCTAGCGCGTCTGCCATTCCGCCACCCGGACGAGTGGACCGTCCCGGAGTTCCTGCTCCGTTCCGGCGCGGTAAGAAAGATAGCACGGCGAGGCCCCTGACCTGCAAACCGTCGAGCCGTGGCGCAGGTCACGCCGCTGCCCTAGCGTGAAGCGGGTGGCGCTGCGCATCGAGGACTACGGCATCGTCGGCGACCTGCAGACGGTCGCCCTCGTCGGGCGGGACGGCAGCGTCGACTGGCTCTGCCTGCCCGACATCGACTCCCCCGCCTGCCTGGCCGGCCTGCTGGGCGACGACTCCCACGGCTCCTGGCGGATCGCGCCGGTCGGCGCCGGACTGTGCACCCGTCGCCGCTACCGGGGCAACACGCTCGTGCTGGAGACCGAGTGGGAGACGTCCGACGGGACCGTCCGGGTGACCGACCTCATGCCGCCGCGTGGACGCACCCCCGACATGGTCCGGATCGTCGAGGGCGTCAGCGGCCGCGTGGCCGTCGAGAGCGTCCTGCGCCCACGGTTCGACTACGGGGCCGTCGTCCCCTGGGTCACCGAGTCGCCGAGCATCCTGGGCACCGAGCGCAGCGGTACGGTCTGCGCGGTCGCGGGCCCCGACGCGCTCAACCTCGCCGCGACCGTGCCGCACACCGTCTCGGGCGAGACGATCTCCTCCCGCTTCGAGGTGTCGGCGGGCGACCGCGTCTCCTTCGTGCTGAGCTACCACCGCTCCTACGACCCCGTGCCCGAGCCGGTGGACGCCGAGGAGGCCCTGTCCGACACCCTGGAGTACTGGCGCGACTGGGTCGGCCGCACCCGGTACGAGGGCCGGTACGGCGACGCCGTGCGGCGGTCGCTCATCACGCTCAAGTCGCTCACCTACGCCCCGACCGGGGCGATCGCCGCGGCGGCCACGACGTCGCTGCCCGAGCAGCTCGGGGGTGTCCGCAACTGGGACTACCGGTACTGCTGGCTGCGCGACGCCGCGTTCACCCTGCTGGCCCTGCTCAGCACCGGCCACCGGGAGGAGGCCAAGGCCTGGCGGGAGTGGCTGCTGCGCTCCGTGGCGGGAGACCCGGCCGACCTGCAGATCATGTACGGCCTCGACGGGCGGCGTCGGCTCCCGGAGATCACGCTCGACTGGCTGCCGGGGTACGAGGGCAGCACTCCGGTGCGGGTCGGCAACGGCGCCGCCGACCAGCTCCAGCTCGACGTCTGGGGCGAGGCCCTCGTCGGCCTGAGCCTGACCCGGTCGGACGGGATCGCCGAGGACGAGGACACGTGGCGGCTGCAACGGTCCCTGCTGGACCACCTGGAAGGTCACTGGGACGACGTGGACAACGGTCTGTGGGAGGTGCGCGGACCGCAGCGGGCGTTCGTGCACTCGCGCGTCATGGCCTGGGCCGGTGTCTCCGCCATGATCCGCGGCGTCGAGCGGTTCGGCCTCGACGGACCGGTCGACCGGTGGCGGAGGTTGCGCGAGTCGATCCGCACCGACGTGCTCACCCACGGCTACGACGCCGAGCGGAACACCTTCACCCAGTTCTACGGGTCGCGCGGTCTCGACGCGGCCCTGCTGCTCATTCCCCGGGTGGGCTTCCTGCCGTGGTCGGACCACCGGGTGATCGGCACGGTCGACGCCGTGCAGCGCGAGCTCGGCCGGGACGGCCTGCTGCTGCGGTACCGCCAGGACGCCGACGGCGTCGACGGGCTGGCGGGCACCGAGGGCACGTTCCTGATCGCCAGCTTCTGGCTCGTCGACGCCCTGCACGCGATCGGCCGCGACGCCGAGTCGCACGCGCTGTTCGAGCGGCTGCTCGGTCTGCGCAACGACCTCGGGCTGCTCGCGGAGGAGTTCGACGTCACCGCGGGCCGTCAGCTCGGCAACGTCCCGCAGGCGTTCAGCCACCTCGGTGTCGTGAACTCCGCGCGCATCCTGTCCGGCATCCGGGGCGCCGGCACCGACATGACCGGCATGCCCGAGCATCCCACCGACTGAGGAGCACGCGTGAGAGCACTGACCATCGTCCCCGGGCAGGCCGACTCCCTGGCCGTCACCGACGTGGCCGACCCCGTCGCCGGTCCGGACGAGCTGCTGGTCGACGGCGTGGCGGTCGGGATCTGCGGCACGGACCACGAGATCGCCCGCGGCGAGCACGGCGCCCCGCCGCCCGGCCAGGAGCGGCTCGTGCTCGGTCACGAGTCCCTGGGACGGGTCCGGAAGGCGCCGGACGACTCCGGGTTCTCCCCCGGCGACCTCGTGGTCGGGGTCGTCCGCCGTCCCGACCCGGTGCCCTGCGGCGCCTGCGCCCACGGCGAGTGGGACATGTGCCGCAACGGGCTGTTCACCGAGCACGGGATCAAGGAGGTCGACGGCTTCGCCGCCGAGCGGTGGACGGTCGCGGCGGACCGCGCCGTGCGCCTCGACCCCGCCCTGGCCGACGTGGGCGTACTCCTGGAGCCCACGACCGTCGTGACCAAGGCCTGGGAGCAGGTGGACCGGATCGGCGCGCGCTCGTGGTTCGACCCGCAGCGGGTGCTCGTGACGGGCGCCGGGCCGATCGGCCTGCTCGCCGCCCTGGTCGGGGCCCGGCGCGGGCTCGACGTGCACGTCCTCGACCGCGCGACCGACGGCCCGAAACCCGGGCTCGTGCGCGACCTCGGGGCGACTTACCACCACGACGACCCGACCGCCGTGGCCGACCGGGTCGAGCCGGACGTGATCGTCGAGTGCACCGGCGCACCCGCCGTCGTCATGGACACCGTCACGTCGACGCGGCCCTACGGCATCACGGTCCTGACCGGCATCTCCTCCGCGGGTCACCAGGTGCCCGTCGACGCCGGCGCCGCCAACCGGTCCGTCGTGCTGGAGAACGACGTCGTCGTGGGCTCCGTGAACGCCAACCTCCGGCACTACCGCGCCGCGGCCGAGGCCCTGGCCGGGGCCGACCGCGACTGGCTGGCGCGCCTCGTCACCCGGCGTCTGCCCCTGGACCGCGCGGTCGAGGCCCTCACGCCGCAGGACGACGACGTCAAGGTCGTCGTCGACCTCGTCTGACCTGGGCGCGCGTCGACCATCGCGCCGGCGCCCGGCTCTGCGGTGCTCGCGAGGGAGGTGTAGCGTTCCGTCCGACCCCGACCAAACGGTCATCAAGGGGCACACCGGACGAAGGAGGACGACGCACCATGATGGGTGGGCACCACGCCGCCTCCGGGGCAGCCGCCTGGGTGGCGGTCACGGCCTCGACCCCGATCGCCTTCGGGTGGTACCCCGTGTCCGACGTCGGCGTGATGACCGGCGCGCTCGTCTGCGCCGGCGCCGCGCTCCTGCCCGACGCCGACCACCACAACGGGACGATCTCGCACTCGCTGCCCCCGCTGTCGGAGGCGCTGACGAAGTTCGTCTGCACCATCTCCGGCGGCCACCGCAACGGCACCCACTCGATCCTGGGGATCGCGGTCTTCACGCTCATCGCCTGGGCGATGAGCTTCCTGACGATCAGCACCGAGACGTTCGGCGAGGTGCTGATCGGCCCCGGCATCATGGCCGTGCTGCTCGTCGCCTTCGCTCTTCGAGCCCTGCACCTGACGGGACGCCGGCGCTGGTGGACCTGGACGTCGTCCATCTCCCTGGCCCTGTTCATCGCCGTGTTCGCCCCCGAGGAGTGGTACTGGATGCCGTTCTGCGTGGGCCTCGGCGCCACGGTGCACATCCTCGGCGACCTGGTCACCACCCAGGGGGTCCCCTTGCTGTGGCCGATCCGCTTCGGCTCGCCGCGGTGGGTGCGCCGGCATCGGTGGCTGCCGCTGGACGACATGTGGGGCCGCAGCGGCAACATTGCCGTGCCGGTGCTCGGTGACGCCGGGTCCTGGCGCGAGTGGCTCGTCATGACCCCGGTCAGCATCTACGCCGTCGTGGGCGTGGTGTGGGCGGTGCTCTCGCAGATGGGCTTCGACGCCACCGGCGCCTGGAACGACGGCACCGCGCTGCTGACCTCCGCGGTGGCGTCGCTGGGCTGAGCGCTCAACGCGCGGCGTCCCGGGGGTCGTCCGGATCGCGCCCGGCCAGCAGCGCGTCGACGTACCGGCGGTCGGCGTCGAGCCGGGTGCCCGCGTGCCGGGTGGGTGTCCCGTGCCCGGGCACGACGACGTCCGCCCGCGCCACGTACGGCGCCAACCGTTCGAGCCCCTCGCGGTAGCCGACCAGGTCGGTGTCTCCGGAGATCTCGTCCGCGGGCAGCGGCGGCTCGACGTCGGACAGCATGTCCCCCGCGACCAGGACGCGGGCGTCCGGCAGCCACAGCGCCACGTGCCCCGGGGCGTGCGCGTCGTGCACGACGAGCTCGGAGCGCGGCAGCTCACCGTCCGGGTCGGGCACGCGGTCATCCGCCAGCGCGGCCACGGCGGCGAAGAGCTCCAGCACGGCCTCCTGCCGGCCCTCGGACCGGACCACGGCGTCCAGGACGTCCCGGTGGCTCCGCACGACCTCCGTCGCCCGCGACGACGCCCACCGCGGCACCGCCCCGAACCGCGGGTGCCAGAGCAGATGGTCGTGGTGCGCGTGCGTCGACAGCCCGGCGGCCACCCGCACCTGCCGCGCGACCAGCTCGTCAGCCATCCCCTCGAGCTCGTCGTCGTCCCAGGCCGGGTCCACGAGCAGGGCGGGACGCCGCCCGGTCGCGCGCCGCGGCCCGACGGCGAGGACCGACGTCGTGACGTCGCGCCGGCTGGTGCGGACCAGCACGTCCGGGGCCACGGCGCGGAAGGTCATGCCCGCACGCTAGCGCCCCTAGAGCATCTCCTGCGGGTCGACCTGCACCCGCACCCGGCCGCCTTCGCGGCGGGCCGACCGCACGGCCATCGACGCGCGGAGCTGGGCCGCGAGCTCCGCGCCGTCGGCGAGGGGCACGCGCACGACGACGCGCACCCGCGCCTCGAGCCGGTCGTCGGCGGGCAGCTCGACCGGGCCGAGGACGGTCTCGGGCGTGGCGAGCGCGACGCGGTCGACGACGGCGCGTACGGCGTCGGCGTCCCCCGTCACCGCCGCCACGCGGACAGCGGGCGGCAGGTCGAGCTCGCGACGCTCGTCCAGCTCCCGCTCGGCCAGCCCGGCCGGGTCGAAGCGGACCAGCGCGCCGGTCGGTGCCGGCGCGGCGTCCCCGACGAGGAGCACCTGACCGTCCGGACCGGGGCGCACGAGCGCGGCCACCGCGATCCACCGGTGCAGGGCACGCGTGGCCATCGCGAGGTCGGTACCGGCGGTGGCTGTCGCGGCGTCGAGCAGCAGCGCGGCCGCGTAGCCGTTCTCGGCCACCGGCTCGGCACCCGGGGTGGCCACCACCAGGGCGGGACGCTCCTCGACGTGGTCGAGGATCCCGCCGGGCGCCGAGGAGGCCGAGACCCGCACCGGCACCCCGGCGAAGGCTCGTCCGAGCTCCTCGGCGGTGCGTTCGGACCCCACCCGCACGGCGCGCACGCGGTCGTGGCCGCACTCGTCGCAGCGCCAGGTGCCGGCGAGCCGGCCGCACCAGGTGCACTGCGGGGTGGCGCGCGCACCCCGCAGCCCGAGAGGGCCGTGGCAGTGGGTGCAGCGTGCGGCCGTCCGGCAGGCGGCGCACGCCACGACCGGCAGGTAACCGGTCCGCGGCACCTGGACGAGCACGGGTCCCCGCTCCAGAGCAGACCGAGCGGTCCGCCACGCGGCCGTCGGCAGGCGTGCGGCCGCCCCCGGGCCCTCGGACGCCAGCTCGACCGACGTCAGCGCGCGCACCCGCGGCGCCCGGGCCCGCACGACCTCGCGCGAGGCCGCGATCTCCGCGGCCCAGCCGCGCGCGAGCATCGCCTGGGCCTGCACCGTGCGGCCCGGGGAACCGAGCAGGAACCCCGCACCCTCCGCCTCGGAGCGCATCGCGAGCACCTCGCGGGCGGCCGGGTACGGGGCGTGCGGTTCGTCGAGGGTCTCCTCGCCGTCGCCCCACAGCACGACCAGCCCCAGGTCGGGCACGGGGGCGAACATCGCGGCCCGGGTCCCGACCACCACCGAGGCCAGTCCGTGCCGGGCGTGCAGGAAGGACCGGTAGCGGGGCGCCGGACCGTCCTCCGCCTGCAGCGTCCGGACGTCGGCGACCCCGGCGGCCTCGAGCGCGGCGCGGATCCTGTCGACGTCCCGGGCGTCCGGGGCGACGACGAGCGCCCGCCGGCCGCCGGCCAGCGCCGCCCGTACCGCACCGGCGATCGCGGCGGCCCAGTGCGGCACGCGGGCCACCGTCTCCTCGCCCGCGGGTGGCTGGAGCCCCGGCAGCGGCGTCCAGACGGCCCGGGGCGCCTGGCCGCCCAGAAGGTGACGGCAGAACGCCTCGCCCGACCGGTACGGTGCCCAGACGCCGGGCCAGCCCTCCCCCGCAGGGGCGGACGGCGGCGGGACGACCCCGTCGTGCGTCCGGTCGTCCAGGTCGGCGAGCTGCGCGAGCACCTCCGCCTCGACCCGCGCGTGGCGCGGGGGGACGGCCAGCCGCAGCACGTCCGGGACGGTCCCCGCGTAGCGGGCCGCGACCCCGCGCGCCAGGTCCAGCACCGCCGGGCTCAGGACCGGATCCGGGGAGACGACCCGCCGCAGCGGTTGCAGGCGCCCCTCGTGGTCCGAGGTCGCCGAGCGCGCGACGACGAACCCGGCGACGTCCTGCGGCCCGAACCGGGCCCGGACGCGCACCCCGGGCACGGCGTCGTCGGCCATCGCCGCCGGGACCAGGTAGTCGTACTCGCGGTCCAGGTGCGGTGGGGACAGGTCCAGGACCACGCGGGCGACGGGGTCCACCGCGGCGGGCTCGCTGCCGGGTTTGCGCCCCGTCCGGCGCCGCGGGGCGGCCGGGACGTCGTCGAGCCCGAGCAGGGCGGGCTGCTCGGGCTCGTCTCGGGTGGTCACAGGGCTATGCCATCACGAGCCACCGACGTCGTGCGCTCAGCGCACGGCGGCACGCAGCTCCTCCACCCGGTCGGTGCGCTCCCAGGTGAACTCCTCGAGCTCGCGCCCGAAGTGGCCGTAGGCGGCGGTCGCCGCATAGATGGGCCGCAGCAGGTCGAGGTCGTGGATGATCGCCGCCGGGCGCAGGTCGAACACGGAGCGGATCGCGGCCTCGATACGCACCGGGTCCACGGTCTCGGTCCCGAACGTCTCGACGTAGAGCCCCACCGGGTGCGCCTTGCCGATGGCGTAGGCCACCTGCACCTCGCAGCGGCGGGCCAACCCGGCCGCGACGACGTTCTTGGCCACCCAGCGCATCGCGTAGGCGGCCGACCGGTCGACCTTCGAGGGGTCCTTGCCGGAGAACGCCCCGCCGCCGTGCCGGGCCATCCCGCCGTAGGTGTCGACGATGATCTTGCGGCCCGTCAGCCCCGCGTCACCCTGGGGGCCGCCGATGACGAACTGGCCGGTCGGGTTGACGAGCACCCGCACCTCGTCGGTCCGGATGCCGGCGGAACCCGCCACCTGCGCCACGACCGGGTCGATGACGTGGGCGCGCACCTCGGTGGCGAGCTTGTCCTGCTCGAGGTCGGCGTCGTGCTGGGTGGACAGCACCACCGTGTCCAGGCTCACGGGGCGGTCGCCGTCGTAGCCGACCGTCACCTGCGTCTTGCCGTCCGGTCGCAGCCCGGCGACCTCGCCGGTGCGGCGCACCTCGGCCAGCCGCTCGGCCAGCCGGTGCGCGAGGAAGACGGGCAGCGGCATCAACGACGGGGTCTCGTCGGTCGCGTAGCCGAACATCAGACCCTGGTCGCCCGCGCCCTGCGCGTCGTAGGGGTCGAGGTCGTCGGCGTTGGTCCGACGCTCCAGCGCCGTGTCGACACCCTGGGCGATGTCGGGCGACTGCTGGCCGATGGAGACGGACACGCCGCAGGAGTCGCCGTCGAACCCGATGGACGACGAGGTGTAGCCGATCCCCCGCACGACCTCGCGCACGATCTGCGGGATCTCCACGTACGCCTCGGTGGTGACCTCGCCGGCCACGTGCACCAGCCCCGTGGTGACCATGGTCTCCACCGCGACGCGCGAGCGCGGGTCCTGGGCGAGCAGCGCGTCGAGGATGGCGTCCGAGATCTGGTCGCACACCTTGTCCGGGTGCCCTTCGGTCACGGACTCGGACGTGAACAGGCGCAGCGCTTCGGTCATGGGATCAGCCTACGGTTCACCGGGGCCGGACGACGCCATGCGAGCACCCCAGTCGCTCACATGCTGAGACCATCTCACGATGCGGTCATCCGGGCGACGGCAGCGTCCCAGATCGCGTCCGCCACCTGCCGCTTCGAGCCGGCGGCCTTCGCCACCGTCTCACCGTGCTCGTCGAGCAGCGTGACCTCGTTGACCTCGGTGCCGAACCCGAGCGCCTCGCCGACCGCGTTGACCGCCAGCAGGTCGGCACCCTTGCGGCGCGCCTTGGCGCGGCCGTGCTCGAGCACACCGCCCGTCTCGTCACCCGTCTCGGCGGCGAACCCGACGACGACCTGCCCCGCGCGCAGCCGCTCGGCGGCCAGCTCCGCCAGCACGTCGGGGTTCTCGACCAGCTCGATCGACGGCGGCGCCTGCCCGGCGACCTTCTTGATCTTGGCCTCGGTGGCGGCCACTGGCCGGAAGTCCGCCACCGCGGCGGCCATGACGACGGCGTCGGCGCCGACCGCTGCCCGGCGGACCGCCGTCCGCAGCTCGGCGGTGGTCGAGACCGGCACGACCTCCACGCCGGCGGCCACCAACGGGTCGGTCAGGTCCGCGGCGACGTGGGCCGCGACGAGCGTCACCCGGGCACCGCGGGCCCGGGCGGCCGCGGCCAGGGCGGCACCCTGGCGACCGCTGGACCGGTTGCCGACGAACCGCACGGGGTCGATCGGCTCCCGGGTACCCCCGGCCGACACGACGACGGACCGGCCGGTCAGGTCCTGGTCGGTGACCGGCTCGGCGGGGCCGGCCGCCACCGCCAGTGCCACCCGGGCGATCTCCTCGGGGTCGGGCAGCCGACCGGGACCGGTGTCCTTGCCGGTCAGTCGGCCCGACGCGGGCTCGATGACGTGGACCCCCCGGTCGCGCAACGTCGCGACGTTGGCCCGGGTGGCCGCGTGCTCCCACATCTCGGTGTGCATCGCCGGGGCCATGACCACCGGGCACCGCGCGGCGAGCAGGCTCGAGGTGAGCAGGTCGTCCGCGCGTCCCGTCGCGGCCCGCGCCAGCAGGTCCGCCGTGGCCGGAGCGACGATCACGAGGTCGGCCCCCTGCCCGAGCGCCACGTGCTGGACGTTCTCGACGTCGTCGAACACCTCGGCGCTCACCGGCTCGCCCGACAACGCCTCGAAGGTGGGCGCGCCGACGAACCGCAGCGCCGCTGCGGTGGGCACGACCCGCACCGCGTGGCCCTGCTCGCGCAGCAGCCGCAGCAGCAGCACCGCCTTGTAGGCGGCGATACCGCCGGAGACCCCGAGCAGAATCCTCATCGACGACGCCCGCGCACTCGGCTCAGACGATCTCGTCGTCGCCCACGGCGTGCTCGGACTCGGCCGTCGGGTCGGCCGGCGTCGAGGCGGACTCGGTCGGCTCGGGGGCCGGCTCGGCGGTCAGGAGCCCCTGGTTGATCTCGCGCATCGCGATCGACAGCGGCTTCTCCTGGTTGCGGGCCTCGACGAGCGGGCCGACGTTCTCCAGGAGCCCCTCGTTGAGCTGGGCGTAGTAGGCGTTGATCTGGCGCGCCCGCTTGGCCGCGTAGAGCACCAGCCCGTACTTGGACTCGCTGTGCTGCAGCAGGTCGTCGATGGGCGGGTCGGTGATGCCGATCGGCTGCGGCGTCGTTCCTGCCATGTGTCTCACTCCAAGCAGAGGTCGGGGCCGGTGGCGAGCGCCACCGGTGGAAGATCAGGGGTTCGGCTGGCCAGTCTACCGTCCGCCGTGCGAGGGCTCGGGGCGGCGTTCCTCACCCTCGGCCCCGGGGACGCCCAGCAGTCCCGCGAGCTCGTCCGTGGCGCGCGTCACGTCGTCGTTGACGATGGTCACGTCGAACTCGGGCTCGGCCGCCATCTCCACCTCGGCGGTGGCCAGCCGGCGCGCGCGTTCCTCGGCGTCCTCCGTGCCGCGTCCCACGAGGCGCCGGACCAGCTCCTCCGTGCTCGGCGGGGACAGGAACACGAACTGGGCGTCCAGGGCGCTGTCCCGCACCGCCTCCCGCACCTGGCGGGCTCCCTGCAGGTCGATCTCGAGCAGCGTCGGACGGCCGGCGGCCAGGTGCTCCTCGACCGGGCCGCGCGGGGTGCCGTACCGGTGGCGGCCGTGCACGACCGCCCACTCGAGCATCTCCCCCTCCGCGACCATCCGGTCGAACTCCTCGGGCGTGACGAAGAGGTAGTGCACGCCGTGCACCTCACCGGGGCGGGGCGACCGGGTCGTGGCGGACACGGACAGCCACACCTCGGGGTACCGGGCGCGGATGTCCGCCGACACGGTTCCCTTGCCGACGGCGGTCGGCCCGGCGAGCACGGTCAGCCGTGCCGGGCCTCGCGCATCGTCGGGGACGACGGTGTCTCGGGGTGCCGGCACGGCGGCGGATGGTGCGGAAATCTCAGCCAAACCTCTCGATCAGCGCCTGGGACTGGTGCGGTCCGAGACCGCGGACCCGGCGGGTCTCGGCGATCCCGATCTCTTCCATGATCGCCCGGGCCTTCACCTTACCGACTCCGGGGAGCGACTCGAGCAGGGAGACGACCTTGAGCTTGCCCACGACGTCGTCCTTCTGACCCTGCTCGATCACCTCCTTGAGCGACCCCTGGGAGTACTTCAGACGGTTCTTGATCTCGGCGCGCACCCGGCGCGCCTCGGCTGCCTTCTCGAGGGCCGCCGCACGCTGTTCCGGGGTGAGGGGAGGGAGGGCCACGCAAGTCACCTACTCAGTCGGACCGACAGGGAGTACTGCTCCCTCGAAAGTAGCCACGACCTGCGGGAGCGGCAATCGCTGGGGGCCCCTGTGGGAAAACCCACCTCGGCCGACCGTCGACATTCGTCCCGAACCGGGGACAACCGGACGCGGCCGGGACGTCCCGGCCGGTCAGCGCGCCGGACGCAGCGCCGCGGACACCTCGGCGACGGCCGCCGCGGCAGCACCGCGCAGGGCGCCGGCGTCGGGTCCGGCGGCCAGCACGCCCCGCGACGACGAGGCCAGGACCTGGCCTCGCGCGGCGCCGAACACGGCGGCCAGCTCGCGCTCCCCCGCGCCCTGCGCCCCGACCCCCGGGGCCAGCAGCGGACCGTTGACGGCCGACAGGTCCGTCCCGGTCGCGCGCACCGCGTCCCCCACGGTCGCCCCGACCACCAGGCCGACCGACCCCAGCGGTTCGGCGTCGGCGTTCAGGGCCGCCGCCTCGGCCGCGACCGACGCGGCGACGCTGCGCCCGTCGGCGGCGACCGCGTGCTGCACCCGCGCGCCCTCCGGGTTGGAGGTCAGGCACAGCACGAAGACGCCGCGCCCCGTCCCGGACGCCAGGTCCAGCGCCGGCCGCAGGGAGCCGAAGCCGAGGTAGGGGGTCAGGGTGACGGCGTCGCCCGCCAGGGGCGAGCCGTCGGCGAGGAACGCCTCGGCGTAGCCGGCCATCGTGGAGCCGATGTCGCCGCGCTTGGCGTCGACGACCGTCAGGGTGCCCGCCGCGCGGGCGGCGGCCAGGACGTCCTCCAGGGCCGCCAGCCCCCGCGAGCCGTGCCGCTCGAAGAACGCCACCTGCGGCTTCAGGGCCGCCACCCGGCCGCCGAGCACCTCGACGACACGCAGGCCGAACTCGCGCACACCGGTGGCGTCGTCGGGCAGGGACCAGGCCTCCAGCAGCGCCGCGTGCGGGTCGATGCCCACGCAGAGCGGGCCGTGGTCGTCCATGGCCCCGGCCAGCCGGGCCCCGAACGGCACCGGACCTGCCGGCGCGGTCACGCGTCCGCCCGGACGGCGGCCTCGCGACGCGCCACGGTCGCGGCGGTGTGCTCCTGCAGGCTGCCGACGTCGAACGGGCCGCCGCGCACGGCCTCGATCCCCTGCACCGCCGCGGCGAGCTGGTCGACCGTGGTGACCATGGGCTTGTCCGCGGCCGTCGTGGCCGCCCGGATCTCGTACCCGTCGGCGCGCGCGCCCTGCCCGGACGGCGAGTTCACCACCAGGTCGACCTTGCCGTCGTTGATGAGGTCGACGACGGTCGGCTCACCGTCCGCGCCCTCGCCCTGGGAGTACTTGCGCACGGTCGTGGCCGCGATGCCGTTGCGGGCCAGCACCTGGGCGGTGCCGGCCGTGGCCAGCACCTCGAAGCCGATCTCCGCCAGCCGCAGCACGGGGAAGACGATCGAGCGCTTGTCCCGGTCGGCCACCGAGACGAACACGGTGCCCCCGGTGGGCAGGCCCCCGTAGGCGGCGGCCTGCGACTTGGCGAAGGCGTGCGGGAAGTCCTTGTCGAACCCCATCACCTCACCGGTCGACCGCATCTCCGGACCGAGCACGGTGTCCACGACGTGCCCCTCGGCGGTGCGGAAGCGCTTGAACGGCAGCACGGCCTCCTTGACGGCCAGCGGTGCGCCCAGGTCCAGGCTGCCGCCGTCGCCGGTGGCGGGCAGGACGCCCTCGGCGCGCAGGTCGGCGATCGACTCGCCGACCATGATGCGCGCCGCGGCCTTGGCCAGCGAGGCGCCCGTGGCCTTGGAGAC
The DNA here is from genome assembly GCF_013085345.1 of Isoptericola sediminis. GTDB lineage: Bacteria > Actinomycetota > Actinomycetes > Actinomycetales > Cellulomonadaceae > Isoptericola > Isoptericola sediminis. The sequence goes on along the minus strand of NZ_JABFAJ010000024.1, from coordinate 444,553 downwards.
GAACGGCACGGTCCGCGAGGCGCGCGGGTTGGCCTCCAGCACGTACAGCACGTCCGAGACCAGCGCGTACTGGACGTTGAGCAGCCCGCGCACCCCCACGCCCCGGGCGATCGCCTCGGTGGACCGGCGGATGCGCTCGATCTCGGCCTCGCTGAGCGAGACCGGGGGCAGCACGCACGCCGAGTCGCCGGAGTGGATGCCCGCCTCCTCGATGTGCTCCATGACGCCGCCGAGGAACAGCTCCTCGCCGTCGAACAGCGCGTCGACGTCGATCTCCATCGCGTCGTCCAGGAAGCGGTCGATGAGCAGCGGGGCGGGCAGGACGCCGGGGGCACGGGAGGTCACGGCGTGCGCCGCGGCCTCCTCCAGGGCGCGCTCGACGTACCCGGTGAGCTGGTCCGAGGAGTAGACGATCTCCATGCCGCGGCCGCCGAGCACGTAGGACGGGCGCACCAGCACCGGGTAGCCGATGCGGTCCGCGACGTCCCGGGCCTCGCCCAGGGACCGCGCGGTGCCGAACGCCGGGGCCGGGAGGCCGGCCTGGGCGAGCACCTCGCCGAACAGGCCGCGGTCCTCGGCCGCGTCGATGGCCTCGGGCGTCGTGCCCAGGACCGGCAGACCGGCGTCGGACAGGCGCTGCGCCAGGGACAGCGGGGTCTGGCCGCCGAGCTGGACGATGATGCCCTTGACCGGCCCCGCGGCGAGCTCGGCCTCGTAGACCTCCAGGACGTCCTCGAAGGTCAGCGGCTCGAAGTACAGCCGGTCCGAGGTGTCGTAGTCCGTCGAGACCGTCTCGGGGTTGCAGTTGACCATGACGGTCTCGTAGGTGTCCTTCAGGGTCAGGGCGGCGTGCACGCACGAGTAGTCGAACTCGATGCCCTGGCCGATCCGGTTGGGTCCGGAACCGAGGATGATGACGGCCTCCCGCTCGCGCGGGGAGACCTCGGTCTCGGTGTCGTAGGACGAGTAGTGGTACGGCGTGCGCGCGGCGAACTCCGCGGCGCAGGTGTCCACCGTCTTGTACACCGGCCGCACGCCCAGGGCGTGCCGCGCCTCGCGCACACCGGCCGCTCCCCCGGGCCCCATGGACCGCAGCGCGGCGACCTGGACGTCGGACAGCCCGTGGCGCTTGGCGAGCCGCAGGAGGTCCGCGGTGAGGTTCGGCGCGCCGGCCACCTCGGCGGCGACCTCGTTGACCAGCAGGATCTGGTCGAGGAACCACGGGTCGATCTTGGTCGCGTCGAAGACCTGCTCGAGCGTGGCGTGCCCCGCCTCGACGGCGCGCAGGGCCTGCTGGACGCCGACCAGGCGCTGCTCGGTGGGCGTGCGGATCGCGGTGAGGAGCTCGGCCAGCTCGTCGCCGGACGGCGCCTCGCCGGTCCAGTGGAAGTCGACGCCGCCCTTGTCGATGCTGCGCAGCGCCTTGCCGAGAGCCTCGGTGAAGTTGCGGCCCAGGGCCATGGCCTCGCCCACGGACTTCATCGTGGTGGTGAGGGTGTCGTCCGCCGCCGGGAACTTCTCGAAGGCGAACCGCGGCACCTTGACCACGACGTAGTCGAGCGTCGGCTCGAAGCTGGCCGGGGTGACCTGCGTGATGTCGTTGGGGATCTCGTCGAGCGTGTAGCCGACGGCGAGCTTGGCGGCGATCTTCGCGATCGGGAACCCGGTGGCCTTGGAGGCCAGCGCCGACGAGCGCGACACCCGCGGGTTCATCTCGATGACGACGACGCGCCCCGTGTCGGGCTCGACCGCGAACTGGATGTTGCAGCCGCCGGTGTCCACGCCCACCTCGCGGATGACCGCGATGCCGATGTCGCGCAGCGTCTGGTACTCGCGGTCGGTGAGGGTCATCGCCGGGGCGACGGTCACCGAGTCGCCGGTGTGCACGCCGACCGGGTCGACGTTCTCGATGGAGCACACGACCACGACGTTGTCGTTCTTGTCGCGCATGAGCTCCAGCTCGTACTCCTTCCAGCCGAGGATCGACTCCTCCAGGAGCACCTCGGTCACCGGGGAGTAGTGCAGGCCCTGGCTCACGATGCGGCGCAGGTCCGCCTCGTCGTAGGCGAGGCCCGACCCGAGCCCGCCCATGGTGAAGGACGGCCGCACCACCATCGGGTAGCCGAGGTCCTCGGCGGCCTCGAGCGCACCGTCGACGGAGTGGATGATGCGCGAGCGGGCGGACTCGCCGCCGCAGACCTCGACGACCTCCTTGAACTCCTCGCGGTCCTCGCCCTTGCGGATGGCCGGGATGTTCGCGCCGATGAGCTCGACGCCGTACTCCTCCAGCACCCCGGCCTCGTGCAGCTCGATGGCGGCGTTGAGGGCCGTCTGCCCGCCGAGGGTGGGCAGCAGGGCGTCGGGTCGCTCCTTGGCGATGATGGAGGTGAGCACCTCGCGGGTGATCGGCTCGACGTAGGTGGCGTCGGCGAACTCCGGGTCGGTCATGATCGTGGCCGGGTTGGAGTTGACCAGCACGACGCGCAGGCCCTCCTCCTTCAGCACACGGCACGCCTGGGTGCCGGAGTAGTCGAACTCGCAGGCCTGGCCGATGACGATCGGGCCGGACCCGATGACCAGGACGGAGGAGAGGTCGGAACGGCGGGGCATCAGTTCTCCTTCTCGCCGGTGGTGGTGCCCGGTGCGGTCAGCGCCGTGAGCGCTGCGTCGGGGACGTGCACGGGCCGGCGGGTGGTCATGAGCTCGACGAAGCGGTCGAACAGGTAGGCGCTGTCGTGCGGTCCGGCGGCGGCCTCGGGGTGGTACTGGACGGAGAACGCCGGCAGGTCCAGGGCGGTCAGGCCCTCGACGACCCGGTCGTTGAGCCCGACGTGGGAGACGATGACGCGCCCGTAGCGGGTGTCGTCGTCGCGCTCGTCGTCGTGCGGGGCGGTGCTGACCGCCTCGACCGGGGCGTCCACGGCGAACCCGTGGTTGTGGGCCGTGACCTCCACCTTGTCCGTGGTGCGGTCCAGGACGGGCTGGTTGATGCCGCGGTGGCCGTAGCCGAGCTTGTAGGTGCCGTAGCCCAGCGCCCGGCCGAAGAGCTGGTTGCCGAAGCAGATGCCGAAGAACGGGATCCGGCGGTCGAGCACCCGGCGCAGCAGGTCGACCTCGGCCGTCGCGGCGGCAGGGTCGCCCGGGCCGTTGGAGAAGAAGACGCCGGACGGGCCGTCCTCGGGCAGCAGCGCGACGACGTCCTCGAAGGTCGCCGACTGGGGCACCACGTGCACGCGCACGCCGCGTTCGGCGAGACGCGCGGGCGTCATCGCCTTGATGCCGAGGTCGACGGCCACCACGGTGGCGACGGGGTCGGCCCCGGCGAAGTCGCCGGCGGGCTCGACCGTGTAGGTCTCGGCGGTCGACACCTCGCGGGCGAGGTCCGCGCCGGCCATGGGCGGGGCGGCCCGCACCTCCGCCACGAGGTCCGCGACGTCCCGCTCGACGCCGTCGGTGAACAGCGCGTCGCCGGAGAAGATGCCGGCGCGCATGACGCCGAGCTCGCGCAGGTGGCGCGTGAGGAACCGGGTGTCGACGCCGGCGATGCTGACGACGTCCTGGGACGCCAGCTCCTCGTCGAGGCTGCCGGTGGCCCGCCAGCTCGAGTGCCGGCGGGCGGGGTCGCGCAGGACGTAGCCGGCGACCCAGATGCGGTGCGACTCGGGGTCGTCGGCGTTGATGCCGGTGTTGCCGATGTGCGGCGCGGTCATCACGACGATCTGGCGGTGGTAGGAGGGGTCGGTGAGGGTCTCCTGGTAGCCGGTCATGCCGGTGGAGAACACGATCTCGCCGACGGTGGCGCCCCGGGCGCCGTAGGCGGTGCCGCGGGCGACGGTGCCGTCCTCGAGGACGAGGACCGCCGGTTCGGTGCTGGTGGTGGTGCTCACTGCGGATCCTTCGGGCTCGGCGTGGTCGGGGAGATCAGGGGCCGCACGGCGGCCAGGAGCCGGTCGTGGTCGGCCCGGTGGCGGGTGCGCAGCCCCGTGTCGACGGTGGTGGCCTCGACGGTGCCGTCGGCCGGCACCTGCCAGGTGAGCACGACGAGGCCGTCGCGCCCGACGTACTTGCCGGCCATGCCCGGCGCGGTCCCGGCGGCGCGCAGCGCGTCAGCGGGTAGGAGCAGAGGCCGGGCGGCGTCGCGGTCGACCACGACGCCGCCCGCGTACACGGTGACCTCGGCGTGGGACCGGTCGCCCAGTCCATGAGCACCGATCCTGGCCAACCAGTCCCCGTGCAGGGTGCTGGAGACGTAGACGGCCTCCACCGGGCCGACGACCAGCTCGCCGAGCTCTCCCTCGGTCAGGGGCGGCTCGGGCGGGGCGGGCACCAGGTGCCGGGTGCGGGTGGCCAGCCGGCGGCGGCCGGTGAGGACGAGCAGCAGCAGGACGAGGCCGACGACGACCCAGATCCCGACGGCGACGGGCAGCGGCAGGTTCATCGGACCGCCTCCCCCACCGCGACCGGCGTGCCGTCGAGCACGGTCGCCCGGCCGCGCAGGAACGTCGCGCGGACCTCTCCGGGCAGGGTGCGCCCGCGGAACGGCGTGTTGCCGCTCGCGGTGACCTGCGCGGCACCGTCGACCGTCCGGCGGGCCGCCGGGTCGACGAGGGTGAGGTTGGCGGGCTCGCCGACGGCGACCGGTCGACCCTGGGCGGCCGGTCCGGTGTCGACCCGGCCGATCCGCGCGGGGGCGGCCGACAGCACCCGGGCGACGTCCGCCCAGGTCAGCCGCCCGGTGTCGACCATCGTCTCCTGCACCACGCTCAGCGCGGTCTCCAGGCCGGTCATGCCGAACGCGGCGGCGCCCCACTCGCAGTCCTTGTCCTCGCGGGTGTGCGGGGCGTGGTCGGTGGCCACGATGTCGATCGTGCCGTCGGCCAGGCCCTCGCGCACGGCCTCGACGTCGGCCGCGGTGCGCAGGGGCGGGTTCACCTTGAACGTGGGGTCGTAGCTGCGCGCCAGGTCGTCTGTGAGCAGCAGGTGGTGCGGGGTGACCTCGGCGGTGACGTCGATGCCCCGGGACTTGGCCCAGCGCACGATCTCCACCGACCCGGCGGTGGACAGGTGGCACACGTGCAGCCGCGAGCCGACGTGCTCGGCGAGGAGCACGTCGCGGGCGATGATCGCCTCCTCGGCGACGGCGGGCCATCCGGTCAGGCCGATCTCGCCGGAGACGACGCCCTCGTTCATCTGGGCGCCCTCGGTCAGGCGGGGCTCCTGGGCGTGCTGGGCGACGACGCCGTCGAACGCCTTGACGTACTCCAGCGCGCGCCGCATGAGCACGGGGTCCGCGACACACCTGCCGTCGTCGGAGAAGACCCGCACGTGGGCCGCGGAGTCGGCCATGGCCCCCAGCTCGGCGAGACGCTCGCCGTCGAGACCCACCGTCACGGCCCCGACGGGGTGCACGTCGACCCATCCGGCCTCCTGGCCGAGACGGTGGACCTGCTCCACGACACCGGCCGTGTCGGCCACGGGCGAGGTGTTCGCCATCGCGTGCACGGCGGTGAAGCCGCCGGCCGCGGCGGCCCGGGTCCCCGAGGCGACGGTCTCGGCGTCCTCGCGACCGGGTTCGCGCAGGTGCGTGTGCAGGTCGACCAGCCCGGGCAGCAGGACCTGCCCGTCGGCCTCGACGACCTCCGCCCCGGAGGTGTCGGCCGCGCCGGCCGCGGTGATCTCGGCGACCACGCCGTCGCGCAGCACGACGTCGGCGGGTTCCCCGCCCAGCGGACGTGCCCCGCGCAGGACGTAGGTGGTGGACTGCTGGCTCACAGGTCGTTCCCTTCTGCCGAGTCCTCCCCGGCCATCAGCAGGTAGAGGGCCGCCATCCGCACGGCGACGCCGTTGGCGACCTGCTCGACGATGACGGCGCGGTCGGAGTCGGCGGCCTCCGCCGAGATCTCCAGCCCCCGGTTCATCGGGCCGGGGTGCAGCACGATCGCGTGGTCGGCCAGCCGCGCCAGGCGCCGGGCGTCCAGGCCGTAGTAGCGGGTGTACTCCAGCGGGCTCGGGAAGAACCCGCCGGCGCCGCCCGACATCCGTTCGCGCTGGACGCGCAGCATCATGACGGCGTCCGGCTGGAACTCCGCCAGGGTCTGGTCGAGGTGGTAGGACACGGCGCACGGCCACGTCTCCACCCCGACGGGGACGAGAGTGGGCGGGGCGACCAGGGTCACCTCGGCGCCGAGCGTGTGCAGCAGCGCCACGTTGGCCCGCGCGACCCGGGAGTGCAGCACGTCGCCGACGATGGCGACCTTCAGGCCTGCCAGGTCGGCACCGACGCCCTCGCCCGCGCCGCCGCGGAGACCCACGAGGTGCCGCCGGATCGTGTACGCGTCCAGCAGCGCCTGGGTGGGGTGCTGGTGCGTGCCGTCGCCCGCGTTGAGCACGCCCGCGTCCAGCCAGCCGGCGTGCGCGAGCTGGTAGGGGGCGCCGGAGGCCCAGTGCCGCACCACGACGGCGTCGGCGCCCATGGCGTGCAGCGTCAGGGCCGTGTCCTTGAGGGACTCGCCCTTGGAGACGCTCGACCCCTTGGCGGAGAAGTTGATGACGTCGGCGGACAGCCGCTTGGCGGCGGTCTCGAAGGAGATCCGGGTGCGGGTGGAGTCCTCGAAGAAGAGGTTGACCACGGTGCGCCCGCGCAGGGTGGGCAGCTTCTTGATCTCGCGGGACTGGGTCGCGGCCATCTGCGCCGCGGTGTCCAGCAGCAGCACCGCCTCGTCCTTGCTCAGGTCGGCGGTCGAGAGCAGGTGCTTCATCGCGCACCCCCCTCGCCGTGCTCGCGGCCGGAGATGACCACGGCGTCCTCGACCCCGTCGACCTCGGAGAGCAGCACGCGGACACGCTCCGAGGTGGAGGTCGGCAGGTTCTTGCCCACGAAGTCCGGGCGGATGGGCAGCTCGCGGTGCCCGCGGTCGACCAGGCAGGCCAGGCGGACCGCCCGCGGGCGGCCCAGGTCGCCGAGGGCGTCCAGCGCGGCGCGGATGGTCCGGCCGGAGTAGAGCACGTCGTCGACGAGCACGACCGTGCGCCCCTCGATCCCCGCCTGCGGCAGGCGGGTGACGCCGACGGCGCGGGTGGGCTGGCGACGCAGGTCGTCGCGGTACATCGTGACGTCGAGCTCGCCGGTGCTCGCGGCGGGGTCGAAGGCCGGTTCGATGCCGGCCAGCCGCTCGGCGAGCCGGTGGGCGAGGGTCACCCCGCGGGTCGGGATGCCGAGCAGCACCACGTCGTCGGCGCCTTTGGCGCGTTCGACGATCTCGTGGGCGATGCGGGTGAGGGCGCGGGAGACGTCGCTCGCGCCGAGGACGGTCGTGCCGTCCGGTGTGGGGTCTGCGGGCATCGCAGGGCCAGGGCTCAACGGGACTCCTTCTCCGCCTCACGGGACGGCATTAAAGGGGGTCTGTTCCGGGCAAGCCTAACCCGGAACCTCGGCGCCGGGCGCCGGGCGTCCGCACGGTGGACGCCCGGCGGCCCGCGCCGTCAGTCGAGCAGGGTCGGCTTGATCTCCATCAGCCGCCCGAGGACGCCGTTGACGAAGCTCGGCGACTCGTCGGTGGACAGCTGGCCCGCCAGGTCCACCGCCTCGTCGACGGCCACGGCGTCGGGCACGTCGTCGTTGTACAGCAGCTCGTAGGCACCCACCCGCAGCAGCGACCGGTCGACGGCGGGCATGCGCGCCAGCGTCCAGTCGCGCGAGTAGGTCTCGAGCAGCTCGTCGATCCGCTCGCGGTGGGCGACGACGCCCTCGACGAGCTCGACGGTGTACTGCGGCACGCTCGCCTCGGCGTGCGGCTCGATCACCCGGTCGGCGAGCAGCACGAGCGGGTCCATCGCGCGCTGCTCCGACTCGAAGAGGATGTCGGCGGCGCGCTTGCGCGCCTTGGTCCGTGCGCCCACGTCAGTCGTTCACGCGGCCGAGGTACGACCCGTCACGGGTGTCGACCTTGACCTTGGTGCCCTGGTCGAGGAACAGGGGGACCTGGACCTCGGCGCCGGTCTCCAGGGTGGCCGGCTTCGTGCCGCCGGTGGAGCGGTCGCCCTGCAGGCCCGGCTCGGTGTAGGTGATCTCCAGCACGACCGACGGGGGCAGCTCGACGTAGAGGGGGACGCCCTCGTTCATGGCGACCATGACGCTCATGCCCTCGAGCATGTAGTCCTTCGCGCCGCCCACGACGGTCGTGGAGACCGGGATCTGGTCGTAGGTGTCGGTGTCCATGAAGACGAAGTCCTCGCCGTCCATGTACAGGTACTGGTAGTCGCGGCGGTCCACGTTGGCCGTCTCGACCTTCGCGCCGGCGTTGAACGTCTTGTCGACCACCTTGCCCGAGAGCACGTTCTTCAGCTTGGTGCGGACGAACGCGCCACCCTTGCCCGGCTTGACGTGCTGGAACTCGAGAACGGACCAGAGCTGGCCGTCGATGCGCAGCACGGTGCCGTTCTTGATGTCGTTGGAGGTAGCCACGGTGTTGTTCGTCCTCGACAGGTCTCGGGAAAGGATGGTCGGCCGGTCGCCCCGGCGGGATGTCGGCATCCCGGCGGCAGAACGGCCCGGGACAGTCTACAGGGACGACAGCAGCGCCTGCCCGGCCACCCCGAGCGACCCCGCCCACACCAACGAGGCGAGGCTGCCCACGACGAACCGCTCCCCCGCCACGGGGTGCTCGCGCAGCTCCGGCAGCCGGCCCAGCGCCTTGACGGCGACGACGACGGCGACCCCCTCCGGGTAGCCGGCCAGGACGGTGCCGGTGATCGCGAACCGCTCGAGCAGACCGATCCACGTGCCGTTGCCGAGCACGGCCAGCGCCTCGGCCTGCGCCCGCGCCCCGGCCCGGGACTCGGCGTGCCGCAGCACGAGGGGCACCAGCCAGGCACCGCCCCCGACGCTCAGGGCGAGGGTGACCACCCACAGCCCGACGGCCCACCAGATCATCGCCTCACTCCTCCCCCGGTCCGCCGGGTCCGTCCGCGGCGCACGCCGCCACGTCGGCCGCCCGCAGCAGCCGCGCGGCCAGGGGACGCACCGCCAGCTCCTCGGCCCACAGGGCGGTGCGCAGCCGTTGGCTGACCGCCTGCTCGCTCACGCCCAGGACCTCCGCCGTCGCCCGTTGCGGCGCCGCCGACGCCTCCTGCTCGCCGAGGGTATCGACGGCCTCCCAGCCGGCCGGGGACCGACGCGCCGCGACGGCGCCCAGCAGCCGGAGCAGCGACTGGGCGTCCGCGGCGATCGTTGCTCCCGGCTCGTCCGTGGCACCGACGACGGCGAGCGGCACGACGCTGCCGCGCCGCTTGGCGTCCTCGACCGCCTCGCGCGCCCGGACGAACGCCGGGCCGGACGCGGCGCGCGAGGCGGCCGGCAACGGATCCTGCACGGCCCCGACGCCGACGCCGACCGACCAGCCCCCGTCGCGCAGGAGGTCGGCGACGATCTCGACGGCGAGCCGGGCACCGTCGTCGCCGTCCAGCACACCCTGCACCTCGTCGCCGACCGTCCGGTCGAACCCGAGGCGCACGCCGGGCCGCTCGCCGCCCGTGCGGGTGCGCAGCAGCGCGAGCACCTCCGGCACGAGGTCACCCCGGGTGGTGCTGTCCCGCTGGTCCACCGTCAGCACGATCATGCATCAAGCATAGAGACTTGATGGTGTCTGATCAAGCAACAGGACTTGATATGCGGTGATCTAGTGCGAGAGCTTGTGAGAGATCGCCTCGAGCGCCAGGCGGTAGGAGTCGAAGCCGAACCCGGCCACGGTCCCCGTCGCGATACCGGCGACCACCGAGTAGTGCCGGAACGACTCCCGCGCCGCCGGGTTGGACAGGTGCACCTCGACCAGCAGCAACGACGACGTCGTCACCTGGGCCGCGGCGTCCCGCAGCGCATAGCTGTAGTGGGTGAAGGCTGCAGGGTTGAGGACGACGTGCGACCGCGAGTCCACGGCCTCGTGCAGCCAGCCCACGATCTGCGCCTCGTCGTCGGTCTGGCGCACCTCCACGTCCAGACCGAGCCGCGCACCCCAGTCGTCGGCGACCTCACGCAGGTCCGCCATCGACGCGTGGCCGTAGATCTCCGGCTCGCGCACGCCGAGCCGGCCGAGGTTCGGGCCGTTGAGGATCATCACGCGCGGTGTGTCGGTCATGTCCCGAGCCTAGCCAGCACTCCCCCGCCCGGTCACCGGGCCGACCACCCGCGCCAGCGCTCCACGGCGAGCCGGACCACCGGACCGGACGGTCGCGCGCGTCGGTACGGCGCGTACCGGGCGGCCAGCGCGTCCAGTGCGGCCTCGCGGCCGGCGTCGTCCGACCGGGCGCGGACGTCCGCCCGGACCCACCACAGCCGGTCCCAGTCGTCGTCGTAGACGTCGACCAGCAGCGCCGCCCGCGGGTTGGCCCGCAGGTTGCGCAGCCGGCGCAGGTCGCTCGTCCGCTTGGGCTTGTGGTCGACGGCGGTCACCACGTCGACCCGGTCCGGGCCGCCCTCCAGCGCGGGAACCACGGCGAACGTCACCGGCACCAGGTGCGGCACGTCGTCGGCGGAGGTGGCGAGCACCGCGTGACGTGCCGCGGCGAACCGGTGGCGGCAGGTGGCCGCGTCGAGGGCCGGCACGGGCGTCTACACCGGCCGGCGCGTCCGGAGGGCGTCGATCTCCTCACGGCGCAGCGTCACCAGCCGGTCCACGACCTCGCCGGGCAGCGGATGGTCGGGCTGGAACGCGATCGACCCCTTCGTCACCCGGAAGTCGGCCAGCCGGTCGGCGAGCGCCACGATCGCCGCCGGGCTGAACGGATAGACACCGACGTGGTGCGCCCGGGCGACGACGGCGAGCAGCGGGCTGTCCCGGTACCGCAGCGCCGGCATGCCGTAGCCGACACCCTCGGTGGCCTCGGGCACGAGCCGGCGCGCCCGGGCGACGACGTCGGCCACCGCGGACCGGTCGGGCTCGTCCAGGCCGGCCACGTACGCGGTCACCTGCCCCATGCGACCCATGCTGCGGGCGTCCCGGGTACCTCGCCAGCGGGTCGCACCGGCAGGTCCCGTGGGCAGGTCACGAGGAGAGGTCAGCGCTCGGCGGGATCGGTGACCACGAGCATGAGCACCAGCCCGGCGAGCAGGACGACGACGATCGCGAGCGTGCCCCAGATCGTCGCACCGGTCAGGGCGATGACGGCGGTCCACAACGCCGGGGTCAGGAAGGAGACGGCGCGGCCCGTGGTGGCGTACAGCCCGAACACCTCCGACTCCCGGCCCGCGGGCGTGACCCGCGCCAGGAACGACCGGGAGGCGGACTGCGCGGGCCCGACGAACGCCGTCAGGGCGAGCCCGGCGACCCAGAACACCGGAGCCCCCAGGGGGTACAGCGCGACGATCGCCGTGCCGCACAGCACCAGGGCGGCCAGCGACCACAGGATCACCGTGCGCGGCCCCAACCGGTCGTCGAAGAGTCCCGCGGCCATGGTGCTCACGCCGGCGATGAGGTTCGCCGCGATGCCGAAGATCATCACGTCGTTGTCGCCGAAGCGGTAGGACACGGCCGCGACGATCGCGCCGAAGGTGAACACGCCGGCCAGCCCGTCGCGGTAGACGGCGCTGGCCAGCAGGAACCAGAAGGTCGTGCGCGCGGTCCGCCACAGGTCGACGACGTCCCACCACAGCTCGACATAGCCGGCGAAGAACCCCACCCGGGGCCTGTCCGCGGCCGGCGGGGCCTCGGGCACCCGGCGGAAGAGCGGCCAGGCGAAGGCGACGGCCCACAACCCGCACCCGATCGCGATCGCCCGGTAGCCCCAGCCGTCCGAGGTGTCCATCCCGAAGAAGTCCGCGCTGCTGGCCACGACCACCAGGACGAGCGCGACGATCCCGCCCATGTAGCCCAGGCCCCAGCCCAGCCCGGAGACGCGACCCACGGTGGACGGCGTCGAGACCTGCGTGAGCATCGCGTTGTAGTTCACCCCGGCGATCTCCCCCGCCACGCTGCCCAGCGACACGAGCGCGGCCCCGAGCGCGAAGTACGCCGGCTCCGCCCGCACGAGGCCGAGACCGAACATCGCCACGACGAGCACGACCGTGCCCCCGGCGAGCCAGGCCTTGCGGCGGCCGGCCACGTCGGCTCGGCGGCCCAGCACCGGTGCGAGCAGCGCCACCAGCACCCCGCCGGCGGTGATCCAGGCGCCCAGCCCGCTGGAGAGCGTGGCCAGGGCGCTCTCCCGGGCCGGGTCGTCCGCGCCCAGCGCCGCCACGGACGGCTCCAGGAAGGCGTCGCTGGTCAGGTACAGGGCGGTGAAGACGAAGGTGACGATCACCGTGTTGAACGGCTGGGTGGCCCAGTCCCACAGGGCCCACGCCACCACGCGACGCCGCCGCTCGGTGGGCGGCAGCGTGGCGAAGGTGGCGGAGGCGTCGTCGTGGCCCGACGACGTCGTCGGTGTCGTGTCGCTCATGGTCGGTGAGTCTGGCGCATCCCGAGGGGTGGCGGGTAGCCCCGCGCGCTCGGGGTGCGGATCTCAGGCGGGTCGGCGGGGCGGCGGGTCTCCCGCGAGCGCCCACCGGATCGCGCGCGTGGCCAGGTGCCCGCCCGCCCGGACGGGCGCGGGCTCACCGCGCAGCGGCCACGGGGCCGGGGTCAGCTCCTGGGCCCACCGGGGCAGCGCCCCGTAGGAGGCCGCAGCGAGCAGGACGTAGGGGCCGCGGGCCGTCCACGGCAGCGGGGGTTCGGCGAGCAGGAACCGGGCGACGTCGCGCGAGGCGTCCGTGGCGGCGAGCTCGTCGCGGTACTCGTCCAGGGCCTTGCGCAGCTCGGTCCGGGAGCGTGGTGGCCGGTCCGCGCCGAGCCGCTCGGCGACGGTCGCGGTCTCGGCGAGGTAGGCGTCGCACCCGGCGCCGTCGAGCGGGCGACGGCCGTACCGCTGGTGGGCGCCGAGGAAGCTGTCGACCTCGGCGACGTGCACCCAGCGCAGCAGCCACGGGTCGTCGGCCGCGTAGGGGCGCCCGTCGGGCGCGACGCCTGCGACGCGCGCGTGCACGGCCCGGACGACGTCGACCGCCCGCTGGGCGTCGTCCGCGGTGGCGAAGGTGGTCTCGGCGAGGAACGTGCTGGTGCGGCCCAGCCGGCCCCACGGGTCGCCCCGGTAGCCGGAGTGGTCCGCCACGGCCGCCATGGCCAGGGGGTGCAGCGACTGCAGCAGCAGGGCGCGGACCCCGCCGACGAACATGGAGGCGTCGCCGTGCACGCGGGCGATGGCGGAGTCGTCGGCGAACCAGCGCGGCCCGGGGCTCGTGTGGATGCGTTCGCGCGCGGCACGCCCGGCGCTGCCGCCGGAGACCTGTTCGAAGAGCTGCCGGCCGGCGCGGCGCTGGAGATGGCGCAACGGGGATCGCACGGACCCATTCTGCGCCAGGTCCGGGGATGCTCCGGTAGGTTGCCGGTGTGCGCGACGACACCGTGGCGACCACCTGGCGGCCGGACGAGCTGCTGGGCGGGCCGTTCGAGAGCACGCCGGTCGGCGGGGGCACGCTGGTGCGCTCGGCCACGGCTCCCCCGCGTCCGCGCGCCGTGGTGCTGCACCTGCACGGCTACAACGACTACTTCTTCCAGGACCACTTCGCCCGGGCGCTCGAGGCGCAGGGCGTCGCCCTGCTGGGCGTCGACCTGCCGGGCGCGGGACGCTCGCTGCGCGCCGACCAGATCCCGCACTTCGTCACCGACCTGCGCGAGCACGGCCCCGCGCTCACGGCCGCGGTGCACGCCGCCCGGGCGGCCGCGCACGGCGTCCCGCTCGTCCTGCACGCGCACTCGACCGGCGGGCTGCTGGCGGCGCTGTGGGCGCACGCCCACCGGGGCCGGGGCGACGTCGACGCCCTCGCGCTGGACAGCCCGTTCCTCGACCTGCACGCCTCGTGGCTGCAGCGCACCCTGGGCACCTGGGTGCTGGACGCCGTCGGACCGTGGTCGCCGACGGCGGTGCTGTCGACGACCCCGTCCGTGTACGCCACGCACCAGCTCGCGACGAACGGCGGCCGGTGGGACTTCGACGTGCGCTACAAGAGGCCCGAGGGTCAGCCGGTCCGTGCCGGGTGGCTGCGCGCGGTGCGCCGCGGCCAGGCTCGCGTGGCGCGAGGGCTGGCGATCGACGTCCCGGTGCTGGTGGCACGCTCGGACCGCTCCGGTCCGGACGTGGCGACCAACCCCGACCTCGACGTCCAGGACACGGTGCTCGACGTCGCGCAGATCGCCCGGCTGGCACCGCGCCTGGGCGATCGGGTAGACACCCTGACCGTGCCGGGCGGGGTGCACGACCTGCTGCTGTCCCGCGAGGAGCCCCGCCTGCGGTACCTCACCGGCCTGACGGGCTGGATCGACGACGTCGTGACAGGGTCGAAGCCATGAACGAGCACCGCAGCACCCACCCGTACCTCGACCCGCGCCCCGGCACCCCCGGCCGGCAGGTGGTCGCGCTGGCGCACCGGGGCTTCTCCCACGGGGACGAGAACCTGGAGAACTCGATGGCCGCGTTCGAGGCGGCCGTCGACCTCGGCTTCGGCTACGTCGAGACCGACGCGCACGGCACCCGCGACGGCGTCGCCGTCGCGCTGCACGACTCCTCGCTGGACCGCACCACCGACGGCAGCGGCGAGGTGGCCGACCAGACCTGGGACCAGGTGTCGCGCGCCCGGATCGGCGGGCAGGAGCCCGTGCCCCGGCTGGACGACCTGCTGGGCACCTGGCCGGACCTGCGGGTCAACATCGACGTCAAGGGAGACTCGAGCATCGAGCCCGTGGCCGAGGCGATCGAGCGCACCGCGAGCCACGACCGGGTCTGCGTCACCTCGTTCTCCCCGGGCCGGCGCCGGCGCACGCTGGCGAGGATGTCCCGGCCGGTGGCCACCAGCGCGGGCACGAGCGAGGTGCTCGGGTTCCTCACCGGGGCCCGGCTGCGGGTCCCCGGTCTCGTGCAGCGGGCGCTGCGCGACGTCGACGCCCTGCAGGTGCCGCCCGCGCAGGGCGGCGTCACGGTGGTGGACGCCGCCACGGTGGCCGCGGCGCACCGCGCGGGTCGGCACGTGCACGTCTGGACCATCAACGACCCGGACGAGATGCGCCGGCTGCTCGACCTCAACGTCGACGGCATCGTCACCGACCGCGCCGACCTGCTGCGCGACGTCCTGCGCGAGCGGGGCCTCTGGTCCTGACCGACCCGTTGTGGGCATGAAGAATGCGGGTCCCGGCAGCGGGAACCCGCATTCTTCATGCCCACAACGGGCGGGGGGTCAGGCGCCGAGCTGGACGGTGACCCCCGGGTTGCCCGACGGCGGCTCCTTGGAGATCTCCGCGTAGGCCGCCGCGAGCACCGTCGGGTCCGGCCCCTCGAGCCGCACCGGCTTGGCGACGTCGTCCAGGACGACGAAGCGCAGCAGGTCGCCCCGGGCCTTCTTGTCCCGGCGCATCGCGGCCAGGAGCTGGTCCCAGCGGTCGCCGCGGTAGGTCGTCGGCAGGCCGAGGGCCGTGAGGATCTCGCGGTGCCGGTCGACGACGGCGTCGTCCAGCTTGCCGCCGAGGCGTCCCAGCTCGGCGGCGAACACCATGCCCACGGCCACGGCGGCGCCGTGGCGCAGCTGGTAGCGCTCGACCAGCTCGATCGCGTGGCCCAGGGTGTGCCCGTAGTTGAGGATCTCGCGCAGGCCCTGCTCGGTGAGGTCCTCCCCCACGACGCGCGCCTTGACGCGGACCGACCGCTCGATGAGCTCGGTCAGGACGTCCCACGTCTCCTCGGCGGTGTCCCGCCCGGCCCACTCACGGATCGCGTCGGCGTGCTCCTCGACCAGCTCCAGGATCCGCTCGTCGGCGATGAAGCCCGTCTTGACGACCTCGGCCATGCCGGCCACGAGGTCCCACCGCTCCAGCGACTCCAGCGCGGCCAGGTCGCACAGCACGCCGGCCGGCGGGTGGAACGCGCCGACGAGGTTCTTGCCCTCGGCGGTGTTGATGCCCGTCTTGCCCCCGACGGCCGCGTCGACCATGGCGAGCAGCGTGGTCGGCACGTGCACGACCCGGATCCCGCGCAGCCAGGTGGCCGCGACGAACCCGGCCAGGTCCGTCGTCGCACCGCCACCGACCGCGACGATCGCGTCCGAGCGGGTGAAGTCGGCCTGGCCCATGACCTGCCAGCAGAAGGCCGCGACCTGCGCCGTCTTCTGCTCCTCGGCGTCGGGGAGCTCGGCGGCGAACGCCTCGTACCCCTGCGCGGCGAGGTCCTCGCGCACGGCGTCGCCGGTGGCCTGCAGCGAGGCCGGGTGCATCACCAGGACGCGGCGCACCCCCTCCCCGAGCAGGGTCGGGATCTCCCCGAGCAGGTGGCGGCCCACGACGACGTCGTAGGGCTTGTCGCCGGGCACGGTCACGCGGACCGTCATGGGCGGACCTCCTGAAGGATCTCGTCGGCGACCTGGGCGGCGGTGCGCTCGTCGGACACCACCACCGTGGTCGCCAGTCGTTCGTAGGTGGGGCGGCGCGCCTGCATCAGCTCGGCCCAGCGGCCGCGGGGGTTGCCCACCAGCAGCGGGCGCGACCGGTTGAACCCGACCCGCGGGGCCGCCTGCGCCAGGGAGACGTCGAGGAACACGACGGTCCCCCCGTCGGCCGCGTACCCCGTCAGGGCGCTCTGGGTGTGCTGGTCCATGACGGCACCGCCGCCCAGGGCCAGGACGCCGTCGTGGGTGGCGAGGGCCGTGGTGACGGCCTCGCGCTCGAGCTCGCGGAACCGGGGCTCGCCGTCGTCGACGAAGATGTCGGCCACCGCCTTGCCGGCCGTGCGCTCGACGTCGGCGTCGGTGTCCCGGAACGCGACGCCCAGGCGCTCGGCGAGGATCCTGCCGACCGTGGTCTTGCCGCTGCCGGGCGGGCCCGTGAGCACCACCCGCGGTCGCGTCGCCGTCATCGCAGCAGCTCGGGGATCGACGCCAGGTAGGCCTCGGCGTTGCGCCGCACCTCGGCGACCGAGTCGCCGCCGAACTTCTCCAGGGCGACCTGCGCGAGCTCCAGGGCGACCATCGCCTCGGCGACGACGGCGGCCGGCGGCACCGCGCACACGTCGGATCGCTGGTGGTGGGCGGTGACCTCCTCGCCGGTGGCGACGTCGACGGTCGCCAGGGCGCGGGGCACGGTGGAGATGGGCTTCATCGCCGCCGAGACCCGCAGCACCTCGCCGTTGGTCATGCCGCCCTCGATACCGCCGGCCCGGTTGGACCGGCGCACGATCCGGCCGTCGGCGTCCCGCTCGATCTCGTCGTGCGCCGCCGACCCGCGCCGGCGGGCCGTGCGGAAGCCGTCGCCCACGCCCACGCCCTTGATCGCCTGGATCCCCATGAGGGCGGCGGCGAGACGAGCGTCGAGGCGGCGGTCGGAGTGGGTGTAGGTGCCGAGGCCGGTCGGGACGTCGTAGGCGAGCACCTCGACGACGCCGCCGAGGGTGTCGCCGTCCTTGCGGCAGGCGTCGATCTCCGCGACCATCGCCTCGCTCGTGGGGCCGTGGAAACAACGCACCGGATCGGCGTCCAGCGCGGCGACGTCGTCGGGCGTGGGCAGGTCGGCGTCCTCGGGGACCTCGACGGTCCCGATGGCGGTCACGTGGCTGACCAGCCGCACGCCGAGCGCCTGCTCGAGGAACTTGGCCGCGGCGGTGCCCAGCGCCACCCGTGTCGCGGTCTCCCGGGCACTGGCCCGCTCCAGGACCGGCCGGGCGTCGTCGAACCCGTACTTGCGCATGCCCACCAGGTCGGCGTGGCCGGGGCGCGGGCGGGTCAGCGGCCGGTTACGGGCGATCTCGCGCTCGTCGCCGGTGCCGGCGTCGCGCAGCAGCGCCTCGCGCGGCACGGGGTCGGCGGACATCACGTCGACCCACTTGGGCCACTCGGTGTTCGCGATCTCGATCGACAGCGGACCGCCCTGGGTCACGCCGTGGCGCAACCCGCCCAGGACGCGGACCTCGTCCTTCTCGAACTTCATCCGGGCGCCGCGGCCGTAGCCGAGGCGGCGCCGGGCGAGGGCGTCCTGGATGTCGGAGGTGAGAATCTCCACCCCGGCGGGCAGTCCGTCCATCAGGCCCACCAGGGCCTGACCGTGCGACTCCCCGGAGGTCAACCAGCGCAGCATGCTCGCGATTCTGTCACGCCCGCGGGGCGACCGACGTCGACGGTCGGATGGCGGACGTCACCCCGGGCGGTCGTGCTCAGCCCGTCGGGGCTCCGAGCGCTCGCTGCAGCGCGGCGTCCATGGCCTCGACGGGCCCGGGGCGACCGGTCATCAGGCGCACCTGCTCCACCGCCTGGTGCAGCAGCATGCGCTCCCCGCCGACGACGGTCCCGCCGGTCACCGCCCACGCCTGGGACACGGCGGTCGGACGCGGGTCGTAGACCACGTCGAGCAGCACGCCGTCGACGGCCGTCTCCCGCGATCGGAGCGACGCGGCGACCGGGTCCGCGGCGCGGGCGGGCATGGTCGAGACCACGACGTCGGCGTCGGCGAGCACGTCGGGGACCGTCGCGGTGTCGAGCACCTCGTACCGCGGCGTGACGCCCATCCGTGCGGCGGCCTCCTGCAACGGCCCGGTCCGCCCGAGGTCACGCACGAGCACCAGCGGCGCCGTGCAGCCCAGCTCGCCGAGGGCGGCCAGCGTGGACGCCGCGGTCGCTCCCCCGCCGAGCACGACGGCGTCGCGCACCGGCACGTCACGGGTGCCGTGCCGCTCGGTCAGCCCCTCGCAGACCGCCTGCACCAGCCCGTGCACGTCGGTGTTGGTCCCGGTGAGGGACACACCGGTCCTGGTCGGGGCGACGAGCACCGTGTTGACGGCACCGACCACCTGCGCCAGCGGGTCGACGTGGTCGACCAACCCCATCACCGCGTGCTTGAGCGGCATCGTGACGCTCAGCCCCGCCCAGGCGAGGTCCAGACCGCGCACGACCTCGGGCAGCTGCTCCACGGTCGTGTCGATCGCGGAGTACTGCCACCCCTCGAGCCCGAGGGCCTCGTAGGCCGCCGTGTGCAGGGTCGGCGAGAGCGAGTGCGCGACCGGGTGTCCCACGACGGCCGCGCGCCTCACCGCTGCCATCAGTAGCCGTTCTCCGCTTCCCAGGCGCGCAGCTCCGCGACGTTCTGCTGGTGCTCCTCGAACGTCTCGGCGAACTTGGTCTCGCCCGTGTCGAGATTGACCGCGACCCAGAAGATCCAGTCACCCTCCGGCGGGTTCGCCACGGCCTCGACCGACGCGGCTCCGGGGTTCGCGATCGGCCCCGGCGGGAGGCCGGCGTGCTGGTACGTGTTGTACGGGTTGCTCGGATCGTTGGTGTCGTCCCGGGTCAGCTCGGTGCCAGGGATCCCGAGACCGTAGGCGACCGCCGCATCGATCTGCAGACGCTGGCCGATGTCCAGACGATTCTCGATGGCCCGAGCCATCTTCGGACGGTCCTCGTCGGCCCGGGCCTCACGCTCGACGAGCGACGCCTTGATGAGCACGTTCTGCCGATCGCCCTTGGCCACGCCCAGCGAGTCGAGCTCGGCCTTGGTCTGGTCGATCATCGTCGACAGCAGGTCGACGGCCGTGTCCCCCGGCTGGACGGCGTACGTCTTCGGGAACAGCCAGCCCTCGGCGTCGCCGTCGGCCTCGCCGGGCAGCCCGATCTTCTTGGGCGAGTCCAGGGCCTCGGCCAGCTCGTCCTGCGTGATGGGGGTGACGGAGGCGATCTTGTCGACGACCTGCTCGACCGTGAACCCCTCGGGGATGGTCACGTTGGTCTCGACCTTCTCGTTCGCGACCAGCGCCTCGACCGCGTCGGCCGCGCGCATCTGGGTGTACAGCTCGTAGGTGCCCGGCTGGATGCCGGACGCACCCGGCGTGGCGTCGAACGCCGCGTTGAACGCGCCCACGCTGGCGACGACGTCGGCCTCCACGAGCGCCGACCCCATCATCGCGCCCGTGGCGCCCTCGGGGATCTTGACCTGCACCGGGTCGACACCGGGTCCGGCGTAGTCCTCGGGTGCGGAGTCGAACAGGTCGAACCCGGACAGGGAGCTGCCGAGCCGGTCCACGAGGAAGTAGCCGCCGACGCCGAGGACGCCGAGCAGCACCACGAGAATGACGGCCGTGCGACGCTGCCGCTGGCGCCTGCGCTTGCGCGCCGCGCGCTTGCTCGCCGCTGAGCGTCCCCGCGACGGCGAGGCGTGCCGCTGGACGGTGGTGGTCTCGAAGAGATCCGTCACGCCGGAAACATCCTTCTCATGGAACGGTCACTGGACATGCTCTCACGCCACCTCGACCAGCTCGCCGACCCGGTCCCCCGTGGTCCGCTCCGCCTCGAGTGCGTGTTGCAGAATGATAACGGCTGCGGCTTGGTCGATGACAGGGCGGTGCTTGGCCGTCTTCTTGCCCGCGGCCCGGAGCTGGGCATGGGCCGTCACCGTCGTCATCCGTTCGTCCACCAAGCGGACCGGCACCGGACCGACCGCGGCGGCCAGTCGGCCCGCGAACTCCCGGGCGTCCGTGGTCGCGGCCCCCTCGTTCCCCGACAGGTGCCGGGGCAGGCCGACGTAGACCACGGCGGCCGACCGCTCGGCGACCTCCGCAGCGATCCGCGCGACGTCCGCCGTCGGCCCCGGCGCGCCGTCCGTGCCGGGCGGCACCGGCAGCACGCGGGCCACGGTCTCGACCGGCGTGGCGACCAGCCCGTCCGGGTCGGAACCCGCCAGGCCGATCCGGGCCCTGCCGACGTCGACGCCGAGCCGGGCACCACGCGGCAGCGCGTCAGGCACCGGCGGCCTCGCGCACCTGGGCCCGGACGCCGTCGAGCGCCGCCGGGACCGCCCCGACGTCGGAGCCGCCGCCCTGGGCGAGGTCCGGCTTGCCGCCGCCCCCGCCGCCGAGGGTCCGGGCAGCGGTCTTGACGAAGTCCCCGGCCCGCAGGCCGGCGTCCCGCGCCGCCGCGTTGGTGGCGACGACGACGAGCGGACGACCGTTCGACTCCCCGGCGACCGCGACGACAGCGGCGTCCGACTCGCCGAGCCGGCCCCGGACGTCCAGCGCGAGCGTGCGCAGGTCGTCCGCGGAGCCGACCTCCCCGGCGTCGTGCGCGACGACCCGCACGTCGCCTTCGCGGGACGCCTCGGCGGCCAGCGTCGCGGCCTGCGCCAGCAGCTGTCCCTGACGCAGGGTGGCGAGCTCCTTCTCGGTGTCCCGCAGGCGGCTCATGAGCGAACCCACCCGGTCGGTCAGCTCCTCGGGCCGCGCGTTGAGCATGCCGGTCAGCTGACCGACCAGCGCGTGCTCCTTCGCGTGGAAGCCGTAGGCGCCGGCGCCGACCAGCGCGTCCACACGGCGCACCCCCGAGCCGATGGACGACTCCCCGAGCAGCGCCACCCGACCGACCTCGCCGGTCGCGCCGACGTGCGTGCCGCCGCACAGCTCGCGCGACCACTCGCCGCCGATGGAGACGACCCGGACGTTCTCGCCGTACTTCTCCCCGAAGAGCGCCATCGCGCCCAGCTCCTTGGCCCGGGACAGCGGCATGACGGCGTCGGTGACCTCGAGGTTCTCCGTGAGCCGCTCGTTGACCCGCTCCTCGATCTCGCTGAGCTGGGCGGCCGAGACGGCCGTGGGCGAGCGGAAGTCGAACCGGACCCGGCTCGGCGCGTTCTCCGACCCGGCCTGGGTCCGGTCCTCACCGACCATCTCGTGCAGCGCCTTGTGGATCATGTGCGTCGCCGAGTGCGCCCGACTGATGGCCACGCGCCGACCGGCGTCGATCGTGGCGGTCCCGGGGTCGCCGAGCGCCACGGTGCCCTCCACCAGACGGCCGCGGTGCACGGACAGCCCCGCCACGGGACGCTGCACGTCGTCGACCTCGATCGTGGCGCCGGAGTCCAGCGTGATGGTGCCCTGGTCCGCGAGCTGGCCACCGGCCTCGGCGTAGAACGGCGTCCGGTCCAGGACGACCTCGACGTCCGCGGGGGCCGTGGCGGCCGGCGCGGACGCACCGTCCACGAGCAGCCCCTCGACGTGCACCGAGGCCTGGTGGTCGGAGTACCCGAGGAACTCGACGGGGGCCGAGAGCCTCTTGGACAGCTCCTCGTAGGCCCGCAGGTCCCCGTGGCCGGTCTTCTTCGCCAGCGCGTCGGCGCGCGCCCGCTGCTTCTGCTCCGCCATGAGGTCGCGGAACGCCTTCTCGTCGACCCGGACGCCCTGCTCGGCGGCCATCTCGAGGGTCAGGTCGATCGGGAACCCGTAGGTGTCGTGCAGCTGGAAGGCCTCGGCCCCGCCGAGGACGACCGGACCGCCCTCGGAGGTCTTCTTGGCGCGCTGCACCGCGGTGTCCAGGATCGTCGTGCCGGAGGCGAGCGTGCGCCGGAAGGCGTCCTCCTCGCCGTAGGCGACGTCGGCGATGCGCCCGAAGTCCGTCTCGAGCTCGGGGTAGGACGCCTTCATCGCGTCCTTGGAGACCGGCAGCAGGGCGGGCAGTGCCTGCTCGTCGACGCCGAGCAGGCGCACCGCGCGCACCGCGCGGCGGATGAGGCGCCGCAGCACGTAGCCGCGACCCTCGTTCGCGGGGCGGACGCCGTCGCCGATGACCATCAGCGCCGAACGCACGTGGTCCGCGACGACGCGCATGCGCACGTCGTCCTCGAGGTTCGCGCCGTAGCGCTTGCCGGTCATCTCCTCAACCGTGGCGATGACGGGGTAGACCTCGTCGATCTCGTAGAGGTTCTCCTTGCCCTGGAGGAGGTAGGCGATGCGCTCGAGCCCGGCGCCGGTGTCGATGCTCTTGTGGTCGAGCTCGCCCAGCAGCGGGTAGCTCTTGCCCTGTCCCTCACCGCGGACGAACTCGTCGAAGACGAGGTTCCAGATCTCCAGGTACCGGTCGCCGCCCGGGTCCACCGTCCCGCCCTCGGCCTCGGGTCCGTAGGCCGGACCGCGGTCGTAGTGCCACTCGGCGCAGGGGCCGGCCGGGCCGGGCTGGCCCGTGTCCCAGAAGTTCTCCTCGCGCGGCAGCCGCACGACGTGCTTCGGGTCCAGGCCGATGCCCTTCGTCAGGGCGTCGTAGGCCTCGGTGTCCTGCTCCCAGATGGTGACCCACATGCGGTCGCCGTCGAAGCCGTAGCCACCGGCGCCCTGCTCGGTCGTCAGCAGCTCCCACGCGAAGTCGATGGCCTCGCGCTTGAAGTAGTCGCCGAACGAGAAGTTGCCGTTCATCTGGAAGAACGTGCCGTGCCGCGTCGTGCGCCCGACGTTCTCGATGTCGTTGGTGCGGATGCACTTCTGCACGCTGGCGGCCCGGGGCCAGGGCGCCTTCTCGGTGCCGAGGATGTACGGGATGAACGGCACCATGCCGGCGATCGTGAAGAGGATCGACGGGTCCGGCGAGACCAGCGGGACGCTCGGGACGATCTCGTGGTCCTTCGAGCGGAAGTAGTCCAGCCAACGCTGGCGGATGTCGGCGGTGCGCATGGTGTCCTTCGTCAGAGTCGTTGCCTGGTGGCCCTGGGGCCATTGTCCCGCGCCGGAGCGGTGCCGGCGGCGGGCTCAGAACGAGTAGCCCAGCTCGTCCTCGTCGGCGCGCGTGGCGGCCTCCGGGTCGACGGCGGCGTGCCGGCCGCGGCGGGACCGGACGTCGACGTCGTCCGGGTGCGGCTGGCCCTCGGCGAGCAGCGCCGCGACGAGCTCGTCCTCGCGGGACTCGCGGGCCACGGAGAACTCGTGCCGGAACGTCTCCAGGAAGGTCCCGGTGCGGCGCGAGACGTCACGTCCGAGGTCCTCGGCGCGTGCGGCGACGGCCTCGGGGGTGTAGCGGGCCACCAGCCGCCGACCCCGCTGGATCACGACGACCGTGATCGTCACGCCCACGCCCACCCAGAACAGCCGCCGCGTCATCGCGACGCCCCGTTCCCGGTCGACGACCGCCAGGCCTTGCCCAGGCCCTGGCGCACGCCGTAGGAGAACGCGGCGACCTTGACCAGGGGGCGACCCAGCGTCGAGGCGTACAGACCGGCCAGGGCCGAGACGTTCTCGCTCACCTGGGCGGCGGACGTCGTGATGACGTCGACCTTGACGAGCTGGTCGTTCGTCGAGGACACGGTGCTCGCGGCCTCGTCGAGGATCGGCACGGAGTGCTCCGTGAGCTCACGGATGCTGCGCGAGGTCTCGTCGAGCGTCCGCCCGAGCTTGACCAGCGGGACGGCCAGCAGGCCGACCAGCAGCACGAATGCGATGGCGGCGATCAGTCCCGCCACGTCCCCCACGGTCATCTCTCATCTCCTCGGTCGGGTGAGTCGCCACCCTATCCAAACGACGACGCCCCGTCCCCGATCGGGGGACGGGGCGTCGTGCCTGCTGAGCGCGGTGGCGCTGGATCAGCGGGCGTAGTACTCGACGACCATCTGGACGTCGCAGGTCACGGGGACCTCGGAGCGCTTCGGGGCGCGGGTCAGCGTCGTCGACAGCTTCTCCAGGTTGACGTCCAGGTAGCCCGGGACCTCGGGCAGCACGTCGCGGTGCGCACCGGCGGCGGCGACCTGGAACGGCGTCGTGGTCTGCGACTTCGGCTTGACCTGGAGGGTCTGGCCGGGCTTCACGCGGAACGACGGGCGGTCGACGATCTTGCCGTCCACCATGATGTGGCGGTGCGTCACGGCCTGGCGCGCCTGCAGGATGGTGCGGGCGAAACCGGCACGGAGCACCAGCGCGTCGATGCGGGTCTCCAGGTCCTCGACCATGACCTCACCGGTCAGACCCGGGTGCTTGCGGGCGTTCTCGTAGACCTTGAGCAGCTGCTTCTCGCGCAGAGCGTACTGGGCGCGCAGACGCTGCTTCTCGCGCAGACGCACCGCGTAGTCGGACTCGGTGCGGCGACGGGCACGGCCGTGCTCGCCCGGGGGGTACGGACGCTTCTCGAAGTGGCGGACGGCCTTCGGGGTGAGGGCCAGACCGAGCTTGCGGCTCAGGCGCACCTGGCGGCGCGACTTGCGGACTGCAGTCACAGTGTTCTTCCTGTCCTGTCGTGGTTCTGAGGTCACACCCGAGGCGCAGTGGTCCGTGGACCAGGACGTCGGGTGCGGGACCAGCCGACGGAACCCTCGTCGACACCGTGACGATGTCGCAGGAGGCGTTCGCAGGGCCGAGGTCCCAGGTGGTCGCCGCGCGGGCAACCCGTCCATGTTACCCCATCGCCGCCGCGTCCCTGTGCCGGCCCTGCCGTCGTCATGCGACGCCGGTCAGGACCCGCCGTCGAGGATCTGCCGGATCCGGTCCAGCCGTTCACCGACCTGCCGCTCGAAACCCCGGTCGGTGGGTTCGTAGTACCGGCGCCCCGCCAGCTCGTCGGGCAGGTACCGCTGCGCGGCGACGCCGTGCGGCTCGTCGTGGGCGTAGCGGTACCCCTTCCCGTGGCCGAGCTTCTCCGCACCGGCGTAGTGGGCGTCACGCAGGTGGGCGGGGACCACCCCGACGCGACCCGCCGAGACGTCCGCGAGCGCCGCGCCGATCCCCGCGTACGCGCGGTTGGACTTCGGCGCCGTGGCCAGGTGGACCACGGCCTCGGCGAGCACGATCCGCCCCTCGGGCATCCCGACGAGCTGGACGGCCTGCGCCGCGGCGACGGCCGTCTGCAGAGCGGAGGGGTCCGCCATCCCGACGTCCTCGGCGGCCGAGATCACCAGTCGGCGGGCGATGAACCGGGGGTCCTCCCCTGCCGCGACCATGCGCGCGAGGTAGTGCAGCGCGGCGTCGACGTCGGAGCCGCGGATCGATTTGATGAACGCCGACACGACGTCGTAGTGCTGGTCGCCGTCGCGGTCGTACCGCACGGCCGCCACGTCGACGGCCCGTTCGACCGTGTCCAGGTCGACGGTGACCGGCTCGTCGGGGGCGACCTCGTCACGGGCGTCGCTGAGGGCCGCACCGGCCGCCGCCTCGAGGACCGTCAGCGCCTTGCGCGCGTCGCCGCCGGCCATGCGCACGAGCTGCTCCTCGGCGTCGTCGGCCAGCGTCACGGCACCGTCGAGCCCGCGCTCGTCCCGGATCGCCCGCCGGACCAGGCCGCGCACGTCCTCGGCGGTGAGCGGCCGCAGGGTCAGCAGCAGCGACCGGGACAGCAGCGGGGAGTTGACGGAGAACGACGGGTTCTCGGTGGTGGCCGCCACGAGGGTGACCCACCGGTTCTCCACGCTGGGCAGCAGGGCGTCCTGCTGCGTCTTGGAGAAGCGGTGGACCTCGTCGATGAACAGCACCGTCTCCTCGCCGCCGGTGGCGAGGCGACGACGCGCGTCCTCGATGACCTGCCGAACGTCCTTGACCCCGGCGGTGACGGCGGAGAGCTCGACGAACCGTCGCCCGGAGCTCGTCGCGACGAGGTAGGCCAGCGTCGTCTTGCCGACACCCGGCGGGCCCCACAGGATCACCGAGCCGGGCGCGGCCCGACGCGCGGCGTCGTCGGCGGGTTCCACCAGGCGCCGCAACGGGGACCCGGCGACGAGCAGGTGCCCCTGACCGGTCACCTCCTCGAGCGAGGCGGGACGCATCCGGACGGCCAGCGGGGCGCCGGCGCCGCTGCGCGCGACGACCGGCGTGCCGTGCTCCCCGGTCGTCGCGGCGTTGAAGAGGTCCATGGGAAGGAGCCTAAGTCCCGCCGCCGACGATCGCACACCTGTTCGACGGCCGTCGCGGGTGCGGCGGCGCGGGGTGCCGCCGCGTGGGGCGGGCGCCGCTGCTAACCTGTCGCGGCGATGCCCGGGCCGCCGGCCTCGTGGGAGGCCGCCACCCTCCCGACGCCGGAACGACAGACAGGGGCCGACCGTGACGCTGGACGCTTGGCTGACGCTCGCCGTGGTGCTGGCGGTGCTGGCGACGCTCGTGCGCGGTCGGGTCTCCCCCGCCGTGACGGTCTTCGCCGGCGCCGTGGCCGTGATGATCCTCGGGGTGGTGCCCGCCGAGGACGCGTTCTCCGGGTTCTCCAACGCGGCGCCGATCACGGTGGCGGCCCTGTACGTGCTGGCGGCCGGGATCGAGAAGACCGGGGCGCTGACCCCGGTGATGCAGTCCACCCTGGGCGAGGACGGTGCCTATCGCCGCCCGCTGGTGCGCACGCTGGCCCCGACGATGGCGGCCTCGGCGTTCCTCAACAACACGCCGATCGTGGCGATGCTCGTGCCCCAGGTGACCGCGTGGGCGAACCGCCGGCGGCTGGCCGTCTCCAAGATCCTCATGCCGGTCTCGTTCGCCGCGGTCCTGGGCGGGCTGCTCACGGTGATCGGGACCTCGACGAACCTCGTCGTGTCGGGCCAGATGTCCACGCTGGGCCTGGAGCCGATCGGGTTCTTCGAGATCGGCAAGGTCGGGCTGCCGATCGCCCTGGTCGGGTTCGTGGCACTGGTCGCCCTGGCGCCCGTGCTGCTGCCCGACCGCCGGTCGGCACGCGCGGAGATGGAGCAGGAGGGCCGGCGGTTCTCGTTCGAGATGATCGTCGAGCCGGGCGGCCCGGTCGACGGTCGCACCGTCGAGCAGGCCCGGCTGCGCGACCTGTCCGGCCTGTTCCTGGCGTCGGTGGACCGCGGCGACACGATCATCGCCCCGGTGCGTCCCGAGACCGTGCTGCGCGGCGGCAACCGGCTGCACTTCGTGGGGCCGATCGACCGCGTGGTCAACCTGCAGGAGATGCGCGGGCTGCGCTCGGCCGAGATGGAGCACGTGCTCGACCTGGACGAGCCCTCGGTGCGCTACTACGAGGCCGTGGTCGGCTCCCGCTCGCCGCTGGTGGGACGCACGCTGAAGGACGTGGGCTTCCGCGCCACCTACCAGGCGGCGGTGCTGGCGATCCACCGCTCCGGCCAGCTCGTCGAGAGCCGGCTCGGCACCGAACGGATCCGCCTGGGCGACACCCTGATCCTGGTCAGCGACCCCGACTTCCGCGACCGGTGGCGCGACCGTGCGGACTTCCTCCTGGTGGCCGGCCTGGACGGGCACCCGCCGTCACGGGCGTCGCGCAGCTGGATCCCGGTCGGCCTGCTGGCCGCGGTCGTGGTGCTCGCCGCCACCGGCCTGGTGCCGATCCTGCACGGTTCGCTGGTGGCGGCCATCGTGCTGGTGGCCTCGAAGGTGCTCTCGCCGCTGGAGGCGCGCCGCGCGATCGACGTCGAGGTGATCGTCGTCATCGCGTCCGCCTTCGGGCTCGCCGCCGCCATGGAGGCGTCGGGCCTGGCCGACGTCGTGGCCCAGGGCCTGGTGGGACTGTTCGGGGACTACGCCCCCTACGGGGTGCTGCTCGGCCTCGTGCTGGCGACCGTGGTGCTGACCGAGCTCGTGACGAACAACGCCGCGGCGCTGCTGATGCTGCCGGTCGCGGTGAGCACGGCCGCCTCGGCGGGCCTGGACCCGCGGGGCGCGGCGATCGCGGTCGCCGTCGCCGCGTCCGCCTCGTTCCTGTCCCCCATCGGCTACCAGACCAACATGATGGTCTACGGCCCGGGCGGGTACCGGTTCACCGACTACGCGCGCCTGGGATGGATCCTGACGCTCGTGACGGTGGTGGCCACCGTCGTGCTGGTGCCGACCCTGTGGCCGGCACCAGCCTGACGGCGGCCGTGCAGGACGGGGCGCGTCAGGCCCCGTCGCCCTCGGGCTCGGCGTCCACGCCGGCCTCCTGGCGCTGCTCCGCGGTGATCGGTGCCGGTGCGTCGGTCAGCGGGTCGTAGCCGCCGCCGGACTTCGGGAAGGCGATGACGTCGCGGATGGACGGCGACTGCGTCAGCAGCGCGACGATCCGGTCCCAGCCGAAGGCGATGCCGCCGTGCGGCGGGGCGCCGAACTTGAAGGCGTCCAGCAGGAAGCCGAACTTCTCCTCGGCCTCCTCGTGACCGATGCCCATGACCTCGAAGATGCGCTCCTGCACGTCCCGGCGATGGATACGGATCGACCCGCCACCGATCTCGTTGCCGTTGCAGACGATGTCGTAGGCGTAGGCGAGCGCGTTGCCCGGGTCGGACTCGAACGTGTCGAGCCACTCCGGCTTCGGGGAGGTGAAGGCGTGGTGCAGGGCGGTCCACGCCGACGTGCCGAGCGCCACGTCCCCGTCGTCGGCGGCCTCTCCCGCCGGCTTGAACAGCGGCGCGTCCACGACCCACACGAACGACCAGGCGTCGTGGTCGATCTGGCCGGTGCGCTCGGCGATCTCCACGCGGGCGGCGCCCAGCAGGGCGCGGGAGTCCGTGGTGCGACCGGCCGCGAAGAACACAGCGTCACCGGGCTGCGCACCGGTGGCCTCGGCGAGCCCGGCGCGCTCCGCGTCGGAGAGGTTCTTGGCGACCGGGCCGCCGAGCGTGCCGTCCTCGACGAAGGTGACGTAGGCGAGGCCCTTGGCGCCGCGCTGCTTGGCCCAGTCCTGCCAGGCGTCGAACTGCCGGCGCGGCTGCGAGGCCCCGCCGGGCATGACGACGGCGCCGACGTACTCGTTCTGGAACACCCGGAACGAGGTGTCGGCGAAGTACTCGGTGAGCTCGACGAGCGGGTTGCCGAACCGCAGGTCGGGCTTGTCCGTGCCGTACAGGCGCATGGCGTCGGCGAAGGTGATCCGCTCGAACGGACGGGGCACCTCGACGTCGACGAGCTGCCAGATCTCGGCGAGCAGCTCCTCGGTCAGCGCGATGACGTCGTCCTGCTCGACGAAGCTCATCTCGACGTCGAGCTGGGTGAACTCGGGCTGCCGGTCGGCCCGGAAGTCCTCGTCGCGGTAGCAGCGCGCGATCTGGTAGTAGCGCTCCAGGCCGCCGACCATGAGGAGCTGCTTGAACAGCTGCGGCGACTGGGGCAGCGCGTACCAGGAGCCGGGCGAGAGCCGGGCCGGGACGAGGAAGTCCCGCGCACCCTCGGGCGTGGAGCGGGTCAGCGTGGGCGTCTCGACCTCGACGAACTCGTGCGAGTCCAGCACGCGCCGCGCCGCGGCGTTGACCTTGGCCCGCAGCCGCATGGCGTGCGCCGGCGCCGGGCGGCGCAGGTCCAGGTAGCGGTGCTTGAGCCGGGCCTCCTCACCGATGGTCTCGGTGTCCGCGAGCGCGGTGGAGACCTGGAAGGGCAGCGCCTCGGAGGTGTTGAGCACCTCGACCTCGGTGGCGATGACCTCGATGTCCCCGGTCGCGAGGTTCGCGTTGGCGTTGCCCTCGGGGCGCCGGGAGACCTCGCCGGTGACGCGCAGCACGAACTCGGAGCGCAGCGGGTGGGCGACCTCCTCGTCCCGGATGACGACCTGGGCGATGCCGGAGGCGTCGCGCAGGTCGATGAAGGCCACTCCTCCGTGATCACGGCGGCGATCGACCCAGCCCGTGAGGATGACGGTCTGGCCGATGTGCTCGGCTCGCAACGAGCCGGCCGTGTGGGTGCGGAGCACGGAAGGTTCCTTTCGCACGATGTCGGGAGTCTCACCGTCGGGTCCGCCGACGGAGTGGGGCGCACGCGACGCCCGTGACATCCTACGGGGGCAACCGCCCCGGACTGCGAGGAGAGATCGATGGCCCGCCAGATTGCGACGAACACCACCGTGGGTCGCGAGGAGCTGACCGAGTTCCTGCGGTCCCGTCACCACGGGGTGCTCGTCACCACCCGCGACGACGGGCGTCCGCAGCTCAGCCCGGTGGCCTTCGGCGTCGACCCGGCGGGCCGCGTCGTGGTCTCGACCTACCCGGAGCGCGCGAAGGCGGTCAACCTGCGCAAGCGCCCGCAGGTGTCGTTCATGGCCCAGAGCGACGACTTCGGCGACGCCTGGGTGCAGGTGGACGGCACGGCGGAGGTCCTCGACATGCCCGAGGCCCTGGAGCCGCTGGTGGAGTACTTCCGGGCAGCGGCCGGCAAGGAGCACCCGGACTGGGACGAGTACCGCGAGGCGATGGCGAAGCAGGACAAGTCGGTGATCCGGATCACCGTGGAGCGGTGGGGCCCGATCGCGACGGGCGGGTTCCCGCCGCGGCTCGCCGACGAGGGCTGAGCGGCCCCCGGTTCAGCCGCGCAGGCGCCGAAGGGCCCGCCGGGCCCGGGTCACCTGCGACGACGGCCGGGCCTGCAGCTCGACGAGCAGGTCCGCCACGGTGGCGACCGCCGCGTCGGCGACCTGGCGAGGCATCCGCCGGTCGGGGTCGACCCAGCGGGGCGCGGGCGGCTGGGGCATCAGGTCGTCGAGGTCACCGTGCACCCGGACCCCGCGGTCCCGCAGCCACCGGGTCCAGCGCTCGGTGCGTTCGACCACCCACGGGTGGTCGTGCGGCCCGATCGTGATCCGGGCGGCCGGTCTTGATCCCATGCCGGGCACGACGACGGACTCGATGAGGGGCGAGGCGGCCCCTCCCCGTCGGGCGTCATCACCGAGCTCCCGGTTCAGCCGCCGCAGCAGCCGGGCCTGCGCGACGCCGATCGACTCGTTCACGCGGGCCGCCTCGCGCGGTGCGACGTCGGCCGGGACTCCCAGGGCGTCGAGGAACCTGCGCCAGAGCACGTCCGGTGACCCCGCCGCCGGTGCCGTCACCACGTGGAGCCGGTCGGCGGGCAGGTCCGCACCCCAGACGGTCAGCAGCCGGGGGACGTCGAACGACGCCATGAACCCGAGGCGGTTCTCGCGCGCACGACGCATGTACGCCGCGAAGGACCTCGTGCTGCCGAACTTGACCATCTCCTGCCAGCCGCTCGCCAGCTCCCGGGCGAGGTCGCGTGCCGTGACCACCACGTGCACCTCGTCCCCGGTCCCGCTCAGGTCCTCCAGGACGCGTCGGGCCTGCTCCTCGGACGCCGAGGAGAAGATCTCGTGGCTCACGACGACGTCCCCGCGGGACCGTCGCACGGCGCGCCGGAGCCTCGGCCAGGCGTCCCGCAGCGTGCGCGGGTCCAGCCCGTGGTCCTTGCCGGTGACGTCCAGGGCCGCCCGGTAGTGGATCTCGGGGTCGCGGAGCGGACCCAGCGGGTAGGTCAGGCCGTGGCGCCGCAGGGCTCGCTCGTTGAGCAGGAGCCGGGACTGCAGGGAGGTCGTGCCCGACTTCGGGGCACCGACGTGCAGGAAGATTCGTCGCGGCATCGCAGCACCATGACACATCCCCGTGCGTCGGGCGCGCCGTCGGGTGGCCCTACGATGCCTGCATGGCAGCAGGGCAGATCATCGGGTGGGTGACGGGCCTGGTGGTGGCCCTCGTCGTCGTCACGGCCGTCGTCTGGTGGGCGAGGCGCCGTCGAACGGAACGACGCCGGCGGCAGGACGAACAGCTGCGGCGCCGCACCCAGGACGCCGGCCAGGTGCTCGTGCGCACCGACGAGCGCGCCCGCCTGGCCGAGGACGAGCTCTCCTTCGCCGTGGCCGAGGTGGGCGACGGCGTCGGGGACGAGTTCGGCCCGACGCTGCAGCGGGCGCGCGCGCACCTCGGCGAGGCGTTCCACCTCAACCAGCTGCTGCACGACGAGATCCCGGACACCGACGCCGAGCGGCACACCTGGTCCGGGCGCATCGTCGCGGCGTGCGCCGAGGCCGAGACGCTGCTGGACGACGTCGAGCGGGCCCTGGCCGAGCGTCGCTCCGCGGTGCGCGCGACGCCGGACCTCCTGGAGCAGACCGCGACCCGTGCCGACTCCCTCGCCGACGCGGTGTCCGCGGCCCGCGAGGACGTCGAGCGGCTGCGCGGGCAGTACACCGAGCAGGCGCTGCGCCCCGTGGCGGACAACCCCGAGCAGGCCGAGCGGCTGCTCGACTTCGCGCGGCGCGGCGTGACGGCCGCGCGCAAGCGGCTGGCGGCGGGCCGCAAGGACGAGGCCGCCACGACCGCGCGTGCCGCGGAGGAGTCGGTGCGCCGCGCCGAGGGCCTGCTGGCGGCCGTCGACGACTTCGAGCACGAGGTGCTGCGTGCCGAGGCCGCGCTCGGCGCGGTCGTGGCCGAGTGCCGCGAGGAGCTGGCGCAGGCGCGCGCCCTCCCGCAGCGCACCGGGGCCGTCGACGAGGCGGTCCGCGCCCTCGAGGCGGCGCTGGCGGCCGTCCCTGCCGCGGGCCAGCCGTCGGACCCCGTGGGTGCGCTGACGCGCCTGCGCGGGGCCGCCCAGGGGTTGGACGACGCGGTGCGCGAGCACGAGGAGCGCGCCGCGCAGGCACGGCGTGCCGAGGCGGCCCGCGGCCCCGCGATCCAGGACGCCGAACGGCAGATCGCCGCCGCCCGCGGCGTCGTCGACGACTACCGGGCACCCGTCGGTCCGGACGCGCGGACCCGGCTGGCCGAGGCGGAGCGCGAGCTCGCGGCGGCCCGGGACGCCGCCGACGCGGAGCAGGCCGTGACCCGGGCACGGCGCGCGGCCTCGCTGGGGGCGGAGGCGGCGACGCTCGCCCAGCGGGACCTGCGGGCCCACCACGGGCACGGCGGCTACGGCCAGGGCGGCTACGGCCAGGGGATGGGACTGCCCCGCGGCCGGTCCGGCTCGGACGTCTTCGGCGCGGTGCTGGGCGGCATGGTGCTCGGCGGGATCCTCGACGACATCGGCGACCTGGGCGACTTCTTCGACTGACGCTCGCGCACGGTCACGGCCGCGGTCACCATCAGAACAGGGTCGCCGACCGCTCCGCCGGCGCGCCGGGAGCAGCGGCGACCATCGACCCGGCCGGGTAGTCGGCGTCGTCGTGGGGGCGCAGGTCGTCGTCGTAGCGGCCGGTGGCGCCGGAGGCGGCCCGGTGGGCGGACCCCGCGAACCCCCGCTCCTCCAGCAGGGGCCGCACCCGCTGCCAGAGCCAGTCCCGGTACCCGTCGTGCGCGTCGGCACCCCGGGCGAAGACGCGCCGGTAGCCCGCCACCCTGTCGGGGTGCTCCCGGGCGAGCCACTGCAGGTACCACTCCCGCACGCCGGGCTTGAGCCGCAGCGGGACGACCGTCACGCCCGTCGCGCCCGCGTCGGCGATCGCGTCGAGCAGCCGCGTGAGGTGGTCCGTGGAGTCCGTCAGCCACGGCAGCACCGGGGCGACCATGACGCCGCACGGCAGGCCCGCGGCACGGATCGTGCGGACGAGGTCCAGCCGGGCCTTCGGCGTCGGTGTGCCGGGTTCGACGGCCTGCTGGAGCTCGGCGTCGACGAACGACAGCGAGACACCGAGACCGACGTCGACGTGCGTGGCGGCGTCGGCGATCAGCGGCAGGTCGCGGCGCAGCAGCGTGCCCTTGGTGAGGATCGAGAACGGCGTCCGCGAGTCAGCGAGCGCCGAGATGATCCCGGGCATGAGCCGGTAGCGCCCCTCGGCGCGCTGGTACGGGTCGGTGTTCGTGCCGAGCGCGACCGGCTCGCGCCGCCAGGAGGGCCGGGCCAGCTCGGCGCGCAGCACCTGGTCGACGTTCGTCTTCACCACGACCTGGGAGTCGAAGTCGGTCCCCGCGTCCAGGTCGAGGTACTCGTGCGTCGGGCGAGCAAAGCAGTTGTGGGCGACCACACCGTTGGCCACGAAGTCGCCTGTTCCTGTCGTGATGTCAACCATCTCCTGGTCGAAGCCACAGGCCTCGACCATCACGACACCGAGGTCCACCGAGGTCTTCAGCGCCATACCCGTCACGGAGAGCTTGCGGACGATCGCGGGCCGGACGAGGTGGAAGAACCGTTCCCGCGCCGCGAGACCGCCTCGCACACGCACGCGCGCCACGCCGTTCGGTCCTGGAGGCTCGAGCGTGTGGTCCAGGGCGAACCGCCGGAGGGAATCGGCCACCTGGGACAGGATCGCCTCGTCCTTGTTGGCGATCCTCACGATCCCCCGGGAGCATGAACCCTCAGCGTCGAAGATCCCTGACAGAAAGCCCCTCGACCATTCCGCGCTCGGCACCGCCGGCCACTCGATCAGCCTTCTGATCGCATCGACGTCCGCCGACCGCGCGGTGTGCAGTGCGCTCATGGCGCGACGTGTCTCCGTCGCGGTCACGAACGGACGACGTCTCGTGACGATCCCGTCGAGGGCCAAGTACCGGGCGGTCCGGTCGAGACCCTCCCGGTCGGCCAGGGCGAGGCGGAACATGCACACGCGGGCACCGCCCCGCGATGTCCTCGCGTAGGTCTTCTCGAAGATCATGCCGTCGCCGCGGATCATCCCGGTGAGGTAACCGAGCCGGTAGTCGCGCGACTCGGTACTGCCTGTGCCGTCTTCCGGCCGGCCGGTACCGAACCCCATCAAGGAGTCGTTCGTCGTGAGGTGCGGGCGCTGCGTGCCCGGTGGCCCGGCGGCGACGTGCTTCCATCCACGACCGCGGGCCAGGAACCGGTGCTCGGCGCTCGCCACGATCTCGGTGCCGTCGCGCAGGATCACCCGGTAGGCGGGTTTCACCGACGTCCATCGCGCCAGCACCGTGGTCTCGACGAACCGTCGGTAGGTCCCCTGGCGGCGCGTGCCGACGATCCGGTCACCGACCGACACCTGGCCGATCGGCTTCTGCGTGCCGTCCGCCATCAGGACGAGCGTGGACGGAGAGACGCAGTAGGTGCACGCGTGAGAGCAGCCCCGGTACGGGTTGACCGTCCACCGGAACGGCATGCGCGAGGCGGCGGGCACCTTGGACAGCGCACTCTTGGCCATCACCTCGTGGAAGGTGATGCCGGCGAACTCCGGGGTGCGCGTGCTGCGCACGAGGCCGAGCCGGGCCAGCCCCGGCCGTTCCAGACCGGGCAGCGCCCCGTCGTCGGCCGTCGTCGCCTGCCCGTCCCATCGCACCCCCGTAGTCGAACATGTGTTCGACGACGGGTCAAGGGACGCGGGTCACCCGCAGGGGCGGAGCCTCACTCGCCCGGGACGACCCGGGGGTGCAGGTCCTCGGCGGGCGGCGCCCAGGTCGTCGGGTCCGCCCCGACCTGCTCGCCGGAGCGGATGTCCTTGACCTGGTGCTCCTCGCCCGGGAACCAGACGAACGGGATCCCCCGACGGTCGGCGACCTTGATCTGCTTGCCGAACTTCGCCGCGGACGGCGCCACGTCGGTGGGGATGCCGCGGGCCCGCAGGGCCGCGGCCACGGCGTCGGACTGCGCACGGTGGTCCTCGTCGGTCACGGCGACCAGCACGGCGGTCGGCACCCCGCGCGTTGCGGTCATGAGTCCGGCGGAGAGCAGCCGCGAGACGAGCCGGGAGACCCCCACGGACAGCCCGACGCCGGGGTAGGTGTTCTTGCCGTCGGACGCGAGCGTGTCGTAACGGCCGCCGGAGCAGATCGAACCGAGCTGCTCGTGGCCGACCAGCAGGGTCTCGTAGACGGACCCCGTGTAGTAGTCGAGGCCGCGGGCGATCCTGAGGTCGGCCACCACGACGCCCGGAGCGCGGGCACCCGCCGCCTCGATCAGCGCGCCGAGCTCGGCCAGGCCGGTCTCCAACAGGTCCGTGGCGGCGTCGTACCGCGCCGCGAGCTTGCGCACGTCGTCGACCACGGTCGTGTCGCTGCCGTGGATCGCCGCCAGGTCGAGGCAGGCGGCGGCCTGCTCGGCCGTCGCGCCCTGCTCGGCGACGAGCAGCTCGGCGACCTTCTCCACGCCGATCTTGTCGAGCTTGTCGATCTGGCGCAGCACGCCCTCGACGTCGCTCAGGCCCAGCCCGCGGTAGAACCCCTCGGCCACCTTGCGGTTGTTGACCAGGACCCGCACGGGCGGCAGCCCGACCTCGCGCAGGGCGCCGAGCGCCTCGGCCATGACCAGCGGCACCTCGACCTCGTAGTGATAGGGCAGCTCGCCCGCGCCGACCACGTCGATGTCGGCCTGGACGAACTCCCGGAACCGGCCCTCCTGCGGCCGTTCACCACGCCAGACCTTCTGGATCTGGTAGCGCTTGAACGGGAAGGCGAGACGTCCCGCGTTCTCCAGCACGTACCGGGCGAACGGGACCGTCAGGTCGAAGTGCAGCCCGAGCTGCTTCTCGCCACGTCCACCGTCCGCGGAGGCGTCCTCACCCTCCTCCTGGAGGCGGCGCAGGACGTACACCTCCTTCGACGTCTCGCCCTTGCGCAGCAGCTGGTCGAGCGGCTCCACCGCGCGGGTCTCGATCCCCGCGAACCCGTGCAGCTCGAAGGTGCGGCGCAGCACGTCCAGCACGTGCTGCTCCACCACGCGACCGTCGGGGAGCCATTCGGGGAAACCGGAGAGAGGGGTGACGCGAGCCATGGGGACGATCTTCCCACGATCCCGGACGGGGCCGGGGCCACGTCCACCGCCGCCGTCAGGCCGGCAGGAACGGGTTGGCCGCCAGCTCCCGGCGCACCGTGGTCGTGGGTCCGTGCCCCGGGACGACGCCGAGCGCCGGGTCGAGGGCGCGGACGACGTCGCGCAGCGTGGCGAGCATCGCGTCCACGTCCGCGCCCGGCAGGTCGGTGCGCCCCACCCCGCCGGCGAAGAGGACGTCACCGCTGAGCACGACACCCGGTCCGCCGTCGCTCCCGTCGACGAGGTAGAGGGTCGACCCCTCGGTGTGCCCGGGGGCGTGCACGGCGTGCAGCGTGACGTCCCCGGCCACGATCTCGGTGGTCGACCCCTCGAAGGGCTCGACCGTCGCCGGGACGCGGTAGTCCCGCGGGTCGCGGCCGAAGTCGCCGAGCGCCTGCGCCAGCGCGCTGCTGACGCTCGTGGCCGCGGCGTCGTCCCCACCGCTCAGGATCGTGCCGAACGGGTCGTCGATCCGGTAGGCGTCGGCGGCGTGCAGCCGGAGCGGCACGTCGAACCGGGCGCACAGCTCCGCGGCGTCCCAGGTGTGGTCGACGTGCCCGTGGGTGGCCAGCACGGCCCGTGGCACGAGCGAGCGGTCCGCGACGAGCTGTGCCACGCGGTCGGCCGTGCCGGCCCCCGCGTCGACCACGACGCAGTCGCGCCGACCGTCGTCGCGGACGGCGTCGGCGACCACGACGCAGCAGTTGGTGCCGAACACGGGGGCGACCACGACATGCACGTCCATGGCGCCCACCGTAGTGCCGGACGGCGGGCCGTCGCCGCCCGCGGGCCCGGATGCCGGAGTTCGTGCGGATGACCTGGGTTGCGAGCCCTAGACTGTCGGGGGCGCACGGTTGTCGTGCGCCGAGGATCCGAGGAGGCCGACGGACGGTGGCGCCGAGCAAGCGCGAGCGCGAGTACGCCCGGAAGCGCGAGGCGAAGTTCGCCGCGCGCCGACGCGCCAAGCAGGAGCGCCGTCGCCGCATCGGCATCGTCGTGGCGATCGTCGCGATCCTCGGCCTGGTCGGCGGCGGTGCGCTGGTCGCGGGGCTCACCGCGTCCGAGGACGCCCCCGTCGCGTCGGGCGTGGAGACCCCGGCCGGCGCGGCGTGCCCGCTGGGATCGACGGAGGCGCGCGACGCCGGTGAGCTGCCCGACCCGTCGGTCGCCGAGGACCGGTCCTGGACGGCCTCGCTCGACCTGTGCGTGGACGGGGTCACCGAGACCGTCGAGCTGGAGCTGGCGGGAGCCGACGCACCGCAGGCGGTGGCGAGCTTCGTCGCGCTGGCCGACCAGGGCTACTTCGACGGCACCCAGTGCCACCGCCTGACCACCCAGGGGATCTACGTCCTGCAGTGCGGCGACCCGACCGCCACGGGCACCGGCGGCCCCGGCTACTCGTTCGGCCCGGTGGAGAACGCGCCCGCGAACGACGTGTACCCGGCCGGCACCCTGGCCATGGCCCGCCGCGGCGGCGACGCCGCGTCGATGGGCTCGCAGTTCTTCCTCGTCTACGAGGACTCGACCATCCCGTCCGACGCAGCCGGCGGGTACACGGTGTTCGGCACCGTGACGTCCGGCCTGGACCTGATCCAGGCAGTCGCTGACGCGGGCACGGCCGACGGAGCCGGTGACGGCTCCCCGGTCAGCCCCGTCATCATCGAAGGAGTGGAGACCCAGTGAGCGAGAGCACCCCCGGCTCGGCCGGCCCCGAGAACGTCGAGGCCGCCGAGCAGGCACAGGCCGAAACTCCTGGCGCCGGGACCGAGCGGTCGACGAACGCCCCGTCCGACCCGGCACCGTCCGACCCGGCACCGTCCGCGCCCGAGGCCCCCCGGCCGTCGGCACCGAAGCCCTCGGCGCCGAAGCCGGGCCCGCCCGGAGCAGGCGCACCCAAGCCTTCGGCGCTGCACCGGCCCACGCCCCGGACGGCGCCGACCCCCACCACACCGGCCGCCCCGGTCCCCCCGGTGCACGACGCCGCCGAGACCGCCGCGGCCGCCGCGTTCGGCCGGGTGGACGACGACGGCACGGTGCACGTGCGCGAGGGTGACGGTGAGCGCCCCGTCGGCCAGTACCCGGGTGTCCCGGCCGAGGAGGCGCTGTCGCTCTACGTGCGGCGCTACCTGGACCTCGTGGCGAAGGTCGCCCTCTTCGAGACCCGCCTGGACAGCGCCGACCTGGCGATCCGCGAGATCGACCAGACCCTGGCCAAGCTGGCCGAGGAGACCACCGAGCCGGCCGCCGTCGGCGACCTGGACGCCCTGAGGAAGCGGGTGGAGCAGGTCCGCTCCCGCGCGGGCGAGCGTCGCGCGGCCCTGGAGGCCGAGCGGGTGGCCGCCAAGGAGCGTGCCGTCGAGGCCCGGACCGAGATCGTCGAGGCCGCGGAGAAGATCGCGGCGACCGACCCGGAGAAGATGCAGTGGCGCCCGGCGGGCGAGGAGCTGCGCAACCTGCTCGAGCGCTGGAAGGAGTCGCAGCGCACCGGCCCCCGTATCGACCGGCCGACCGAGGAGTCG
Source organism: Isoptericola sediminis (assembly GCF_013085345.1). Taxonomy (GTDB): domain Bacteria; phylum Actinomycetota; class Actinomycetes; order Actinomycetales; family Cellulomonadaceae; genus Isoptericola; species Isoptericola sediminis. Next base: position 404,846 of record NZ_JABFAJ010000024.1, on the reverse strand, counting down.
CTCTGGAAGCGGTTCAGCCAGGCGCGCACGGCGTTCGACCGCGAGCGCCGGCACTTCTTCGCCGAGCTGGAGCAGCGCAACGCCTCCGCGAAGGCCGCCAAGGAGCAGATCGTGGCGGAGGCCGAGGCGCTCCAGCACTCCACGGAGTGGGGTCCCACGACCCGCGAGTACCGCGACCTGATGAACCGCTGGAAGGCTGCGGGCCGGGCGCACCGCAAGGACGACGACGCGCTGTGGGCCCGCTTCCGGGCGGCCCAGGACGTCTTCTTCGGTGCCCGGGACGAGGCGAACGCGGCGATCGACGCCGAGTACGGCGAGAACCTCAAGGTCAAGGAGGCGCTGCTGGCCGAGGCCGAGGCGCTGGTGCCCGTCAAGGACGTCAACGCCGCCAAGGAGGCGCTGCGTGGCATCCAGGACCGCTGGGAGGAGGCCGGCAAGGTGCCGCGGGCGGACCTGTCCCGCGTCGAGGGTCGCCTCCGGGCGGTCGAGAGCGCGATCCGGGACGCCGAGGACGACAAGTGGCGCCGGACGAACCCCGAGACGCAGGCGCGCGCGGAGGGCGCGGCCGCCCAGCTCGAGGAGGCGATCTCCGGCATGGAGTCCGAGCTCGCCGACGCCGAGGCGGCCGGGGACGAGCGCTCCGCCGACGAGATCCGGGGCGCCATCGCGGCGCGCAAGGCGTGGCTGGAGCAGATCGTCAAGGCTGCCGAGGACTCGCGCGGCTGACCCACGTCCTGTGGACGCCGCCCGGCGTCCACAGGACGGCGGCCGCCGGGCGGTCGGCGCGGCGACGGGTCCGTAGGGTCACCGGCAGGAGACCGTGCGTCCAGCCCGGAGGTGACCGCGTGCCCGCCGTCCCGACGTCGGCCCCCCGTCCGTTGCGCGAGCTGCTGCACGGGCCGGGCCCCGCACCGCCGGTCGTCCGCCCGGGGGACGTCGGCGGCCGGGCCGCCTGGCAGACCCTGGTGCACGAGGGCGTCCTGCGGGTGCTGCGGGCCGACGCCGCGTGCCCGGCGGGCCGGGGCGTGGACGCGGCGCTGCGCGCCTCGGTGCTCGCCCCCGAGGTCCCGGCCGGCGCCGTCGTCACCGCGCGCACGGCCGTCTGGGTGCACACCGGACGCGGCCGACCGGAGACGCTGGACCTGACCTACCCGGCGGGCCGCCACCGTCCCGAGCGGCCCCGGGGTGCACGGCTGTGGCAGGGCCACCTGCTCGGTCCCGACACCCGGCGGCTCGGGGGCGTGGCCGTGACGACACCGCAGCGCACCCTGGTCGAGCTGGTGCTGCACGGCGCCCGGTACCCGGAGACGCCCCTGCTGGCCGCCGCGCTCCTGCGGGCCGGCGCCGACCCGGGGCGTGCGCGACGCGCGATCGAGGCCCGGTCCCGGGTCGCCGCGCGCGGTCCCGCGCACGCCGCCCTGTCCGCGGCGGCCGCGACGCTCGTCGGCGTGGAGGCCGCGCACGGGTGACGACCCCGGCGTAGGTTGGGGTCCATGCCTTCCGCGGGAGCCGTCGAGGTCGAGGCCGCCGGTCGTCGGGTGCGGGTGTCCAGCCCGGACCGGGTCGTGTTCGGCGACCTGGGGATCACCAAGCTCGAGGTGGTCGAGTACTTCCTCGCCGTCGGCGACGGGATCCTCGGCGCGCTGCTGGACCGGCCCACGACGCTGGAGCGGTGGCCCAAGGGCTACTCCCCCGACGCCGTGATGGCGACCCGCCAGGACTCCCACGGCGACGCCTTCTACCAGAAGCGGATCCCGAGGGGCGCGCCGGACTACGTGCGCACCGCGCGGATCGCCTTCCCGTCCGGCCGCACGGCCGACGAGGTGGCCCCGACCGAGCTCGCCGTGATCGCCTGGGCGGCCCAGCTCGGCACCCTGACGTTCCACCCGTGGCCCGTCCGGCGGGACGACGTCGAGGCCGTCGACCAGCTCCGCATCGACCTCGATCCTCAGCCCGGCACGGACTTCGCCGACGCCGCCCGCGCCTCGCTGACCCTGCGCGAGGTGCTCGACGAGCTCGACCTGGTCGGCTACCCGAAGACCTCCGGGGGCCGGGGGCTGCACGTGTTCGTGCCCGTCGCCCCGCGCTGGAGCTTCGTCCAGGCCCGACGCGCCACCATCGCGATCGGTCGCGAGCTCGAACGACGCCTGCCGGACGCGGTGACGACCCGCTGGTGGAAGGAGGAGCGGGGGGAGCGCCTGTTCGTGGACTACAACCAGATGGCGCGCGACCGCACGATCGCCTCGGCGTACTCCCTGCGGCCCAACCCCCGGGCCACGGTCTCGACGCCGCTGGACTGGGACGAGGTCACCGAGGTCCACCCGGACGACTTCACCCTGCGCACGGTGCCCGAGCGGTTCGCGGCGCGGGGCGACCTCTTCGCCGCCCTGCGGGCCGACCGTGACCCGGCCCTGGACTGCTCGTTGGAGCCGGCGCTGGAGCTGGCGCGCCGGGACGAGACCGAGCACGGGCTCGGCGACCTCCCCTATCCCCCGGAGTACCCGAAGATGCCGGGCGAGCCGCTGCGGGTGCAGCCCAGCCGGGCGAAGGACCGGCCGCCGGACGACTGACGGTCCTCGTCAGGGCCGGGTGCGGTACCGGAGGAAGACCGCGCCGGCGGCGAAGGGCCGGCTCTCCACGAGCTCCAGGGCCGTGCGCATCCCGTCCGGGAAGGCGCGGGTGCCACCGCCGAGCACGTGCGGGGCGACGAACATCTCGATCTCGTCGACGAGCCCCGCGCGCAGCGCCTCCGCCGCGACCGTCGGACCCGCCACCTCGACGACGCCGTCCGCGCCGGCCGCGATCTCGGCGAGGCGCTCGGTGGTGAGCCGCGGTTCGAAGGTCGTGCGGGGAGCGGCGACCGCGTCGAGCGAGTCGGAGCAGACGATCTTGTCCCGCCCCGCCCACAGGTCGGCGAACTCCTGCTCGACCGCGGAGTCGGCCTCCCAGTCGTCCCAGACCTTCAGCGTCTCGTACATGGCGCGGCCGAGGACGAACGTGCTGAGCTCACGGACACGGCCGTTGACGAAGGCGTGCATCTCCTCGCTCGGTGCGGTCCACCGGAAGTCGCCGTCGGGGTCGGTGACGTACCCGTCGAGGGAGCAGGTCATGCTGAATCTCACGGTTCCCATGCCGTGCCGACCTCCCGGGACCCCGGAACTCATCGGTCGATGCCCGGGGCATCGGGCAGGATCGTCGCCAGGTCGTACCCGACGGGTTCGACGAGCTGGTCGTACGTGCACGAGCCGGGGTCGCGGTCCGGTCGCCAGCGCTTGAACTGCGCGGTGTGCCGGAACCTCCGCCCCTCCATGTGGTCGTAGCCGACCTCGAGGACCCGCTCGACTTGCAGCGGGGTGAACGACAGGTCCTTGCCCGCGCTCCACCGCGACTGCGCGCCGGGCCGCCGCTCCCCCGCGCTGCCGTCCGCGACGGCGGGATCCTGCCAGTCGGCCCACGGGTGGTCGCCCGCCGCGGACGTCCCGGGCTCGACCCGCAGCGGTGCGAGCTCGTCGTACAGCGCGGCGCGACGCGCGGCGGGGAAGGACGCGGCGACCCCCACGAACTGCAGCGACGGCCCGGCGTCCTCCCCGGCGCCGTCCAGGTAGAGGCCCAGCAGGAGCGAGCCCACCAACGGCCGATCGGCGGTCGAGGTCTTGTGCTCCCGCAGACCGGCCAGGACGACGTCGGCCGTCCGGGCGTGCTTGACCTTCCACCACCCCCGCTTGTTGGGCTGGTACGGCTCGTCGTCGCGCTTGGCCACGACCCCGTCCAGCCCCGCCCCCTCGAACGCCGCGAACCACTCGCGGGCCGTGGCCGCGTCGTCGGTGCGCGGCGTGGCGTGCACCCGGGGGTCGTCCAGCCCGAGCCCGTCCAGCCGGGCGAGCCGCTCGGCCAGCGGACGGACCGACAGGTCCTCGTCGCCGAGGGCCAGCACGTCGAAGACGACGAGGGTGGCGGGGACCTCCTCGGCCAGGCGCCGGACCCGCGAGTCGGCCGGGTGGATGCGCTGGCTCAGCGCGTCGAAGTCGAGGTGGGCGTCGGGCCGACCCGGTCCGGGCGGACGGGCGACGACGATCTCGGCGTCGACGACGCACCGCGACGGCAGCGCCTCCCGCACGGCGTCGACGACCTCGGGGAAGTAGCGCTGCATCGGCCGGGCGTTGCGCGAGTCGATGCGCACCTCGTCGCCGTCGCGGTAGACGATCGCGCGGAACCCGTCCCACTTGGGTTCGTACACCCAGGCCGCGCCGTCGTCCGGCTGGTCGGGCACCGCGGCGACCGACCGGGCGAGCATGGGCCGGATCGGCGGACGGAGCGGCAGGTCCATGCCGGTGAAACTACGCCCGTCGGGGCGTCGCCGCCCGGTCAGGCGTCGGCGGGGGCCTCGGGTGCGTCGGAGCCGACGTCCTCGGCCTTGGTGCCGGTGATGCGGTAGACGTCGAAGACGCCGTCGATCTTGCGGGCGGCGGCCAGCACCTGCTGCAGGTGCGCCGGCTCGGCCATCTCGAAGACGAACCGGGAGATCGCGATGCGGTCCGTCGACGTGGAGACCGTCGCCGAGAGGATGTTCACGTGGTGGTCGGACAGCACCCGCGTCACGTCCGACAGCAGCCGGGACCGGTCCAGGGCCTCGACCTGGATCTGGACGAGGAACATCGTGTTCGCGCCGTTGGTCCAGGACACGTCGACGATCCGCTCGGGCTGCTCGCGCAGCTGGGCGAGGTTCGCGCAGTCCGCGCGGTGCACGCTCACGCCCGCACCCCGCGTGACGAACCCGACGATCTCGTCGCCGGGGACGGGGGTGCAGCACTTGGCGAGCTTGACCCAGATGTCGTCCATGCCCTTGACGGCCACGCCCGGGTCGCCGGTGGAGCGCGAGCGGCGCACGGCCTGACCCGGCCGCGCGACCTCGGCGGTGTCCTCGGCCGTGCCGTCCTCCCCGCCGAGGGACTTCACGAGCGTCTCGACGACGTGCTGGGCGGAGACGTTGTTCTCCCCCACCGCGGCGTACAGCGCGGAGACGTCGTCGTAGCGCAGGTCGTTGGCCAGCCCCACGAGCGCCTCGTGGCTCATCAGGCGCTGGATCGGCAGGTTCTGCTTGCGCATCGCCCGCGTGATGGCGTCCTTGCCGCGCTCGATCGCCTCGTCCCGGCGTTCCTTGGTGAACCACTGGCGGATCTTGTTGCGCGCCCGGCCGGACTTCACGAAGTTGAGCCAGTCCTGGGACGGTCCGGCCGTCTCGGCCTTGGAGGTCAGCACCTCCACGACGTCGCCGTTCTGCAGCGGCGAGTCGAGCGGCACCAGCCGTCCGTTGACGCGTGCGCCCATCGTCCGGTGACCGACCTCGGTGTGCACCGAGTAGGCGAAGTCGACCGGGGTGGCACCGGCCGGCAGCGCCATGACCTCGCCCTTGGGCGTGAAGACGTAGACCTCGGCCGCACCGATCTCGTAGCGCAGGGAGTCGAGGAACTCGCCCGGGTCGGCCGTCTCGCGCTGCCAGTCCACGAGCTGGCGCAGCCAGGCCATGTCGTTCGCCCGCGGGTCGTTCGACCCGCCCTTGCCGGCGCGCGCCGTCTCCTTGTACTTCCAGTGCGCCGCGACGCCGTACTCGGCGCGGCGGTGCATGTCGTGCGTACGGATCTGGATCTCGACCGGCTTGCCGCCGGGTCCCACGACCGTCGTGTGCAACGACTGGTACATGTTGAACTTCGGCATCGCGATGTAGTCCTTGAACCGGCCCGGGACCGGGTTCCACCGCGCGTGCAGCGCACCGAGCGCCGCGTAGCAGTCGCGCACCGAGTCCACCAGGACACGGGTGCCGACCAGGTCGTAGATCTCCGTGAAGTCGTGCCCGCGCACGATCATCTTCTGGTAGATCGAGTAGTAGTGCTTGGGGCGGCCCGTCACCGTCGCGCGGATCTTCGACCCGCGCAGGTCCGCCGAGATCTGCTCGCGCACCACACCGAGGTACTCCTCGCGGGCGGGGGCCCGCTCGGCCACGAGGTGCACGATCTCGTCGTAGACCTTCGGGTACAGGGTCTGGAAGGAGAGGTCCTCCAGCTCCCACTTGATCGTGTTCATGCCCAGCCGGTGGGCCAGGGGCGCGTAGATCTCGAGGGTCTCGCGGGCCTTGCGCGACGCCGAGGACCCGGAGACGTACTTCCAGGTGCGGGCGTTGTGCAGGCGGTCGGCGAGCTTGATGACCAGGACGCGGATGTCCTTGGCCATCGCCACGACCATCTTGCGCACGGTCTCGGCCTGCGCCGCGTCGCCGTAGGTGACCTTGTCCAGCTTCGTGACGCCGTCGACGAGCATGGCGATCTCGCTGCCGAAGTCCCGCGTGAGGTCGTCCAGCGAGTAGTCGGTGTCCTCGACGGTGTCGTGCAGCAGCGCGGCGGCCAGCGTGGCGCCGTCGAATCCCAGCTCGGCCAGGATCGTGGCGACCGCCACGGGGTGGGTGATGTACGGGTCGCCCGACTTGCGCTGCTGACCGCGGTGGGCGCGCTCGGCGATGCCGTAGGCACGCTCCAGAACGCTCAGGTCGCTCTTGGGGTGGTTGGTGCGTACCGCCTGGAGCAGCGGCTCGAGCGCCGGCGTCGAGGGGGTCGCACCGCCCAGACCGAGGCGCACGAGGCGGTTGCGCACCCGGTTCCCGGCTCCGGCGGAGGAGGATCGGGGCGCGTCGGCGGCAGAGCGGGTCTGCGTGTCGTCGCTCACGAGCACCTCCTTCGCCCATCGCCGCCGGGGTGACCTCCGGGACGGCAAGTCTACGTCCCCACCCGCAACAGGGTCTCGACGGTGTGGTCACCGAGCCGGGCCCGACCGCCCAGGGCGGCCAGCTCGAGCAGGAACGCCAGTGCCACGACCGTCCCCCCGCTGCGCTGCACCAGCCGGGCGGCGGCCTCGGCCGTCCCGCCCGTGGCGAGCACGTCGTCGACCACGAGAACACGCGCACCGGGCTGCAGTGTTCCCCGGCGCAGCTCGATGGACGCCGTGCCGTACTCCAGCTCGTAGTCCTCGCGCTCGACCGGCGGCGGCAGCTTGCCCGCCTTGCGCAGCGGGACGAAGCCCACGCCGAGCCGGGTGGCCAGCGGCGCGCCGAGGAGGAACCCGCGCGCCTCCATCCCGGCGACCACGTCGACGCCGCCGTCGGCCTCCACCAGGGAGGCGAACGCGTCGGTGACGTCGGCCAGGGCCGCACCGTCCGCCAGCAGGGGCATGATGTCCCGGAAGACGACCGGCGGGTGCGGGTAGTCCGGGATGTCCTGGATGAGCGAGCGGATCTCGGCCGCCCTGGCCGGACCGAGCCCGGCCAGGGCGACCACCGAGATGTCGTCCTCGATCACGGGTGACGTCACCGGCCGCCGCGCTTGCGGCGCGGCTGGGACCCGTGCCCCTGGTGGTGCCCCGGGATCAGCTGGGACCGTCCGGCGGCCACGGCCGCGAGCTCGGCCTCGTGGCCGCCCTCGTCGGCCAGGCGCCCCCGCTCGGCCAGCACCTCCTCGGTGTGGCGGCGGATCTTCGGCTCGCGCTGGCGCAGCGACACGTCCAGCGGCGTGGCCAGGAAGATCGACGAGGCCGCACCGACCGCGATACCGACGAACAGCGAGAGCGAGAGGTCCCGCAGGGTGCCCGCGCCGAGCACGAAGGCACCGAGGAAGAGGATGCCCGCCACCGGGAGCAGGGCCACCACGGAGGTGTTGATGGACCGCACCAAGGTCTGGTTGACGGCCAGGTTGGCCCGCTCGGCGTAGGTGTTGCGCGACTGGTCGAGCACCCCGGTGGTGTTCTCGCGCACCTTGTCGAACACGACCATCTTGTCGTAGAGCGAGAAGCCCAGGATCGTCAGGAAGCCGATGATCGTGGACGGGGTGACCTCCCAGCCGATGAGGGCGTACACCCCGGCGGAGATCAGCAGGTCGCTGAGCATCGCCAGGATGCCGGCGACCGACATCCGCCAGGCGCGGAAGTACACGGCCATGAAGGCCGCCGCGAGGAGGACGAAGACCGTCACGCCCCACAGCGCCTTCTCGGAGACCGACTCACCCCACGTGGGGCCGACGAACGAGGAGTCGACGTCCGCGGCCTCGACGCCGTACCCGGCGGCGAGGGCCTCGACCACGGCCGTCTCGTCGGCGCCGGAGACCTGCGAGGTCTGGACCCGGACGGCGTCGCCGCCGACGACCGCGACGCGCGGCTCGTCCTCGGGAAGCACCTCGTGCACGGCGTCGACGGCGACCGACTGCTCGGTCGTCGACGTGCCGTTGACCGTGAACTCCGAACCGCCCCGGAAGTCGATCCCGAGGGTGAGGCCCTTGGTGAGCAGGATGATGATCGAGGCGATCCCCAGGACGCCGACGATCGAGAACCAGACCCGCCGCTTCGCGACGATCGGGTAGGAGCGACGACCCGTGTACAGGTCGTTGCCCCACTGGGCGAAGGTCATGCTGCCGGCCATCAGCGGCTCTCCTCGTTCTCGCCGGGGACGGCGTCGTCACGGCGTTCGTCGGTCCCGGGGTCGTCCGGCGGCCCGTCCGCGGCGGCCGCACGGCGCTGCGCCGCGCGGCGCTCGGCGATCGTCATCCGGCGACCCGAGTCGTCGGTGCTCGGCGCCGGCGAGGCCGTGGCCCCGGCGAAGGCGGGCACCGGTTCCTTCTCGGGCTCCTCGGAGGTCTCCGGCGTCGGCTCCGGCGTCGAGAAGCGCCCCGCCCCCACGTACCGGGGGCCGCTGGTGCTGCGCAGGCGCTCGGGCGAGAGCCCGGACAGCGAGTGACCGTCGCGGAAGAACGGCACCTTGGTCAGCAGCTGCAGCGTCGGGTGCGTGAACCAGAAGACCACGGCGATGTCGATGATCGTCGTCAGACCCAGGGTGAACGCGAAGCCCTGCACCCCGCCGACGGCGAGGAAGTAGAGCACGATCGCGGAGATCAGCGTGACCGACTTGGCGGCCAGGACGGTGCGCTTGGCCCGTCGCCATCCCCGCTCGACCGCCATCGCCATCGAGCGTCCGTCACGCATCTCGTCCCGGATGCGTTCGAAGTACACGATGAACGAGTCCGCGGTGAAGCCGATGGCCACGATCAGACCGGCGACGCCCGCCAGGGACAGGCGGTAGTCGATCGTCCAGGACAGCAGCGCGATGAACACGTAGGTGATGGCGCCCGCGATGAGCAGCGAACCGACGGTCACCAGACCCAGGGTGCGGTACTGGAAGAGCGAGTAGACGACCACCAGGGCCATACCGATCAGACCCGCGATGAGACCGTTGCGGAGCTGCTCGGAGCCGAGCGTGGCCGAGATCGTCTCCTGGCTCTGGACCTCATAGGCGATCGGCAGCGAGCCGAAGCTCAGCTGGTTGGCCAGCGTGGCCGCCGAGTCCCGGGTGAACGACCCGGAGATCTGCGCCTGGCCGTCGGTGATGATCACACCGGGCGCCAGCGACGGCGCCGAGATGACGAGCCCGTCCAGGACCATCGCGAACTGGTTACGCGGGGACTCCAGGCTCTGCAGCCGCTCGGTGACCTGGCGGAACTCCGTGGTGCCCTCGGCGTCGAACTCGATGTTCACGACCCACTCGTTGGTGGTCGTGCCGTTGGGGCCGGAGCCGAGCCCGGAGCTGGCGTTGCTCAGGTGCGTGCCGTCGACCTCGACCGGGCCCAGGATGTACTTCAGCATGCTGCCGTCGTTGGAGCAGGTGACCAGGACCTGGTCCGGGTCCGCCCCGCCGCCGCCGGCCAGGTTGGCCGGGTCGGTGCAGTCGAGGGCGTCGAACTTCTCCTGCACGGCCGGCGTGATCTGCGCGAGGTCGGAGGCGTCGGTGGGGTCGACGTCCTGCGCCTCGGTCGCGATCTGCTCGTCGAGCGCGGCGAGCTCCTCCGGGGTGGCTCCGGCCGGGGTCTCGCCCTCGGCCGCGTCGCCCTCGCCCCCGGCCGCGTCGCCCTCGCCGGACCCGTCGGCGCCCTCGGACGCCTCCGCGGACGGCTGCTGGGACGGGATCCCGAGCTCGTAGGCCAGGACCGGGCGGAAGCGCATCTGCGCCGGCTGGGAGACGAGGTCGATCGTCGCCTGGGACACCTCGCCAGGGATGGAGACGACGATGTTCTCGCCACCCTGGTTGACGATCTCGGCCTCGACGACGCCGGAGGAGTCGATGCGCTGCCGGATCACGTTGATCGACTCGTCGATCGCCTCCGGCGTGAGCTCGGAACCATCCGTCGACGTCGGCGTCAGGATGATCTGGGTCCCGCCCTGCAGGTCGAGAGCGAGTCCGGGTGCCAGGCTGGCGCCGCCGGGGTTGTCGTCGCTCTTGGGGTCCAGGTAGGTCCCGACGAGGAGGGCCACGAACGGCACCACCATCGACAGGAGCGCGAAGACCACGAGCGTGCGTACCGGACGCGAGCGCCGCGTGCTGGAGTTGGCCACTTGGTTCTCTTCCCGTGTGCGCGCCGCCGGAGCGGAGCGTGATGGCGCCGGTCGGGTCAGGGCCCGACCGGCGCGGAGGTCACTTGTCCTCGGTCTCGCCGTGCTCCCGGCGCTTGTCCTCCTGGACCTTCCGCTCCGCGGTGTCCAGCTCCGACAGGTCGTCCGGCACCTCGACGGGACCGTCTGCGGGGGCGATGCTACCGGCTTCCGACGTGTCCTCGGTCACCTCGTCGTCCTCGGAGTCCGCCACCGGCTGGTCCATCCGCTTGACGACGGCGGCCCGCAGCCAGCGGGTCTGGGAACCCGGGGCGGACTCGAGGGTGACGATGTCCGACTCCTCGTCGATGTCGACCACGGTGCCGACGAGCCCGGAACCCGTCATGACTTCCTGGCCGGGGGCGAGCGAGGACCGGAACTCGGCCTGCTGCTTCTGCTGCTTGCGCGTCCGCGAGCTCATGAACAGCATGAGCGCGGCGAGCGCGACGAAGAGGATGATGATCGTGGGGTCCACGGGGATTCAGTCCTTCTATCGGAAGATCGTGTGTTCGTCTCAGTCTAGGGTGCCGGGCGGCACCCTCAGACCTCGTCGAACAACGTGCGCGACGTCGCCCCGGTTCCCTCACCGCTCGCCGACGCCGGTGCGGCCCACGTCCCCGCCGGCGGCTCCAGCCCCAGGTGCTCCCACGCCGCGGCGGTCGCGACCCGCCCGCGGGGGGTGCGCGCGACCAGTCCCTCGCGCACGAGGTACGGCTCGGCGACCGTCTCAACGGTGTCGGACTCCTCGCCGACGGTCATCGCCAGCGTCGTCAGCCCGACCGGCCCGCCGCCGAACCGGCGGCACAGCGCCGCCAGGACGGCGCGGTCCAGCCGGTCCAGGCCGATCGGGTCGACCTCGTAGACCTCCAGCGCGGCCCGGGCCGCCCGCAGGTCGAGCACACCGTCGCCGCGCACCTGCGCCCAGTCCCGCACGCGGCGCAACAAGCGGTTGGCGATCCGCGGGGTGCCGCGCGAGCGGCCCGCGATCTCGTGCGCGGCCTCGTGCCTGATCTCGACACCGAGCAGCCCGGCCGAACGCAGGATCACCCGTTCCAGCTCGGCCGCCTCGTAGAAGTCGAGGTGCCCGGTGAACCCGAAACGGTCGCGCAGCGGGGCCGGCAGCAGGCCGGACCGGGTGGTGGCCCCCACCACCGTGAACGGCGGCAGGGTCAGCGGGATCGCGCTGGCACCGGCGCCCTTGCCCACCACGACGTCGACCCGGAAGTCCTCCATCGCGACGTAGAGCAGCTCCTCGGCCGGGCGGGCGAGCCGGTGGATCTCGTCGATGAACAGCACCTCGCCCTCCTCGAGCGAGGACAGCACGGCGGCGAGGTCGCCCGCGTGCTGGATCGCCGGGCCGCTGGTGACCCGCAGCGAGGTCCCCAGCTCGGCGGCGATGATCATGGCCAGCGTGGTCTTGCCCAGCCCGGGCGGACCCGACAGCAGCACGTGGTCCGGCGCCGTCTCGCGCGCCATGGAGGCCTGCAGCACCAGGGAGAGCTGGTCGCGCACCACCCGCTGCCCGACGAAGTCGTCGAGCTTCTTGGGCCGCAGCGCCGCCTCGGCCGCGCGCTCGACCTCGTCGGCACCCGCGCCGACGAGCCGTTCGCCGAGGTCCTGGGGGTCGATCGCGCCCTCAGCCATGGCGCGGCCCCAGCTGCCTCAGAGCCGCGCGGAGCACGGCAGGAACGTCGGCGGCGGCGATCCTCTCGGTGCCGGCCTCCGCCAGCGCCTTGTCCACGGCGCCCTCGGCGATCTTGGCGGACCAGCCCAGACCGACCAGCGCCTCGACGACCTGGTCGCGACCGTCGCCGCCGGTCGGGGCGGTGCCGCCGTCCTCGGTGCCGGCCGCGTCCGTCGGTGCACCGAGCCGCCCGGAGAGCTCGAGCACGATGCGCTGGGCGCTCTTGGTGCCGATCCCGGGCACGCGCCGCAGCGCGGCCGTGTCCTCGTCCGCCACCGCGCGGCGCAGGGCGGACGGGGTGAGCACGGCGAGCATCGCCAGGGCGATCCGCGGGCCGACCCCGGACACCGACTGCGCGGTCTCGAACACCTCGCGCTCCTCGGTGTCGGCGAAGCCGTAGAGCGTCAGCGAGTCCTCGCGCACCACGAGGGTCGTGTGCAGCAGGGTCCGCTCCCCCACGCGCAGACCGGCGAGCGTCGACGGCGTCGCGTGGACCAGGTGGCCCACGCCGCCGACGTCGACCACCGCGCGGTCCAGGGCGACCTGCGCCACGGTGCCGGTGAGGGAGGCGATCATCGGACGTGTTCCTTCCGTGGGGTGCGCGGGGCGCGCTGCCGCCCGCGTGCGCGGTGCTCGGCCGCCGCCCAGGCGCGCTGCGCGGGGGTGAGCTCGTGGTGGTCGCCGCCCTGCAGGGCGCCCGCCGGGCGCCACAGGTGGGTGATGGCCAGCGCGAGGGCGTCGGCGGCGTCCGCCGGGCTCGGTGCGGTGTCCAGCCGCAGGATCGAGGCGACCATGCGCTGGACCTGCGCCTTCTCCGCCCGGCCGGAACCGGTCACGGCGGCCTTGACCTCGCTGGGGGTGTGCAGGGCGACCGGGACGCCGCGCCGGGCGGCGGCGACCATCGCCAGGCCGGCGACCTGCGCGGTGCCCATGACGGTCCCCCGGTTGTTCTGGGCGAAGACGCGCTCCACCGCCACGACGTCCGGGGTGTGCTCGTCCAGCCAGCTCTCCAGGCCGTCGGCGATCGTCAGCAGGCGCAGGTCCGTGCTCGTGCCCGGCGCCGAGCCCAGCACACCGACGCCCACGAGGGCGGCCCGGCGCCCCCGCCGGGAGTCCACGACCCCGACACCGCACCGGGTCAGCCCCGGATCCACTCCCAGCACTCGCACGCCGTCACTGTCTCACGCACCCCCGACAGGGCCGCCGAGGCGCGCCCGCACCTGCGGTGCGCTGCGTGTCAGTCCTCGTCGAGCGCGGCCATGACCTCGTCGGGGGCGTCGAAGTTCGCGTACACGTTCTGCACGTCGTCGCTGTCCTCGAGGGCGTCGATGAGCCGCATGATCTTGCGCGCCCCCTCGACGTCGACCTCGACCTGCATCGACGGGTGCCAGATCGAGTCCGCGGAGTCGTACTCGATCCCGGCGTCCACGATCGCGGAGCGCACGTCGACCAGGTCGGTCGCCTCGGACAGCACCTCGATGTAGTCGCCCTGGTCGATGACCTCCTCGGCGCCCGCGTCCAGCGCCGCCAGCATGACGTCGTCCTCCGTGACGCCGTCGGCCTTGGGCACCACGACCTGACCCTTGCGGGAGAACAGGTAGGACACCGAGCCGGGGTCGGCCAGCGACCCGCCGTTGCGCGTGAAGGCCGTGCGCACCTCGGCCGCGGCACGGTTCTTGTTGTCGGTGAGGCACTCCACGAGGACGGCGATGCCGTTGTTGCCGTAACCCTCGTACATGATGACCTGGTAGTCGACGGCGTCGGCGCCCTCACCGGAACCGCGCTTGACCGCGCGGTCGATGTTGTCGTTGGGGACGGACGACTTCTTCGCCTTCTGGATGGCGTCGAACAGCGTCGGGTTGCCCGCGGGGTCGCCCCCGCCGGTGCGGGCGGCGACCTCGATGTTCTTGATCAGCTTCGCGAAGAGCTTGCCACGCTTGGCATCGATCGCCGCCTTCTTGTGCTTGGTCGTGGCCCACTTCGAGTGACCGGACATGACCTGACTAACTCCTTCGCGTGGCGTTGACTTCGCGGACGAACTGCGCGTGCACCCGCCAGTCCCCGGTGACCTCCGGATGGAACGCGGTCGCGAGCAGTCGCCCCGAACGGGCTGCCACGATCTTACCGGCGGCCTCGCCGAGGCCCTCGCCGGCGGTGGAGCGCTCGGGGATGCGGGCGAGCACCTCCACCCCGGGGCCCGCCTCGGTGATCCAGGGCGCGCGGATGAACACCGCCCGCATCGGACCGCCCTCGAACCCCTGCATCGGCAGGTCCGCCTCGAAGGAGTCGACCTGGCGGCCGAACGCGTTGCGCTGGACCGTCACGTCCATCCCGCCGAGCGTCTGCTGCCCCTCGATCCCCCCGGTGATGCGGTCCGCCAGCAGGATCATGCCCGCGCACGAGCCGTAGACCGGCAGGCCGTCGGCGATCGCGGCGCACAGCGGGTCACGCAGCTCGAACACGCGCAGCAGCTTGTCCATCGTGGTGGACTCCCCGCCGGGCAGCACGAGGCCGTCGACCGCCTCGAGCTCGGCGCGGCGGCGGACCGGCACGACGCGCGCACCGGCGCCCTCCAGGGCCCGGGTGTGCTCGCGCACGTCCCCCTGCAGGGCGAGTACTCCGATCGTCGTGGTCACCGCGGCAGTGTACGCACCACGGCGCCGCAGCCGAAGCCGGTCGTCTAGCATCGAACAGGTGCACACCCCCGGTTCCCGCTCCTGGCGCGCCGGTCTGGTGCCCACGGGGCGCCCCGGTGCGCACGAGGTGCGCCCCGCGGCGCTCGTCGTGGTCGCCGTCGCGGCCGGCGCCCTCGGCGCCCTCGGCGGGGTCGCCCTCCGCGCGCTGGTGGGGCTGCTCACGCAGGTGTTCACCGGCTCCGCCGACCCGTCCCTCCACTCCGTGGGGGTCGACCTCTCGCACCCGGCGGTGCCCTGGCTCGGTGCCGGGGTGCTCGTGGCGGCGCCCGTGCTGGGCGGCCTCCTGCAGGGACCCGTCGTGCACCGGTGGGCGCCGGTGAGCGCCCGCGGGCTCGGGGTGCCCGAGGTGATGCTCGCCGTCGCCCGCGACGGGGGCCGCGTGCCGCCCCGGGTCGCCGCGGTCAAGGCGTACGCCGCCTCGGTCTGCCTGGGCTCGGGAGGCAGCGTGGGCGTGGTCGGCCCGACCGTCCAGATCGGTGCCGTGCTGGCCTCCGGGGCCGGCCAGCTCCTGCGCCTGCCGGACCACCGGTTGCGCGCCGTCGTCGCCGCCGGCGCGGCGGCGGGCATCACGGGCGCCTTCGACGCCCCGCTCGCCGGGGCGCTCTTCGCCGTCGAGCTCGTGCTGCTCGAGATCAGCGGCGGGGCCCTGGCCGTGCTGGCGCTCGCCGTCGCCACCGGCGTCGGGGTCGGGCACCTGCTCGGCACCGGCGGGCCGCTGCTGGCGCTGCCCCCGCACACCGTCGCCGGCGGGCCGGCGCTCGCGGCCGTGGGCGTGCTGGGCGTGGCCGCCGGGGCGACCGGAGCCCTGTTCACCCGCTTCCTGTACGCGACCGCCGACGTCTGCGACCGGCTGTGGCGCGGCCCGGAGTGGCTGCGCCCGGCCGTCGGCGGGCTGCTGCTCGGCGGTCTGCTGCTGTGGTGGCCGCAGCTGTACGGCGTGGGCTACGGCGCGGTGGCCGACGCGCTGGCCGGCCGGTTCGTCCTGGTCACGCTGCTGGCCCTGGTGGCTCTGAAGATCCTGGCGACGAGCCTCACCCTGGGCGTGGGCGGCTCCGGCGGGGTGTTCGCCCCGGCCCTCTTCGTCGGGGCGATGCTCGGCGGCGCGTGCGGCCAGGTGGTGACCACGGTGTGGCCGGGGTCGGGCACCGACGCCGCCGCCTTCACCGTCATCGGGATGGCGGCCGTCCTGGCCGGGACCGTCCGGGCACCGGCCACCGCGGTGGCGTTCGTCGTGGAGGTGCTGGCCGTCCCCGACCTGCTGGCCGCGCTGCTGGTCGCGGTGCTGCTGGCCGCGGTGACGAGCCGGCTGCTGTGCGCCGACACCGTCTACACCCGCAAGCTGACCCGACGCGGGGTCGCGCTGCACCGCTAGTCGCGGCGCTCGAGCGCCTCGTCGTCGTTCTCCTCACCCAGGTGCCGCACGACGCCGTCCCAGCCCGCGACCAGGTGGTCCAGCAGGTCCGGCAGCACGCGGGGGAACACCTCGCGCGTCTCGGCCCGCAGGTCGTCCGCGCTGAGCCAGCGCATCTCGTCGAGCACGTCCCGCTCGACGTCGGTCCACCCGTGGTCGGTCGGCTCGTGACCGTCCTCGACGCGGGCCACGAAGAACACCTCGTCCTGGCGGCAGGTCTCGGCGAAGAAGTGGAAGAGCCCGGCGCGGGTCATGACCGGGCCCTCCAGGTCGGCCGGTCCGAGCTCCAGGCCGGCCTCCTCGCGCAGCTCGCGCAGCGCCGCCTGCTCCTCCGTCTCGCCGGCGTCGATGCCGCCGCCCACGGTGAACCACCACGACCGGGTGGGGTCGTCGGCGTCGTGGCCGCGCACCAGCAGGGCCCGGCCGGCACCGTCCAGGACGATGACGCGGGCGGCGCGCCGGTGGCGCCGGCCGTCGTCCCCGGGCACCCAGTCGGGGCCCAACGAGGACGACGCCGGCGTCTCCGGCGAGCTCACCAACCGCGCTCCGCGAGCCGGACCGGCTCCGGGTCCTCGTCGACGTTGATGCCGACCATGGCCTCGCCCAGACCGCGGGAGACCTTCGCCAGGACGTCCGGGTCGTCGTAGAAGGTGGTGGCCTGCACGATCGCCTTGGCGCGCGCCACCGGGTCGCCGGACTTGAAGATGCCCGACCCCACGAAGACGCCCTCGGCGCCGAGCTGACGCATCATCGCGGCGTCCGCCGGCGTCGCGATGCCGCCGGCCGTGAACAGCACGACGGGCAGGCGACCGGCGCGGGCGACCTCCGCCACGAGCTCGTACGGCGCCTGCAGCTCCTTGGCCGCGACGAACAGCTCGTCGGCGGGCAGCGAGCTGAGCCGCTGGATCTCGCCACGGATCTGGCGCATGTGGGTCGTGGCGTTCGAGACGTCGCCCGTCCCGGCCTCGCCCTTGGAACGGATCATCGCCGCACCCTCGGTGATGCGGCGCAGGGCCTCGCCGAGGTTGGTGGCGCCGCACACGAACGGCACGGTGAAGGCCCACTTGTCGATGTGGTGGGTGTAGTCGGCGGGCGTGAGCACCTCGGACTCGTCGACGTAGTCGACGCCGAGGGACTGCAGCACCTGGGCCTCGACGAAGTGCCCGATGCGCGCCTTGGCCATCACGGGGATGGAGACGGCGTCCACGATGCCCGCGATCATGTCCGGGTCGCTCATGCGGGCGACGCCGCCCTGAGCGCGGATGTCCGCGGGGACCCGCTCGAGGGCCATGACCGCGACGGCCCCGGCGTCCTCGGCGATCTTCGCCTGTTCGGGGGTGACGACGTCCATGATGACGCCCCCCGTGAGCATCTCGGCCATCCCCCGCTTGACGCGGGCCGTGCCCACCTCGCCGACGCCCGTCGTGCCGGCAGGTGTCCCGGTGGTCTCGCTCAACGCAACCTCACAGAAGTTCTTCGAGCACGCCGCGACCTCCGGGCCGCCCGCGTGCCGGCGTGGTCCCACGCCGTAGGCCCCATCCTACGGCGGTTCGCCGGCGGGTCAGGCCCGCTCGAGCCCGGCCGGCATCTGGTCGTCGAGCTCGACCGTGCGGGGAAGCGGTGCCCGGCCCGCCAGCCGCAGCCAGCGCACGACGCGGGGACGCCGGGCACGGCGCGCCTGCGCCACGGCCTCGTTGTGGAAGCGCCGGGCGAGCTGGGCGCGGTACCAGGCCGAGTACAGGTCGCCCAGCAGGTCGTCGCCGACCTCGGTCACCCGCAGCTCGGCCACCTCGTCCGGGTCCTCGAGTACGGACCGCAACGTCATGGACAGCGCCGACTCGGCGCGCTCGCGCTCGGGCGGGAGGCCGCGCAGCGAGAAGGCCTCGCTGGGGCGCGGGTCGGCGGTGCGGTCGGGCACGTCCAGGGCGGCCAGCGCGGCGTCGGCGAGCAGCACGGCGCTGGCGGGATCGAGCAGCCCGGCGGACGCCAGGTCGACGGACACCCGCCCGCGCCGGTCCAGCTGCGCCTGCAGCGCGTGCCGCGAGGCGACGACCTTGCGGTGCAGACGGTCCAGCCGCGAGGCGGTGACCCAACCCAGCCACAGCGCCAGACCTACGAGGACGACGACGACGAGCGCCGTCTCGGACCAGCTCCAGCTCATCGGTCGACACCCCCGCGGGTCCGGGGGCCACGACCCAGCAGCCACGGCGGGCGCCCGGCCAGGAGGTCCTCGTGCACGGCCCCGTCGCCCAGCGCCTCGGAGGCGGCGAGGGCCATCTCGTAGACCGCCAGCACCCGCTCGGTGACCTCCGACCAGTCGAAGGTGCGCACGAACCGCCGGGCCCGTTCGCGGCGTTCCTCGGTGCCCGCCGGGTCCGCGAGCGCCGCCAGGACCGTCGCGGCCAGGTCCTCGGCGTCGCCGGTGCGGAAGAGCCGACCCGCGGTGCCGTCGTCCAGCACCCGGCGGAACGCCCCCAGGTCGCTCGCGACGACGCCGGTGCCCGCGCTCATCGCCTCGACGAGCACGATGCCGAAGCTCTCGCCGCCGGTCTGCGGGGCCACGTACAGGTCGGCCGACGCCAGCAGCGTCGCCTTGTCGGCGTCGCTGACGCCCCCGAGCCACTCGAACGACGACGCGTGCTCGCCCAGCGCGGCCTCGGCCTCGGCCCGGCCCTCGTCACCGCGCCCGGCGACGAGGAAGCGCGTCCCGGGCACCTCGGCGAGGATCCGGGGGGCCGCCGCCGCCAGGACCTGCAGCCCCTTGCGCGGTTCGTCGAGCCGGCCCAGGAACGCCACGGTGGGCGCCGCGGGGGTGCCCTGCCAGCGTGGCGCCGGGGGCACGTCGAAGTGGTCGACGTAGACCCCGTTGGGCACCACCACCGCGTCCCCGCCGAGGTGGTCGATCAGGGTGCGTCGGGCGTCCTCGGAGACGGCGATGCGGGCCGAGATCTTCTCCAGCGACTGCCGCAGCAGCGGGTGGGCGATCTGCAGGGCCCGCGACCGCACCTGGGAGGTGTGGAAGGTGGCGACCACCGGTCCGTCGGCGACCCACAGGGCCAGCATGGACAGCGACGGGGTCATGGGCTCGTGCAGGTGGAGCACGTCGAAGCGGCCGGCGTCGATCCACCGCCGCACGCGCGCGGCGGCCCGGGGACCGAAGGCGAGGCGCGCCACCGAGCCGTTGTAGCGCACCGGCACGGCCCGGCCGGCCGGGGTGACCACGTCGGGCACCTCGGTGTCCTCGTCGGCCGGGGCCAGGACGGAGACCTCGTGCCCGCCCGCGCGCAGCGCCTCGGCCAGGTCGCGCACGTGGAACTGCACCCCGCCGGGGGCGTCGAAGGAGTACGGGCACACGATGCCCACGCGCAGCGGTCGCATCACGCCTCCCCCGCCCGGGCCTTCGTGCGGGCGTACCGTTCGGGGTCGAGGTCGTCGACGAACACCTTCTGCAGCATGTGCCAGTCCGCGGTGCGCTCGACGAGGAACTCCCCCAGCACCGAGACCCAGGCCTGGGTGAGCCGGGCGATCTGCTCGCCCCGGTCCTCGACGGCGGGGACCGGTACGGCGGGCAGGAAGCGGATGACGGTCCCCCACGCCGACCCGGCCCGGCGCCGGCGCTCGCCGTGCAGGCGCTCGTGGAAGATGCCGACGGGCAGCAGCGGGGCGCCGGTGGCCAGCGCCAGCGCCGCGGGGCCGGCGGCGACCCGGGCCCGGTGGCCGCACAGGTCGACCTCGACGCCGCGGGCGGTCAGGTCCCGGTCGGCCAGCAGCGGGAGGAGGCGGGGGCCGTCCTCGGCGCCGCGCACCAGGTCGCGGAACACGCCGTCGTCGCCGAGGGCGAGCACGTCGATGCCGATCGAGCGGCGGAACGCGACGAACTCGGTGAACAGCGCGGCGGGTTCGAGGCGTTCGGCGACCGTCAGCACCGGTGCCAGGTGCGGCGTGGCCCAGGCCCCGGCGAGGTCCCAGTTGCCGCAGTGGCTCAGCGCCATGACGACCGAACCGCCCGCCTCCACCACCGGGCGGACGTTCTCCTCGCCCTCGACGCGCACCCGGGCGGCGATCTGGTCGGGGTCGGCGCCCTGGAGCGTGAACGCCTCGCGGAAGTAGCGCAGGTAGCGGCGCATCCCCTCGCGGGACAGCCGGCGCAGCGCCCGCGCGTCCAGCTCGGGCCGGACCCGGGCGTAGTTGGCCTCCAGCCGGCGCACCCCGGCACCGTGGCGCCACCAGGTCAGGTCGGCCGCCACCGTGGCGGCGGCCCGCTGCAGCGGTTCGGGCACCCGGTGGGCGTGCTGCCAGGCGAAGGTGTAGAGCGCGGCGACGTCCATCAGGCATCCTCCAGGGGACGGCCGCCCAGGTGGATCTGACGGCGGACCGTCATGATCCGCTGGACGACCGTGACGAGGCTGGCGACCGCCAGCAGGGACAGCACCACGACGAGCACGAGGACCGGCAGGCCGACCTGGACGAACCCGGTGGGCGCCAGGGCGATGACCAGCCGGTCGGTCCGCGCGGCGATGCCCACGTCGGCGCTCGCCCCGACGGACTCGGCGCGGGCCCGGGCGTACGGCACCACCGAGCCCAGGGCGAGGCAGGCCAGCGCGGCCACGGTGCCCCAGGTGGCGTAGGGCACGTCGGGGTGGAGCACGAACCAGAGGGTGATGCCGACGAAGACCGCGCCGTCGGAGATCCGGTCCAGGGTCGAGTCGAGGAAGGCCCCCCAGGGGCCGCTGCGGCCGGAGAGGCGCGCCATGACCCCGTCCAGGGAGTCCAGCAGCGCGAAGAGCCCGATGAGCACCCCGCCGAGCAGCAGGTGCCCGGTGGGCAGCAGGGTCAGGGCGACCGCCGTGACGACCACCGTGCCCGCCACGGTCACGGTGTCCGGCGAGACGCCCCGGCGGAGCAGCAGGTGCGCGAGCGGGGTGAACAGTCGCTGCATGGTGGCCCGCAGGCGGCCGAACATGGGTGTTGCTCCTCGGTCTGTGGTGTGCCGGCTCCGGCCGGCGACGCCAGGGTAGCGGTCGGCCCGGCTCAGGCGTCGGGCCACGCCGCGGCGAGCCGGGCGCGGGTGTCGGCGAGCAGCTCCGGCAACGACTTCGTGCGGCCCACCACGGGCAGGAAGTTCGCGTCCCCGAGCCACCGCGGCACGACGTGCTGGTGCAGGTGCGCGGCGATCCCGGCACCCGCGACCTCCCCCTGGTTCATCCCGAGGTTGAACCCGGCCGGCGCGTAGACGTCCCGCACGACCTGCATCGCCGTCTGGGTCATCGTCGCCAGCTCGAGGGTCTCGTCGTGGGTCAGGTCCGGGTAGTCCGACACGTGCCGGTACGGCAGCACCATCAGGTGCGCGCTGTTGTACGGGTACAGGTTCAGCACGACGTAGCACGCGGCCCCGCGGGCGACGACGAGGCCGTCCTCGTCGTCGCCCGTGGGGATCCGGCAGAACGGGCAGTGCTGCACCGAGGAGTCGGCGGGCTTGTCCTGCCCGCCGATGTAGACCATCCGGTGCGGCGTCCACAGCCGCGCCATGTCGTCCTCCGGCGGGCCGAAGCGGTCCGCCGGCACCTGCTCGGGTCCGGTCGCGGGATCCGTCACGTCAGACCTGCTCGCGGTCGCGGACCGCGGTCACGATGCGCTGCACGGCCTCGTCGACCGGCACCCCGTTCTCCTGGGTCCCGTCGCGGAACCGGAAGGAAACGGCGCCGGCGTCGGCGTCCTCTCCGCCGGCGATGAGCACGAACGGCACCTTCTGCTTGGCGGCGTTGCGGATCTTCTTGCCGAACCGGTCGTCGGAGGTGTCGAGCTCGGCCCGCACGCCCTCGGCACGGAGCTTCGCCACGACGTCGCCGAGGTAGTCGTCGAACGCCTCGGCCACGGGCACGGCGAGCACCTGCACCGGGGCGAGCCAGGCCGGGAAGGCGCCGGCGTAGTGCTCGAGCAGGACGGCGAAGAACCGCTCGATCGAACCGAACAGCGCCCGGTGGATCATGACCGGCCGCTGCCGGGTCCCGTCGGCCGCGGTGTACTCCAGGTCGAACTTCTCCGGCAGGTTGAAGTCGAGCTGGATCGTCGACATCTGCCAGGTGCGGCCGATGGCGTCCCGGGCCTGGACCGAGATCTTCGGGCCGTAGAACGCGGCACCGCCCGGGTCGGGCACGAGGTCCAGACCGGAGGCGGTGGCCACCTCCTCCAGGGTGCGGGTCGCCTCCTCCCAGGCCGCGTCCTCGCCGACGGACTTCTCCGGGTCGCGGGTGGACAGCTCGAGGTAGAAGTCGTCGAGTCCGTAGTCCTTGAGCAGGTCCAGCACGAACGTCAGCGTGGTGGACAGCTCGTCGCGCATCTGCTCGCGGGTGCAGTAGATGTGCGCGTCGTCCTGGGTGAACCCGCGCGCGCGGGTCAGTCCGTGCACGACGCCGGACTTCTCGTACCGGTACACCGTCCCGAACTCGAACAGCCGCAGCGGCAGCTCCCGGTAGGACCGCCCGCGCGAGTCGAAGATCAGGTTGTGCATCGGGCAGTTCATCGGCTTGAGGTAGTAGTCCTGCCCCGGCTTGCGCACGACGCCGTCGTCGTCGAGCTCGGCGTCCAGGTGCATGGGCGGGTACATGCCGTCCGCGTACCAGTCCAGGTGCCCCGAGGTCTCGAAGAGCCGGCCCTTGGTGATGTGCGGGCTGGCGACGAACGAGTAGCCGCCCTCGATGTGCTTGCGCCGCGAGTAGTCCTCCATCTCCGTGCGCACGATGCCGCCCTTGGGGTGGAACACCGCGAGCCCGGAACCGATCTCGTCGGGGAAGCTGAACAGGTCCAGCTCGCTGCCCAGGCGCCGGTGGTCGCGTCGCTCGGCCTCCGCGAGCCGCTCCAGGTAGGCCTTCAGGTCGTCCTTGGTCGGCCAGGCGGTGCCGTAGACCCGCTGCAGCTGCGGGTTCTTCTCGCTGCCGCGCCAGTACGCCGCGGCCGAGCGCATGAGCTGCACGCCGTTGCCGATGAGCCGGGTGGACGGCAGGTGCGGGCCGCGGCACAGGTCGGACCAGACGACCTGCTCGCTCTCGCGGCCGGCGCCGCGGACGTTGTCGTAGATGGTCAGCTCGCCGCCGCCGACCTCGACGGAGGAGCCGTCCTCGTCGGACGAGCCTCCCTTGAGGCCGATCAGCTCGAGCTTGTACGGCTCGGCGGCCAGCTCGGCCCGCGCCTCGTCCTCGGTGACCACGCGTCGGCGGAAGGTCTGGCCCTCCTTGATGATGCGGGCCATCACCTTGTCCAGCTTCTTGAGGTCCTCGGGCGTGAACGGCTCGGCGACGTCGAAGTCGTAGTAGAAGCCGTCGGTCACCGGCGGACCGATGCCGAGCCTCGCCTCGGGGTTGACCTGCTGCACCGCCTGGGCGAGGACGTGCGCCGCGCTGTGCCGCAGGACCGCCAGCCCGTCCGGCGAACCGACGGTGACCGGCTCGACGACCGTGCCGGGCACGACCTCGCGGGACAGGTCCAGCAGCTCGCCGTCCACGCGCATGACCACGACGTCGCGCCGGTCGGCGAAGAGCTCGGTGCCCGTCGTCGCCTGCTCCACCGTCACCGCGGTCGTGGGGTCGGTGGCGTTCGCTACGGCGTCGGACACGGTGGTGCTCCTTGCGCTGGTGGTTCGGGTGGGCGGCGGCCCGCGGGCCGCCGGGCGACATCGCCGGTGGCGACGCCCCTCGATCGTACCGACCCGGCGCGGACGCCGGTGCCCGCGACCCGGGCCGCCGGCGGGCGCGGTGCGGGACCGACGCCCCGGACATCCATGTGAAGTAATTCACAAGAAACGTCCTCGCAGGTCAGGCTATGTGGTCTTACCATGGAGTCAGACGCCGGAGGGGCGTCGGACACCGGCCGCGAGAGTCGCGACCCGGACCCTCGGAGGGGAACATGACCACCATCGCCCGCACCACCAGCACCACCCCCACCGGCAACCGCGGGGTGCGCATCGTGGGAATCATCGCCCTGATCGCCGGCCTCGTCATGATCGTCGCCGGTGCGGTCACGTGGGCGACCGTCAGCTCCCAGCTCAGCGCGCAGAACATCACCGTCTCGGAGGACGCCTCGTTCCTCGCCGGCGACGAGGTCGACGGACCGTTCTCCGCCTACGCCCAGGCGCAGATCATCGACCAGCACGCGCTGGACGCCACCGACGGGCTCACCTACGCCGAGCTCGACCGGGAGGACCCGCGCCGCGACACCGCGATGAACGCCTCGTTCCTGCGGGCCTCCCTGTTCACCTCGGTCGTCGCCTACGGCGTCAGCGCCCTGGTCATCGGCCTCGGTGTCCTGTTCGGCCTGCTCGGCTGGTCGGTGCGCTCCCTCGCCGTCGAGGCGCCGCCCGTCAAGACCGCCGCGGAGGCCTGACCGACACCGCACGCAGGGCCCGCTCCCCCGTCGGGGGAGCGGGCCCTCGCCGTGTCCGCGGGGACCGGGCAGGATGGCACGGTGGACCCCTCCGACGGACCGCCCGTCGACCCGCCCTCGGCGGCCCGGACGGCACGCACCCTCGCCGAGCTCGACGCGCACCTGGTCTCCTGCCGCGCCTGCCCCCGGCTGGTCGCCTGGCGCGAGCAGGTCGGCCGGGAGAAGCGGGCCGCGTTCCGCGACGAGACGTACTGGGCCCGGCCGGTTCCCGGGTTCGGGGACGCACGCGCTTCCGTCGTCGTCGTCGGGCTCGCCCCCGCGGCCCACGGGGCGAACCGCACGGGGCGGATGTTCACCGGCGACCGCAGCGGGGACTTCCTGTTCGCCGCGCTGCACCGCTGCGGGCTCGCCAACCAGCCCGAGTCGACGGGCCGGGGCGACGGCATGGTCCTCGACGGGGTCCGCCTGGTGGCGCCCGTGCGGTGCGTGCCGCCCGAGAACCGCCCGACGCCGCAGGAACGTCGCCGCTGCGCGCCCTACCTCGCGCGCGAGCTGGAGCTGCTCGCCCCGACGCTGCGGGTCGCGGTGGCGCTCGGCGCCATCGGCTGGAACGCGCTGCTGGGCTCGCTGTCCGAGCAGGGCTGGTCGGTCCCGCGCCCCCGGCCGCGGTTCGCCCATGGAGCCGAGCTCGCCCTGCAGCACCTCGACGGCGGGCCACGGCGCCTGACCGTGCTCGGCAGCTACCACGTCTCGCCGCACAACACCTCGACCGGCCGGCTGACCCCGTCGATGCTCGACGCCGTGCTGGGCCGGGCGGCGACCCTCGCCGGGCACCCGAGGGCCGCGACGTGACGGGCATCCCCGACCGCACCGAGCCGCCGCTGCGCGCCGACGAGACCCGCACGCTGCGCGCCTTCCTCGACTACCACCGAGACACCCTGCGCCGGAAGACGTCCGGCCTGACCGCCGACCAGCTGCGCACCCCCCTGCCGCCGTCGGACATGACGCTCGGCGGGCTGCTCAAGCACCTCGCCTACGTCGAGTCGCACTGGTGCAGCGTCGTCCTGACCGGCGCCCCCGCCCTCGCCCCCTTCGACACGGTCGACTGGTCGGCCGACCCGGACTGGGACTGGCACTCGGCGGCGGACGACTCCCCCGCCGCGGTGCGCGAGCTGTACGACACGACCGTCGCCGCCGCGGACCGGCTCCTGGACGCGGCGCTGGCGGTCGCCGGTCCGGAACAGCTGTCCGCGCGGGAGGACCGGCACGGCGGCGGCCGGTTCAGCCTGCGCTGGATCCTCGTGCACCTGGTCGAGGAGTACGCCCGCCACAACGGGCACGCCGACCTGCTGCGCGAGGCGGTCGACGGCTCGACGGGCGAGTGACGCAGGTCAGGCCGGGCGGCGCCGCTCCGTCGCGATGATCTGCTCGGAGACGAACGCCACGACGACGGCGAGCAGGACGACCGGCGTCATCGCGGCCGCGTTGGAGCCCAGCAGCACCACCACCAGGACCGCCGAGGCCACGGGGTAGGGAAGGATCGCGGCCGTCGCGGCGGCCATCCCCGCCGCCATGGCCGGGATCACCCCGTAACCCGGCAGGCCGGAGACGAGCACGCCCGCGGCGGCACCCAGGAGCACGGCCGGGAAGATGGCGCCGCCGCGCAGCGCACCGAGCGACACCCCGTACCCGATCGACTTGAAGGCGAGGAGCGCGACCAGCACCGGCGCGGACCAGGCGCCGGGGTCGGCGGCCAGCGGCTCCAGCAGCCCCTGACCGCTGAGCGCCACCTCCTCGGGGGACCGACCGGTCAGCAGGGCGTAGGCACCCGCGCACCCGGCGACGACCAGCGCCGCGCCGACCGCGGCGGACAGCGGCCGGTCCGCCGCCCGTCGCGCCGTCCAGCGGCCGAGGTGGTGCACCTGCCGCACGGCGAACGCGGTGGCCACGGCGAACGGCACGGTCCACAGCACGTCGCCGAGGTCGGGCCGGTCGGGGCCGGCGAGGTCCGGCAGCGCGAGCGAGGGGATCTGCAGACCGGTCCAGGTGCCCATGCCGGTGAAGACCAGGGACCCGATCCCGGCGGACAGCAGGCAGGGCAGCACGACACGGGCGAGACGGGGACCGGCCAGCCCGGCCGCCTCCAGGACGAAGATCGCGGCGACCAGCGGGCTGCCGAAGATGGCCGCGAGCGCCGCGGCGGCGCCGGCGACCGTGATCAGAGCGCCGGCCCCGGGCGCCCCGGACGCCGCGACGGGTCGCACGAGCAGCAGGGCGACGGCCGACCCGAGGGCGAGCAGCGGCGCCTCCGGACCGAGCACCACGCCGAGCGGGAGCCCGCCGAGCGCCGCGAGGAGGATCCCGGGCACGAACCGTGCGGGCACGGGGTCGATGCCCAGGCCGTCGATCGGGACGTGACCCCCGTGACCGGGCAGCCACCGGACGGCGACACCGACGAGCACACCACCGAGCAGCAGCCACGGCAGGGCCCACCACCAGGGCGCCACCTCGTGGCCGAACGTCGCGGGCCACGTCTCCCAGACCGCGTGCTCCAGGGCGTGCAGGAGCGCGAGGAACCCGAAGGCCACCAGGGACACCGGGACACCGATGCCCGCGGCGAGCAGCAGCACCCCCACGTACCCGCGCGTGCGGGCGGCGCGCTGCTCGGGGGTCAGGTCCTCCTCGCCCGGCGCGGGGTCCGTCGACGGCTGCTCGGCTGTCACCGCCCGGTCAGCCGAGGACCTTGGCCTTGGCGGCGGAGAACTCCGCGTCGGTCAGCAGTCCGGCCGAGCGCATGTCGCCGAGCTGCTGGAGCTGGGACATGGTCTCCGTGGCCGGGGCCACGGCCTGGGTCGGCTGCTGCTGCGCGAGCAGCTGCTGCATCTGCTGCTGCTGCGCGAAGTGCGCCTCCTGGGCGTGGTACGCCTCCGCGGAGGCCTGCTGGGTGCCCCGGGCCCCCGCCCGGTCGTCCATCCGCCGGCTGACGGCACCGGCGGTCCCCGCGATCACGGCGGTTCGGGCCATGGTGCCGATCAGGCCCGGGCGGCCGACTCTCCTGACCATGTCAGTCCTCCTCGTCCAGCACGCTCGTCAGCTCCGCGATCGCGGCCGCCGGCACGGTCATCATGTCGATGACGCGCCCGCCCGCGTCCCGGACGGCACCGGCCAGGCCGGTCGCCCAGGTGTGCTCGAACACGAGCATCCCGACCGCCGTCCCGGGTGCGAGGTCGGCGGCCACGGCGTCGACGTCGTCCTCGGCCAGGAACCCGGCGGGCTCACCGACCAGGTCGCCGAGATCGGAGCCGGCGTCGGCCGCCTCGAACCACTCGATCTCGCCCTCGAGGTCACGGCGGATCGCCAGCGCGTCCAGGACGTTGATCGTCCCGGCGTCCTGCAGCCGGGTCAGCTCGGCCAGGACCGCGCCGGTGAACTCACGGTGCGGGAACTCGACCAGGAGGAGCTCCACGGGGGCGGTGACTGCCATGTCGGGCCTTTCCGTCGGGCGCCCGCGGCGGACGCCGGGATCGGCGGGACCGGGCGGCGGACGCGAAGGCGCTGCTCAACCGCCACGATCATGGTCCGGGGCGGGACGTGGCGCAACAGGAGCGCCGACCCGGACGCCGTGACGGGCCGGGGACGGTTGGCGCGCGTTGTGTGAGACGGGTGTGAACACCGCCGTGTCGCGGCGGACAGCCGGGCGCCGACGACCCACCATGGTGGGCGTGCCACGCGACGACACCCCGATCTTCGACGCCCTCGCCCGCGAGTTCGAGGCGGGGCGCCCCCTGCTGCACGTGGCTCGTGCGCTCGGGGGCGACCCCTTCGGCGACCCCCTGGCGCGCACGCGCGCCACCGAGGTCCGCCTCGTCTCGCCGGACGCCGCGTCCCGCCTTCCCCGCCGGTCGCGCCGCAGCCGGGCCCGCGACTGACCGCCGGTCGGGGCGACGGCGAAAAAAGTCCATCCACGTGCATCCAGATCGGTCACCGTTCACGAACACCTGGTGTCAAGCCACCGGAGCAACCCCGCCAAGGACGGCGGGACCGACACCAGGAGGACACATGCGTACGATCCGAACCACGGCCGCCCTCGGCGCCACCGCGTTGGCCGCCGCAGCGGGCACCGCACTCGCCCTGCCCGCCTCGGCGGACGGACATGTCGCGATGCTGAGCGTCCTGCACGGCGTGCCGGACACGACCGTGGACGTGTACGTCAACGGTGAGCTCACGCTCGACGACTTCGAGCCCGGTGACCTCGCCGGCCCGCTCGAGCTCGAGCCCGACACCTACTCGGTGGCGATCACCGCCGCCGACGCCGAGGACGACTCCGACCCGGTCATCGGCCCCGTGGACCTGCCGCTCGAAGGCGGCATGAACTACACCGCGGCCGCGCACCTCGACGCCGAGGGCTCGCCGACCGCGACGCTGTTCACCAACGACACCTCGGAGATCGCCGCCGGTGAGGGCCGCCTGACCGTCCGTCACGTGGCGGCCGCCCCGGCCGTCGACGTGCTGGCCGGCGGTGACCCGGTGATCGAGGGCCTCGAGAACCCTGACGAGCAGGTGCTCGACCTCCCGGCCGGCACGGTCTCCGCGGCGGTCGCCGCCGCCGGGACCACCGACCCGGTGATCGGGCCGGCCGACGTCGACGTGGCCGAGGGTGTCAACACCATCGTCTACGCCTGGGGCTCGCTGGAGAACGACTCGCTGGCGCTCGCCACGCAGACCGTCGAGGGCATGCACTCCGCTCCTGACGGCGTCGACGCCGGGACCACCGGCGCCGCGGCGGCCGACCACCACGGCTTCTTCACGCCGTTCACCGTCGGCACCATCATGACCCTGCTGGCCGGGTTCGTCATCGCGATCGCGGTCCGGGAGGGCGTCCGGGCGCACCGGGCACGCCGGTGACACGCACGCACCGCTCCGCGGCGGGCCGGGTCACGCGCCCGGTCCGCCGCGTGGCCCTGGCCACCGTGGCCGCCGTCTCCGTCTCGACCCTGGCCGGCGTGCTGATGGTCGTGGCCGACGACACCCCCACGGTCGGGGCCGACGTCCCCCGGGTGGAGGCCGCCGAGGCGACCTCCGCACCGGAGGCACCGGCGTCCCCCTCGGCGTCCGCCGACCCGACGCCGGGGGGCGCCGGCGACCAGGAGGGTGCCGGCGGGCCGGCGGTCCCGGACATCCCCGTCGTCTCGGCCGATCTCGCGAGGAGCGAGCCGGCCGCGCCGCCCGAGCTGGTCACGGTCCAGGGACTGCTGGAGACACCGGTCCGTCCGGTGGGCGTGGACCCCGACGGCACGATGGAGCTCCCCGAGTCGGGCGACGTGGCGGGCTGGTACCGCTTCGGCCCGGCCCCGGGCGACCCGCAGGGCGCGGCCGTTCTCGCGTCCCACGTCGACACCCAGGAGGGTGTCGGGCAGTTCGCCCGGCTGGCCGAGGCGACGGCCGGCGACAAGGTCACGGTGACCGACGCCGACGGCGTCCGGCACCGGTACGAGGTCACGGAGATCACGCGGTACTCGAAGGAGGCGGTGCCCTGGGAGAAGTTCTTCGACCGCTCGGGTGAGCGGCGACTGGTCCTGGTGACGTGCGGCGGCCGGTGGGACGCCGAGGCGGGCCACTACGAGGACAACCTGGTGGTGACGGCCGTGGCGACGTGACGCGCGGCGGCTGACGCGCTAGGTTCGACCCCGAAGCCGCCGATCGCGCGGGACGACCCGTATCACGGAGGTTCTGTGACCACTGGGGCCGAAGGTGCCGCACTGCCGGCCGCCGACCCCGACGCGGACGTGAGCGCCGCGTTCGCAGCCGGCACCGAGGACGGACTGGCAGCGGCCTACCGTCGCTGGTCGGCTCTCGTGCACACGGTCGCACTCCGGTCGTTGGGCGAGGTCTCGGACGCCGAGGACGTCACCCAGCAGGTCTTCGTCGCCGCCTGGCAGGCACGCGGGTCCTACGACCCGCAGCGGGCCAAGCTGTCGACCTGGTTGCTGGGCATCGCCCGGCACAAGATCGCGGACGTGCACGCCTCCCGGGAGAGGCTGCGACGCCAACGCCGAGCCGCGGAGGCGTTCACGCCGAACCCCGTCGGGGAGGCCGACCCGGTCGGTGCCCCCGTCGTGGACCGGGCGATCGTGGCCGACGAGCTGGACCGGCTCGGCGACCCGGCCGGTACGATCCTGCGGCTCGCGTTCTACCGGGATATGACACACACGCAGATCGCCGAGGAGATGTCCCTTCCCCTCGGCACCGTCAAGAGCCATGTCAGACGAAGTCTGACCCGGCTGCGCACACGATTGGAGGTGGATGGTGCAGCACGTTGACCCGGAGGTCCTCGCGCTCCTCGCGCTCGGGGAGCAGGACGTCGTGTCCGACGACGAGCGCGCCCACCTCGCCTCGTGCGTGGCCTGCCAGGCCGAACGCGACAGCCTCGCCGACGTGGCCTCCACCGCGCGCGAGCTGGGGCCCGAGGAGCTGGTGGCACCGGCGCCCCACGTGTGGGACCGGATCCGCGCCGAGATCGACCAGGAGGAGACGTCGAGCGACGCCGCCTGGGTCGCCGGCGTCGAGTCCGCCGAGGCGGAGGTCGTCGACCTCGCCTCCCGCCGGCGCCCGGCCGCGCTCTGGGCCGTGGCGGCCGCCAGCGCGGCGCTCGTCGTGGGTGTCGGTGGCGGTATCGCCTGGGAACGGGCGCAGGGCCCCGAGGCCGTGACGGCCCCCACGCCCGTCGCCGTCGCCCAGGCCGAGCTCGAACCGCTGCCCGACTGGCCCGACTCGACAGGTAGCGCGACGGTCGAGGAGGCCGCCGGCGGCGAGCTCGAGATCGTCGTCTCCGTCGCCGGGGCGGACGGCTCCGGCGAGGGTGCCTACCGCGAGGTCTGGCTCATCGCCGACGACCTCAGCGGCATGGTCAGCCTGGGCGTGCTCAAGGGCGACACCGGGACGTTCCCGGTGCCCGCCGGGCTGGACCTGGATCGCTACTCGCTGGTCGACGTCTCGGAGGAGCCGTTCGACGGCGACCCCACGCACTCCGGCGACTCGATCGTCCGCGGGGGTCTCGACCAGGCCTGACCGCCCGCACGACGCGTCACCCTCTCCCCGTCCGGCCCGGACGCCGTGGACCCTCTGGTTCCGCGAGCGTCCGGGCCGGACGTCCGTGCGTCGCGGGACCGGTCACCGTCCGCGCGCAGACCTCAGGCCCTCGGTGCGGTCCACGTGGCGCACGGTGCGCTCGCCGACGGTGGTCAGCGCCGCGGCGTAGCCGCCCACGGGAGGACGCAGGTCGCTGGTGACCAGTGCCGCCGGCGACGCTCCGCCGAGATCGGTCCAGGTGCGCGCCTTGACCGCGGCCTCGCGGCGCACCCAGTCCCCGACGGCGCCCGGGTCCGGCAGGTCGGACGCCCGCTGGACGTCGACGCCGACGGGACCGTGCGGGTCCAGCGCGACGACGACCAGGACGCCGGAGTGCGCGACGGAGACCCCGGGGCGGCGGTCGCCCGCCCCCAGGACGCGCGGCGCCCCGTGCGGCCGGCCGCACTCGGCGCAGGTGCGGTCCAGCACGACCTCCGCGGCGCCCACCCCGAGGTGCGCGGCGACCGCGAGGCGCAGCAGGGCCGCACCGACCAGCGACCGCCCGCGGTCGGCGGGGCGGTCGAACGAGTCCAGGCGCGCCCGTTCGGTGTCGTCGAGCAGGGCGGTCAGCTCGTGGTCCGCGGCGGCGAGGGTGGACCACCAGACCTCGACCGTCACCGTCTCACCTGCCACTTTGTGTTCCGCATCTAGGTAAGGCTAACCTCACTGCGTGCCGACAACGACCCCCGCCGCCCTGCCGCGCCCGGACAGCACCCTGCTGCCCGCGCTCGCGGACGTGTCGGCGCCGGCCCGGCCCGCGCTGGTCACGTCGTCCGGCGAGACGCTCACCCACGCCGCGCTGCGCGAACGCGTCGGCGATCTCGCCGCCCGGCTCCCGGACGTCGCCGACGGCCGGCGCCTCGTGCACCTGCCGCTGCGCCCGGACCTGGGCGGGGTCCTGGCGTACCTGGCCACGCTCGAGGCCGGTCACGTCGCGCTCGTCACGGCCGACGACGACCGGACCTCCCAGATCCTGGACCGGTACCAGCCCGACGTCCGGGCGACCGGTGACCCCGACGAGCCGTTCACCGTGACGTCGCCGGACCCGGCACACCTCCTCCACCCCGATCTGGCACTGCTCCTGAGCACGTCGGGCAGCACCGGCTCGCCGAAGCTGGTGCGCCTGTCGCACGAGAACCTCACGAGCAACGCCCTCGCCATCGCCCAGGCCCTGGGGCTGACCGCGGCCGACCGGGCCGTGACCAGCCTCCCGCTGCACTACACGTTCGGGTTGTCCGTGCTGCACTCCCACCTGGCGGTCGGCGCCTCGGTGGTGCTGCAGGAGGCGTCGGTCCTGGACGAGGCGTTCTGGCGCACCGTGGACGGCCTGCAGGTGACGACGCTGGCGGCCGTGCCGCACACGGTCGAGCTGATGGAGTCCACCGGCGTGCTCGAGCGGCCGCACCCCTCGCTGCGCCTGCTGACCCAGGCGGGCGGACGCCTGCACCCCGACCGGGTGGTGCGCACCGCGGCGCTCGGCCGCGAGCACGGCTGGGGCCTGTCGGTCATGTACGGCCAGACCGAGGCCACGGCCCGCATCTGCGTGCTCGACCCGTCCCTCGCGGCGGACCACCCCGACGCCGTCGGACGACCCGTCCCGGGCACCTCCCTCGAGATCGACACCACCGTGCCGGAGGCCTCCGACGGTGCCGGTGAGGTCGTCGTGCGCGGCCCCGGCGTCATGATGGGCTACGCCGAGCACGCCGACGACCTCGCGCTCGGCCCGCTGCTCACCGAGCTGCGCACGGGCGACCTGGGACGGGTGGGGCCGGACGGTCTGCTGCGGCTGGTCGGCCGCCGCTCCGGCTTCGTCAAGGTGATGGGCCTGCGGATCGCCCTCGCCCCGGTCGAGGCCGCCCTCGAGTCCGCCGGGCTGAGCGCCTGCGTGGGAGGGGACGACGACGGTCTGACGGTCGCGGTCGCACCGGAGCCGGGCGGCGACGACACCGCGACCGCCGTCCGCGCCCGCGAGGTCGTCGCGGCGGCCTCCGGCCTCGGTCCCGCGGCCGTGTCCGTCGCCGTCGGCGAGCTGCCCCGCCTGCAGAGCGGCAAGGTCGACCGCCGCGGCTGCGCCGCCCTGGTGCGCGAGACCTGCGTCGGATGCCCGGTCGCGCCGAACGGCTCGGCCTCCCCGTCCGCCGTCCAGGTGGCCCACGCCGTCGGCGAGGTGCTCGGCCGGGACGCCGTCGACCTCGACCGCAGCTTCGTCCAGCAGGGCGGAGACTCGCTCAGCCACGTGCAGGCGTCCGTCCGGCTCGAGGGGCTCGTCGGCCCGCTCCCCCGCGGCTGGCACCACCGCCCCCTGCGCGAGCTCGCGGAGCTGGACCGCTCCCGCGCCGACGCCTCGCCCGCGAACCCCGCACCGGCTGGGGGACGTCGTGGGTGGCGCACGGTGGAGACCTCGGTGCTGCTGCGCGCGATCGCTGTCGTCATCATCTGCGGGTCGCACGCCGACCTGTTCCGCGTCCTCGGCGGCGCGCACACCCTGCTCGCCGTGGCCGGCTTCAACGCGGCGCGCTTCGGCCTGTCGGCCGACACGCCCCGGGGGCGTTGGCGGGCCACCGCGCGCACGCTCGTCGGCGTGGCGGTCCCCACGATGGCCGTCGTGCTGTTCGGCATGGTCACCCACGACCGCTACGGGTGGGGCAACCTCGCGCTCTCCAACTGGCTGTTCGGCGACGTCACCTACGGGTTCCGCAACGAGCTGTGGTTCGTCGACGCGCTCGTGGCCTGCACGCTCGTGCTGACCGCCGCGCTGTCGGTCCCCGCCGTCTCCCGGCTCTGGCGACGCGACCCCTGGCTCGTCGCGGCCGGGGTCGCCGTGCTGGCCCTCGTGCCGCGTTTCGTCGTGCTCGCGCTCGGCGAGGGTGTGCTGCGCGGCATCATGCCCACCACGCTCTGGCTCTTCGCCGTCGGCGCGGCCGCGGCGCACGCCGACACCCGCCGGCGCCGTCTGCTCACCCTCGCGGTCGCGGTGGTCGGCGGGGCGACGTTCTTCCCCGACGACCCGGTGCGCAACGCCACCGTCCTGGCCGGCGTCGCCCTGCTCACCCTCGTGCCCGAGGTGCGGGTGCCCGCCCGCTGGGTGCCGGTCATCGGCCTCCTGGCCGCCGCCTCGCTGTACGTCTACCTCGTCCAGTTCCAGATCCTCGACGTCGTGCCCACGGCGCTCGGCGCCACCGCCGTCGCGATCGCGGCCGGCTGCCTCCTCTGGCGTCTCGCGGACCGCCCGGTCCGCCGGCTCCAGGACCTCCTCGTCCCCCCGACCCGATGAAACGGAAGCCCTTCGTGTCACGTCAGCACCGCCGTCCCCTCGTCGCCGCCCTCCTCGCCCTCCCGCTCGCGCTCACCGCGTGCAGCACCGACGGCGAGTCCGAGGACGCCTTCGCGGCCGAGCCCGGGGCGCTGCAGATCTACTCCTCCCAGCACCGCGACGTCACGCAGGCCTGGGCCGAGGCGTTCACCGAGAAGACCGGCATCGAGACCCAGGTCCGCGAGGGCCAGGACTCCTCGATGGGCCACATGATCGTCGAGGAGGGCGAGGCCTCCCCGGCGGACGTGTTCCTCACGGAGAACTCCCCCGCGATGACCGTGGTGGAGCGCGCCGACCTGCTCGCCCCGGTGGACGAGGAGACCCAGGCGCAGGTGCGCGACGGGATGGCGCCGTCGTCCGGCCGGTGGACGGCGGTCGCCGCCCGCTCGACCGTGCTCGTCTACAACACCGAGATGATCAGCGAGGACGAGCTGCCGGACTCGATCATGGACCTGGCCGACCCCGAGTGGGCCGGCCAGTGGGGCGCGGCCCCGGGCGGCGCCGACTTCCAGGCCATCATGGCCGGCATGCTCGCCGACCGCGGCGAGGAGGAGACCCGGGCGTGGCTGGAGGCCCTGGCCGAGAACTCCGAGGTCTACCAGAACAACATCGCCACGATGAAGGCCGTGAACGCCGGCGAGGTGCCGGTCGGGATCATGTACCACTACTACTGGTACCGCGACCAGGCCGGGGACAAGGAGGGCAGCGCGAACACGCAGCTGCACTACTTCGGCCAGCAGGACCCGGGGGCCTTCGTCAGCCTCTCCGCGGGCGGCGTGCTGGAGTCGTCCGACATGCCGGACGAGGCCCAGCAGTTCCTCGCCTACGTCACCAGCCCCGAGGGTCAGCAGGTGCTCGTCGACAGCGGCTCCATGGAGTACGCCGTGGGTGCCGGCGTCGAGTCGGACCCGGCGCTGCCCACGCTGGACGAGCTGGACGCCCCGCCGGTCGACCCCTTCACCCTGAACTCTGACACCGTCATGGAGCTCATGACCGATGCGAGCATCCTCTAGGAGCCGCGGGGTCGCCGTCGCCGCGACCCTCGTCGCCGCGCTCACTGTCCTGCCGCTGGTGGTCGTCCTCCTCGACGCCTCCTCCGCGGGCGTCGAGGAGGCGGTCGACTACCTCGTGCGGCCCCGCGTCGGCGAGCTGCTGGCCAACACCGGTCTGCTGATGGGCGTCACCGTGCCCGCCACGGTGGTCCTCGGCACCCTCGCGGCCTGGCTCGTGGAGCGCACGGCCCTGCCCTGGGCCGGGCTCTGGCGCACGCTGCTGCTGGCGCCCCTGGCGGTGCCGGCGTTCGTCAGCGCCTACGCCTGGGTGACGGTCGCGCCCTGGCTGACCGGGTTCGGCGGGGCCGCGCTGGTCACGACCCTGGCGTACTTCCCGTTCGTGTTCCTGCCCGTGGCCGCGCTGCTGCGGTCGCTCGACCCCGCCGAGGAGGAGGTGGCCCGGTCCCTGGGCCTGTCCCCGACGCGGGCCGTCGTCCGGACGGTGCTCCCCCGGCTCCGTCCGGCGATCAGCGGCGGGGCGCTGCTGGTCGCCCTGCACCTGCTGGCCGAGTACGGCGTCCTGGAGATGATGCGGTTCCAGACCTTCACCAC
Source organism: Isoptericola sediminis (assembly GCF_013085345.1). Taxonomy (GTDB): domain Bacteria; phylum Actinomycetota; class Actinomycetes; order Actinomycetales; family Cellulomonadaceae; genus Isoptericola; species Isoptericola sediminis. Next base: position 368,173 of record NZ_JABFAJ010000024.1, on the reverse strand, counting down.
CGCGATCATGCAGCGGTACGCGGTGGGGTTCAGCGACGCGTCCGGCAGCCTGCTCGCCTCGGTGCTGCTGGGTCTGTGCCTGCTCGTGCTCACGCTCGAGGTGGTCGCCCGCGGACGGCGCCGGGTGTCCCGGGTCGGCGCCGGCACCCAGCGCCCGGCCACGCGGGCCCGGCTGGGCGGCTGGACCGCTCCGGCGCTGGTGATGCTCGGCACGCTCGTCGGCCTGGCGCTCGTCGTCCCGGTCGCCACCGTGCTGCGGTGGCTGGGTTCAGCGATCGGCGACGGGCTGGTCGACGACCTCCTCACCGTCACCGCGAGCACGGTGCTGCTGGCGCTGCTCGGCGGACTGGCGGCCGTGGTGGCCGCCCTGCCCGGGGCGTGGCTGCTCAACCGCCGCAGGTCGGCCCTGACGGTCCTGCTCGAGCGGTCCACGTACCTGGCCAGCGCGCTGCCCGGCGTCGTGGTCGGACTCGCCCTGGTCACGCTCGCCATCGACTGGGCACGCCCGCTGTACCAGACGCTGGCGCTGACCGTCCTGGCCTACGCCATCCTCTTCCTGCCCCGGGCGATGGTCGCCCTGCGCGCCGGTCTCGCCGCCGCGCCGCCGGAGCTCTCGGAGGCCTCGCGGTCGCTGGGGCTGGGCGGCCCGGCCACGCTCGTCCGGGTGGTCCTGCCGCTCATCGGCCCGTCGGTGCTCACCGGGTTCGTGCTCGTCTCCCTCGCCGTCAGCACCGAGCTGACGGCCACCCTGCTGCTGGCCCCGACCGGGACCGACACCCTCGCCCTCGCCTTCTGGCGGGAGACGAGCGCGCTCGACTACGCTGCTGCGGCCCCCTACGCGGCAGTCATGATCGTCTTGTCCGTACCGCTGACGTTGTTGCTGCGGCGGCAGATACTGGAGGAACGATGACCGACGTGCAGCTGCGAGCCGTCACGGCCGCCTACGGCCGGCACGACGTGCTCGACGAGGTGAACCTGGTCGTGCCCGAGGGCACGACGACCGCCGTCCTGGGTGGGTCCGGCAGCGGCAAGACGACGCTGCTGCGCATCATCGCCGGGTTCATGCAGCCGCGTTCGGGCGAGGCGGTCATCGGCGGTCGCACGGTCGCGGGGCCCGGTGTCTGGGTGCCGCCCGAGCGCCGCGGCGTCGGCTACGTCCGCCAGGAGGGCGGGCTGTTCCCCCACCTGTCCGTCGCCGGGAACATCGCCTTCGGGCTCCCCTGGCCGCGACGCCGGCACCACGACCGGGTGCTCGAGCTGCTCGACCTGGTCGGCCTGCCCGCCGAGGTCGCCGACCGGCGCCCCGACCAGCTCTCCGGCGGTCAGCAGCAGCGGGTCGCGCTGGCCCGCGCGCTGGCGCCCCGCCCCGGCCTCGTGCTGCTCGACGAGCCGTTCTCCTCGCTGGACACCACGCTGCGCGCCACCACCCGGGACGCCACGGCGCTCGCCCTGCGCGCCACGGGTGCCACGGCCGTGCTGGTCACCCACGACCAGGACGAGGCACTCTCCTTCGCCGACCAGGTCGCGATCCTCACCTCCGGCCGGATCCGGCAGGCGGCGGCCCCGCGGGCGATCTATCGGGATCCCGTCGACGCCGACGTCGCCCAGTTCCTCGGCGACGCCGTGTTCGTGCCCGGCGAAGCGGCGACCGACGGCTGCGTCACCTGCCCGCTGGGCACCCTGCCGGTCCGTGGTCAGAGCCCCCGCGGCGCCGTGGACGTCATGCTCCGGCCCGAGCAGATCACCCTGACCCCGGCCGGCACCGGCCAGCTCGAGGCCACCGTGCGCCACGTGTCGTTCTTCGGGCACGACGCGCTCGTCGAGCTGGCCCTCGGCGACGGCGCCGCCGAGCAGCGGATCCGCGCGCGGGTGGTCGGGCTGCAGCCCCCGGAGGCGGGCGACCGCGTCGGGCTGGACATCGTTGGTCCCGTCCGCGCGTTCCCCTCGCGACCGGACCGGCCCGGGGGCGGTCAGCGCGACGAGAGCCCGGTGCCCTCCTCCGCCTGAGGCGGCGTGGCGGACCCGTTCGCCTAGCGTGGGACCGTGGAACGGTTCGAGGCGTCGGCGCTGACCCACATGCTGGTCGTGGCCGACGTCGAACGCAGTCGTGACTGGTACGTGCGCGTGCTCGATGCCCGGGTGGCCGGCGAGTACGGCGGCACGTCGGTCGTGCTCGAGCTGCTGGGGAGCTGGATCCTGCTCGTGACCGGCGGGGGTCCCGACGCGGGCAAGCCGACCGTGACCCTGGCCCCGCCCGCCGAGCCCGACCGTCCGAGCGCCCAGCTCGTCTTCCGCGTCGACGACTGCCCGGGTCTCTACGAGCTCCTGTCGGCCCGTGGCGCGGAGTTCCTGGCCGCACCCGACGTCCGTGACGGCGAGACCCGCGCGTTCTTCCGCGATCCCGACGGCCATCTGTTCGAGATCTCCGCGCTCACCTGAGCCACCGAGCCGTCGGCGCGGCGTGCGTCGGCGCATCGGCGTAGCCTCCGTGTGAGGTGCTCACAGCTCCCGGCCCCGCACAGCTGAACGGAGGCCGGCCGTCGGGAAGAAAGGGTCACATGCCATGGCCGACAAGCTGGCGTCGGGGTCGACCGTCACGGTTCGCAGCGACGATCCCACCGTCTTCACCAACCCCGACGTGCTGAGCCACCTGGCCAAGGTGGTGTGGCAGGACGTGGACGGCAACCTAGCGTTCACGACCGAGTCCCCGAAGGTGGCGGCCGCGCAGACGGCATGGGCTCGCCAGATGCCGCCGACGATCTTCGAGCTCGTCGAGGGCAGGCTCTACCACGCGTCCGGTTTCCAGCTGTGCTCGACACTGATCGTCGTCGGTGACGACGGTCTGACCATCGTGGACCCAGGAGAGAACGACGACCGCGCTGCGGCGACCCGCGAGGTCTTCGCACAGTTCTCGGACCTGCCGGTCAAGGGCGTCGTCTACACCCATCGGCACCCGGACCACGCCTTCGGGGCGGCAGGCTGGGGGGTGACCCAGGAGCAGGTCGACTCGGGCGAGGTCAAGATCATCGCCTCGGAGAACTTCGTGCCCAATCTCGTGGAGGACACCGGTGTCGTCGGCCCCATCCTGACCCAGCGCACCGCCTACAGCGGCCCCTACCTCGGCCCTGGCGAGGACGGATGGATCACCATCGGGCTCGGTCCTGACTTCCGGACCGGCCCTCTGTCGCTGTTCATGCCGAACGTGCTCGTCGACGAGTTCGAGCCTCTCGAGGTCACCGTGGCCGGTGAGTCGATGGTGGTCTTCGGCGCCTACGGCGATGCCGGCACCGACGAGATCTGCCTCTACCTCCCCGAGCACCGCCACGTGCACGGCTCCGAGACGATCCAGGGTGAGACCTTCCCCAACCTGTACACACTGCGAGGAACCGGCTACCGCAACCCCACGCTGTGGTACAAGGGCATCGATCGGCTCCTGCCGTACGCTCGCAAGGCCGACAGCTACTCGGGCTCGCACATGCGCGCCTGGGTCGGCAACGACTTCATCGTGGAACGGGTCACCAACTACCGTGACGCCATCCAGTACGTCCACGACCAGACCGTCCACCACATCAACCGCGGGTACAAGCTCGACCAGCTGGCCGAGGCCGTCGTCCTACCCCACCAGTTCGCCCAGGACCCGTGGCTCATGGAGTTCTACGGTTCGGTCGCGCACTCGGTGCGCAACATCTACGCCGGCTTGATCGGCTGGTTCCAGGGCGACGCCACCGAGCTGGCCCGACCGGGTTTCTTCGAGCTCTCCCGCAAGTACGTCGCCGCGATGGGCGGACGCGACCAGGTGCTCGCCCTGGCTCGGCAAGCCGTGGCGGACGAGGAGTTCGGATGGTCCGCGGAGCTCCTCACCCACGTGACCCGCGAGAACCCGGACGACAAGGAGGCCAGGGACGTCAAGGCCGAGGCTCTGCGCCAGTGGGGCTACCTGCAGACCAACATCTACTGGCGCACACTCGCCCTGTCGGCTGCCGGTGAGCTCGACGGGACCCTGGACCGGTCGGCTCCGTGGAACTTCGCCGACCCCGTCATCGTCGCGGCCCTGCCGACCACCAAGATCCTCGAGACCTTCCGGGTCCGCCTGAATGCCGAGCGCGCCACCGGCAAGGAGATCGTGATCGGCCTCGACGTGACCGACACCGGCGAGAAGGCGACGTACCACGTCCGCAACCAGGTGGCGGTCTTCCACGACACCGCCCCGGACGCACCGGACGCCACCGTCAGAGCGACCAAGGCCGCGATGCTGCAGATGTTCGCCACCGGGAAGGCGCCGGAGCACACGGTGACGGGGTCCGAGGCTGCGGTGGCGGAGTTCCTCCATCTGCTCGACACGTTCGAGCCGAACAAGATCGACCTCGTGCTGCCGAACGACTGACACGGCCCCCACGCAGCCTGCGCGGATCCCGGCCGGCCGCGCGGCGGGTCATGGGGTGTGGGTGGTGGGCGTCCTACGGGTGCTGCTTGAAGGATGTCTCCCGTGCCCAGACCCCATCCGAAGGAGTTCCGCGACGACGTCGTGGCGATCGCCCGCCAGGGCGAGGCTCCGGTCAGGCAGGTCGCGAAAGACTCCGGCATCTCCGAGTCGTGTCTGCGCAACTGGCTCCTTGCCGCTGACGTCGCCGACGGCGCGCCGGGTCCTGAACCTCGCCCGCCAGCCCGACGACCGGTGGCTCGCCGCACCGGTCAGCGACCGCGAACTCTCCCAGGCGCACCTGGCCAACGCCCTGTTCGACGCCCAACAAGGATGACCCCGAGTTCGGGTACCGGCTGCTGGCCGACGAGGCCCGCGCGGCCGGCCACCGGGCGGTGAGACCCGCGCGTTCTTCCGCGACCCCGACGGTCATCTGTTCGAGATCTCCGAGCTCACCTGAGCCCTGACGGCGTGACCTCGCTTCGGTCGTGGCGTCCTGCACCACCCCTCGAGGCCCCCCGTTCCTCGACCGTCTGCGTGGTCCAGAAGAGCAAGAACCCGCCGACGATGACGAACTCGAGCACGTAGAACCAGCGCGAGTCATCACCCACCCAGCCAAGGAGCTTGAAGCCTGCCGTCCCCGCGATGCCACACACCATCGCGATCGCCACGAGGACGTAGATCCCGCGGTACACGCTGTCGCCACGTCCGGGGTGCCGGCGAGCGCCGAACCCCCCGATCAGGGCGACCAGCGCCATCGGTGTGAAAACCAAGATGGCCGCGACCGCGTGGGCATTCAGCAGGAACCATTCGTGCAGCGTCAGGTAGACCGCGAGACCTGCCAGCCACAGACCGATGACGACGAGCGTCCCGACGACTTCCTCATTCCGAGAGGGTTCCCGGTACCCCGTGTCCAGCAACCTGCGCCACCTCGAGCCGCCCGGCGCCGCGAGCGGCTCTAGAGGCCGGTCGCGAAGCACGACGAAGAACAGCAGGAGCACCAGGGCGACCGATGAGACCAGGAAGTACGCCTCCAGGGAACTCTCTACCTGGTTCGTCCACTCCGCACACGCCTGGGCGTCCCACGGTCCGCCGCCGACGGGCGGCTGTTCCGCGACCAGGGAGTCCGGCGTCGGACGCCCGAAGCACGCCTCGCGCACGGGCTCCGGGGTGGGGACGAACGCCACCACCGGTGCCAAGAAGCCGGCGAGGTTGAGCAACGGCTCCTGGGTGCCCCGCCCACGGATCGCAATCATCGCGGCTCCGGTGGCAACAAGGACCGCGACGAAGACACTCTGCGCTGGGGTGTACCACGCGGCGCTGATGGACCCGAGCGGCTCCCCGCTCGCGGGGTCGGAGTCCTCGAGAAGGACGGCGACGACCAGCATGGCTGTCATCGAGATGATGGCCACACGCAGGTAGTAATAGGTCGCGGCGGCATTGCGGGCCGTGGCGACCGGGGTCGGCGCCCCTGACATCGCGCTCATGACTGTGAGGAGGCCACAGCCCGGAACAGAGATACGCGATCACCGGGTGAACAATCCCCGCTCGTCGGCGGCACGAGGACCGGGGCAGTCGTCCCGCGTTCCAGAGGGAGAAGAAGCCGGTGACCGTCTCCGCCAGGCGGGTGGACTCAGCCAGGATGCCCGACCAGACGAACACGCCGTCCGCGCCGTCCCAGGGGACGCAGAAGACGTCTCCCGCACCGTCGTCACCGAAGGCCAGCAGCGAGACTCTCCGAGGGTCATCGTCCGCTCCGGACCAGTCGGTCAGGTTGCGCTCGACCGTCACCCCCAGACGCCACACCACGTCCCACTGGCCCCCTGCGCTGAAGACCCCGTCACTCACGCGGTACAGCTCGCAGAGATCGTCCGGCAGACGGCATCCCAGAACTGCCTCCACCTCTGCGACCTAAGCTCCAGCGCATCGGTCGCGAGCAGTTGGCTCCATCGCGTCCTGGACAGGTCGGTCGACCCCACGTCAGGCGATCCACCGGGCGAATGCTCGGGCTGCACGGCTCGTCACGGGAGAAGCTCGACCCTCAGGCCCTGGGTCACGAAGGACTCCGCCAGCACGCGCAGGCGTGCCGGGTCGACCGCGGACGCGAGTCCGATACCAGGATCCAGCGTGAATCGGACCGTGGTGCCGGTCGTCCCGTCGTCCGGGACGGGAAGCAGATCGGTGACCGGCACACCCGCCCTGTACTGCTGCCTCCAGGACCCGTTGGTGCGCCGGTTGACGTGCACCAGCTCGCTGCTGAGCGCGGAGACCACAGAGATACCTCGTCGAGGGTTCCCGTCCGGCAGGATGGGCGGCGTCCGAGCGTCGAAGAACCGCAGGTCGCGCGTCGTCATCACCGGCTTCTTGACGAACCTGCCCTAGTCGTCAGCGCGGGTGGCCGTGCCGCGGCCGTCGTCAGCGATCGACGCGCCGCCGTCGTGGAGCGTCACGACGGCGGTTCCGCCACCCCGTGCCTCCGCCTCCGCCGCGGCGTAGGCGAGCACCTCGAGGACGAGGTGCTCGAGCCCGCCAGACGCGAGGTCGTGCGCCCTGGTCCGGATGGTGGCGAGGTGAGCATGGTCAACCGTGGCGGACCAGTCATGTGTCGTGTTCGTCCAGGTCACGGCCCATTGTGACAGGGACGCCCGGCTGCCACCGTCAGGACACGCGCGCCTCGACCACCGAATGCACGGATGTCCTGCCGTGGCACTGAGCCCTACGAGCGAGAACCGCGCCTGTTGCCGGTCAGACGGGGTTCCGCATCGGTGGGCGATACTGGGTTTGAACCAGTGACCTCTTCGGTGTGAATGAACTCCGACCCGGGCAAGGGACTGCTGCACGGTTTGGTGACAGCGGTTGTCAGGCGGCGAGTGCGACCTGAGTGGTCATGATGGCTTCGTACTCGATGGGGGGGTCGATCGTCCGAACCGCTGCTGGCGGCGGCGTCGGTGGTAGGTGCGTTCGATCCAGGTGATGATCGCGATGCGCAGGTCCTCGCGGGTGGTCCAACGGCGCCGGTCCAGGACGTTCTTCTGCAGCAGCGCGAAGAAGGACTCCATGGCGGCGTTGTCGCCGGCGGAGGCGACCTGCCCCATGGATCCGCGCAGGTCATGACGGCGCAGCGCGGCCAGGAATCGTCGGCTGCGAAATTGGCTGCCTCTGTCGGAGTGCACGATGCAGCCGGCCACCGCGCGGCCCTCCACGGACCGTCTGGCCACGGCATTCTCCAGCGCTCGAACGGCCAGGGCGGACTTCATGCGGTCGCTGATGGAGTAGCCCACGATCCGGTTGAAGTACACGTCCTTGATCGCGCAGAGGTAGACCTTGCCGGCGCTGGTGGGATGCTCGGTGATGTCGGTCAGCCACAGCTCGTTCGGCTCCGCCGCGGTGAAGTCGCGCAGGACGAGGTCGTCGTGCGCGGGCGGTCCGGGCCTCTTGCCGTTCTTCGAACGCTTCTTGCCGAACACGCTCCACCAGCGCCCGTCCCGACAGACCCGCCACATCGTGCGGTCGCACGCGACATGGCCCGCTTCGCGGGCCTCATCGGCCAGGAGCCGGTACCCGTACTCGGGGTCATCGTGGTGGGCGTCGAACAGGGCGTTGGCCAGATAGGCCTGCTCGAGCTCGCGATCGCTGACCGGTGCGGCGGGCCACCGGTAGTACGGCTGGCGGGCAAGGTTGAGGACCCGGCACGTCACCGCGACGGGGATCCCCGCCTCGGCGAGCTCTCGGACGAGCAGGTACATCATTTTCCCGGCAGGTGCGCCTGGGCGAAGTACGCCGCCACGCGGCGCAGCACCTCGTTCTCCTGCTCCAACAGCCACACACACTTCCTGGCCTCACGCAGCTCGGCCGACTCCGACGCGGTCACACCGGGCTTCGCGCCGTCCTCGACGTCGGCCTGGTGGAGCCAGTTGCTCAGGCACGACTCGGAGATGCCGAAGTACTTCGTGATCTGCTTGATCGGAGTCTCGCCCTAGCGGGCGATCGCCACGACGTCGTCGCGGAAATCCTTCGGGTGGGGTCTGGGCACGGGACACATCCTTCCAGCAGCAACCGCAGGCACCCCAGGTCAGGTTTCACCTACTCGTGCAGCAGTCCCGATCGAGGCTAAGGCTGACGCACGACACGGTCACCAACACTCCGTGCGCAGCACCCTGCCAGGAGGCGGAAGCATACCTTCCGTCATGTTCACTTCCTGGTCCCACAAATCCTCGTCGTCCGGAACCACCCCGAACTTCACGCCCCGGATTGGTTCGATTCCAGGTATGGAGTACCACAGGCGCCCATCGTCGCCAAGGATCCTCCACAAGGCAGAGAATGCATCAGGAACGGCCAGCGCAGCATCCTCCTCGCAGTCCTCCGAATTGTCGCGGCGGTGCGCAGCTCGGCCCGCCACTAGGAGAGCTTCGGTATCGGAAACCACGACGTCCCAGCGACTGAAGACGCTGACACGCCCCTGAACCTCGACATCGACGTCCTCGAGCTCCACAAAGTCATCGAAATGCTCTTCATCGGCGGGGATCACGTCCAACGCCAAGGCCAACGTTCCTGAGTGCGCGTGGATACGAATGTTGAGATCGACCACGCCAGCCTCCAACTCATCGTTGAGTTCTTGAATCAGGCGCAAGTCTGCAGGCGTCCCACGAAGCGCACTGTTCGACATTTCCACATAGCGCGAAGCTATCTCCGACAAATTGCGCGCCGATTCCTGAAGTGCATCCAAGCTCTCACGGGAAAATTGTCCCAACGTCGGTTCCACTGCTATCACCTTTCTTTAGATTCCGCCCTGAGGAACCAACCGTTCTTGCTGATTCACGAGCCAGGTCAGCCCTCTTCCCCTCGCTCCGAGCCCATGCCGAAGCGTTCTCGACAGTACTGCTCGATCGGCACTGTAATCCAATTCTCCCCAACTACGTCCTCCTCTTCCCAGCCAATGGGGCCATCGATAGACGAGGACAGTTGCTCTTCAGCAGTCGACTTTACCTTTGTCCACCTAGAAGCGGACAGCCCGTACGACTTGAGCAACACCTTTGCCTGAGCAAGGGAGTCCGCATGCACGACAGCCCTCGAAACGCCCACCCGAGACCCGCTACCTCGGCACGCAATATTCGTTTCAGCGGGCCAGAAGAGAAACCACTTCTTTGCCATTGTTATCTCCTCCTGTAGTTCTGCGTTGTAATGAAGTGGCGCGTATGGTGTCGCCGTCCAGATCGAGTGAAGACATCAACCGTAATATCGGCACGATTCCCGTACTCGCCAAAGCGCAGATTCTTCACGTTGACAGTGTACCCTCTTCGCCTCATCTGGCCCGCGTATGCATTGGCCTGGCTTCTGATGGAACTAATGGTCCGCCCATACGTCCGTGAATACTTATAGTTTGATGTATACCGACTCCCCTTTGTTGAGCCCGCTTTCACTGACCCCTTCGAGGAAGTCGTTGGGCCGTAGCGGGCAGAAACTGAACCGCCGAAGCCCTTAGGCGCGCGGCCGCATCGACAGGGCCAAGCTCGGCTCAGACCATCCAGATCGTACTCATCAACAGGCTGTTGCGGGTAGGCGTAGGCGGTGGTGTTGCCGTCCTTGACGGGGTCGGTACTGGTGAACAGGCCGGTGGTGCTGTTGTGGAGGCGTGCGCCCATGAGGACGAGGCCGGTGAGGGTGTTGGTGGCGCGTTCCTTGGCGCCGAGCCAGGCGTAGTTGATGGCGCCGTCGTCGGCGGTGGTGGTGAGGGTGTTGCCGTACTCGTCCCAGGAGCCGACCGCGCCGAGCTGGACGGGGGTGCCTGCGGCGGGGATGTTGATGCTGGTGACGGCTGAGCCGAGGGAGTCGGCGAGGGTGAGGTTGGCGGCCGTGCCCTCACTGCCATCGGCGGTGTCGGTGGTGTGGATGGTCTCGATGCCCAGGTCGCCACCGATGGATGCGCCGTACCAGCTGGTGGTCGTGGTGGTGCCGGTGGTGTTGACGGCCCAGCCAGGGTTGTCGCTGGTGTCGGTGTAGTGGCGGATGACCGTGGTGTCGGTGTCGCCTCCGGTAGTGGTCTCTCCGGAGCGGCGTCCGGCGGGGTCGAGGGTGTAGGTCGTGGTGACGTCGCCACGGATGATCTGGTGGGCGGCGTCGGTGTCGAAGTAGGCCAGGCTTACGTCCCCGCCGGTGGCACCGGTGGGGGTGTCGACGGCAGGCAGAGTGGTCTGCCGGCCGAGCAGGTCGGTCACGTAGCCGGTGGAGGCGACGCCATTGGTGGTGGCACCCTTGTCGACGCGGTCCGCCTTGTCGTACGACCAGGCCTTGGTGACCGTGACGCCGGGGGCGGTGCACGGCGCCTCCGGGTCGGTTCCTGTCGTCGCAGTGAGGCCGGTGCGGTTGCCGCGCACGTCGAAGGCGTAGGTGCGGGTGGCACAGTCCTGCCCGATCACGTCCTGGGCCGTGACCAGACGCTCGGCCGCGTCGTAGCCGAACTGCTGAACCCGCCCCACACCCGTCTCGCTGGCCGCGGCACCGGAGGTGATCTGTGTGGTGCGGCCCTGGACGTCGGTGGCCATCGTCCACGCCAGGATCTCCTGCGCATCCTGCCCGCTGGCCGAGATCGTGGCGTAGGACTGCTCGGCCAGGTCGCCTGCCCGGTCGTAGGTTAGCTGCTGAGCGACGGTGTCGCCGGGCAGGGTCTGTCGGGTGATGTTCCCGGCAGCGTCGTAGGTCGCCGTGAACGCGCCCACGCCCTGGATCTCGGTCTTGGTGGGCAGCCCGCGGTGTTCACCGGTGCCGTCGTAGGTGTACGTGACCTTGCGTCGGGGGTCGGTGACGGTGTGGACCCGTCCGGCGGTGTCGTAGGTCGTGGCCGTGGTAGCGCCGTCGGTGTCGGTGTAGGACACCTGGCGTCCCCACCCGTCGTACCCGGTCGAGATCCTGCCCTTCTCGGAGCCGTCCGCGTTCAGGCTGACGGTCGCGGTGGCCAGGCCGCTAGCCGGGTCGTAAAGGGCCTTAGTGTCCGGCACAGACTGGGAACCGGAAAGTCCGCCGACCGTGGTGCCGGTACGGATGGTGCGTCCGGCGGTGTCGAAAGTGGTCGTGGTCGTGCGGACCACGCTGCCCGTGGTTTCGGTGGCGGCCGCGACCCCGAGGTACATCGAGTACTTCGTGATCGCCTCGACGGGCAGGGTGGGGTTGGTCTCGCCGGTGGTGGTCAGGCAGGTAAGGCCCGCCCACTGCGGCTTGCTGCCACACGCGGCGAACGTGCCGCTCTGCGCGGCGGCGGTGTAGTAGCCGGTCAGCCAGGTAGCGGCGTCGGTGCCGCTCGAGCCGGGGCGACGCTCCTCGAGCAGGCGTCCCTCGGTGTCGTATCGGACCTTGGTGGTGATGTCCGCGCTCGACGTCGCGCCAGCGGCGCCCATACGGGTGGTGGTCACGGTCGCGGCGCCGAGGGTCCACCCCGAGGTGGGGTCGGTGGCCGGCTTGGCGTCGATCGGCGTGTAGCCGGTGACGGTCTTGGCAAGCACCGTCTCGCCGGCGACCAGGGGGACCGCGGGATCGGCGGAGCCGCTCAGGCCGTCGGCCTGGGTCACGGTGGTGGTGGTGGACAGGTTGTAGGCGATGCCGGTGGTGGGGTTGACCCCGCCGTTGGGGGCGCCCTGGTCGTAGTCGGTGTGGGTGTGGGTGCGTACCAGCGCGCCGTCGACGTCGCGGGCGGGCTCCCATACGTCGGTGACCAGCGCCCCGGCGGGGGTGATCTCGCTGCCCGCGGTGATGGTCTGCGCGGTGCCGCCGGCCGGTGTCCAGGTGATCGCCGTGGCCGCGGTGATGGGCGCGTTGTACCGGGTGATGGTGGCGAAGGAGTCGATGACGTCCGCGGCCAGGTCGCCCTGCTCAAGGCGTTGGGCGCGCAGCTGGCTGGTGGCGTGGTCGTCCCAGATGTGGGTGACGCGCCCCGCGTCGTCGAATCGGGTCGCGGCGAACTGCCAGTCCCCCGCCCCAAAGGAGCCGCTGACGGTGACCCGGCCCTCGGCGTCGGTGAACTGCAGGCCGGCGTAGGGCCAGTCCGCGGCCGCAGGCGTCGTGCCCACCGGCTTGTCCTGGCCGAAGACGGCTGCGCCGTAGGCCGGACCGGTCTCGTCGCCCCACGCGGCGGCCGCGTCGTTGATGGCAGGCAGGCCGGCGTCGGAGCCGTCGCGGGCGATGCCGTACACGAACCGGGCGACCTGGATGTCCGAGCCGCTGCCGGCGGGGTTGGCGCGGTGCACGGTCAGCAGCGACTTGGCGTCCTGCGAGCCGGTGCCGTAGGCGAGTTTCCACGGCGCAAGGCCGGGCTCGGTGACGGTTGTCAGCAGGGGCTGGCCTGAGGTGGACGTGGCCGTGGCGTGGTAGGCGTAGCCGACCGCCAGGTTGGTGCGCGGGTCGATGACCTTGGCCAGGCGCGCCGCCGCGTCGTACTCATAGCGCGCCACCACCACGGTGGACATCCCCGCCCCGCCGGCCCGGTCGGGGTCGTAGGCGGTGTACGAGATCTGCTTGACCTGCCCGGCCACGTCGGTGCCCGAGGTGGTGGTGGCGTACGTGATGTCCAGGGCCCGGCAGCCGACATTCAGCGCGCCGCTGGCCGGGCACGTCACCCCGGTCGGCACCGGCGCCAGGATGCGGGTGATGTGTCCGGCGGCGTCGCGGGTGAACGTCGTGGACTTCGACGAGGCAGGCTCGGTCACCGACACCGGCGCCCAGATCCGCCCGTCGGAGTCGCTGGCGCCGGTGTAGGCGAACGTCGTGATCGCCGCGTCGGGCTCGGTGAGCATCAGTCGCGCGCCCGTCCCCGACCCGGTCAGCTCCAGGCGTGCCCCGTACTCGGCGGTCTCGGGATCCACCGCGGTGTAGCTGCCGGTCTTCATCGCGGTCTTGGTGTTGCCCGGCTGGCGGTACACCAGTGCACCGCCTTCGGTGTCAACGAGCGCGAACGTGCCGTCGACGTCGGTGTTGTCCACGACCTCGAACCCGGCCACGCCCACGTCGGTGCCCTCGAAGGACGCGCTCCAGCCTGGCCCGAAGACCGAGGCGTCATCGATGCCCGCCTGGGAGGAGTACGACCGCGAGATCGACAGGTCCCCGACATAGCCGGGCACCGAGACGTCGGTGACGGTCGTGTTGAACTCACCGGTCCACAGCGCGACCTGCCCTGGCCCGGCGTCCGCCGTCGGATAGCCGTCGCCGAACGCGTGCGGGACCCGCACCACGGAGGACCGGTTGGTCAGCTGACCGTTCCAGGTGCAACGCAACGTGCCGGTCGCGGAGTAGGTGAAGCACACCTGCACGTCCAGCAGCACCGGCACGCGGTCCTTGCCCAGCGCCGCAGCGGCCTGCGCCGCGGACCACGAGCGGGCCACGCTCACCGCGGCGCCCGCCCCGACGGCCGCGAGCTCGGTGTCCATCGTCCAGCCCGTCGTCGAGCCCGTCGAGGAGTTGTAGTCCCCCGGCTCCGCGGTGCCCGCGGCACGCCACCAGATCGACGGCGTCACCGTGCCCGAGCTCGCGGTCGGCGCGGTCGCCTTGACCGCGAACGTGTTCGTCGACTTCGCTGTGTTCGCCGGCGCCGTCAGCGCCGCGCCCCCGGCCCCGAAACTGAACGATTTCTCCGACGAGACCCAGGCGGCCTTGTCGATCGCGCGGACCTTGAGGGTGTGCGCACCACTGGCCGGGTTCCACGACAAGGTCGCAGTCGGGGTCGTGCCGGTCGCAGCCAGCGACGTCCACGCCCCGCCGTCCTTGGAGTACTCGAAACGCACCACGTCGCTCGAGGTGGACTTCATCGTGAACGTGTTCGACGACGGCGCGGTGTCCTGCCACTGCCCCGCGGTGTACGCCGAGGCGGTCAGCGTCGGGGTGACCGGCTTGGTCGTGTCGATCGTGAACGTCCACAACGACTTTGCGGACTTCGACGTCAACGACCCGTCATTCGCCCACACCCGCGAGGTGTAGGTCGTGCCCTCGCTCAGCGCCGTGGTGCCCGTGCCCGGGGTGAAGGTCGACGTGCCGCCCGAGGCCACACTCGTGCCGGCCTGGTCGTCCCACACCTCGCTCGAGCCCTGCATGACGTCGAACAGTGCCTTGACATTCCCACCGTCGGGATCGGACACCGCGGCGGAGAACACCGGCTTGGCCGACTTGACGTACAGCACCTTGTTCGGGTCGGTGCTCGAGGGATACCAGACGTACTGGCTGGAGTTGATGAACGACGTGCCCGGGGTGTTCGGGTAGGAGTTGTACGACACCGTGATCGTCGGCTTGCCCGACGTCGCGTTCGTCGAGTTGAACCGCTTCCACCCGTACACATCGCTCTCCGACGTCGCGCGCAAGCCCACACCGTGGGTCGTGGCCGACGCATCCGCCCACGACTGCGCCATCGACGTGATCGTCACGTTCGACCAGTCGTCCGCGCACGAGGCGCCATACCCCTTGGTGTCTGAGGTCGTGGCCCACTTCTTGGTCCACGACGGCTGGTTCGTCCACACAGTGCCCGTCGCCGCCAAGCCCGTGGACCCACACCTCCCATTGGCGCGCCTCGCATGACCACGAGTGGTACTGCCACAGGTTCAGCTTCGCCGAGGTGACCTTCTTGCCCTTGATCGCGCTGGTGTCCACGTTGATGAACGTGCGCGCCTTGTCCGTACCGTTGTACGTGCCCAGCCGCAGATCCGTCTGCAACGACGCGTCATCGGACCAGTTCGTCTGCACGAACGTGTCCCGCGGCAGACCCAGGCTCACCGACGGGTCCACCACGACCGGGTACTGCACGTCCGGGTCGGTCAGGAACTCCTGGCCCGGGGTCATGGTCACCTCGGCGCCATCGTCCTCGACAGCTACCTCGACCGGCACGACCGCGGTCACGCCCGGGTCCGGCACACCAGCCTCGGCGGTCCCCGCAGACTCGTCCGTGCTGGTCTCGGCATCGGGCACGGTCAGGGCGTCAAGGTCCGCCGGGGTGCCCGCCCACAGCGGGGGCTGCTCGGCCGACCACTCCTGGGTCACCGGGTTGGCCAACTGGGCGTCGTAGGTCGCGTCCCACATCATCGGGGTCGCGGCACGCGCCGCGACCTCGCCGTCGACGACGAGGTCGACCAGCGCTTTCTTCGGCTGCTCGACCGTGGCACCCTCAGCGCTCAGGCCGAGGTCCAGCGCCACCGCGGCCGGGTCAGTCGGGGCCTCGTGCAGCACGAAGTACTGTTCGAAGCCGCCACCGGTAATGTCCACGACCATGTCCACGCCAGGCTCGACGTTCGCGAATACGGCCCGCTCACCCGTCACCTGCGGAGCAGGCAGGTCGCCCGGGAACGTCAGTTCGGACGTCGTGCCCGTCTCCGGGTCCGTCAGTGAGGCGACAACACTCACCCCGTCACGGCCGGCCTTCTGCGCGCCGGAGACCGTGATCCCCGCCGGGTGCGCCACCGGACCGAACCCGCCCTCGGCCGCCTGCAAGGTGGCGTCGAACTCCGCCCAGTCGTCCTCGGCCGTGCCGTCCCCACCCGTGCGCACCCACACCGGCGACAACGACAGCGCCGACTGCCACGACCCGTCCGGCATCGCGTACGTGGAGCTCGACTCCGTACGCTGCGACAGATCCTCTACCCGCTCACCCGCAAGACGCGCATTCACCTGCGCCGAGACACCATCCCGCGCCACCAACGCGCCGTGCGAGCCACGCTGCGGCTTGCCTGTCGCGACCGACTCGGGCGCTGACGCCTGGGCCGGAGCCTCCACCGCCGCAGCAGCCGGGTTCGGCAGATACGAACCCGTCACGCCCACCGACACCGCCGTCACCGCCGCGACCACCGCAACCCTGCGGAACCACGCCTCCGGAACACCAGCTAACCAAACCAGAGCAGCCAACCGGCCCAACTCCCCAGCACGAGCCGGGCGACCACGCCCGGCGAGACCAACCAGCCGCCCTCGACGCTGGCCCCAGTGCCTTCGAACGAGCGCGCCGTGTCTGGTAACGGGAAAAATAGGCGAGTCTGACCGCTTTGTCTAGAGTGGGATGACAAAAGATTGAGCGTCCGCTCGAAACCGCCTGAACGGAGGCCGAACTCCCAGGCAGCATCCGACAGGATGCGCTTCGGGCCTGGGGCCGGCTTCTGGGGTCGGCCGCCGACGTAGACGAACACGCCGATGCGACCCCGAGCTCGTCGGTAGTCCAAGAACAATGGCGCGGGATCGCGATGCGCTCAGACACGACCGCGCGGAACTACCACGCCGGCCTCAGCCTCGCCGCGACACTCCACTGGCTCACCAGCGCCTTGAGCATCACGACCTAGACCGATCGGGTCGTTCTCCACGAACCGCTGCACGTAGCGCCGGTACTCCTGGAGTTTCGTGGGCGCCTTGCCTTGCGCCTCGCGCTTGTCCACGTAGGCCGTGGCGTCCTCCAGCATTGTGACGGATCTTGCCGCCTGTTCCGCCTTGAGTGAGGCTGGCGCGGTCCCTGAGCCTCGGGCACTCAACGCTTGCTCTGCGGACAGCCGGGCCTCGGCGTCCATCTTCGTTGTGAACCTCTGCGAGTGCCGCTCAAGGTCTGGGCCTCGGTACCCCGCCCGGTACCCCGTCACCTTCTTGGTACGGGCGTTCTTCCGACGCTCGACCTCTCCCTGTGGGGGTACCGGGAGGGCACGTAACCCCCAGCGTGGGGGGTTGTGTCCTGCCGTGTCACTGAGCCTGACACGCAAAAACCCCGCCTGACCTGGAACGTTGCCGGTCAGACGGGGTTTCGCATCGGTGGGCGATACTGGGTTCGAACCAGTGACCTCTTCGGTGTGAACGAAGCGCGCTACCACTGCGCCAATCGCCCGAGTGCGTGGTCGATACTAGCCACAGATCCGGGGTTGCTCCAAACCGGATCGGTGCGGCGTGGCCCACACCTCCGCGACGACGCCCCAGGTCACGGGTCGAGGCGCTCCCGGCAGTTCTTCTCGAACACCTCGCGCACCGCCAGGGTGATCTCGCCCGGTGCGACGTCGACGCCGTCCAGCCGGGTGATGGGCTGGACGTTGCGTCCCGAGGAGGTCAGCGCCAGATGCACGCCGCCCGTGGTCACCTCGTCGAGCACGGAGAAGGGCAGCTCACCCTCCTGGGCCTCGCGCACCGGCAGCCCCGCCTCGGCGCCCCACTCGAGCACGAGCGCCCGGGTGATCCCGGCCAGGCAGCCGGTGGACAGCGCCGGGGTGAGGAGCTCGCCCCCGCGCTCGACGAAGATGTTCGATCCCGTGCCCTCGCACAGCTCGCCCACGGTGTTGGGCAGGATCGACTCGTCGCCGCCCTTGGCCTTGGCGTCCGCGAGCGCCACCACGTTCTCGGCGTACGACGTGGTCTTGAGCCCGGCGATGGGCGACCGCTCGTTGCGCGGCCACGGCGACCGGGCCGAGCGCGACTCCGGCATCATCATCGAGTCCTGGGCGGCGACCACCACGCTCTGCGCGCCAGGGACCCGCATCGAGCCGAGCGGTCCGATGCCAGCCGTCACAGTGATGCGCAGCCGGCCGTCGAACGGACCGTCGAGGCGCACGGCCTCGGCCAGGACGGCGTCGACGCCCTCGCGCACCCGCTGCTCGTCGGGCGCCTCGAGGCCGAGGCCGGTCGCGGACCTCCGCAGCCGCTCCAGGTGGCGCGTCAGCGCGAACACCTGCCCGTCGAACACGGTGCACGTCTCGAAGACGCCGTCACCCACCGTGATGCCGTGGTCGACCGCGCTCAGCGCGGCCTCCCCGGCTCCGACCAACCGACCTTCGGCCCAGATCACGAGACTCATGGTGCTCAGTCTGCCCGACGCCGGTACACCAGATGCGTCACCTCCCCTGCGTGCCGTGCGGAGGCGGCGTCGAGGTCCAGCCGGCCGACGCCGTCGAACAGTCGCGTCGCCCCGGGGATGTCGAGCACGACGGGGGCGACGTGCAGGCGCAGCTCGTCGATCGCCCCGGCGGCGAGGTAGGTGTTGACCGTCGACACTCCCCCGGCGATCGAGACTCCTCCGCCGCCGGCCGCCTCCACCGCCCGGCGCAGCGCGTCCTCGGCGCCGGTGGTCACGAAGTGGAAGGTGGTGCCGCCGGCCATCTCGAGCGGCTCGCGCGGGTGGTGGGTGAGCACGAACACCGGTGCTCGGTACGGCGGCTCGTCACCCCACCAGCCGGTCCAGTCCGGGTCCCACGGGCCGGGGTCCGGGCAGAACATGCCCCGGCCCATCACGTAGGCGTCGGCCTCCAGGATCCCGGCGACCTCCCGCGGATGGTCGTCGGCGTGCTCGAGCAGCCACGTGTGCAGCACCTCGCCGGTGCCGATCACGTCACCGAAGGGTCGGTCACGCGTCTGGTGCGGTCCGGCGGCGAAGCCGTCCAGGGCCACGGACAGGTCGCAGGTCACTCTCGTCATGCCGGTGCCGACCGCCGGGGCCCGCGGGACTCATCGGTCGCGGACCCCGACCGACCCGGCCTCAGGGCCGATAGCTCCCGAAGTTCCACAGGTTGCCCTCCGGGTCGGCGACCGACGCGCCACGGCCGCCGTAGGGCTGGTCGGCGGGCGGCGCGACGGCCCGGCCCCCGGCGCCGAGCGCGGCCTCGTAGGTGCCGTCGACGTCGTCGGTCACGGCGTAGGTCGCGCCGTGACCGGGTTCGACGGGCCATGCGGGGCTGTCGCGGTGCGTGCCGAGCATGAGCCCGCCACCGCCGGGCCACTCGAGCTCGGCGTGCTGGACGACGGTGGGGTCCTGCTCGTCACGGTCCACGACGCGCTCGGTGAAGCCGACGGCGCGCAGCCAGTCCAGCGCCGTGTCGGCGTCGGCGTAGCGCAGGGTCACCCACAGCGAGGTGGTCATCACGGGCTCCTTCCGGCGGCGGTACCTACCTGCTCAGCCTCCCCCGTCGGGGACCTCGGCGGCTTGAACGTACGGGAGCTCCTCGCGCAGGAACGTCGTCGGGGTACACCCGGCCAGGTCCTTCCACTCGCGGGTCAGGTGCGCGTGGTCCGCGTACCCCGCCCCGGCGGCGACGTCGGCCAGCGACCGGCCCGCGCCCCGGACCATGGCGACCCGTGAGCGCGCCAGCCGACCGACGCGTCGCAGGTCGCGCGGCGACAACCCGCACTCACGGTGCACGAGATCCTGCAGGTGGCGCCGCGACCACCCCCCGGCCGCGGCGCTGACGGCCACGGGCCGGCCCCGGCACAGGGCAGCGAGAGCGGCGTCGACCGGGCCGGGACCGTCGCTCGCGGCCTCCCGGAGGGCGTGCTGCAGCAGCAGGACGAGCTCGTCCGCCGGTCGGCGGCTCGCGGCCAGGCGTTCCGGGAGGTCCGACAGCCCGGGCGCGGCCTCGTCGAGCGACACCAGCCGGCCGGCGAGCTCAGCGCAGGGCATCCCGAGCAGCTTCCGGGCGCCCCAGGGCGTGAGGCGGACACTGACGCCTCGGGCCCGGGCCGGCATCTCGACCTGCGCCGGTCGCGTGTGCAGGCCCGACAGGACGGACCAGGCTCGCTGCCGGGTGTCCGGACGGTCCGCCCAACGCACGTCGAGCGGTGCGTCGAGCGCGATCTCCAGCACGACGTCCGGACCGGGGACACCGCGATGCGTGCCGCCGGCAGGCAGGTCGAGGTCGTACGCGGTCACCGACCGGACGGCCAGCCGCAGCGATGACGGAACCTGCATCTCCCCACGCTAGGAGGAGCGCTGCTCCCTCGCCGGACGAGAGGCGAGCCCCACCAGCCGGGAGGCCTTCAGCTCGGTCTCGCGCCACTCGGCGGCGGGGTCCGAACCCCAGGTGATGCCGGCGCCGGTGCCGAACCGCAGCGCACCGCCGTCGTCGGTCCGCTCCCACCAGAAGGTGCGGATCCCGACCGCGAGCTCGGCACGGTCGCCGTCGACCCAGCCGACGGCGCCGCAGTACGGCCCGCGAGGCGTCGGTTCCAGCTGGTCGATGAGGGACAGCGCCGACGACTTCGGGGCGCCCGAGACGGAACCGGGCGGGAAGGTGGCCTCCAGCACGCGGCGCCAGCGGTCGGGGGCGGCGGCGACCCCCGGTGACAGGACTCCCTGCACGCGGGAGACGAGGTGGGCCAGCCCGGGGTGCTCCTCGACGGCGAGCAGCTCGGTCACCGCCACCGTGCCGGGGTCGCACACCTGCTGCAGGTCGTTGCGGACCAGGTCGGTGATCATGACGTTCTCGGCCCGGTCCTTGCCGCTCAGACCCTCGGGCGTCGGTGCGGTGCCCTTGATCGGCCCCGACGCCAGCCGGCCGTTCTGGAGGGAGAGGTACAGCTCGGGCGAGGCGGACACGACCCAGACCGGGTCGACGTCGAGCCCGGCGGGCACGTGCACGGCGGCGCCGTACGGCGCGGGGTTCCCGGCGGCCAACCGTGCCGCCAGCGCGGCGGCGTCCGGCTCCCCTGACGCCGTACCCGGGTCCGTCGGGGGCAGGGGCGCGGTCAGCACCCGGCACACGTTCACCTGGTAGACGTCGCCCTGACGGATGTGCTGCTGCACGCGACGCACGGCCCCCTCGTACTCGCCGCGGGACATCGACGTCGACCAGTCCTGCGGGGCGGGCCCCTGCCACCCCTGTGCCGCCAGCTCGCCGGGCACCGGCGCACCGCCGTCGACGACGCGGGCGAACCGCCAGGCCCGGGCCCGCCCACCCCGGCCGGAGGCCTCGAAGTCGACGACGACGAACCAGGGCCCGGGGTCGGCGAGCCGTTCCGGGGTGACGTCGAGGTCGACGCACTCGACGACGTCGGTCGCGAGACGGCCGGCGAAGGAGGCCCAGGAGGTCGGTGCACGCACGGCTGCACGGTATGCCAGCGAGCCACTGCGGGGCGATTGGACCATTCGGGCACCGTCCACTAAAGTTTTCCTCGCGCCGGAACGCCGCGGGGATCACCCCTGCACCAGGTCCGGTCGTGCGGATGTAGCTCAGTTGGTAGAGCACCACCTTGCCAAGGTGGATGTCGCGAGTTCGAGTCTCGTCATCCGCTCGGAGGCCCACTCCCCTGCGATCTCGGCAACGAGCGAGCCGGTGAGCACAGTCTCAAGGTGGGTTGGCCGAGAGGCGAGGCAGCGGCCTGCAAAGCCGTATACACGGGTTCGAATCCCGTACCCACCTCGGGCGATTGGCGCAGCGGTAGCGCGCTTCCCTGACACGGAAGAGGTCACTGGTTCGATCCCAGTATCGCCCACCACCACAGGCCCCGGACCCGACGGTCCGGGGCCTGCTGCGTTCCCGGGAGTCCCCGCGCCACGCGAGCGGCCGACAGCGGTGCTACGTTCCAGACGGATCACCCCGGGAGGTCCCATGGTCGAGCCCGAGCCCACCGCCACCACCGACGCCCGGACACCGCTCGGCGTGATGACGGCGGCCTGCGTCTCCACCCTCATCGTCAACGCGAACACGTCCGCCGTGGCCATCCTGCTCCCGGCGATCAGCGACGACGTCGGCATGTCCACGGAGACCCTGCAGTGGGCCGTCACGGGCTACCTTCTCGTCGGGGCGGCCACGATCGTCACCTCGGGGAGCCTCGGGGACGTCTTCGGCCGGCGCAAGGTGTTCCTCGGCGGTCTGCTGCTGTTCATCGCCTCGTGCGTCCTCATCGCCCTGGCGCCGGGCGGCTGGGCCGTCATCGTCGGACGATGCATCCAGGGCGCCGCCGGGGCCACGCTCGTGGCCGGCGGGCTGAGCATCCTCACCATCGCCTCACCACCCGGGAACGCGCAGCTGCGGGCCGTGTCCTACTGGGGGTCGGCCTCGGCGGTCGGGGCGGCAGCGGGCCCGCTGCTCGGCGGGGCGCTCGTGAACACGGTGGGCTGGCAGGGGCTGTTCTGGCTCGACGCGGCGATCGCGGTCCTGCTCGTCCCGCTGACGCTGCGTGCGGTGGCCGAGTCCTCCGACCCGACGCGCAGCCGGTCGATCGACTGGGCCGGAACCATGCTCATCGCCCTCGCCCTGGCCCCGCTCATCCTCGGCCTCACCCAGGGTGCGACCTGGGGCTGGCTCTCGATCCAGACGCTCGGCTGCTTCGCGGTGTCCGTCGCGTCGACGATCGGGTTCGTCGCGGTCGAGAGCAAGGTGTCCGCCCCGCTGATCGACCTCGGCCTGTTCCGCAATCGCCGACTGGTCGGGGCGACGATCGGCATCCTCATCGGCGCCGCCGCGATCAACGCGATGATGTTCCTGCTGAGCCTGTTCTTCCAGGACCCGGCCGCCTTCGGGATGGACCCCTTCGAGGCCGGGCTGGCCACCCTGCCGGCGACCGTCGGGATGGTCGCCCTCACCCCGGCCGTCCCCGGGCTGACCCACCGGTTCGGGGTGCTCGCCGTCGTCGGGACGGGGTTCGTCGTCATGACGGCCGGCTTCGTGGTGCTGGCCCTGGCCGGCGCGTCGTGGGGCTACCTGGCGTTCCTGGTGCCGATCGTCATGACGGCGGTGGGACTGTGCCTGTCGAACAATCCCTGTTCCTCGGTCGCCACGGGATCGGTCGACCACTCCGAGGTGGGCGGGGCATCGGGCCTGTCCAACATGGCGCGCTACGTGGGACCGGCGGTCATGACCGCCGTGGTCGCCGCGCTGTACGCGGGCATCCCCGCGAACCGTTCCGCGGCCGGCGCGTCCGCCACCGACGCCCTGCTCGCCGGTTTCCACGGGGCCGCCCTCGCGCTGGCCGTCGTCTCCGCCCTGGGGATCGTGCTCGTGTGGCTGATCCGTGGCTACCGGGACAAGCACGCGCCCGAGGGGGTCGACGTCGCGATCGCCGCCGCCGCGCCCGTGCACACGGTGCCCCGGCCCGAGACGGGGCCATCGACCGCGACCCGGACGGCGGCACCGGGCGACCCGGCGTAGCGTCGATCGCATGTGCCGCAACATCACCACCCTGCGCGGCCTCGAGCCGCCCGCGACCGCGGAGGAGATCGAGGCGGCCGCCGCCCAGTTCGTGCGGAAGGTGACCGGCGTGGCGTCCACCGCCGCACCGGCCTCCCGCGAGCCCTGCGAGGCGGCCGCCGCCGAGATCGCCGTGATCGTCACCCGGCTGCTGGACGACCTGCCCGCCCGCCGACAACCGCCGGCCACGGTCCCGCCCCTGCGCCGACCCGAGGTGCAGGCGCGGATCGCCGCCCGCAGCAGCAGCGCGACCGCATGACGTGACCCGGCGTCCCCGCGGGACGTCGAGACCCAGGAGCGACCATGGACCAGCCCGAGCTCGACTTCTCCGCGTTGCGCGCCGTCTTCGTCAACTGCACCCTCAAGCCGTCCCCGGAGGTGTCGAACACCCAGGGACTCATGGACGTCAGCGCCGCGATCATGCGCAGGCACGGCGTGAGGGTGGACGAGATCCGCGCCGTCGACCACGACCTCGCCCCCGGGGTCCAGCCGGACATGACCGAGCACGGGTGGAGCCGCGACGACTGGCCGGCGCTGGCCGAACGGATCCTCGCCGCGGACATCCTCGTCCTCGGCACGCCGATCTGGCTGGGCGACAAGTCCAGCGTCTGCACCCGCGTCGTCGAGCGGCTGTACTCGCTGTCGGGCCGGCTGAACGACGCCGGGCAGTACCTCTACTACGGCCGCGCCGCGGGCGTCGTGATCACCGGCAACGAGGACGGCGCCAAGCACGTGGCGATGAACGTCCTGTACTCCCTGCAACATCTCGGCTACACCATCCCGCCGCAGGCCGACGCCGGGTGGGTCGGCGAGGCAGGGCCGGGCCCGTCCTACCTGGACGAGGGCTCCGGCGGCCCCCAGAACGAGTTCACCCAGCGCAACACCACGTTCATGACCTGGAACCTCATGCACCTGGCCGCGATGCTCCGGGACGCCGGCGGGTTCCCCGCGTACGGCAACCAGCGCAGCGCCTGGGACGCCGGCA
Organism: Isoptericola sediminis; assembly: GCF_013085345.1. Lineage (GTDB taxonomy): Bacteria > Actinomycetota > Actinomycetes > Actinomycetales > Cellulomonadaceae > Isoptericola > Isoptericola sediminis. Next base: position 343,884 of record NZ_JABFAJ010000024.1, on the reverse strand, counting down.
CCCGGTTCGACCACCCGAACCCCGAGTTCCGCTGACGGCACCCGGCCTCTCGTCCCGTCGTCCGCCGGAGGCCCAGGTCACACCGGTGGAATTGGACCTGGGACCCGCCGTCCAGTAATGTTCCTCAGGCACCGGCACGCGGGGATCACGTCCTCGGAACTGTCCGGCCGTGCGAACGTAGCTCAGTTGGTAGAGCACCACCTTGCCAAGGTGGATGTCGCGAGTTCGAGTCTCGTCGTTCGCTCCACGGGCGATTGGCGCAGCGGGAGCGCGCTTCCCTGACACGGAAGAGGTCACTGGTTCGATCCCAGTATCGCCCACCAGCGCACAAGGGCCCCTGTATCGCGGAGACGCGATACAGGGGCCCTTCTCGTCGGCCGGGGCGGCCCTCACCACGTCTTGTGGTAACCGTTGATCCACTGGACAGTCTTGCCTGCTCCCGAGCCCTGCAGCACGTCGAGGGAGCTCGGGCTGACCCGCACCAGGGCGAAGTTCCCGTGGACGCCGGCCGAGCCCGGCCGGAACTCGTCGGCGACCTTGGTCGAGCTCGGGTAGGCGCGCTGCAACGGGATCGTGCTCAGCGCGCTGTGGTGGTGCCCCATGAGGAAGGCGACCACGTTGTACGGCTCAAGGAGCTCGAGCAGGTCGTCGCACTGCTTGTCGGTCCACCACGCCGGGATCGAGAACGTGGAGAAGTCGTAGTGCTGCACGACGATGACGGGCCGGGTCGCGCCCCGCTTCTTGAGCTGGTCGGTGAGCCACGTCGTGCCCGGCGCGTGCCCGTACTCCGCGTCGCCGCCGAAGCGGTGCAGCTGGTAGACGTCGACCGGCCCCAGGTCGACCACGTAGTTGAGGCTGCGGTCCTGCCAGTAGAAGACCTCGTTGCTCGTGGCCTCCTTCGCGTCGATCGCGGTGGGCTTCGAGGTGGGGGAAGTCGACCACTTGAAGATGCAGTTGGTGAAGACGCCGCGGTGCTTCTGGCAGATGAAGTTCCACATCTGCCAACGCCAGTAGTCGGTCGGCGTCGACCACCGGAAGCAGTCCTTGAACCAGCCGACGGCCGGGTGGTACTGCGACTGCAGGTCGTGGTTGCCGAGCCCGAAGTACACCGGCCCGGCGTCCAGCTTGGTGAGTCCGTCCGACTTGTAGTCGGCGTCGAACAGACGGCGGACCATCTCCAGCTCGAACCCGCCGTTGTAGTGAGCCGGGATACTGCCGGCCTGGTCGGCGAAGTTGTAGTCGCCGCCCGTCTGGCACAGATCGCCGCCGAAGAAGGTCGCCTTCGGCTTGCCGATGAGCGTGCCCTCGATCGCCGGGTCCAGGCCGTAGCCAGACGGCCACGGTTCCCATCCGATGTCGTTGAGGATCCGGTTCATCTGGTCCATGGTCTTGACGCGCGGGTTGTCGTTGTCCTTCGGCTTCTCCGCGCGCGAGACCTGCGGGTCCGCGAGGAACAGGAAGGTCGTGGTGTCCGGGAGCTCAGGCTCGCCGCCCTCGGCCGCCCCCACGTCCGCCCGGGGAGCCGGCTCCGTCAGGGCGGCCAGCACCGCGCGGACCTCCTCACGGCTCGGCATCGCGGTCGGTCCGGACACGGCCGCCAGACCGCTGGTGTCGTCCGGGCGGTCCTCCGGGACGGCCTCCGCCTCCTCGGGCGGTTGCGGAGCATCGAGGTAGCCGGCCAGGTGGACGCGGATCGCGTGCTCGGCTCGTGGTGGCAGGTGGCCGGCGATCGCCTGCGGCGTCTCCTCCTCCCGGGCCTCGACCTCGGCCGCCGCCTCCTCCAGGTCCCCTCGCAACGCCGACATCTCGGGAACGGCGAGCAATGCCGAGATCGCAGCCCTCAGGTCCTCGTTGGTGACGACACGTCCACCGCTCATGGCCCACCTCGCACGTCCTTCGCCGGTCGACACGCCCGTCCGGGTCATGCCATGACGCTTCGACGGTAGGGCGCACGCCATCCACACGCGTGGTCAGGCCATGCGGGGCCAGGGTGATTTCCGCGTCGCCGTCTCGGAGGTCCACGCTCGGGAACCGTGTCGGTCCGGGGGAACGAGCAGACTGTCGACGGACCCTCCTCGGTCCGAGGAACCGCGCCCGGGTACGCTCGCGGGCGTGAACGCCGACGACTCCGCCGACAGCCCACCCGCCGTCTCCGCGACGATGCACCGGGCCAAGACCCGCGCGCGGGCGTCCCACGTCACCGTGGGCCGGACGCGCATGACGGACGAGGGCACCGTCGAGATCGACTGCTCCTGCGGCATGGTGCTCACCAACGGGCCGCAGTGGTCGCTCGACGAGCACATCCGCCTGCACCGGGCGGAGGCGCGTTACCTCGCGCTCAGCGAGGTCGCTCCGGCCGGCATGCCCCGGCTCATCCCCGTGGGCCCCGACCGGCTTCCGCGCTGACCGGCTCCTGGCCGGTCGGCGGTCTCAGAGCTCGTCCGGGTCGTCCCAGGAGTGTCCGCTCGAGGCACCCTCCATCGGGCGCAGGACGGTCTGCGACAGCGACAGCGGCGCCTTCGTCGCGTCGCCGCCGGGTCGGGGGTCACCGTGCTCTTCCGTGGCCGAGCGCTGCCGCGGCGCGATCCGCGCCTGGGAAGCGATCGACTCGTCGAGGAGGGCCCGAGCTCGGTCGGAGTCGGCCTCCTGTGTGTCCTTGATCATGTCCCAGGTGTATCAGCGGGGCGGCCTGTTCGCCCGTGCTTGGCACACTATTCTGCACACGGGTGCACTCCTGCCACCCCGTCGGCACCGGGACGTCACACCGTGCGGCGACGCGACGCCCTCTGCGCGACACGACCCTCCCCTGCCCGTGCGCGCGCCGTATGGTGGGGCCGTGACCACAGGCGATCCACTCGACGAGGCGCGCTCCCGGGCCACTCCTGCGCCGAGCGAACGCCGCCGCGAACCCTGGCCCGGTCCCCGACCGCTGCTCTGGGCACCTCGCGCACACACCGTCGAGCTCGTGCTCCCGCTCCCCGACGGATCCACCTCGCGCCGACCGATGCGACTCGTCGGCGCCCACGAACCCGGCTACTGGCGTGCCGACGAGCAGATCTCCCCGGGGACGGACTACTCGTTCTCGATCGACGGCGGGCCGCCGCTCTCCGACCCGGCCGCGGCCCACGTCCCCTCAGGGATCCAGGGCCCGAGCAGGATCCTGGACGAGCGGTTCGTGTGGCGGGACCACGCGTGGCCCGGGGCCGACCTCACCCGGGGGTCGCTGCTGCACCTCGACGTGCCCACGGTGACGCCTGAGGGGACCCTCGACGCCGCCACGGGGCTGCTGCCCGACGTCGCCGCGCTCGGGGTCGACGGCGTCGAGCTCTCCCCCGTGGCGGCCTTCGACCCCGAGGCCGGTCCTCGCGCCGGCGTCCGGCTCTTCGCGGTTCACGAGCCCTTCGGGGGCCCGCACGCCCTGCAGCGGTTCGTGGACACGGCGCACCGCCACGGCCTCGCCGTCGTGCTCGACCTGCCCCACCGGTGGGCGGTCGCCGACCCGCTGCGGCTGGACCGGTTCGGACCGTACGCGCAGGGGTCGCGGATCGCGCCGCGGCCGCGGAAGGACCACGGACACGACGCCCCCCGGATCAACCTCGACGGCTCCGGCAGCCGCGGCCCGCGGGACTTCTTCGTCGCGGACGCCCGGCGCTGGCTGCACGACTTCCACGTCGACGGCCTGCTGCTGGACGTCGAGGCCCTCGCCGACCGGTCCTCGGCGCCGTTCCTGACCGAGCTGGCGGCGGTCGCCCAGGACGTCTCGGCGCGGACCGGGCGCCCCCGTGCCCTGCTCGCCGACGGACCCGGTCTCAGCGACCGCCTCACCACGACCGTGGAGCGGCTGCTGACGGGGCGGCTCGACAGTCCGGCCGGCGACCTGCGCCGGTTGTCGACCGAGATCACCGCCCCGGCCCGGATCCCGGCCGGTCGGCGGCGCGCGCTGCGAGCCGCCCAGCGCAGCGGCTCGTTCGTCGGACCCGTCACCCGCCTGCCGGCCGCCACCCGGGCGGTCCCCTGGTCACGCCTCGAGGACGTCGCCGGGTCCGCCGCCACGACGTCCGCGGACGACGACGCCACGCTGCTGGCATTCGCCGTGCTCGCCGGCAGCGTCGTGGTCCTCGACACCGAGCACGTCCCCGTCCGGCCGGGCTCCGCGGACGCCCGCCGACTCGCGGCCTGGACGCGCCGGCTGCTCACCCTGCGGCCCGCCGCCCTGACGGACCTCGCCCACCGCCTGGAGGTCACGACCGACGACGGTGCCCTCGTCGCGCGTCGTGGCGGCACCGCGCTCGTCCTGGTCCTCGACCCCGCGGTGCCCGCGCTGGACCTCGTGCCTCGCCTCGGCACGCCGTCCGGCGCCTGGCGGGTGGCGGCGGCCTGGGACGAGGAGCGCACACACCTGGAGGACGGGAGGCTGCGGGCCCCGGGGCGCTGCGTCGTCATCCTCCGGGACGACCCCGACGCCCGCCCCGCCGGCGCCGACCCGAGGACGGAACCCTGATGACCGCAGCCTGGACCGAGCACCCGGCGACCTCCCTGCGCTGGCGGCCAGGTGATCGCCTCGACGCCCTCGACACCCGCTCCACCCCGGGCTACACCGGCCGCAAGCGCGCCGCCAAGGTGCTGCGCGCCGGCCACGCGGACGATCTGTCGGACCTGCAGGAACGACTCTTCGCCCACGGCCGCACGGGCGGCGTGCGCAGCGTCCTGCTGATCCTGCAGGGGATGGACACCTCCGGCAAGGGCGGGATCGTGCGGCACGTCGTGGGCATGGTCGACCCGCAGGGCGTCCGGTGCCGAGGCTTCGGGCGACCCACCCCCGAGGAGCAGGCCCACGACTTCCTGTGGCGGATCCGGCGCGCCCTGCCGTCGCCCGGGCTGCTGGGCGTCTTCGACCGGTCGCACTACGAGGACGTGCTCGTCGTGCGGGTCGAGGAGCTCCAGCCCGAGGCGAGCTGGCGGGCGCACTACGACGAGATCAACGCCTTCGAGGCCGAGATCGCCGCGGCCGGCACCGAGATCGTCAAGGTGATGCTGGCCATCTCGCCCGAGGAGCAGCTCGAGCGGCTGGTCTCCCGCCTGGACCGGCCGGAGAAGCACTGGAGGTACGACCCGGCCGACCTGCGCGCCCGGGAGCGGTGGGGCGAGTACCAGGCCGCCTACCAGGAGATGCTGGACCGCACCAGCACCGACGTCGCGCCGTGGTACGTCGTGCCCGCGGACCGCAAGTGGTTCGCCCGGCTGGCCGTGAGCGAGCTGCTGCGCCACACGCTGCGGGGCCTCGACCTCCGGTGGCCGGCGGCGGACTTCGACGTGGAGCGTCAGCGCCGGCTGCTCACCGGCGGGTGACGGCTCAGGCCTCGTCGAGGAGCGCCCGGCCGTCCTCGGCCAGCGCACCCAGACGCGACAGCGCCCGGTAGTACTTCTTGCGGTAGCCGCCGCGCAGCATCTCCTCGCTGAACAGCGCGCGCGGGTCCGCCCCGGCCAGCAGCACCGGCACGTCGCGGTCGTACAAGCGGTCCACGAGCACGACCAGTCGCAGGGCGACCTCCTGGCGGGTCACCGGTCGCACCCCGGTCAGCCCGACCACCTCGACGCCGTCGAGCAGCGCCCCGTAACGGCTCGGGTGCACGGTCGCCAGGTGCGCGAGGATGTCGGAGAAGTCGTCGACCACCGCGCGGGGACGCGCGGCCGCGGCGATGCGCACGACCTCGGTGGCGAGCGGCGCGGCGTCCGTGACCACCGACCGGTGCCGGTAGTCCTCGCCGTCGACACGGAGCACCTCGAAACGGTCCGCGAGCGCCTGGATCTCACGCAGGAAGTCCTCCGCCGCGAACCGTCCCTCGCCGAGGGCGTCCGGCAGGGTGTTCGACGTGGCCGCGAGGGCGACGCCGCGGTCGGCGAGCTCGCGCAGCAGGCGGGACATCAGCACGGTGTCACCCGGGTCGTCCAGCTCGAACTCGTCGATGCAGACGAGCTTCTTGGTGGAGAGGGCGTCGACCGTCGGCAGGAACCCGAGGGCGCCGACGAGGTTCGTGTACTCCACGAAGGTCCCGTAGGCGGCCGCGTCGGCCCCGAGCTCCTCCCGCACGGCGTGCGCGAGCGAGGTCAGCAGGTGGGTCTTGCCCACGCCGAACCCGCCGTCCATGTAGACGGCGGGCGCCGGACGACGACGGCCGAGCAGCGAACGCAGCCCGCTCGGCGCCGGGCGCGCGATCTCGGCGGCCACCTCCTGCAGCCGGGCGACCGCGGCGGCCTGGCTGGGGTGGTCCGGGTTCGCGCGGTAGGTAGCGAACCGCGCGTCGGCGAAGTGCCGCGGCGGGACGAGGTCCGCCAGGAGGCGGTCGGCGGAGAAGGCGGGACGGACCGCCACCAGGGAGCCGATGGCGGTCGTGTCGCTGGACTGCACTGCTGTCACGACGATCCACCCTATGCGGGCGTCGTAGTCTGGCCGCTGTGAGTTCCGACACGCCCCCGCTGGTCCGTCATCTCCCCACCGTCGGCGAGATCCCGCCCGACGCCGACGAGCACGTCCTCGCGGACCTGTACAGGGTGCCGGACGGGCCGTTCGTGCGGGCGAACATGATCGCCACCGTCGACGGGGCCGCCTGGGGTCCTGACGGCCGGTCCGCCTCGATCAACGACCCCGCGGACTGGCGGGTCTTCCGCGTCCTGCGCGCGCTGGCCGACGTCGTCCTCGTCGGCGCCGGGACCGCCCGGCAGGAGGGGTACACGGGCCTGTCCCGACCCCGCGGCCTGGAACGTCTCGCCACCGCGCCGCTCGAGCTCGCGATCGTCACCCGCAGCGGCCAGGTGCCCTGGGCGACGCTCGACGGCCCCCGTCCCCCGCTGGTGGTCACCGGGCGCGCAGGGGCGCAGGAGGCCGGGGCCGCCGTCGGCGAGGACCGGGTGCTGGAGTGCCCGGACGGCACCGAGGACGGCGTGGACCTGCGCGCGGCCCGCGAGGCGCTCACCGCGCGCGGCCTGGCGCGGGTGCTGTGCGAGGGCGGTCCCGGCCTGCTCGCCGACATGCTGGCCGCGGACCTCGTCGACGAGCTGTGCGTGACGACGTCACCGATGCTGGCCGGGCCGGGACCCGGCCGGATCGTCGCCGCCCCCCGGGACCGGGAGCCGGGCGCCGGGCGGGAGCTGCGTCTCGGCCACCTCCTGTCCGGTCCCTCCGGCACGCTGCTCGCGCGCTGGGAGGTCGGGTGACCCGTGCCGGCGGCCCCCTGGGCACCGCGGGCGGCGGTGCCGTAGGTTGCTGCCATGTCTGCAGAAGCATGGACCGTCGTCGTCCTCAGCGAGGACGCGCTGACCTCCGCCGACGTCGACCACATCACCGGGCTGCACACCGAGATGGACGCCGAGATCGCCTATCGCGTGCTGGTGCCCGCCGACACGGAGCACCGGGTCGTGTCCTCCGTGCTGGACCACCTCGGGATGCTCGAGCTGCGTGAGGCGTGGGACGACCTGATCGGCAAGGAGCCGACGCCCCAGCAGGCCACGGCGACCGCCGCCGAGCAGGTCACCGAGTCCGTGGAGCTGTTCCGCGACCGCGGCGCCACCGCCTCGGGCGAGGTCACCGAGGACGACCCGCTGCCGACGCTGCAGCGCGCCGTCGCGGACGGCGGCGACGAGGTCGTCGTGGTGACCTATCCGCACGCCGTGGAGGACACCTTCCACACCGACTGGGCCTCCCGTGCCCGGGACGTGCTGCAGGTACCCGTGCTGCACCTGTACGCCGGCACCAGCGAGCTCGGCTGAGGCGGAGGTGCAGCGCAGGGTGGGGCCCGAGGAACGAGGGACCCGCCCGCAGCGCAACCGCAGACTCAGCCGACGACAGCACGGCTGAGGCCCAGGTCTACCGCACCCGGTGCCCGGCCCGCGTGATGGTCGCGCGCACGAGCTCGTCCATCGAGTCGAGGAACGGCGGCTCGTCCAGCAGCCCGTGGTCGACGGCGGCCACCGACAGCTCGGTGCAGCCGAGCACGACGACCCCGGCGCCGCGGTCGACGAGACGCGCCGCGACCTGGCGCAGCGCGTCGGGGTCGGCCGGGCGACCGGCCTTGACCTGCTCGTAGATCACGGCGTTGACGCGCTCCTGGTCGGCCTCGTCCGGGGCGACGACGTCGATGCCGTGGGCGGCGAAGGCGTGGTCGTACACGCGGGAGGCGACGGTGCCGGCCGTGGCCAGCAGCCCCACGCGCGTCAGGTCCGGCACGCGGGCCCGCGCGGCGGCGACGGTCACGTCGACGATGGACACGAACGGCACGGTGACCGCGTCGAGCACCTGCTGGGTGAAGTAGTGCGCGGTGTTGCACGGCATCACCAGGAACCGCACCCCGAAGGCCTCGAGACGCGCCGCGTCGCGGGCCAGCACCGGGCCGGGGTCGTCCATCGACCGACCGAGCACGAAGTCGGTGCGGTCCGGGATCGTCGCGTGGTTGAGCACCACGAGGTCGACGTGCTCCTGGTCGCGCTCGGCGTCGGTGAGCTGCACGACCCGCTGCAGGAAGTAGGCCGTGGCCAGCGGCCCGACGCCGCCGATCACCCCGACCGGCGGCATCGGTCCCGTGGCCCCGGCGTCCGAGGTGGTGCTCACGCCGAGCCCCGCCACGCGAGGCGGCGGGCCTCGGCGACCGGGTAGTGCTGCGCGTACTTGCGCCACTGGTTGAGCTGGGCGATCGCCAGGTACGCCAGCCGCCGCGGGTCCGTCTCCGCGCGGTACCACAGCGGGTTGGTGGACCGTCCGCGGCGGGCGAGGCGGCGTGCGGTCGAGCGCACCTCGTCATCGAGTACGTACCGGCGCAGCAGGGCGCCGGGCAGCACCGTGTACAGGTGCTCCGCCTCGAGCTCGCCGGAGGCGGTGAGCGGCACGTCCGCCCCGAGCACCGCCCGCGGGTCGGGGTCCAGGCCCTGCACGTGCTCGTGCACGTAGAACTTCACGGCGTTCGCCCCGGCGGCGGTGATGTAGAAGTTCGAGCGACCCAGGCGCGGGTTCAGCTCGAAGAACACGTACCGGCCGTCGCGCGGGTCGTACTTGAGGTCGAAGTTCGCGAAGCCGGTCCAGCCCACGTGCTCGAGCATCCGGGTGGCCTGCTCGACGACCTCGTGGTTGACCTGCGTGATGATGCCGGCCGGGTTCCCCAGGGCGCCGGGCGTGTGCTCCTCGAGCAGCACGTGACCGTAGGCGGAGAAGCGCACCTTGCCCGTGGCGTCGGAGTAGCAGGTGAGGATCCGCATCCCGGAGTCGTCCCCGGGGATGTAGTCCTGGACGACGAACGACCCCTGGTACCCCGCGTCGTGGACCCGCCGGAGCAGGTCGACGAGCTCCTCACGGGTGTCGACGAGGAAGACCTTCTTCTTCCCGGCGAACTCCACGTCGTGGTACGCGGCCGTGCTCGCCGCCTTGGCGATCACCGGGAAGGTCAGCTCGGAGGTGTCGGGCTCGCCGCCCGCGGCGACGTCGTGGACGACCGTCGTCGGGTGGGCGATGCCGAGCTCGGCGCACAGGTCGCCGAACCCTTCCTTGTCGGTGAGCCGGTGCAGCAGCTTCTCGTCGACGTACGGGATCGTGTAGCGGTCCTCGAGCCGGGCCCGCTGCTCGACGAGGAGCCGGACCAGCCAGTCCGCCGACCCGACGGCGATCAGGTCGGCGTCGGCGTGCTCGTCGGCGATCGCCCGCAGCCGCGCCACCACGACGTCGGGGTCGTCGATCCCGGGCTCCACGACGTGCTGCAGGATCCGCGAGTGGCGTACGAGCCCCGTGGACATCCCGGAGACGACCACCGGCCGCACGCCGTAGGCCTCGTGGAAGGACCGGGCCAGGGAGTAGGCGCCGATGTCACCGCCGAGGACGACGGGCTGCAGCCGGCGGCTCATCGGGTCTCCTGTCCTGCGGCGGTGCGCCGCGTCGTCGCGCGGCGGGCCGCGTCATAGTTGGCCTGCAGGGCGCTGGCCGGGTAGTAGCGCCGGTACTTGCGCACGTGGTTCACCAGGGCGGTGAGCACGTACAGCCGGCGGCGCGGCGAGGCGTCGGCGGCGTAGCGCAGCGGGTGCACGGTGCGTCCGGTGCGCATCAGCCCCACGACCCGGGCGCGCAGCCCCTCGTCGAGGACGTAGCGGCGCAGCAGCCGGTGCGGCACCACGCAGTAGAGCACCTCGCGCCGCGCCGTGACCTGCTCGCGACGCTCGCGGCGGATCACGTCGTCGACGAGCACCTCGGTCGGGTTCTGGCCGCCCGCGGTCAGGTAGTAGTTGTTGCGCCCGATGCGGGGGTTCTGCTCGAAGAACTTGTAGACGCCGTCACGCGGGTCGAGCTTGACGTCGAAGTTGGCGAACCCGTGCCAGCCGACGTGCTCGCACAGCCGCTGGGCCGCGTCGAGGATCTCCTCGATCGGCTCGACGATCATCGCCGACGGGTTGCCCCGGGCGGCGGGGGTGCGCTCCTCCAGCAGCACGCGGGCGGAGCAGCGCAGGGTCACCCGTCCCGAGGTGTCGGAGTACGTCGTGACCGAGCGCATCTGGGTGTCGTCGCCCGGGATCATCTCCTGGACGAGGAACCGCCCCCGGAACCCCGCGCGCCGCAGGCTGCCCCACAGGCTGTCCAGCTCGGCGCGGGAGGCGATCTCGTAGATCTTCTTCTTCCCGGCGAAGTGCACGTCGTGGTAGTCGGCGCTGGATGCCGGCTTGGCGATCACCGGGTAGTCGAAGCCGACCGGCGCAGGCTTCCACCCCGGCTCGTCCGCGGTGGCGAAGTCCTGGATCACGGTGGCCGGCGTGGGGATGCCCAGCTCGGTGCACACGGCGGAGAACTCGGCCTTGTCGCAGATGCGGTCGATGAGACCCATGTCGGCGTACGGCAGCACGTAGCCGGCGGCCTGCAGCGCGGACCGGTGGTGCGCGAGGATGCGCACGACCCAGTCCATGTTCGACTGCAGCAGCAGCGGCTCACGGTGCCCGGCCCCCCGACGCTCGCGCGCCACCCGCTCGAGGGTCGCGACGATCTCCTCGGCGGCGGTGCCGGACAGCACGGTGTCGATGAGCTGCGAGTGCGCGATGGGGCCGGGCTCGGCGAAGGCGACCACCGTGGTGCGCAGGCCGTAGGCCTCGTGGAAGGACCGCGTCAGCGCGTACACGCCGATGTCGGAACCGACGATCACGGGGTGGAACCCGGGGTCGCTCGTGGCGGCCTCGGGAACCGACTGGGGGTGGGTCACGGGGGTGTCAGGCCTCCTGCTCGGAACGGTCACCGGACCAGAGGGTGTGGAACGTCCCCTCGCGGTCGGTGCGACGATAGGTGTGCGCACCGAAGAAGTCACGCTGCGCCTGGATGAGCGCGGCGGGCAGGCGCTCCGCGCGGACGCCGTCGTAGTAGGCCAGCGACGACGAGAACGCCGGGGCGGGGATGCCGGCCGACGCGGCCCGGGCCACGACGCGGCGCCACGCGGACAGGCCGTTGCCGACGGCGTCGGTGAAGTACTCGTCCGACAGCAGCAGCGGGAGCTGCGGGTCACGCTCGTAGGCCTCGGTGATCCGGTTGAGGAACCGGGCCCGGATGATGCAGCCCCCGCGCCAGATGCGCGCCATGGCACCGCGGTCGATGTCCCAGCCGTGCTCGGCCGACGCGGCGGCGATCTGGTCGAAGCCCTGGGAGTAGGCGACCACCTTGGAGGCGTACAGCGCCTGGCGGACGTCCTCGACGAACGCGTCCCGGTCGGCGACCTGCAGCGGCTCGGCGTTCGCCGGCAGCGCCCGGCGGCCGGCCTCGCGCTGCGGCACGCCGCCGGACAGGGCGCGCGCGAACGTCGCCTCGGCGATCCCGGTGATGGGCACGCCCAGGTCGAGACCGTTCTGCACGGTCCACCGGCCGGTGCCCTTCTGCTCGGCCTGGTCCAGGACGATGTCGACGAAGGCCTGGCCGGTCTCGGCGTCGACGTGCCGGAGCACGTCGGCGGTGATCTCGATGAGGAAAGACTCGAGGTCGCCCTCGTTCCAGGCCGCGAAGATCTCGCCGATCTCGGCGGCGGAGGCCCCCAGGCCGGCCCGGAGCAGGTCGTAGGCCTCGGCGATGAGCTGCATGTCGGCGTACTCGATGCCGTTGTGGACCATCTTCACGAAGTGGCCGGCACCGTTCGGGCCCACGTACGTGCAGCACGGCGTGCCGTCGACCTTGGCCGAGACGGCCTCGAGGATCGGGCCGAGCGACTCGTAGGACTCCCGGGTGCCGCCGGGCATGATCGACGGGCCGAGCAGCGCGCCCTCCTCGCCGCCGGAGACCCCGGTGCCGACGAAGTGCAGGCCGCGGGCGCTCAGCGCCTCCTCGCGGCGGATCGTGTCCGGGAAGTGGGCGTTGCCGGCGTCGACGACGATGTCGCCGTCCTCCAGCAGCGGCAGCAGCTCGTCGATCACGGCGTCGGTGGCCGCGCCGGCCTTGACCATGATGACGACCTTGCGGGGGCGCTCGAGCGAGGCGACGAAGTCGGCCATCGACTCCGAGGGGACGAAGTCGCCCTCGTCGCCGGCCTCCTCCATGAGGGACTGCGTCTTGCCGTAGCTGCGGTTGTGCACCGCCACCGTGTACCCGTGGCGGGCGAAGTTCCGGGCGAGGTTCCGGCCCATCACCGCCAGTCCGGTGACGCCGATCTGAGCTCGTGCTGTCATTGCTTCCTGCTTCCTCGTGGAGGTCGTTCCCGGGCGAACACTCCGTCGGTCACCCGCCAGGCCGAGAACAGCCTAGTCGGACGGCACGCGGGGCAGGTCGGCGTGCCGCGATCCGGACACGCGCCGGCGGGCCGGCGACGACGGGACGGGCCCGTCCGGCACGTCGGCCCCGCGCGGCGCCCCGCCCGGCGTACGGTGACAGGGTGACTGCTTCCCCGCCGGAGGTCCCGGGGCGCTTCGCCGCCGCGCTGGCGTCGCTGCGCGGCCGTCGCACCCGCCCCGAGGTCCGGCTGTCCGAGATCCCCGGGCCGCGACGTGTGGCGCCGTACAGCCTGGCGCTGGAGGGCGAGGTCATCAGCGGCGGGGTCGAGCTGGCCACCGGACGTTTCGTCGTCCTGCACGACCCCGCGGGGCAGGACCAGTGGCGCGGCGACTTCCGGGTCGTGACCCTGGTGCGCGCCGAGCTCGAGCCGGAGCTGGCCGGGGACGAGATGCTCGGCGACGTCGCCTGGACCTGGGTGACCGAGAACCTCGAGTCGGCGCAGGTGGGAGCGATCGCGACCGGCGGGACGGTCACCCGGGTGCTCTCGCAGAGCTACGGGGCGCTGGCGCGCACGCCGGACGCGGTGGACCTGGAGATCCGGGCCTCCTGGACGCCGACCGACACCGACCTGGGGGCGCACCTGGAGGTCTGGGCGGATCTGATGTCGACGGCCGGCGGCCTGCCCCCGCTGCCCGACGGCGTGACGGCCCTGGACGTGCGACGCCGTACCGTGGAGCCATGAGCTCCGGCGTGACCCAGGCCGACCCCGGCGTCGTCCCCCTGTCCGAACCGGCCGACGGGGTCGGCGAGGTCGTCTCCACCCCGCGGTCCCTGGACCGCGTCGTCACCGCGTTCGGTGCCGGGTCGGGCCCGGTGGCGGCCGACGCCGAGCGGGCCTCCGGGTACCGGTACGGCCAGGCCACCTACCTCGTGCAGCTGCGCCGCGAGGGCGCGGGGACCGCGCTGCTGGACCCGGTGACGCTGCCGGACCTGTCGGCGGTCGCGGACGCCGTCGGACCGGTCGAGTGGGTGCTGCACGCGGCCTCCCAGGACCTGCCGGGACTGGCCGAGCACGGGCTGCGGCCGCCGCGGATCTTCGACACCGAGCTGGCCGCCCGGCTGCTGAACCTGCCGCGCGTGGGCCTCGCGGCCGTCGTCGCCGACACCCTCGGCCTCGGCCTCGCCAAGGAGCACTCCGCGGTCGACTGGTCGACGCGCCCGCTGCCCGTGGACTGGCTCCGGTACGCGGCGCTCGACGTCGAGGTGCTGGTCGAGGTCCGCGACGTGCTCGCCGCGCGTCTCGAGGAGGCGGGCAAGGCCGAGTGGGCCGCCCAGGAGTTCGAGCACGTGCGCACCCTGCCGCCGCCGGCCCCGCGGCCGGACCCGTGGCGCCGCACCTCGGGGACGCACACGGTGAAGAACCGCCGCGGCCTGGCGGTCGTGCGGGCGCTGTGGGAGGCCCGTGACCGCAACGCCCGCGAGCGCGACGTCTCGCCGGGCCGGGTGCTGCCGGACCGCGCGATCGTCGCCGCGGCGCGCGCGATGCCGCGCACGGCCGGGCAGCTGGCGGCGGTGCCGGAGTTCGCCACCAAGGGCGCCCGACGACGGATCACGACCTGGCAGCGCGCGATCGACACCGCGCTGGCCCTGCCCGACGCCGAGCTGCCCGCGATCCGGGGGCCGCGCACCGACGGACCGCCGCAGCCGCGCACCTGGGCCGACAGAGACCCCGTCGCAGCCCGGCGCCTGGACGCGGCGCGGGCGATCGTGGCCGAGCTCTCTGACACCCACGACGTCCCGGCCGAGAACCTGCTGCAGCCCGACGCGATGCGCCGCCTGTGCTGGTCGCCGCCGGAGCCCGCGGGTGCCGAGGAGATCGCAGAATTCCTGCGCGGACGGCGTGCCCGGGAGTGGCAGATCGGTCTGGTGGCGGAGCGGTTCGCGCGCGGTTTCGCCGACGCCTGACCGGCGCGGCCCACGGGCCGGCCCGCCCGCCCGCCGTCTGAGACCGGGTCTCAGGTGGTCTATGCTCTTCGTAGTACTCGCGGTAGCGTGTACCTGTGCTCGGCGTGATCCGCCGCGGCACCCGAGCGACGATGCTCCCCGGCACCGTCGGAACCGATCCCCCGCAACGGACGGAGCTGCCATGACCGTGGCCCCCCAGGCCCCCGGCACCACCCGAGACCCGGCCCGTCGCGCCCTGCGCGACGTCGTCTTCGTCGAGGGTGTGCGCACCCCCTTCGGCAAGGCCCGGCCCGACGGCCTGCTGGCCGAGACGCGCGCCGACGACCTCGTCGTCAAGGCGCTGCGCGAGCTGCTGCGCCGTCACCCCGAGCTGCCCGTCGAGCGCATCGACGAGGTCGCCATCGCCGCCACGACGCAGCAGGGCGACCAGGGCCTCACGCTGGGCCGGACCGTCGCGCTCCTCGCGGGCCTGCCGACGTCGGTCCCCGGCTACGCGATCGACCGCATGTGCGCCGGCGGCATGACCGCCGTGACGACCACCGCGGCGGGCATCGCCATGGGCTCTGCCGACGTCGTCGTCGCCGGCGGTGTGGAGCACATGGGCCGGCACCCGATGGGCCTCGACGCCGACCCCAACCCCCGCTTCCTCGCGGAGAAGCTGGTCGACCCCGAGGCGCTCAACATGGGCGTCACCGCGGAGAACCTGCACGACAAGTTCCCGCACCTGACCAAGGAGCGTGCCGACGCCTACGCCGTCAACACGCAGGCCAAGTACGCCAAGGCCGTGGCGAACGGCGACATCGGCCCGGAGATCGTGCCGATCGCCGTCCGGTCCGCCGAGAAGGGCTGGGGCCTGGCCACCGAGGACGAGCTCCCCCGCCCCGGCACCACGATGGAGGGCATCGCCGACCTCAAGACGCCGTTCCGCCCCGGCGGTCGGGTCACCGCGGGCAACGCGTCCCCGCTGACCGACGGCGCCACCGTCTCGCTGCTCGCCGCCGGCGACACCGCCGAGGAGCTCGGCCTGCCCGCCGCGATGCGCATGGTGTCCTACGCCTTCGCCGGCGTCCCGGCCGAGATCATGGGCTACGGGCCGGTCCCGGCCACCGACAAGGCGCTCGCCCAGGCGGGGCTGACCATCGACGACATCGGCCTGTTCGAGATCAACGAGGCCTTCGCCGTGCAGGTGCTCAGCTTCCTGGACCACTACGGCATCGCCGACGACGACGAGCGCGTCAACAGCTACGGCGGAGCCATCGCCGTCGGCCACCCGCTGGCCAGCTCCGGCGTGCGTCTGATGACCCAGCTCGCGCGCCAGTTCGCCCAGCACCCCGAGGTCCGGTACGGCATGACGACGATGTGCGTCGGCCTGGGCCAGGGCGGCACCGTCATCTGGGAGAACCCCCACCACGCCGACTACTCCGGCCACGTCCCGACCACCACGGAGGGCTGAGCACGATGACCGACACCACGACCGAGACCCGCGAACCCCGGGCCGAGCGCGTCACCCACTCCCTCGTCCGCGACGTGGAGCTGCCCGGCGGCCAGGGCACCCTGGCGCTGGTCACCCTCGACAACGGGCTCGACCACACCAAGCCGAGCACCCTCGGGCCGGAGGGTCTGGCCGAGCTGACCGCCGCCCTGCGCACCCAGCAGGAGCGCGCGGCCGCCGGCGAGATCGCCGCCGTCGGCATCACCGGCAAGCCGTACTTCCTGGCCGCCGGCGCCGACCTGCTCGGCGTCAGCGCCGTGACCTCCCACGACCAGGCGCTCGAGCTGGGCCGCGCGGGTCACGCCGCCTACGAGCTGCTGCACACGATGGGCGTGCCGACCTTCGCGTTCGTCAACGGCCTCGCGCTGGGCGGCGGCCTGGAGATCGCGCTCAACTGCGACTACCGCACCGTGGCCTCCGACGCCGCCGCGCTCGGCCTGCCCGAGACCGCGCTCGGCCTCGTGCCCGGCTGGGGCGGTGCCTACCTCGTGCCGCGTCTGATCGGCATCGAGAAGGCCGTCGACGTCATCCTCACGCGGCCGATGGCCAACAAGCCGTTCAAGCCCGCCGAGGCGCTCGAGATGGGCCTCGTCGACGCGCAGTTCGAGGCCGCCGACTTCCTCGAGCGGTCTCTGGCCTGGGCCGCGGGCGTCGTGGCCGGCGAGGTCACCGTCGAGCGTCGCGAGCTCGACCCGCAGCCCGTGTGGGACGCCGTCGTGCAGGGCACGCGCGAGCGTCTCGACGCGGTGATCAACGGGTCCCGCCCCGCGCCGTACCGGGCGCTGGACCTGCTCGCCGGTGCCCGCGACGCCTCGCGCGAGGAGGCTTTCGTCGCCGAGGACGAGGCCCTGGCCGACCTCGCCATGAGCGACGAGATGCGCTCCAGCGTGTACGCGTTCCAGCTCACGTCCGCGGGCAAGAAGCCGAAGGGCGCCCCGGACAAGTCGCTGGCGAAGCCGGTGACGCGGGTCGGCATCGTCGGTGCCGGTCTCATGGCCGCCCAGATCGCCCTGCTCGTCTCGCAGCGCCTGGGCGTCCCGGTCGTCATGCGCGACCTGGACACCGAGCGTGTCGAGAAGGGGCTGGGCTACGTCCGGTCCACCGTCGAGAAGCTCGTCGGCCGCGGCCGGATGAAGCCGGAGGTCGGCGACCGCATCGTCGCCAGCATCTCGGGCACCACCGAGATCTCCGAGTTCGCCTCCTGCGACGTCGTCGTCGAGGCCGTCACCGAGGTCATGGGCCTGAAGAAGAAGGTGTTCGCGGAGCTCGAGGAGATCGTCGGCGAGGACACGATCCTGGCCACGAACACCTCGGCGCTGTCGATCACCGAGATGGCCTCCGACCTGCGCCACCCGGAGCGCGTGGTCGGCATCCACTTCTTCAACCCGGTGGCCCAGATGCCGCTGGTCGAGGTCGTCAACGCCGAGCACACCTCGGACGAGGCCCTGGCCACGGCGTTCGCCATCACCAAGAAGCTGCGCAAGACGGCCGTGCTCGTCGCGGACCGTCCGGGCTTCGTCGTGAACCGCCTGCTCGTGCTCGTCATGGGCAAGGTCGTCGAGGCCGTCGAGAACGGCACCTCGGTCGAGGTCGCGGACACGGCGCTCTCCCCGCTCGGGTTCCCGATGCCGACGTTCGAGCTCTTCGACCTCGTCGGCCCCGCCGTCGGCCTGCACGTGCTGACCTCGCTGCGCGAGGACCTCGGCGACCGGTTCCCCCAGTCCCCCGGTCTGGAGAAGATCGTCGCCGACGGCACCCGCGTGGTGCAGGACGCCCCCGGCCGCGGGCTGCCCAAGCCCGTCGACCCGGCGATCCAGTCGGTGTTCGGCGAGGCGCTGCCGGCCGGCTCGGAGGGTCGGGCGGGCACGCCGGTGCTCGACGCCGACGGCGTGCTGGA
Source organism: Isoptericola sediminis (assembly GCF_013085345.1). Taxonomy (GTDB): domain Bacteria; phylum Actinomycetota; class Actinomycetes; order Actinomycetales; family Cellulomonadaceae; genus Isoptericola; species Isoptericola sediminis. The sequence goes on along the minus strand of NZ_JABFAJ010000024.1, from coordinate 325,821 downwards.
CTCGGTGCTCACGGCCCTGACCGTGGAGATCGGGCACATGCTGTCCGAGAACGTCGTCGCCGACCCCTCGCAGATCGACCTGTGCATGATCCTGGGCGCCGGGTGGGGCTTCCACACGGGCGGCATCACGCCGTACCTGGACCGCACCGGCTACAGCGAGAAGGTGCTGGGCCGCCGCCTGCTGCCGGACGGCGTCGCCAACGTCCCCGGGGGCTCCGCCTGAGCCGAGGTCACCTGACACCGCCCTCTCCCGGGTGAGATGCACCGGAGGCCCGGTCCCGACGTCGGGACCGGGCCTCCGGTGCGTCCGGGGCCGTCAGCGGGCCGGGTCGCCGCCGTCCGCGCCGAGCTCGTCGGCCACGGTGACGAGCCACTCGGCCCAGAACTTCTTCCACTGCTCGGCCTCGGCCGGCGTGCCGATGCGCTCGTGCGTGACCGTCACGCGGCACCGCTGCCCGACGACGTCCGTCGACAACATGAGCATCCCCCGGTCCGCCTCGCCGTCCGGACCGGACTCGGTCACCGTGAAGCGGGGGCTCTTCACCCCGGGACGGGATCGCGCCGTGAGCGCCAGGCCGGGCACCAGGGTGTCGGGTCCGCCGTCGTCCAGCAGCCGGGCCCGCACCGTCTCGCGGTCGACGTCCAGCGTCCGGGACCGGCTCACCGTGAACGTGCCGTCCGGCATCTGGCCCGGCAGCCGGATGCCGGTGATGCGCTCGTAGCCGACCGTCACCGTCTGCACCCACCAGCCGGAGAAGGCGGCGTGCTCGGTCACCCATGCGGCGATCTCGGGGTGGGAGGCGGAGCGGCCGGGGCCGGCGTCGATCCGGGCGACCCACTCGTCCCAGCCGAGCCCGGTGGCGTCACGGACGCGTTCGTCGGACAGCTCCGGCTCGCTGACCCACCCCGACGAGGTGCCGGGCGGTTCCGTGAGCAGGGAGCGGCGCGCGGCCGCGTACCGCTCGCCGGTGCGTGCCATCCGCTCGCGGACGCGGCGCTTGAACGATTCCTGGGAGGTCATGAGGACTCCTCGTGCTCGCGGGTGCGCCACCAGCGGCTCGCGCCCGCGATGCCGCACCGGAACACGGGTGTCCTGTGCGACGCGTCGAGCACTCGAGGTCCCCTTTGCCCTCACCGCACCAGGCGGTCCCGGTGGCGCGAGCACCGGGGAGAGGGTGGGGCGGGACGCACCGCCCACCCTCAGACTAGACCCTGCGCCGAGCGGCTGTCCGGTTGAGCGGCACGCGCGGCGGCGAGCACCTCGCGCGTCGTCGCCGCGGCCACGTCCGGCGCGTCGCCGTGGGCGACGTCCCAGCGGCGTCCGTGCGACACCCAGCCCGTGCGCGTGCCGGCGGCCCGCCCGGCGGCGACGTCGGCGTGCCCGGCGTCCCCGACCATCCACACCCGGTCCCGGTCGGCGTCGGCCGCACCGAGCCGCTCCAGCGCGATCTCGAGCAGCGCGGGGTCGGGCTTCTCGACGCCCTCCTCCCCGGAGACGACGATCGCGTCGACACGGGCCTCGACGCCGCACCGGTCGATCTTGCCGCGCTGCTGGTGCGAGACGCCGTTGGTCACCACGGCCACCCGGTCCCCGCCGGCGCGCAGGGCGTCGAGGTCGTCGAGCACGCCGTCGTAGGCGCGGACGTGGTCGCGGATGCCGGCCCGGAAGCGGTCGACCGCCGCCGGGACGTCGTCGGCCCACCCGAGCCGCGCGATCAGCTCGCGGGCGACGTCGGCCTTGGGCGCGAAGCCGCCGTCGTCGGCGGCGACGATCGCGGCCAGGTCGTCGTCCGTCCCGCCGTCGTCGGCCACCGCGCGCGCCGCCCAGGCGGCGAAGGCCGCGTCCCGGGAGACGAGCGTGTTGTCCAGGTCCAGGAGCCAGATCATGGCGGCAGGTTACGCGGGGCGCCGCCACCGGCGGCGCGCCGTCCCGGCGAGCGGATCGGGCGGCCGGTGCCCGGGCGGGAGCTCCGCCCGCTCCCCCAGCGCCACCAGCACCGACGGCACCAGTGCCGCGGCCGTGCGCCGGTAGCCGAGCGCGCTGGGGTGGAACCGGTCGAGGCTGAAAGCCTCCTGCGGGGAGGACACGAAGAAGGGCCCGACGACCGCCGCCAGGGACACGGTGTGCGCCCCGGCCCGGCGGGCGGCCACGGACTGCGCGGCCGCGAGCTGCCGCGAGGCGCGCGAGCCGAGGGCCCGCAGCGGCTGCGGCACCGGCCGCAGCGCCCCGAGGTCGGGGCAGGTGCCGACGACGACGGCGCTGCCCCGCTCCTGCAGCCGCTCGACCGTCTCGACCAGGTGTCGCACGGAGGTCGCGACCGGTACGCGGTGGGTGACGTCGTTGCCGCCCACGACGACGACCGCCACGTCGGGCCGGTAGTCGTCGTCGAGCCCGTCCAGCTGGGTCCGCAGCGCCGACGACTCCGCACCCACCACGGCGGCGCAGCGCAGGCGGACGGGACGCTGGAGCTGCTGGGCGGCCCCGCGGGCGATCCGGGCTCCCAGGGTGTCCTTGCGTCGCTCGGCACCGAGCCCTGCCGCGACGGAGTCGCCGAGCACGAGCAGGTCCAGGGGGTCGCCCGGGTACCGGGCCCGCCAGACGCGGTCCGCGTCCGGCACCTCCTCGCCGAGGGCCTTCCCGATCCGTCGGCGGGCGATCGCGGCCTGGCGGCGCAGCACCACGACGGCGACTCCCGCCGTCACCGAGGCGGCGAGCGGGACGGTCAGTGCGGGGAGCGTGGTGCGTGGGCGACCCATGACCGCAGTTCAACCAGAAGCGTCTGAACGCCGGGTGACGCCACCCTGACGTGTCGGGGTCGGCGTCTCGGCGCGCGCTCGACCGGCGGGGGCACCATGATGCCGACATGACAGAACCGCGCACCATGGGTGTCGAGGAAGAGTTCCTGCTCGTCGGGCCGGACGGCTCACCGGTGGCGAAGGCCGCCGAGGCGTTGGCGGCGTCGGGCAACGACAACCGGGAGAGCGGCACCGGCGCCCTGGAGCCGGAGTTCATGGAGGAGCAGCTCGAGACGGCCACCCTCCCCCGGGCGTCGCTCGAGGAGCTCGCGCAGGAGATCCGGGCGGGCCGCGCCCGTGCTCAGGACGCCGCCGACCGCGTGGACGCGCGGGTCGCCGCGCTGGCGACCTCCCCGGTGCCCTTCACCGGCACGACGGTGTCGCGGCTGCGTTACCTGCAGGCCCGGCACACGTTCGGCATGACGGCGCGCGAGCAGCTCACCAGCGGGTGCCACGTCCACGTCTCCGTGGTCGACGAGGTGGAGGGCGTGGCCGTGCTGGACCGGATCGGTCCGTGGCTGGCGACGCTGCTCGCCCTGAGCACCAACTCCCCGTACTGGCAGGGCGAGGACAGCGACTACGCGAGCTTCCGCTCCCAGGTGTGGGCCCGCTGGCCCACGGCGGGCCCGACGCGCCGGTTCGGCACGCCCGAGGCCTACCACGCCGCGGTGGACGCGATCGTCGCCACCGACACCGTGCTCGACCACGGCATGGTGCACTTCGACGCCCGGCTGTCGCCGAAGTACCCGACGGTGGAGATCCGGGTGGCCGACGTCTGCCTGCACCCCGACACCGCGACGCTGCTCGCCGCCCTGACGCGAGGACTGGTCGAGACGGCCGCCCGCGAGGCGCTCGACGACGTCGAGGTCACGGAGACCTACCCCGAGCTCCTGCGCACGGCGGCCTGGCGGGCCGGCCGGTCCGGCCTGGAGGGGGACCTGGTCTCCCCGGTGACGTGGCGCCCCGCCCCGGCGCACGACGTCGTCGGCCAGCTCGTGGCGCACGTGCGCGACGCGCTCGTCGACGCCGGCGACCTGGAGTCCGTGACCGAGCTGCTGGGCCGGCTCTGGTCCACCGGTGGCGGCGCGGCGCAGCAGCGGGCCTGGTTCGCCGAGTCCGGCGGGGACCTGCACCGGGTCGCGGAGCGGGCCGTGGAGGTCACCCACTCCTGAGGTCACATGCTCAGCACCTCGAACGCGGTGGCGTGCTCGGTGCCGAACGCCTCGCCGTTCCCCCGCGTGATGCGCCCGAGGAACTCCGCCGGGTCGAAGTCCTGCCAGCCGAGCCCCTCGATGTAGGCGGCGTGCGCGCGCAGCGAGGCCACGCCGTCGTCGAACGTGTCGGTGACGTCGACGGCGTGGCCGGCGCGCGGTGACGCCGCGACCCAGACCTCCCGGACGCCGTCCCACCGCTCGAGGCCGTCGGTCAGCTGGTCGGTGAACACCCACCGGTTGCCCGCGTCACGCACGGCGTCGACGACGGCGCGGCCGACGGCGACGTGGTCGGCCTGGTTGAGGACGCCGCCGGGGAACTCCTCCCGGAAGTTCAGGGTGATGACGACCTCGGGGCGGTGGCGACGGATCGCGTGGGCGATCGCGGACCGCAGCGGCAGGCCGTACTCGACCACCCCGTCGGGGAAGCCGAGGAACTCGACGTCCTCGACCCCGACGACCCGCGCGGACTCGACCTGCTCCGCCTCGCGGACCCGCCGGGACTCGGTGGGCTCCATGCCGTCGATGCCCGCCTCGCCGCTGGTCACCATGACGTAGCCGATCCGTTTGCCCTGTCCGGTCCAGCGCGCGATGGCCGCCGCTCCCCCGAACTCCATGTCGTCGGGGTGGGCGACGACGACCAGGGCCGTGTCCCAGTCCTCGTCCAGCGGTGCCGGCGGTGCGGGTGCGGTGCTCCTCATGCCCCGACGGTACCCAGCGCCGCGCGCGGCGTCAGTACGTGGTCAACCCGCGCGAGCGGAACACCTCGCGCACGGCCTCGGTGGCCTCCGCGGAGGGCGGCTCGACGTCGTCCAGCTCGTAGGTCCGTCCGAGGTCCGCCCACTTGTCGCGCGCCATCTGGTGGAACGGCAGCACCTCGACCCGCTGCACGGTGCCGGGGCGCACGGCCTCGATCGCGGCGGCGTGCTCGGCCACGAGCTCGACGTTGCGCGGGTCGTCGGTCAGCCCCGGCACCAGCACGAACCGGATCCACACCGGGACGCCGCGCTCGGCGAGCCGCCGGCCGAAGGCCAGCGTCGGGGCCAGCGGCCGGCCGGTCACCCGCCGGTAGGTCTCCTCGTCGCCGGACTTGATGTCCAGCAGGACCAGGTCGGTGTCGTCGAGCATCTCGTCGGTGGCGTTCGCCCCGAGGAACCCCGAGGTGTCCAGGCAGGTGTGCACGCCCCGCTCCTTGGCACCGCGCAGGACGCGCGCGGCGAAGGCCGGCTGCATGAGCACCTCGCCGCCCGACAGCGTGATCCCGCCGCCGGTGGCGGCGAAGACGGCCCGGTACCGCTCGACGCGGGCCAGCAGGTCCTCGGCCAGGACGGGGCCGCCGTCCTTCATGGCGAGGGTGTCGGGGTTGTGGCAGTACAGGCACCGCAGGGGGCAGCCGGACAGGAACACGGTCATCCGCGTCCCCGGGCCGTCGACCGCGGTGACGAGCTCCCACGAGTGCACCGAGCCGAGCGCGCCCGAGCGCATGAGCTCCAGGCGCTCGGACCGCTCGACGTCGGTGGTCGCCAGCCCGCGCAGGCCGGCACCTGCCCGGCGCGCGCTGGGGGCGTCCAGGGGCGCCAGGCAGGTGGTCATCTCAGATCTCCCCGTGGAAGGTCCGGGCCAGCACGTCGAGCTGCTGCTCGCGGGTCAGCCGCACGAAGTTCACGGCGTAGCCCGAGACCCGGATGGTGAGCTGCGGGTAGTTCTCCGGGTGCTCCATGGCGTCCTCGAGCGTGGAGCGCACCAGCACGTTGACGTTCATGTGGTAACCGCCCGCGCCGAACGACGCGTCGAGCAGGCCGGAGAGGTTGGTGATCTGCTCCGCACGGGTCCGTCCCAGCCCCGCCGGCACGACGGTGTTGGTCAGCGAGATCCCGTCCTGGGCCGCCTCGTAGGGCAGCTTGGCCACCGACAGCGCGGAGGCGAGCATCCCGTGGGTGTCGCGCCCGTTCATCGGGTTGGCCCCCGGGGAGAACGGCTCGCCGGCGCGACGGCCGTCCGGGGTGTTCCCGGTGGCCTTGCCGTAGACGACGTTCGAGGTGATCGTCAGCACCGACTGGGTGGGCACGGCGTCGCGGTACATCCGGTGGCTGCGCACCTTGGCCATGAACGACTCCACCAGGTCCACGGCGATCTCGTCGGCGCGGTCGTCGTCGTTGCCGTAGGCCGGGTAGTCGCCCTCGGTGCGGTAGTCCACGACGATGCCGCGGTCGTCGACGACGGGGGTGACGGTGGCGTAGCGGATGGCCGACAGCGAGTCGGTGGCCACCGCCAGACCGGCGATCCCGCAGGCCATGGTGCGCAGCACGTCCTTGTCGTGCAGCGCCATCTCGAGCCGCTCGTAGGCGTACTTGTCGTGGGACCAGTGGATGCAGTTGAGCGCCTCGACGTAGGTGGCGGCCAGCCAGTCCATGGTCTGGTCGAACCGGGCACGGACGTCGTCGTAGTCCAGGGGCAGGCCCTCGGGCACCGGGGTGGCGACGGGCGAGACCTGCGCGCCCGTGATCTCGTCGCGCCCGCCGTTGATGGCGTAGAGCAGGGTCTTGGCGAGGTTCACGCGCGCGCCGAAGAACTGCATCTGCTTGCCGATCGCCATCGGGGAGACGCAGCAGGCGATGCCGGCGTCGTCGCCCCACGCGGTGCGGATCTCCTCGTCGGACTCGTACTGCACCGCGGAGGTGTCGATGGAGACCTGGGAGCAGAAGTCCTTGAACCCCTGCGGCAGGTCGGCCGACCAGAACACGGTCATGTTCGGCTCCGGCGCCGGCCCCAGGTTGTACAGCGTCTGCAGCATGCGGAACGAGTTCTTGGTGACCAGGGTGCGGCCGTCGGCGCCCATGCCGCCGATGGTCTCGGTGACCCAGGTGGGGTCGCCGGAGAACAGCGCGTCGTACTCGGGGGTGCGCAGGAACCGGACGATGCGCAGCTTGATGACGAAGTCGTCCATGATCTCCTGCGCGCGGGCCTCGGTGATCCGCCCGGCGGCGAGGTCGCGCTCGAGGTAGACGTCCAGGAACGTCGAGGTGCGCCCGAGCGACATCGCGGCACCGTTCTGCTCCTTGACCGCCCCCAGGAACCCGAAGTACAGCCACTGCACGGCCTCGACGGCGGTGCGCGCCGGGCCGGAGATGTCCACGCCGTAGGAGGCGGCCATCTCCTTGAGCTCGCCGAGCGCCCGGATCTGCTCGGCGTGCTCCTCGCGGGCCCGGGCCACCGTCTCGCTGAACGGCTCGACGTCGAGGGTCAGCTTGTCGAGCTTCTTGGCCGCGATCAGCTCGTCGACGCCGTAGAGCGCGACGCGCCGGTAGTCGCCGATGATGCGGCCGCGGCCGTAGGCGTCGGGCAGGCCGGTCACCACGTGCGAGCTGCGGGCGGCCCGGACGTTCGGCGGGTAGACGTCGAAGACGCCCTGGTTGTGGGTCTTGCGGTACTCGGTGAAGACCTTCTTGAGGTCCTGGTCGACCGGGTAGCCGTAGGTGTTGAGGGCTCCCTCGACCATCCGCCAGCCGCCGTTCGGCATGATCGCGCGCTTGAGGGGGGCGTCCGTCTGCAGGCCGACGATGATCTCGCTCGCGGGGTCGATGTAGCCCGGCTCGTGCGCCGTGATACCGGCCGGGACGTCGTAGGAGACGTCGTAGACGCCGTTCTCGCGCTCGACGGGGAACATCGCGCTCAGCCGGGCCCAGAGGGCGTCGGTGCGCTCGGTCGGCCCGGCCAGGAACGTCGCGTCGCCCACGTAGGGCGTGTAGTTGCGCTGGATGAAGTCCCGGACGTCGACCGTGTCGCACCACGGTCCGGGGACGAAACCTTCCCACGCGGTACCGGTGGTGGTCTGACGCTCTTCCTGGACGGTCATCGTCCCGCTCCTTCACGCTCGCTCGGTGATGCTTCCAGCGTATTCGTGAAGACCTTCACAAGCAATGGTCTGACCACAGGGCGGCCGAGACGTCCGTCACAGACCACCGGCCGCACCGTCTCACGGTGCGGCCGGTGGCGGGAACGGCTCAGGGGGGCGGAGAGCTCACTCCTGGGAGAGCGTCGCCAGCGCGTCGCGCACGGCGTCCTCGGCCTGCATGCGCTGCGCGGACATGATCTGCTCGCGGCTTGCGTGGTCGAGGAACTCCACCGGCAGGCCGGTGTGCGCGAAGGGCGTGCGGATCCCCTGCGCGGCGGCGCGCTGGGCGAGCATCGCGCCGACACCGCCGTCCACGACGCCGTCCTCCAGCGTGACGACGAGGTCGTGGTCGCCGGTCATCTTCACCAGGCGCTCCGGCGCCGGCAGCACCCAGGTCGGGGAGACGACGTCGACCGCCAGCCCGTGCGCCGCCAACGACTCCCCCGCCGCCAGACCGGCGGCGGCCATCGCACCGACGCCGACGACGAGGACGCGCGCGGGTGCGGAGGTGCCGTCGCCCGGGGTGTGCCGCGCCACGACGTCGACCCCCTCCAGCGTCTCGACGGCCTCGATCGACTCGTCGAGGGCGCCCTTGGGGTACCGGACGACGGTCGGCGCGTCGTCGACCTCCACGGCCGCGCGCAGGGCCGCGCGCAGCGTCGCCTCGTCGCGCGGGGCGGCCAGCCTCAGACCCGGGACGATGCGCAGCATCGCCATGTCCCACATGCCGTTGTGGCTGGGCCCGTCGGCGCCCGTGACGCCGGCCCGGTCGAGCACGAACGTCACGCCCGCCTTGTGCAGGGCGACGTCCATCAGCACCTGGTCGAAGGCGCGGTTGAGGAACGTGGCGTACACCGCCACCACCGGGTGCAGACCGGCGAACGCCATGCCGGCGGCCGACGTCGCGGCGTGCTGCTCGGCGATGCCGACGTCGAAGGTGCGCTCGGGGAACTCCTCGGCGAACGGCGCCATGCCGACCGGGTGCAGCATGGCCGCGGTGATCGCCACGACGTCGGGGCGGCGGCGCCCGATCTCCACGAGCTCCTCGGCGAACACCTGGGTCCACCCGAACCGCGACGGCGCGACCGGGAGCCCCGTCTCGGGGTGGATCTTGCCCACCGCGTGGAAGCGGTCGGCGACGTCCTCCTCCGCCGGGATGTAGCCGCGCCCCTTCTCGGTGATCGCGTGCACGATGACGGGTCCGCCGTAGGTCTTGGCCCGCCGCAGGGCGTGCTCCATCGCGCTGACGTCGTGGCCGTCGACCGGGCCGACGTACTTCAGCCCCAGGTCCTCGAACATCCCCTGCGGGGCGACGACGTCCTTGAGGCCCTTCTTCAGGCCGTGCAGCCAGCCGTAGGCGAAGCGTCCGGGCGGGCCGGTGCGCTGCAGCGCGCGCTTGCCCCACGCCAGGAAGGCCTCGTAGCCACGGGTCGTGCGCAGCGTGGCCAGGTGGTCGGCCACGCCGCCGATGGTCGGCGAGTACGAGCGGCCGTTGTCGTTGACGACGATGACCAGCCGGCGGTCGCGCCCGGCCGCGATGTTGTTGATGGCCTCCCAGGCCATGCCACCGGTCAGGGCGCCGTCCCCGATCACCGCGACGACGTGCTTGTCGTCGTGGTGCCCGATCTCATTCGCCTTGGCGATGCCGTCCGCCCAGGACAGGGCCGTCGACGCGTGGGAGTTCTCCACGACGTCGTGCTCGGACTCCGACCGGCTCGGGTACCCGGACAGGCCGCCGCGCTTGCGCAGGTCGGCGAAGTCCTGGCGCCCCGTGAGCAGCTTGTGCACGTAGGACTGGTGGCCGGTGTCGAAGACCAGCGTGTCCCGCGGCGAGTCGTACACGCGGTGCAGCGCGATCGTCAGCTCGACCACGCCGAGGTTCGGCCCGAGGTGCCCGCCCGTGCGGGAGACGTTGTGCACGAGGAAGTCGCGGATCTCGGTGGCCAGCTGCCGCGTCTGGGCCGGACCGAGCCTGCGCACGTCCTCGGGCGCGGTGATCGTGCTCAACAGCCCCATACGTTCCTCCTGCAGATCATCAGACAACTCTAAGTGCTGTTCGTGACGTCCCGGTGCAGCGGATGCGCGGTAGATTCGAAGGGTGCGTTTCCTCCCGGGCCAGCAGCCCACCACCGACCTGACCTACGGCGACGTCTTCATGGTGCCGTCCCGCTCGGACGTCACCAGCCGGTTCGACGTGGACCTGTCCAGCGACGACGGCACCGGGACGACGGTCCCCGTCGTGGTGGCGAACATGACGGCCGTCGCCGGCCGCCGCATGAGCGAGACCGTGGCCCGCCGCGGCGGCATCGCCATCCTCCCCCAGGACATCCCGGCCGACGTCGTGGCCGACGTCGTGGCGGACGTGAAGTCCAAGGACCCCGTCGTCGAGACCCCGGTCGTGGTGACCCCGACCGACACCGTCGCCGACGTGCTCTCCCTGCTGGGCAAGCGGTCGCACGGCGCCGCCGTCGTGGTCGACGCGGGCCGCCCCGTCGGCGTGGTGACCGAGGACGACTGCACCGCCGTGGACCGGTTCGCCCGCGTCGCCACCGTGATGTCGACGGACCTGGTGACCCTCGACGCCAAGGAGATCGAGGACGACGGCCTGCCCGCCACGTTCGAGCGGCTGCACGCCGCGAAGATCCAGCTCGCCCCCGTCGTGCGCGACGGCGTGCTGGCCGGGGTGCTCACCCGCAAGGGCGCCGTGCGCTCGACCGTCTACTCCCCCGCCCTGGACGCCCGCGGTCGGCTGCGCATCGGTGCCGCCGTCGGCATCAACGGCGACGTCGCGGCCACCAGCCGCGAGCTGCTGGACGCCGGGATCGACGTGCTCGTCGTCGACACGGCGCACGGCCACCAGGACAAGATGATCGCCGCGCTGCAGGCGGTCCGGTCCGTCGACCCGCAGGTGCCGGTCGTGGCCGGCAACGTCGTGACGGCACAGGGAGTGCGCGACCTCGCCGCCGCGGGGGCCGACATCATCAAGGTGGGTGTCGGCCCGGGCGCCATGTGCACCACGCGGATGCAGACCGCCGTCGGGCGCCCGCAGTTCTCGGCCGTGCTGGAGTGCGCGGCCGCCGCCCGTGAGCTGGGCAAGCACGTCTGGGCTGACGGCGGCGTGCGGCACCCGCGCGACGTCGCCCTGGCGCTGGCCGCCGGCGCGTCGCAGGTGATGGTCGGCTCCTGGTTCGCCGGGACCTACGAGTCCCCGGGCGACCTGCACGAGGACGGGTCGGGCCGGCTGTACAAGGACTCGTTCGGCATGGCCTCGGCACGGGCCGTCGCCGCGCGCACCGCGGGCGAGGGGTCGGCGTTCGACCGCGCCCGCAAGGCGCTGTACGAGGAGGGCATCTCGACCGGCAAGATGTACCTGGACCCCCGCCGGCCGGGTGTCGAGGACCTGCTCGACGAGATCACCTCCGGCCTGCGCTCGAGCTGCACGTACGCCGGGGCGCGCACCCTGGCCGAGTTCGCCGACCGCGCCACGGTGGGCATCCAGTCGGCCGCCGGGTTCGCCGAGGGCATGCCCCTGCCGACCTCCTGGTGACCGGGGTGACCGACCGTCCCGACCCGGCGCGCGACCAGCTGGCGGCCCTCGCCCGCGACGGCTCGTTCGCGGGCCCCTGGCCGCACGCCCGCGGCGAGCTCGACCCGCGGCTCGCGCGTCCGGCGTCCGTCCTCGTGCTGTTCGGCGTCCTGGACGGGCTGCCCTCGGACCACCACGCGCAGGCGCAGGCCGTCTCGCACGACCTCGACGTGCTGCTGCTCTCCCGGGCGGCGACGCTGAGCTCGCACGCCGGCCAGGTGGCGTTCCCCGGCGGGCGCGCGGACGCGGACGAGGACGCGGTGTCGGCCGCGCTGCGCGAGGCCCGCGAGGAGACCGGCGTCGACCCCGCGGGGATCGAGGTGCTGGGCACGCTGGCCACGCTGCCGATGCCGGTGAGCAACCACGTCGTCACGCCCGTGCTGGCCTGGTGGACGCGCCAGTCCCCCGTCGGGGTCGTCGACCCGGCCGAGTCCTCGCACGTGTTCCGCGCCCCGGTCGCGGACCTGCTCGACCCCGACCGGCGCGTGACCACGGTGCTGCGGCGGTCGGGCCAGGTCTGGCGCGGCCCGGCGTTCCGGGTGCACGACGCGGGCACCGACCACCTCGTCTGGGGCTTCACCGCGGGCGTCCTGGACGCGCTGTTCGACCACCTGGGCTGGACCGAGCCGTGGGACCGGGGGCGCGAGATCGAGCTCGACCCCTGATGGCGGCGGCCGAGATCGAGATCGACGTCGGCCTGGTCCGCGCGCTGCTGGAAGCCCAGCACCCGGACCTGGCCGACCGCCCGCTGCGGGTCGCCGCCGAGGGCTGGGACAACGTCATGGTCCGCCTGGGCGGCGACCTCGCCGTCCGGCTGCCGCGCCGCGAGCCGGCGGCGCCGCTCGTCGTGCACGAGCAGGAGTCCCTGCCCTGGCTGGCGGCGCGGCTGCCCGTGCCCGTCCCGGCGCCGGTCCGCGTCGGGGTGCCGAGCACCGACCCGGCGTACCCGTGGCACTGGTCGGTGGTGCCGTGGTTCGCAGGGCACCGCGCGGCGGACGTCCCGCGTCCCCGACGGCAGCGCCTGGCCGCACCGCTGGCCGCGTTCCTCGACGCCCTGCACGCACCGGCCCTCGACGCGCCGGTCAACCCGGTGCGCGGCGTGCCGTTGACCACCCGGGACCAGGCCGTCCGCCGCCGGCTCGCCGACCCGCGGGTCGGGTCCGCCGCCCGGCTCGCCGCGGTGTGGGAGGACGCGCTGGCCGCCCCGCTCCACGACGGGCCGGCGGTCTGGGTGCACGGCGACCCGCACCCCGGCAACGTCGTCGTCGGTGACGACGACGGTCTCGCCGCCGTGGTCGACTTCGGGGACGTCACCTCCGGCGACCCCGCCACGGACCTCGCCACCGCGTGGCTGACCTTCGACGATGCCGGGCGGGCGGAGTTCCGGCGTGCCCTCGCGCACCGCTACCCCGCCGACGACCCGGTGTGGGTGCGCGCCCGCGGGTGGGCGGTGGCCATGGCGAGCGCGATGGTCGTCGACTCGTCCGCCGAGCACGCCTGGCTGCCCCCGCTGGGCGTCGAGAGCCTGGACCAGGTGCTCGCCGACGCGTCGGCCGATGACGCCGCCTCCCGGCACTGACGCCTCCTGCGTGGTGAGGCGCCGTCCCCGGCGTTTCAATGGGAGGAGAGCGAGGAGCGGCGGAGCCATGAGCAGCGACCGAGGGCGCGGGACAGGGCACCCGGCGGGCTCCGAGCAGTCGGCGGAGGCTCGTCTCGAGAGCTGGCGCGAGGCGCTGCGGCGGCACGAGGCCGACGACGTCGAGGGGCGCACCGCACGCCTCCGGTCCCGGATCGCCACGCTGCAGGAGGCCGGGCTCGACGACGACGAGGCGTTCCTCGTGGCCGTGATGCGCGTCGACCGGGAGGACCCGGTGGCGCGCGAGGTCGCCCGTGAGCAGGCGGCGGTGTTCTGGCGGCGGTTCGACCGGTCACCGGCTGCCCCGGGCGGCACCACGGTCGACTGGCGGGGGGTCGGCGTGGTGGCGGCGCTGGCCGTCGGCGCCGGCGTCAGCGTCAAGGTGGGGGTCGCCCAGCTCGACAGCACGGCGTTCGGCCACAACGTCGCCCTGCTCGTGGCGCCGTTCCTCGGCGCCTACTTCGCCTGGAAGCGGCGGGTGTCGTGGCGCACCGCGGCGGTGCTGCTGCTCCTGACGGCCGTCCTCGCCGTGGCGATCAACGTCTACCCGTTCGACGTCGGCGGGTCGACGGGCTTCCTCGCCGCGGTGCACGCACCGATCGTGCTCTGGGGGCTGATCGGCGTCGCGTACGCGGCGGGCAGGTGGCGCTCGACGGCGGGCAGGCTGCAGTACCTGCGCTTCACCGGCGAGCTGGTGGTCTACTACGCCCTGATCGCCCTGGGCGGCGGCCTGCTCGTCGGGCTCACGATCGGTCTGCTGACCCTGGCCGACGTGGAGTTCCAGGGGGTGATCGAGGACTGGGTGCTGCCGATGGGCGTCCCCGGCGCGCTGCTCGTCGCGGCGTGGCTCGTCGAGGCCAAGCAGGAGGTCGTGGAGAACATCGCCCCGGTGCTGGCGAAGATCTTCGTCCCGCTGACCACGATCACGCTGCTCGTGAGCGTCGCCGTCCTGGGGGCGGTGGGCAGCCTGACCACCGTCGACCGCGAGTTCCTCGTCACCCTGGCCTCGGTGCTCGTCGTCGCGCTGGCGCTGCTGCTGTACGCGGTCGCCGCCCGCACCCCGGGTCGGCGGCCCGGCTTCTTCGACGGAGTCCTGCTGGCGATGACGGTGGCGGCCACCGCCGTCGACGGCGTGGTGCTGACCGCGATGGTCGCCCGGACCGCCGCGTTCGGGGCGAGCCCGAACAAGGTCGCCGTGCTCGGTCTCGGCGTGCTGATGGCGGTCCACCTGGTCTGGTCGGCCTGGCTGCTGGTCTCCATGCTGCGGCGGCGCGACGGGGTCGCGGGCCTGGACCGCTGGCAGGCCGCGGTCCTGCCCTTCTACGTCGGGTGGGCGTTCCTCGTCGTGGTCGCGTTCGGCCCGCTCTTCGGCTTCGTCTGACCCGGGACGCTCCCGCACCTCTTGCGATACCTCGCAGCTCGAGGGTTTAATACCTCGTACATCGAGGGATAGAGGCGCTATGCACATCGACAAGGATCTCGTCGCGGCCTCCGCGACACCGCTCGTGCTCGGCATCCTCGCTGAGGGCGAGTCGTACGGGTACGCGATCGCCAAACGCGTCGCCGAGCTGTCCGGCGGCCGGATGAGCTGGACGGACGGCATGCTCTACCCCCTGCTGCACCGCCTGGAGCGCAACGGCCTGGTCGAGGCGTCGTGGGGACGCTCAGGATCCGGCCGGCGTCGCAAGCACTACGCCCTCACCCCGGCCGGGCACGAGGCCCTGGCCGAACGACGCCGGCAGTGGGACGTGGTCGCCGAGACGCTCGGCGAGGTCTGGCGCACCCTGTCCGACGTGCCGGCGCCCCAGGCCGGACCGGCGACGGCCGGAGGGACGGCATGAACGCCCCGGAGGTCCTCGAGGCGCAGATCGACCGCTGGCGGGACTACGTCCGGCGGCACCGTGCGGTCGCGCCGGACGACGTCGACGAGATGACCGACCACCTGCGCGAGCGCATCGACGACCTGCGCGCCGCCGGGCTCGACGACGAGGAGGCGTTCCTCGTGGCGGTCAAACGGATGGGACGTCTCGACGCCGTCTCCCGCGAGTTCGCCCGTGCCCACTCGGAGCGACTGTGGAAGCAGCTCGTCCTGCTCCCCGACGGCACCGAGGAGGACGTTTCCCCCGCGCGGCGGGAGCTGGCGGTCGTCCTCGCCTGCGCCGTCGGCGCCGGGCTGGCGGTCAAGGCGGGTGCGACGTTCCTCGACGAGGGGGCGTTCCTGACCAACCTGGGTCTGCTCGTGGCCCCGTTCGTCGCGGGGTACCTCGGCTGGAAGCGGCGCCTCGCGGCGTCCACCACCGGTGTGCTGGTCACCGGCCTCGTGGTCCTCGCCGCGGTCCTGAACCTCTACCCCTACACGGTCGACGGGTCCACGCTCGCCCTGGCCGCCCTGCACGCGCCGGTGGTGCTGTGGGCGCTGGTGGGCGTCGCCTACGCCGGCGGCCGCTGGCGCTCGCCGGACCGCCGGATGGACTTCGTCCGGTTCACCGGCGAGCTGGCGATCTACTTCGTGCTGCTGGCCCTGGGCGGCGGGGTGCTGGTCGGGCTGACGGCCGGCCTGTTCAGCCTCACCGGCCTCGACCTCGAACCCGCGCTCGAGCAGTGGATCCTGCCGGTGTGCGTCCCCGGCGCGTTCCTCGTGGCGGCCTGGCTCGTCGAGGCCAAGCAGGAGGTCGTGGAGAACATCGCCCCGGTGCTGACCCGGGTCTTCACCCCGCTCACCACGCTGACGCTCGTGGCCTGCCTGGTGGCGCTGGCCACCGCCGGCGACCTCACCACCGTCGACCGCGAGCTGCTCATCCTCATGGACGGGGTGCTGCTGCTCGTCCTGGCACTGGTGATGTACTCGGTCTCGGCCCGGGACCCGCTGGCGCGTCCGGGGCTGTTCGACGGCCTCCAGCTCGGCCTGGTCACGGTGGCCCTGGCCGTGGACGCCGTCGCCCTGACCGCGATGCTCACCCGGATCGCCGAGTTCGGGGCGAGCCCGAACAAGGTCGCCGCCCTCGGGCTGAACCTGCTGCTGGCCGTCCACCTCGCACGCTCGGCGTGGCTGCTGCTCGGCCTGCTCCGGCACCGTCGCGCCTTCGGCGACCTCGAGCGCTGGCAGACCGCCTACCTCCCGGTCTACGCGGCCTGGGCGGCGCTGGTCGTCGTCGCGTTCGGCCCGCTGTTCGGTTTCGTGTGACCGTCCGCGGGGATCAGCGCAGCCGCTCCGGGTCGGCGCCGTGGGCCACCAGCATCGTCCGCACGGCCGCCAGCGCCCGCGCGTAGGCGCCGTCGTCGTCCAGCAGCAGCGACCGGTCGTTGGCCGTGCCGAGCAGTGCCACGACCTCGAAGACCACCTGGGCCGGGTCGACGTCGGCGGCCAGGTCGCCGGCGTCGACCGCCAGGGTGACGTGGTGCTGCAGGTACCCGTCCCACTCGCGGCGCACCGCCACGACGGCGTCGCGCACGGCACCGGGCCGCGAGTCCACCTCGGTCTCCACCGCCCGGAAGAAGCACCCGCCGGCGAAGGTCCGGGTGCGCGAGTACTCGCTCCACCCCTGCGCGAGCGCCCAGACGCGGTCGAGTCCCGGCGCCGCCGCGCGTGCCGGGGCGATCACCGCGTCGAGGAAGATGTCGCGCGCGTGCTGCACGAGGGCGATCTCGAGGCCCTCCTTGTTCCCGAACAACCCGGCGATCGCGCTCTTGGTGGTCGTGGTCTCCGCCGCGAGCGTCCCGAACGTCAGCCCGGCGAGCCCGTCCGCGGAGGCGCGCTGGACGGCGTGGTCCAGCACCGCGGCGCGGGTGCGGTCACCTCGGCGCCGCCGACCGTCCGACGACGGGGCGACGGTGGCGGCTTCCGGCTCGGGTGCGTGGATGGTCATGACACGAGTATACGAGAAATCTTTACGTACGATCGTTCAGATAGTGCTATGGTGGTTACGTCCAGCCGTTCGAGGAGGTACACCGTGGTTCCTGCACCGTTGCGCGCGACGTTCCGCACGCTGTCCGTCGTCGCTCCCCCGGTCGCCACCGGCATCGCCGCGCGACTCTTCACCCAGGTCGGCCCGCGGGCCCGGGTGCGCCCCGCCGACCAGGACGTCCACGACGCCGCACGCCGCGGCACGGTCGAGGTCGACGGCCTCACGGTGACCACCTACCAGTGGGGCGAGACCTCCCCCGGGGCACCCAGCGTGCTGCTCGTGCACGGCTGGCAGCGTCGCGCGAGCCGCTTCGGTGCGCTCGTGCGCGCGCTGGTCGAGGCCGGGTGGTCGGTGGAGTCCTACGACGGCCCCGCCCACGGCGAGTCCGACGGCGACCGCCTCACGGTCGTGGAGCACATGGCGGCCATGCACGCGATGCAAACGCGGCACGGCGCGTACACCGCCGTCGTCGGCCACTCCCTCGGCGCGTTCACGGCCGGGCTCGCCCTGCACGAGGGCTTTCGGGCCGAACGCTTCGCCTCGCTGGCCGGACCCACGAGCTTCGACTCCGTCACGGCGACCTACATGCGGCTCGTCGGCATCGCGCCCCGCCTGCTGGACCGGCTGTGCGACGACATCACCCGCCGGGAGTTCCCCGGCCAGGACGGTCTGCGCGACCGCTTCGACCTGCGCCGCCACCCGGTGCCGGAGCACGTCGGGACGCTCTTCGTCCAGGACGCCGACGACCGGATGCACGGCGCCGAGGAGGCGTACGCGCTACACGCGGCGCACCCGGGCAGCGAGCTGATGATCACCGAGGGCCAGGGCCACAACGGCGTCCTCGACGACGAGACCGTCGTCAAGACCGTCGTCGACCACCTCACCCGCGTCACCGTCTGACCCGTGCAGTTGTGGGCATGATTTCTGCGGGTCCGAAGCGCTCCGGACCCGCACAATCCATACCCACAGACGAGGGCACGACGACGCCCCGCCGCTCTCCAGGAGCGACGGGGCGTCGTCGTGCGGGCCGGAGCCGGTCTCAGTCGACCAGCGAGCGCAGCACGTACTGCAGGATGCCGCCGTTGCGGTAGTAGTCCGCCTCACCCGGGGTGTCGATGCGGACCACGGCGTCGAACTCGACGGTGCTGCCGTCGTCCTTGGTCGCCGTGACCTTCAGCGTCTCCGGGGTCTCGCCGTCGTTGAGAGCGGTGATGCCGGCGATGTCGAACGTCTCGGTGCCGTCAAGACCGAGGGAGTCGACGGACTCCCCGGCCGGGAACTGCAGCGGGAGCACGCCCATGCCGATGAGGTTCGAGCGGTGGATGCGCTCGAACGACTCGGTGATGACCGCCTTGACGCCGAGCAGCGCGGTGCCCTTCGCCGCCCAGTCGCGCGAGGAGCCGGAGCCGTACTCCTTGCCGCCGAGGACCACCAGCGGGGTGCCCTGCTCGGCGTAGTCCTGCGCGGCGTCGTAGATGGTGTCCTGCTCGCCGGTGACGAAGTTGTGGGTGAAACCACCCTCGACGCCGTCCAGCAGCAGGTTCTTCAGACGGATGTTGGCGAACGTGCCACGGATCATGACCTCGTGGTTCCCGCGGCGCGAGCCGTAGGAGTTGAAGTCACGCCGCGCGATCCCGTGCTCGGCCAGGTACTTGCCCGCCGGGCTGTCCGGCTTGATCGCACCGGCCGGCGAGATGTGGTCGGTGGTGACCGAGTCGCCGAGCTTGGCGAGCACCCGGGCGCCGGTGATGTCCTCGACCGGCGCCGGCTCGGCGCCCATGCCCTCGAAGTACGGAGGACGACGCACGTAGGTGGACTCGGTGTCCCAGGAGAACGTGGAGCCCTCGGGGGTCTCCAGCGCGCGCCAGCGGTCGTCACCGGTGAAGACGTCGGCGTAGTCCTTCTCGAACATCTTGCGGTCGATCGACGACTCGATCGTGGCCTGGACCTCCTCCGGCGTGGGCCAGATGTCCTTGAGGAAGATCGGCTTGCCGTCCTCGTCGCGGCCCAGCGGGTCGGCGTCGAAGTCGAACTCCATGGTGCCGGCCAGGGCGTAGGCGATGACCAGCGGCGGCGAGGCCAGGTAGTTCATCTTCACGTCCGGGTTGATCCGGCCCTCGAAGTTGCGGTTGCCGGACAGCACCGAGACGACGGCGAGGTCGTTCTCCTGGACCGCCTCGGAGACCTTCTCGTCCAGCGGGCCCGAGTTGCCGATGCACGTCGTGCAGCCGTAGCCCACCAGGTGGAAGCCGAGCTTCTCCAGGTACGGCCACAGGCCGGCCTTCTCGTAGTAGTTGGTCACGACCTGCGACCCGGGGGCCATCGAGGTCTTCACCCAGGGCTTGGAGACCAGGCCCTTGTCGACGGCGTTCTTGGCCAGCAGCGCCGCGGCGAGCATGACCGACGGGTTCGAGGTGTTGGTGCAGGAGGTGATCGAGGCGATCGCCACCGCGCCGTGGAACAGCTCGAACTCGCGCCCCTGGGAGTCGGTGACGGGCACCGTGCGGCGCACCTGGTCGTGGGTCGACGGCGAGTCGGAGGCCGGGAAGGACTCGATCTCGGCCTCGTCCACGGAGTCGACGACGTCGGAGGCGTAGTTCGGCAGGTCGCGGGCGAACGCGGCCTTGGCGTGCGTCAGCTCGATGCGGTCCTGCGGACGCTTCGGGCCGGCGATGGACGGCACGACCGTCGACAGGTCGAGCTCCATGTACTCCGAGAAGGTCGGCTCGACGTAGTCGTCCGAGCTCGGGTCCAGCCAGAGTCCCTGCTCCTTGGCGTAGGCCTCGACGAGGGCGAGCTGGTCCTCGCTGCGGCCGGTCAGGCGCAGGTAGTCGATGGTGACGTCGTCGATCGGGAAGATCGCGGCGGTCGAGCCGAACTCCGGCGACATGTTGCCGATGGTGGCGCGGTTGGCCAGCGGCACCTGGCCGACGCCGGAACCGTAGAACTCGACGAACTTCCCGACGGCGCCGTGCTGGCGCAGCATCTGGGTGATCGTCAGCACGACGTCGGTGGCGGTGACGCCGGCGGGGATCTCGCCGGTCAGCTTGAAGCCGACGACGCGCGGGATGAGCATCGAGACCGGCTGGCCGAGCATGGCCGCCTCGGCCTCGATGCCGCCGACGCCCCAGCCGAGCACGCCGAGACCGTTGACCATCGTCGTGTGCGAGTCGGTGCCCACGCAGGTGTCCGGGTAGGCGCGCAGGACGCCGTCGACCTCACGGGTCATGACGGTGCGGGCCAGGTACTCAATGTTGACCTGGTGGACGATGCCGGTGCCCGGGGGGACGACCTTGAAGTCGTCGAACGCCGTCTGGCCCCAGCGCAGGAACTGGTAGCGCTCGTGGTTGCGCTCGTACTCGAACTCGACGTTGCGCTCGAAGGCCTCGGTCGTGCCGGCGACGTCGATCTGCACGGAGTGGTCGATGACCATCTCGGCGGGTGCGAGCGGGTTGATGCGGGTGGGGTCTCCACCGAGCTCCTCGACCGCCTCGCGCATGGTGGCCAGGTCGACCACGCAGGGCACGCCGGTGAAGTCCTGCATGATGACGCGGCCCGGGGTGAACTGGATCTCGGTGCTGGGCTGGGCGTCCGGGTCCCAGTCGGCCAGGGCGCGCACGTGGTCGGCGGTGATGTTCGCGCCGTCCTCGGTGCGCAGCAGGTTCTCGGCGAGGATCTTCAGCGAGTACGGGAGGCGCTCGAGCCCCTCGACCGCGGAGAGCCGGAAGATCTCGTAGGAGTTCCCTCCGACGTCCAGGGTTCCCTTCGATCCGAATGTGTCCACGCTGCTCACTGCGGCTCCTTCTCGGGGGCTTTCCGGCGGACGGGACCCGACCTGCGCTGGTCGCAGCGGTTCCGACGCCGTCTCGTGCGGGGGCTGTCCCAGCGTACGCAGAGGTCGCCGGGCTGTGCCCAGCATAGCCCATATATCTTGACGTCAAGATACTTAGGCGTGCCTCACCCGGAACGCGTGGCACGCGCGCGGCGTTGACCCTGACGTCCGACGGAAGGAGCCCCGTGCCCGCCGCCCTGCCCCCGGTGCCGGCCCAGGCCGACCGCCTCGTCGCGCTGGGCCTCGTGCCCGACGACGGCACCCCGGCCGCCCCGGACCGTCTCGACGCCGCCGGCCTCCGCTCGGCCGCCCGGCGCCTCGCCGTCGACGCACCGCCCGGCGCGCTGCTCGTGGTGCACCCGCGCCACCTCTCGCCGTCGGCACTGGCCCCGCACCTGCGACGCACGGTGCGCACCCGCACGGGCGTCGTCGAGCGCGAAGGGTTCGTGGTCGAGGACATGACCGACGTCGACGCGTTCGGTCCGGTCGACGGCCTCGAGGTCCCGGACGCCGACGTCTACCTCGTGAACGGACCGGAGCGCGGCGACGAGATGGCGAACGCCTCCCCGCAGGAGGCGGCGGCCCGGATCGCCGCGCGTGGCCGCTCCCCGCTCACGCTCGCCGAAGGCGCCCAGTGGGTGCTGCAGGACCCGGAGGTTCTCGAGCCCGGGCGCTGCTTCATGACGATCGGCTCGCGACGACGCCGGCCCGACGGCACGTACGACGCCCGCACCCCGGCGCTGTGGATCTCCGGCGGCACCGGACGGGACGGCAGCACACGCCGCGGTGCGACCAAGATCGGCTGGTGCTGGTGGCGCAACCGGCACACCTGGCTCGGCGTCGCCTCGACGGATGACAGGCTGGACCCATGACGACCCCCACCGCCGTCGTCGAACGGCCGATCGTGACCTTCCTGCCCAGCCCGTTCCTCGGCCCCGCCGTCTGGGAGCCGGTGGCCCAGCGGCTGCGCTCGCACGGCTGGCAGACGCTCGTCGCCGACACCCGGGGCACCTCGCCGGAGCAGGTGCTCGACCGGTGCGAGGCGTCGTTGCCCGACGACGACCTCCTGGTGCTGGTGCCCCACTCGAACGCCGGTCTGTACGTCCCCGCGATCGCCGCGGCGGGCCCGCTCGCCGGCACCGTCTTCGTCGACGCCGCGCTGCCACCCGCCTCCGGCGAGGCTCCCCTGGTGCCGCCGGACCTGCGGGAGCAACTGCGCGACCTCGCCGACGCCGACGGGCTCCTGCCCCCGTGGCCGTCCTGGTGGCCGCGCGAGGAGGTCCGCCGGCTCCTGCCCGACGACGCCACCCTCGACCGGCTGGAGGCGGAGGCACCGCGGATGCCGCTCAGCTACACCGAGTCCACCGTGCAGGTCCCCGCCGGCTGGGAGCGGGGCCGTCTCGCCTACCTCTCCTTCGGCGACACCTACGCCCGCGAGGCGCAGCGCGCCCGCGAGGCCGGCTGGCCCACCGACTCGCTGCCCGGCGGCCACCTGCACCTGCTCACCGACCCCGACGCCGTCGCCGCGTCCCTGGCGGGACTGCTCGCGCGGATCTGACGGGCGCCGGTGCGCGGCGACGTCCCGGGTCAGCCGACGAGCTCGAGCTCGACCTCCAGGCTGTCCGGGTCCACGCCGTCGGGCAGCCCCACGACGCTGGTGGTGTAGACGACGTCCATGGTGCACACGGGCCCGCCGTCGACCTCGAGGCGGACCGTGACCTGGTTCCCGTCGGCCGTGACCGACGTCGGTCGCCACGGGCACGACGAGCTCCCGGCCGCGTAGACGGCGAGCCGGCCGTCCTCGCCGAGCACCCAGCCGGGTTCGCCGTCCACGGGCTCGTCCTGCGCCACGCCCGCGGGCACGCCCTCGTACGTCTGCAGGACGGGGTCGTCGGACGGCTGGCGCGCCAGGACCGCCACGAGCAGGCCGACCAGGACGACGGCGGCCACGACGGCCAGCCGCAGCGGCAGCCAGCGCCGCACGCCCCGCCGCTCCGGCCCTCCCATCAGCGCTCCAGGACCGCGACGGCCTCGACGTGGTGCGTCATGGGGAACAGGTCGAAGGCGCGCAGACCCGTCAGCCCGTAGCCGTGCTCGGCCAGGTAGCCGACGTCACGCGCCAGCGCGGCGGGGTCGCAGGCGACGTAGACCACCCGGGTCGGACGGCGGTCCGCGATCGCCTGCACCACGGCACGTCCCGCGCCGGCCCGCGGCGGGTCGAGCACCACGACGTCGGCCTCGCCGGCACCGTCGCCGGCCGCGTCCCCGTCGAGCAGCACCGTGTCCACGGCACCGAGGTGCAGCTCGACCTGCGGGGTGTCGTGGGCGTTGCGGCGCGCGTCCTTGACGGCCCGGGGGTCGGACTCGACGGCCACGACCCGGCCACCGGAGCCCACGGCCGCGGCCAGCGGCAGCGTGAACAGCCCGGCACCGGCGTACAGGTCGAGGACCCGCGCGCCGTCCAGGTCGCCGGCGGCCTCCAGCACGGCGTTCGCGAGCACGCCCGGCGCCTCCCGGTGCACCTGCCAGAACCCGTCGGCGGTGACGCGGTAGCGGTGCTCCTGGCCGCCCACGGTCACCTCCTCGGTCACGGCGCGGCGCGCGTTGGCACGGGTGTCGGGCCGGCCGCGGCGCCAGGGCACGCCGTCGACGAGCAGGACCGGCGCCGACCCGGACGCGGGCGCCACGAGCTCCAGCCGCTGCCCGGCGCGCCAGCGACCGCCCCAGACGCCCTCGGCGTCGGCGAGCGCCGCCACCTCGGGCGTCGCCAGCGGCATGCCGTCCAGCGGCACCACCCGGTGGGACCGGAACGCGCGCATGCCCGCGCGCCCCTCCTCGTCGGTGACGAGCTCGACGCGGGTGCGGTAGCCGAGCCCGCCCCGGACGTCGTCGCCCGGTGCCGCCTCGACGGCGACCGGCCGCTCCAGCCCCGCGAGGCGCTGCAGCTGCTCGGCGAGGACGTCGGCCTTCCAGCGGCGCTGGGCGGGCAGCGCGACGTGGGACAGCTCGCCGCCGCCGGCTCCCCCGGGTCCGGCGGCCGGCCACGCCGGGTCGACGCGGTCGGGCGAGGCGTCGAGCACCTCGACGGCGTCCGCCCTCCAGAAGCGCTTCCCGCCCTCGGTGACCCGGGCGCGGACGCGCTCCCCGGGCAGGGTGTGGCGCACGAACACCACCCGGCCCTCGTGACGGGCGACGCAGTGCCCGCCGTGCGCGACGGGACCGGTCTCGAGCTCGAGCTCGAGACCGACGTCGGGGTCGGCGGGACGGGGGCGCGGGGCGGAACGGCGAGGTCGGGGCACGTCCCCTATTCTCACCCGCTCTGCTCGGACTCGAGTCCCGTCTGCCCCTCCGACGA
This sequence comes from Isoptericola sediminis, assembly GCF_013085345.1. GTDB lineage: Bacteria > Actinomycetota > Actinomycetes > Actinomycetales > Cellulomonadaceae > Isoptericola > Isoptericola sediminis. The sequence goes on along the minus strand of NZ_JABFAJ010000024.1, from coordinate 301,605 downwards.
CGACAGCTGGTACGGCACCGAGGCCACCACGACGCCCGGGGTGAACAGCAGCCGGCCCTTGAGTCGCAGGGCGGACTGGTTGTGCAGCAGCTGCTCCCACCAGTGCCCGACGACGTACTCGGGGATGTAGACGACCACGAGGTCGCGCGGGGACTCGCGGCGGACCGAGCGCACGTACTGCAGCACCGGCCGGGTGATCTCCCGGTAGGGCGAGTCGAGGACCCGCAGCGGCACCGGGAGGTGCAGCGCCTCCCAGCGTTCCCGCAGGTCGGCCATCTCCGCGGGGTCGACCCCGACGGTGACGGCCTCCAGCACGGACGGCCGGGAGGCGCGCGCGTACGCCAGGGCCCGCATGGTCGGCTTGTGCACGCGCGAGACGAGCACGACGGCGTGCACCCGGCTGGGCAGGGCGCGGGCACCGGAGATGTCGTCCAGCGCCAGCTCGTCGCGCACCCGCGAGTAGTGCTGGTGGATGCCCCGCATGAGGACGAACAGCAGACCCATCGCGACCAGCGTGATCCAGGCGCCGTGGGTGAACTTCGTCACCAGCACGATGACGAGGACCGCCGCGGTCAGCACGAAACCGACGCCGTTGACGGTGCGCGACCACTTCATGCGGGTCCGCTCGCGCGGGCTGGGCTCCTTGCGCAGGGCCCGGGTCCAGTGCCGCAGCATCCCGAGCTGGGACAGCGTGAACGAGACGAACACACCCACGATGTAGAGCTGGATGAGCGCCGTGACCTCGGCGTCGAAGGCGAGGATCAGCACCCCGGCCGCGATCGCCAGGGTGACGATGCCGTTGGAGAACGCCATGCGGTCACCGCGCGTGTGGAGCTGGCGGGGCAGGTAGCCGTCCTTGGCCAGGATCGAGCCGAGGACCGGGAACCCGGAGAAGGCCGTGTTCGCCGCGAGCAGCAGCACCAGGGCGGTGACACCGACGACGACCATGGCCACGATCCCCGCGCCGCCGAAGATCGTCTCGGCGAGCTGGGCCAGCACGGGGTGCTGCTCGTAGCCCTCCCCCACCGGCTCGCCCCCGCGGGTGAGCTGGGTGGTCGGGTCCTCGACGAACTTCACGCCGGTGGCCTGCGCCAGGAACAGGATGGTCATGAGCATCACGGCCGAGATGCCGCCGAGCAGCGCCAGGGTGGCGGCCGCGTTGCGCCGCTTGGGGCGCTGGAACGCCGGGACACCGCTGGTGATCGACTCCACCCCGGTCAGCGCGACCGCGCCGGAGGCGAAGGCCCGCGCCACGAGGAAGGCGCCGGCGATGCCGACCAGTCCCTGCTCGAACCCGGCGCCGGGCACGAGGTCGAACCCGGCGCTCTCCGCCTGCGGCAACCCGCCGGTGAGGTGGCGGACGGCACCCACGACGGCCAGGATCCCGACCGCTGCCATGAAGCAGTAGATGACGACGACGAACACCCAGGAGGACTCCCGGACCCCGCGCAGGTTGACGACCGTCAGCGCCGCGAGCAGGCCGACGGCCACCCACGCCTCGACGTCGCGTGCGGCCGGGACGAGCACGGTGAGGTACTGCGCCGCGGCGGACAGCGACACCGCCACCGTCAGGACGTAGTCGAGCAGCAGGGCCGAGGCGACGCCGATGCCCGCCGTCGGCCCGAGGTTGGTGGTCGCGACCTCGTAGTCGCCGCCGCCGGAGGGGTAGGCCCGCACGATCTGGCGGTAGGAGGCGACGACCACCAGCAGCACGACGACGACGACGAGCCCGACCCACGGCGAGACCGCGGTGGCGGCCAGGCCCGCCAGCGCCAGCATCAGCAGGATCTCGTCCGGCGCGTACGCCATCGACGACAGCGCGTCCGAGGCGAACACGGGCAGCGCGACCCGCTTGGGCAGCAGAGCCTGCTTCGTGCTCTCGCTGCGCAAGGGGCGTCCTAGGAGCAACCGCTTGGCGGCGTCCGCGATGTCCGACACGATGACACATGCTATGCCCAGCACCGCCCGCTGGCCGGGTCGGCAGCCGTCCTGACCTGGGTATAGCGTCTGGCGTGTGCACTTCGTGATCATGGGCTGCGGCCGCGTGGGTTCCACGCTCGCGCAGACGATCGAGTCGAACGGCCACTCGGTGGCGGTCATCGACCAGAACCCGGACGCGTTCCGCCGCCTCCCCGCGGACTTCTCCGGGCACAAGGTCACGGGCGTCGGCTTCGACCGCGAGACCCTGACCCAGGCCGGCATCGAGGACACGTACGGGTTCGCGGCGGTGTCCGACGGCGACAACTCGAACGTGCTGGCGGCCCGGGTCGCCCGGGAGACCTACGGCGTCGAGCACGTCGTGGCCCGCATCTACGACCCGCACCGCGCGGAGATCTACCAGCGGCTCGGCATCCCCACCGTGGCCACCGTGCGCTGGACCGCGGACCAGGTCCTGCGCCGGATGCTCCCCCTGGGCGCCACGGACGAGTACCGCGACCCCTCCGGCGCGGTCCGCCTGGCGCAGGTCGACCACCACCCGGGCTGGCTCGGGCTCTCCGTCCGCCGGATCGAGGCCACCACCGGGGCGCGGGTCGCCTTCATCACCCGGTACGCCGAGGCCCGCATCGCCGGGCCGGACACCCTGCTGCAGGAGAACGACGTCCTGCACGTGCTCATGCACGCCGACGACGCGGCGCGGGTCGAACGGCTGCTCACCCATGCCCCGGGCCCGGAGGAGGAGGACTGATGCGCGTCGTCATCGCCGGGGCCGGGTCGGTCGGCCGGTCCATCGCCTCCGAGCTGCTGGCCAACGACCACGAGGTCGTCCTGATCGACAAGAACCCGTCCGCCATGCGCGTGGCGCAGGTGCCGGACGCCGACTGGCTGCTGGCCGACGCCTGCGAGACGGACTCCCTGACCGGTGCCGACGTCTCCTCGGCGGACGTCGTCGTCGGCGCGACCGGCGACGACAAGGTCAACCTCGTCTTCTCCCTGCTGGCCAAGACCGAGTTCGCCGTGCCGCGCACCGTGGCCCGGGTGAACAACCCGCGCAACGAGTGGATGTTCGACGACTCGTGGGGCGTGGACGTCGCCGTGTCGACGCCCCGGATCATGACGGCGATGGTCGAGGAGGCCGTCTCCGTCGGCGACCTGGTGCGGATCTTCACCTTCCACCAGTCGGGTGCCGACATCTTCGAGGTCACCCTGCCCGAGGAGTCGCCGTTGGTCGGGCTGCGGGTGCACGACGTCCGCTGGCCCGCGGACACCGTGCTCGCCTGCGTGGTGCGCGGGACCCAGCCGTTCAACCCCACCGACGACGACGCCCTGGAGGCCGGCGACGAGCTGATGTTCGTCACCGGGCAGGAGGCCGACCCGTCGGTGCTGCAGCAGCTCGTCGTCGACGGCCCCGAGCTCGGCTGAGCCGGAGGTGCAGCGCAGGGTGGAGCCCGACGGGCTCGGTCAGGCGCGCTCGGGGGTGCCGGCCTCGGCGGCGTCCCGGTGCGCGCCGCGCACCACGACCCAGGTCAGCCACAGCACGAGGCCCCACAGCGGCAGACCGAGCGCCAGGTGCATCGTGCCCAGCCAGCCGACGTCGCCGTCGAGGTAGAGCGGCACCTTCACCGCGAGCCGGACGGCGAACAGCCCGACCCAGAACCAGCTGGCGATCGTGTACCGCCGCACGAGGTCCGCGTCCGCGCGCCAGGCGACCAGCGGGGCCCACGGGCTGGGCTGCTCGGCCTCGTCCTCACGGGACCCGGCGGCCGGGCGCTGCGCGGACGCCTGCTCGGCGAACCCGGAACGGATCGCCTCGACGAACAGACCGACCAGCGGCCAGCGCACGAGGATGGACACGACGAAGGCCACCAGGTAGGCGGCGTTCGTCCACAGGCCCCAGACGTAGAAGTCCTCGGCCTCGCCCGAGGTCCAGGCCCAGATGACGCCGACGGCGATGCCGAGCACGCCGCCGACCGCCTGCGTGACCGGGGTGCGCTGCACGAGACGCGCCCCGACGGTGACCAGCGCCGCGACGCCCGAACCCACCAGGGCCCAGGTCAGGTCCAGGGTCAGGACGTACACGACGACGAACACCAGCCCGGGCAGCACCGCCTCGACGACACCGCGCACGCCGCCGATCGCCTCACCGAGGGAGAACGAGTCCCCGGTCACGGCGCGCACGCCGCGGCGCGCGACGGAGTCCGCGGGACCGGTCTCGTGCTCGGGCGGCCGCTCGCCGCCCTGCCGCCCGCTCACTCGCCCGCCCGTGCGCGCAGCTCGTAGCGCGGGTTGAACATGGCGCGTCGCCCGTCGCGGGTCGTCACCATGCCTTCCACGCGCAGCCGCCGGCCCGGCTGGATGCCGGCGATCTGACGGCGGCCGAGCCAGACGAGGTCGAGGGTGCCGGAGCCGTCGTAGAGCTCGGCCTCGACGGTCGGGACGTCCTGGCGCGGGTGCAGGACCACGGAGCGCAGGACGCCGGCGACGGAGTACCGGTGCCGCGGGGCCACCTCCGCCAGGGCCGTGCACCCGGCGACCATGGCCGCGGCGCTGCGCTCCTCGTCCGCGGCGACGCTGTCGGTGGAGGCCAGGGCGGACCTGACCATGCTGCGCAACGACATGTCAGCGGGTCTCGGTGATCTCGGGGCCGCGCTGCAGCGGGTCGAAGCTCGGCTCCTGGGGGGTCGCCCCGGCCGGGCCGTCGGACTCCGCGCCCGCGCCGCGCTTCTGCTCGGGCAGGGTGAGGGTCAGCAGGTCGCGCGGGGGGCGCGGGCTGCCGTCACGGACGACGACGACGTTCGCGAACACCGACTCCAGCGGCTTGGCGGCGTCGGCGTCGACGGCGGCCCGCCCGGACAGCACGCCGCGCAGGAACCACCGCGGCCCGTCGACACCGATGAACCGGGCCGGGCGGACGCCCGTCTTGCCCTCGGAGGTCTGGGCCGGGATGCGCGCGATGAGCTCGCGGCCGAAGGTGCCCGGCACGTCGTCGACGGTGCCGCCCTGCTTGGTCAGCGAGGCGGCGATCTCCTCGCGCACCTCGTCCCAGATCCCCATCGTCTTGGGTGCGGCGAACGCCTGGACCTGCAGGATGGACCCCTTGAGGGACGCGGCCACCCCGGTGACCTTCTGCGACTTCTTGTCGACCTCCATGCGCAGCTGCAGCCCGGGCAGGACGGGCAGCCAGATGGCGCCGAGGTCGACCCGCGCACCCAGGGACGAGACCTGCGAGGAGTCGAAGGGACCGCGACCGGTCGGCCGGGCGCTCTCCTCGCCCTGGTCGGACCCGGTCGCCGCCGGGGCGTCGTCCGGGGTCGGGGAGGTCGAGGTCGCGTCCGCCGCGGCGGACTCCGTGTCCTTCGTCGACGCCTTGCGCCGGAACAGACCCACCAGGGAGCTCCTTGTCTCGTCGGTCGCCACGGCGCTGCGCCGTGCCTCGTGCCCAGGGTAGACCGCTGGCGAGAGCGGTCGGGAACAGTGCAGGTCAGCCCTGCGCGAACCCTCCGCTCGACCCGAACCCGCCGGTGTCGCGCTGCGACCCCGGCAGGCGGTCGGCCACGAGGAACCGGGCGTGCTCGACCCGCTGCACGACGAGCTGAGCGACCCGGTCGCCGCGGCGCAGCCGGACGGTCTCCGTGGCGTCGGTGTTGGCCAGGACGACCTTGATCTCCCCGCGATAGCCGGCGTCGACCGTCCCGGGGGCGTTGACCACGGTGACGCCGTGCTTGGCAGCGAGCCCGGAGCGCGGGTGGACGAACGCGGCGTAGCCCTCGGGCAGCGCGATCGCCAGCCCGGTCGGCACGACGGCGCGCGCGCCGGGCGCGAGGTCGACGTCGACGGTCGTGACCAGGTCGGCACCCGCGTCACCGGGGTGGGCGTAGGTCGGGGCGACCGCGGCATCGTCCAGCAGCGTCACGAGCACGTCGAGCGTGCTCGGGTCGGTCAGCGGCGGGCTGGCGTCATGGGGCACCCGCGCAGCCTATCGGACCGCGCAGACCTGCGATGATGAGGCCATGAACGACGCGCCCAGCCGCTCGGGGAACCCGGCGGAGCCCGCTCCTGCCCCGCTGTTCCGGGAACGTCTCCTGCCCGGCCCCGGCGCCTGGGTCGCCTCGATCGGCCTCGGCGTCATCGTGGCCGTCACCCTGCTGCCGCTCGCACCCCTCGTCGCCCCCGGGGCCGGGGTGCTCGTCGCCGCTGTCGTCGTGGTGACGCTCGTCGCGACCGCCCCCGTCGTCGAGGTGGCGGACGGCGAGCTGCGCGCCGGCCCCGCCCGCGTGCCGGTGGAGCTGCTCGGCGGGGTGACGCCGATCTTCAGCGCCGAGGAGATGCGCACCGCGCTCGGGCCGGAGCTCGACGCCCGCGCCTACGTCTGCCTGCGCAGCTGGGCGCGCACCGGCCTGAAGGTGGTGCTGCGCGACCCGCTGGACCCGACCCCCTACTGGCTGGTCTCCACGCGGCGCCCGGACGAGCTCGCCGACGCCCTGGTGCAGTCGGGTGCGGGCGCCTGAGCCTGTCCGCCACGTCCCCCGACACGACGAAGGCCGTCATGTCGAGGACATGACGGCCTGGGTCTCGGGTGTCGGGTCACGCCCGTCCACGGGGTGTGCGGGGTGTCAGGCCGCGCACTCCGTGCAGATCATCTGGCCCTTCTTCTCGTAGGCCAGCTGGCTGCGGTGATGGACGAGGAAGCAGCTCGAGCACGTGAACTCGTCCGCCTGGCGGGGCAGCACGCGCACCGCGAGCTCTTCTCCGGACAGGTCGGCGCCCGGAAGCTCGAAGCCTTCCGCAGCCTCCGTCTCGTCCTCGTCGACGACACCCGAAGACTTGTCGGAGCGGCGGGTCTGGAGCTCCTGGATCGAGTCCTGCTCCGCGTCGTCCTCGTTCTTGCGGGGTGCGTCGTAGTCGGTTGCCATCTGTGCTGTCACGCTCCGTGGAGTGGGTGTCGGTACGCGCTGATAATGCTTGCCGATCAGGTTTTGTTCCCGTTCGGCCCACGGATTGTGCACCATCCGAGCCGGGCTCGCGACAACTTGCGGTGTCGCGCCGGTCACATGCCCCCTGGCCTGCGCGAACAGTACGGTTCACCCTGCGCGAACGCAAGGTGCTTCAGGCACCCGCTTCCTCGAGGAGCGCGACCAGCTCCGCCTGCCGGTCGGGCGACCCGGCGACCGTCATGCGCCGCGTCGCCGGCGCGCCGTCCAGACCGCTGAGCACCGCACCCGCCTCGACGGCGACGAGACCGCCGGCGGCCATGTCCCACGGGTTCAGTCCCCGCTCGTAGTAGAGGTCGAGGCGTCCGTCGGCGAGCAGGCAGAGGTCGATGGCCGCCGACCCGAGGCGCCGGATGTCCCGCACACGCGGCAGCACGTGTCTCAGCACGCGGGCCTGCTCGGCACGCCGCTCGGCCTCGTACCCGAACCCGGTGCCGACCAGGCTGGTGGCGAGCGAGTCCGCCCGGCGCACCTGCACGGGGAGGCCGTCGCGGTCGGCGCCCTGCTCCCGCGCAGCGGTCCAGGTCACGCCGTCGACCACGGAGTGCACGGCACCGGCGAGGGGTGTCCACCGGGCGGGGTCGGGGTCACCGGCCACGATCGCCACCGAGACCGCGTAGGAGGCGACGCCGTAGAGGTAGTTGACCGTGCCGTCGATCGGGTCGATCACCCAGGTCAGCCCGCTCGTCCCGGTGACGTCGTCCCCCTCCTCGCCGAGGATCGCGTCGTCCGGCCGGCGCGCGGCGAGGCGTCGCCGCAGCAGGTCCTCCACGGCACGGTCCATGGCCGTGACGGGGTCGACGGCGCTGGACTTCGTCGCGGCCACCTCGACCTCGTCGGGCCGACTGCCCCGGACGAGCGCACCCGCCTCCATCGCGAGGGAGCGGGCGAGGGTGCGCAGGTCGCTGGTCTCGGACGCGGACGGGAGGGAGGGTGTGGTGGTCACCCCTCCATCCTGCCCGATCCGCGGCACACCGACGGAACCTGCCCCCCGGACGGCGGCGACGGTGGCACGCTCGACGGAGCAGGCCCGTCAGGCGGGCGGGCGGTGAAGGAGGAACCATGGCAGAGCTCGAGCTCGTGACGCTGCACGAGGACGCCGAGCGCCTGGTCCTGCGCGGTCCGGACGGCGCGGAGCACACGCTCGCGATCTCCGAGGCGCTGCGCGCCGCCGTCCGGCGCGACCGCCCGCGGACCGAGGCGCTCCAGGCCCAGTCGCAGACCCCGCTGCGTCCCCGCGAGCTGCAGGCACGCCTGCGGGCCGGTGCCACGGTCGAGGAGCTCGCCGCGGAGTCGGGGCTGCCGTCGGAGCACGTGCGCCGCTACGAGTGGCCCGTGGCCGCCGAGCGCGACCACGTCATCGGCCAGGTGCGCAACCACCGGACCGACCCCGAGGGTGACGCCACCCTGGGCGAGCTCGCCGACGCCCGGCTCGCCGCCCGCGACGTCGACGCGGCCGAGGCGGTCTGGAGCGCCCGGCGCACGGGGACGGCCCCCTGGCACGTCGAGGTGCGCTTCGTGGCCGGGGGGCGCGACCGGTGCGCCGCGTGGACGTTCGACCCGCGCAGCCGGGCGGTGACGGCCATGGACGACGAGGCCCGGTGGCTGGGCCAGCCCGACGACCCCGTCTCCCCCGAGATCCTCGGCGTCCCGACCGAGCCGCGGCGGCGTCCCACGCCCCCGCCCGACCCCGCTTCGGAGGCGACGGAGCTGCTGCTCGACGACCTGGCGGGCCGACGGGGACAACGGCCCCACCGCACCCGGCCGGCTCCGCGCCCGGGTGACCAGGAGCTGCCGCTCGGCCTCGACGGCGGACCGCCAGCCAGGACCGACGACGGCGCGAGCATCGTCGACCTCGGCGCACGCCGGGACGCGCACCGCTCCTCGCGCGCCGAGAACACCTCCTCGGCGCCGGACGCCGCCGAGGACCCGGAGCGGTCCGGACGACCGGACCCTGCGGCGGAGCCCGACGGGCCCGACGGGTCCGCGCCCGACGCCGGGGCCGAGGACGCGTCCCACGACCGCGGCACGGACCACGAGGACGGTGACCACGGTGCCGAGCACGCCCCGGTGCCCGTTCCCCCGCCGATGTCGACGCCGGTGTCGGCACCGGTCCCGGCGCCCGTGCCCCGGCCGGCCGTGCCGGCACCGGCGACCACGGACCGTTCGTCGTCGCCGGACGACGCCGGGTCGCCGGCACAGGACACCAGGTCATCGGCGGACGACACCGGGTCGCCGGCGGACGACACCGTGGCGGCGACGGGGACCGGCACGGACGACCCGTCGCCACGCCCCCGACGCGGTGCCCGCAAGGGTCGCGCCCCGATGCCGAGCTGGGACGAGATCGTGTTCGGTGGCGCACGGCCCTCGTCCTGAGGTCAGGGCACGTCGAGCAGCCCGTCCGCCGGGGCGAGCCGCCGCGCGACCCCGGCCGTCATCCGCCGCATGTGGTGGCGCCGGCAGAGCACCTCGTAGGCGACCTCGTCGGCCGAGCTGACGTCGCCGACGACGACCTGGTCGCCCTCGACGACCATCACTCCCCCGACCGTGCGGGCGTTGTGGGTCGCCCGCGCCCCGCACCAGCACAGCGTCTGCACCTGCAGGGCCTCCAGCCGGTCCGCGAGCTCGACCAGGCGGGTCGACCCCGGGAAGAGCCGGGAACGGAAGTCGGCGGTGATCCCGAAGCAGAACACGTCGATCTCGGTCTCGTCGACGAGTCGCGCGAGCTGTTCCACCTGCTCCGGCGAGTAGAACTGCGCCTCGTCGCACACGAGGTAGTCCACCAGGTGCCCGCGCTGGCGCTCGGCGGAGATCTCCTCCCAGAAGTCGGTGTCGTCGTCGACCTCGCGGGCCCGGACCTCGAGCCCGAGCCGGGAGGAGATCCGTGCGGTGCCGGCGCGGTCGTTGCGGGTGAAGATCAGCCCGTGGCGACCCCGCGCCCGGTGGTTGTAGTCGGTCTGCAGGGCCAGCGTCGACTTGCCGCTGTCCATGGTCCCGGAGAAGAAGACGAGCTCGGCCATGGGGACGATCTTGTCAGACGTCGCGCCGCGGGCCCCGCCGCCGACCCAGCAGGCCGCGAGCGCCCCGGGACCGACGCACCGCGTGGGGCAGCAGCACCAGCAGCGGCACCGCCGAGAGGCCGAGCGCACCGCTGACACCGACACCCTGGGCGACGAACCCGACCCCGAGAGACCCGGCGCCCGTGCCGCCGTCGTACGCGATGTTCCAGGCGGCGCTCGCCGTGCCGGTGCCGGCGGGGCCCGCCTCCCGGAACATCAGCACGAGCGTGTCGTTCTGCAGCGCTCCGAACCCCAGCCCGTACAGCAGCCCGCCGGCGCTCGCCAGCACCAGGGCGGACGTCCCCTCCAGCAGCCCGGCCGCGCCCGCGATGCCCAGCGTGCCGAGGGCACAGGCGCCGATCCCGAACGGGAGCAGGCCGCCCACGCCCTCGGAGTCGGCCCGCACCCCGGCCCACCACCGGCCCGCCGTCATCGCGACGCTGACGGCGAGCAGCACCAGTGAGGCCGTCGCGGCGGGGAAGGCCAGCGGGACGAAGGACGTCGTCCCGCCGAACGCGCAGGCGGCCACCAGCAGGAGCACCCCGGAGCCGGCCAGCGTCCGGTAGCGCACCGGGCCGCCGACCACCGCGGCGGGGTCCTCCTCGAGGGGGCCGACTGCGGACGGGTCGCCCCGGCGGTCCCGCTCGCGCACGCCGGCCATGACCACCGCGCCGAGCACACCGGCGCCGCCGGCGGTGACGAACACGACGGCGAAGCCGAGGTGCTCGGCCGCCCACACCCCGACGGGGAGCAGCAGGGCCTGCGGAGCGCCGATCGCGACGCCGTAGGCGCCCAACCCGCGCCCGCGCCGCTCGGGCGGCACCAGCTCGGCGACGAGCGCGCTGCCCGCCACGACCAGGAGCCCGAACCCGACGCCCCGCACCGCGGAGACGAGCAGGACCCACCCCACGGCCGAGGAGACCAGGTAGGCGAAGGTCGGCGCCCCGAGCAGCAGCGCGCCCAGCATCGAGGCCCGGCGCAACGACAGCACCCGCAGGAGGCGCGGCATGGCGAGCTGGGTGGCGACGGTCGCTCCCATGAGCACACCGGTGGTCGCCCCGACGCCTCCCGACCCGGCGCCGCCGTCGGCGGTCCACAGGGGCACGACCGAGAGCAGCGGGGCGAATCCCGCGAAGGCGAACGCGGTCGCCCAGAGCAGGAGCGGGAAGTCCCGGCCCGACCTCACCCGCCGGCGGCGATCAGCGGGACGGTCATCTCGGTCTCGGTGAGGGAGCCGTGCACGCCGGGCATCTGCCGGGCGGCGGAGGGGTGCAACCGGGAGTCGACGACGGTCGCCCGCCCGCGCGCGGCGACCAGGACGTCGCCGACGACGGGCCGCACGTGGTCGGCGACGGGTCCGAACCACCCCGCCGCGATCGCGGCCTCGCCGGTGACGACGACCGCGTCCTCGCCGAGCTCGTCGGCCCACCGGTCGGCGACCGCGGCGACGTCGGCGCCGGGTGCGGTGTACACGTGCGTCATGCGGGGTTCGCCGCCGAGCAGGACCACGTCGGCGGCGAGCGCGGGCCGGGTGGCGACGTCGTGCTGCGTGGACAGGTCGGAGGTCACCTGGCCGTGGTCGGCCGTGACCAGCACGAGGGTGCCGCGCGGGGCGGACCGTACGAGCCGACGGAGCTCGGCGTCGGCGTCCTCCAGGGCGTCACCCCACTGCCACGAGTCGGGACCGTGCTGGTGCCCGACCTTGTCGACGTCGCCGTGGTACAGGTACACCAGCCCGTCGTCGCGCAGGGCCGTCAGCGTCGCGTCGACGCGGTCGGCGAACCGTTCGGCCACCACGTACCGCGGTCCGCGCAGGGCCGCGCGGGTCATCCCCGAGTCGGAGAACTTCCGCGGCCCCGGCGCCACGACGCTCACCGCGGCACCGGCCTGCTCCAGGACGGTCGGCTCACGCTGCAGCGCGGCGGGGTCGACCGCCAGCGGGGCCGAGGTCTTGGTGCCGGGCCGGTAGGGGTCGGACTGCTCGGTCCACGACACCATCGTGGCCAGCCCGCCGGTGTCCGGGTTGCGCTGGGTGTAGCCCAGCAGCCCGGTCAGCCCCGGGGACGTGCCCGTGCCGAGCGTGGCCAGGGCGGACGCCGTCGTCGACGGGAAGCAGGTGGTCAGCGACCGCGCCTGCGGCAGCAGGCCGCGCAGGAACGGTGCGTGACCGCCGCGTTCGGCGAGGTTGTGCAGGCCGAGGCCGTCGACGAGCACCACGACCACGCGACGGACGTCGGGCAGGCCGAGCGCGGCGGCCGCGTCGAGGGAGTGCAGACCGGTGGCGGTGGTGAGGTCCAGGCCCAGCGCGCCGGCCGCGGCGGGCAGCACGGCGGCCAGCGAGCCGGTGCCGTAGGACGGCGTGACCAGACCGGCGGGCAGGGCGTCGAGGTGTGCCGTCATCGCGACGAGCGCCCGCTGACGCCGGTGGCGGCGGACAGCTCGCGCGCGAAGTGCACCGCCCGGCGGACGGCGTCGCCGCCCTCGGCGGCCGAGCTGACGCGCACCACGACGTCGTCGGGGGTGAGCTGGCCGGTGAGGCCGTGGTCCGCCTCGCAGCTCGGGTCGCCGCACTGGGCCGGCTCGAGGTCGATGCGGGCGACGGCACCCCAGCCGACGGCGAGGTTCAGCTCGGCGGCCGCGTCGCCGGGACGGTGGTCCGCGGGCTCGGCGACGATGTGGGTCAGGGCCACGGACCGGATCTCCGGCAGCGGGACCGCCTCGGTGGTGGCGGCGGCCGAGGACGGGTTCGCGGCGTCGCCCTCGTGGTCGTCCACGTGCGCGGCGACGAGCCGCGTGGGCGTGAGCACCAGCACGGTGAGGTGGCGCCGCACCTGGCTGTCGAACGTCGTCTCGGCCTGGACGAGGTGCGCCAGGACCGGCTCGTCCGCGAGCGCGACGTCGAGGACGTCGGTCACCAGGTCGGGGTAGTACCCGGCACGGTAGACGTGGGCACCGAGCTCGTCACGAAGGTTCTTGCGTGTGGTCGCAGAAGGCACGGTCGCATTGTCCCACTGTTCGCCCGCGCGCGAGCCCCGCGACCGGCGCCTCAGCCCGGCAGCGCGCGCCGCAGCGCGTCCGCGCGCCGGCCGGCCGGCCGGAGGCGCACCGCGGCGTGCAGCACCGCGGCCCCCTGCTCGGCGACGACGACGGGGTACATCTCCAGCGCGGCGAGCTCGGGCAGGTCGTCGGCCATGACGGACACGCGGGCGAGCACGTCCTCGAGCGCGTCGACGTCGGCGGGCGGGGCGCCGCCGTAGCCGTACAGCCGCGGCGCGGCGCGCACGGTGCTGACCATCGCGGAGATGTCGACGTCGGTCAGCGGCGGGATGCCGTGGGCCACGTCGTCGAGCAGGTCCACGGCGTCCCCGGCGAGGCCGAACGAGACCATGGGGCCGAACAGCGGGTCCTCGGCGGAGCGCACCACGCAGGCCACGCCGGGCGGCGCCATCGCCTGCACCTCGAACACCGGGGACTCGTCGCCCACCAGGGCCGAGGCGACCGACCGGAGCCGCTCGACGTCGTCGCGCAGCTCGGTGGCGTCGGTGATGTCGAGACGCACCCCCCCGAGGTCGCTGCGGTGCCGCAGCGCCGGCGAGGTGCTCTTCAGCGCGACCGGCCAGCCGAGCTCCTCGGCGGCGGCCACCGCCTCGTCGGCGTCCCGGGCCGGGCGTGCCTCCCACAGCCGGATGCCGTAGCAGGCCAGCAGCTCGGCGGCCTCGTGGCCGTCCAGCTCGCGCCCCTCGGTGTCCGCGAGCCACGACTCGACGAGCTGCCGGGCCCGCCGGGAGTCGACGCCGTCGGGGGCGACCTCGTGGCCGCGCGTCACCGTGCGCTGCTCGGCGTGGTCGACCACCTTGCCGAGCGCGACCACGGCGTCCTCGGGGGTCGAGAACGCCGGGATCCGGACCAGCGTGCCGTCCGGCGCGACGGCGGCGAGCTCGTCGGGCATGCCGTGCAGCCCGAGCATGGAGGCGACGGTCGTGCGCCCCGTCCGCGCCGCCGCCTGCGCCACGGCCCGGGCGATCGCCCCGGTCCGGGGCTGCACGACGGGCACGTCGACGGCGACGACGACGTCGCAGGACTCGGGGGCGTACAGCGCCTCGACGGTGCGGGCGATGTCCTCCTCGTGGGCGTGCGGCGGCAGGTAGTCGCTGGAGGTCGCGACCTCCAGACCCGCCGACGCCGCGGCCTCGGCGACCAGGGCCGCGAGCGCCGCCGAGGACGCGAGGATGCCCACCCGCCGGCCCTCGGGCAGCGGCTGGTGGGCCAGCACCTGGGCGACGTCCATGAGCTGGTGGGTGTTCTCGGCCTGGATGACGCCGGACTGGCGCAGCAGCTCGTCGAGCAGCCGCCGCGGGGCCCGGGTGGCGCGGACGGCGTGCCCGGGCGGGACGACGTGACCGGACCGGCCGGCGGTGGCGACCACGATCGGTTTGACGGCGGACAGCCGCCGCGCGATGCGGGAGAACTTGCGCGGGTTGCCGATGGACTCCAGGTAGAGGCACACCACCTGGGTGGCGTCGTCGTCCTGCCAGTACTGCATGAGGTCGTTGCCGGAGACGTCGGCGCGGTGGCCCGCCGAGACGAGGGAGGACACCCCGAGCCCACGGCGCTCCAGCGTCGCGGTGAGGGTGACGGCCGCGGCGGCGGACTGGCAGAACAGCCCGACGACGCCGGCGGGCGGCGGGCGTTCGGCGAGGCTCGCGCGCAGCGCCGACCCCGGCGTGGTCGTCAGCAGCCCGTAGGACACCGGCCCGACGAGCCGCATCCCGGCGGCGTGCGCGGTCCGCACCAGCTCACGACGCCGTTCGAGTCCGTCGGGGCCGGTCTCGGCGTACCCGCCGGAGAGCACGACGACGCCGCGCGCTCCCCGGCCGGCGAGCCGGCGCACGGCGGCGAGCGCGTCCTCGGGCGGGACGGCCAGCACCGCGAGGTCGATCCGGTCGACGTCGTCCCAGCCGGCGGGCCGGAGCACGTTGCCGGCCACGGCACCGGGCGGGTCGAGCACGAGGAGCTCGGTGTCGCCGGGGTCGAACGAGTAGGCGTCCAGCACCCGGCGGGCGAGCAGCGCCTCGGGGGTGCCGTCGTCGTCCCCGGGGCCGACGAGCAGCACCCGGCGGGCCGAGAGCAGACCGGCCATGGAGCGCGCCTCGGTGCGGTGCTCGCGGTCGGCCATCACCGCCCGGGACCTCTCGGTGGGGTCGAGGTCGATGCCGACGGTGACGAAGCCGTCGTCGAGGTGCTGACTGATCTCGTAGCCGGCGTCGCGGAACACGCCGAGCATCGAGCCGTTCTGCGGCAGCACCTCGGCGGTGAAGCGCCGCACGCCGCGTTCGCGGGCGGCGCCGGCCACGTGCTCGAGCAGCACCGAGGCCAGCCCCTTGCCCTGGAGCGAGTCGGCGATGTTGAAGGCGACCTCCGCCTCGCCGTCGGCGATGACGTCGAAGCGCGCGACCCCGAGGATGTCCTCGCGGGCGGTGCCCTCCTCGTCCTGGCCCGGCCGGACGGCGACCAGCGCGACGCGGTCCCGGTGGTCGACGTCGACGAGGCGCCGCAGCTCGCGGTCGGTGAGCCGCGGCATGGGTGCGAAGAACCGCATGTACGTGGACCGCTCGGACTGCCCGGTGTGGAACCGCTGCAGCGCGTCCGCGTCCTCGGGGCAGATGGGGCGCAGGTGCATCGTGGTGCCGTCGCGCAGCACCACGTCGGCCTCCCACTCGACGGGGTAGGCGGTCCTCGGAGCGTCCATCCCCTGCAGGCTATCCGCTGACGACGACGATCACCCCGGGGCCCGGCCGGTGTGGTCGAGGCGGTACCAGCGCGGGGAGGACCGGTTCATCGGCCAGTGCAGGCCCTTCAGGTCGACCTCGGAGACCGACCGCACGTCCCACGCCGGGAACGCCTCCGCGACGTCCTGCCGCGACACGCCCCCGATGAGGGACCGCCACCGGGTGACGCCGAACGCCATCATCAGCAGCGTCGAGCCCGGCCGGGCCACGGCGGTGACCTCGCGCCCCATCGCCTCCCGGTCCGCCGCGTCCAGCCCCTGGAAGCAGCCGACGTCCAGGAAGAGGTCGACCGGGCCGACGCCGAGCCCGCGCAGCCGCGTGACGTCGCCGACGACGTAGGTGGCGGTGGCGGCCGGGTCGCGGTCGCGCGCCTCCTCGACCGCCTGCGGCACCGCGTCGACGCCCACGGCCTCCCAGCCGCGCCGGGCGAGCTCGCGGGTGTAGATCCCGCGGCCGCAGCCCAGGTCGAGGGCCCGGCCCAGCGGGCGCCCCCGCCCCTCGGCCGCGCCGTCGAGCACCGCTGCGACGTCGGCGGCGGCGACCTTCGGGTACCGCTCCCAGGGCCGGACACCGAACCGGTACATCCGCGCGTAGTCCGTCATCCCGATCACCTCCGCGTCCACGTCTCCCGACGAGCCCCCGACGCCCAGTCTGCCCCGGTCTGCCCCGGCTCACCTCGTCAGCGAACTGCCAGGTGGGCCCCAGGGACACGGCAGGTCCGGCCACGATGCTGGAGACGTCCGGAGGCTCCGGGCGGGGAGGAGCATCATGAAGCGTCGGTTCCTGCGCCGGACGGCGGCGGCCGGGGCCCTGGGGCTCGCGGCGCTCGGCGCGGCCCCCGCGGTCGCCGCGGACACCGCTCTGCCGCAGCACGAGGTCCAGCACACCGGCACCGTCGTCGAGCTGCTGCAGACGCTCGTCGACGACGGTGCGATCACCGCCGCCGAGCGCGACGCCATCGCGGCCGACGTCGAGCGGGCCGACGAGGGCGAGGAGGACGACGAACGCCTGCTCGACCTGCCCACGGCCGCCGCCGTGATCGGCATCGCCCCGGCGGCGCTGCGAACGGCCCTGTCGGCCGACGGGGCGACGCTGGCCTCGGTGGCGGCGGCCCGGGGCGTCCCGCTCGCGACGCTGGAGGCCGGCCTCGTCGCGGCGACCGCGCAGCGGCTGGAGACGGCGGTCGAGATGGGGCTGCTCCCCCGCGACGAGGCCGACCAGTGCCTGGTCGAGCTGGGCGCCGTGGTCGCCGACGTCGTCCAGGCCGAGTATCCGGACGTCACCGGCAGGTGGTCGACGCCCAGCACATCCTGACGACGCCGCCGTCAGAACAGCCCGGCGAGGATCTCGGCGGCGCGGGTCAGGAGCTCCAGGTGGCCCTGCGGCACGCCGACGGGCACAGGCCGCCGAGAGCTCGCGGCGCTGCTGGCCGACATCGCCCAGCGTCTTGACACGGCGAGACCACCCCGCGAATGTAGACGTGAGATCACGCAGCGAGAGGCGTTGCCATGTCCTCGATCCAGCCCTCACCACCCGGATCCCCTGAGCCCGCCATCACCTGCGACGCGAGCGGCATGGCCCAGATCCACCGCTTCTTTCGCGCCGGCTTCGGTGAGGCACCAGATCTGGTGCGCGGGGTCGAGCCCGGAGACGTCTCCCACGCGACGGCCGTGGCCGAGCATCTGTGGCTGCTGTCGACGGCCCTGCACGCCCACCATGAGGGCGAGGACGAGCGCCTGTGGGACGCTCTCGCGTCCCGCGCCCCCGGGTGCGCCGTGCACGTCGAGCGGATGAAGGTCCAGCACGCCCGGATGCTCGGGCACCTCGCCGAGCTCGACGTCGCGCTGCCGGCCTGGAAGGCGAATCCTGCTCCGGCCACCGCCGACGCCGTGCTGAGCGCTCTCGACGGCGTCAACGCCGCACTCGCGGAGCACCTGCCGGACGAGGAGCGGGAGATCGTGCCGGTGATGGAGACCACCCTCACCCAGGAGGAGGTCGACTGGTTCAGCGAGCACGGCAGGCGCGCGACTCCGCGCGGGTACATGTGGACCCAGCTGGGAGGCATCGTGGCGGCGCAGCCCGATCCCGATGCATGGCTGCGAGCGCACCTGCCGGCGCCGGTCCGGCTCATGTGGCGCGCGGTGGGGCGGCGGCGCTATGCGGCGCACCGCGCCGGCCTGCGCCGCTCAGCCTGAGCCTGAACATCGCCGACCACCGCGTCCTCGCCAGGCCGGTCGAGCTCGCCAGGCCTCTGGACCGGCCCGCCTGCGCGGTTCCACCCCGCGCTGACGCTACGCTTCCTTCGAACGCCCGTACGCGGCCGCCGTGCCGCCGTCGGGCCCGCAGTCCGCACCGAGGAACACCAGGGAGCCGCACCGCATGGCGCGCAAGAAGGCCGCACCCGTCGCCGACGAGCCGTACGACGAGACGATCGTCGACATCGACGTCGCCGCGGAGATGGAGACGTCGTTCCTCGAGTACGCGTACTCCGTCATCTACTCGCGCGCCCTGCCGGACGCCCGTGACGGCCTCAAGCCGGTGCACCGCCGGATCCTGTACATGATGGCCGACATGGGCCTGCGGCCCGACCGCGCGCACGTGAAGTCCTCGCGCGTGGTCGGCGAGGTGATGGGCAAGCTGCACCCGCACGGCGACGGCGCCATCTACGACGCGCTGGTGCGCCTGGCCCAGGACTTCTCGATGCGCCTGCCGCTGGTGGACGGCCACGGCAACTTCGGCTCCCTCGACGACGGCCCGGCCGCCGCCCGGTACACCGAGGCACGCCTGGCCGCGCCGTCGATGGCGATGACGGCCGGGCTGGACGAGGACGTCGTCGACTTCGTCCCGAACTACGACAACAAGCTCACCCAACCCGAGGTGCTGCCCTCGGCCATCCCGAACCTGCTGGTCAACGGCGCGTCCGGCATCGCGGTCGGCATGGCCACGAACATGCCGCCGCACAACCTCACCGAGGTCGTCGCGGCCGCCCAGCACCTGCTGGCGAACCCCGAGGCGACGCTGGACGACGTCATGCGGTTCGTCCCCGGGCCGGACCTGCCCAGCGGCGGCAAGATCATCGGGCTGGACGGCGTGCGCGACGCCTACCGCACCGGCCGCGGCTCCTTCCGCACCCGCGCCACGGCGCGGATCGAGAAGGTCACCGCGCGCCGCCAGGGCATCGTGGTCACCGAGCTGCCGTACACGGTCGGCCCGGAGAAGGTGATCGAGAAGATCGCCGACGGCGTGCGGAACAAGAAGATCCAGGGCGTGACGAACGTCCAGGACCTCACCGACCGGGCGCACGGCATGCGCGTCGTCATCGAGGTCAAGACCGGGTTCGACCCGGAGGCCGTGCTCGAGCAGCTCTACCGCACCACCCCGCTGGAGGACTCCTTCGGCATCAACAACGTCGCGCTCGTCGACGGCCAGCCGCGCCCGCTGGGGCTGCTGGACCTGCTGCAGGTCTGGGTCGACCACCGCATCGACGTGGTGCGTCGCCGGTCGCAGTACCGCCTGGGCAAGCGCCGGGACCGCCTGCACCTCGTCGAGGGTCTGCTCGTGGCGATCCTGGACATCGACGAGGTCATCCAGGTGATCCGCTCCTCGGACGACGCCGCGACCGCGCGCGAGCGCCTGCAGTCGGTGTTCGACCTGTCCGAGCCACAGGCCTCCTACATCCTCGACCTGCAGCTGCGCCGCCTGACGAAGTTCTCCCGCATGGAGCTGGAGTCGGAGAAGTCCCAGCTCGAGCAGGAGATCGCCGAGCTGGAGGCGATCCTCGCCGACGAGGCGCGCCTGCACGGCGTCGTCTCGGACGAGATGGCCGAGGTCGCGGCCACCTACGGCACCCCGCGCCGCACGGTGCTGCTCGACTCGGCCGGCGGGACGGCCCAGTCCGCCACCGCGGCGCCGACCCGCGGCAAGAAGGCCCCCGCCCTGGACCTGGAGATCAAGGACACCCCCACCCGGGTGCTGCTCTCGGCCACCGGGCTGCTGGCGCGCACGTCCGGCGAGAACGCCGACGCGCCGGTGGAACGTGCCGGACGCCGGCACGCGCACGACGCGCTGCGCTCCGACGTCGCCACGACGGCGCGCTCCGAGATCGGTCTGGTCACCTCGGCCGGGCGCCTGTACAAGCTGTCCGCCCTGGAGCTGCCGGCCCTGCCGAGCGTCGACGGCCCGCCGTCGCTGTCCGGCGGGGTGCCGGTCAGCGAGATGGTGTCGCTGGAGGCCGGCGAGCAGGCGCTGGCCGTCGTGTCGCTGGACGAGGACGCCGCTCCCCTGGCTCTCGGCACCCGCCACGGCGTGGTCAAGCGGGTGCTGCCGGGTGACGCGCCGCGCAACGGCGACGTGTGGGACGTCATCGGCCTCAAGGACGGCGACGCCGTCGTCGGGGCGGCACCGGCCGCGGACGACGACGAGGTGGTCTTCCTCGCCTCGGACGCCAGCCTGCTGCACTTCGAGGCCTCCCTGGTCCGCCCGCAGGGCCGTGCCGCCGCCGGCATGGCCGGCATCCGCCTCGGCGGGGGCCAGCACGTGGTGTTCTTCGGCGTGGCCCGCGCGGCCACGCGCGACCTGCACACGGTGGTGACGGTGGCCGGCACGGCCGGTGCCCTGCCGGGCACGGGCGGCGGCTCGGTGAAGGTCACCCCCTACGAGCTGTACCCGGGCAAGGGCCGCGGGACCGGCGGCGTGCGCGCCCACCGGTTCCTCAAGGGCGAGGACGAGATCGTCCTGGCCTGGGTCGGGGAGGGTCCGGCACGGGCCGTCGGCACGGGCGGCCAGCCGGTCGACCTGCCGGAGGACAACCCCCGCCGTGACGGCTCCGGGGTGCCGCTGGCCGGCCCGGCCGCCGCCATCGGCTGAGGCCCCGTCAGGTCTCGGACGGCGGCTGGTACCGCGCGCGCAGCTCGCGTTCGCGGTCCCGCCGCGGGAAGGCCAGCAGCACCAGCAGCGAGCCGAGCAGCACGGCGACGATCCCCGCCAGGTAGGCCCACTGGTCACCCGCGAGGAACGACTCGCGGGCCGCGGCGACGATCTCGTCGCTGTACTGGGGGTACTGCGACGCGATGGACTCGGCCCCGGCGAAGGACTTCTCCAGCGTCGCCTGCGTGCTCGCCGTGAGGTCCGACAGGTCGCTGTCACCGCTGATCGCCGTGGCCATGGAGCTCGCGTACCCGGCGGCCAGCAGTGCGCCGAACGCGGACTGCATGATCGCTCCCCCGAGGTCGCGCTGCAGGTCGGCCGTGCCGGAGGCCATGCCGACGCGCTGCACCGGCACCGAGCCGGTCAGGGAGTTCGACGCCGGGGTCCCGGACAGCCCGACGCCGACGCCGACCAGCAGGTAGGCCAGGCCGACCGCCCAGTATCCGATGCCCTCGCGCCACAGCAGCAGCATCACGAGGAACCCGAGCAGCACGAACACGTAGCCGGACAGCATCGTCGCCCGCGAGCCGTGCCGCTCCACGAGCGCGGCCGAGCGGGGCGCGACGAGCACCATGCCGACGGCGCCGGGCAGGATCGCCGCGCCGGCCGCGACGCTCGAGTAGCCGAGCACGTTCTGCATGAAGAGCTGGCCGATGTACATGGCGCCCATGAGCGAGCCGAAGATGATGAGCCCGGCGACGGCCGCGACCCAGAACGTCGGGCGGGCGGCCACGCGCAGGTCGTACAGCGGGTTCTCGGCCCGCAGCTGGCGCAGCACGAACCAGGTGCCGGCGCCGACGACGGTCCCGCCCAGCACGGCGAGCAGTCCGGCCCGGCCCGGGACCGCGAGCAGGTTGATGCCCATGACCAGCGACCCGACGAGCAGCACGGACAGCACCCCGCCGAGGTGGTCGACGGGTTCGACGCTCTCGTTGACGTGGGACGGCACGAGCACGATCGCCATGACGAAGGCGATCGCGGCCAGCGGCACGGTGAGCAGGAACACCGACCCCCACCAGAACTGGGTGAGCGACCAGCCGGCGGCCAGCGGTCCGAGGGCGGCGAAGGCGGCACCGATGCCGGACCACAGGGCGATGGCGCGGGTCCGACCGGGGCCGGACCACAGCGCGGAGATGAGGGCGAGCGTCGTGGGGAACGCCATGCCCGCGCACAGTCCCCCGCCCAGCCGCGCGACGAACAGCACCTCCACCGACGGCGCCCAGGCGGCGAGCAGGCTGAACGGGACCGTCAGCCCGGTGCCGATCAGCAGCAGGAGCTTGCGCCCGTACCGGTCGCCGACCGCCCCGAGGTAGAGCACCGAGGCGGACAGGCCCAGCGAGTAGCCGACGGCGACGAGGTTGAGCTGGACCTGGGAGGCGTCGAGGGCGTCACCGATGTCCGGCAGCGCGACGTTGGCGACCGACAGGTTGAGGTTGGCCACGGCCGCCACGAGGATCAGCGTCGCGAGCACACGCCCCGTCGGCGCGCGCCGAGCCGTGCCCGACGACGCGCTCCGGGCGGCCTGCCCGCCTGCGTCCATGCCGTGAGGCTAGGCGCAGACGGGTCCGCTCACTCGCCGACGGCGACTTGCACTCCGTCGCGGGTGAATGTTGCCTCTGCCACCCGTCTGGACCCGGATCTCTGGCATGCTCTGGCCATGCGCCTGAGCACGGTGGACGAGCTGCTTGACCTGCTGGACGGCGTCGTCGCCGCCCATCAACGCGGGGACCGCACGTGCCGCGAGGCCGAGGACTTCTGGCACCGGATGCTCACCGGGCCGGACCACCCGTTGAACACGACCCTTCCCGACGAACCGTTGGTCGACTGGTCGGCGCGCGGACTGCTCGACGGCCTGCGGGGCGCGCGGGTGCTCGACGTCGGCTGCGGGGCGGGGCGCAACGCCGCCTGGTTCGCCGCCCAGGGTGCGGAGGTGGTCGGTATCGACCTCGCCTCCGAGCTGCTCGACACCGCCCGCCCGCAGATGCCACCCGGGGTCACGCTGATGTCGGTCGACGTGCTGCGCGAGGAGCTGCCGGCAGGACCGTTCGACCTCGTGTACGACTCGGGCTGCTTCCACCACCTGGCGCCGCACCGCCGCATCACCTATCTCGAGCGCGTCCTGCCGCTGGTGGCACCGGGCGGGTTCTACGGCATCGTGGCCTTCTCCCAGGAGCGCCAACCCAGCGTCGACGACAAGACCATGGTGGTCACCGGGGACACCGTGGGCGGGACGTCCTTCACCCTGGAGGATCTCGAAGGGATCTTCGGCGACCACTTCGACCTCCTCGAGGCCCGGCCCGTCCGCGACGACCACCCCGAGGCGTTCGGCGCCGACTTCCTCAACGCGGCCCTGTTCCGCAGCCGAGAGTGAGACGGCCGGGCGTCCTGCCCGGCGGTGATGGTGGACTCGTCCGTGTGACCGCCTACGAGTTCTCCGCCGACCCGAGCCGTCTCGACGTCGACTGGATCCACGCGATCCTGTCCACGCAGGCGTTCTGGGCCCGCGGGCGCACCCGCGCAGCGCAGGAGGCCGCCGTCGCCAGCAGCCGCAACTACGGCATGTACGCGGACGACGGCGCGCAGGTCGCCTACGCCCGGGCCGTGACCGACGGCGTCACGTTCGCCTGGGTGGCCGACGTCATCGTCGACCCGGCGCACCGACGCCAGGGGCTCGGCACCCGGATCATAGACGGGCTGATGGCCGACCTGGAGGCGCTCGGCCTCAAGCGGGTGCTGCTCAAGGCCTCGCCCGAGGGCCACGAGCTGTACCGCCGTGCGGGGTTCGACCGCCTCGACGAGCCGGAGACCTGGCTGGGGCGGCGCCTGCGCTGACCCGCTTGCCCGGCTGGGCCTGAATTGCCTATTTTGCGTTGATGGTGAGGAGCGACCGATGACCGAGCAGCGACCTTCCCCGGCGGAAGTGGCCTCCCTGCCGACGTCGTCCCAGCGCCCGGCGCCGGCCGACGCCCAGGACCGTCACATCCACGGCCGTGCCGTGATTCTTCAGGCTCTCGCGCTGGGCGCCTGCGCCGGAGCCGTGCTCAGTCTCTGGAACAGCTCGCTGCCGTGGCGCGGGCTCGTCAACGTCGCCCTGCAGGCAGCCATACTCGGCGCGATCGTCGCAGCGACAGCCCACCGGCAACGGCGGACTCTAACCTGGCCCCGGCACGCCCGGCGCACGACGCTCGTCGGCATCACGGGCACAGGGGTGCTCTACGTCGCCATCGCGACGTCCGTGTACCTCGGTGGCGCCGCGGCTCCCACGGCCTGGGTCTCGGTCGGGATCGGCGCCGTCGTCGCTCTCCCGGGCGTCGTGGCCGGCGTCCTCATCGCCAGAGACCGTCGGTGACCCGCCCCCGCGGCTCAGGCGGCACGACCTGAGATCTCCTGCCGCGCCACGACGCCCGCGACGAGCAGCGCCTGTCCGACGACGTAGGTGAGCATCACCCAGAAGTCGGCGGCGGGCGGCGCGAACCAGTCGGTGAACGCCCCGAGGGCGATCATCGCGTCGGAGGCGAGGAAGACCGCTCCGCCGATCCCGGCCAGTCGGTGCACGCCGGTGGCGAGGACCGCCATGGAGACCAGGCAGACCGCGTAGACGACGATGGCGACCGCCAGCACGCCGGGAGCCCCGGGCAGGCACAGCGCGACGAGCACGACCGCGAGCGCCGCGTAGACGAGCAGCACCCCGCGGCGACGGTGCAGCACCGAGTCGCGGCGGTCGGGCCAGAAGGCGGTCACATACACCACCTGTGCGACGAGGAACCCGCCGACCATGGCGAGGAACGCGGCGTCGCCGGTGAACAGGTCGGGCAGGGTGTCACCGACCCAGGAGAAGCCGAGCGCGACGAGGACCAGCCGCACGAGGCGGGACCGGGGTGCCGTCGTCGCGCACCAGAGCACGGCCGCGAGCGCCGGCATGAGCAGCCACTGCGTGGGCTCCGCCAACGACCCGGCACCGAGGAGCTGTGCCACGAGGTGGACGAGGACCAGTGCGGAGAAGACACCGGCCGCGACGCGGGCGAGGCCCGAGCGCAGCACCGGGCGGTCGGTATGAACGGCATCGGTCATGCGCGGCAGCGTAGCGCCCGGCCGGGGTGCGATCCTGCCGCCATGACCCCCGACCCCGTGCTCCGCCCCCTCGCCGCCGACGACGCGGAAGCGGTGCTGGCGGCGTTCCGCTCCGCTCCCGACATGGCCCGCCAGGGCGACGTGTCGACTCCCACCGAGGCCAGGCGGTACGTGGACCGGCTGATCGATCTCGCCGGTCCGCACCGTGCGTTCGCCGTGGACGACGCCGGGACGTGCGTCGGCCTCGTGACCGTCACCGTCGACGCTGTGAACCGCAGCGGGTGGTTCTGGTACTGGATGCACGCCGACCACCGGGGGCGCGGACTGGCACAGCGGGCAGCCGCGACGGTGGCCGACTGGGCATTGTCCGACGGCGAGCTGGAGCGCCTGGAGCTCGGCCACCGGGTCAACAACCCCGCGTCGGGCGCGGTGGCGCGAGCCGCAGGGTTCGTCCGCGAGGGCACCGAGCGCGAGAAGTTCCTCGTGGACGGACGGCGCGTCGACGTCGCCGCCTACGGCCGGCTGCGGACGGATCCGGCGCCCAGCGGCGCGCGACTGTCCTTGTTTTCGGGGGTGTGCGTGCCGCAGGAACGGTGACGGGCCAACGCACGCCCCTCACGGATGGCGTGATTCTCACGCCATCCGTGAGTGGCGCACGCTGCAGTGCCGACGCTCCCGCTAAACGAACAGGTCCGATCAGCACTGCCGACCGAGCGGCGGCGGGCCGCGGCGAGCGCCACGCCGGAGCCGGGGCCGCCCCGGCAAGGCGCCTACAGCTCGATACTGAGCAGCCGCGACCCGTGGGTCTTGGTGTACCCGAGGTGCGCGTACAGCCCGTGCGCACCGCTGGGGTTCGCGGTGTCGACGTCGAGGCAGGCGTACTCCATGCCGTCGGCGGCGAAGGCCCGCATGCTCGCCAACAGGGCCGCGAGGCCGGCCTTGCGTCCGCGATAGGCGCGCCGGGTACCGAGAACCGCGGTGTAGCCGAACGAGTAGCCCCGCACCTCGAAGTCCTCGGTGTACAGCTCGTTCATCGCGTAGCCGACCACCAGCGGCTCCCCGGCCCGCAGCGCGGCCGCGGTCTCGTCGTCGGTGTGCTCGTCGGCCAGCAGCGCCTGGACGTCCGGGGCGTCGTCGACCACGAGACGGCTCCACTGCGGCGCGAAGCCGGTGCGCCCGCCCGTCCACTGCTCGCGGGTGTTGGGCTCGCTGCCCCAGTGGTCCCGGAACGCGTCGTTGTGCGCCAGGCGCGTGGCCTCGTCGAGGTCGGCGCTGAACGGCACGAGCCGCAGGGAGCCGTCGAGCGTGACCTCGGGCAGCGGCTCGGCCTCCAGGTCGCGCAGATCGCGGCGCAGGTCGGAGTAGAACCGGCGCGGCTCGAGACCCGCCCGCTCGTACAGCCGGAGCTTCGCCGCCGGGCCGTCGTCCTCGGCGAAGACGCCGATCCGGGCGGGCAGCTCCTTGCCGGACGCCGCGAGCACCTGCCGGGCTCGGGCGACCTGCCACGCGAACAGTTCGCGGCCGATGCCCTCGCCGCGGCGGGACGGGTGCACCCCGCCGAACAGGAACGCCCGCAACGTGCGCGAGTCGCCGGGAAGCGTCTCGACGTGACCGTAGGCCCGCAGCGCGCCGTCGGCGTCGAACCCGAGGATCGAGTCGTCCTCGAACCGGCGCCACGGGGCGTCGAACAACTCGGTAAGCTCCTCGAGGGTCTCGCGGTAGGGCTCGGCGTCGGCCTCGGCGGTGGTGTTGCGCAGGTCGAGCAGCGCCGCGGCATCGTCGGCGGTGGCCGGGCGCCAGGTCAGCCCGCCGGCGGTCAGGGCCGGCAGCGTCGCCGGGGCGTCGGCGCGCTCGGCGAGGGGCGCAAGGTCGGGTGAGGTCTCCACGGTGGCCATGCGGCGAGCGTACGGCGACCCCGGTGCAGGCCGCACCGGGTTTTCGGGACCGGGCGGGTCGTTACAGCTCGATGCTGAGCAACCGTGACCCGTAGGCCAGGGTGTACCCGACGTGGGCGTAGAGCCCGTGGGCTCCGCTGGGGTTGGCGGTGTCCACCCCGAGGCAGGCGTACTCCATGCCGTCCTCGGCGAATGACCGCATGCTCGCCACCAGGGCTGCCAGACCGGCCTTGCGTCCCCGGTACGCCTTCCGCGTGCCGAGGATCGCCGTGTACCCGAACGTGTAGCCCCGCGTCGTGAAGTCGCCCTCGAAGAGCTCGTTCATGGCATACCCGACGACGAGCGGCTCCCCGGCACGCAGGGCGGCCGCGGTCTCGTCGTCGGTGCGGGGGTCGGCCAGCAGCGCCTCGACATCCGGGTCGTCGTCGACGACGAGATGGCTCCATCGCGGCACGAAGCACGCGCGGCTGTGCGTCCACTGCTCCGGCGACTTCGGCTCGCTGCCCCAGTGGTCGCGGAACGCGTCGTTGTGCGCCAGGCGCGCGGCCTCGTCGAGCTCGGTGCTGAACGGCACGATCCGCAGCGAGCCGTCGAGGGGGACGTCGGGCAGCGGGGCTGACTCCAGGTCACGCAGGTCGCGGCGCAGGTCGGCGTAGTACCGGCAGGGCGTGAACCCGGCCCGCTCGTAGAGACGGAGCTTGGCGGCCGGGACGTCGTCGTCGGTGAAGACGGCAAGCCGGGCGGGCAGCTCCTTGCCGGACTCGGCCATCACCTGGCGGCCGCGGGCGACCTGCCACGCGAACAGCTCGCGGCCGATGCCCTCGCCCCGGCGGTCCGGGTGCACGCCGCCGTCCAGGAACACGCGCAGCGTGCGGACGTCCCCGGGCGGGGTCTCGACCCAGCCCTCGGCCCGCAGCCGACCGGCGGCGTCGAAGCCGAGCAGGGTGTCGGTGTCGAACCGGCGCCACGGGGCGTCGAACAGGTCGGTGACCTCGTCCAGCACCTCCCGGTCGGGCACGCCGTCGGCTGCGGCGATCGTGTTGTGCAGCTCCAGCAGGGCCGGGGCGTCGGCGACGGTGGCCGGACGCCAGGTGAGGTCCCCGGCGGTGATCTCGGGCAGGCGCGCCGGGGCCGCCGCGCGCTCCGCGATCGGGGCGAGCGTGGCAGCGGGCTCCACGGTGGCCATACGACGACGGTAGGTCTCACCAGGTGTGCGTCGCACCCTGTTTTCGCCCGGCCGAACTAGGCTGACCGGGTGACTTCCACGCTCGACCTCGCCGCTGCCGACGCCCGTTCCGCCGCCCTGCTCGAGGCGCTGCGCACCCGGGTGGTCGTCGGTGACGGCGCCATGGGCACGATGATCCAGGCGGCGGACCCGACGCTGGAGGACTACCAGCAGCTCGAGGGCTGCAACGAGATCCTCAACGTGACCCGCCCGGACATCGTCCGTGGTGTGCACGACGGGTTCCTCGAGGTCGGCGTGGACGCGATCGAGTCGAACACGTTCGGCGCCAACTGGTCGAACCTGTCCGACTACGGCATCGAGGACCGCATCCGCGAGCTGGCGCGCGTGGGCGCGGAGCTGGCCCGCGAGCGCGCCGACGCCTACACCACGCCGGACCACCCGCGCTGGGTGCTGGGGTCGATGGGTCCGGGCACGAAGCTGCCCTCCCTGGGCCACACCACCTACGAGAACCTGCGCGACACGTTCGCCGAGCAGGCCGCCGGGCTGCTGGAGGGCGGCGCGGACGCGATCCTCGTGGAGACCAGCCAGGACCTGCTGCAGACCAAGGCCGCCGTGAACGGTGCGCACCGCGCGATGGACGCCGTCGGGCGCCGTGTGCCGGTGATCGCCTCGGTAACGGTGGAGACCACGGGCACCATGCTCATGGGCTCGGAGATCGGGGCGGCGCTGACGACGCTGCAGTCCGTCGGCGTAGACGCGATCGGCATCAACTGCGCCACCGGCCCGGACCAGATGAGCGAGCACCTGCGCTACCTGTCCAAGCACGCCGAGGTGCCGGTCACCTGCATGCCGAACGCCGGGCTGCCCGAGCTCGGCCCGCACGGCGCCGTCTACCCGCTGACCCCGGACGAGCTGGCGGCGGCGCACAGCCAGTTCGTCGACGAGTTCGGCCTGGGCCTGGTGGGCGGCTGCTGCGGCACGACGCCGGAGCACCTGGGCCGCGTCGTCGAGGCGGTGCGCGGCCGCGCGCTGCCGGAGCGCGAGATCGAGCGCACCAGCGGTGTCGCGTCGCTGTACTCGCACACGGACCTGACCCAGGACACCTCGTACCTGGCGATCGGCGAGCGCACCAACGCCAACGGTTCCAAGGCGTTCCGCGAGGCGCTGCTGGAGGGCCGCTGGGACGACATCGTCGACATCGCGCGCGACCAGACGCGGCACGGCGCCCACCTGCTCGACGTCTGCGTCGACTACGTGGGGCGCGACGGCGTCGCCGACATCACCGAGGTCGTCTCGCGGCTGGCGAGCGCCTCGACGCTGCCGCTGGTCATCGACTCCACTGAGCCGGCCGTCATCCGCGCCGGGCTGGAGCTCGTCGGCGGGCGCGCCGTCGTGAACTCGGTGAACTTCGAGGACGGCGACGGGCCGGACTCCCGGTTCCAGCGGATCATGCCGGTCGTGCGCGAGCACGGTGCCGCCGTCGTCGCGCTGACGATCGACGAGGAGGGCCAGGCCCGCACCACCGAGAAGAAGGTGGCGATCGCCTCCCGCCTCATCGACACGCTCACGCAGCAGTGGGGCATGCGGGTGGACGACATCATCGTCGACGCCCTGACCTTCCCCATCGCGACCGGCCAGGAGGAGACCCGCCGGGACGCCATCGAGACGATCGAGGCGATCCGCGAGATCACCCGGCTCTACCCCGGCGTGCACACGACGCTGGGCGTCTCGAACGTGTCCTTCGGCCTCAACGCGGCCGCGCGGACGGTGCTGAACTCGGTGTTCCTGCACGAGGCCACGCAGGCCGGGCTGGACTCCGCCATCGTGCACGCCGCGAAGATCCTGCCGCGCACCGCCATCGACGACGAGCAGTGGCAGGCCGCCGAGGACCTCGTGTGGGACCGGCGCCAGTACGACGACGAGGGCAACCTGACCCACGACCCGCTGTCGCACCTGCTCGAGGTGTTCTCCGGCGTGGACGCCGCCGCGATGCGCGACCAGCGGGCCGCCGAGCTCGCCGCGCTGCCCGTGGGCGAGCGTCTGGTGCGCCGCATCATCGACGGCGCGCGCAAGGGGCTCGAGGACGACCTGGACACCGCGCTGGCCGACGGCATGAAGGCCCTCGACATCGTCAACACCCACCTGCTGGGCGGGATGAAGGTCGTCGGCGAGCTGTTCGGGTCCGGGCAGATGCAGCTCCCGTTCGTGCTGCAGTCCGCCGAGGTCATGAAGACGGCCGTGGCGCTGCTCGAGCCGCACATGGAGAAGGTCGAGGGTGCCGAGGAGCAGTCCAAGGGCGTCATCGTGCTGGCGACCGTGCGCGGCGACGTGCACGACATCGGCAAGAACCTCGTCGACATCATCCTGACGAACAACGGCTACACGGTGGTCAACACCGGCATCAAGCAGCCGATCTCCGCCATGATCGAGGCCGCCGAGGAGCACGACGCCGACGTCATCGGCATGTCCGGGCTGCTGGTGAAGTCGACCGTGGTGATGAAGGAGAACCTCGAGGAGCTCGTCTCGCGCGGGATGGAGAAGCGCTGGCCGATCCTGCTCGGGGGCGCGGCCCTGACCCGTACCTTCGTCGAGGACGACCTCGCCTCCGCCTTCCCCGGCGTCGTGCGGTACGCCCGCGACGCCTTCGAGGGGCTGCGCCTCATGGAGCCGCTGGTCGCCGTTGCGCGCGGCGCCTCCCCCGACGACGTCGACCTGCCGGCGCTGCGCAAGCGCCGCCACAACGTCGTCAAGGTCACCGAGACCGCGCCGGAGGACCTGCCCGAGCGGTCCGACGTCGCCACCGACAACACGGTGCCCACTCCCCCGTTCTGGGGCACGCG
Organism: Isoptericola sediminis; assembly: GCF_013085345.1. Classification (GTDB taxonomy): domain Bacteria; phylum Actinomycetota; class Actinomycetes; order Actinomycetales; family Cellulomonadaceae; genus Isoptericola; species Isoptericola sediminis. The sequence continues at coordinate 270,910 of NZ_JABFAJ010000024.1, read as the reverse complement.
CGTGGTCAAGGGCATCCAGCTCGCCGACTACGCCGCGTTCCTCGACGAGCGCGCCACCTTCATGGGCCAGTGGGGCCTCAAGCCCGGCCGCGGCGAGGACGGCGCGTCGTACGAGGAGCTCGTCGAGACCGAGGGTCGGCCACGACTGTCCCAGTGGCTCGACACCATCCGCACCGACCAGATCATGGACCCGACGGTCGTCTACGGGTACTTCCCCGTGTGGTCCGAGGGCGACGACATCGTCGTGGCGCACCACGGACCCGGCCTGGCCGGCATCGGGGCGCCCGACGGCGGCTCCGGCGGTGAGCCCGGCACCGAGCGGCTGCGCTTCACCTTCCCCCGCCAGAAGCGCGACCGGCACCTGTGCCTGGCCGACTTCGTCCGGCCCAAGGCGTGGGTCGAGGAGACCGGTCGCTACGACGTCCTGCCCGTCCAGCTCGCCACCGTCGGCGAGCCGGTGTCCGCGTACACGGCGAAGCTGTTCGCCGCGAACAAGTACCGCGAGTACATGGAGCTGCACGGGCTGTCCGTGCAGCTCACCGAGGCGCTGGCCGAGTTCTGGCACTCCCGCGTGCGCGCCGAGCTCGGGTTCGGCGACGAGGACCCGCGGGACGTCGAGGGCATGTTCAAGCTGGAGTACCGCGGGGCGCGGATGTCACTCGGCTACCCGGCCTGCCCCGACATGGAGGACCGCCGCAAAGTCGTCGAGCTGCTGCGGCCCGAGCGGGTCGGTGTGACACTGAGCGACGAGTTGCAGCTGCACCCGGAGCAGTCGACCGACGCGTTCGTGATGCATCATCCCGAGGCGAAGTACTACAGCGTGTGAGCCGCCCACGTGACGTCACGTCATCGCGGTTTCGGCAACGCGGCAGCCTGCAGTCGACACAAGGCGCCACACTGAGGCTCGTAGGTGACGAAGTGCTCGCAGACCGCGAGCTTCATGGCCCGTGCAAACGCGGCTTCAGGTCTGATTCCGTCAGCAAGCAGCATGCCGCGCGGTCGTCGACCCGAGCCGAAGCGGCTCGGCTCGATCGCCACCCATCATCCCGCGATCTGACGCCGGTGGTCTTGGTCCCCGATGGAATTCGAGGCGCATTGACAAGCACCCTGGTCTAGAACTGAGACATACTCGTGAACCCGAAAATGGGAAGTATGCGAGACGAGAAACTTACCAACCAAAACGAAATGCGATCGAACTCCATGATTCGCCGGCTCCGCGTACGCGGTAATCGGAACAAGCGGCCTAGATGTCGATCATCTTTACGCGCGAGCGAGCCAATGTGCGACGGCGGCGCATCTCTTCACGCAACTGGTCCAGGCGGCGTTTCCGAAGCGCGTCAGAATCATACCTCGTTGCCCGCGAGAATATTTCCACACAGGCTTCAAGGAGATTTTCTTCGTCCTCGCGCGAGGCGAAAGAGTAGGCACTCTCATAAACCGACCGCAGGAGGCGCAAGATGAAGTTTCTTGTTAGCCAGCTATTCTCCACACCAGCAGCGAGGGTGCGGATTGCACCGGACCATCCAGGCTCGCGGAGAGAGTACGCGAATAAGCAGGCAGCGATCGCGCTCTCATCGTTCTGAGAGAGGGATCCCTCAGCGACTTCTCGTTGGAAAACAAGCACCAGTTTCCTCGATGCCAGCGTAGACTCAATCCCTCCGGCAGCGACCGCCGCAGGGAAGAGCCGAAAGAGTTCATCGACGATCTCTTCGAGTACCTCCGGATCGTTGGCCCTCAACTCGTCAACATCATGAAGCGATTTGGCTATCTGATCGATCAAGTCTGAATACTGCGGATCCTCCTGCATCACTGAGACAAGATGGCCCCAACGATTCAGCACCCGCCTAAACGCTCTGCTCTTCAAGCCCAGATCTTCCACTTGGTCTGAATCGCGAAGCACGGTCGAAGTCAACTCGAGCGACCGCATCAACTTCCGCAGGGGTGATATATCCGTCGTGCTGTCGACGGGGAAAGGCGCGAGATCCGAATCGTCGTGGTCGCGAACCTGCAACCCTGAATGTTTCTGGGAATCAGAGGGTTGAGAATCGCCGGGAGGTGGCGGCGGCGCGTCTACCGGTTCGAGGACAGCGTAGGGGGTCCGCTGCGTGGCAAGTTCCTCGTCCAGCGGGAGGGTCGAGAGAACGGATTCCAGAACACTCCCATCTGACCGCACCAGCGCAGAATAGTCGCGAACAACCGCTGAATAGTAAAGCGCGTTGTCCAGCAAGTAATCGCGAAACTTGTGATCCACATTCGCTCGCTTTGCGGCAAAAAGAAACAGAAAACTGCTGCGAGCGAAGCCAATATAGTTCTCTTCTCGATGCAATACGCGAAGCTCGGTAAGATGGTGAATAATTCCGATCGCGGAATCTGGCCAGTCGAACGATTTCATAGTAGTGTCGAAAAACTGAACAGCCTCAGCTTCCGGTACGGCGGAAACCTTCTTCCGGGCGAGAATCTCCGCAAAGCAGGCGAGCAGTGCCTCTCTGCCGGGTTGATCAATCTCGAAGCGCGAGTCTTCATGGGGATCCCCGCGACCTAGAAGCAACGACACGTATTCTTCAAGAATTGCCGTTTGAGACGCGGTGCTTGCCACTTGGCCACCGCTAAGCAGCACCGATACAAGTAGCGACACGGAGAATGGAGTGCGTGGCAGGTGCTCGGCTCTTAGTACCTCATTTACGACCGGCACTAGTCGTTCGGCGTCCGGCGGACTTGCGTTCCGGACCAAGTGTTCAACCTCGGCATCCCCAAGCTTGCCGACGTAGAGAAGGCGCGGCTCGTGGCCCGACTGGTTCAGCTTGTCAATAATTACGTCTTCATCCCCTTGACGGCAGCCAATAATCTTCACGATCGCATCATTATCCAACAAGTCGGACATGACATGGGAGAAGATTCGGCGGACTCCTGGGTGAACATCGTCAAGAGCCAACACATGATCGATGATAGTGCCGTCACCCGACAATAGCCCGAGACCGGCAGCCGCAGTGTACGCTCGCTTTGCCAGGGGATTGCTCTTCGCCTTGCATTCTCGGAAGCTCAGATAGAGAGGTGCCGCTGTCCCCAGATCCTGAGACGATTTTAGTGCGAACCACTTGATGGCCGTTGTTAGGCCGGTCTCGCTCTCGGCCGCTATCACGATGAATTCATCCGTGCCGACGACGGAGTGCGGATCGATTTTCTCAATTGGCTTGCCAGTGCGCTGTTGCTTCACAAACTCACTGTGTGGTACCGGCAAAAGAATGGGTGGGAGAAGGTGTTGTTGAATCTTACCCCCGGTCGCGGTTCCTGTTTGCCCCAAGATTAGGTCGGACTCAATATCACTCAAGATTCTGTCTCGCGCATCTTGCGCAACATCGCGGACCAACCCCCGGGGCGATCTTTCCACGTCGTCAACAACTGACGCCATCTCGGAAATAAACTGAGGTAGATCCGAATAGTTATCGCCGAAAGCAACTGGCGTGATGTGATCGACTGCATGCGCTTTTTCTAGCGATTCGACCTCAGATTGTAGGCATAATCTGAAGTGATGCATGCCGGAGGGCTTGAATAGTTCAGCGTGCCATCGCGTCAGTTGGCCCAGGTTCGGATCGCGCAGCCCTTCGCCGCAACCGATATAGATCAGAGATTTCACGGATGATATGCTGTGCTGCAATGCTTGCGCTGGGTTTGAGTTTAGTACAGCGCTGTAGTCCTCGGTGCTAAAAACTGCAGAACTTGGGTCTGACCAAACACCATGAATATGTCCGATCGAGTTAGAGAGCGTACCCAAGACTTGCTGCATCTGCTCAGGTTGATTCCAGTGGGTTGTCCCACGATTCAGATGCTTTTCAAGCAGCGTATCGTAGTTCGTGGTGACTATAGGAAAGGGCAGTTCGCCAATCGCGTCCAAGAGCGTAGTGTCTCTCGCTTGAAGTTCTCCTACTGCATTTTCGAGCCAGTTCGCATAGGCTTGCTCACCAACGGCTAGTAGCTTGGCTTTGATGGCGGATGCAGCTTGTACAAGTTGCTGGTTCTCGCCCGATTCGATGCCATAATCCAGCAGACTGCTAACCATGGCTCGCCAACGATCGTCATCCTCAGCGCCGAAGATGTGGGCGCTTTCAATGCCGTGTCTGATTAGTCCGACCCATGTAGCGGTCGGTGCGTTTGAAGTCGCTGCGACCGAGACGCCAGCTCCGACGACGACGATCACGTTGCGCGCCTGTATCGCTTGTCTAAGGGCTTGAATCACTTGCACTCCGTTCTTTCCTGTGAACAGTCTATGCTGTCTGACAGACGGCCGCTGGGTGAATTTGTGAGCCCATGGAAGGCTATGCCTCACGAGGTGCCCGCGGTTCGCAACCGTCGTCGCGAATGCGATGCCAAGGACTCAGTGCAAACGGTTCTCAATCTCCCATGGCCTCACGGGTCCAGGCGTCTGAGGTTGGGAGTCAGCGGTGCGGGCGTGTTGCGAGGTAGTCGGGTAGACGATTGCGACGGTGCACTTGGGCTTGTTGGCGTGGTAGCGGTGCACCTTGACGGGTCGCCCAGCATCGCCGTCGCTATCCCGAGCCGCTGGCCCATCCCCAGCGAGAGTCCCTTGACGCGCGTGTTTGCCACGGTGTCGAGGCCGGTCGTCAGGATGACCTCCTCAAGCTTCGACGTCCGATCGCGTGCGAGGCGGCCAGCACCCATAGGTGGTTGCGGGCGGCCCGGCCCGGTGACACGGACTTGGCCTCGAGCAGCGCCCCGCGGCACGTTTCGGCGCCACGTGGTCCGCGAGCGGCTTGCCCTTGATCGTCGCGGTACCCGAGTCTGGCCGGTCGAGGCCCATGATCATGCGCATCGTTGTCGACTTGCCGGCGCCGTTGGGCCCGAGAATCCCGGTCACCGAGCAGGGCGGAGCCACGAACGAGATGTCGTCGACGGCCCGCTTGTGGCCGTCGGTCCTGGTCATCCTGGACATCTCGATCATAAGCACACTCTCCGCAGGGATGACCTCTTGAGCGCCGGAGGCCATCGGGGACGCCGAATGTCCGTGACCTCAGTCAGGGGACGCGGCACGATGGAGGTATGCCCTCGCCGACCCGTGCCGGACTCGTCGTCAGCCCGTCCCTGACGATCCCCCGGGCCGAGTTGACCGAGCGGTTCTCGCGGTCCTCCGGACCCGGCGGGCAGGGCGTGAACACCACCGACTCCCGGGTGGAGCTGTCCTGGGACGTCGAACGCTCGGCGGTGCTGAGCCGCGTCCAGCGGGAGCGGATCGTCGCCAGGACGGGTCACCGCCTGGTTGACGGCGTCCTGACGGTGACGGCATCCGAGCACCGCGAGCAGCGCCGGAACCGGGACGCGGCCACACACCGCCTGGCAGCGCTCGTCGCCGACGCCGTCGCGCCACCTGGCCCCGCGCGTCGTGCCACCCGACGCACCCGCGGATCCCAGGAACGGCGCCTGAAGGCCAAGAAGCAGCGGTCCGCGACGAAGCGGATGCGCTCGTCGCGGCCGTCGCGTGACGAATGAACGTCAGTCGACGATCTCCAGGCCGGTCTCGTCGGCCGCCTCCTGGACGCCGCCGGCGTTGACGACGTCCTCGAAGCCCTGCGCCTTGAGGAAGTCGAGCGCGGCGCCGGCACGGTTGCCCGAACGGCAGTACAGGACGTAGGAGCCGTTCGGGTCCAGCTCGGCGAGCTGCTGGGTAGCGTCGGGCGACTGGACGTCGATGTTGAGCGCGCCCTCCAGGTGGCCGCCGGCGAACTCGGCCGGGGTGCGGACGTCGATCACCGTCGTCCCGGCGTCCAGCGTCGTGGTATCGCCGTCACCCGACGGCGCGCACGCGGCGAGTGCCACGGTGCCCGTCAGCGCCAGCCCGATTCCCAGCATCGACATCTTGAACATGCCCCTACTACTCCCGTCAGTCGTCGCACGGAGCGGTCACCCCGTTCTGGAGCATCCTACTAGATACCCCCTGGGGTATCTAGCCGCGGTCGTCAACGATGACTATCCGCTCCCCCGACGGTCCACCCTGCGACGGTTTACCCACGCGGGAGGACCCATGGGCATCATCCAGATCGAGCTCTTCGCCACCCTCGACCTCGTCGGCCAGTCCCCCGGTCGCCCCAACGAGGACCCGGACGACTTCCCCTTCGGCGGCTGGCAGGCGCCCGTGATCGACGACGTCACGGGCTCTCAGATCGCGGCGGCCTACGAGGACACCGACGCCCTGCTGCTCGGTCGGCGGACCTACGACATCTTCGCCGACTACTGGCCGCACCAGGAGGGCGGCCAGGACAACAGCATCGCGACACTGTTCAACCGCGTGCCCAAGTACGTGGCCTCGCGCGGCCGCCCCGACCTGGGCTGGGCCGGGTCCACACAGCTCGGCCCCGACCTCCCCGCCGCCGTGCGAGAGATCCGCGAGCGCCACGACAAGGTCTGCGTCGTGGGGAGCCTAAACCTGGTCCAGACGCTGCTGCACGAGCGGCTCGCCGACACGCTCGACCTGTGGCTGCACCCCCTTGTGCTGGGTGCCGGCAAGAAGGTGTTCGACGGCGGCGAGGTCCCCGCCGGCCTCACGCTCCTCGGCCCGCCGGAGGCGAGCCCGCACGGCGTCGTGCACCTGCGCTACGGGATCGGCACGACGCCACCCCGCACCGGGGACATGACCGCGCCGGACCGCGGAGCGGCGCCTCGGAGCTGACGCAGGTACTTGCCCCTGACCCGGCGGGCTGTCATCGTGCCTGGTCATGACCGGATCGCCGTCGCTCCGCGAGCTCACACCCCTCCAAGGTTTCCTCCTGGGCGCCGGAGCCGCCGTCGTCGGCCTGCTCCCCTGGCTGCTCACCGGGCTGCAGGCACCGCGGTTGTCCGCACCGCAGATGCCACCGGACATCACGGGCGCGCTTCTGCCGCTCATCCCGAACGCCCTGGTGCTCCTCGTGGGGATCGTGATGCTGCCCGGCGCGATCGCCGGGATCCTCCTGCGCGGACGCACCGCCGGGTCGAACGGCCGCGCGGCGTGGGCCGCGACCGGCGGGCTCGTCCTGGTCTTCGGCGGCGCGGTGGCTCAGAGCCTCGCGGTCATCGTGCCGCGGCTCCGCCCGGACTCGCCATTCCTGCTCGACGTCACGGTCAGCGCGGTGGCCGTGGGCATCCTGCTCGTGCTGTCCGCCGTGGTCTGCCACGTGCTGGCACGCGGCTCTGTCCCGGCGGCGACCGTCGCGGTCGCGGGCGCCGCCGTCGCGGCCGGGCCCGGTCTGCGGGAAGCCCTGGTCCAGCTGTCCCCGACCGCGCTGCAGGGCCTCCCCCCGGAGGTGACGACCACGCTCCTCCAGGTCGTGGCCTACGTCCCCGTGGTGCTCACGGGCTTCGCGCTGGCCTGGTGCGGCTGGACGCCCGCCCGCCGGCTGGGGGCCTGGGTCGTGGCGCTGCTGCTCCTTTGGGGCGGCCGGGCGGCACTGGAGACCCTGCAGATCTGGCTCTTCTGGGAGCAGCCGCTGGGCATGCCGAGCACTGCCCAGAACTCGGCGCTCGTGCCAGGCGAGCTCACCCAGGCCTTGATCGCTGGCCTGCCGTCGGCAGTCACGGCTCTCGTCGTCGGCGTGGTGGGCGGGCTGGTCGTGGCCCGTCTCCGACGGCGCGATCGGGAGCAGGCCGACACCGTGCCGGCGGCGTGAGCGTGCCCGAGCCGCTCGAACAGCGTCACGACGCCGTGTGGCATCATCCCTGGTCATGACCGGTTCGCCGTCGCTCCGCGAGCTCACTCCCACCCGAGGATTCCTGCTCGGCGTCGGCGCGGCCGTCGTCGGCCTGCTCCCCTCGGTCCTGGCCGGGTGGCAGCCGTCGTGGCCGACCTACCCGAACACGCCCGACCTCTTCACCGGCACGTTCCTCCCGTTCGCGCCGGACCTCCTCGCGCTCATGCTTGGCGCCGTCGTCCTGCCCGGCGCGATCGTCGGGGTCGTCCTCCGCCCGCGCACCGCGGGGACCCCAGGGCGCGTCGACGCCGCCGCGACCGCCGGACTGGTCCTGGTCATCGCCTTGGCGGCACTGCAGAGCGTCGCGGCGACGGTGCCGAGGCTCCGCCCGGAGACGTCCGGTCTGCTCGATGTCGCTGTCGGTCTGACAGCCGTGGCCGTCGCGCTCGTGCTCTCCGCCCTCGTCTCCCGGGTGCTGGCCCACCGCACGGTGCCGGCCGCCACCGTCGCCGCAGCGGTCGTTGCCGTGGCCGCCGGGTACTGGCTGCAGAGCGTCCTGCGCATCACGTGGTCGTGGGGGCTTCAGCTCCCGGACGGAGTCATCGCCACCCTCGCCGTCATCACGCAGGTCGCACCCGCCGTCCTCCTCGGAGCCGCCCTGGCATGGTGCGGCTGGACGCCTCGACGCCGACTCTGGGCCTGGACGGTCGCCCTGCTGATCTTCGGGGTCGGTCAAGCCGTTCTGGACGCGGCGACGTACTGGTTCGTCATCGCGCGGTCGCCGGGTTCCGCGAGCCCCGCGCAGTACGTCGGCGTCGCTCTGGACGGCCTGGTCTGGAGCCTGCCGTACGCCGCTGCGGCAATCCTGGTCGGCGTCGTGGGCCGGCTCGTCGCACCCCATGCCCGGCGGCGCTACCGCGAGAAGAAGGGCACCGTCCCGACGGCGTGAGCCCGCTCCAGCCGCCCGCCGAGCATCACGACGCCGGCACCACGCGGTGTGACATCATCCCTGGTCATGACCGGATCACCGTCGCTCCGAGACCTCACACCGATCCAAGGATTCCTCCTCGGCGTCGGCGCCGCCGTCGTCAGCCTGCTCCCCTGGTTCGTGGCCGGGCTGCAGGCCCCGCCGATGGACGGCCCGCCCTGGCTGGCGGACGCTCGCGGCGCGCTCCTCCCCCTGAACCTGATGACCTTCGTGCGTCTCGTGGGAATCGTGGTCCTTCCCGGGGCAGCCATCGGGCTGGTCCTGCGGCGAGGCGCGTCCGGCTCGACGGGTCGTGCGGCCTGGGCCGCAGCTGCCGGGCTCGCCGTGGTCTTCGCAGGCGCGACGGTGCAGAGCCTCACGGTGATCCTGCCGAGACTCCGCCCTGATTCACCCACCGCGCTCAACACCGTCCTCGGCGCGGGGGCGGTGGGAATCCTGCTCGTGCTGTCCGTCGGCGTCTGCCGCGTGCTGGCCTTCGGCCCCGTCCCGGCGGCGACCGTCGCGGCGGCGATCGGCGCCGTCGCGGCGGGGTTCTGGCTGCCGACGCTGCTGCTGCCCCCGGGGATCATGACAGAGGGCCCGGTGCCGACGGAGCTGATGCGCGCACTCTTCCTGACCATGACTTACACCCCCGCCGTGCTCACGGGAGTCGCGCTGGCCTGGTGCGGCTGGACACCCCTCCGCCGGTTGGCAGCCTGGGCGCTCGCCGTGCTGATCGTCTGGACCGGACCGGCCGTCCTCCCTGTCCTGACGCACTGGGGAACTCCGGGCGGGCCGAGCCTGGTGGCCTTTCTCCCCGTCGTCATCGACGACCTCAAGGTCTTCCTGGACAGGGGCCTGCCGTACCCCGTCACGGCACTCGTCGTCGGCGTCGTCGGCCAGCTGGTCGTGCTCCTCGTCCGCCGACGCCAGCGGGAACGTCAGGCCGCCGTCGGCGCCGTCCCGACGGCGTGAGCCCGCTCCAGCCGCTCGACCAGCGCCACGACGGCGGCCGCGACCGGCACGAGCACGAGGTTGCCGAGCAGCATGGGCCGCAGGAACGGCAGCCCGGCGACGTAGCTGGCCAGGAGCCCGTCCAGACCGGCCGGGTAGAAGGTGCCGCGGCCCTGCAGCCAGACGCCGAAGTTCGTCCAGAGGTAGAACACCAGCGACGAGCCGACGCCGAAGCCCAGCGCGGCCACGACGCGGCGGCCGCCGCTCGCCCGGCGGGTCCACCAGGCGCCGACGCCGATCGCCGCCCACGCGGTCCACGTGAACAGCAGGATCGCGGAGTTGGTCAGCAGCACGTCGCTGATCGCCACGACGACCAGCGGGGCGAGCATCGCCAGGCGGTGCCGCAGCAGACCGGCCGCCGCGAACGCGGCTGCGGTGGACAGCTCCAGGTTCGGCGGGGCGCCGAGGTCGTCCTTGACGACCCGCCACACGATCGCCGCCGCCACGAGCAGCACGGCGACGGCGGGGCGCCACCAGCGCTCGCCGAGCTCGCGCAGGGTCAGGTCCGTCGTCGGGGTCATTCGGTGATCTCCTCGAGCGTCCACGTGATCTCCTGGCCGTCCTCGGTCTCCAGCGCGCCGGCACCGACCTGGGCCATCTCACCGTCGACGGACAGCGACCAGAACTCCTCGCCCTCGACGGCGGTGCGCCCCTGGATGCCGGTCACGTAGGCCATCTCGCCCTCGCCGGTCACCTCGGCCTCCGGGTCGGCCTCGAGCAGCAGCTCCAGGGCCGTCCTGCCGTCCTCGCCGGTGTACGAGAACTCGGTGACGTCCTGCTCGGCCGACGCCTCGGCCGTGTCCTGCGGGGCGGAGACCGACGCCGAGGTGTCCACGGGGGTGGCCGCCGGGTCGTCGTCCTGCCCGCACCCGGCCAGCAGACCCACCGCGAGCGCGCCGACGGCGGCGACGGACAGCAGGCGGTCGGGCGTGGTGCGCTTCGGGATTCTCACGCCGTCGAGCCTAGCCCGCGTCCTCTACCGGACGTGCGGGGTGCCGCCATCCGGACGCGTGACGTCGCTCTCGCGCTGGACCAGGGCGTTCACACGCGTCGATGATGAGCAGGTGACTCGATGGTTCAGCGCACCCGACGCCCGCACCTGGGACGCGCCGGCGACGCACGACAGCCCGCGCGACTTCCACCGCACGCTGCCCGGCTACTCCCCCACCCCGCTGGTCGAGCTCCCCGAGCTCGCCACGGAGCTCGACGTGGGGCGGCTGTTCGTCAAGGACGAGTCGTCCCGGCTCGGGCTGCCCGCCTTCAAGATCCTCGGCGCCTCCTGGGCCTGCCGGCAGGTGCTGGAACGGCAGCCGGGCGCGGAGCTGGTCACCGCGACCGACGGCAACCACGGCCGGGCGGTGGCTCGCACCGCCCACCAGCTCGGCGTCCCGGCGACGGTGTTCGTCCCCGACGTCATGGAGCAGGCGACCCAGGCAGCCATCGAGGCCGAGGGGGCGACCGTCGTACGCCTCGACGTCGGGTACGACGACGCGGTCCGCGCCGCGGCGGACTACGCCGACGACGCGGACACCCGGGCGCTGGTGCAGGACACCGCCTGGGAGGGCTACACCGACGTCCCGGCGTGGATCGTCGACGGCTACGGCACCCTGCTGGAGGAGGTCGACGAACAGCTCGGCCGCGCGCCGGACCTCGTCGCCGTGCCGGTGGGCGTGGGCTCGCTCGCCGAGGCCGTGGTGCGCCACTACCGCCGCCCGGACACCCCGCACCCGACCGTGCTCTCCGTCGAGCCGGACACCGCGGCCTGCGCGCTGGAGAGCCTCGCCGTGCACGAGCCCGTCACCGTTCAGACGGGATCGACGGTGATGGCGGGCCTGAACTGCGGCACCGTCTCCAGCACGGCGTGGCCGGTGCTGCGCGACGGCTGCGACGCCGCCGTCACCGTGAGCGACGACGAGGCCGAGCAGGCGGCGGCCGACCTGGGCCGGCTCGGCATCTCCTCGGGACCCAGCGGAGCTGCCACCCTCGCCGGCGTCCGCGCCGCACTGGCCGAACCGCACCGCCGCGAAGCGCTCGACCTGCCGCTGCACCCCGTCGTCGTGCTGCTCAGCACCGAGGGAGCCCCCCACGACACCGAGGGGTCCCCCGCATGACCGCGAGCGCCCCGGGCCCCACCACCGACGCCGTCCCGCCCGCCGTGGTGGACCGTGCCCGGCGATGGCGGCACGACCTGCACCGGATCCCCGAGACCGCGTTCACCGAGCACGCCACCGCCGCGTATGCCGCGCGCGTGCTCGACGAGCTCGGGTACGAGGTCGTCACCGGTATCGGCGGCACCGGCGTCGTCGCCTCGCTGACGCGCGGCACGTCCGGCCGGTCGGTGGGGCTGCGCGCCGAGCTCGACGCGCTGCCGATCACCGAGGCGAGCGGCGTCGAGTACGCCTCGACCCGCCCCGGGGCGATGCACGCCTGCGGGCACGACGGTCATCTGGCGATGCTGCTGGGGGCCGCCGCGCTGCTGGCCGAGGACGGAGGGTTCGAGGGGACTGTCCGCCTCGTGCTGCAGCCCGCCGAGGAGCCGGGGCACGGCGCGCGGGCGATGGTCGACGACGGCCTGTTCGACCGGTTCGCGATCGACCGGCTGTTCGGGATCCACAACATCCCGGGGCTGCCGGCCGGGCACCTGCGCACCCGGCCCGGCCCGATCATGGCCGGGGAGGACAACTTCCGCATCGCGGTCCGGGGCCGCGGCGGGCACGCGTCAGCCCCGCACCTCGTGGTGGACGCGCTCGTCGTCGCTGCGGAGATCGTCGTGGCGCTGCAGCACGTCGTCGCGCGCAGCGTCGACCCGGTGAGCACCGCCGTGCTGTCCTGCACCGACCTGCGCACCGACGGCGCCCGCAACGCCATCCCCACCCACGCCACGATCACCGGGGACACCCGCAGCTTCGACCCCGCCGTCAGCACGCTGCTGGAGCGCCGCATCCGGGAGGTCGCCGGCGGCGTCGCCGCCGCGCACGGCGCGGAGGTCACCGTCGACTACACCCGCGAGTTCGCGCCCACGGTCAACGACGGCGCGAGCGTGGCCGTTGCCGGGCTGGCCGCGGCGCGGGCCGTGGGCATGGACCGGCTCGACGTCGACGCCCCGCCGATCATGGGCAGCGAGGACTTCGGCGTGCTGGCCGGGCACGTGCCCGCCTGCCTGGTGTTCCTCGGCAACGGCACCGCACCCGAGGCTGGCGGGGTGCCGTTGCACAGCGCCGACTACGTCTTCAACGACGACGTGCTGGCGTCCGGCATCGCGTTCTACCGCGAGGCCGTGGTCGAGAGCCTCTCGACGCCCGACGAGACTCCGGTGTAGGCCTCCCGGCGTTACTCCTCGACAGGGTGCGGCGAGGGTGTCGGAACGCGTGTCTACCCTTGCGTGGGTGAACATCGAGCAGCGATCACCGCGGCGTGGTCACGTCTTCGTCGACGAGAGCAAGCGGCGGGACTATCTGCTGGTGGCGGCCGTCGTCGTCCCGCGCGAGATCGCCGCGGCGCGGCAGGTCGTGCGGGGGCTGATGCTCCCCGGCCAACGTGGGCTTCACATGGTCAAGGAGAGCCAGAGCCGACAGCGCAAGATCCTGTCGGCCCTCGAGGAGCTGGATGCTTCCATCACGCTGTACCGGGCCGGACAGACGTACCGCACCGAACTCGAGCGCCGCGAGGTCTGCCTTCGCCGGCTGGTCGAGGACATGAAGGCCGGAGATCACGCCCGTTTGCTGCTGGAGCGGGACGAAACGCTGGTCAGGAGCGACCGCAAGGTCATCCAGCACGAGCATCGGCGGTTGGGGTGCACGTTCCGGTACGACCACGACACCGCCGCCCAAGAACCGTTGCTCTGCATCCCCGATGCCGTGGCGTGGGCGTTCAGCCGTGGCGGCGACTTCCGCCGCCGGGCCGAGCAGCTCACCGACGAGGTCGTCGACCTGTAGACAGCGCGAGACCCGAGCGCCACAACCGTCCGGAAGGGTCTCGGGTCCACTTCCCACCGCTAGTGCGATGAGCTGCCACCAGTGTATGGCGGCCTCGCGCTCCCAGGCAACGGCTGCAGGAGGACACCCTCACCGCACCGAGCCGGGATTGATCAGCCGCGCTGGAAGGCGCGGCGAACGTGGGCGACCTGTTCGGGGGTGAGCTCCCACCGGATCTCACCGCGTTCCGCGAGCAGTCCGTACTCCGCCCGAAGGACGTTACGGATCTGCTGAGCGGGGACCCCGAGCTCCCGCTCGAGGTCCGCCGGGGTCATCGGTTCGCTGTCCACGCCGCCGGCTCCTAGGCGTCGATCTGCGCGCGGTCCAGGGCGTTCGCCCCGGCCACGATGAACTCCTTGCGCGGCGCGACGTCGGAGCCCATGAGCAGGTCGAAGACACGCTCCGCGGCCTCGGCGTGCTCGACGGTCACCCGGCGCAGCGTGCGGTGGCGCGGGTCCATCGTCGTCTCGGCGAGCTGGTCGGCGTCCATCTCGCCCAGACCCTTGTACCGCTGGATGTCGTCCTTGTAGCGGCGACCGGCCTTGTCGAGCTTCTTCAGTGTCGCGTTGAGCTCGGCCTCGGAGTACGTGTACAGGTATTCGCCCTTGCGGCGGCCCGACCCGAGCACCTCGATGCGGTGCAGCGGTGGCACGGCGGCGAACACGCGGCCCTCGGTGAGCAGCGGGCGCATGTACCGGTAGAACAGCGTCAGCAGCAGGGTGCGGATGTGCGCGCCGTCGACGTCGGCGTCGGTCATGAGCACGACCTTGCCGTACCGGGCGGCGTCCACGTCGAAGGAGCGCCCCGACCCGGCGCCGAGCACCTGGATGATCGCGGCGCACTCGGCGTTGCGCAGCATGTCGCTGATCGACGCCTTCTGGACGTTGAGGATCTTGCCGCGGATGGGCAGCAGCGCCTGGAAGTCCGACGACCGCGCGAGCTTGGCGGTGCCCAGGGCGCTGTCTCCCTCGACGATGAACAGCTCGGAGCGCCCGACGTCGTCGCTGCGGCAGTCGGCCAGCTTGGCCGGCAGCGAGGAGGACTCCAGGGCGTTCTTGCGCCGGGAGATCTCCTTCTGCTTGCGCGCGGTGACGCGGGCGCGCATCTCCGCCACGACCTTCTCCAGCAGCAGGGAGGCCTGCGCCTTGTCGTCGCGCTTGGTCGAGGTCAGCAGCGCCTTGAGCTCGTCCTCCACGACGCGGGAGACGATCTGGCGCACCGGCGCGGTGCCGAGGACCTCCTTGGTCTGCCCTTCGAACTGCGGCTCGGCCAGGCGCACGGTGACGACGGCGGTCATGCCGGCCATCGCGTCGTCCTTCTCGATGCGCTCGGCCGAGTCCTTCGCCGAGACCTTCAGCCGGCGGGCGTTGGCCTCGACCTGCTTGCGGATCGTCTTGAGCAGGCCCTGCTCGAACCCGGTGCGGTGCGAGCCGCCCTTGGGCGTGGCGATGATGTTGACGAAGGTGCGCAGCTCGGTCTCGTAGCCGACGCCCCACCGCAGCGCGACGTCGACCTCGCAGTCGCGCTTCACCTCCTGGGAGGTCATGTGCCCCTTGGCGTCCAGGACGGGCACCGTCTCGGTGAACGAGCCGGACCCCGTCAGGTGCCAGGTCGAGGTGACCGGGGTGTCCGGGGCGAGGAACTCCACGAAGTCCACGGCGCCGCCGGAGTGCTGGAAGACCTCCTCGTGCGGCCCGGACTCCCCCGGCGTGCCGGGCAGGCCCCGCTCGTCGCGCACGGTGATCTTCAGCCCGGGCACCAGGAACGTCGTCTGCCGCGCCCGCGTGACCAGCTCGTCGTAGGAGAACACCGCCGACTTGGGGAAGATCTGCCGGTCCGCCCAGTAGCGCACCCGGGTGCCGGTGCGCTTGCGGGGCGCCTTGCCGACGACCTCCAGCTCGGAGTGGTCGACGAACGGCTCGAACGGGGCCTCCGGCGTCGGGCCCGTGGCGGGGTCGGCGAAGGTCCCGGGCTCACCGCGGTGGAACCGCATGCCGTAGGTCTTGCCGCCGCGGTCGACCTCGACGTCGAGCCGGGCGGACAGCGCGTTGACGACGGACGCGCCCACACCGTGCAGGCCGCCGGAGGCGGTGTACGAGCCACCGCCGAACTTGCCGCCCGCGTGCAGCTTGGTGAAGACCACCTCGACGCCGGACAGGCCGGTCTTCGGCTCGGCGTCCACGGGGATGCCGCGGCCGTCGTCCTCGACCGTCACGGAGGTGTCGGCGTGCAGCACGACGCGGATGGCGCTGGCGTGGCCGCCGAGCGCCTCGTCGACGGAGTTGTCGATGATCTCCCACAGGCAGTGCATCAGGCCGCGGGAGTCGGTGGACCCGATGTACATGCCGGGGCGCTTGCGGACCGCCTCGAGGCCCTCGAGGACGGAGAGATGGCGTGCGGTGTACCCGGACTCGGACGTGGCTGTCACGCGGTCGAGGGTAGCCGAGCCCGCTGACAGCACCGCCGAGGCTCCCCGCTGGTGGCCGAGATGTGACCCGCGGCGTTGATCGCCGACAGCGAACCGGGCCCCCTCCCGGGAAGAAATCGCGGCCCAGATGGTTTGATGGTGGCGTGAGCACCATGACGGAAGACACGACCCAGATGACCGCCGCCGACCGCTGTGACCGCTGCGGGGCCCAGGCCTACGTGCGTGTCGAGCTTCCCGCCGGGGAGCTGCTGTTCTGCGGCCACCACGCCCGCGCCCACGCCGACGCCTACCAGTCCGTGGCCACGCACGTTCAGGACGAGACCGATCGTCTGCACGCCGAGCACGGCGCCTCCTGACCCCCACGACGACCTGCCGGGGACGCCCCGGACCGACGAAGGCCCCGCACCGACCGGTGCGGGGCCTTCGTCATGCCGGGGGAAGATCCGGGGAACGGCGCCTCGCGGACGCCGGCATGGCGTGATCGCGAACCATGTCAGCAATGCGTCCGACGTCTGACGTGTGCGTTTGCGGTGCGTGTGTCCAGGACCCTGCCTACCGTGAAACAAGGCGTGACGGTGCATCCACGAGGAGGGCCGGACGGTGAGTCTGCCCAGGAGCGTCATGAGGGCCGCGCTGGCGTCGATGTTCGCGGCGGCGATGCTCGCCGTGTCGGTGCCCGCCCCGACCGCCGTCGCCGAGACGGCGTCCCCGGTCGCGGACCAGCAGACCATCGTCGGCCTCGTGACCGTGAACGGCGAGGTCCCGACGACGGGTGTCCACGTCACGGTCGTCGCCGCCGCCGACGGCGCGGACGAGAGGACGTGCGGCGACTTCGTCACCGGGGAGGGCGCGACCTTCGAGCTCATCCTTCCCGCCGAGTGCGGCCCGGGAGCGACGGCCGTCTTCCGCGTCGACACCGGGAGCGAGTCCGGCACGGTCGTCGAGATCACCGAGGACCCCCGGTTGACGGCGACGGTCGACTTCCAGCTGTCGGATGCCGAGCTGGAAGCGCTCGGACTCCAGGCGGAGCCGTCGCCCGACGTCGCGGTGGTGCAGACGAGCCCTCCCCTGCAGGGGACGGACCTGCGCGTCGTCGTGCTGAGCACCGTCATCCCGGCGACCCTGCTGCTGGTCGTCATGGTGCTGATGAAGGGCAGCTTCTGGAGACGCGGCGCGCCGTCCGGCGGCGGGGCGACGTCCGAGGACAAGGGGGACGGCAGCTACCGCTCGCAGATCGAGGGCATGGTCCTGGTGATGGTGGTGCTCTCGGTCATCCTGCTGGGCGTCACCGGCAAGATCGGCTCCGACGGACTGGTCTCGGTGCTGGCGGCCATCGTCGGGTACACCGTGGGACGGCAGGTCGGCAGCAAGGAGACGTAGCAGCGGCCCACGCCGGGCACGCCCGACCGCTGTGGGTAGGAAAGATGCCGCCCTCCCGGGGAGGAGGACGGCATCTTTCATACCCACACGCAGTGGTGTCGGTCAGTCGAGGTAGTCGCGCAGCACCTGCGAGCGCGACGGGTGCCGCAGCTTCGACATCGTCTTGGACTCGATCTGACGGATCCGCTCACGCGTGACGCCGTAGACCTTGCCGATCTCGTCGAGCGTCTTGGGCTGGCCGTCCTGCAGGCCGAACCGCATGGAGACCACGCCGGCCTCGCGCTCGGACAGTGTGTCCAGCACCTGGTGCAGCTGCTCTTGCAGCAGGGTGAACGACACCGCGTCCGACGGGACGATCGCCTCGGAGTCCTCGATGAGGTCGCCGAACTCGCTGTCGCCGTCCTCGCCGAGCGGGGTGTGCAGCGAGATGGGCTCACGACCGTACTTCTGGACCTCGACGACCTTCTCCGGGGTCATGTCGAGCTCCTTGGCCAGCTCCTCCGGCGTGGGCTCGCGGCCCAGGTCCTGGAGCATCTGGCGCTGCACGCGGGCGAGCTTGTTGATGACCTCGACCATGTGCACCGGGATACGGATGGTGCGGGCCTGGTCGGCCATCGCGCGGGTGATCGCCTGCCGGATCCACCAGGTGGCGTACGTCGAGAACTTGTAGCCCTTGGTGTAGTCGAACTTCTCGACCGCGCGGATCAGACCGAGGTTGCCCTCCTGGATCAGGTCCAGGAACAGCATCCCGCGGCCGGTGTACCGCTTGGCGAGCGAGACGACCAGACGCAGGTTCGCCTCGAGCAGGTGGTTCTTGGCGCGGCGGCCGTCGTGCGCGATCCAGCGCAGGTCGCGCCACATCTTGCGCTCGTCGGCCGAGGCCTTGGTGCGGTCGAAGTCGGCGAAGTCCTGCGCGAGGCGCTCCTCGGCGAACAGGCCGGCCTCGATGCGCTTGGCGAGCTCGACCTCCTGCTCGGCGTTCAGCAGCGCGACCTTGCCGATCTGCTTGAGGTAGTCCTTGACCGGGTCGGCCGTCGCGCCGGCGGTGACGACCTGCTGGGCGGGCTGGTCGTCGTCGTCGGTGTCGGAGACGACGAAGCCGCCGCCCTCCTCCTCCTTCTTGCCGCGCTGGAGCTTGATCCCGGTGACGTGGATCTCGCGGGGGCCCTCGCCCTCCTCGTCCTCGACCGGGACGCCGTCCGGCTCCGGGGCAGGCTTGTGGGCCTTGGCCGCCGCCTTGCGCGTGGTCGTGGTCGTCGCCGCGGCCTTCTTGGCCGCCGGCTTCTTGGCGGCCGTCTTCTTCGCGGCGGGCTTCTTGGCCGCCGTCTTCTTCGCGGCCGACGTGGTGGCCTCGCCGGACTCGGCGTCCGCGGACGAGGTGTCCTCGGCCTCCGACGTCGTGCCGGCGGCCGCGGACGTCGTGGACTTCTTCGCGGCAGGCTTCGACGCGGGCGCCTTCGCGCGCGTCTGGGTCTTGGTGGACGAGCTCGCGGCCGCGGCGACCTTGGTCGCCGTGGGCACGCCGACCTCGACACCGGCGCCCGCGAAGGCGCGCAGCACGGCCTTCAGGCGCTTCGGGTCACCCACGGACGCGTGCTCGCAGGCAGAGCGGAAGCTCTCCGCGTCGACACGACCGTTCGCGGTGCCGCGGTCGAGCAGCTCCTGCAGGGCAGGGTGGTCGAACTCTCGGGGCAGCGGGGGGTTCTGCGCAGTGGACGCCACAAACCGACCTTTCGGCGTTCGAGGGAGACGGTGGACCGCGGTCGGAGCCTGGGACGAGGGCCTCTCGACGCAGCGGAATACCTATATTGTACTGGCGGTACCAGGGAAGAGGGGCCCGGAGGGCCCTCGCCGCCTCGCCACGGCTGCGCTTCCCGGTACGTCATCGGTGGTCACGCAGGTGAACGCCGGATGACGGCTCGTCTATTCCCTGTCGGATCCTCGGCGTGGCGACACGCGGGTCAGCGGCGTGGCGTCACGGCTTGACGGCCAGCACCGGGCACGGGGCCTCCAGCAGGATGCGCTGTGCGCCGGAGCCGAGGATGAGCTTGCCCACGGGGCTGCGCCGTCGCAGCCCGATGACGATCAGCTCCGCCTGCGCCTCGAGGGCCTCGCGGACCAGGTCCTCGGCGAGGTCGCCCGTGCCCGGCACCACCACGTGCTCGACCGACGCGGCCTCCAGCCGCTGCGTGACGTCCTCTCCCCCGGAACCCGGACTGATGACCACGAGTCGCGTCTGGCGCTGCAGGGCCTCCGCCTCGGCGGCGGCCAGCGCCTTCTCGCCCTCGGGAGTGCTCAGATGTCCCACGACGATCGCCATGCCTGCACGCTACCGGACGCCGCCGCCCCGGGGTCTGCCGGACGGGCCGTCCGCTCGCTGGTCGGCCCGGACCCAGCCGGGCGGCAGCCCCGCCGACACCGCACCGTGCACCAGCCGCGCCAGCCGGTACGTCGCGTCGACCGCCAGCGCGCCCTCGACACGCCGCGCCGCCCGCGGCCCGTCGCCCTGCCACCACGCCAGGAACGCGAGCAACGTCAGGGGTGGCGCCTGCAGACGCCGGGGCACGTGCGCCACCACCTGTTCGAGCACGACGGCGCCACGTCGCAGCCGCACCGGGTCCGGGGCCACCGCGTGGTCGGGGTCGACGACGGACGCCATCGCGCGGGCTGCGCCGGCCTCGTCGTCCTCGACCCCCTCGACGGTCGCCGCGGTGGCCTCGTCACCGCGGGGCAGCAGACTCAGCAGCGCGGCGTCGCGCACTCGCCGGTCGGCCAGGCCGGCACCGACGCGGCCGAGCAGGGCCGGGCCCAGCGCGGGGTCCGCGGCCGGGTCGTCGTCGACCTGCCCCAGGGCCGACCGCCAGGCCGACCACGCCTCGCCCCGCCACCGCCGGGCGGCCTCCTCGTCGCCGGTGGTCGGTCGGGCGCTCTCGCGGCGTCGTGCCGCCCGGGCCGCCAGTCCCCGGGCGGCGGCGGTGGCGGCCGGGAGGCGGAAGGCCTCCTCCGCCGAGTCCGCGAGCGCGCGGCCGGCCAGGACGTGGGCCGCCCCCACCGGCCCGTGCTCGAGGGCGGCGGTCGGGAACCCGCCGGGCGGGCAGCACGCGACGTCGTCGCAGTCCAGGCCGCGGTACCCGTGCGGTGTCACGAGCCAGCGGTCGACCTCGACGGTCGGGGCGACGACCCGGCGGACGGCCTCCACCCGGTCCACGGCGGCCGCGACCTCCCCCGCGGTGTACAGGACGAGCAGGCAGAAGGTCGGGTCGACGTCCGCGACGGCACGGGTGAGCGGTTCCAGACCGGCCGTGACGTCCCCGGGGCCGGCGAGGTCGGGCAGGCCGACGCGGGCGACGAGCCCGAGGCGCCCGGACGCGGTCACGCAGGCCAGGACGACGGACTCGGTGGGCCGGAACCCCAGCCGGTACGGGACGGCGGCCAGGAGGTCGTGGGCGTCACGGAGGCGGACGGTGTCGGGTGCGGGGTCACAGGTGGTCGTCATGAGCCGAGCACACCGCCTCGCGGCACCCGGCCGCCGCGCCCGGGCCCGTCCCGCGGCCGGGCCTGGGGACGGGCCCTGCTGGGGGTGAGCGCCTACTACGGTGTCCCCGTGTCCTCGACCAGCCGCCCGCGTGCCGACCGCACGCCGGGACCCGCCGCGCGTGCCGTCGCGACGGCCGCCCTCGTGGCGTGCCTCGTGAGCGGCTGCGGCACGGCCGACGGCCACGGGGCGGCGTCGGGCCCCGACCCCACGGGCGGCCCCTCCGACGTCCCGACCGCCCTGCCGTCGTTCGACCCGTCGTCGGCCGTCGGTGACTACGCCCAGGGATTCCCCACCGGTCTGCTGGGTGCCCCGAAGAAGGCGACGGTGCTCGCCAGCTCCGCGCTGCCGGCGGAGGACGGACTGGTGGAGGTCTCCCTCAACCTGGCGACGAACCAGTCCGCCCGCAAGGTCATGGCGTCCTACGCGCGCCGGCTGGACGAGGCCGGCTTCGCCGAGGCCGACGAGGTCCCGGCCTCCGGGCTCGCCGCGCGGTCGGTGTTCACCCGCACGCGGGACACCAAGAAGGCGGCGGTCGAGACCGTCCTCATCGGCGTGCTGGACGACGGCGAGCGGCGCCTGGTGTCGTTGTCCGGCACGGTGGCCGCCGACGGGCCGACCGACGGTTCCTGACCACCGGACGAAGGCCCGGGGACACGCAGGACACGGTCGGGTCACGATCGCCAGCCCAAACTACTCAGCACGCTTAGGCTGTGCCCATGCCTGCTGCCGCGACCCCCCTGGTCGAACTCGAGAACCTCCGCACGGACGTCGACACGGCACTGCGTGCCCACCTCGCCCGGCTGGGCGCGGAGGTCGCGGAGATCGGCCCCGGGACCGCGGCGCTGACCGAGCACGTCTCCACGCTGCTCGACGGCGGCAAGCGCCTGCGTGCGGCCTTCTGCTACTGGTCGTTCCGCGCGCACGGCGGCGCCCCGACCGGCGCCACCCGTGACGCCGTCGTCCGCATCGGTGCCGCCCTCGAGCTGTTCCAGGCCGCCGCGCTGCTGCACGACGACGTGATGGACGCCTCCGACACCCGCCGCGGCCGTCCCACGGCCCACCGCGTCTTCGCCGCACGGCACGGCGACAACGCCTGGACGGGCGACGGCGAGCGGTTCGGCACGGCGGTGGCGATCCTGCTGGGCGACCTGTGCCTGGTGGCCTGCCACCGGGAGGCGGCCGCCGCGCTGGACGCCGTCGAGCCCACGGTCGCCCGCGCCGCCCGCGACCTGTTCGACACCATGACGAGCGAGGTCGTGGTCGGCCAGTACCTCGACGTGCTGGTGCAGGCCGAGCCCTGGGGCCTGGACCCCGTCGCCGACGAGCAGCGCGCCCGCACGGTGCTGCGCTCGAAGTCGGCGCGCTACTCGGTGGAGCGTCCGCTGGCGCTCGGCGCGGTGCTGGCCGGTGCCGGTGCGGAGGACGTCGAGGCGATCAGCGCCGTGGGGCTGCCCGTCGGCGAGGCCTTCCAGCTCCGCGACGACCTGCTGGGCGTGTTCGGCGACCCCGCGGTGACCGGCAAGCCGGCCGGCGACGACCTGCGCGAGGGCAAGCACACCGTGCTGGTGGCCCGGACCCTGGCCGACGGCGGCGAGGAGGCCCGGGCCCTGCTGTCGAAGCACCTGGGCGACCCCGAGCTCTCCGCCGAGGACGTCTCCGCGCTGCGGGACACCATGACGGCCTCGGGGGCGGTCGACGACGTCGAGGCCCTCATCGACGAGCTCGCCAGCGCTGCGCTCGAGCGCCTCGCGTCGTCCGACCTCAGCTCCCCCGGCCGCGAGGTGCTCGCCGACCTCGCCCGGGTCGCCGTCGACCGGCGGGCCTGACCGGTTCTCAGCCGAGCGCCTGCGCCAGCCGGCGCACCTGCGCGCGCCGTCCGGCACGCAACGCGCCCACCGGGGTCGTGCCGAGCGTGGAGTCCTCGGTGAAGAGCCACCGCAGGGCCTCGGCGTCGCTGTACCCGGCGTCCCCGAGCAGGATGAGCGTCCCGCGCAGGGTCTCGAGCACCGTCGTCGCCCCGCCGTCCGACGTCTCGACGACGAACGCGGCCGGCACCTGGAAGGTGGTCCGCTCCCCGCGCTTGACCCCGATCACGTGGCGGGACGACACCATGCCCCGCACCTTGCTGACGTCGGTCCCCACCGCGTCGGCGAGGTCGGGCAGCGTCAGCCAGTCGCCGACCAGGTCGTCCAGGGGGGTCTGCTCAGGTGCATCGCTCACGG
Source organism: Isoptericola sediminis (assembly GCF_013085345.1). Lineage (GTDB taxonomy): Bacteria > Actinomycetota > Actinomycetes > Actinomycetales > Cellulomonadaceae > Isoptericola > Isoptericola sediminis. The sequence goes on along the minus strand of NZ_JABFAJ010000024.1, from coordinate 247,711 downwards.
CGCCAGCCTAGCCTCCACGCCCGCCCGGCCGAGGCCCCGTAGGATCGGCCCGTGGCCTCCACGACGACCGATCCCCTGCTCGGCCGCCTGGTCGACGGGCGGTACGAGATCGCCGCGCGCGTCGCGCGCGGCGGGATGGCCACCGTCTACCGGGCCCACGACCGGCGTCTGGGACGCGAGGTCGCGCTCAAGGTGATGCACCCGCACCTGGCCGACGGCGTCGACGGCGCGAGCTTCGTCTCGCGCTTCCGCCGCGAGGCGCGTGCCTCGGCCCGGCTGTCCCACCCCGGCGTCGTCGCCGTCTTCGACCAGGGCCTCGACGGCGACACCTCGTACCTGACGATGGAGTACGTCGAGGGCGGCAACCTGCGCGCCGCGCTGCTGGAGGGACCGCTGCCGGTGGGCCGTGCCCTGGACGTCACCACCCGGGTGCTGGACGCGCTCGCCGCGGCCCACCGCGTGGGACTGGTGCACCGGGACGTCAAGCCCGAGAACGTCCTGCTGGGCCACGACGGCTCGGTGAAGGTCGCCGACTTCGGTCTGGCGCGCGCCGTCACGGAGGTGACCTCGACCGCCAGCGGGACCATCCTCGGCACGGTCGCCTACCTGGCCCCGGAGGTCATCGCGTCCCGCGGGTCCGGCCCCGCCACCGACGTGTTCGCCGTCGGCGTCCTGCTCTCCGAGATGCTCACCGGCACCGTGCCCTACCCCGGCGAGCCCGCGATCGGCGTGGCCTACCACCACGTCCACGACGACCTGCCGGCACCGTCGGAACGCGTGCCCTGGCTGCCGCCGGAGCTCGACCGCCTCGTCGCCTCCTTCACGACGCGCGACCCGCAGCAGCGGCCCGTAGACGCCGCGGCGGCGAGCGCCGCGGTCGCCGCCGTGCGCGCCACGCTGGACGACGCGACGCTCGCGCGGCGCGCGGAACCGCCGGTGCTGCCGGTACCTGCCGACGAGCACGACGCCACCGGGCCGGACGGCGAACCGCCGTCGTCGCTCCCCTCGGACGCCGTCGACGCGATCCCGGCCGCGCTCTTCACCCAGGACGCCGGGCCGGACCACCGGACCGAGCACCTCGTGGTGGCCCCGACGCACATGATGACGGCCCCGGTCCGCACCGGGCCGAGCACCGGGCCGAGCACCGGGCCGAGCACCGGGTCGGCCGGTGGCGGACGCACCGACCGGCGCGGGGCCGTCCTGCGCACCGTGCTCCTGGTGCTGCTCCTGCTCGGAAGCCTCGGTGCCGGCGCCTGGTGGTGGTTCGCCGCCGGCCCCGGCGCGTGGACGACCGTGCCGGCCGGGCTCACGGGCGTCGCCGTCGAGGACGCGCGCACCGAGCTGTCCACGCGGGGCCTGGACGCCACCGTCCAGGAACGCCACCACGACGAGGTCCCCGCCGGGGACGTGGTCTCGACCGACCCCGCGGCCGGCGACCGCGTCCGTCAGGACGGGGCCGTGACGCTGGTCGTCTCCCTCGGGGTCCGCATGCTGACGGTGCCGGAGAACCTGGTGGGTGCCGATCGTCAGGACGCCCGGTCGGCGCTGGAGGACACGGGCTTCACCACCGAGATCGAGGGCGCCTACGACGACAGCGCGCCGAAGGGCCGGGTCCTGGCCGTCTCCGTGCCCGAGGGGTCCGAGCAGCGGCACGACACGGTCGTGACGCTCACCGTCTCGGACGGACCGGCTCCCGTGACGGTCCCCCAGGTGGTCGGCCGGACCGGCGCCGAGGCGGAGGAGGCCCTGGCCGGGTTCGGCCTGCGGACCGCCTATGCCGACCCGGAGCCGTCGGCGGAGGTCGCCGAGGGGACGGTGCTGCGCCAGGACCCCGAGCAGGGCGAGACGGCGTCCCGGACGGACACCGTCACCCTGACGCTGTCGTCGGGCCCGCCGCAGGTCGCCGTGCCCGACGTGATCGGGATGACGACCGGCGAGGCGACCACGGCCCTCGAGGAGGCCGGGTTCGAGGTCGAGGTGGACGGGCTCCTGGGCGGCTGGCTGCCCGCGTTCAGCGACGAGGTCCGCGACCAGGACCCCACCGGCGACGCACCGTCCGGCTCGACGGTGACGATCACCGTCTGGTGAGCATCTCCGCGACCTGGAAGGCGGTCTCGAGCGACTGCTGGTGGTTGAGCCGCGGGTCGACGAGCGTCTCGTAGCGCTCGGCCAGCCCGGCGTCGGAGATCTCCTCGCTGCCGCCGAGCACCTCGGTGACGTCGTCCCCGGTGAGCTCCATGTGCAGGCCGCCGGGGACCGTGCCGAGCTCGCGGTGCACCGCGAAGAACCCGGTCACCTCGTCGAGCACGTCGGTGAACCGGCGCGTCTTGAAGCCGCTCTCGGAGGTGATGGTGTTGCCGTGCATCGGGTCGGTCACCCACGTCACGGCCAGACCGGCGTCGGTCACGCCCCGCACGACGTCGGGCAGCACGTCGCGCACCGTGCCGGCGCCCATGCGCGTGATGAACGTCAGGCGCCCCGGGGTGTTGTCGGGGTTGAGCCGGGCGGCCAGCGCGATCGCGTCGTCCGCCGTCGTGGTCGGGCCGAGCTTGACCCCGACCGGGTTGGCGACGTGCGAGAGGAACTCGACGTGCGCGCCGTCGAGCTGCCGGGTGCGCTCGCCGATCCACAGGAAGTGCGCGCTGGTGTCGTAGGCACGGCCGGACCGGGGGTCGACCCGGGTCAGGGCGCGCTCGTAGTCGAGGATGAGCGCCTCGTGGCTGAGGAAGAACTCGACGGTGCGCAGGGCGTCGAAGTCGGCCCCGCAGGCGTCCATGAAGCGGATCGCCCGGTCGATCTCCGTGGCGGTGCGCTCGTAGCGCGCGTAGGCGGGGTTCTCCATGAAGCCGCGGTTCCACTCGTGCACGCGCCGCAGGTCGGCGTACCCGCCCTGGGTGAAGGCGCGCACCACGTTGGCCGTCGCGGCGGAGATCCGGTACGCCTGCTCGAGGCGGGCGGGGTCCGGGATCCGCGACGCGGGGGTGAACGCGTGACCGTTGACCATGTCCCCGCGGTAGCACGGCAGGGTGACGCCGTCGCGCGTCTCGGTGTCCGCCGAGCGCGGCTTGGCGTACTGGCCGGCGAGCCGGCCCATCTTCACCACGGGGGTGCTCGCCCCGTGGGTGAGGACGACGGCCATCTGCAGGATGGTGCGCACCTTGTTGCGGATGCGGGTGGCGTTCGCGTCCGCGAAGGTCTCGGCGCAGTCGCCCCCCTGCAGCAGGAACGCCTCGCCGCGGCCGGCCGCGGCGAGGCGTTCGGTGAGCGTGTCGGCCTCGGCGGGCACCACGAGGGGCGCCGCGACCGCCAGGCGGGCGGCGGCGGCGTCCAGGGCGTCGGCGTCCGGCCACACCGGCTGCTGCCGGGCCTCCAGCTCCCGGAACCGGTCCAGGCCCTGGGGGTCGGTCCCGGGCGCGACGACGTCGACGGCGGTGCTCATGGTGCCCGTCCGCCTCAGTGCTCGGTGGGCTGGGCGGGCACGAGCGACTGACCGAGGTCGGCCAGCATCTCGCCGAACCACTCCTGGTGGACGTCGAAGGCCTTACCGCCGGCGATGCGCGGGAACGCGATCGCCTTGAGCTTGTCCTCGTCCTCCTCGTCGTGGCCGATGACGCCGGGCTCGCCGCGCAGGGCGCACTCGACCGCCAGGTCCGTCATCGACTTGATGAGACGCAGGTCCTCGGCGTTCGCGGCCGCGGCACGCGAGTAGTAGCCGGACTTCTGGACCATGACCTTCTCGGCGCCCAGCTTCTCGGCGAACTGCTGGGCGAACCACTGGCCCGGGTTGATCGTGTCGAGCTTGACGTGGCCGAAGGGGTCGCGCTGGACCTCCTCGCCGGCCGCCTCGAGCTGGGCGACGATCTCGTGCATGCCCGCACCCTCGGACAGGAAGATGTTGACGTTGCCGTGGGTGTCCATGACCGTCTTGAGGCGCTCGGCCTCGGCATCGATGTCGATGGCCAGCTCGGGCACGAACACCGCGTGCACGTCCCAGCGCTCGCGGGTGAGGCCGAGGGCCGGGGCGAACTCCTGGGCGTCGAGCCACTTGCGGTACTCCGCGGCGGCGGCGGCCGTCAGCCAGCCGCAGTGGCGGCCCATGACCTCGTGCACGATGAGCATGCGCGGGCCGGAGCGGTGCTCGCCGATGACGTTGGCGGCGAACCCGGCCGCCTCCTCGGCGGCGGTCCAGGCGCCGAGCGACTGCTTGATCGGCACCACGTCGTTGTCGATGGTCTTGGGCAGACCGACGACGGTGAGCTCGTAGTCGTTCTCGTGCAGGTAGGCGGCGAGGTCCGCGGCGGTCGTGTTGGTGTCGTCGCCGCCGATGGTGTGCAGGACGTCCACGCCGTCGGCCTTGAGCTGCTCCGCGGCGACGTGCAGCGGGTCCTGACCCTCCTGGACGAGGCCGCGCTTGACGCAGTCGGCCGCGTTGGTCAGCTTCACGCGCGAGTTGCCGATCGGCGAGCCGCCGAAGCGGTGCAGGATGCCGGCCTGGCGGCGCGCCTCCGCACCGACCTCGATCTTCGTGCCGGTGAGCAGGCCGTGGTAGCCGTACTGGTAGGCGATGATCTCGATCGAGGGGTCGAGCTCGTTGTAGCGCTCGATGAGGCCACCGACCGCGGAGGACAGGCACGGGGCGAAACCACCGGCGGTCAGCAGGGCCACACGACGGACCGACATGAGGAGCAACCTCTCCTAGGGGATGAACAGCGCTCCCCATCCTACGAGGGCCGTCACGCCCCCGCGGCCCCGTCTCAGCGCTCGGGTCGGTCCCCGTCCGGGGCGGGCCCCCGGTCCGACGCCGAGCTGCCCGGCGTCGGGTCGACCGGCAGGCCCTGGGCGATGCGGGCCTTGGCCGTGGCCGCGTAGACGTCGACGTACTCCTGCTCGCTCAGGCGCAGGATCGCGTACACGATCTCGTCGGTGACGGCGCGCAGGACGAACCGGTCGTTCTCCATGCCGCGGTACCGGCTGAAGTCCAGGGGCTCGCCGATGACGACGCCGATGGGCATCGGCTTGGGCAGCACCTTGCCCAGGGGCTGGGCGACGTCGGTCCCGACCATCGCCACGGGCACCACGGGCGCGCCGGACTCCAGGGCCAGCCGGGCCACCCCCGTCTTGCCGCGGTAGAGGCGGCCGTCGGGGCTGCGGGTGCCCTCGGGGTAGATCCCGAAGAGCTCGCCCTCGGACAGCACGCGCAGACCCGTCCGCAGCGCGGCCTCGCTCGCCTTGCCGCCCGACCGGTCCACCGGGATGGTGCCGACCCCGCGCATGAACCCGGCCACCAGCCGGCCGCGCAGCCCGCTGCCGGTGAAGTAGTCCGACTTGCCGAGGAACTTCACCTGCCGGTCCAGCACCAGCGGCAGCACGAAGGAGTCGATGACGGCGAGGTGGTTGCTGGCCAGGATCGCACCGCCGGTGCTGGGCAGGTTGTCCACACCACGGGTCCACGGGCGGAAGGCCATGCGCAGCACCGGTCCGACCAGCACGTGCTTCATCACCCAGTAGAACAACGGTCCTCCTCGCGGCGTCACCGACGACAATAGAGTGTTCCCATGGCCTCATCGAACCGGGACGCGGATCCGGACGACCTCCCGGACGCCGACGTCGACGCCCGTTGGACGGATATCGTCGCACGACTCGGCGACGTGGAGCAGTCGGGGCGCGACCTCGGACGACCTGAGGAGACCGACCGCAGGACGGGGTCGGAGGCGGGGACCGACCCGGAACCGGCCGACGACGACGCGCCGTCGACGCCCGTCGCGCGGGCGGCCGGCCCCCGGGACTGGCCGGCCTCCCCCGAGGTCGAGGCGCTCGAAGAGACTGAGTCGCACTTCGTGCCGCCGGACCCGGGGCCGATCACCCACCGCGACCCGCTGCTCACCCTCGCCTGGACCGTGGTCGTCGCGGTGCCGGTGCTCACCGTGCTCAGCGTCGTCCTGCGCGCGATGCTCGCCCAGCTCGTCGTGCCCGGCTGGCTGGGTCCGGCCGCCGGCGGGGCGTTCGTCGCCGCCGTCGCGGTGCTGGTCTGGCGCATGCCGGCCCGGCGCGACCCCGAGGACGACGGCCCCGGCGCGGTCGTCTGAGACCGCGCCCGGACCGCCGGCGTCAGCGTCGGGCCAGGTCGGCCGCGCCCACGATGCCGGCCTCGTTGGCGTGCTGGGCGAGCTCGACCTGGGCGACGGGCCGGTGGCCGAGCGCCGAGAGCTGCGCCTCGTAGGCCTTGCGGATCGGCAGCAGCAGCAGGTCCCCGGCGGCGCCGACACCGCCGCCGATCACGAACAGCTCCGGGTCCAGCAGGGCGGCGACGGACGCGGCGCCCTCGCCGATCCAGCGCCCGAGGTTCGCGAGCAGGTCGATCGCCAGCGGGTCGCCCTCCTGGGCCGCCTGCGTCACGTGCGGACCCTGGATGGCCTCGCGGTCGCCGCCTGCCAGCTCCAGCAGGCGCGCGGCGGCGTCGCGGTTGGCCACCGCCGCCTGCCGGGCGTCGCGCACGAGGGCCGACCCCGAGGCGTACTGCTCCCAGCAGCCCTCGTGACCGCAGCCGCAGTAGTGCCCGCCCGGCACTACCCGCATGTGCCCGACCTCGGCGGCCACGCCCCACTTGCCGCGCACCAGCTCGCGGTCGACGACGACGGCGCCACCGAGCCCCGTCCCGACGGTCAGCATGATCATGTCGGTGGCGGCCCGGGCCGCACCGAAGCGGAACTCCGCCCAGCCGGCCGCGTTCGCGTCGTTCTCCACGACGACCGGGACGTCCAGGTCCAGCAGGTCGCCGACGCGCTGCGCCAACGGGTACTCGCGCCAGGCGATGTTCGGCGCGAACAGCACCGAGGACCGGTCGGGGCTGACGAAACCGGCCGCGGCCAGGCCGATCGCACCGACCTCGTGCTCCCGGGCCAGCTCGGTGCACGCGTCCGCGATCGCACGGTCGATGCTCGCGACGTCGTCGGCGACGGTGTCCCGCCGGACCTTCGCCAGGATGCGCCCGGCCTCGTCCACGACGCCGACGGCGATCTTGGTTCCGCCGATGTCGACTCCGATGGCGTGCATGCGTACGACCTCACGTTCGCTCGTCGGGGGGACGTCGCACGGCCCGGTGAGCCGCACCGACGCCGGGTGGAGGCGCGCTCCGTCGCGCCGGGGACAGCCTACCGACCTCCGCGACCGCCGCACGCACCGTCCGACTGGTGACCGGAGATGGCCCACGCAGGCCCTGCGACGCGGTATCGTGACGCTCCGTCGGACATCCCTGCCACTGGAGTCAGCCATGGACGAGACCACCACACCGCAGCTCGTTGAGCTGCCCCCCACCTACAACCTGAACACCCTGCTCGCCGACCGGATCTCCCCGGACCCCTCGGCGACGGTGCTCGAGCGCCCCGGGCCGTCCGGGTGGGAGAAGGTGAGCGGCACGGAGTTCGACGCGCAGGTCGTGGCGGTCGCGAAGGGTCTGGTCGCCAAGGGCGTCCAGCCGGGCCAGGCCGTCGGGATCATGTCGCACACGCGGTACGAGTGGACCCTGCTCGACTTCGCGGCCTGGGCGGCCGGCGCCGTCGCCGTGCCGATCTACGAGACGTCCTCGCGGGACCAGGTCGAGTGGATCGTCACCGACTCCGGCACCACCCTCGTGGTGGCCGAGGACGCCGAGATGGCCGACACCGTCAAGCAGGTGCAGGCCTCGGCCCCCACGCTGCACGACGTCCTCTCCCTCGAGGACGGCGCCATCGCCGAGCTCACCGCCGCCGGCGCGGAGGTCGAGGACGCCGAGATCGAGCGCCGCCGCGCCGTCGCGCAGCTCGACGACGTCGCCACCATCATCTACACCTCCGGGACCACCGGGCGGCCCAAGGGCGCCGAGCTCACGCACGGCAACTTCGCGCTGCTCACCAAGAACGCCGTCGCGGCCCTCCCCGAGGTCTTCGAGCAGGACGGCGGGCGCACCCTGCTGTTCCTGCCGCTCGCGCACGTCTTCGCCCGGTTCGTCGAGGTGCTCGCCATCGCCGGCGGCACCGTGCTCGGCCACTGGGGCGACACCAAGACCGTCACCGAGGGCCTGGCGGAGTTCAAGCCCACCTACGTGCTCGCGGTCCCGCGCGTCTTCGAGAAGGTCTACAACTCGGCCGAGCAGAAGGCCGCGGCCGGCGGCAAGCTGAAGATCTTCCACTGGGCGACCGCCACGGCCATCGAGTGGTCCCGCGCGCAGGACACCGGCGGCCCCTCGTTCTGGCTGAACCTGCAGCACACGGTCGCGGACCGGCTGGTCTACAAGAAGCTGCGCGCGGCACTGGGCGGCGAGGCCCGCTACGCCGTCTCCGGCGGCGGCCCGCTGGGCGAGCGGCTCGGCCACTTCTTCCGCGGCATCGGGCTGACGATCATCGAGGGCTACGGCCTCACCGAGACGACGGCCCCGACCTCCGTCAACCGGCCCAGCAACAACCGCATCGGCTCCGTCGGGGAACAGTTGCCGGGCTGCGGGGTCAAGATCGCCGAGGACGGCGAGATCATGCTGCGCGGCGTGCAGGTGTTCAAGGGCTACCACGACAACGCCGAGGCGACCGCGGAGTCGTTCGACGGCGAGTGGTTCCGCACCGGGGACCTCGGCTCGCTGGACGACGACGGCTTCCTGCGGATCACCGGTCGCAAGAAGGAGATCATCGTGACCGCGGGCGGCAAGAACGTCGCCCCCGCCGAGCTGGAGGACCGCATCCGCGCCCACGCGCTGGTGAGCCAGTGCGTGGTCGTCGGTGACAACCGCCCGTTCATCGGTGCGCTGATCACCCTCGACCCGGACGGCCTGCCCGGCTGGTGCAAGATGCACGACAAGCCGACCCTGTCGGTCGAGGAGGCCAAGACGGACCCGGACGTGCTGGCCGCGCTCGACCACGCCGTGACGCGGGCCAACGAGGCGGTCTCGCGCGCCGAGTCGATCCGCAAGTTCTCGGTGCTGCCCGAGGACCTCACCGTCGAGAACGGCTACCTCACGCCCTCGATGAAGGTCCGGCGCAACGTCGTGCTCGACGACTTCTCCGCCGACATCGACTCCCTCTACCAGGACACGCGCACGCAGTCCCCCGCCTGACCGCGCGGCCGGGCCGGCCCCTCGCCGGCCCGGCCGCCCCGTCCGGCACCTCGCCCCGACCTGCTGTCGGTGGCGGCCGCTAGCGTCCCCGCCATGTCGATCACGTCCACCCGTGGGCAGCCGGGGACGAGCGTCCAGCCGTCGTTCGCCGACCTGGGGACCCCGCTGCAGGACGTCACCTTCGTCGTCGTCGACCTGGAGACCACGGGCAGCCGCGCCGACGACGCCGGGATCACCGAGATCGGCGCGGTCAAGGTCCGCGGCGGCGAGGTGCTCGGCGAGTTCCAGTCGTTGGTCAACCCCGGGCGGCCGGTGCCGGCGTTCGTGGCCCGCCTGACGGGCATCACCACCACGATGGTCGCGACCGCACCGGACCCCGACCTCGTCCTGCCCAGCTTCCTGGAGTTCGCGCACGACGCCGTGCTCGTGGCGCACAACGCCCCGTTCGACATCGGCTTCCTGCGGGCGGCCTGCGCCGAGCTGGGCTACGCCTGGCCGGGTTTCGCCGTCGTCGACACTCTCCCGCTGGCCCGGCGCGTCGTGACGCGCGACGAGGCCCGCAACCACAAGCTGTCCACGCTCGCGGCGCTGTTCCGGGCCGGCACCTCCCCCGACCACCGCGCGCTCGCCGACGCCCGCGCGACGGTGGACGTGCTGCACGGCCTGCTCGAGCGGCTCGCCCCGCTCGGCGTGACCCACCTGGAGGACCTGGCCACGGCGTCCGACCCGGTGCCGGCGGACGTGCGGCGCAAGGCCACCCTCGCCGACGGCCTGCCCTCCTCCCCCGGCGTCTACCTGTTCCGGGGACCGGACGACGAGGTGCTCTACGTCGGCACCTCGACCAACATCCGTCAGCGCGTGCGGTCCTACTTCACCGCCGCCGAGAAGCGCCGCCGCATGACCGAGATGGTGCGGATCGCCGACGCCGTGACGCCGGTCGTGTGCGCGACGCCGTTGGAGGCCCGGGTGCGCGAGCTCCGCCTCATCGCGGAGCACGCCCCGCGCTACAACCGCCGGTCCAAGCACCCCGAGCGACGGTCGTGGGTCCGCCTGACCGACGAGGCCTACCCCCGGCTCTCCGTGGTCTCCGAGGTGCGCGGCGACGCGCCCCACATCGGCCCGTTCACCTCGCGCCGCACGGCGTCGGCCGCCGTCGAGGCCGTGCACGACGCCCTCAGCCTGCGCCAGTGCACGCAGCGTCTGCCCCTGGTGGCCCGGGAACGACGCAGCCCGTGCGCGCTGGCCGGGCTGGACCGGTGCTCGGCGCCCTGCACCGCCGTCGAGACGCCCGACGTCGGCTACGCCGCCGTCGTGGCGGAGGCGACCGCGGCGCTGACCGGTGACCCCGGGGTCGTGGTGCGGGCCCTCGGCGAACGGGTCGCCCGCCTGGCCGCCCAGGAACGGTTCGAGGAGGCCGGGCAGGTCACGGCCCGGCTGCGTGCCTTCGTCGGCGGCGCGGCACGTGCCCAGCGTCTGGACCCGCTGAGCCGGTGCGCGGAGCTCGTCGCCGGTCGGCCGACGCCCGCGGGCGGCTGGGAGCTGGTCGTCGTGCGGCACGCCCGGCTGGCCGCGACGGCGGTCACCGGCGCCGGCGAGGACCCCTGGCCCGTCGTGCACGCCCTGCGGGCCACGGCGGAGGTCGTCGACGCACCGACGCCGCCGGCCCCGGCGTGCCATCCCGAGGAGGCGGCGCTGATCCTGGACTGGCTCGACCAGCCCGACGTCCGCCTGGTCGACGTCTCGGACCCGTGGACGTGCCCGGTCCGGTCCGCCGTCGCGCACGCCGATCTCGACGACGTGGCGGCCACGGTCGCGCTGGCCGTGGGCGAGGCCGCCGATACGATGGCCGCATGCTGACCGCCATCGTGCTGATCGACACCGCCGCCGACCAGATCCCCGAGGTCGCGTCCCGCGTCACCGACCTGCCCGGCGTGAGCGAGGTCTACTCGGTCACCGGCAAGGCGGACCTCGTGGCGATGGTCCGGGTGAAGGAGCACGACGCCCTCTCCGACGTCATCGCCGACGGGATCAGCAAGGTCCCGGGCGTGCTGCGTACCGAGACGCTCATCGCGTTCCGCGCGTACTCGCACCTGGACCTCGAGCAGGCCTTCGCCCTCGGCCTGGACGACTGACCGGCGCGGGCCCCCGCGGGTCCCGGGTCCTCAGTGCTGCGTGGCCTCGACCCACCGCGCCAGCACGTCGGCGGCGCCGCCCTCGTCGACGCTGCGCGCGGCGTGCGCGGTGCCCGCGGCGAGGCGCTCGACGAGGGAGCCCTCGGCGGTGCCGGGCAGCGACCCGTCCGCGACGAGCGCCGCGGCGGCGTTGAGCAGGACCGTCTCGCGCACGGGGCCGCGGTCGGCACCGGAGAACACCGCTCGCGCCACCTCGGCGTTGTGCGCGGCGTCGCCGCCCCTCAGGTCCTCGATCGCGATGCGGCGCAGGCCCAGGTCCGCGGCGGCGTCGAGACGCTGCTCGACCACGGCACCGTCGTGCACCTCCCACACGTCCGCGCCGCCGGTGGCGGCGAGCTCGTCGAGGCCGTCGTCGCCGCGGAACACCAGGGCACGCGTGCCCCGGGCGGCGAGCACGCCGGCCATCAGCGGGGCCATCCGCGCGTCCGCGCAGCCCACGGCCGTGGCGGCGGGCTGGGCGGGGTTGGTCAGCGGCCCGAGGAAGTTGAACGCCGTCGCGATCCCCAGGTCGCGCCGCGCCGTCCCGGCGTGACGCATGGACGGGTGGAACATCCCGGCGAAGCAGAAGGTGATGCCGACCTCGAGCGCGATTTCGGCGACCCGCTCGGCCGGCTGGTCGAGCCGCACGCCGAGCGCCTCGAGGACGTCGGCCGACCCGGACGAGGAGGAGGCGGCGCGGTTGCCGTGCTTGACCACGCGCGTGCCGGTCCCGGCCACGACGACGGCGGCCATCGTGGAGATGTTGACGGTGTGGTGCCGGTCCCCGCCCGTGCCCACGAGGTCGACCGACGGGCCCGGGACCTCGATGCGCGTGGCGTGCGCGAGCATCGCGTCGGCGAGCCCGGTGAGCTCGGCCGCCGTCTCCCCCTTGGCCCGCAGGCCCACCAGGAAACCGGCCAGGCGGGCCGGCGGCACCTCGCCCGACATGACCTCGTCCATCGCCCAGGAGGTCTCCTCGGCGCTGAGGTCGTGGCCCGCGACGAGTGCGGAGAGCACGCCGGGCCAGGTGGGGACGGTGGGGTCGCTGGTGGGCACGGCGGTCCTCTCCGGGGTACGCGGTCGAACGAGAAGGTCAGGCCGCCCGGGCCAACGCGTCGGCGACGGTGCGCTGCACCGCGAAGGGCTCGAGCGGGCGCGGCACGACGGCGTCCGCGAGCGACCATGATGCCAGCCAGGCGTCGTCGGGCCGGCCGGTCAGCACCACGACGGGCGGGCAGTCGTAGACCTCGTTCTTGAGCTGTCGGCACAGCCCCATCCCGCCGGCCTTGTCGGCCTCGCCGTCCAGCACCAGCAGGTCGAACCGTCCGGAGGTGACGGCGGAGGTCACGGCCGGGGCGGTGGCGGTCTCGGTCCACTCGATCGGCGGCGCGTCGGCCCCCAGACGAGGTCCGACGGCGAGGCGCACCTGCTCGCGCACCGTGCGGTCGTCGCTGTACAGCAGCACCCGGGGGCCGTTCGTCATCGAGCATCCCTTTCGCAGTCGTTTGGTGGCATCGTGGCACAGGTCCGTCACCTCGGTCAGCACGATGTCGTGGTCTTTTCGTGGCACTGTCCTGCCATCCGTCACGATCTGGGCCCTTGGCCGCCCGTTTCTGCAGATTTCGTGGTGGTCGTCTCCACCGAAACCGTCGTGATGGTCCTCGAACCTCCCGCACGTCGGCCATAATGGATCGCGTGTCGACCGCAACGGCTGCTGCCCCCCACGCCCATCAGCACGTGACCGTGAACCGACCGAACACCGTCTCGGTCGGGACGATCGTGTGGCTCGCCAGCGAGCTCATGTTCTTCGCGGGCCTCTTCGCGATGTACTTCACGGTGCGATCCGTGTTGCCCGAGGAGGAGTGGGCCGCGCAGGCCGACATGGTCAGCTTCACCTTCCCGCTGATCAACACGACCGTCCTGGTGCTGTCCTCGGTCACCTGCCAGCTGGGTGTCTGGGCCGCCGAGCGCTTCCAGCCCGTGCGCACCGGCTCGCTGCTCCAGGTGGGCAAGTGGGGCATGAACGAGTGGATGACCCTGACCTACCTCATGGGCTCCTTCTTCATCGCCGGCCAGATCTTCGAGTACGCCGAGCTGGTCGAGCACGGCCTGACGATCTCCTCCAGCGCCTACGGCTCCGTGTTCTACCTGGCCACCGGGTTCCACGGCCTGCACGTGATCGGCGGCCTCATCGCCTTCCTCTTCCTGCTCGGCCGGTCCTTCCGCGCCAAGCGGTTCACCCACCACGAGGTGACCACGGGCCTCGTGGTCTCCTACTACTGGCACTTCGTCGACGTCGTGTGGATCGCCCTGTTCCTGGTGATCTACGTCCTGAAGTGATCCCTCCGGCCCGGCGCCGTCGCCGGGCCGACGCCCCCGAACCATCCACCTTCGAGACGAGGACATTTACGTGAAGGCACTCGCCGCCCGCCGGCACCACCGGGCCGCCCCGGTCGTGCTGATGCTGCTGGCGCTGCTGCTCACGGGCGGCGTGTACGCCGTCCTGGCGCCGAGCCCTGCCACGGCCGACACCGCCAGCACAGCGAACGACGTCGAAGAGGGCGACCGCCTCTTCCAGGCCAACTGCGCCACCTGCCACGGCCCGAACGCCGAGGGCACCTCCCAGGCCCCGTCCCTGGTCGGCGTGGGCGCGGCGTCCGTGGACTTCCAGGTCTCGACAGGCCGGATGCCGATGCAGGCGAACGGTCCCCAGGCTCCGCAGAAGCCCCCGCAGATGACCGAGGAGCAGACCGCGCAGCTCGCCGCCTACGTCGCCTCGCTGGGCGCGGGTCCCGCGATCCCGACCGACGAGCAGGTCGACGGGGCCGAGGGTGACGCCTCCAACGGCGCCCTGCTGTTCCGCACCAACTGCGCGATGTGCCACAACGCCGTCGGCGCCGGCGGCGCGCTGTCCGAGGGCAAGTGGGCCCCGCCGCTCTACGAGGTCTCGGAGCGGAACATCTATCAGGCCATGCTGACCGGCCCGCAGTCGATGCCGGTCTTCAACGACGCCAACATCACGCCCGACGAGAAGCGGGACATCATCGCGTACCTGCTCGAGCAGCGCGACGGGTCGGCCGGCGGGCTGACCCTCGGGTCGCTCGGCCCCGTGAGTGAAGGCGTGTGGGCATGGGTCGTCGGCCTCGGGCTGATGATCGGTGCCGCTGTGTGGATCGGAGCGAAGTCCTCGTGAGCGAGAACCAGAACCCCACCCCCGGCCGCGACGTCACCACGACGTCGGGCGCCCAGGACCCGGAGCGTTTCACCGACCCCGGCGTCCCCGCCCACAAGCTGCGGCTGACCGACACCGACCCGGCGGCGCGCCGGCGCAACGAGCGCCTCGTGGTGCTGCTGTTCGCCATCTCGTGCCTCGGCGCCATCGGCAGCATCGTGGCCTACTTCGCGGTCCGTCCCGACGGCACCACCGAGGGCGTGCGCCTGTCGACGATCGCGCTGGGCGTCACCATGGCGATCTCCCTGCTGGGAATCGGCATCGCGGCGATCCACTGGTCCAAGTCGCTCATGAGCGACCACGAGCACGTCGACGAGCGGCACGAGCTCGCCTCGTCGCCCGAGGTGCGCGAGGTCGCCGTCCAGCACCTCACGGACGGCGTCGAGGACTCCGGGATCGCCCGCCGCGGCGTGCTCAAGGGTGCCGCGGTCTCCGCGCTCGCCCTGTTCCCCCTGACCTTCGCCGTCCCGCTGATCTCCAGCGTCGGCGGCGACTGGAACATCTCCAAGTTCCGGCACACCCTGTGGGAGCGGGGCACGCGCCTCGCCTACGACCCCACGGGACGCCCCATCCGAGCTGCCGACCTCACCGTCGGTTCCGCGGCCCACGTCATCCCTGAGGTCCCTCAGGAGTACATGGAGTCGCACGAATGGATCACCGAGAAGGCCAAGGCCGTCGTCCTGCTCGTCCGGCTCAACCCGGAGGACCTGCGCTCCGACCAGTCGCCCGAGGGGGAGACCTGGTCGTACGACGGGATCGTGGCATACTCGAAGATCTGTACCCACGTCGGATGCCCGGTGGCGCTGTACGAGCAGCAGACTCATCACCTGCTCTGCCCGTGCCACCAGTCGACATTTGACATGGCCGATGGCGCGAAGGTCGTCTTCGGACCGGCGAACCGGCCGCTGCCCCAGCTGCCGATCACGGTCGACGACGAGGGCTACCTCATCGCGCAGGACGACTTCGCCGAGCCCGTCGGACCGAGTTTCTGGGAGCGACTGAAGTGAGCACCGACACCACCGCGTCCAACAGCGGCGCTCCGACCACCCCGGCCGGCAAGGCCGCGGACTACCTCGACCAGCGCACCAGCGTCGGTGGCGCCGTCAAGGAGTTCGCGCGCAAGGTCTTCCCGGACCACTGGTCGTTCATGCTGGGCGAGATCGCCCTCTTCTCGTTCGTCGTGCTGCTGCTGACGGGCGTGTTCCTGACGATGTTCTTCGACCCCTCGATGGCGCTCGAGGAGTACCACGGCGCCGGGCCGGAGACGATGCAGGGCCAGCTGATGTCGGTGGCGTTCGCCTCGACGCTGGACCTCTCCTTCGAGGTCCGCGGCGGTCTGCTCATGCGGCAGATCCACCACTGGGCAGCGCTGATCTTCATGGCCGCGATCGTCGTGCACATGATGCGCGTGTTCTTCACCGGCGCGTTCCGCAAGCCGCGTGAGATCAACTGGCTCGTCGGCACCGTGCTGCTCATCCTGGGCCTGGCCGCCGGGTTCTCCGGCTACTCGCTGCCGGACGACGTGCTCTCCGGCAACGGCCTGCGCATCACCGACGGCGTCATCAAGTCGATCCCGGTGATCGGCTCGTACATGTCGTACTTCGTCTTCGGCGGGGAGTTCCCGGGCGACCAGATCATCCCGCGGCTGTTCACCGTGCACATCCTGCTGGTGCCGGCCCTGATCCTCGCCCTCATCGGCGTGCACCTGTTCCTCATGGTGCTGCACAAGCACACGCAGTACCCGGGCGGCGGCCGCACCGACAAGAACGTCGTCGGCTACCCGCTGTTCCCGGTGTACATCGCCAAGATGGGCGGCAACTTCTTCATCGTCTTCGGCATCCTCGCCCTGATGGGTGCCACGATGAGCATCAACAACGTCTGGAACTACGGACCGTACGACCCCTCCCCCGTCGGCGCCGGCGCGCAGCCCGACTGGTACATGCTGTTCCTCGAGGGATCGCTACGTCTGATGCCGGGTGCCGGCATGGAGTGGGTCATCTTCGGCTACACGTTGTCGCTCAACGTGCTGATCCCTGCCGTGGTCATCCCCACCCTGCTGTTCCTGTTCCTGTTCGCGTACCCGTTCGTCGAGGCCAAGGTCACCGGTGACAAGCGCGAGCACCACGTGCTGGACCGTCCGCGCAACGTCCCGGTCCGCACCGGGCTGGGCGTCGGGTTCCTGACCGCGTTCATCATCCTGGCGCTCGCAGGATCGAACGACCTCATCGCGACGCACTTCGGGATGTCGATCAACCAGATCACCTGGGCGTTCCGCATCCTGTTCTTCGTCGGTCCGGTCCTCGCGTTCTTGATCACCAAGCGCATCTGCCTCGGCCTGCAGCGCAAGGACCGCGAGCTCGTGCTCCACGGTCACGAGACCGGTCGGATCGTGCGGTTCGCCAACGGCGAGTACATCGAGGTCCACCGCCCGCTGGACGAGCAGGAGCGCTGGCTGCGCGTCAACTACACGGCGCACAAACCGCTGGAGATCGAGCCCGCGACCGACGCCCGCGGCGTCAAGCGCAAGGGCTACCAGAAGGACAAGCGCTGGCAGCGTCTGTCCCGGTTCTTCTACGAGGACCGCGTCGAGCCGGTGACCCCGGCCGAGCTCGCCGCCGCGCACTCGCACGGCGAGCACGACGAGATCGCTGCCGAGAGGAAGTCCCCCGAGGTCACCACGGGGGCGGAGAGCGTCGAGCGGGAGCGCTGAGACTCCTGCCAGGTCGCGACCGAGACCCGCGCACCCATCGCCCGCTCCGGCGGGCAGGGCGCGCGGGTCTCTGTCTATCCTGCACCGGGGGTCGGCACGGCCGACCCACCGGGACGACGAGAACACGCCGCGCACGCCCACCGGGTGTCGTGCGGCCTGACACCGGAGGTACCCAGCATGGCCGTCTACACGCTGCCTGACCTGCCCTACGACTACAGCGCGCTCGAGCCGCACATCAGCGGCAAGATCATGGAGCTGCACCACGACAAGCACCATGCGACCTACGTCTCCGGCGCGAACACCGCGCTGGACAAGCTGGCCGAGGCGCGCGAGTCGGGCGACCTCGCGGCAGTGAACCTGCACGAGAAGAACCTCGCGTTCAACCTCGGCGGGCACACCAACCACACGATCTTCTGGCACAACCTGTCCCCCGAGGGCGGTGGCGAGCCCGAGGGTGAGCTGGCGGAGGCCATCAAGGACCAGTTCGGCTCCTTCTCCGCGTTCCAGGCGCACTTCGCCGCGACCGCGACCGGTATCCAGGGCTCCGGCTGGGCCGTGCTCGGCTGGGACTCCATCGGCCAGAAGATGCTGATCTTCCAGCTGTTCGACCAGCAGGCCAACGTCCCGGTCG
Source organism: Isoptericola sediminis (assembly GCF_013085345.1). Taxonomy (GTDB): domain Bacteria; phylum Actinomycetota; class Actinomycetes; order Actinomycetales; family Cellulomonadaceae; genus Isoptericola; species Isoptericola sediminis. The sequence goes on along the minus strand of NZ_JABFAJ010000024.1, from coordinate 229,885 downwards.
GCATCACCCCGCTGCTGATGCTCGACATGTGGGAGCACGCCTTCTACCTGGACTACCTGAACGTCAAGGCCGACTACGTCAAGGCGTTCTGGAACCTGGCCAACTGGCAGGACGTGGCCGCCCGCCTCGAGCGCGCCCGCACCGCCACGAACGGGCTCCTCACCGCCTGAGCTCGTCCAAGCCTGCGGCCACCGTCACGACGGCGGCCGACGGAGGGCCCCGCACGCCGTTGCGTGCGGGGCCCTCTCGCGTGTTCCCACGACCTTCGAACTGCCCCCGAGAACGCGTCTGCGCCCTTCTCCGGGCCGCTCGGCCTGGGCAGCACGGGGAATCCACCCTGCGCCCTCTGCGCGGGTCAGGGCGGTGCTGCGCGGGTCAGGGCGGCCTGCGGCGGGTCAGGGCGGCACAGGGCCGATCGAGGCCCTCCGACGGGCCGGCACGCCTGGTCGTGGACGACCTCTCTCCCCTGGTCCCATCCGAACGACGGGCTCCGGGCGCGTCATGGCGAGATGGGCCGGCTGCACTCGCTCCCCGCAGTCCTGACCGGGCGTGAGGCGTCCTGACTCGGCGAGAAAAGCCCTGACCCGGCCCGAGAGGTCCTGAGTCGGTCGGGGAGGCCGGAGAGGTCCTGAGTCGGCGCAGGGCGGCCTGACTGGCGTGGAGGGGCCTCGGGCCAGGGCGGAGCCGGGAGACGACAAGAGGCGCCCCGCACCGGACGGTGCGGAGCGCCTCTCGGGAGATGCTGACGATCAGTGGGCGTGCTGGCCCCGGCTGAACTCGAAGACCCAGCCGACCAGGCCGACGATCCCGATGATCGCGCCGATGTAGAGCACCCACCAGCCCACGGCCAGGCTCAAGAAGCTGACGGCGGCGGCGATGCCGAGCACCAGGGGCCACCAGGACCACGGGGCGTAGACGCCCTGGTCGCCGGCGCCCTGCTCGATCTCGCCGTTCTCGTCGTCCTCCGGACGCGGGTCGGTGTGCTTGGCCTGGACGACCAGGTAGGCACCGATCATCGCCATGAGAGCACCGACGAGCGGGATACCGAGGTACCCGACCGGCTCGGTGAAGCCGCTCCAGAGGCCGTACACCACGCCGACCAGCACGAAGAACGGTGCCGTCCAGACGAAGAGGCGGATCTCGATCTTCACTTGGTGTCCTCCTCGCCCTCGGCGGGGCGGTCAGCGTCGACGACGGTGGTGCTCGACTGGTGCTTCTCCGGGTAGTCCTTCCAGCTGAGCTCCTCGACCATCTCGTACTGGCCGGTCCGGTCCGCGCCGCCGTAGACCTGGTCCAGGGCGCCCTGGTTCAGGTGCGGGTCCTCCATCGCGGCGACCTCCGGGTGGTGGAGGTCGAACGCCGGCGACTCGGAACGGATCCGCGGCAGCGAGGTGAAGTTGTGCCGCGGCGGCGGGCAGGACGTCGCCCACTCGAGGGAGCGGCTGTAGCCCCACGGGTCGTCCACGGTGACCTTCGGCGCGTTGCGCCAGGTCGTGTACACGTTCCACAGGAACGGCAGCGTGGACGCGGCGAGGATGAACGCCCCGACCGTCGAGAGCTGGTTCTCCCAGGTGAAGCCTTCCTCGGGCAGGTAGTCGGCGTAGCGGCGGGGCATGCCCTCGACGCCGAGCCAGTGCTGGACGAGGAACGTCATGTGGAAGCCGACGAACAGGATCCAGAAGTGGATCTTGCCGAGGCGCTCGTTGAGCATCCGCCCGGTGAACTTCGGCCACCAGAAGTAGAAGCCGGCGAACATCGCGAAGACCACGGTGCCGAAGACGACGTAGTGGAAGTGGGCGACGACGAAGTACGAGTCCGACAGGTGGAAGTCGAGCGCCGGGCTGGACAGGATGATGCCGGTCAGACCGCCGAAGAGGAAGGTCACCAGAAAGCCGATCGACCAGAGCATCGGCGTCTCGAAGGTGAGCTTGCCGCGCCACAGGGTGCCGATCCAGTTGAAGAACTTCACACCGGTCGGGATGGCGATGAGCATCGTCATGAACGCGAAGAACGGGAGCAGCACCGCACCGGTGACGTACATGTGGTGGGCCCACACGGTGACCGACAGGGCCGCGATCGCGATCGTCGCGTAGACCAGGCCCTTGTAGCCGAAGATCGGCTTGCGGCTGAACACCGGGAAGATCTCGGAGACGATGCCGAAGAACGGCAGCGCGATGATGTACACCTCGGGGTGGCCGAAGAACCAGAAGAGGTGCTGCCAGAGCACCGCTCCCCCGTTGTCCGGGTTGAACACCTGGGCGTCGAACCGGCGGTCGGCACCGAGCGCGAAGAGCGCGGAGGCCAGCGGCGGGAAGGCCATGAGGACCAGCAGGCTCGTCACCAGGGTGTTCCAGGTGAAGATCGGCATCCGGAACATCGTCATGCCCGGGGCGCGCATGCAGATGATCGTGGTGATGAAGTTGACGGCACCGAGGATGGTGCCGAAACCACCGAGGGCGAGGCCGAAGACCCACAGGTCACCGCCGAGCCCTGGACTGAAGGTCGTGTTCGACAGCGGCGCGTAGGCGAACCAGCCGAACGAGGCGGCCCCCTGCGGCGTGAAGAAGCCGCCGGCCGCGATGAGCCCGCCGAACAGGAACATCCAGTAGGCCAGCATGTTCAGCCGCGGGAACGCGACGTCGGGCGAGCCGATCTGCAGCGGCATGATCACGTTGGCGAAGCCGGCGAACAGCGGCGTCGCGAACAGCAGCAGCATGATCGTGCCGTGCATCGTGAAGAGCTGGTTGTACTGCTCCTTGCTCTGCACGAGCTGGATGCCCGGCGCGAAGAGCTCGGCGCGGATGAGCAGCGCGAGGATGCCTCCCACGGCGAACCAGAAGAACGACGTGATGAGGTACATGTAGCCGATCGTCTTGTGGTCGGTGGAGGTGATCCACTTGACCACGGTGCGACCCAGCGTCTGTCGCCTCGGCTGCAGGCCGGGGATGGCCTCGGCGGCGCCGTAGGCGGTCTCGGTGGTGGCCATCAGCCCTCGACCTCCGGGATCGTCTCTTCACTGGAGTACTCGGAGCTCTGCTGGCGGTTCAGGTCCAGGCCGAGCTCGCCGGTCTGGCCCTGGGCGCGCAGCTCCTCCATCTGGGCGTCGTACTCGGCACGGTCGACGACCTTGACGTTGAACAGCATCCCGGAGTGGAACTCACCGCAGAGCTCGGCGCACTTGCCGGCGTAGGTGCCTTCACGCTCGGGGACGACCTGGAACGTGTTCGTCTTGCCGGGGATCATGTCCATCTTGAACAGGAAGGCCGGGATCCAGAACGAGTGGATGACGTCGCGGGAGTCGACCGTGAACTCGACCCGCTCACCGACGGGCAGGTAGAGCGTCGGCAGCTCCTCGGCCGTGCCGGGCGCGCCGTCGACGGTGTCCTCGGCGGTCACCGAGCCGGGCTCGAGCAGCTGCTGGCCGGTCTCGTAGACGTCGTCGTCGAGGTAGTTGAAGTCCCAGCTCCACTGCTTGCCGATGACGTGGATGTTGACGTCCGGCTCCTCGCTCGTGTCGAGGATCGCCGTCATGTCGCGGTTCGTGTAGAAGAACAGCACCAGGATCATGAGCGTCGGCACGATCGTGTACATGATCTCGAGCGGCATGTGGTAGCGGGTCTGGACCGGCAGCCGGTCGTCGCCGCGGCGCTTCCGGTACGCGGCGACGCACCAGAGCATGAGGCCCCAGGTGATGACGCCGACGGCGAGCGCGGCGACCCAGGAACCGTTCCACAGATTCATGATCCGCTCGGTCTGGTTGGTCACCTGGCCGTCGGTGTAGCCCGGGAGGTAGCCGCGCTGGACGGCGTCGCTGGCGCAGCCGGTGGCGAAGGCCGCGACCGCGACGGCGAGCGCCGTCGCACGCAGCGCCATCGACCGCCGGGTGCGGGTGGTGCTCTTCGAGTGCAAGGGAGGCCTTTCACGTCTCGTCCGACCGCTGCGTCCTGAGGCAGGGCGCACGGGTGGGACCTTCGTCCTCGATGGGAGCAGCCTAGCGCGACCTTCACCGTTCCGACGCCAGAAGATCCCCCTTCCTACGTGACGGGATCACCTTGGACGTCGCCATCCGCGATGTTCGCGACGCCTGCCGAACCGGTGTCAGATCGGCCGCCGCTTTCGCGACACCGAAGCCCCCGGCGGCATGATGGTCACCACGCTTCGACGCCCACCGAGAGGCCCTTGTGACACATCCCACCTCGCCGACGCCCGCCCGCACCCACCTGGACAACGGCGGGTCGGCGCCCCTGCACCCGTCGGCGCGGCAGGCCTTCGTCCAGGCCCTGGACGAGGGATGGGCGGACCCCCGCCGGCTGCACGCCGAGGGGCGGCGCGCCGCCGCCCTGCTGGACGGGGCGCGCGAGGCCGTGGCCGGCGTGCTGGGGACCCGGACCGAGGAGGTCCGGTTCACGCCCTCGCACACGGCGTCCCTGCACGCGGCGATGGCCCAGGTCGCCCGGGCCCGACGGCGGCACGGCGGCGACGTCGTGGTCGGCGCGGTCGAGCGGGCAGCGGTCCTGCACGCCGCCGACCACGTCGCGGCCACCGGGCAGGGCCGCCGCACGACGGTCCCCGTCGACCGGGTCGGGCGGGTGGACGCCGACGAGCTCGCCTCGGCGGCCCTCGCGGACGGGGTCGCGCTGGCGGCGCTGCAGGACGCCAACGGCGAGGTCGGCACCCGCCAGCCGGTCGCCCGGGTCCACGCCGCGCTCGAGGGTTCCGGGGTCCCCCTGCTCGTGGACGCCGGTGCCTCCGTGGGGCACGCCCCGCTGCCGACGGCGTGGGACCTGCTGGCGGCCGACCCCGCGGACTGGGGCGGGCCCCGCGGCCTGGGGATCCTCGCGGTGCGCCACCGCACGCGCACGGTCCCGGCCGGCCCGGAGGACCCCGACCCCTGGGCGCCCGGCGGCGTCAGCGTCCCGGCCGCGTTCGCCGCGGCCGTGTCCCTGCAGGCGGTCGCCCAGGACCTCGCCGCGGAGGACGAGCGGCGCCGTGCGCTGGTCGACCGGATCCGCGACGGCGTCGCGGGCGTGCCGGACGTCGAGGTGGTCGGCGACCCGCAGGACCGCCTCCCCCACGTGGTGACGTTCTCGTTCCTCTACGTCGACGGCGAGGCGCTGGTCACCGAGCTCGACCGCGCCGGGTACGCCGTGGGTTCCGGGTCGGCCTGCACCGCGGGCACGCTGGAGCCGTCGCACGTCCTGGCCGCGATGGGCGTGCTCACGCACGGCAACGTCCGCCTGGCCCTGGACCGTTCGACCACGGCCGAGGACGTCGAGCGCTTCCTCGCGGTGCTGCCGGGAGCGGTCGCCCGCGTCCGGGACGCCCTGGGGGTGTCCGGGCTGTGAGCGCCGGGCCGGAGGTCGTGGACGCGCGGGGCCTGCGCTGCCCGCTGCCCGTGGTGCGGCTGGCCGCCCACGCGAAGGAGCGACCCAGGGGAACGGAGATCACGGTGCTCGCGACGGACCCGGCCGCCCGGTACGACGTGCCGGCGTGGGCGCGGCTGCGGGGGCACGCCATGGTGGCCGAGGAGCAGCACCCCGGGAACGACGAGACGGACGGCCGGACCTGGTGGGCCCTGACCGTCCGTCTCGAGGACTAGCGGCTCGCGCGAGCCGGGACGTCGATCAGCCGAAGGAGCCGCCGCAGGCGCAGGACTCGCCGGCGTTCGGGTTGTCGATCGTGAAGCCCTGCTTCTCGATGGTGTCCGCGAAGTCGATCTTCGCGCCGTCGAGGTAGGGCACGCTCATGCGGTCCACGACGACCTCGACGCCGTCGAAGTCGCGCAGCGCGTCCCCGTCGAGCAGGCGCTCGTCGAAGTAGAGCTGGTAGATGAGCCCGGAGCAGCCGCCGGGCTGGACGGCGACGCGCAGGCGCAGGTCGTCGCGCCCCTCCTGCTCCAGGAGGCTGCGGACCTTGTTCGCGGCGACCTCGGAGAGCTCGACGCCGTGCGTGGCGATCTCGGTGGTGTCGGTCATGCTTCCTCCAACAGGTGGGCCGGTACGGCTGTTCCCGATCCTACGCCCGAATCCCCCGCCCCCGGCGATGTGAGGGACGTCACTCCTCGGGGGCGGCCCAGGCCGGCGCCCACGTGCGCGCGACCCGGCCCACGGCCTCACCCGACGGCGGCTCGCCGATCTCGTGCGCCCCGGCGACCCCCGCCCCGGAGAGCTCGCGACGGGTCGTCTCGTCCCGCCCGGCGAGCACGACGACGGGCACGGCGTACGGGGCGGCCGCCTCCGCGGCCCGGTGCACCGGGCCGGCGCGCAGGGCGGAGCCGTCGAGGACGGGCGTGTGCACGACGACGAGGTCGGCGTGAGCGACACGGTCCTGCAGGAGACGGACCTCGGGCGGCGGCGGGGGCGGCGTGACGCTCGTCAGCCCGAGGCTCGTCGTGGGGACGAAGACACCGGGCGCCGGAGCCTCGCCGGGGGGTGCGGTCGCGGCCACCGGTCCCGGGGGCAGGACCATCGGCTCGACGACGCAGCGCGGCGCCGCCTCGGTCCAGGCCGCGGCCAGGGGCGTCCAGGGCTCGCGGTCGGCGTCGCCGTCGTCGGCGGCTGTCACCAGCAGTACGTGCACGTCACCGATCGTGGCACACGTCGGGACCGTGGGAAGATGTTGCCGTGACTGTGCTGAACGAGACGTCGAACTTCACCGAGCCGGCGCCCTCGGCGCTGCTGCTGCTCGGTCAGGGCCGCGACCTCGCCTCCGAGCGCGGGGTGGAGTGCACCGGCGCGCTGCCGGCGCCCTCGGACCCGGACCTGGTGGACCGTGCGCGCGCCGCGCGGGCGGCGCTGGGCGAGCGCGCCTTCGTGCTGGGCCACCACTACCAGCGCGACGAGGTGATCGACTTCGCCGACGTCACCGGGGACTCCTTCAAGCTCGCCCAGCGGGCGGCGGCGCGGCCCGAGGCCGAGTTCGTCATCTTCTGCGGCGTGCACTTCATGGCCGAGTCGGCCGACATCCTCACCGCGGACACCCAGCAGGTGGTCCTGCCGGACATGGCGGCGGGCTGCTCGATGGCGGACATGGCCGAGATCTCGCAGGTCGAGGAGGCCTGGGAGGTGCTGGCCGACGCGGGCGTCGCCGGCGACACCGTGCCGGTGACGTACATGAACTCCTCCGCCGCGATCAAGGCCTTCACCGGCCGGCACGGCGGGACCGTGTGCACGTCGTCGAACGCCCAGGTCGCCCTGCGGTGGGCCTTCGACCAGGTCGGCGGCGTCGACGGCACGGGCAAGGTGCTGTTCCTGCCGGACCAGCACCTGGGCCGCAACACCGCGGTGAACCAGCTCGGGCTGTCCCTGGACGACTGCGTCGTGTTCGACCCGCGCAAGCCGAACGGCGGCCTGACCGACGCCGAGCTGCGCGACGCGCGGATGATCCTGTGGCGCGGCCACTGCTCGGTGCACGGCCGGTTCTCGGTCCAGAACGTCGAGGCGATCCGCGCCAAGGCGCCGGACGTCAACGTCATGGTCCACCCGGAGTGCCGCCACGAGGTCGTCGCGGCGGCGGACCGCGTCGGCTCGACGGAGTACATCATCAAGGCCCTCGACGCCGCCGAGCCCGGGTCGACGTGGGCGATCGGCACCGAGCTCAACCTCGTGCGCCGGCTGGCCAGGGCTCACCCCGACAAGCAGGTCCACTACCTCGACTCCACGGTGTGCTTCTGCTCGACGATGAACCGGATCGACCTGCCCCACCTGGTGTGGGCGATGGAGTCGCTGGCCGAGGGCCGCGTGGTCAACCGGATCGTGGTGGACTCCGACGACGCCCACTGGGCCCGGGTGGCCCTCGACCAGATGCTGGCGCTGCCGGGACTCTGACCCGGGGCGCGGGAAGGCGACGCGAGTGAGCACCGACGGCGGGCTGCACATCGGGATCCTGCTGTTCGACGACGCCGACGAGCTCGACGCGGTCGGACCGTTCGAGGTCCTCGCCGCGTGGGAGGAGCACTCCGCGTCGCCCCTGCGGCCGCACGTGAGCACCTTCTCCCGCGACGGCGAGGGCGTCCGGCTGGCCAAGGGCATGCGGATCGTGCCGGCCCGCTCGGCGGACGACGTCGGCCCCCTGCACGTCCTCGTCCACCCGGGGGGCTGGGGCACCCGTGCCCTCGTGGCCGACCACGGGCACCTGGAGTGGTTGCGCCAGGTGCACACCCAGACGCCGGTGGTGGCGAGCGTGTGCACCGGGGCGCTGGTGCTGGCCGCGGCGGGCCTGCTGGCGGGGCGACCCGCGACGACGCACCGGGACCACTACGACGAGCTGGCGCAGATCGACCCGTCGACGGTCATCGACACCGAGGCCCGGTTCGTGGACGACGGCGACGTGGTCACCTCCGCCGGCGCCTCGGCCGGCATCGACATGGCCCTGCACCTGGTGGAGCGCCTGGAGTCGGTGGAGGTCGCCCGGGCGGTGCGGCACACCCTGGAGTACCCAGGTATCTGATACCGCAGGTCGCTGGTATACCGTCGCCGTATGACGCGGATGATCCAGCTCGCCACGGCCACGCTCCTGCCCCGCCGCCAGCGCCCCGGGATGGGGCCGTTCGACGCCTCGACCACGGTGATGCGCGTCAAGCCGGGCGACCTGGACTTCTACCTGCACGTCAACAACGGCTCGTACCTGCAGATGATGGACGTGGCCCGGTCCAACTTCCTCGCCGACATCAGCGGTCTGGCCAAGCTCCGGTCGCAGGGCTGGTACCCGGTGGTGGCGGCCTCGACGATGACGTACAAGCGGTCGCTCAAGCTCTTCGACCGCGTCACCATCACCAGCCGCGTGATGGGCTGGGACCAGCGCGTCGTCTTCCTCGAGCAGAGGATGACCCGGCGCGACGACGAGCTCTGCGCCCGCGGCTGGATCGCCGCGCGGTTCCTGGGCAGGGACGGCATCCGGGTGGCCCCGCACGACGTCGTGGCGGTGCTCGGCGACGACCCGGACCTGGTCAGCCCCGACCTGCCCGAGGACGTCGCGGCCTGGGCCCGGGCGGTCGACGTCGCGCACCGCGACGTCGACCGCGCCTGAGCGCTCAGCGGGTGGCCAGCCCCCGCAGCAGCAGCGCCTCGGCCACCAGGACCTTGCGCAGCTCGCCCAGGTGCACCGACTCGTTGGCGCCGTGGGCGCGCGAGTCCGGGTCCTCCACCCCGGTCACCAGCACGGCCGCCTCGGGGAACGCCTCGAGCAGGTCGGCGATGAACGGGATCGACCCGCCGACCCCGATGTCCACGGGATCCGTCCCCCACGCCGCGGCGAAGGCCGAGCGCGCGGCCCGCATGGCCTCCGAGTCGTCGGGCGCGCCGAAGGCCTTGCCCTGCTCCCCCGGCGTCCAGGTCACGCGGGCGCCGAACGGGGCGTGGGCGGTCAGGTGCGCCTGCAGCGCGTCCTCGGCGGCCTGCGGGGCGAGCCCCGGCGGGATCCGCACCGACAGCTTGGCCGCGGCCCGCGGCGCCAGCGTGTTGGAGGCGTGCGCGACGTCGGTGGCGTCGACACCGATGACGGCGATGGCCGGCTTGGTCCACATCCGGCCCGCGATCGTGCCCTCCCCGGCCAGCTCGACGCCGTCCAGCACCGAGGAGTCGGCCCGGAAGTCGGCCTCGGCGTAGTCCACGTCGGGCTCGGCGGCGCTGGTCAGGCCCTCGACCGCCACGTTCCCGGCGTCGTCGTGCAGCGTGGCCAGCAGGCGGGCCAGCAGCAGGTTGGCGTCGAGGACGGGACCGCCGAACATCCCCGAGTGCACGGCGTGGTCGAGCACGTCGACGCTCACGACGCCGTCGACGAGGCCGCGCAGCGACGTCGTCAGGGCGGGCACGCCCACCTTCCAGTTGGTCGAGTCCGCCACGACGATGACGTCGGCGGCGAGCAGCTCGTGGTGGTCGGCCAGGAACCGGGAGAAGCTCGGCGAGCCGGCCTCCTCCTCCCCCTCGACGAACACGGTCACGCCGACGCCCGGCTCCTCGCCCAGGGCGGCCAGCGCGCGCAGGGCGCCCACGTGCGCCATGACCCCGGCCTTGTCGTCGGCCGCGCCGCGCCCGAACAGTCGCTCGCCGCGCTGGACGGGTTCGAACGGCTCGGTGTCCCAGGTGGCGGGGTCCCCCGGCGGCTGGACGTCGTGGTGGGCGTACAGCAGCACGGTCGGCGCCCCCGCGGGCGCGGGACGGCGTGCGACGACGGCCGGGGCCCCGGGCTCGCCGTCGGGCCGCTCCGAGCGCAGGATCTGCACCTCGGGCATGCCGGCGTCGCGCAGCAGCGTGGCCACGGCCTTGGCGCTGGTCTCCACGTGCGCGGGGTCGAAGGCGCTCGCGGAGACGCTCGGGATGCGGACCAGGGACTCGAGGTCGGCCTGGACCGCGGGGAACAGCTCGTCGACGTGCGCGCGCAGCGCGGCGACGTCGCTCTCGGTGTGGGTCATGCGCCCACGGTAACGGGGTGTTCGAAGGCACCCCGTGTCTCAACTACCCTGGAGGCGTGTTCTCCCGCAAGCGTGATCTCGCCGATTCCCCTGCCACGGGGCCGTCCGCCTCCTCCGCCGACGTCGCGGGGACGTCCTCCGCCGCCGACAGCTCCGACTCGCCGTCGCGCCCGGGCTCCAAGGGACGCCCCACGCCGAAGCGCAGCGAGTCGCAGGCGAAGAACAAGCGCCCGCTGGTCCCGAACGACCGCAAGGCCGCGCGCAAGGCGAACCGGGAGAAGGCGCGCACGGAGCGCAACCGCGAGTACCAGGCGATGCAGACCGGTGACGAGCGGTTCATGCCGGCCCGGGACAAGGGCCCCGTGCGCCGCTACGTACGGGACTACGTCGACGCCCGCTGGAACGTCGGCGAGTTCTTCCTGCCGGTCGCGTTCGTGTTCATCTTCCTGAACCTGCTCTTCATCCAGAACCCGACCATGGCGTCCCTCGTGCTGCTGGCCCTGTACGCGGTCGTGTTCATCACGCTCATCGACGTCGTCGTCATGTGGCAGCGCCTCAAGCGCCGGCTGCGCGACAAGTTCGGCACGCTGGGCGTGGACGGCAAGAAGGAGTACTACGTCCCGCGCGGCACGATGATGTACGCCGCGATGCGGGCGCTGCAGATCCGTCGCTCCCGGCTGCCGAAGCCGATGCACAAGAAGCACGGGCACTGGCCGGAGTGAGCGCCTAGGGTGGCCGGATGGTCACCTACCGCTACCTCGGCAACAGTGGTCTCAAGATCTCCGAGATCACCTACGGCAACTGGCTCACCCACGGCTCCCAGGTCGAGAACGACGTCGCCACGCAGTGCGTGCACGCCGCCCTGGACGCGGGCATCACCTCCTTCGACACCGCCGACGTCTACGCCAACACCAAGGCGGAGCAGGTCCTCGGCGACGCCCTCAAAGGGCAGCGCCGCGAGAGCCTGGAGATCTTCACGAAGGTCTACTGGCCCACGGGGCCCGGCGGTCCGAACGACACCGGCCTGTCGCGCAAGCACGTCATGGAGTCGATCAACGGTTCCCTGAAGCGTCTGGGCACCGACTACGTCGACCTCTACCAGGCGCACCGCTACGACACCGAGACGCCGCTCGAGGAGACGATGCAGGCGTTCGCCGACATCGTGCGCCAGGGCAAGGCGCTCTACATCGGCGTCTCGGAGTGGTCGGCGGACCAGATCCGTGCCGGCGCCGCGATGGCGAAGGACCTCGGTTTCCAGCTCATCAGCTCTCAGCCGCAGTACTCGATGCTGTGGCGGGTCATCGAGGACGAGGTCGTCCCGGCCTCGCGCGAGAACGGTCTGTCCCAGATCGTCTGGTCCCCCATCGCCCAGGGCGTGCTGACCGGCAAGTACGTCCCCGGCCAGCCGCTGCCGTCCGGGTCCCGCGCCACGGACGACAAGGGCGGGGCGAAGATGATCCAGCGGTTCATGAACGACGACGTCCTCGAGCGGGTGCAGCAGCTCAAGCCGGTCGCCGACGAGCTGAACCTGACCATGGCCCAGCTCGCCGTGGCCTGGGTGCTGCAGAACGACAACGTCGCCGCCGCGATCGTGGGCGCGTCGCGCCCCGAGCAGGTCGCCGAGAACGTCAAGGCCTCCGGCGTGGAGATCCCCGCCGAGCTCATGACACGGATCGACGACGCGCTGGGTGACGTGGTCGAGCGCGACCCGGCCAAGACCCTCGAGGGTGCACCGACGACGCGCGTCGTCTGAGGCCCCTCGCCCCGTCGGGCTCTGCCCCGCCATCTCGGCGGGGCAGGGCCTGACGTGCGTCCGGGACCGACCGCGGCGGTCAGCGGTGCTGGTCGCCGAACGACGCCAGGGCCCGCGCGATCCGGGCGGCCCGACGGCGCACCTGGTCCGGGTGCGCCGCGGGCAGGACGGGCTCGGGTGCCGGCCGACTCCCGCGGGCCCGCGGCGGTGCCGACGTGGTCAGCCCCGCGGGCACGAGCGGGCGCCACCGCGCGGCCGCCTGGACCACGGGGCCGACCCCGAGGGCGTAGGCGATCGTCGCCCAGCCGAACGTGCCGCCGAGCAGCACGCCGACCGCGACGACGGTGACCTCGATCCCCGTCTTGACCGCCCGGACGGACCAGCCGGTGCGGGCCACCAGACCGGTCAGCAGCCCGTCCCGGGGTCCCGGCCCGAGGCGGACGCCCACGTAGGCGGCGGTCGCGACGCCGTTGAGCACAATGCCGCCCACCACCAGCAGCACCTGCGCCGTCCGTCCGGGCTCGGGCGCGAGCCGGTCGACGACGACCAGGGCCGGCCCGATGAGCGCGGAGATGACGACGACGTTCGCCACGGTCCCGATCCCGGGCCGCTGGCGCAGCGGCACCCAGGCGGCGAGCACGAGGACCGAGGCCACCAGCACGGCGACGCCGAACGACCAGCCCGTGGCGCGGACGACGCCCTGGTGCAGGACGTCCCAGGGCATCGCGCCCTGGCCGGCCTGCACCACCATGGCCATCGAGGCCGCATAGCCGGCCAGGCCGAGCAGGAGCTGGACCGCGCGGCGCGTCACCCCCATCTCCGGGGTGCGCGGCCCCGGGGACCGGCGGTCGGTCACGCGGTGTGCGGGACGACGGCCGACCGGGCGTCCCTGGCGTGGCGTCGGCTGCGGAGGTGCGAGAGTCATGGCCTCACCCTCGCCATGATTGGCCTGGACTTCCATAGCCAATCGCGCAAGAGTGGACCGGTGACCACCACCACGCCCGGACCACCGGCCACCGGGGCGGTGCGCTCCCTGACGGCGCAGGGCACCGTCCGGCTCCTCGGGACCTGGCACACGACCGGCCCCGCCTACCAGGCGCTCGCCGACGCGCTGCGCGCGGCCGTCCTCGCGGGGGCGCTCCCCGTCCTGACCCGGCTGCCGAGCGAGCGCGAGCTGGCCCGCGCGCTGGGCGTGTCCCGGGCGACGACGTCGGCCGCCTACGCCCGGCTGCGGGACCTCGGCTTCGCCGCGAGCCGCGTGGGCTCCGGCACGGTCGCCGTGCTGCCGCGCGACACCGGACGCCCCGTCGGGACACCGCCCCCGGCCGGTGACGCGCCGTCGGCCGACCCCGCACGCCCCGCCTCCGACCGCACGATCGACATGTCGCAGGCGACGCCGTCCGCCTCCCGTGCTCTGCACGGCGCCTACACCCGGGCGCTGGAGATGCTGCCCGGCTACCTGGACGGCGGGGGCTACGCCCACCTCGGGGTGGAACCCCTGCGTGCCGCCGTCGCCGCGCGGTACACCGCCCGCGGGGCCCCAACCGACCCGGACCAGATCCTGGTCACGACAGGAGCCCAGCAGGCGATCGCGCTGCTGACGACCACGCTCGTGGCCCGGACCGAGCACGTCGTCGTCGAGTCGCCGACCTACGTCCACGCGCTGGGTGCGCTGCGCCGGGCCGGCGCCCGCGTCGTCGGGGTCCCGGTCGGGGACGTCGAGGCGATGGAGTCCGTCGTCCGGCGCACGGGCGCACGGTTCGTCTACCTGGTGCCGGACTTCCACAACCCGACCGGGCGCACGATGACCCGCGACGAGCGCGACGCGGTCGCGGAGCTCGCCGCCCGCCACGACGTCACCGTCGTCGGGGACGAGACGCTGACCGACGTCGACCTCACGGGGGCCGGTGTGCCCGCCCCGTTCGTCGGGGACGGGACCGACCCACGTCTCGTCGCGGTGGGGTCGGCCTCGAAGTCGTTCTGGGGCGGCCTGCGCGTGGGCTGGGTGCGGGCCGACCCCCAGCTCGTGCGCCGGCTCGCGCACACCCGCCAGGTCCTCGACGTGGCCACCCCGGTGCTCGAGCAGCTGGCCGTGACCGACCTGCTGGAACGCCGCGACCGGATCCTTCCCGAGCGGGTCGCGGACCTGCGCGCCCGGCGCGACGACCTCGTCGACCTGCTCCACGAACGGCTGCCGGCGTGGGACGTGCCCCGCCCGGACGGCGGGCTGTGCCTGTGGGTCGGGCTGGGCCGCCCCCTCGGGCGGGCGGTGGCCGCCGCGTCCGTCGCCGAGGACCTCCGCCTGGCCCCGGGGCCCCTGTTCACACCCGACGGGTCGGGACAGGACCGGGTGCGCCTGACCTTCACGCGGCCGGTCGGGGAGTACGAGGAGGTCGTCGACCGCCTGCGACGGGCGTGGGCCCGGGTCGGCGGGTGAGGAGCCGCGCCGGCGACGCCGCCGCGCCGAGGGACCTCAGGGCTTGCGCAGCTCGACGGTCGGCGTGGCCTGCGCCCCGTCGTGCAGCAGCCGCGCCCGGGCGGCACCGGTCTCGGCCAGCGTGCGCCAGTGCTCGCCGAGCCATTCCTCGGCGTCGTACTGCGTCGTGAACGCGGGGCTGAGCGGCGCCGTCAGCGGCGCACCGGTGTCGTCGTCGAGGGCCCACTCCCAACGGGGCCGGATCATGCCATCGTCCCGGCGCTGGACGACCCCGGGGACCGCGTCAGGGCGCGGTTGATCCTGGACGGCCAGAAGGGCCCGCGGTAGACGAACGAGGTGTAGCCCTGGACCAGGTCGGCGCCGGCGCGCAGGTAGGCACGCACGTCGTCGGCGTCCGTGACACCCCCGACGCCGATCACCACCGGGTCGGGTCCGAGCCGTCCGCGCAGCCGGCGCACGACCTCCAGCCCGCGTGCGAGCAGCGGCGGGCCGGACAGCCCGCCGGGTCCGCGGTCGTGGCCGACGGTGGTGTTGACGGCGACGACGCCGTCCAGGCCGAGCTCGGTGACGAGGTCGGCCACGGCGTCGACGTCCTCGTCGGACAGGTCCGGGGCGATCTTGACCAGCAGCGGGGTCCGGCCGACGCGGGCGAGCGCCGTCGCCTCGTCCGCCGCGGCACGGACGGCGGTCAGGATCGGGCGCAGCTCGTCGGCCGTCTGCAGGTCGCGCAGCCCCGGCGTGTTGGGCGAGGAGACGTTGACGACGAGGTAGTCGGCGTGCTCGGCGAGCATCCGCGCGCACCGCGCGTAGTCACCGGCCGCGTCCGCGGCGGGGGTGGACTTGTTCTTGCCGATGTTCACCCCGACGATGACGGCGCGACCCGCCCGGGTGGAGCGGAGCGCCCGCAGCCGCTCGGCCATCTCCACGGCGCCGTCGTTGTTGAACCCCATCCGGTTGCGCACGCCGCGCACGTCGAGCTCGCGCCACATGCGCGGCCGCTCGTTGCCCGGCTGCGGGCGCGGGGTGACGGTGCCGACCTCGACGAACCCGAAGCCCAGCATGGTCAGCCCGCGCACGGCCCGCGCGTTCTTGTCGAACCCGCCGGCCAGGCCGAAGGGTGCCGGCACGGTCCGGCCGAGCACCTCCACGCTGCCGGGACCGCCGATGCCGCGACCGAGGTAGGGGGCCAGGGCGCCCTGCACGACGTCGCGCAGCAGCGGCACCTTGCCGGCGACCTCGATCGCGCGGAAGGCGCGGTCGTGCGCACGCTCGGGGTCCATCCGCCGCAGGACGGTCTGGAACAGCAGGGTGTACGGCGTCATCAGGCCTCCGTCGGTCGGACCGGCGCGGACTCCGGGGCGGTGCGTCCGGGGCGAGTGTGCCAGAGCCACCACAGACCCACGAACGGCAGGACGAGCGGGACGTACCCGTAGCCCTGACCGAAGCCCGACCACACGGTCGCCTCGGCGAAGTACTCCGGGTGGGTCACAGACAGCGTACCGACGGTCAGCACACCCGCCGCCTCGACGACGACGGCGCCCCAGGCGACACCTCGCCAGCCCGTCCCCCGTCCGCCCAGCGCGAGCGCGACGGTGGCCACGACGTACACCACGGCGGCCACCAGGGACAGCAGATAGGCGGCGGGCGCCTCGGCGAGCTTGGTCAGCACCTGGTAGCTCGAGCGGCCCAGCGCGGCCAGGGCGAGGATGCCGTACACGGACACGAGCAACCGGCCGAAGCCGCCGCTCGTGGTGGGCCGCTCGTCGCTCACAGGCCGGCCTCCCAGATCACCCAGAGGCGCCACTCCAGGAACGCGACGGTCAGCGCGGCGACGCAGAGCACGACCGAGGACCACTTGGTCCGCTCGGCGAAGGCCCACAGGGCGGCCAGCGGCAGCAGCATCGCGGCGGTGAGCAGATACCCCCAGAACAGCGGCCCGTCCACCGCGTGGCCGCCGGCCTGCTGGATCGCCGCCACGACGGCCTGGACCAGGAGCACCGCCTCGACCGCGGCCGCACCGAAGAGCTGCTTGAGGATGACCGCCCGGTCGCGCACGACGAACCAGGCGGCCCAGCCGGCGAGCAGCCCGCACAGCACCAGGGCGAGGACGAGGAGCGGAAGGACCACGTCGGCAGACTACCCGTCGCGTACCCGGTGGTGGGGGCGACCGGTTAGCCTGGTGCGCGTGGCTGACCTCACTCTGACCGGAAAGAATCCGACCTCCCTCGCTGCCGACGCGCTCGTCGTGGGCACCTGCTCGACCTCCGACGGCGTGGCCGTCGTGGCCGACCAGCTGCCCGCCTCGCTGGTCGAGCAGCTCGAGACCCTCGCACCGCGCCTCGGCGTGACCGGCGCCCGGCAGGAGGTGCGCACGGTGCCCGCCGGCAAGGACGTCGCGGCGGACGTGCTGGTCCTAACCGGCCTCGGCGAGCGGGACGCGGACGGCACCTTCGACCGCGAGACCCTCCGGAGTGCTGCCGGTGCGGCCGTGCGCTCGCTGGCCGGCTCCACGTCGGCCGTCGTCGCCCTGCCGGCGGTGGACGAGGAGGAGCTCGGCGCCGTCGTCGAGGGTGCGCTGTTCGGGGCGTACGCGTACACCACCTACCGCGACGACAAGGCGTCGGCGAAGCTGGCCCCGGTGACCACCCTGCAGGTCGCGACGCCGTTCGCCCGTTCGGCCCGCGCCAAGGCCGCGGCGGCCCGCGCCGAGGTGCTGGCCGCCGCCGTGCACGGCACGCGCGACCTCGTCAACGCCCCCGCGAACGACCTCTACCCGGCGTCGTTCGTCGACGCGGCCAAGGCCGCCGTCAAGGACCTCGGCGTCAAGGGCGTCAAGATCACGGTCCTGGACGACAAGCAGCTCGCCGCCGGCGGCTACGGCGGCCTGACCGGCGTCGGCCAGGGCTCCTCCCGCGGCCCGCGGATGGTCAAGCTCACCTACTCCCCCTCCAAGCCCGCCACCCGCATCGCGCTCGTGGGCAAGGGCATCACGTTCGACACCGGCGGCATCTCGATCAAGCCCGCCGCCAACATGGACGCGATGAAGTCGGACATGGCCGGTGCGGCCACCGTGCTGCACGCGGTGCTCGCCGCGGCCCGGCTCGGACTCCCGGTCGCCGTGACCGGCTACCTGTGCCTCGCCGAGAACATGCCCGGCAGCAACGCCCAGCGGCCCGGCGACGTCATCACGATCCGCGGCGGCAAGACGGTCGAGGTGCTCAACACCGACGCCGAGGGCCGCCTGGTCATGGCCGACGGCCTCGTCTCGGCCGTCGAGGACGGTCACGACGTCGTGCTCGACATCGCCACGCTGACCGGCGCCCAGATGGTGGCGCTCGGCAAGCGGGTCGGCGGCGTCATGGGCACCGACGACGTCCGCGACGAGGTCAAGGTCGCCGCCGACACCGTCGGTGAGCAGTTCTGGCCGATGCCGCTGCCCGAGGAGCTCGCCGAGGGCCTCAAGTCCAAGACCGCCGACATCGCCAACGTGGGCGAGCGCTGGGGCGGCATGCTCTCGGCCGGCATCTTCCTGCGGTCGTTCGTCGAGGACACGCCGTGGGCCCATCTCGACATCGCCGGCCCGTCGTTCAACGACTCCGCCGCCTTCGGCTACACCCCGGCCGGCGGCACCGGTGTGGGGCTGCGCACGCTGGTGGGCTTCCTCGAGGGCCGGGGCATCACCACCGACTGACCGGACCGGCTCCGGCGCACCGAGCGACGAGGGCCGGACCGACAGCTCCCCCGGTCGTCAGACCGGAAGCGGAGGGCGCCCAGCGCCCGTGAGCGCGACCGGGGGAGCTGTCGGTCCGGCCCTTCGTGCTGCCCGGGGTCCTATCGCCCCTTGCGCTCCTGGCGCTGCGCGGAGTTCCAGTCGCGCATGCGCTGGGGGTAGCCGGTGAACCGGACGTTGTAGACCGGGACGCCCAGGGACCGGGCCACCTCGAACCCCGTGCGCTCGTCGGGCACGCGGCGGCGCGTCCACTCCCCCGTGGTCGCCACCAGCAGCACCGTGCTGGGGGTCTGGGCGTTGGGGGGCTCGACATAGGCCTCGACACCGACGCGGGTGCGGACGAACTCCTCGAGGTGCGCGACGGCGGCGGCGCGTCCACCCCCGCCGGACGGGGCCGGCGACGACGGTTCCGACCGACCGAGCAGACGGTCCAGAGCAGACCTCAACGACATGTTCGCGAGACTACCCGCCCCGGGCGGACGACGGGGGAGCCGGCGGTGCCGCGCGGAGCAGCCGTTTCACGACGTTCCGGGTGTCGACGCCAGCAAAGACACCGTGGTGGACCACGATGTACCCAGCATCACAGCTCTGCGCAGGCGCCCGATTGGGGGGCGGACGCAGGTAGTGACAAGATGGCACGCAGTGACCCAGGAACGCGGCTACCGGACAGGAGTCGGTCGAGCCTCCGGCCGACCGGCTCCGGCGCCTCGCTCGACCCACTGATCGAAGGAGACTCCACAGGTCATGTCTGAGAACGTGCAGCTGCCGGCGCTCGGCGAGTCCGTCACCGAGGGCACCGTCACGCGATGGCTCAAGTCCGTCGGCGACACCGTCGAGGTCGACGAGCCCTTGCTCGAGGTCTCCACCGACAAGGTCGACACCGAGGTCCCCTCCCCCGTGGCCGGCGTCGTCGAGCAGATCCTCGCCGAGGAGGACGAGACCGTCGAGGTCGGCGCCGTGCTCGCCGTCATCGGTGACGGCTCGGGTTCGGGGTCCTCCGACGGCGGGTCCCAGGAGGCCCCGGCCGAGGAGTCCGCCGAGTCGGCGCCCGCGGAGGAGTCCCCCGCCGAGTCCGCCCCCGCCGCGGAGGAGTCCCCCGCCGAGTCCGCTCCCGCCGCCGAGGAGTCCGCTCCCGCCGAGACGGAGGAGTCCTCCCAGCCGGCATCGGGTGGCGGCGAGGGCACCGAGGTCACGCTCCCGGCCCTGGGCGAGTCCGTCACCGAGGGCACCGTGACCCGGTGGCTCAAGGCGGTCGGGGACAGCATCGAGGTCGACGAGCCCCTGCTCGAGGTCTCCACCGACAAGGTCGACACCGAGGTCCCCTCCCCCGTGGCGGGCACCGTGCAGGAGATCAAGGTCGAGGAGGACGAGACCGTCGAGGTCGGCGCCGTCCTGGCGATCGTCGGTTCGGGTGCCGCCCCCGCGGCCGAGAAGAGCGAGAAGAAGCCGGAGCCCGAGCCGGAGAAGAAGGCCGAGCCGAAGGCCGAGCCGGAGAAGAAGCCCGAGCCGAAGCCCGAGCCCGAGAAGAAGCCCGAGCCCGCGGCGGAGAAGCCCGCCGAGAAGCCGGCTCCGGAGAAGAAGCCCGAGCCGAAGGCCGAGCCGGCCGCGGAGAAGCCTGCCGGTGGCCGCGGCTCCTACCTGACGCCGCTGGTGCGCAAGCTCGCCGCGGAGAAGGGTGTCGACGTCGACACGGTGCAGGGCACCGGCGTCGGTGGCCGCATCCGCAAGGAGGACATCCTGGCGGCGGCCGAGAAGGCCTCCGCCCCGGCCGCGTCCGCCCCGGCGTCGTCGGAGCCCAAGAAGCCGACCGTGCCCGAGGTCTCGCCGCTGCGCGGCACCACGGAGAAGATGTCGCGTCTGCGCAAGGTCGTGGCCGAGCGCATGCACGAGGCGCTGCACACCCAGGCCCAGCTCACGACCGCCGTCGAGGTCGACGTCACGAAGGTGGCCAAGCTGCGTCAGCGGGCCAAGGCCGACTTCAAGGCCCGCGAGGGTGCGAACCTGACCTTCCTGCCGTTCTACACGCAGGCGGCCGTGGAGGCCCTCAAGGCCTTCCCGAAGGTCAACGCCTCCATCGACACCGACAAGGGCGAGATCACCTACCACGGCTCGGAGAACGTCGGTATCGCCGTCGACACCGAGCGCGGCCTGGTCGTCCCGGTCATCAAGAACGCCGGTGACCTCAACCTGGCCGGCATCGCCCGCCAGATCGGCGACCTCGCGGCCCGTACCCGCGACAACAAGATCGGTCCGGACGACCTCAGCGGCGCCACGTTCACCATCACGAACACCGGCTCCGGCGGTGCCCTCTGGGACACCCCGATCGTCCCGGTCGGCCAGGTGGCGATCCTCGGCACCGGCACGATCACGAAGAAGCCCGTGGTCATCACGACCGCCGACGGCGAGGAGACCATCGCGATCCGCCAGATGGCGATGCTGTTCCTCTCGTACGACCACCGCCTGGTCGACGGCGCCGACGCCGCCCGCTTCCTCACCGCGGTGAAGAACCGCATCGAGGAGGGCGCCTTCGAGTCCGAGGTCGGTCTCTGACCGGCTGACGCACCACCCGTCAGGGGCGAGGACCGCACGGTCCTCGCCCCTGACGTCGTCCTGGGCCCGGACACGCCGTCGCGGTCCGGTCACACGACGTCGGTCACCCGCCAGCCGTCCGGCGTCCACGCCAGGCGCAGCGTGTCGGTCCTCGGTTCACCGGCCGGCACGGTCACGACCTCGCCGTCCGCGCCGACCTGGGTGTGCTCCTCGACGACGTAGCGCACGACGACCTCGGCCCGGTCCGGCGTCGGAGCCCCCGCCAGCCGCACGGACAGGACGGTGACCCGCGCGTCCACCAGCCGGGTCCCGGACGCCCTCGCACGCTCCAGCCACGCCGTGTCCGCCGCGTGGGCGGGGGTGCCCGGCACCGCGACCTCCGCCACGTCGTGCTCCCCCGCCAGCAGCCCCGCGCGGCGCCGGGTCAGCTCGGCGGCGGCAGCGGCCGGGTCCTCCCGGTCAGTCGTCACCTGCTCGGCCCCCGTGCCGGCGCCCGGTGCCGGGCCGGCAGATGCCGCCACCGCGGCCGACGGCGTGCTCGCGGCCGCGAGGCCCGCCCGGGCTCCGCGGTCCTCCCCCGGTCCGGGCGCCGCGGTGAACGCCAGCCCTCCGCCGACCAGCAAGGCCACCGCGACGAGGACACCGGCGCCGGCCAGCGCCGGACGCCACACCGACGCCGGCCGGTGCCGAGCCCTCCCGGCGGGATGCGACCGCCGCGTCGCCCGGGTGCCGGGCACCGGCGCGGAACCGGCCCCGTCCTCACCGGGGCGCCGGGCCCGGCGGTGCCGCGGCTCGCCGTCCGAGGGGTCGGTCCCCGGACGCTGCCGGCCGCTCGCGAGCGCGGCGGCCGCGAGGGCCGCCGGTTCGGGCAGACGCAGCGGTTCCGGGTCCAGCTCGTCGTGCACGCGCGCGGCGAGCGTCCCGGCCTCCGGACGGACGCGCGGGTCGTCGGCCAGCGCGGGGGCGAGGACGGCCCGCAGCGCGGTGTCCGTATCCGACCCGGCCCGGGCGCACAGCGTCTCGACCAGCCGGGCCAGGGCGTGCACGTCCTCGCTCTCGGAGGCGCGGTCGGCGTCGTGCGGCGGCGTCAGCCGCGGCCGCAGCAGCGCCCGGCCGTTCAGGTCGACGACGACGTCCCCGACGTCGAGGCCCCCGTGGACGACACCGGCGCTGTGCAGGGTCGCGAGCCCTTGGGCGAGGTCGGCCGCGAGCCCGGCGGCCTCGGGACCGTCGCACCGGCCCCGCACGGCGAGCACGGTGGCCAGGTCCGTCGCCGACGCGGCACCGCGCGGCACGACCAACGCTCCGTCGGGACGGGCGACGGCGGCGCCGACGGGCTCGACGCGGGCGGCATCGATGTCGGCGAGCCGTCGCAACCGGTCCAGCAGGGCGTCGCGGGCAGCGGCGTCGGGCGGCACGGCGAGGACGGTGTCGGTCTGCACGAGGTCATGCAACACCCCGGGAGCACCCGCCCGCAGGCGTCGTCCACAGGCTCCGCGGCGACCAGCAGCGGGACGGCCCGGGTCAGAGCTCGACGCGGCGCCCCTGGCGGGCGGCCACCCGCGCCGCGTCGAGCACCTCGGCGGTGCGCACCGCGTCGGCCGGGTCGACGGGTGCCGGCTCCTCCCCGTCGAGCCAGGGACCCAGCGCCCGGTAGAAGTCGGCGTGCCCGCCGGGGGCGGTCGGCACGGGGCGCCGGTCGCGGCCGCGGGTGAACCAGCCGTGGGTGCCCGCCGGGGCCTCGTCGTCGAACCGCTCGAGCGGGGAGGCGTCCTGCTCGAAGGTCGTGACCAGGTAGGCGCCCTCGCTGCCGAGGACCCGGGTGCGCGGGCCGGGCGCGGCGACGACGGAACCAGCCCAGAGCCGAGAGACCACGGGGTGCCGGCTGGCGGCGAGCCCGCCGCCGGCCTCGTGGGTCAGCACGAGGAAGACGTCGTCCTCCGTCGGGGTGGTCAGCGCTCGCAGCTGGGCCCACACGTCGGTCACCCGGCCGAAGAGCCGTGTGGCGGAGTCCACCAGGTGCGGTCCGAGGTCCAGCAGGAGGCCGCCGCCGTCGGGGTCGTTCTCCTTCCACCGCTTGCGCGGGACCGGCCGCCACCGCTCCCAGTGCCGTTCGAAGGTGTGCACGTCGCCCAGCTCGCCGCGCCCCAGCAGCGCGGCGAGCGTGAGCTGCTCGGGGTCCCAGCGGCGGTTGTGGAACACCGTGAACGGCGTGCCCGTGGCGTCCGCCTCGGCCGCCACGGCTCGCGCCTCGTGGGCGTCGACCCCGATGGGCTTGTCCAGCACGAACGGCACCCCGGCCCGGGCCAGCGCCGCCGCCTGCTTCGCGTGCAGCTGGCTGGGGCTGGCGACCACGACGACGTCGTAGGTCGAGCGGGCGGCCAGCAGGTCGTCGAGGTCGTCGTACAGCCGGGCACCGGGCCAGTCACCCGCGGCCTGGGTCCGGCGGCCCTGGTCGCGGGTGACGACACCGGTCACCGGGAGCCCGGCCTCGCGGGCCAGGGCCGCATGGATGCCCCGGCCCGCTCCCCCGTACCCGATGATGGCGACGCGTGGCGTGATCATGTGCCCATGGTGCCGGACCCCTGCTCGGCCGCCACCGGGCGACGCGCCAGTCGGGAGGGCCACCACGTGCGGTCGCCGATGTCGTGGACGAGCGCGGGCACGAGGAGGCTGCGCACCACGAGGGTGTCGATCAGCACGCCGAAGGCGACGATGAAGGCGAGCTGGGCGAGGAACGCCAGCGGGATGACCCCGAGGGCGGCGAACGTCGCCGCGAGCACGACGCCCGCCGAGGTGATCACCGACCCGGTGACCGCGAGCCCGCGCAGCACCCCCGGTCGCGTCCCGATCTTCAGGCTCTCCTCCCGCACCCGGGTCATGAGGAAGATCGAGTAGTCGACACCGAGCGCGACGAGGAACGCGAACGCGTACAGCGGGACGCTGGGGTCGGTCGCGGGGAAGTCGAAGACGTTGTTGAACAGGATCGCCGAGATGCCGAGGGCGAACCCGAAGGACAGCACGTTGGCACCCATGAGGAGCGCGGCGGCCAGCACGGAGCGCAGCAGCAGCATGAGGATGAACAGGATGACGATCAGCACGACGGGCACGATGACGCGCAGGTCACGCTGACCGGCCTGCTGGGTGTCCAGGCGTTCGGCGGCCGCACCACCGATGAGCGTGTCGGGCGAGACGCCCTCCACCGAGTCCCGGAGCGCCGCGACGGCCTCGGTGGCCTCCTGGCTGTCCGAGGGGGCGTCGGTGATGACGTCCACGCGGACCAGGCCGTCCACCACGAGCGGGTCGCCTCCGGCCGGCGCGCCCGGGGCCGGCGCCGGCTGGTCGGTCACCGGGGTCGCCTCCGAGACCCCTTCGGTGCTCTCCGCGGCCTCGACGACGGCATCGAGGTCTCCCTCGGGGGTGATGACGGTGACGGGCTGGGTGGAGACACCTTCGAAGTGGGCGGTGAGGACCTCCTCGCCGTCGACCGAGTCGACCTGGGTCAGGAACACCTCGGAGTCGCCCGTCCCCCCGGCGTTCAGCGTGGGCACGAAGGCGGCACCGGCGAGGAGCACGAGCGCGGTGACGATCCAGACCGGTCGGTCGTGGCGACCGACGAAGCCTGCCGCACGGGACCAGAGCCCGTGCCCGGCGACCGCCGGGGTGTCGTCCTCGGCGCCGTGACGCCCACGGCCGGGCTTCGCCGGCTGCTCCGCGACGGGCGCGGACTCCGCGGCGGAGCCGTCGGCCGTCGCACCGGCCGGCACCCGGGGGATCCGGGGCCAGAACACCCAGCGGGCGCGGCGCCCGCCGACGAGCAGCAGGGCCGGCAGCAGCGTGAGCGCGGACAGGTACGCCGCGACGATGCCGATGGTGGCGACCGGACCCAGGCTCCGGTTGGACGACAGGTCGGACAGCAGCAGGCAGAGCAGACCGGCGATGACGGTGACCGCGCTGGCCGTGATGGGTTCGAACGACGCGCGGACGGCGCGGCGCAGGGCCGTGTAGGGCGACTGCAGCCGTCCCAGCTCCTCGCGGTACCTGGCCACGACGAGCAGGGAGTAGTCGACGGAGGCGCCGACCACGAGGATCGACAGGATGCCCTGGGACTGGCCGTTGAGGGTCAGCACGTCGTTCGCCGCGAGCTGGTAGACCGCCAGGCCCGCGAGGGACAGCGCGAGCACGGAGGTGAAGATGACGACGAACGGCAGGAACGGCGAGCGGTAGACCAGGGCCAGGATGATGAGCACGGCGCCGAGGGCGACCAGCAGCAGCACGGTGTCGATGGCGCCGAACGCGCTGGTGAGGTCCGCGATGAAGCCGGCCGGACCGGTCACCCAGGACTCGAGCCCGGAGTCGGCCAGCCCGCCGTCGCCGGAGCCCTGCTCGGCGAGGTCGCGCATGGCCGTGACGGCGGCCTCGGCCACGCTGGCCTCCTCCTCGCCGATCGCCTCGTCGGCGAGCGAGGCGTCGAGGGAGACCAGCACCAGCACCGCCTCGCCGTCCTCGGACGGGATGACCACCGGGTCGGCGATGCTGGCCTCCCCGACCGTGGCGGGCTCGTCGCCCGTGGCGCCCTCGAGCGGGGCGTCCGGCACGGCCTCGGCGTACGCCTGCGCGTCCTGGAGCTGCTCGGGGGTCAGCGTCGCGCCGTCACCGGCCTCGGCCACGAGGAGGGCGGGCAGCGTCGTGTCGTCGGTGAACTCGGCGGCGAGCTCGCCCGCACGGGTCGACTCGGCACTCTCGGGCAGGAACGCGGCGGAGTCGTTCTCCTGGACGCTGCTCAGGTTGCCCTGGGCCTGCCCTCCGAAGGCTCCGACGGCGAGCCAGACGCCGATCGCTGCAAGAATGACGAGACCGCGGGCGATGCCCGCCCACCTTTTACTCAGCATGCTGAGTATGATGGGGAATCGGAGGACATCACGCAAGTGAAGAACGAGACGCGCCGGCCCGGGGAGCCGGACCCCACGAGCGAGGAGCCGGGCCAGTGGCCCACGGGGCGGCTCCTCTTCACGGTCGCGCGCCGGATCGAGCAGGACTGGAACGCCCACCTGGCCACCTGGGACCTCAACCACGCCGGGCACCCCGTGCTCCTGCACCTCCTGGCCGGGCCGCTCACGCAGCGCGAGATCGCCTCGCGCAACGGCGTCACCGAGCAGACGATGAGCCGCATCGTCGCGCGCCTGGAGCGGTCCGGCTACGTCGTCCGCGCCGACGACCCGCGCGACCGACGCCGCCGGGCCGTGACCATCACCGACACCGGCCGGCGCGTCGCGCTGGAGGCCGCGCAGTTCCAGCCCGCCGAGGACCTCACCTCCCGCGGCCTCGACGAGGAGCAGGTCGCGACGCTGCGCGAGATCCTCGTGGACATGGTGCGTGCCCAGCGCGCGGAACCCGGCACCTCCGTGGGGCAGTAGGCTGCCGGGATGGACGTCGTCTCGCTGCCGGGCACCGTCGACTACCACGAGGCCTGGGAGCTCCAACGCCGAACGCACGCCGCCGTGCAGACCGGGGAGGACCCCGGTCGCCTGTTCCTGCTCGAGCACGACTCCGTCTACACCGCCGGACGCCGGACCCGCCGGGACGAGTACCCCACCGACGGCACCCCCGTGGTCGACGTCGACCGCGGCGGGAAGATCACCTGGCACGGCCCCGGCCAGCTCGTCGCCTACCCGATCGTGCCCCTGCGCTCCCCCGTCGACGTCGTGGTCTACGTGCGCACGCTCGAGGCCGCCGTCATGGAGGTGTGCGCCGGGTTCGGCCTCGACCCGATCCGGGTCGAGGGACGCTCGGGGGTGTGGTTCGCGGCCGACGACGGCGGACCGGACGGCACACCCCGCCGGGCCCGCAAGGTCTGCGCCATCGGGGCACGCGTCGCCCGCGGCGTGACCATGCACGGCCTGGCCCTGAACTGCGACGCCGACCTGGCGGCGTTCGACGCGATCGTGCCCTGCGGCATCGACGACGCCGACGTCACCTCGCTGTCGGCCGAGACCGGGCGGCGGATCACCGTCGACGACGTGCGCGACGCCCTGACCGACGCCCTCCTGACCCACCTGACCCCGCTGGTGACCGAAGTCACCACCGCCCCCGTCGACGTCGCGCCGGAGCCGCGTGGCGCCGTCGTAGGCTGACAGACGTCGACGAAAGGGAACGACGCCGTGACCATCGCACCCGAGGGCCGCCGCCTGCTGCGCGTCGAGGCCCGCAACGCCGAGACCCCGATCGAGAAGAAGCCCGAGTGGATCAAGACCCGTGCGGTCATGGGCCCGGAGTACAAGGAGCTCAAGGGCCTGGTGAAGGGTGGTGGCCTGCACACCGTCTGCGAGGAGGCCGGCTGCCCCAACATCTTCGAGTGCTGGGAGGACCGCGAGGCGACGTTCCTCATCGGCGGTGACCAGTGCACCCGCCGGTGCGACTTCTGCCAGATCGACACCGGCAAGCCCGCCGCCTTCGACGCCGACGAGCCGCGCCGCGTGGCCGAGTCCGTCCGCGAGATGGGGCTGAAGTACTCCACCGTCACCGGTGTCGCCCGTGACGACCTGCCCGACGGCGGCGCCTGGCTGTACGCCGAGACGGTCCGCAAGATCCACGAGCTCAACCCCGGCACCGGCGTCGAGCTGCTCATCCCGGACTTCAACGCGATCCCCGAGCTGCTCGACCAGGTCAACGAGTCGCGCCCCGAGGTGATGGCGCACAACGTCGAGACCGTGCCGCGGATCTTCAAGCAGATCCGGCCCGCGTTCCGCTACGAGCGCTCCCTGTCGGTGCTGACGCGGGCGCGCGACGCGGGGCTGGTCACCAAGTCCAACCTCATCCTCGGCATGGGCGAGACGATCGACGAGGTGAAGTCCGCGCTGGACGACCTGCACTCCGCCGGGTGCGACCTCATCACGATCACCCAGTACCTGCGGCCGTCGGTGCGCCACCACCCCGTCGACCGCTGGGTGCGCCCCGAGGAGTTCGTCGAGCTGAGCGACTACGCCGAGGAGATCGGGTTCCTCGGGGTCATGGCCGGCCCGCTGGTGCGCTCCTCCTACCGGGCCGGGCGCCTGTGGGGCCAGGCGATGACGAAGCGCGGCCAGGCCGTGCCGGACGCCCTCGCTCATCTGACCGAACCGACCACCGCACGGCAGGAGGCGGCGAGCCTCGTCGCCCCGCGCGCCCAGTAGAATCGACCACCATGGCCCGCACGAAGTCCGACGCCGGCGAGCCCGCCGACGCGTCCACCAAGAAGCAGAAGAAGCCCAAGAAGCAGCGCTGGTACCACCAGGTGTGGTCGGCGTACCAGATGACCCGACGTCAGGACCCGCTGGTCACCTGGATCATGCTGGCGGTCTTCATCGGCATCCTCGCCGTGGCGCTGCTCATCGGCGCCCTGACCGACAACGTCATCTACGCCGGGATCATCGGCCTGCCGTTCGCCCTGCTCGCCGCGATGTTCGTCCTGACGCGCAAGGCGGAGCGTGCGGCGTACACCCAGATCGCCGGGCAGCCGGGTGCCGTCCGTGCCGCGCTGGGCACCGTCCGTGGCGGCTGGAACTTCGACGACGAGCCCGTGGCGGTCAACCGGCAGCAGGACCTCGTGTTCCGCGGCGTCGGGCGCCCCGGCGTCGTGCTGGTCTCCGAGGGGCCGTCGCACCGCGTGGAGCGGATGCTCGCCGACGAGCGCAAGCGCGCCGCGCGCATCCTGCCGAACGTCCCCGTCACGACCATCCAGGTGGGTGACGAGGAGGGTCAGGTCCCGCTGCCCAAGGTCGCCCGCAAGGTCCAGCGGATGAAGAAGCAGCTCACCCGCGCCGAGGCCGCGGAGGTCGGCAAGCGTCTCAAGTCCCTCGGCGGCATGCGCCTGCCGGTGCCCAAGGGCGTCGACCCGATGAACGCCCGCCCCGACCGCAAGGGCATGCGCGGGCGCTGACACCCCCTCCGGACCACCGTCAGGCGGCCGGGACCCTCATCGACGCACGATGACGGTCCCGGCCGCCTTGTCGTGCAGACCCCGGCCGTCGGTGTCCCAGACCACGGCCGGGATGACGAGGCACACCAGCACCGCGCGGATCGCCCCGCGCCCGAACCCGACCAGGTGCGGGCCCTCGACGCCGAGCCGGCGCACCTGCAGACCGAGCAGCCGGTGCCCGAGCGTCGTGCCGACCGTGCTGACCAGCAGCAGGTTCATGGCGAAGAAGATCGCCAGGGTCGCACCGGCGTCGTAGGAGAAGAACGCGTAGCTGATGGCGCCGGCGGCCGCCCAGTCCACGACGAGCGCCACGACGCGCCGCCCGATCCGGGCCGGCGACCCCGGCCCGGAGGTGGGCAGACCCAGGGAATCGGTCCCGGACGTCTCATCCCTCGGGACGCCCCGACCGGTCAACCACGACCCGAATTCCTCGCGTGACGGCATGAACACACTCTACGTCGGGGTTTCGGCCGTCTACGTAACGCGGACGAAACACCGGCGCTATGCAAGAGTAATGCCACGGCTCTAGCGTCGAGGGAGCCGAGCCACCTGGCACCGTCCCATCAAGGAGCGCATGCATGTTCACCAATGCCGAGGAGGCAATCGCCTTCACCCGCAACGAGGGGGTGGAGTTCATCGACGTCCGGTTCATCGACCTTCCGGGCGTCATGCAGCACTTCAACATCCCCGTGGCGCAGTTCGACGAGGACTCCTTCACCGAGGGCCTCATGTTCGACGGCTCCTCGATCCGCGGGTTCCAGGCGATCCACGAGTCGGACATGAAGCTCGTGCCGGACGTGAAGACCGCGTTCATCGACCCGTTCCGCAAGCGCAAGACGCTCGTGATGAACTTCTCGATCGTGGACCCGTTCACGGACGAGCCCTACGCCCGCGACCCGCGCAACATCGCCGCCAAGGCTGAGGCCTACCTCGCCTCCACCGGCCTCGCGGACACCGCGTTCTTCGCCCCCGAGGCGGAGTTCTACATCTTCGACGACGTCAAGTTCGGCACCTCGTCGCAGTCCGGCTTCTACAGCATCGACTCGGTCGAGGCCGCCTGGAACACCGGCCGCGACGAGGAGGGCGGGAACCTCGGCTACAAGACCCGCTACAAGGGTGGCTACTTCCCCACCTCCCCGGGTGACCGCTTCGCCGACCTGCGTGACGACATGGTCGCCACCCTCGGTCAGGTGGGCCTGGACGTCGAGCGTGCGCACCACGAGGTGGGCACCGCCGGCCAGCAGGAGATCAACTACAAGTTCAACACCCTGCTGCACGCCGCCGACGACCTGATGAAGTTCAAGTACGTCATCAAGAACGTCGGCTTCGAGGCCGGCAAGTCGGTGACGTTCATGCCGAAGCCGATCTTCGGCGACAACGGCTCGGGCATGCACTCCCACCAGTCCCTGTGGCTGAACGGCGAGCCGCTGTTCTACGACGAGAAGGGCTACGGCGGCCTGTCCGACATGGCCCGCTGGTACATCGGCGGTCTGCTCAAGCACGCCCCGTCGCTGCTCGCCTTCACCAACCCGTCGGCGAACTCCTTCCACCGCCTGGTGCCGGGCTTCGAGGCGCCGGTCAACCTGGTCTACTCGGCCCGTAACCGCTCGGCCTGCATCCGCATCCCGATCACCGGGAACTCGCCGAAGGCCAAGCGCGTCGAGTTCCGCGTGCCGGACCCGTCGAGCAACCCCTACCTCGCGTTCTCCGCGATGCTGCTCGCCGGCATCGACGGCATCAAGAACCGCATCGAGCCGCCGGCCCCGGTCGACAAGGACCTCTACGAGCTGCCCCCGGAGGAGCACGCGGAGATCGCCCAGGTCCCGAGCTCGCTCGAGGGCACGCTGAACTCCCTCGAGGCGGACCACGAGTTCCTCACCCAGGGCGACGTCTTCTCCGAGGACCTCATCGCCACCTGGATCGACTACAAGCGCACCAACGAGATCGACCCGATCCGTCTGCGCCCGCACCCGCACGAGTTCGAGCTGTACTACGACATCTGATCGGTCTCGCAGGTCGCAGCAGGTGACACGTCTGGACGTGACACGCTGCTGACACCGACACGAGGACGTCACGCGGACGCCCTGGCCCCACCTTCCACGGTGGGCGCCAGGGCGTCCTGCGTCATCGGAACGTCGGCTCGCGACCTTCCCGCATGGCTGCCATGGCCTCCAGCAGGTCGTCGCTGGCGAGGAAGGCCGAGTTCCAGGCTGCGACGTACCGCAGGCCGGCTTCCACGCGCGGACCACGCTCGGCGTCCAGCACATCCTTGATCCCGCGCATGGTCAGCGCGCTGTTGCGGGCGATGGTCGAGGCGAGCGCGTGGGCGGCAGCCATCAGTTCCTCGGAGCTCGGATAGACGTCGTTGACCAGGCCGATCCGTGCGGCGCGCTCGGCGGTGATGTCCTCGCCGGTCAGCGCGAGCTGCCGCAGATGGCCGTCACCGATCACCCCCACGAGTCGCTGCAGACTTCCGAGGTCCGCCACGATCGCGAGCCTCGCCTCCTTGATGCTCAACGTCGCGTCCGCCGAGGCCACCCGGATGTCGCAGGCCGCGGCCAGGTCGACGCCCCCGCCCAGGCACCATCCCTCGATGGCGGCGATCGTGGGCTTGCGGCACGAGGCGACGGCGGTCATGGCCGCCTGCCAACGCCTGACCGTGGCGTGAACCTGCTGCCGCGTGTCGGCGTCGTCCTTGCTGAGGAAGTGGCCGAACATCCCCGCCACCGCCGCGAGGTCGAGCCCGTAGGAGAAGTTGCCGCGCGTGCCCCGCAGCACGATCACCCGCGCCTCGTCGTCCTGGTCGAGCTCGACGAACGTGTCGTGCAGCTCCGTCAAGAACTCCGGATCCATGACGGGTTTCCCGTCCCGTCCGGCGAGCTCGACGGTGACGACTCCGTCGTCCCGCGTGAGGTCGAAGCGTGCGTCGGTCACTTTGGTGCCCTCGTTTCTCGGGGGGTGTGGGAGCTGATTCCTGGGTCCGAGCCCGCGAGCCGTACGCGCAGCGCCTCGGCGACCGTGTCGAGCGCTGCCCGATCGGCGACCCGGTCCGGTGCGGAGACGACCATCCCGTCACCGGCCACGCGCGGGATCACGTGCAGGTGCGAGTGGAACACCGACTGCTGCGCGTCACGCCCTTGCGCCATCCACAGGTTGACGCCCGTCGCCTTGCCCACGTGGACGACGGCCGAGGCGGCACGGTGGGCGAACGACCACATCCGCGCCCCGACCTCCGCAGGCAGATCGGTGATCGCCTCGTGGTGCTCGACCGGGATCACGAGGAGGTGGCCCGGCGAGACGGGGATGAGGTCCATGAACGCCATGATCATGGCGTCGCGGTGCACGACCGAGGCCTCGAGGTCACCGTTCACGATCCGGCAGAAGAGGCAGTCGTTCTCCATCGTCGACACGGGGACAAGGTACCGGTCGCAACGGCACCGCCGGGACGTACCCACCCGAGTGCGAGTCACGACGGACGTGCCCACTATCCGAGAACCACCAGGTTCGAGACCAGGAGGCGCGGTGAGCACGGCGGACCTCTCCAGCCTTCCCCTGGAGGACCTCCTCGAGGAGCTGGGGGCCACCCCGTCCGGCTTGACCACCGCGGAGGCCACGGAGCGGCTGGACCGGTACGGGGCCAACGAGATCATCGAGCGACGGAAGAACCCGCTGCTGGTGCTGGCCGGGTACTTCTGGGGTCCGATCCCCTGGATGATCGAGGCCGCCCTGGTGCTCTCCCTCGTCCTCGGCAGCTGGTCCGACGCGGTGATCATCGGGGTGCTGCTGGCCATGAACGGGGCGGTGGCGTTCAGCGAGGAGCACCAGGCGACGCGGGCGATCGAAGCGCTCCAGGAGCGGCTCGCCACGTCGGCCCGGGTCCGCCGGGACGGTGCGTGGACCACGGTGCCGGTCCGCGAGGTCGTGGCCGGCGACGTGGTCCGCCTCCGGCTCGGCGACGTCGTCCCCGCCGACGTCCGGCTGCTGGAGGACGCCGAGCTCCAGGTCGACCAGTCGGCGCTCACCGGCGAGTCGCTCCCCGTGACCCGGGGGGAGGGTGACGCCGCGTGGTCCGGCTCGGTGATCACGCGCGGCGAGGCGGACGCGGTGGTCTACGCCACCGGTGAGGACAGCTACTTCGGCCGGACCGCGACACTGGTCGAGAGCGCCGGGGTGGTCAGCCACTTCCAGCGCGCGGTGCTGCGGATCGGCCGGTACCTCATCGTCATCGCGGTCACCCTGGTCACGCTGACGTCGGTCGTCGCACTGCTGCGCGGCAACGACCTCGCCGAGATCCTCCAGTTCGCCCTGGTGGTCGTCATCGCGTCCGTGCCCGTCGCGCTCCCGGCCGTGCTGTCGGTGACGATGGCGGTCGGCGCCCGCGCGCTCGCCCGCCGCCAGGCCGTCGTCAGCCACCTGCCGGCCGTCGAGGAGCTCGGCGGGATCGACGTGCTGTGCTCGGACAAGACCGGGACCCTGACCAGGAACCGGCTCGCCGTCGGCGAGCCGTGGTGCGCCGCCGGCGTCGAAGCGGCGGAGCTCCTCGCCGCCGCCGCTCTGGCCTCGCGCGCCGAGGACCGGGACCCGATCGATCTCGCCGTCCTCGCCGCCGCCGAGCACCCGGACGAGACCTCGGCCGGTCGGCTGCTGCACTTCACCCCGTTCGACCCGGTGAGCAAGCGCACCGAGGCCACCGTGCAGCAGGAGGACGGCCGCACCCTCCGGGTCAGCAAGGGAGCCCCGCAGATGATCGCCGCGCTGTGCGGCGACGACCCGGCCGTGGCGGAGTCCGCCCGGCAGGTGGACGAGTTCGCCCGGCGCGGGTACCGCTCCCTGGCCGTGGCCCGCACCGACCGGGCCGACCGGTGGCATCTGCTCGGGGTGCTGCCGCTCGCGGACC
Organism: Isoptericola sediminis; assembly: GCF_013085345.1. Lineage (GTDB taxonomy): Bacteria > Actinomycetota > Actinomycetes > Actinomycetales > Cellulomonadaceae > Isoptericola > Isoptericola sediminis. Next base: position 196,150 of record NZ_JABFAJ010000024.1, on the reverse strand, counting down.
CGCCGCGGGAGGACTCCCGGGAGACGATCGGCGCCGCCCGCGACCTCGGCATCGAGGTCAAGATGGTCACCGGGGACCAGGTCGCCATCGGGGCGGAGATCGCCCGGCAGGTCGGGCTCGGCGACCGGATCCTGCCGGCGTCCGCGCTGGGCGACGAGGACACCCCCGAGGACACCCGGGCGCGGCTCGTGGCCGAGGCGGACGGGTTCGCCGAGGTGTTCCCCGAGCACAAGTACCGCATCGTCGAGCTGCTGCAGCGCCGCGGCCGCATCGTGGCGATGACCGGCGACGGCGTCAACGACGCCCCCGCGCTCAAGCAGGCCGACGCCGGGATCGCCGTCTCCGACGCGACCGACGCCGCCCGGTCGGCCGCCGACGTCGTGCTGATGGCCCCTGGTCTGTCGGTGATCGTCGACGCCATCCGCATGGCGCGGGAGATCTTCGCGCGGATGACCAGCTACGCGACGTACCGCATCGCCGAGACGATCCGGGTGCTGCTGCTCATCACGCTGGCCATCGTGTTCCTCGACTTCTTCCCCGTGACGGCCGTGATGATCGTCCTGCTCGCCGTGCTCAACGACGCGGCCATCCTGACGATCGCCTACGACCACGTCCGCGGCTCGGACCGCCCCGCGCGCTGGCGCATGGGGTCCGTGCTGACGGTCGCCACCGCGCTCGGGCTCGCCGGTGTCGTGGCGTCGTTCCTGCTGTTCCTCGTGGCGGACCTCGCGCTGGACCTCGACCGCGAGCTGATCCAGACGCTGATCTACCTCAAGCTGTCCGTGGCCGGGCACCTGACGATCTTCGTCACCCGCACCCGCGGCCCGTTCTGGTCGCGTCCGGCTCCGGCCCCGGTGCTGGTGGCCGCCGTGCTGGGCACCCAGGCGATCGCCACCGTGATCGCCGCGACCGGGTTCCTCATGGCCCCGATCGGCTGGGCCGGCGCGGGGCTCGTCTGGGCCTACGCCCTCGTGTGGTTCCTCGTCAACGACCGGGTCAAGCTCGCCGCCCACGCGCTGGTGGACCGCTGGGCGGCTCGGCGCGCAGCTCGCGACCGAGTGGCCCTGCTCCGCGCCGAGGGCTGACCCCCGGGGCTGCCGGCGGTCCGGAGCGACCGCACGCGGTCCTGGGCATACTGGGGTCATGAGGCGCCTGGCCGCGCTCGTCATCGCCTGGGCCGTCCTGACCGCGTGCACCGGGCAGGAGCCCGGTTCGTCGGTGTCCGTCGGGGACGACGTCGTCGGGGCTGCCGACGCCGCGGTCGCGCCCGACGTTCCGACCGTGCACTGGTTCTGGGCGCCGTGGTGCCCCACCTGCCAGGCCCCGGACCCGCACCTGTCCGGACTGGCGGAGCAGCACGCGGACCAGCTCGCCGTCATCGCCTTCGAGGGCCCCGACGGCCTCGAGACCATCGAGGTGGCCGCCCGGGTGGTCCCGCACGTCACCTACGTCGTCGGCTCCGAAGGCACGCTGTGGCAGCAGCGCGAGGTCACGGGCATGAGCACCTACACGGTCTTCGGACCGGACGGCGAGGTCCTCGACGAGGGGCACCTCGGGGAGACCGACCTGGCCGAGCTCGTGGCGAGGCTGGCGGAGGAGCACGGCCACGCCCCGGACGTCACGGTCCCCAACCGGTCCGCGATCAGCGCCGGCTGACGGTGCCGAACCGGCGGGCGACGGGGGCCAGGAAGAGCGGACGCAGGAGGGCGGCCGCCCCGGCGATCACCACGACCGCCGCGACGAACAGCCAGAAGCCGACCCAGCTCACCTCGTCCCGGGCGGCGAACATGTGGTTGAGGTTGCGCAGCGCCCCCGTGGCGAAGACCAGGGACACGTGGACGACGGTGAACGCGACGAAGTACAGCATCACCGGGAAGTGGATCCGGCGCGCGACCTCCACGGGGAACAGGCGGTCCCGCCGGGGCCGCGAGGGCCAGGAGACGCTCATCCGCACGCCGGTGGCGATCGCCAGCGGGGCGGCGACGAACACCGTGGTGAAGTAGGCCAGCTGCTGGAGGCTGTTGTAGTGCACCCACCCGTTGTCCGTGGGCCAGCTCAGCGACAGGTACTGCAGACCCGCGGACACCGCGTTCGGGAACACGCTCCAGTCCGTCGGCACGATCCGCACCCACTGCCCCGTCGCGAACAGCAGCACGACGTAGAGCACGCCGTTGGCGACCCAGAAGACGTCCAGCGCCTGGTGGGCCCAGGACATGATGCTGATGCGCTCCTGCGGTGCGACCCGCCGGGCCCAGTACGCGGCCGGCCGCTGCTGGCGGCGCACCATCCAGCCGGTGCGCACGATCAGCACCAGCAGGAACACGTTGAAGAAGTGCTGCCAGGAGAGCCAGGCGGGGATGCCCACCGGGGAGCCCTCGGGGAGCGGGTAGTCGCCGGGATAGGTGGTCAGGAAGCCCTGCACCGGTTCCAGGTGCACCAGCCACCGCGCGACCAGGACGGCGACACCGACCAGGACGACGGCGCCGGCCACCAGGACGAGGGCACGACCGGCCCAGCGCGGCGGCCGAGGCCGGGCGGCCGGGAGCTGCTCGTCCTCGGCGGCCGTGCCCGTCTGCTGCGCAGCGGCCGGCGCGTGGTCCGCCCCGACGAGCGGCGGCGTGGCCGGCTCGGGCACGGGCTCCGGCTCCGGCTCCGGCGGCCGATAGGCCCACGCCGGCGCCATGCCCGCAGGGGGCCACGGCTCTCCCCCGGGCACCCGGGGCAGGCCGCGGCGCAGGGGGACGCCGTCGAGGGCGGTCTCGGGCGAGGTCGGCACGGCGGGCGACCCTGTGGATGCCTCCGCGGGCGCCCCCGCAGCGGTCACCGCCTCCGAACGCTCGACGGTCCCGGTGGCCACGGAGGCCTCCGGAGCGACGGTGGTGCCCGCCGCCGCGGACGCGTCGGCGGGGGCCTCGCCGGCCGGGGGCCACGGTGGGCCCCCCGGGCGGCGCGGCAGTCCTCGCCGCAGGGCGGTCATGAATTCCTCCGCGCCTCGAGGGCGGCGACGAGCCGGGGCACGACCTCGAACACGTCGCCGACCACGCCGAAGTCCGCGATCTCGAACAGGGGGGCGTCGGCGTCCTTGTTCACGACGACGATCGTCTGAGCCGTCTGCATCCCGGCGCGGTGCTGGATGGCGCCGGAGATGCCGAGGGCGACGTACAGCCGGGGCGACACCGACACGCCGGTCTGGCCCACCTGGGCCGACGACGGGGCGTACCCGTTGTCGACCGCGACCCGCGACGCGCCGACGGCGGCGCCGAGGGCGTCGGCGAGTCGCTCGACCAGCTCGAAACCCTCTGCGGAGCCCAGACCCCGACCGCCGGAGACGACCTTCTCGGCCCCGCGCAGCGCGGGGCGGGACGACGTCACCTCGACGGGTTCGACCGCCACGATCTCGGCGCCGGGGATCCCCGACTCGGTGACCGCGAGCTCCTCGACGGAGGCGTCGGGGACGGCGGACGCACGGTCGTCGATCTCCCCCACGCGCAGCGTGACGACCGGTGCGCCGAACGTGGCGGCCGCGTCGACCAGGTAGGTGCCGCCGTAGACCGAGTGGCGGGTGACGATCCCCTCCTCGTCGCGCGAGACGCCGACGGCGTCGACCGCGAGCGCCGACCGCGACCGGACGGCGTAGCGGGCGGCGGCCTCCCGGCCCTCCACCGAGTGCGCGGCGAGCACGGCGGCGGGGCGGACGCGCTCCGCGGCGGCCGCGAGGGCGTCGACGCGGGGCACCCCGAGGGCCTTGACGGGCGCGGAGACGGTCAGCACGCGCCGTGCTCCCAGCACGGCGGCCGACGCGGCCTCGGTGTCGGCGTCTGGTCCGAGGATCAGCGCCACGGGGCTGCCGAGCGTGGCGGCCGCGCCGAGCAGCTCGGCGCTGGAGCCCGCGAGGGCGCCGTCGGGGTCACGGTCGAGCAGCACCAGGATCGGCGCGTCGTGGACGTCGGTCATGGTCGTGTTCCCCTTCATGCCAGCCGGTTCTCGACCAGGAAGTCCGCCAGCCGTTCGGCGGCGTCACCGCTGTCCACGATCTTGGTCCCCGCCGTGCGCGGGGGACGTTCCGAGACGGCGATCATGATCGAGCGGGCGGCGTCGGCGGGCTCCGGGTCGACGCCGAGGTCGGCCGCGGAGACGGTCTCGATGGTCTTCTTCTTGGCGGCGATGATCCCCTTGAACCCGGCCAGGCGGGCCTCGGGCAGCGCCTCGGTGACGGACACGACCGCCGGCAGGGGTGCGCCGACACGCACGGCGGCACCGTCGGAGGCACGCACACCGGTGACCTCGGTGTCCGAGAGGTGCACCTCGGACAGCGCCGTGGCGGCGGGGACGGCGAGAAGCTCGGCGACCGCCGCCGGCACCGCTCCCCCGGACCCGTCGGTGGACGCGTCCCCGGCCAGGACCACGTCGAAGCCCACGTGCTGGACCGCCGCAGCCAGGATCTCGGCGGTGAGGACGACGTCGGCGCCGACGAGTCGCTCGTCGACCACCTGCAGAGCGGACGTGGCGCCGAGGGCGAGGGCCTTGCGCAGGCTGGTGACGCCGGCCTCCGGGGTCATCGCGACGGCCACGATCTCGGTGTCGGGGTGGTCGTCGGCATGGCGGAGCGCGACCTCCAGGGCACGCTCGTCGATCTCGTCGAGGACCAGGTCGGCGGTGGCACGGTCGGCCAGCCCCGTCTCGAGCGACAACGTGCGGTCCACGTAAGTGTCCGGCACCACCTTCACCAGCACGGCGATCCTCATGGTCCTCCTTCTGCCGGGCTCCCCTGGCGCGATGCTTAACCTCGGTTCAATCCCTGGACCTGACGGCGAGAAATCTTCGACGGGACCAGCAGCGCGCCAGCGACGTTTCTAATACGCTATAGAAAGACGGAGGTCGAGATCAAGGACGATCGGAGACGACATGAGCCAGATCTTCGGGCCGCGCTCCCTCTACGAGGAGGAGCACGAGCAGCTGCGCGAGATGGTGCACGACTTCGTGGAGCAGAACGTCCGCCCCCACGTCGAGCGGTGGGAACGCGAGGGCCGGGTCGACCGCAAGCTGTTCACCCAGGCCGCCGAGGCAGGGATCCTGGGCCTCGGCATCCCGGAGGAGTACGGCGGCGGCGGGTCGGACGACTTCCGCTTCAACGCCGTCGTCGGCGAGGAGCTCTCCCGCCACCCGGTGTCGGACGGCGTGGCCAACATCCCCCTGGCGAACGACGTCGTCATCCCGTACTTCACCGACCTGACGAACGACGAGCAGAAGCAGCGCTGGCTGCCCGGGATCGCGGCCGGGGAGAGCCTCGTCGCCGTGGCGATGACCGAGCCCGGCGCCGGCAGCGACCTCGCCGGGATCCGCACGTCGGCCGTGCGCGACGGCGACGACTACGTCGTCGACGGATCCAAGACGTTCATCTCCAACGGGCAGGACGCCGACCTCGTGGTCACGGTCGTGCGCACCGGACCGGACCCGCACCGGGGGCTGAGCCTGCTCGTGATCCCCGCCGACTCCCCCGGGTTCTCCCGCGGCCGCCTGCTGGAGAAGATCGGCCTGCACACCCAGGGCACCAGCGAGCTCGCGTTCGAGGGCGTCCGCGTGCCGGCGGCGAACCTGCTCGGCCCCGAGGGGTCCGGCTTCGCGAGCCTCATGCGCAACCTGCCGCAGGAACGCGTCTCCATCGCCGCCGCCGCCGTCGCCGCCAGCGAAGGCGTGCTGGAGCGGACCCTCGAGTACGTCAAGCAACGGCACGCGTTCGGCCAGCCCATCGGCTCGTTCCAGAACACCCGCTTCGAGCTGGCCGACATGGTCACCGCCGTACGGGCCACCCGGGCCTACATGGACGCCTGCCTCGTCCAGCACAACGCCGGTCGGCTCAGCGCGGAGGACGCCGCCGGGGCCAAGTTCCTGGCCACCGAGCAGTACGTCGACGTGGTCGACCGCTGCCTGCAGCTGTACGGCGGCTACGGGTACATGCGCGAGTACCGCATCGCCCGGGACTACGAGGACGCCCGCGTCACCACCATCTACGGCGGCACGACCGAGATCATGAAGGAGATCGTCGGCCGCGGCCTGGGGCTGTGAGGATCCCGTCGCCGAGGCACTCCTCCACCACGCGGTCCCCCGGGGGCGCGGCACGCCGGGTCGGTCACGTCCCGGCGCCGTGCCGGATCATCCCCTGGGCGGTGGCCACCAGGTCGTCGAGCGACCGGGTCCGCGGGTTCCACCACTCGACGACCCAGTTCATGGCGCCGAGCAGCAGGAGCCGGAGGATGTTGATGTCGAGGTCGGCCCGCACCTCCCCCGCCTGCTGGGCGGCCACGAACAGGTCCCGCCACAGGTGGGTGTACTGGGCCTCCTCGGCGGCCGGCCGGACCCGGAGCTGTTCGGGGACGTGCCCGGCGTTGCGGACCGAGGCGGTCGCGTAGTCCGACAGCTGCAGCTCGAACCGCAGGTGCGCCTCGACGGCGACCATGAGGCGGTCCATCGCCGAGGCGCCCTCCGGCACGGCGGCCAACCGCTCCTCGACGTGGAGCCGGACGCGGTGCGCCCCGACCCACATCACCTCCTCGACGAGCTCGTCACGGGAGGCGAAGTAGTAGTAGATCGCCGGTGCCTGCACGCCGGCCACGGCCGCGACGTCCGCGAGACGTGTGCCGGCGTAGCCCTTGCGCGACAGCACCTCCGCGGCCGCGTCGAGGATGCGCTGCCGGGTCTGCGCCGACTTCGACGCCGCGCGCGACGGGGCAGGCTCGGTCACGTCCATCCCTCGATTCTAAGCCAGATTAGAGAATCGCCCGGGTCACGGGCGCCCGGACCTGGCCGCCGGGTCGGGACGGCGGGTCGCCGTCGCGCACGGATGCGTGCCGGGTGGCGGCGACCTACGGTGACGGCAGACCGGCGGTGGACGGCCGGTGATCTCGAGGGGGAGAACCATGGCACGCTTCATGTTCGTCTACCACGCGCCGATGACGCCGGACGACGCCACGCCGCCGACAGCCGAGGAGACACAGGAGGTCATGGGCCGTTGGATGGCCTGGGCCGACCAGGTCGGGGAACGGATGATCGACTTCGGCACGCCCCTCGCCGGTGGCGTCCAGGTCACCCCGGACGGCGAGCGGCCGAGCACCCAGGACGTGGCGGGCTACACGATCCTGGAGGCCGACGACATGGACGCCGCGGTCGCCCTGGCGCGCACGCACCCGCACCTGCAGATGCCGGGCGGGTGCACGATCGAGGTCCACGAGGCCCAGCCCCTGCCCGGGATGTAGCCGACCGACCAGCTGCGACCGGCCATGATCACCGCGGGCATCGACCTGTCGGCGAACCCTCGCAAGACCGGCGTGGCGACGATCGAGTGGTCCGACGACGATGCCCGGGTCACCGCGCTCGCCGTCGGGGAGCACGACGACGCCGCGCTCTGCGACGTCGTCCGGGCGGCCGCGACCACCGGGATCGACTGCCCGATCGGCTGGCCCGACGCGTTCGTCGACTACGTCGTCGCCCACCGCGACGGCGGGCACGACCTGGTGGTCCCCGAGACGCGTCGCCCTCTCACCTACCGGGCCACCGACCTGCACGTCTGGCAGCGCACCGGCGTGCGCCCGCTCGCGGTCTCCGCCGAGCGGATCGGCGCCGCGGCGATGCGCTGCGCGGCGATCCTCGCGATGCTCACGCGGTCCGGGACCGTCGTCGACCGCGCCGGCAGCGGGCCGGTGATCGAGGTCTACCCCGCAGCGGCACTGAAGATCTGGGGGCTGCCCCACCGCGGGTACAAGGGCCGCGACCCGCAGTCGTCCCGCGCCCGCGCGGACCTCGTCGACCACCTGGCGATCGCGTTCCCGTGGCTCGACCTCGACACCTTCGCGCCGCTGTGCCGCGACACCGACGACGCCCTCGACGCCGTGCTGTGCGCCGTCATCGCCGGACGGGCCCGGCAGGGCCGCTGCGAACCCGTGCCCGCCGACCTGCGCGACCTGGCGTCCCGGGAGGGCTGGATCGTGCTGCCCCGTGCCGGACACGACTGACGTCTCACCGGCCGCGGTGGCTCGGCGCGACGGCCCGGCTCAGCGCGGCAGCTCCCCCAGCACCGCCGCCAGGTCGACGACGGACGCGACCTCCCGGTCCGCCGGGCCGAAGTGGTCCGGGTAGACGGCGCCGGTGCGGTTGACCCACGCGGTCTGCAGACCGGCGCGTCGCGCCCCTTCGACGTCCCAGGGATGCACGGCGACGAGGACCGCCCGCTCGGCGGCGACGCCGGCGGCCGCCAGCGCATGGGCGTACGCACGGGCGTCGGGCTTCCAGGCGTCCGCCTCGGCCACCGCGAGATAGTCCTCGACGACCTTGCCCGCCGCGGTGTCGGCGAGCAGGGCGCGGGCCACGTCCGCGGACCCGTTGCTCAGCGTGACGATCCGGCAGCCGAGCTCCGCCAGGGCCAGGAGCCCCGGGACGACGTCCGGGTGCGGGGACAGGGCGACGAACCGTCCCAGGACCTGCTGGGCACCCTCGGACGGATCGGGGTGGCCGGCCGCCGTCAGGCGAGCGCGGAGCAGCGCGCCGCCGATCTCCGCGAACGACGGGTTGTCACCGAGCATGCCGAGCGCGAAGGCGTCCCGGAGCACGCCGGCGAACCAGGCCTCCACGTCGCCCGGGTCCAGGCCGACGTCACCGAAGGCGTCGGCCAGCGGCGCCAGGTCGGACAGGGTCTCGTTGACGTCGAGGACGACCAGGTCGGGACGTGGGATCGACATCCCCCTACCGTCGCCCGGGTCGCCGGTTCCAGCAATCCGACGGGGCGGGCGGACTCAGTGCTCGTCGTGCCGGCTCGCGCCCGTCCCCGCTGACTCGCCGCCCGACCGCCCTGACTCGGCGTCCGGGTCGTGCTCGGCCGCGGGGCGCGGCGTGGCCGGGCTGTCGTGGGCGTCGCGCGCGTCGTGGTCGTCGCCGAACGGCAGCACGTGCATCACGGCCACCGCGACCGCGCCGACGACCAGGCCGATGAGGGCCGAGCACAGCGTGTTGAAGCACCAGGCGAGGAACCCGCCGATGCCCGGGACCGCCGCGGCGATCGCCTCCTCGCCGTGGTGCACCAGGTCGTACAGCCCGTGCCAGCCGAGCTCGTCGACCCCGACCAGCAGGATGTGCCCGCCGACCCAGAGCATCGCCACCGTGCCCACCACCGAGATCGTGGCCAGCACCTTGGGCATCCCGGTCACCAGGGCGCGCCCGACCCGGCGCGACAGGTCGGACTCGCGCTGTGCGAGCGCCAGCCCGACGTCGTCCATCTTCACGATGAGGGCCACGGCGCCGTAGACGATCACGGTGATGACGAGAGCCACGACGAGCAGGATCACCAGCCGGGACCAGAACCCCTCGTCGGCGACCTCGTCGAGGGCGATGACCATGATCTCCGCGGACAGGATGAGGTCGGTGCGGATCGCCCCGGACACCATCGTCTTCTCGGCCTCGGGGCCGACCGCGGCGGCCGGCCGGTCGTGGTCCGTGTGCCCGCGCACCCGGCGCCAGATCTTCTCCGCGCCCTCGAACGCCAGGTAGGTGCCGCCGAGCATGAGGATCGGCGTCAGCAACCACGGCAGCCATTCGCTCAGCACCAGCGCGATCGGCAGGATGATGAGCACCTTGTTGCGGATCGAGCCCCACGCGATCTTCTTGATGATCGGCAGCTCGCGCTCGGCCGCGACCCCGTGCACGTACTGCGGCGTCACGGCGGTGTCGTCCACCACGACGCCGGCCGCCTTGGCCGTCGCCCGGCCGGCCGCCGCCCCGACGTCGTCCAGCGAGGCGGCCGCGAGCTTGGCGATGGCCGCGACGTCGTCGAGGAGCCCGAGCAGCCCGGCGCTCACGCGGCCGCCCCCGGCATGCCGGCGTGGCGCGGGCAGGGCGCCGCGAGGACGGACGAGGACTCCAGGCACGATCGCATGGGCCTATCGTGCCCCAGACCGGGTCAGTCGTCGCCGTAGACGAGCCGCTCCATCACCGTGCGGGCGCGTCGTGCGGTGCGCAGGTACAGCTCCTCCAGCTCCTGGCCGGTGTCGACGTCGCCGAGCAGCCGCGCCAACCCGGTCAGCGCCCAGGCGTCCGCCGGGAGCACGTCCGCGCGCAGGCCGCCGACCTTGCCGGACCACAGCACCAGGGCGGACCGCAGCCGGGACGCGAGCAGCCAGGCGTCGAGCAGGCACTCGGCCTCCTCGGCCTCGACGAGTCCGGCCCCCTCGGCCGCGGCCAGCGCCGCGACCGTCTCGGTGGTGCGCAGTCCCGGCACCTCGTGCGCGTGCTGGAGCTGCAGGAGCTGGACCGTCCACTCGACGTCGGACACTCCCCCACGCCCCAGCTTGAGGTGGCGGCTGGGATCGGTGCCCCGTGGCAGCCGTTCGGACTCGACGCGGGCCTTGATGCGCCGCACCTCGCGCAGCTTGGGCTCGGCGAGCCCCCCGGGCGGGTAGCGCAACGGGTCGACGACGGCGTCGAAGCGCTCGGCCAGGTCCACCGCCGTGCCGGTCGCGCCGGCCACGGGGCGGGCGCGCAGCAGCGCCTGCTGCTCCCACACACTCGCCCAGCGCTCGTAGTACTCGGTGTACGAGGCCATCGTGCGCACCAGCGGCCCCTGCCGCCCCTCGGGACGCAGGTCGGCGTCCACCGGCAGCGGGGGCTCGGGTCCGACGGCGGAGAGCAGCTTCTGCAGCGTGCGCGCGGTGAGCTCGGCGAACGCCTTGGCCTGCTCGGGGTCGGCGTCGGGCAGCGGGTCGTGCACGAACAGGACGTCGGCGTCCGAGCCGTAGCCCATCTCCCGTCCGCCGAGGCGACCCATGGCGACCACGAGCATGCGGGTGGGGTTCGCCGCCGGGTCGGGTCCCAGCCCCATCTGGTCCCGGGCGGCGAACTCGGCCACGCGCAGGCCGCCGACGACGACCATGTCCGCGGCGTCGGAGATCGCCGCCTGGGCCTGCACGGGCCCGAGCACGCCGAGCACCTCGCCGGCGCCGGTCCGGGCGAGCTCGCGGCGCCGCAGGGCGCGCAGCCGGGTCGCCGCCGGACCGGGGTCGTCCGCCCGGGTCAGGACGGCGTCCGCCTCCGCGGCGAGCCGCTCGGGACCGCGGGGTTCCAGCCGGGAGGTGTCGGCGAGCCACTGCACCGACTCCGGTGAGCGGGCCAGCGCCTCGGCGAGGTACCGCGAGGAGGACAGCAGGTGGGCCAGGTGGTAGGCGGCGTTCCCGGAGTCGCGCAGCAGCCGCAGGTACCAGGGCGTGGCGCCGAGGTTCTCGGACAGCTTGCGGAAGTCCAGCAGGCCCGCGTCGGGGTCGGAGCCCTCGGCGAACCAGCCGAGCATCACCGGCAGGAGCTGGCGCTGCAGCTTGGCCCGGCGTGAGGTGCCCTCGGTGAGTGCCACGACGTGCCGCATCGCCCCGTCCGGGTCGCGGTAGCCGATCGCCGCGAACCGGGCGCGCGCGGCGTCCGGGGCGAGCGAGAGCTCGTCCTCCGAGAGCTGCGCCCACGCCGGCAGCAGCGGGCGGTAGAAGACGGCCTCGTGCAGGGCACGGACCTCGCGCCGGGTGGCCCGCCAGCGCTGGCGCAGGTCCTCGGCGCCCTGGCCGCGCATGCCCAGCGACCGGGCGAGGCGCCGCAGGTCCTCGTCCTCGGTCGGCAGCAGGTGCGTGCGCTTGAGCCCGAAGAGCTGGACCCGGTGCTCCAGGGACCGCAGGAACCGGTAGCAGGCGCCCATGCGCAGGGCGTGCTCGCGCCCGACGTACCCCCCGGCCGCGAGCGCGGACAGTCCGGCCAGCGTGTTGCCGTCGTGGATGGCGTCGTCGGTGCGGCCGTGCACGAGCTGCAGGAGCTGGACGGTGAACTCGACGTCCCGCAGCCCGCCCTTGCCGAGCTTGATCTGCCGGTCGGCCTCGGCGTTGGGCACGTGCGCCTCGACGCGGCGCCGCATCGCCTGGGCGTCCTCGACGAAGTGGTCCCGGTTGGCGGCCGCCCAGACGAACGGGTCGACGGCCTCGCGGTAGGCCGCGCCGAGCGCGGCGTCCCCCGCCACCGGGCGGGCCTTGAGCAGGGCCTGGAACTCCCACGTCTGGGCCCAGCGCTCGTAGTAGGCGACGTGGCTGGCCAGGGTGCGCACCAGCGGCCCCTGCTTGCCCTCGGGACGCAGCGCCGCGTCGACCTCCCACAGCGCCGGTTCGAGCGAGGTGCCGCCGCACACCTTCTGCAGCCGGGTGGCGAGCTGGGTCCCGATCCGCATCGCCGCGGACTCGTCCAGGACCGGCTCCCCGGCCTCGTCCGTGGCGGGTTCGCACACGTAGACGACGTCGACGTCGGAGACGTAGTTGAGCTCGCGACCGCCGGTCTTGCCCATCCCGATCACCGCGAGGCGGGCCCCGGCGCCGTGGTCGGGGATCTGGGAGCGCGCCACCGCCAACGCCGCCTCCAGCGCGCCGGCGGCCAGGTCGGCCAGCGCGGCGCCGACGTCCGGCAGCGTGGCCGAGGGGTCCGGCGCCGTCAGGTCCGTGGCGGCGATGCGCAGCAGCCGTTCGCGGTAGGCGCGCCGCAGCGCGTCCGTGGCGGTGGGGGCGTCCCGGTCGGGCCACCCCGGCGCGTCGGCGCCCTCGGGCTCCAGGGCCGCGACGGGATCCGCCGACTCCGGGTCGGCGCCGACGGCGCGCAGGAGCTCCGCGCGCACGTCCCGCGGGTCGGCCCCGAGCCCGCCGTCGCCGTCGCCCAGCACGTCCAGGAGCGCGGGACGGCGGACGATCTCGTCCGCGAGCGCCGTCGACGCGCCGAGGACGGCCATTAGCCGTCCCCGGGCCACGCCCTCGCCCGAACGCTGGTCCGCCGCGAGCAGCCGTTCGACGGTCTGCTGCGCGGCGGGCACCGAGGCCAGCCGCACGAGGTGCAGCAGCGCGAGGTCCGGGTCGGCCGTGACCCCGAGGGCCTGCAGCACGCCGTCGTCCCCGCCCGCGTCGGCGGGGAGGCGGCGCTGCAGCTCGGCGTCCTGCCAGAGCGTCGCCGACCGGGTCAGGTCGGCGAACCCTGCCCGGAGCAGCCTCCGGGTCGGGGTCTGCGGTCTACCGGTGCCGGAGGTCGTCGGGCTCACCTCTCGACCCTATCGGCCGCCGCCGGAGCGTGCGGCGGCCGTCCGCTCAGAGGAACTGCAGGGAGGTCTTGAGCTCGTACGGGGTGACCTGGGCGCGGTAGGCGTCCCACTCGTTGCGCTTGTTCTTCAGCACGTAGTCGAAGACGTGCTCGCCCAGGGTCTCGGCGACGAGCTCGGAGGACTCCATGAGCTCGATGGCCTCGTCGAGGGACTCCGGCAGCGGCGCGATGCCGAGCGCTCGGCGCTCCGCCCCGGTGAGCTCCCAGACGTCGTCCTCGGTGGCCTCGGGCAGCTCGTACCCCTCCTCGATGCCCTTCATCCCGGCGGCCAGCAGCACGGCGAACGCCAGGTACGGGTTCGCCGCCGAGTCCAGCGCCCGGTACTCGATCCGCGAGGAGTTGCCCTTGCCCGGCTTGTACATGGGCACGCGCACCAGCGCGGAGCGGTTGTTGTGGCCCCAGCAGATGTAGCTGGGCGCCTCGGAGCCGCCCCACAGCCGCTTGTAGGAGTTGACGTGCTGGTTGGTCACCGCGGTGATCTCCCCGGCGTGCACCAGCAGCCCGGCGATGAACTGACGCCCGGTCTTGGACAGCTCGAACTGCGCCCCCGGCTCGTGGAAGGCGTTGGAGTCCTCCTCGAACAGCGACATGTGGGTGTGCATGCCCGACCCCGGCTTGTCCGCGAAGGGCTTGGGCATGAAGGAGGCGAACACACCCTGCTCGAGCGCGACCTCCTTGACCACGGTGCGGAACGTCATGAGGTTGTCCGCGGTGGTCAGCGCGTCGGCGTAGCGCAGGTCGATCTCGTTCTGCCCGGGCCCGGCCTCGTGGTGGGAGAACTCCACGGAGATACCCATCGACTCGAGCATCGAGATGGCCGCGCGCCGGAAGTCGTGCGTGCTGCCGCGGGCCAGGTGGTCGAAGTAGCCGCCCTCGTCGACCGGCACCAGGGGCCCGTCCGAGGAACCCATCTGGTTGAAGAGGTAGAACTCGACCTCGGGGTGGGTGTAGAACGTGAAGCCCTTGTCGCCGGCCTTGGCGAGCGTGCGCTTGAGGACGTTGCGCGAGTCGGCACGCGAGGGCTCGCCCTCGGGGGTGAGCAGGTCGCAGAACATGCGACCGGTGCCGTGGCGCTCACCGCGCCAGGGCAGCACCTGGAACGTCGTGGGGTCGGGCTTGGCGATCATGTCCGCCTCGTAGACCCGTGTCAGCCCCTCGATCGCACTGCCGTCGAAGCCGATGCCCTCGACGAAGGCCTGCTCGAGCTCCGCCGGGGCGACCGCGACGGACTTGAGCACCCCCAGCACGTCGGTGAACCAGAGTCGGATGAAGCGGATGTCGCGCTCCTCGACCGTGCGAAGCACGAACTCCTGCTGCCTGTCCATGACCTCATCCTGCCCGATACCTGTTAACCGTGGGTGACGGACCGTCGACGGTCCGTCGCACCGGTCCGGGACCTGGGCCCGCACCGGCTGTCGCCTACGCTATCGACCATGGAACCCGCAGGCCACAACCCCTCGGTCACGCCCGCTGACAACTCCGCTGTGAGGTCGGTCACCGACGACGACGCCGCCGGCATCGCCGCCGGCGCCCGCCGAGTCCGCGTCCACCACCTGCAGCGCGCCAAGGAGCGTGGTGAGCGCATCACCATGCTCACCGCCTACGACGCCCCCACGGCCGCGATCCTCGACGCCGCCGGCATCGACACGCTGCTCGTGGGCGACTCCGTCGGGAACACCATGCTCGGGCACGCCACCACGCTGCCCGTCACCCTCGACGACATGGTGCGGGCCGGACGGGCGGTCGCCTCGGCGGCGCAGCACGCGTTCGTCGTCGTCGACCTGCCGTTCGGCAGCTACGAGGCGGGCCCCGAGCAGGCCCTCGCCTCCGCCGTGCGCATCATGAAGGAGACCGGCGCCTCGGCGGTCAAGCTCGAGGGCGGCCGCCGCTCGGCCGAGCAGATCCGCGCGATCACCCAGGCGGGGATCCCGGTGGTCGGCCACCTCGGCTACACCCCGCAGTCCGAGAACGCGCTGGGCGGCCCCCGCGTGCAGGGCCGGGGCGACGACGCGGCCGAGGAGCTCAGCCAGGACGCGCTCGCCGTCCAGGAGGCCGGCGCGGTCGCGGTCGTGCTGGAGATGGTGCCCCGCGCCGTGGCGGCCCGCATCACCGAGTTCCTGGTCATCCCGACGATCGGCATCGGCGCCGGCCCCGAGGTCGACGGCCAGGTCCTCGTGTGGACCGACATGGCCGGGATGACCGACTGGTCGCCGCGCTTCGCCCGCCGCTACGCCGAGCTGGGCCGCGCCCTGCAGCAGGCGGCCGCGGACTTCGCGGCCGAGGTGCGCGACGGGTCCTTCCCGACCGAGGAGCACACCTTCGACCAGTGACGCGGGACCGGCGGCGCCGAGCCCCTCAGCGCCGCCAGTCCTCGTCCTCGGCCTCCCACTCCTCGTTGCGCCGCGCGGCGTTGTCCAGGGCGTGCTGCGCCTCCTCGCGCGTGGCGTACGGACCCAGCAGGTGCGTCCAGCTCGACTTCTCCTTCGCGGTCTCCACCTGCCCGGTCTCGGTGTTGAACCAATACTGTGTGCTGCTGCTGTACTCGCTCATGACTCGATCCTGCCGCAAGATGGGGTCCATGGCTGAGCAGAGCGGACACCAGGTGGCCTTCGGTATCGACATCGGCGGGTCCGGGATCAAGGGCGCCCCCGTCGACCTGACCACGGGCGAGTTCGCCGCGGACCGGCTGCGGATCCCCACCCCGAGCAAGTCCACCCCGGACGCGGTCGCCGACGTGCTCGCCGAGCTCGTCGCCGGCTTCGACCTGCCCGACGAGGCGCCGGTCGGCGTCGCGTTCCCCGCGCCCCTGGACCGCGGGATCGTCCGGTTCATCGCCAACCTGCACAAGTCCTGGAAGGGCGTCGACCTGCCGCAGCTCGTCCGCGAGGCGACCGGCCGTGACGTGACGGCGGTCAACGACGCGGACGCGGCCGGGGTCGGGGAGGACCGCTACGGGGCGGCCGCCGGGCACGGCGGCGTGGTGCTCATGGCGACCCTGGGCACCGGGATCGGGTCAGCCCTGCTGGTGGACGGCGTGCTCGTGCCGAACACCGAGCTCGGCCACCTCGAGATCGACGGGCACGACGCCGAGACGAAGGCGTCGGAGGCCGCGCGGGACCGCGAGGACCTGTCGTGGGAGAAGTGGGCGAAGCGCCTGCAGCGCTACTTCGAGACGGTGGAGATGCTGCTCTCCCCCGACCTCATCGTCGTCGGCGGCGGCGTGAGCAAGCACCACCAGAAGTTCCTGCCGCTGCTGGACCTGCGCGCCGAGATCGTCCCGGCCACCCTGCGCAACCGCGCCGGGATCGTCGGCGCCGCCTCCCTCGCGGCCGACCCCCACTGATCCTTCCGGACACGAGGACGCCGCACCCCCCGACCGGGGGGTGCGGCGTCGTCGTGTCGGGTCAGTGGGCGACGGGGACGTCGACGTGCAACGTGCCCAGCGGTTCGCTGACGACGGCGGGCGGGTCGTGCAACGTGACGGAGAGCCCTTCGTCCTGCCCGATGCGGCAGAGCTGGACGAGGAAGGCGATACCCGCGGAGTCGAGGAACGTCACCTCGGAGGCGTCCACGATCACGGGAAGGTCACGCTGGAACGCCCCGGCCAGAGCAGCCGAGGCCTCGTCGCGCAGGGCGATGTCGATCTCGCCCCACAGGGTCACCACACTGGCCTCGGGCGTCTCGTTCAAGACGATCCCTCCGGCCCGAACCTCATGGATGAGGGTCACTGTGCCACCTTCGTCCCTGGTGTCCTCGCCCCCTGCGTGCCGCGGGCGCGGCACCGGCGTTCGAGACTCGCGACCTCGTCGTCGCGATGCCGCCAACCTACACCACTCCGACCCCCACGGGAACCCGTTTCCGGAACCGTTCTTGACCGAACTTTCACGTTCTGACCGGGGCGCCTGAGCGCCCGTCGGTCACAGCTCGAGGCGCAGGACGCGACGGCGCGACGTCGGGGCCGCGACCTCCTCCAGGCCGGCGGCCGAGAAGATCTGCGGCACGCCGACGCTCGCCTCGTCCCAGATCACCTCGCCGCCGTCCGCGGCGACGATCGGATACCCCTCGAGGACCCGCGCACCCCGTTCCCGGGCGAAGTCGACGGCGCAGCGGGCCAGCTCGTACATCAGCCCCTGGCCCCGGTACCCCGCGCGGACGACGAAGCAGGCCGCGAGCCACACGCCGTCGTCGTCGCGTTCCTCGGCACGCCCGCGCCACGCCACGGGACTGCGCCCGTAGTACCGGCGGTACGTCGGGCGCGGGCCGACGGCCACCCAGCCGACCGGCTCGTCGCCGTCGTAGAGCACGACGCCGCTGGTCACCGGCGAGGTCGGGTCGTCGGCACACGTCTGCTCGGCCAGCCGGAGCCGCCGTTCCTCGACCGGCATGTCCCACCACTCGCCGTCGCCGAGCACCTGCCGCTGGCACTGGCACCGACCGGCCTGGGAGGTACCGAGCACCGTCTGGAGGTCCTCGAAGGGGACCTGGTTCGCGGGCCGTGCGGTGAGCGTCGCCACGCCGTGACCCTACGGGCGACCCCCGACGCTCGCCGCCGGACAGCCGGCGCCGGTGCGGTGGGGTGCGGACGAGCCGGTCTGTACGCCGGGTTCTGTTCCCGTGCCGGGTCACCCCCGCACGGGCGACGGTCATCCATCTAGGACCTGCGTCGCCACAGGCCTCCAGCGGTCTACCCGGGGACATCGGGCGGGCAGCCCTCGAACGTCCCCTGTCCGACCTTGCTCCAGGTGGGGTTTACCGAGCCGTGCCCGTCACCGGACACGCTGGTGGTCTCTTACACCACCGTTTCACCCTTACCGCCGGTCTCCCGGCGGCGGTCTGTTTTCTGTGGCACTGTCCCGCGGGTCACCCCGGGTGGCCGTTAGCCACCACCTTGCCCTTCGGAGCCCGGACGTTCCTCGGCGACGGCGCCTGAGCACCGCCGACGCGACCGTCCGACCGACTCGTCCGCCCGGCAAGGATAACGGCCTCAGACCTCCACCGGGTACGTCAGCACCAGCTCGTCCGCCGTCCGGCCGCGGATCCCCCAGTTCTCCGGCCGGCTCTCGAGGATCACGACCTCCAGGTCGTCGTCCGCGAGGTCCAGGGCCGGCGCGACCTCGTCGTACATGGCCCTGACCAGAGCCTTCTTCGCGGTGGTCGACCGGCCGGAGAAGCAGACGACCTCGATGAGGAGGTACGCGTCCGACCGCGGCGCGACGAGGTCCCCGTCCTCGAGCAGCAGGAACCGGTGGAACCTCTTGTCCTCGGGGATCCGCCAGGCCGTGACCAGCGCGTCGTGCACGGCGTCGGAGACCTCCTCACGACGCTCGCCCCAGATGGTCCGGTTTCCGTAGATCTTCACCTGCGCCATGAGGGGACCGTACCGCCCGGGGCGGTCCGTCAGTAGGCGGTGCGCCCCGGATAGGCGTGCCATGCCTCGAACGGGGCGAGCGCGGCGTCGATCCGCAGGTTCTCCATCGGCACCTCCGAGGGCTGCCGGCCGGCGAGCACCTCGTGGAAGTGCCGGTCGTCGAAGCCGGCACGGGCGGCGTCGTCGCGGTCGGCGGCGAACACCACCCGGTCGACGCGCGCCCACAGGGCGGCCCCGAGGCACATCGGGCACGGTTCGCACGAGCTGTACAGCACCGCGCCGCTCAGGTCGAAGACGCCGAGCCGTGCGCACGCCTGCCGCAGCGCGACGACCTCGGCGTGCGCGGTCGGGTCCGTGTCCGTCGTCACACGGTTCGTCCCCTCGGCCACGACCTCGCCGTCGCGGACGACCACCGCGCCGAAGGGCCCGTGACCGGCCGGCACGCTGCGCGTCGCCAGCTCCACGGCCCGGGTGAGCCAGTGCACGTCGTTCGTCATGCCGAGATCGTCCCACGGTTGCCTAAGGTGTCCGGGTGCTGATCTGCCTGCCGCCCTCCGAGGGCAAGACCCCCGCGCCCGACGACGGCGCACCTGTCGACCTCGCGGCGCTCACCGCGCCGGAGCTCACCGCGCAGCGCGAGGCCGTCCTGGACGCGCTGGCCACCGCCAGCGCCCGCGACGACGCCACCGCGGTCCTCAAGGTGGGGGCGGGCCTGGCGGAGGAGGTCGCCCGCAACACCCGGTTGCGCACCGCCCCGACGGCACCGGCGACCGACGTCTACACCGGGGTCCTGTACGCGGCCGCCGGCCTCGGCGACCTCGCCGGTGAGGCGGCGGCCCGTGCGGCGGACGACGTGCGGATCTTCTCGGGCCTGTGGGGCGTCGTCGCGCCGTCCGACCGGATCCCCGCCTACCGGCTGTCCATGGGCGTCACGCTGCCGGGCGTCGGCGGGTTGGCCACCGCCTGGCGGCCGCACCTGACCGCCGCGCTGGCCGAGCGGGCCGCCGGCGACGTCGTCGTCGACTGCCGCTCGTCCGCCTACGTCTCCGCCTGGAAGCCGGCCACCACCGGCGACCACGCCGCCGAGTGGGTGACGGTCCGGGTGGTGCGGGAGGCGGACGGCGAGCGCACCGTCGTCTCGCACAACGCCAAGCACACCCGTGGCGTGCTCACGGGCCACCTGCTGCGTCGCCGAGCCGCTCCCCCGACCTCGGCGACCGGGCTGCTCGCCGCGGCCCGCGAGCTCGACGGCGAGGTGATCGGCACGCAGGTCGGCACCGGGCTCAGCTACCGGATGGTCGCGGCCGAGCTGCACGAGGCCACCGGCGCGCGTCGCCCGCACACCCTGGAGCTCGTCATCGCCTGACCGGTCTCCCGGGCGGGGCGCGTGCCGCCGGCGCACACTGGCGCCATGGCCTACGACGAGGAGCTGGCCGACCGCGTGCGGGAGTCCCTCACCCGGTGGGAGGGTCTCACCGAACGGAAGATGTTCGGCGGCATCGCGTTCATGCTCTCCGGGAACATGGCCGCCGGGGTCCTGCGCGACGCGCTGATGGTGCGGGTCGGCCCGGACGGGTACGAGGACGCCCTGGCCGCAGGCGCCGCCCCGATGAGCAGGGGTCACCGCCAGATGCGGGGGTTCGTCTCGGTGGGACGGGACGAGCTCACCGACCCCGCCACGCTGGACGCCTGGGTGGCCCGCGGCGCCGACCACGCCGCCGCCCTGCCGCCGAAGTGACCGGTCGTCAGTCCGCGGCGGGGTGCCCGACGGCGGTGACCTCGCGGTCCCCGTCCGGCCACAGCCGCACGATGGACAGCGAGCACGGCGGCACGCGGAGGCGCCCCCACCCGGCCGGGGGCGCATCGAGCGCCCGGCCGATCACGGACCGGATCACGGCGGCGTGGGCGACCACGACCGCGGTGCGGCCCACCGTGCCCGCCGCCAGCTCGTCGACCGCGGGGCCGACCCGTTCGCCCAGGTCCGCGTAGGACTCTCCCTCGGGCGGGGCGAAGGATCCGCTGGTGACCCACTTGGCCAGGTCGCCCGGCCAGGTCTCCTCGACCTCCTGAGGCGTCAGGGACTCCCAGACGCCGAAGCGCACCTCGGCGAAGCGCTCGTCCGTCGTGACGTGCACCCCGAGCCGCCGGCCGATCGCGGCGGCGGTCTCCTGGGTGCGCACCATCGGGGAGGCGACCAGCAGGTCGGGCCGGGCGAGGTCGGCCCAGCGCTCGGTGCCGAGCCGGAAGACGGCGTCCGCGGCCTGGGCCGCCTGGCGGCGACCTGCCGTGGTCAGCGACGGCCCGGGCACGTCGCCGCCGGACAGCGCCCCGGCCTCGGTCAGGTGCGTCACGCCGTGCCGCACCAGCACGAGCGTGGCCGGGACCGCGCCGTCGTAGCGCGCCAGGGCTCCGGGGGCGGGTCGGCGGTGCATCAGGAACCGTCGAGGTCGCGCACGAGGATCCGGCCGCACTCCTCGCACCGGACGATCTGCTCCGGGGCGGCTCCGCGCGCGGCGGCGAGGTCACCCGGGTTGAGCTCGAGGCGGCAGCCCTCGCAGCGGTTGCCACGCAGGGCAGCGGCGCCGAGACCGCCGAGCTGGGCGCGCAGGCGGTCGTAGAGGGTCACGAGACCGGCGTCGAGCCCCTCGGCCAGCTGGGCACGCTCCGCCTGGACCTCGCGGGCGGCGGCGTCGATCTCGGCGTAGGCGGCGTCCCGTTCGGCGGCGGCCTTCTCCTGGGCGGCGACGAGCTCGCCGTGCGCGGCCTCGACCTGCCCGAGCGACTCCTGGTGGGCCTCCAGCCGCTCCATGATCTCGAGCTCGGTCTCCTCCAGGACGTTCTGCCGACGGGCGAGCGACTCGAGCTCGCTCACCACGGCCTGGGCGTCCTTGGCACCGAGGGCGCCGCTGTCGAGCCGCTGCTGGTCCTTGTTCGCGCGGGTGCGCACCTGCTCGACGTCGGCCTCGGCCTTGGCGACCTCGCGCTCGAGGTCCGCGACGGCGGTCCGGGAGTCCACGAGCGAGGAGTGCAGGTCCGCGAGCCGCTTGTCCAGCTCGGCCAGCGTCGTCAGCGACGGGTGCTTGCTGCGCTGGTGGGCGAGCTGCTGGAGGCGGGTGTCCAGGGCCTGGACCTGGAGCAGACGACGCTGGTCCTCGACGGGTGCGGTAGCCATGGACGGGTCCTCTCGGTCTGCTCTCCTGATGCCGGTCAGCGCCCGACGCCGCCCACGCGGTGCGTCCACGGGTCGGTCACCAGGGTGCTGACCTTCGTGGTCACCGTACCGTCTCCGAGACCGGCGGAGAGATCCGTGGCCGCGTAGGCCAGCCAGGGCCACTCGGAAGCGAAGTGCGCCACGTCCACGAGGAACGGGGTGCCCGCCTCGCGCCGCTCCGGGTCGGTCGCCTCGAAGACGGCCCGCTCGCGCAGCTCGGAGGCCGGGTGGTGACGCAGGTCGGCGGTGACGTACACGTCGGCGGCCGTCGCCCGCACGGCGTCGAACAGGGAGTCGCCCGACCCGCCGACGACCGCGGCCGTCGTGACCGGGGCCTCGAGGTCGCCGGCCACGCGGACACCCTGGACGGTGGTGGGCAGCACCTGGGCGACGCGTTCGGCGAACTCTCCCAGGGTCGTGGGGTGGTCGAGGGTGCCCACGCGTCCCAGCCCGCGCTCGGTGTCGTCGACGTGCGCGACGAGCGGACGGCGGTCGCTCAGCCCCACGAGGTCGGCCAGGGCGTCCGCGACCCCCCGCGGCGCCGCGTCGGCGTTCGTGTGCGCCACGTACAACCCGCAGCCCGCCGCCAGCAGCCGGTGGACCACGGCGCCCTTGAACGTGGTCGCCGCCACCGAGTGCACGCCGCGCAGGAACAGCGGGTGGTGGGTCACCACGAGGTCCGCCTCCCACTCCACGGCCTCGGCGACGACGTCGGCCACCGGGTCGACGGCGAACAGCACCCGGCGCACCGGCCGCGACGGGTCGCCGGCGACCAGACCGACGGCGTCCCAGCCCTCCGCCGTCGACGGCGGGTAGAGGTCCTCCAGGACGGAGACGACGTCGGCCAGCGTGGGGTGTTCGGCGTTCATGGCCCCGAGCCTAGGACGTGCCGGTCACTCCATGTCCTCGAGCTCCTTGTTGCGGGTCTCGGGGACGAACCGCAGCACGAAGAACAGCGACGCCAGCGCCGCGATCGTGTAGAAGCCGTAGGCGAACCACAGCCCGACCTCCGCCATGGACGGGAAGGAGCTGGAGATCGCGAAGTTGGCCAGCCACTGGGCCGCCGCCGCGATGCCGAGGGCCGTGCCACGGATCTTGTTGTTGAACATCTCCCCCAGCAGCACCCACACCGCCGGACCCCAGGACATCCCGAAGAAGACGACGAACAGGTTGGCGGCCACGAGGGCGACGATGCCGGCGCTGTCGCTGAGGACCGGCTCGAGCTCGCCGGCGTCGTTGGGCACGAGCGGCGCCTGGCTGAACACGATCGTCATCGTCCCGAGGGCCACGAACATGCCGGCCGACCCGATGGTGAGCAGGCGACGTCGGCCGATCCGGTCGATGAGCAGGATCGCCACGACCGTGACGACGATGTTGGTCACCGACGTGATGACGGTCTGCTGCAGGGCGTCGTCCTCGGTGAACCCGACCGCCTGCCACAGCGTCGAGGAGTAGTAGAAGATGACGTTGATCCCGACGAACTGCTGGAAGACGCTCAGCGCGATGCCGATCCAGACGATCGGCAGCAGACCGCCGGTGGGCTTGAGCAGGTCCCGCAGCGAGGTGGCGCGGTCGCGGATGATCGTGCGGCGGATCTCGCTGATGCGGTCGTCGACGCCCTCGGTGAGCACGCTGGACAGCACCTTGCGGGCCTCGTCCTCGCGGCCCTGGTGCACCAGGAACCGGGGGGACTCCGGGATCGACAGCGCGAGCGCGCCGTAGATGACGGCGGGGATGACCTCGGTGAAGAACATCCAGCGCCAGGCGTCGAGGCCGAACCAGAACTCGTTGCCGGCCCCGCCGGCCGCCGCGGCGATGGCGTAGTCGGACAGCAGGGCGATGAAGATGCCGGTGACGATGGCCATCTGCTGCAGGGAGCCGAGGCGCCCGCGGATGTGCGCCGGAGAGATCTCCGCGATGTAGGCCGGCGCGATGACCGACGCCGCCCCGACGCCGAGGCCGCCGATGACGCGCCAGAGGATCATGTCCACCGGGCCGACGGCGAACGTCGAACCGATGGCGGAGATCGTGAACAGCGCCGAGGCGATGACCATGACGCGGACGCGGCCGATCTTGTCGGAGAGCCGTCCGGCGAAGTACGCGCCGACCATGCAGCCGAGCAGCGCCGAGGACACGACGAAGCCCGTGACCCCGGCGCCCATGCCGAAGGCCTCCTGCATGGGCGTGACGGCGCCGTTGATCACCGCCGTGTCGAAGCCGAACAGGAAGCCGCCCAGCGCCGCGGTCACCGCGAGCTGGATCACACGCCCCGCGTGGAACCCCTGCTCCTGGGTCTGTGCCGTGCCTGACATGGTGCCCCTTCCGCCGCTGTCGTCAGAACCCGGCCAGGTTAGGCCCGCACGCCGTCGGGCGCCTGCCGGAGTCGGGGCGCTACTTCGCCTCGTCGTAGGCCGGCACGGCGGCGACCGTCAGGGGGAACGCGACGGGGAACTCGCCGAAGAGCAGCCGTCCGGCCTCCGCGGCCGCCTCGCGCACCTCGTGGGCGACGGCGTCGGCGAGCTCGGCCGGCGCGTGCACGACGACCTCGTCGTGGACGAAGAACACCAGGTGCGGGCGATCGGTGAACGGCGCCGGCGCGCGACCGTCGGTCGCTGCGGTGCCGAGCGCCCAGAGCCGGCGGCGGATCGAGGCCAGCCAGCAGTCCGCCCACTCGGCCGCGGTGCCCTGCACGACGAAGTTCCGCGTGAACCGCCCCCACGCGCGCGCCGAGGACCGGGCGAGCGTCGCGGCGTCCGGGGCGGCGTCGTCCCCGAGCGCACCGGACTGCGCGTCGTCCCAGGCCTGCCCCGGCGGCGGGGAGGACCGCCCGAGCCAGGTGGTCACCACGCCCCCGCGCTCGCCGGTCGCGGCGGCCTCCTCGACCAGTCCCATCGACCGCGGGAAGGCGCTGCGCAGCCGCGGGAGCACCTGACCGCTGACACCCGTGGTCCCGCCGTAGAGCGCGCCGAGCATGCCGACCTTGGCGTGCTCGCGCGAGGCGACGGCACCGCCGGCCACGATGCCGGCGTACAGGTCGCCGTCGCGGCCGGCGCGCGCCATGGCCTCGTCCCGCGCCATCCCGGCGAGCACCCGCGGCTCGAGCTGGGCGGCGTCGGCCACCACCAGCACCCAGCCGGGGTCGGCCCGCACCGCGCCGCGCACACCTTTCGGCAGCTGCAGGGCTCCCCCGCCGGTGGAGGACCAGCGGCCGGTGACGACGCCGCCGACGACGTAGTCGGTGCGGAACCGGTCGCCGCGGACCCACTGGTCGAGCCAGTGCCAGCCGTTCGCGGTGTAGAGCCGGTAGAGGCTCTTGTACTCCAGCAGCGGGGCGATCACCGGGTGCTCGAGGCGCTGGAGCTCCCCCTTGCGCAGGCTGCGCGCCCCCACGCCGGCGTACTCCATGGCACGCAGCAGGTCCGGGTGGGAGTCGGGGTTCAGGGACGCGGGGGCGTCGAGGGCGGCGCGGATCTCGGTGACGAGCGCCTCCAGCCGGTCCGGGCGCAGGCCGGGCGCCGGGCGGGGCCCGAGGGCCTCGGTGAGGATCGCGTCGTGCACGTCCGCGCGCCACGGCAGGCCCGCGTGGTGCATCTCGGCGGCCGCGAGCGCCGCGGCGGACTCCGCGGCCAGCAGCAGCCGCAGCCGGCCGGGCTCCGACGCACCGGCGACCGCGGTCTGCTGGGCGGCCAGCTCGGCCACGGGATCCAGGTCGTCGGCGTCGGCACGCCCCGGGCCGACGTCGCGCGCCGGTCCACCCACGTCGCCGAGGTCGAACAGCGACTCGGCCTGCTGCTCCGGGCGGACCCGGTCGACCGCTCCCCCGGCGACGGTGGGTTCCAGGGCGTCCCAGGGACCCGACGGGGCACCGGCCAGGTCGGAGCCGTGCGCGAACCGCGAGCCGCGCAGCACCCGGTGGGCGAGGCGCAGGTCGTGGGCCCGCTCGACCCGGACCCCGTCGGCGAGCAGGGCGGGGTACCAGCGGTTGGTGTCGACCCAGGTCCAGCGCGACGGTTCCACGGACTCCCGGGCGTGCACGGCGGCGGAGAGCTCGCCCGGCGCCAGCCGCCACGGCGAGGCGTCGTCGGGGTCGCTCCCTGCTCCCTCCGGACGTCGGACGGCCTGGACGACCCCGGAGGCCTGCCGGGCCAGGACGATGTGCACGGGAGCATCCTCGCGCGTCCCTCCGACACCGCGCGGGCGCGGTCCCGCAGGGGGCGACGCGCGTCACGCGCCGGACGGCCCGTGTGGCCGCGACCGCGCGGCGTTCCCCGCGTATCCTGTGAAGGCTTATGAGTCAGAACACCGAGCCCGTCGACGCCGTGCCGCCGATCGCCGCACCCGACCAGGCGTCCCGCCCCGACGGCGGTGCGTGAGGTGGCACCGGACGACGGCCGCTCCGGCGGCGGAGTGATCCTCGGCGGCCGGTACGTGCTCGGGGACGTCCTCGGCACGGGTGGGACCTACACCGCCTACGAGGCCACCCGGGTGGACGCGGGACCCGACGACGCCGAACCCGCGCTCCTCGTCAAGACCCTGCACCCGCACCTCGTCGACGACGAGGCCGCGCGCGCCGCGATGGACCGCGAGATCGCCGCGTCACAGCAGATCGACGACCCGCACGTGGCGACGGTCCTCGACTCCGGCGAGGACGAGGTCGCCGGGGCGACCGTGCCGTGGGTCCTGACCCGGCGCTTCCCCGGCGCCCCTCTGTCCGAGACGGTGGCCGGCACCGGCCTGCCGTGGCGGGAGGCCCTGGTCGTCGTGGACGGGGTGCTCGGTGCGCTCGCGGCCGTGCACGCCGCCGGACTCGTGCACCGGGACGTGAGCCCGCGCAACGTCGTCGTCTCGCGGCACGAGGAGAGCGTCCCCACGGTGGGGCTGATCGACCTCGGGCTCGCCACTCCCGGCGACGCGGAGGGCGACGCGGGTGTCGTGACGGGTTCGGCCCTGGGCATGTCCCCCGAGCAGGCTCGTGGCAGGCCGCTGGACGAGCGCAGCGACGTGTACGCGGTGGGCGCCCTGGCGTACTACGTCCTGACCGGGCACCCGCCGTACGAGCGGGCGACACCGGACGACGTGCTGCGCGCCCACGTCGGGGCCCCGGTCCCGGCGCCGTCGGCCCGACGAGCGACCGTGCCGGCCGCCGTGGACCGGTTCGTGGCGCAGGCGATGGCGAAGGACCCGGCACGACGTTTCGCCTCGGCCGCCGCCATGCGTGCGGCGGTGGCGTCGCTGCTCGGCGGGTCCGCCGCCGTCGCGGCGCCCGGGGGCGGGTCGTCCCCCGACCAGACGATGGACCTGGACCGCGTCGACGAGAACGACCCGCACCGGACCGCCGCGCTCGGAGCGGTCGGCGCCGCCGCGGCCGCGGCCGCGGTGAACGACCTGGGTGCGGAGCTGCAGCGGACACGGCAGATCGCCGCGGTCGAGGACGGAGACGCCGCCGCGACCGAGGACGACGTCGTGGTGGCGGCCGAGGACGGCGGCGACACCGCGGCCGCCACGACCGGGACGGCTGCCGCCGCGGCCCTCGGCGCAGGCGCCGGTGCCGGCTCGGCGTTCGGCGCGGATGCTGCCGCGGCGGACCCGGGTGCCGGAGGGACCGGCGCCGACGGCCCCGGCACGGGTGCCGGGACGGCCCCTGCGGGACGACGTCGGCGGTGGGTCCTCGTCGGGGCGGCAGCCCTCGTCCTCGCGGCCGCCGTGGGGGCGATGATGACCTGGCCCCTGCTGGACGGGGAGGACGCGGCACCGGTCGTGCCGGTCCTGCAGAGCCCGTCGCCGTCGCCCACGCCGGAACCGTCGCCGTCACCGACGACGAGCGGCCCGACCTCCGAGCCGGAGGCGCCGACGTCGGAGCCCACGTCGGCACCGACCCGCACCGAGGAGCCGACGCAGGAGCCGACGGACTCACCCTCGCCGACCGACGACCCCTCGCCGACGGACGACCCGACGACCACCGCACCGGAGCCGGAACCGACCGCCACCCGGACCAGCACGCCCGCGCCGGAACCGACCGCCACCCAGACCAGCACGCCCGCGCCGGAACCGACCGCCACCCAGACCAGCACGCCCGATCCCGCGCCGGCACCCAGCGAGGACGCGGACCCGATCGCCGCACCGAGCCGCAGCGCCTCGCCCACCCCCTGACGGGGGGGGCGACCGGAACCTCCCGGGCGCCACGGCGCGGGCGCGGCCCTGCCGCGTCACACCCCGGGGCCGCCGGCGATGTAGTCGGTCAGCTGGTCCCGCTCGGCCTGGACCTCGGCCATCCGGCGCTTGACGACGTCCCCGATGCTGACGATGCCGACCAGCCTGCCGTCGTCCAGGACGGGGACGTGCCGGATGCGGCGCTCGGTCATCACGAGCATGAGGTCGTCGAGGGACGTCCCGGGGGTGCAGGTGTGGACGTCGACGGTCATGATGCGCGTCACCGGACCGTCGAGGACCTCGTCACCGTCGGCGTGCAGCCGGCGGACCACGTCGCGCTCGCTGACGATGCCGTCGACGTGCATGCCGTCGACGGACACGACGACGGCGCCGATCCGGTGCTCGGCGAGCAGCGCCAGCATCTCGCGCACGGTCGATCCCGGCGCGATGGTGACCACGCCCTCGCCCTTGTGCCGCAACGTCTCTGTCACCCGCATCCCGGACACCTCCGTGGTGTGCACGCCGGGACCTCGTCGTCCCGGCCTCCTGCCACGACGCTACGACATCGGCCCGCGCTCGCTCTGCGGCCTCGCGCCGGTCGGGGTGTCCCGCCCCGGCAGGGATTCACCCGACGGGGTGGCGGCGCCCACCCGGCGAGCGGGTGAACCGTGGCTACGCTCGACACCAGGAGGGCGTCCCGCGGCGGCCAGGACCTTGCGGGCGCGGCGAGGTCGCCGGCACCACACCACGAAGGAGCGGTGATGACCGAGCTCACCACGCTCGAGGGCGGCACCGCACGGCTCGACGCCGAGCTGGACGCGCTCGCCGCCGCCCTGACCGGCCGCCTGGTCCGCGCCGAGGACGACGACTACGACGCGGCCCGGGCCCTGTGGAACGGCGTCACGGAGCGGCGTCCCGCCGCGATCGTGCGCTGCGCCACCACCGAGGACGTCCGTCGCACCGTCCTGCTGGCCGCCGAGCACCACCTGCTGGTCGCCGTCCGCGGGGGCGGGCACAACGTGGCCGGGACCGCCGGCGTCGACGGCGGGCTCGTCATCGACCTCGGCGAGATGCGGGACGTCTCGGTGGACCCCGGGGCCCGGCTGGCACGGGTGGCCGGCGGCGCCCGCCTCGGCGACCTGGACGCCGCCTCCCAGGAGCACGGCCTGGCGACGCCGGCCGGGGTGTTCTCCGACACCGGTCTCGGCGGGCTCGGTCTGACCGGAGGGATCGGCTGGTTGCGCCGCCGGTTCGGCCTGACCTGCGACAACATCGTCGGTGCCACGATCGTCGCCGCCGACGGGTCGGTGCACCACGTCGACGAGGAGTCCGACCCCGAGCTGTTGTGGGGGCTGCGCGGCGGGGGCGGGAACCTCGGCGTGGTCACCGAGTTCGTGGTGCGGCTGCACCCCGTCGGGCCCGAGGTCTACGCAGGGTTCGTCGTCCACCGGGCCGAACGCGCCATGGAGGTGCTGCACGCCTACCGCGACTGGTCCGCCGACCTGCCCGACGAGGTCTCCTCGATGGCCGTGCTGGGGGCCGCTCCCGAGGACGACGCGATCCCCGCCGAGCTCACCGGGCAGCCGTGCGTCATCGTGCTGGCCTGCGTCACCGACCCCGCGCGCGGTCCCGAGCTGCTGGCTCCGATCCGCGACCTGCCCGACCCGGCGGCCGACCTCAGCGGCCCGATGCCCTACGTCGAGCTGCAGCAGATCTTCGACGCCGACTACCCGAACGGGATGCGCTACTACTGGCGCTCGGTGCACCTGCCCGAGCTCTCGGAGGAGGCGCTGCGGCGCGCCGTCGACCAGACGTACCGCCGTCCCTCGGCGCTGTCCACCATCGATCTGTGGCACATGGGCGGCGCGATGTCCCGGGTCGCGCCGGAGGACACGGCGTTCGGTGACCGCAGCGCGCCCTACCTGGTGGGGATCGAGGCGAACTGGACGGACCCCGGTGACGACGAGGCCAACGTGCGGTGGGCCCGGGCGTGCGCGGCCGACCTCGACGACCTGTCGACGGGACGCGAGTACCTCAACTTTCCCGGGTTCCAGGAGGGCGGCCAGGCGACGCTGCGGGCGGCCCACGGCGAGGCGAACTACGCCCGGCTGCGCGCCCTCAAGCAGCGCATGGACCCGGACAACCTGTTCCGACTGCACCAGAACGTCGCGCCCTGAGGAGAGGAACGATGATCGAGAAGAGCGAGATCTGGTCGCGCGGGGTCGTCGTCGGCGTCGACGGGTCGCACGAGAGCTACCACGCGTTCGACTGGGCCCTGGCCGCGGCCGAGCGTCACCACGCCACGCTGACGGTGACCCATGCCCGCACGGTGCCCGCGGGACCGATCAGCCCCGTGCCCGCCTACGACCCCGAGCTCCTGCGCGACGAGGGCGAGCGGATCCTCAGCGAGGTCCTCTCGCGGGTCGGACCGCGCCGCGAGGGCGCACCGCCCGTGCGCTCCGCACCGAGCGTCGGGGCGGCGGACGCCGTCCTGGCCGGGTACTCCCGCGACGTCGACCTGGTGGTGGTGGGTCGCCGGGGCCGGAGCGAGACCCGGCACGCGCTGGGATCGGTGTCCGCGGCGACCGCGGCCCACGCCCGGGGGCCGGTCGCGGTCGTGCCGACGGCCGCCCAGGGCACGGCCCCGGAACGGGTGGTCGTGGGCATCGGGTTCGACGACGACCCCTCCGCGGCGCTGGACCTGGCGTTCTCCGAGGCGCACCGGTGCGGCAGTCCCGTCGTGCTCGTGCACGCCGTGCAGCCCTCGACCCGTGCCGCCCGGGAGGCCGGCTCGGGCCGGGACGAGGACGTCCGGGCCGCGCTGCGCGGTCTGGCCGAGAGCTGGTCCGTGCTCCACCCGGACGTGGAGTGCCAGGTCGAGGTGGCCGAGGGCGACCCGGCGGACGCGCTGCTCACCCGGGTGACGGCCTCGGACCTGCTGGTCGTCGGCGGGCACCGGCACCCCCGGTTCGTCGGCCGGCTGCTCGGGTCGGTGCCGGACGCCCTGCTCGGCGACGCGCCCTGCGTGGTGGTCGTGGCCCACACCGGCCGCCCGCACCACGACGAGGACTGACGACGTCGATGCGGGCCTGGACGACCGGCACCGAGCCCGCTCGCCTGACGATGTCCGACGTCGCCGTCCCGGAGCCCGGGGCCGACGAGGTGCTCGTGCGCGTCGAGGCCTCGGGGGTGTGCCGGACCGACCTGCACGTCGTGGACCAGGAGCTCCCGGTCCACCGGCCGCACGTGGTGCCCGGGCACCAGGTCGTCGGGACGGTCGAGGGCACGGGACCGGCCGTCCGCCGGCTGCGACCGGGTGACCGTGTCGGGGTCGCCTGGCTGCGCCGCACCTGCGGAGCCTGCCGCTGGTGCCGGGAGGGGCGCGAGAACCTCTGCCCCGACTCGCTATACACCGGGTGGGACGCCGACGGCGGGTTCGCGGAGTGCACGACCGTGCCGGAGGCCTTCGCGTACCCGCTGACGTCCGACCACGACCCGGTGACGACGGCTCCCCTGCTGTGCGCGGGGATCATCGGCTACCGGGCTCTGACGCGAGCTGCGCTCCCGCCGGGCGGACGGCTGGGGATCTACGGCTTCGGATCCAGCGCGCACCTCACGGCCCAGGTGGCGGCCGCCCGGGGCGCGGAGCTGTTCGTCATGACGCGGGGCGAGCAGAACCGGGAGCTCGCACGGCACGCCGGGGCCGCCTTCGTCGGCGGTGCCACCGACGTGCCCCCGGTGCGGCTCGACGCCGCGATCGTGTTCGCCCCCGCCGGCGAGCTGGTGCCGTGCGCGCTGCAGGCCACCGAGCGGGGCGGCACGGTGGTGCTGGCCGGCATCCACATGACCGACATCCCGGCCATGGGCTACCAGGAGAACCTGTTCGACGAACGCGACCTGCGCACCGTCACGGCGAACACACGGGCGGACGGCGCCGCGCTGCTCCGGCTCGCGACCACGCTACGGCTGACGCCGACCGTCACGCGCTACCCCTTCACCGCTGCGGACGCGGCGCTGGACGACCTGCGTGCCGGACGCGCCTCGGGCTCGCTGGTGCTCGAGCCGGACTGAGACCGCCGGGCACCTCGGTCCGGCCACGGCCGCGGCGCGCCCAGGCCTTCTCCGCGGTGTCGGCGACGAGGACGGCGACCGGTGCGAGAACGGCCACCGCCCATCCGACCTCGCTGGGCGGGCTGCCGCCGAGCACACCGGCCAGGAGCGGGGACAGGAAGAGGCCCAGCAGGACCACGTCGACCGCGACCGCCACCAGGAGCAGGCGGTTCCCCAGGACCGGGAGCGCGCCGACCCAGGAGCGCTCGCTCCGGCAGGCGAACGCGTTGGCGAGCTGGCCGAGCACCACCGCGGTGAACGCCGCGCCGGAAGCGGTCGCCAGCACCGGCGCGGACGGCTCGACGCCGAGAGCCCAGCCGGCCGCACCGAGGACGGCCAGGAACGCCGCCATCTCCACCACCGCCTCCGCGGGTCCCAGCACCCCGAAGACCCGACCGAGCAGACGCCGGTCCACGAGCTCGCCGGTGAGCGGCCCGCGGCGCATCACCGTGCGGTCGGGAGGCTCCGCTCCCAGTGCCAGCGCCGGCAGCAGGTCGGCGCCGATGTCGAGGGCGAGGACCTGCAGCACGGTCAGCGCGAGGGGGACCTGACCTGCCGAGACGGCCCACACGAGGAACGGCGTCAGCTCGGCGACGTTGTCGGTCAGGTGGTACGTGAGGAACTTGCGGATGTTCGAGAACGTCGAGCGCCCCAGCTCGACAGCATCCACGATCGTGGCGAAGTTGTCGTCGAGCAGGATCAGGTCGGCCGCCTCGCGCGCCACGTCCGACCCGCTGCGGCCCATCGCGATACCGACGTCCGCCTCGCGCAGCGCCGGCCCGTCGTTCACCCCGTCGCCGGTCATCGCCACGACGTGGCCCCGCGCCCGCAGGGCCCGGGCGATCCGCACCTTGTCCTCGGGGGTGACCCGGGCGAAGACGGCACCGTCGTGGTCGACGAGCTCGGCCAGCCGGCGGTCGTCGGCGGGCAGGTCCGCTCCCTCGACCAGCGGCGCACCGTCCCGGGAGAGCCCGACCTCACGGGCCACGTGCGCCGCAGTCCCGCGGTGGTCCCCCGTCACCATGACGAGCATGACCCCCGCCGCCCGACAGGCCGCCACCGCGGCGGGGGCGTCGTCGCGGACCGGGTCGTCCAGGCCCACGAGCCCGAGGAGGTGCAGGTCCGTCTCGACCGCGGAGACGGCACCGTCCTCGTCCCCGGGCCGGACCGCTCGGGACGCCACGGCGAGGACACGCAGGCCACGCTCGGTGAGCCGCGCCACGGCGTCGGCCGCCGCTCCGTCGTCGTCGGTCAAGGGCAGGACCGAGTCCGTGGCGCCCTTGACGTAGACGCGATCACCCGCGACGACGGACATGCGCCGGCGGCGAGCGTCGAAGGGCAGCCGACGACGCAGCGGGCGGTCGACCTCCTCGCGCTCGAGCGCGACGCCGGTCCGGAGCGACAGCACGTGCAGGGCCACCTCCATGGGATCTCCGTGCGTGGTCCACCGCTCGGCGCTGCGGACCGCGCGGCCGGTCGAGCACCGCGCGGCCGCGAGCGCCACCTCCCGCACGGCGCTCGCCGCGGCGTCGTCGCTGACCGTGACCCGAGCGGTCGGCGCGTACCCGTGACCGACGACCGACGCCGAACCCTGCGGGGTCCAGACCTCGACGACCGACATCTCGTTGCGCGTCAGCGTCCCGGTCTTGTCGGTGCAGACGACCGTCGTCGACCCCATGGTCTCGACCGACTCGAGGTGACGGACGAGCGCGTCCCGCTGGGCCATGCGCTGGGCACCACGAGCCAAGGAGAGCGTCACCGTGGGCAGGAGCCCTTCGGGCACCAGCGCGACCGTGACACCGACGGCGAAGAGGAACCCGTCGGACAGCGGCATGCCCAGCGCCCAGGAGACGGCGAAGAACGTGCCCCCGGCCGCGAGTGCGACACCCGCCACGACGTGCACGACCCGCCGCAGGCGGACCGCCAGCGGGCTCGGGGGACGTCGGGCTCGCCGCGCCAGCCTCACGACGTCGGCGAACTGCGTGCCGAGCCCCGTCGCCTCCACCTCGACCTCCGCCTCACCCTCCATGACGAAGGTCCCGGTGCGCACGACGTCGCCGACGTCCCGGTGCGCGGCCGTGCTCTCGCCGGTCAGCAGGGACTCGTCGACCGCGAGACCGGCCGTCACCACCACGCGTCCGTCGGCGCTCACCCCGTCCCCCGCCTCGAGCACGAGCAGGTCGCCCACGACGACGTCCTCCGCCGGGACGGACCGTCGCCGCCCGTCACGCACGACGGTCGCCCGGGCCGGGACGAGCTCGAGCAGGGCGTGCCCCGCACGGTCCGCCCGGTACTCCTGGACGAAGGCGAAGACGCCGTTGATCGCCACGACCACCACCGCGGCGACGGCGAGCTCGGGCATCCCGGCGACGAGGGCCAGGGCCGCGGCGCCCCAGAGGAGCATCGCGAAGAAGTGGGTGAACTGGACGGCGAGCAGTCGGACCGGCGAGATCGGCCGCGGCCTCGGCACCACGTTGGCGCCCGTCAGCAGGAGTCGGTGCGCGGCCTCCGCTGACGACAGTCCGGTGCCGCCGAGGGAAGGCACGTCAGGCCCGCTGGAGCATCTCCAGGGCACGACGGGCCAGGCGCTCGCCCCACTGCCGGGCGCGGTCCCGCTCGTGCGGCAGCAGCGGCCCCTCGACGTCGGCGACGTAGAACGAGGCGCCGCGGTCCACGACCCGGTGCCCCTCGTTGCGCAGCGCCCGCGCGGCAGCGTGCGCGGCGGACCCGGGCAGGTGGCGCACCTTCTCCACGCGGGTGTCGAAGGTGGCGTACAGACGCCCCTCCCGGTCCGGTTCGAGGCGGTCGATCCACTCCCGGATCCCCGGGTAGTCGGTCGGGCGGTCACCCATCCGCTCCTGGGCCTCGTGCCGGGTCTGCGGCCGGCTCATCCCGAAGGCGTGGGTCGGACCGCCGACGACGACGAGGTCCTCGCCGTCGGACTCGTCGTCGCCCAGGCTGGTCACGGACCGGACGCGGACGGGCATGTGCTCGGCGATCCCGTCGCCGACGGCCCGTGCCACCAGGGCCGTGTTGCCGAAGCTGGACTCGTAGACCACGAGTGCGGACATGGTGCTCATCTCCTCGGCGCGTGCGCGCTCTCAGCCGGCCTCGACCTCGGGGCCGTGGACCGGCATGACGATCCGGGTCCGCCAGGTGGCCGGGTCGGGGTCGGACTCGGGGCCGGCCTCGTAGAACTCCCAGGACTGGTCCAGCGGCTCCAGGTGGCGCTCGGCCATCCACGACTCCAGGTCCGCGTACGTCGCGGCCAGCCCGTCGTAGCCGCCGTGGTGGACGGTCTCCACGACGCGGGCCTCCGGCAGCACGTCGGCGGTGGGCTCGCCCGGCCCGGGGTCGTCGATCGTGAGCGTCGCCGGCTCGGCGAGGGGGAAGCCGACCTCGACGTCGAAGCCGCCGGCCATCCGGCCGCGGTACCGGGCGTACGGCGGCCCGGCGGGCTGCACCCCACCGTGCTCCATCGCCGCGGTCAGCACGGGCAGGACGCGCGCGAAGAGCGCGGGCATGTCCTCCTGGCTCACCATCTGGCGCAGTCCGAACGTGGGCTGCTCCAGCGACTCGATGAGATGGATCTCTCGCGTCTCGGCCATGGCTCCTCGACCTCCCGGCGGTCCGCGCGGTGCGCCGTCGCCCGCTGCTTCCCACGATCGGCCGGGGTAGTCCGCCCGGATAGGGCCGATGGTCCCGGAGAGGTCGGCCGGAGGTCCCGGCCGCCTCGGACTCCGGGGCCGGGACCGACCCGGGCTGTCAGTCCACCAGGACCTTCTCGCCGGACCGCGGGACGACGGCGACGCAGCCGACCTCGTCACGGATGCGTCCGGCCAGGGCGGCCGACGCCTGCTCCTCGCCGTGGACGACGTAGACGACCTCGGGCGGCTCCGGCATCTGCCGGAGCCAGTCGACCAGCTCGCTCGCGTCGGCGTGGACGGAGAACTCCTGGTCCTCGACGATCTCGGCCTTGACCGGCACGTACCGGCCCATCATCTTCACCTCGCGGGCACCGTCGCGCAGCATGCTGCCGCGCGTGCCGACCGCCTGGTAGCCGGTCAGGACCACGCAGTTCCGTCGGTCCGGGAGCAGGTGGCGCAGGTGGTGGACGACCCGGCCGCCGGACGCCATCCCCGAGGCGGACACGATGATGCAGGGCTGCCGCGGCGAGTTGAGCCGCATCGACTCCTCCGGGGTCCGCGCCGCGTGCAGCGACGGGAGGTCGACGAAGCTCGACATGCCCTCGCGCAGCTCTCCGGCCACCTCGGCGCGCCCGTAGACGTCGAGGGCGGCCAGCGCCATCGGGCTGTCGACGAAGACCGGGACCGGAGGGATCTGCCCCTCGCGGACCATCGCGGACAGGGCGTGCAGGACCAGCTCCGTGCGGTCGACCGCGAAGGCCGGTACGAGCACCACGCCGCCTCGACGGATCGTGCGCCGCACGGCGTCCGCGAACGCGGCGTGCGCCCGGGACGGCTCGAGGTGCTCCCGGTCGCCGTAGGTGGACTCGATCACCACCGTGCGTGCCGACGGCGGGTCCGCGCGCGGTCGCAGCACCGGGTGCTCCGTACGACCGAGGTCTCCGGAGAAGAGCACCCGGGCGGACCCGGCACGAGCCAGCACGCTGGCCGAGCCCAGGACGTGCCCGGCACGGTACAGCCGGACGTCGGCGTCGCTCCCGAGGTCGACGTCGACGTCGAAGGGCACGGTCTCGAACCTCTCGATCGCCCGCTCGGCGTCCGCGACCGTGTAGAGGGGCAGGGGCGGGTCGTGACGGGACCACCCTCCGGCACGGGCCAGGTCCGCGTCCCGCTCCTGCAGGTTCGCGCTGTCCCGCAGGACGATCGCCGTCAGCGCGGCCGTCCCCTCGGTCATCCGGATCGACCCCTCGTAGCCGTCACGCACGAGGACCGGGAGGAACCCGCAGTGGTCCAGGTGGCAGTGCGTCAGCACGACGTCGTCGATGGTCCGCGGCGGGACCGGGAAGGCGTCCCAGTTCTTCCGCCTCCACCGCCGCTCCCCCTGGTACAGGCCGCAGTCGACCAGGAGCCGCCGCTCTGCGGACTCGATCAGGAACCGGCTCCCCGTGACGGTCCCGGCGCCACCGAGGAAGGTCAGTGCGACCGATGCTGCCTCGCTCATGCGCACTCCTCGGGTCGTCCCGTCCTCTCCACCGTCCACCCCTCGGGCCCCGGGCAGCAGGGCCGATGGTCCCGATCGGGTCGGCCGGAGGTCCCTGGGGTCGGCTCTCCCGCAGCGGGTCGCCGCCACGGGGCGGACGATGGGAGGACGAGGGATCCGAGGAGAGCACCATGGGCACCGCGGACACCGAGCCGCCGGCCGTGCGGCGACGGTCCCGTCTCGGCCGGTGGGTCGTCGCCCACCCGCCGGCCGCCTACGTCGTCCTCGCCTACGTGCTGTCGTGGGGGTACTGGGTCCCGCTCGCCCTCGGCGGGCAGACCGTCGAGGCCGGCGTCGGCCGGCCGAGCCAGCTCCCGGGACTGCTCGGCCCGCTGGTTGCCGCGGTGGTCGTCACCGCCCTGGTCGACGGCCGGGCCGGCCTGGCGGACCTGGGCCGCCGCATGACCCGGTGGCGCGTGGGCTGGTGGTGGCTGTCCGTGGTCGCCGTCCTGGCGGTCGGCGCGGTCGGGCTGGCGGTCGTCGGCGCCGTCGACGACCCGGGCGACCTGACCCGGTACAGCGGGATCGACGCGGCGGCCGGCCCCGTGGTGACCGTCGTCCTGGCCCTCGTGGTCAACGGACTCGGTGAGGAGACCGGGTGGCGCGGGTTCCTGGCCGACCGTCTGCTCCGTCGGCACGGCCTGACCACCACGGCCCTGCTGGTGGCGGCGGCCTGGGCGCCGTGGCATGCACCGCTGTTCGTCGTGATGGCCTCGTTCTCGGGCTTCACCGTCCCCGAGGTCCTCGGCTGGGTGATCGGCCTGACCGCGGGATCGGTGGTGCTCACGTGGCTCTACCGCGGCTCCGCGGGCAGCATCCTGCTCGTCGCGGTCTGGCACGTCGCCTTCAACCTCACCTCGGGGACCCCCGGGACCGCGGGCACCGTCGCCGCGATCAGCTCGACCGTCGTCATGGTCGCCGCGGTGGTGGTCGTCGTCGCGGACCGGCGACGGCGGCGGTGATCAGCCCCAGACCGCGAGCGCCACGGTGCCGACGTAGATCGCCGGGATCGCGACACCCTCGAAGCCGATCCCCCGCCGGTCGCGCACGACGAGCCCGGCGGCCAGGGTGGCGGTCATCAGCAGGGTCCCGCCGACCAGCACCAGGCCGGTCGACCCCGCGTCGGTGTAGACGGACCCGGGCAGGTACGCCGCGTCCGCCACGGACACCATGAGCATGTCGTAGACGTTGCCGCCGATGATGTTGCCGATACCGAGGGTGAACTGGCCCATCCGGACCGCGGTCACCAGCACCACGAGCTCGGGCAGGGAGCTGATCCCCGTGGTCAGCGTGAAGCCCACGACCCCGCCGTCGAGCCCGGTCGCCTCGACCACGGACAGACCCGCCCGGCCGACGAGCCAGCCCGCGACGCCGACGACGACGCCGAGCCCGGCCAGCGACCACCACAGCCGCGGGGTCGAGCGACCGTCCTCGTGGCCGTCGTCCCCGTCGCCCCCGTCGTCGTCCTCCGTCTGCGGGGTGCGGATGGGCTGCCACATCGGCGCCTTGTGCATCTGGCGCAGCAGCACCAGCCCGTAGCCGTACAGCACGGGGATGAGCAGCGTCAGCCAGTGCACCCACCCGATCGTCAGGTCCGGGGTGGCGGCGGCGACCACGGGCACCGCCAGCAGGGCGACGAGGATCAGCGACTGCAGGACGTTCTGCAGGGAGGCGGCCGCGTGCTCGAGGTTGACCCGGCGGTAGACGAGGTCGGCGATGGCCAGCCACACGGTCTGCACCGCCACGCCGCCCACGGGGTTGGCGAGCGCGAACCCGGCGTCACCGCCGAGGGACCCCGTGAGCACGGTGACCAGGCCCGGCAGCGAGGTCACCGCCCCGAGGAGCAGGGCGCCGCCGACCGCGTCGCCGAGCCCGGTCCGCTCGGACAGCGTGTCGGCGACCCGCGTCAGCCGCACACCCGCCAGCACGATCACCCCGGACATGGCCGCCAGGGTCACGAGGCTGGGCAACAGGTCCCACGGCATGCTGAACATCGGCCTGACGCTACCCGGGCAGATCGATTCGCTCTCGCCGAGGGGCACCGGTCGCCCGGCGGGCAGGCCCCTGGTCGCCAGGAAGCCAGGAAGCGGGGAAGACCTGGTGGTGGGCCCGGAGGGACTCGAACCCCCGACATCCACGGTGTAAACGTGGCGCTCTGACCAACTGAGCTACAGGCCCCGGTAGCGCAGGACAGGATACCCGGCCGCGCCGTCACGCCGAACATCCGCCGTGCGGTTCAGACCTCCGCGAGCGCCGCCAGGTAGTCGTCGAGGTCGCGCCGGGCACCCCGCGGCAGCACCGTCGACCAGCGCACGAGGCCGTCGGCGTCGATGAGGAACGAGCCGCGCAGCGCGTGCCCGGTGGCCCGGTCGAACACGCCGAAGGCCTGGGCGGCACGGCCGTGCGGCCAGAAGTCGCTGAGCAGGTCGAACCCGAAGCCCTCGACCTCCTGCCAGGCCCTGAGGGTGAACACCGGGTCGGTGGAGACCGCGAGGATCCGCACTCCCGCGGCCTCGAACTCGCCGGCGTGGTCGCGCAGCTCGCCGAGCTCCGCGGTGCAGGTGCCGGAGAAGGCGAACGGGAAGAACACCACGAGCACCGGTTCGCCGCGCAGGTCGGCCAGGTGGGTCGGGGTGCCGTGGGTGTCGGGCAGCGTGAAGTCGGGGGCCGGGTCGTCGGCGCCCGGCACGGTGCCGTCGGCCATCTGCTTACCGGCCGCGGGAGGCGAGCCGCGTGGCGGACCAGTCCTCGCCGGCGGCGAACGTGCTGGTGGCGTGCAGGCCCGCGGTGGTCGACGCCTCCTGGATCTCGCTGTGGCCGACGTGGCCGTCGCGGCCGGGCTTGCGGGTGAGCAGCCAGATCTGGCCGCCGTCGTCGAGAGCCGTCTGGACGTCGACCAGCATGTCCGTCAGGTCGCCGTCCTCCTCGCGCCACCAGATGATGACGCCGTCCACGACGTCGTCGTACTCCTCGTCGGCGAGCTCCTCGCCGACGACCGCCTCGATCGCCCCGCGCAGGGGTTCGTCGACGTCGTCGTCCCACCCGAACTCCTGCACGACCTGACCGGTGGTGAACCCGAAGCGTGCCGCCAGGTTGTCCGCCTGCTGTCCCACGAGGACCTACGTTCCTTCCGTCATGCCGTCGGCGCCGCCCGGCGCCCTGTCTGCTTCCTGCTGTGCGTCAACGTAGTGCACGCGCGCCCCGGATGCCCGCCCAGCCCCCCGCATGGGCCCACCTGACCACTTCAGCACGGGGTGACATGACGTAGATCACGGATTCTTGACCGCTCCCTGGTGTCAGTGCGGAGCAAGTGGGGACACAATGTGTAGTGACCCCCTGTGGGTGCTCCCGCGCCGTCGCGATCCCGACGACGCAGGCGACGCGCACGGGACGCCTGACACGGGCGCGCGCCGGACCCTCGGCGACCGCCCGCAGAAGAGAGAGGTTGCTGGTGGCTTCGTACGACGAGACCGGACCGTTGATCGACGGTCTGCTCAGCGCTGTGCCGGACATCGACCCGTCCGAGACCTCGGAGTGGGTGGAGTCCCTCGACGGGTTGATCGACGACAAGGGCGGCCCGCGCGCCCGCTACGTGATGCTCAACCTGCTGCGGCGCGCTCGCGAGCGCAACGTCCAGATCCCGACGTCGGTCGCGACGCCGTACGTCAACACGATCGGGGTGCACGAGGAGCCGTACTTCCCCGGCGACGAGACGATGGAGCGCCGCTACCGCTCCTGGATCCGCTGGAACGCCGCGGTGATGGTGACCCGCGCCCAGCGCCCCGAGATCTCGGTGGGCGGCCACATCTCCTCCTACGCCTCCGTGGCGACGCTGACCGAGGTGGGGCTCAACCACTTCTTCCGCGGCAAGGACCACCCGGGCGGCGGCGACCAGGTCTACTTCCAGGGGCACTCCTCCCCCGGCCAGTACGCCCGCGCCTACCTCGAGGGCCGGCTGTCGGCCGACCGGCTGGACGGGTTCCGCCAGGAGAAGTCCCACGAGGGCGGCGGGCTGCCCTCCTACCCGCACCCCCGGCTCATGCCGGACTTCTGGGAGTTCCCGACCGTCTCGATGGGTCTCGGCCCGGCCTCGGCGATCTACCAGGCGTGGACGAACAAGTACCTGCACAACCGCGGCATCAAGGACACCAGCCAGCAGGACGTGTGGGCGTTCCTCGGCGACGGCGAGATGGACGAGCCGGAGTCGCGCGGCATGCTGCAGCAGGCCGCCCACCAGGGGCTCGACAACCTGACGTTCGTGGTCAACTGCAACCTGCAGCGCCTCGACGGCCCGGTGCGCGGCAACGGCAAGATCATGCAGGAGCTGGAGGCCCAGTTCCGCGGCGCCGGCTGGAACGTCATCAAGGTCGTCTGGGGCCGTGAGT
The DNA here is from genome assembly GCF_013085345.1 of Isoptericola sediminis. Taxonomy (GTDB): domain Bacteria; phylum Actinomycetota; class Actinomycetes; order Actinomycetales; family Cellulomonadaceae; genus Isoptericola; species Isoptericola sediminis. The sequence continues at coordinate 154,587 of NZ_JABFAJ010000024.1, read as the reverse complement.
GGGACGCCCTGCTCAACGCGGACAAGGACCGCGCCCTGGTCAACCTGATGAACGCCACCCCGGACGGCGACTACCAGACCTACCGGGCCGAGTCCGGCGCGTTCATCCGCGAGCACTTCTTCGGCCGCGACCCGCGCACGAAGGCCCTCGTCGAGAACATGACCGACGAGGACATCTGGAACCTGCGCCGCGGCGGCCACGACTACCGCAAGATCTTCGCCGCCTACTCGGCGGCGCGGTCGCACACGGGCCAGCCCACGGTGATCCTCGCCCAGACGGTCAAGGGCTACGGGCTCGGGTCAAGCTTCGCGGGCCGCAACGCGACGCACCAGATGAAGAAGATCAAGAACGAGGACCTCAAGGCGCTGCGCGACAACCTGCGCATCCCGCTCAGCGACGAGCAGATCGACGCCGAGCCGGGCCTGCCGCCCTACTACCACCCGGGCATGGAGGACGAGTCGATCCAGTACATGCTGGAGCGCCGTCGTCAGCTCGGCGGGTTCGTGCCCGAGCGGCGCTCGTCGCCCAAGGCCCTGTCGCTGCCGCAGGACAAGTCCTACGAGATCCTCAAGAAGGGCTCGGGCAGCCAGCAGGTCGCCTCGACGATGGCGTTCGTCCGCCTCCTGAAGGACCTCATCAAGGACAAGGAGTTCGGCCGGCGCATCGTGCCGATCATCCCCGACGAGGCCCGCACGTTCGGCCTGGACTCGATCTTCCCGAGCGCGAAGATCTTCAACACCGCCGGGCAGAACTACCTGGCCGTGGACCGTGAGCTCATGCTGAGCTACAAGGAGTCCGAGTCCGGGCAGATCATGCACACCGGCATCAACGAGGCCGGGTCCGCGGCCGCGTTCCAGTCGGTCGGCACCGCCTACGCCACGCACGGCGAGCACATGGTGCCCGTCTACATCTTCTACTCGATGTTCGGGTTCCAGCGCACCGGCGACCAGTTCTGGGCGGCCGGTGACCAGATGACCCGCGGGTTCATCATCGGTGCCACGGCGGGCCGCACCACGCTGACCGGTGAGGGGCTTCAGCACGCGGACGGGCACTCGCCGCTCATCGCGGGAACCAACACCGCGATGGTGCAGTACGACCCGGCCTTCGGCTACGAGATCCGCCACATCGTGCGCGACGGTATCGAGCGCATGTACGGCGACGGCTCGGACGGTCGCGACCAGAACGTCATGTACTACCTGACGGTCTACAACGAGCCGATGGTCCAGCCGGCCGAGCCGGAGGACGTGGACGTCGACGGCATCCTGCACGGCATCCACCGCGTCTCCGCGGACAGCGGCGACGGCCCCCGGGCCCAGCTGCTCGCGTCGGGCGTCGGGGTGCCGTGGGCGCTCGAGGCGCAGGAGCTCCTGCGCTCCGACTGGGGCGTCTCGGCCGACGTCTGGTCGGTGACGAGCTGGAACGAGCTGCGTCGCGACGCGCTCGCCGCCGAGCACGACGCCCTCGTCGACCCGGCCGCCGAGCCCCGCGTGCCGTACGTGACGCAGAAGCTGTCCGACGCCGAGGGTCCGTTCGTGGCCACCAGCGACTACGACCACCTGGTCCCCGACCAGATCCGGGCGTGGGTGCCGGGTGACTACGCGGTGCTCGGCGCCGACGGCTTCGGGTTCTCCGACACCCGGGCCGCCGCACGCCGGTACTTCCTCATCGACGGGCCGTCCATGGTCGTCAAGACCCTGCAGCAGCTCGCCCGCCGGGGCGAGGTCGCCCAGGACGTCGTGGCCAAGGCCGTCGAGAAGTACCGCCTCACCGACGTCAACGCCGGCACCTCCGGTGTCGCGGGCGGGGACGCCTGACCCACCGCGGCCGACCGCAGCACGACGACGGCCCCGCCACCTGTCCGGTGGCGGGGCCGTCGTCGTGGCGGGACTGTCCGGCTCAGGAGGAGGCCTGGCGCGCCTCCGCCTCGTCGATCGCGGCGACGAGGTCGTGCCGCATCGCCTCGACCTGGTCGTGGTCCGGGTGCGCCTCCAGCGCCTCCAGGTGCTGCCTGGCCTCGAACACCCGGTCGGCCTCGAGCGCGGCCAGGACGAGCTGGCGGCCGACCTCGGGCACCTGCTCGCGCGTGCGCCAGTGGCCGATGCCGAGACCGAGCGCCTCGACGGGCATGTGCGCGTCCCGCAGGATCTCGAGGCTCTTCGCCAGCGCTACCCCGGACGGGTCGCGCTCGGTCGCCGTCGTGAAACGACGCACCGCACCCTCGGGGTCGTCGTTGACGGAGAGCCGGCCGAGCTCGACCAGCGGGCGCCAGGCGCGAGGGTGGCCGGCGAGCTCCTCGGCCAGGGACCACAGCGCCAGGTCACCGGCCTGGATCGGCTCCTCCTCCGGCTCGGCGGTCAGGGGGTCGTCGGGGTTGTCGGGCTCGGACGCGTGACGACGCACGAGATCGGCGAGCGCGTTGAAGGCGCGCTCGTCGTTCGGGTCGTCGTGGAGCATCGCCCGCAAAGAGTCTTCGTGCACGGTGTCACCTCGCCGTCGGGTCTCGGTGGGCCTGCGGACACCCACCGTGGAGGTGGACCGTGTCCGCCGGATGAGCTGGCGGAGCCGAGACATCATGGCCATGAACCGACCCTATCGCCTGCGCCTCCTCGGGGCCGGGCGAACGCGCCCCGGGCACACGACGGCCACCATTTGTGCAATCCCCACAACGATGGCCCTATCCTCGGGAGCATGTCGACCACGACCGTCTCGCGCGACGAGAACGTCCAGCGCGTCCGTGAAGGCCTCGGGCTGCTCACGAACGCCGCCATGCGCCGCCTCGACGAGGAGGTGAGCTGGTACCGCCAGCTGCCGGCCGAGGACCGCTCCTACGTGGCGCTCGTCGCCCAGAGCGGCATCAACGCGTTCGCGACCTGGTTCGCCGACCCGACCCAGACGCCGCACGGCGTCGGCGAGATGTTCGCCGCCGCTCCCCCGGAGCTGACCAGGTCGATCTCGCTGCAGCACACCCTGCAGCTGGTGCGCCTGATGGTCGACGTCGTGGAGTCCTACTCGGACCAGATCGCCGCCCCGGGCTACGAGCGCGAGCTGCGCGAGGCCGTCCTGCGCTACTCGCGCGAGGTCGCGTTCTCCGCGGCCGAGGTCTACGCCCGCGCCGCCGAGGTCCGCGGCGCCTGGGACGCCCGTCTGGAGGCCCTGGCCGTGGACGCGCTCGTGCGCGGGGACACCGACGACGCGCTGCGCTCGCGCATCTCCGCGCTGGGGTGGAGCGGGCGCGGCCAGGTGCTGGTCGTGGTCGGCGAGGCGCTCGACGGGCTGGACGACGTCGGCACCGCCGAGCTGCGCCGGGCCGCCCGGCGGGCCGCGGGCGACACGCTCGTCGGCATCCACGGCGACCGGTTGGTGCTGGTCCTGGGCGGGGACACCGACCTGGTCGCCGCCGCCACCAGCCTCATCGGCCGGTTCGGGCCCGGACCCGTGGTCTTCGGGCCGGTGGTGCCCACGATCGCCGAGGCCACGGCGTCGGCGCGCTCCGCCCTGGCCGGACTCGCCGCCGCCGCCGCCTGGCCGCAGGCCCCCCGGCCGGTCCTGGCCGACGACCTGCTGCCCGAGCGGGTGCTCACCGGGGACCAGGAGGCCCGCCGGACCCTCGTCGCCCAGGCGTACCTGCCGTTGCAGCAGGCCACGGGTGCGGTCCTGGAGACGCTCTCTGCCTACCTCGGTACCGGCCGCTCCCTGGAGGCGGCGGCCCGTCGTCTGTACGTCCACCCCAACACCGTGCGCTACCGGTTGCGCAAGGTGTCCGAGATCACCGGGTGGGACCCCCTGGACGCCCGCGAGTCGTTCGTGCTGCAGATCGCCCTGGCGCTGGGACAGCTCGACGACGCCCCCTGATTGCCGATTCCCACAACCGGCGGTGGCCAGGTTGGTGCACGTCGCGACGCTCGGGGTCAGAACCCAGGTGGCACCGTGGTGTCGTGCTCGCCGTCGTCTGCCCTGGACAGGGCTCTCAGAACCCCGGGATGCTCAGCCCCTGGCTGGAGCTGCCCGGCACCGCCGACCTGCTCGACTCCTTCTCGGCCGCGGCCGGGACCGACCTGACCCGGCACGGGACCACGTCGGACGCGGAGACGATCCGGGACACCGCCGTCGCCCAGCCGCTGATCGTGTCGGCCTCCCTGCTCGCGCTGCGCGCGATCCTCGACGGCCGCGACACGGCCGAGGTCGTCGACGTCACGGCCGGGCACTCCGTCGGTGAGCTGGCCGCCGCCGCCGTCGCCGGCGCGCTGGACGACGCCGGGGCGGTCGGGCTGGTCTCCCACCGCGGACGCGCCATGGCGGACGCCGCGGCCGCGTCGCCGTCGGGCATGAGCGCGGTCGTCGGGGGCGACCCCGAGGACGTCCTGGCCGCCATCGAGGCGGCCGGCCTGTTCCCCGCCAACGTCAACGGCGGCGGCCAGGTCGTCGCCGCCGGGTCCCGGGAGGCGCTCGCCGCGCTGGCCGAGCAGCCCCCGGCCCGGACGCGCGTCGTGCCGCTGCCGGTCGCCGGCGCGTTCCACACCCCGTACATGGAGCCGGCCCGCGGACGCTTCGAGCAGGTCGCCACCACGTGGCTGGCCACCGACCCGCGCCTGCCGCTGCTCAGCAACGCGGACGGCGCCGACTACGGCTCCCTGGGCGAGGGCTCGCACGGCCACGGCCGCTCCGCCGACCTGCTCGCCCGCCTCACCGCCCAGATCACCGCGCCCGTGCGCTGGGACCTGTGCCAGGCCTCCCTCGCCGACCGCGGCGTGACGGGACTGCTCGAGCTGGCCCCCGGCGGTGTCCTGGCGGGCCTGGCCAAGCGTTCGCTGAAGGGCGTCGAGTCCGTCGCCGTGAAGACCCCCGACGACGTCGAGGCCGCCCGCGACCTGATCGCCCGGCACTCGGCCGTCGGCGGCGCGGCATGAGCGCACGGGCGCTGCGCCAGGGCGCGCCGGTGCTCCACTCGCGCATCCTGGGCATCGGCGGCGAGCGCGGCAGCCGCGCCGTCACGAACGACGAGGTCGCCGGCCCGATCGACTCCTCGGACGAGTGGATCCGCCAGCGCACCGGCATCGTCACGCGCCGACGCGCCACGGACGACGTCGAGGTCCTGGACCTGGCCGAGGCCGCGGCCCGCCGCGCGATGGACGCCGCCGGCGTGACCGGCGCGGAGATCGACACGATCATCCTGTCGACCATCACGTACTACCACCAGACACCCTCGGGCGCGGCGGTGCTGGCCGACCGGCTGGGCGCCTCGCCGGCCGCCGCCTACGACATCTCGGCGGCCTGCGCCGGGTACGCCTACGGCGTCGGGCAGGCGGACGCGCTGGTCCGTGCCGGGGCGGCGCGCCACGTGCTGGTCATCGGTGCCGAGAAGCTGAGCGACATCATCGACCCCACCGACCGGTCGATCTCGTTCCTCCTCGGTGACGGCGCCGGGGCCGTCGTCGTCGGCCCCTCCGACACCCCGGGCATCGGCCCGACGGTGTGGGGGTCGGACGGCTCCCGCTCGCAGGCGATCCGCCAGACGCACTCCTGGAAGGAGCTGCGCCAGGACCCCGACCTCGGCTGGCCCACGCTGCGCCAGGACGGCCCGACCGTCTTCAAGTGGGCGAGCTTCCAGATGGCGCCCGTGGCCGCGAAGGCCATGGCCGAGGCCGGCGTGGAGCCGCAGGACATCCAGGTCTTCGCCCCGCACCAGGCGAACATGCGGATCATCGACCAGATGGTCAAGCAGCTCGGCCTGCCCGAGCACGTCGTGGTCGCCCGGGACATCGCCGAGACCGGCAACACCTCGGCCGCCTCGATCCCGCTGGCCCTGGACCGCCTCCTGGCGGAGGGCCAGGCCCGTTCCGGCGACCTGGCGCTGCAGATCGGCTTCGGCGCCGGCCTGGTGTACGCCGCGCAGGTGGTCGTGCTGCCGTGACACCCGCCCCGTAGAGTCCGACCCTGGTGGTGCGCAAGAATCGCACCGCCGCATCCCGACCTGGTGCCGGAGGACCGGTACCCCGTTCAAGGAGAGAAGCACCCCATGGCTCACACTTCTTCCGAGATCCTCGACGGCCTCGCCGAGATCGTCGCCGAGGAGACCGGCCTGCCGACGGACACCGTCACGGCCGAGAAGTCCTTCACCGACGACCTCGACATCGACTCGCTGTCGATGATGACCATCGTGACCCACGCCGAGGACAAGTTCGGCGTCCGCATCCCGGACGACGAGGTCAAGAACCTCACCACCGTCGGCGACGCCGTCACCTACATCGAGGGCGCGCAGAGCTGACCCGGCTCCCCCGCCCGCGCGGGCAGGCCGGCCCTGCCGGTCTGCCCGCGCCGCCCGTCCACCGCCGACCTTCGTTCTCAGGAGCACCGTCATGACCGCCCCAGCCTCGCGCGACGTCGTCGTCACCGGCCTCGGCGCCACCACCCCGCTCGGCGGGGACGCACCCTCGACGTGGGCGGCCGCGCTCGCCGGCGAGTCCGGTGCGCGCACGATGGACAACGACTGGTCGGAGACGTACGGGATCCCCGTCACCTTCGCCGCGACGATCAAGGAGCACCCCTCCGAGAAGCTGTCGCGCCCGGAGATGAAGCGGATGGACCCCTCGACCCAGTACGCGATGATCGCCGCGCGGGAGGCCTGGCAGGACGCCGGCGCCCCCGAGGTCGACGGCGAGCGGCTCGGTGCGGTGGTGTCCTCCGGCATCGGTGGCATCTGGACCACGCTGGACGCCTGGGACACGCTGCAGGAGCGGGGCGCGCGTCGCGTGCTGCCGATGACGGTCCCCATGCTCATGCCGAACTCCCCGGCCGCCTACGTCTCCCTCGAGCTCGGCGCCCAGGCCGGTGCGCACGCGCTGGTCTCCGCCTGCGCGTCCGGTGCCGAGGCGATCGGTTACGGCATCGACATGATCCGTGCGGGCCGGGCCGACGTCGTCGTCTGCGGCGGCACCGAGGCCACGATCCACCCGATGCCGATCGCCGCGTTCGCGGCCTCGCGCACGCTCTCGCTGCGCAACGACGACCCGCAGGGCGCGTCACGCCCGTACGACGTCGACCGGGACGGGTTCGTCATCGGCGAGGGCGCGGCGGTCGTGGTGCTGGAGAGCGCCGAGCACGCTGCCGCCCGCGGCGCCCGCGTCTACGCGAAGATGGCCGGCGTGGGACTGTCCTCCGACGCCTACCACATCACCTCCCCCGACCCGGAGGGCAAGGGCCAGGTCGCGGCGATGCGCCGGTCGCTGGCGGACGCCGACGTCGACGGGGCGGAGGTCGTGCACGTCAACGCCCACGCCACGTCCACGAAGGTCGGCGACCTCACCGAGACGCGGTCGATCCGCACCGTGCTCGGCGACGACACCGACCACGTGCGGCTGTCCGCGACGAAGTCGATGACGGGCCACCTGCTCGGCGGCGCCGGTGCCCTGGAGGCGCTGTTCACGATCAAGGCGGTGCACGAGCGCCTCGCCCCGCCGACGATCAACGTCGTCACCCCCGACCCGGAGCTGCAGGTCCCGCTCGTCCGCGACGAGCCGGCGACGCTGCCCGACGGCGACATCGCCGCCGTCAACAACTCCTTCGGGTTCGGCGGGCACAACGTGGCGCTGACCGTGACCAACGCCTGAGCGTCCCCCCACCCACGACGGCGCCCCACCGGTTCGAGCGAACCGTTGGGGCGCCGTCGTGCACGGAACCTCCGAACCCGCCAGGGGCGGGCGCGCGGGACTACCCGACGCGGTGCAGCCAGCGCACGGGAGCACCCGCACCCGCGTAGCGGAACGGCTCGAGCTCGTCGTCCCAGGCGCTGCCGAGGGCGAGGTCCATCGCCTCGCGCAGGGCGCGCGGGTCGGGCGAGGACTCCATGGCGCTGCGGACGCGGTCCTCGGGCAGGACCACGTTGCCGTGCACGTCGGTGACGGCGTGGAAGATGCCGAGGTCCGGGGTGTGCGACCAGCGGGCGCCGTCGCTGCCGTGGCTCGCCTCCTCGGTGACCTCGTAGCGCAGGTGCTCCCAGCCGCGCAGCGCGGACGCCAGGCGGGCACCGGTGCCCTGGGCTCCCTGCCACGCGTGCTCGGCGCGGTACAGACCTCGCCCGGCGGGCTGAGGGGTCCAGTCCAACGAGACGTCAGTGCTCAGCACGTTGCCCGCCGCCCACTCGAGGTGGGGGCACAACGCGCGCGGCGCCGAGTGCACGAAAAGCACACCGCGGGTGATGACACCAGCCATGTTGTCCTCCCTGGTTCCGAGATCCGTCTTCCCCTACGTCCTCGGTAGCCACGAAGTTCCTGGTCAGGCCATCTTTTGCGGCGTGTCGACTTGCTTCTCGGAGACATACTGCCGCAGCGTCGGGGAACACGCGAGAGTGATTCGGACATTTGAGGCCGCTCAGAGGCGCTCGCGCAGCTCCCGCATCGCCTTCTTCCGGACGCTGCGCTCCAGCCGGTCCAGGTAGAGCTTGCCGTCCAGGTGGTCGCACTCGTGCTGCAGGGCACGGGCCATGAGGTCGGTCCCCTCGACGACGACCTCGTTGCCGTCGAGGTTGATCCCCTCGACCCGGGCGTACCAGGCGCGTGTCGTCGGGTAGAACAGGCCGGGCACCGAGAGGCAGCCCTCGTCGCCGTCCTGCTGCTCTTCGGAGACGTCGACCAACCGCGGGTTGAGGACGTAGCCGAGGTCGTCGTCGACGTTCCAGGCGAACGCCCTCAGGTTGACGCCGATCTGGTTCGCGGCCAGGCCGGCGCGACCCTCGGTGTCCACGGTCTCGAGCAGGTCCGCGACGAGTCCCCGCACGCGGTCGTCGATCGTCGTGATCTCTTCGCACGCCGTCCGCAGCACGGGGTCGGGCACCACCCGGATCTCTCGCATCGCCATGGCGGACATTCTTCCACGGCGCCACGCTGACCAGCGCCGCCACGGACTCCGGGCGGGCCGCCGTCACAAGGGCTCCACACGGCGCTTCCGGTAGGCTCACCGCCGCGCCCCGTTAGCTCAGTCGGTCAGAGCAGTCGACTCATAATCGATCGGTCGCCGGTTCAAGTCCGGCACGGGGCACGGTCCCCGGGCGACGGTCAGCAGGCACGCCTGGCCCGGCCGGCGGCGTCGCGCCGAGCATGCAGCCGCTCCCCGTCCGCGCCGGCGGCGGCAACCGGTCATACCATGGAGACGATCCCCTGGAGGGGTCCCCGGCTCACCCTGAGGCGCGCCATGTCCACCATGCCGTCCCCACCTCGACACCGGCAGTCGGCGCCCGGTGCGCGGCGACGCGCGTGGCTGTGGTTCGCCAGTGCCCCGGTGTTCTTCGTCGTGGCGTTCGCCGCCGGCGAGGGGCTGTCCGCCTTGCTCGGTCTTGTGGAGGGCGACGTGTCCCGGTTCACCTGGCGAGAGCTCCTCGTGCTGGTCGTCGCCCTGTCCGTCGTCGCGGTGCCGGCCGTGGGCGCACGGGTGGTAGCGCGACGTGCGCACGGCGACGTGCTGACCCGGCTGCCCGGCTGGATCCTGGTCGCCCTGGTGCTGTTCTTCCTCGTAGCCAACTTGGTGGGATTCCTCGTCCCACCCGCGCCGGACTGAGCCGCGGACTACTTCTTGAAGGCGTCCTTGACGTCGTCGCCCGCCTGCTTGAGGTTGGCCTGCGACTGCTCGGCCTCGCCCTCGGCACGCATCTCCTCGTCGTCGGAGGCCTTGCCGACGGACTCCTTGACCTTGCCCGCCGCTTCCTCGGCCATGTGCTTGGCCTTGTGTCCCCTGCTCATGTCGGACCTCCTCGTCCTCGGAGGTCCGACGATACGGGCGCCGACGGACCGTCGCACCTGGACGGTCGCACCCTGACCGGGTCGCACCTCGGGCACAGGCCGCTCGACCAGTACCGTGGGCGCATGTTCGCCAGCCGTCGCCAGCAGCCGCCCTCGGTGCGCCAGGTCGTGCCCCTGACCCGTGGCGAGCGCCTGCTCGCGAGCGCCGAGACCTCCGACGGCGGCTGGGTGGTCGGCACGACCGCGGACCTCGTCGTCGTCGCGGCGGCGGACGACGGCCCCGCCGTGTCGCTGCGCCGCCCCTGGTGCGACGTCGACCGGGCGGCCTTCGACCCCGAGCGGTCGATCCTCACCGTCGAGTGGGTCGACGCGGCACCGGACCTCCGCCCGATGCTCTCCGACGCGGCCGGCTCGAACCTGCCCGCCGTCGTGCGCGAGCGGGTCCTGTGGTCCGTGGTGCTGGCCGAGACCGTCGACGTCCCCGGCGGCACGGTGCGCGTCGCGGTACGCCGCCGTCTCGACGGCACCCTGTTCTCCCAGGCGGTGGCGGGCGACGGTGTCGACCTGTCCCGCGCCGACGTGGCGAACGTGGTGGACGCCACGGAATCGAGGGTCCGAGGGGCGTGCGGACTACCCGGGTAGACCTGGTAAGGTTCTTCACGGTTCGGCGCTCCGGAGGAGCCTCGGGCCCTCGATCCCGCGTAGCTCAGCTGGCAGAGCATCCGACTGTTAATCGGACGGTCACTGGTTCAAGTCCAGTCGCGGGAGCACCTTCTGACCTGCGGCTTCATCCTCCGGGATGGGGCCGCAGAGTCGTTCCTAGGGTCGGATGCTAGGGATTTGCTAGGGACGACCCTCAGAGCCAGTCGGGATGAGTGCTGCCGCAGCCTCTGCGGCGGACGCCCCGACTCCCCCGAGCAGGTGTGAGTACGTGTCGCTGGTGACGGCCACGTTGGAGTGGCCGAGCCGCTTGGACACCACGGCCATCGGCACCCCGGCGGCGAGCATGAGTGACGCCTGAAGGTGGCGCAGGTCGTGGAAGCGGACCCGACGCAGCGGCTCGCCGTCGACACTCACGCGGGCGATCAGACGCGTGAACGTCTTGGCCAGGTGGTCGGGCCGGTACATCGCGCCATCCTCGCGAGCGAACACCAGGCCGTTGTCCTCATAGGCGGGGCCGAACTTCAGGCGCTCGCGAGCCTGGGCGGCGCGGTGCTCACGCAGCACGCTCACGGTCTGCTGGTCCAGGTCGACGACGCGGTCTGTCCCTGCCGCCGTCTTGGGCGCCGTGATGCTGATGGTGTCGCCCACCTGGGTTGCCTGACGGCGCACGACGAGAACGGCCCGGTCCAGGTCGACGTCGTCCCACTGCAACGCCGCCAGTTCGCCGCGCCGCAGGCCGCCCATCGCCGCGAGGATGAACACGGGCCGCAGCCGGTGCGAACGGACGACGTCAGAGCCGATGAAGGCGGCGTACTCGGCAGGCTCCCACGGCGTGACGCGGGGACGACGGTGCGCCGGAAGTTCGACGTGAGCGGTCACGTCATGCTTCATCTCTCCACGCTTGACCGCCGAACGGAACGCCGAGCGCAGGGTGGCGTGGATGCGGCGGATCGTGGACGGGGTGACGTCTGGGCGCTCGCGGCGGATCGCCGAGTACATGCGGTCAAGGTGCCCAGGAGTCATGTCGACGAGCCGCACGTTGCCGATGTGTGGTGCGACGAATTTGCCGATCACGTCGCGGTAGCCGCGCACCGTGGACGGACGCACGGAGCCTGCCGCTTCCTTGCCGTCGATCCACCGGTTCAGGTAGTCGGTGACGGTGATCTTGCGGTCGACGTCGACCCGTCCGGCTCGGTGCTCGACCAGGGCTTCCTCGCGGGCGCGCTTGGCTTCCGTCTTGGAGGCGAACCCGGACTTGGTGAACTGGCGACGCTTGCCGCCGGCTGCTGCGGGCGTTTCGATCAGGTACGACCACGGGCAGTCGCACCGAGTCTTGGTGCGGTCGCAGGTCTTGCGGTGGCGCTGATAGACGCCTGAGGTCTTGGCCATCCTCGGTGTTCCTCCCGGTGTTGAGGCTAGTTCGACTTCTTCGGCGGGCGTCCAGGCTTCATCTTGGGCACGTCGTAGCCCGCCTGCCGCGCCTCCCGTAGCCAGACGTCCATGCGCTCAGGAGAACGCTGGTATCGATCGCTGAGGTAGTGACGCGGGGTCTGCCCCCAAGCGACGGCCTCGCGCGCCAGGGCAGCGACAGTGGCATGACCCGGTCGCTCTGGAGACTTCGGACTCGTGGCGGACCCCAGAGGGACCCCGTCGTTGGTCGCCTGCTGGATTGCTGCGCGACGGAGATAGTCCAGGTCCAGGCCGTCCGTCGAGAGGTCTGCGCCCTCGTGAGGGATGAGGGTGAGGCTGCGGATGCCTCCGTCGCTGTCCACGCCTACTTCGTAGGTCACGCGTGTCGCATCGTCGATCACCCGAGCACCGCTGTAGACCCTGGGCGGCTTCGAGCCGGTCGGGACCGTGAACCCGCTCGGGGTGGCACTCGCAGGCTTGCGCTCGGATCGGGCGATCTTGACGTCTTCGGGCAGGCGCGCCCGCCGCACGAGATCGTTCGTTTCGTCGTCCATGTCGACCGAGGCCCTGAACGGCTCACTGGCCTTGTAGGCGATGACGTAAGGCGCCGACGACAGGAAGGCGGTGTAGGGCTCCACGCGCACCCCAGGCTTCTCGTCTTGCTGCATGACAACAAAATACTTTATTGCGCAGCGGGTGGCCAGGTCTGAGAGTTGGGGCCATGAAGACCTCACGACAGATACCCCGGGCCGAAACGGTCCGCGACCTGCCCGCGACAGTCCCCGCCATCGTTGCGGGCCGCTACTTCGGCATCGGCAAGGAAGGCACGTACCGCCTGATCCAGGCCAACGACTTCCCGGTCCCCGTACTGCGCATCGGCGCGCGCTACGTCGTCACCCAGGCGGCGCTCGCGGACGCCCTGGGCGTCAGCCTCGATGTCGAAGGGAGCATGAAGGGAGCGAAGGAAGCAGGCCCCGGAGAGCCGCGCGCTTCGCGATCTTCGGCGCACCCTTCGCAGGCTCCCACCGACTCCAGCGAGGCGTTGTGAGCGGGAACGACCCCCTCAGCGCAACGGTCCTGGCAGACACCGCTGAGGGGGCCACGCCGTCACCGTACGACCGGGCCGACTGGCTGACTGTTCTGGACTGGCTGCTCGCCATCGAACGTCGCTTGGACGCCCTGGGGCCGGAGGTCCGCCACCGCCACTCCCCCGGACACGTCCCCGGCATGCACGAGGTCCGCCGCGACGAGGACGGACGGCTGATCCCGAACACCCGGGAGGGGTGGTGAACGTGGGCGACCACGACTGGTACCAGGCGGGACTTGCTCACGGCATCGAGTTGGGGCGTCGACAGGTCGAAGACGAACAGGCCGTGATCTGGGCTGTGTGCGCACAGACCGCCCGCACTCACGCCGAACGGCCCTCGTACGCCCAGCGCTGCGACATGGCAGGCGAGCACGATCGCGCCGAGCGCGCCCGTCGCCGCCTGGCCGAGAACGGAGTCACGTCGTGACCTATGACCCCACCATCGAAGACCCCTACGACCCGTGCATCACCTCCCAGGCGCTCGCGGCTGCGGGGGTGCCGACCGACACCGACCCCCTGGCACCCATCGTGCGCACCCTCGCCGACGTCAACGTTGAGCAGGTGTCCTGGCTTTGGCCGGGACGCCTGCCCGCCGGGAAGTTGGTCCTCATCGACGGCGACCCGTCCGCCGGAAAGTCGACGCTCACCCTCGATCTGGCCGCACGCGTCTCGACAGGCTCCACCTGGCCCGACGGAGCGAGGAACGACCGTCCTCGGGGCGTCCTGCTGCTCTCGGCAGAGGATGGGCTGGCCGACACCATCGCACCACGTCTGACCGCCGCCGGAGCCGACCGGTCCCGCGTCCACGCCCTGATCGACGTTCCCGTGATCGACGGCGACGATGTCCGACGCGTCCCGCCGTCCCTCCCTCGCGACATCGGACACATCGAACGCACCATCGAGTCTCACGACGTCGGTCTGGTCGTTGTCGACGTGCTGATGGCCTACCTCAACGGCGGCGTCGACTCCCACCGCGACCAGGACGTGCGCGGCGTGCTCCACCTGCTCGCCGCGATGGCCGAACGCACCGGAGCCTGCATTGTTCTGGTGCGCCACCTGAACAAGGGCGGCGCCAACAGCCCCCTCTACCGGGGCGGCGGGTCTATCGGCATCATCGGCGCCGCGCGCGCGGCCTACATCGTCGCCCGCGATCCCGAGGACCCCGACCGGCGGGTGTTCGCCGTCTCGAAACTCAACATCGCCGCCGAACCGCCGGCGCTGGCCTATCGACTCACTTCGCACGGCTCCCTGGGGTGCGCCCGGATCGAATGGGAGGACACCCCCCTGGACGTCACGGCGGCTGCTCTGCTCCAGATCCCGACTGACGACGACGGCGATGACCGGGACGCCTGCACCGCCTGGTTGACCGACTACCTGATGGACAACGGAGGCGAAGCCTCAGCATCCGACGTCTTCCGCACCGGTCGCGCGGTGGGCGGCTGGTCGCAGGACCAGTTGAAGCGCGCCAAGAAGCGCGCTGGCGCCCGGTCGGCCAAGTCCGGCATGAGTGGCGGTTGGGTCTGGCGACTCGACCCGCGCACCCACGAAGGGAGCACGAAGGGCGCGAAGGGAGCGGGCACCCAGCCGCCGCCCTCTTCGCACTCTTCACCGCCCCCTTCGCCAGTCTGCCGCTGCTGTGGCGAAGCACTCGACCCTGTCCTGATCGACCAGGGCTACACCGACCACGGCGACTGCACCGGGCACGCCGCACGACGGCCCTGAACGCCACGTGCCACCGCGGCCACGTCCGCCGCATCCACCACACCCGCACCGACCCAGGTCGCGGCCCCTGTCGCGCCCGCCCCTGCGACGACCACCGACCCAACGAAAGGAAGAACCCGTGACCACCCCCACCGGCTCCGACGCCCTCTGGGCGCTCGCAGACGTCTTGGGACAGCCGCCCATGCCGATCTGCAACGACAGCCCCGAAGCCCACTACTTGGACCGCTGGTGGTCCCTGACGCGCACGTTCGGATGCCCGCACGCCCAGCGTCTGCCGACCACCTGGACCGTCATCGCCCCGGACACCCGCATCTGGTGCTTGTCCTGCGCTCGCGGCCACATGAGCGCCGACAAGCCGGACCACTGCCTGGTCTGCGGCGACCCGATCACTCACCCGCACGAGTCGGTCCTGTCCTACATGGAGTCGGACGACGTCCGGTTCCTGATGCGCTGGTGCCCGACCTGCAACAACGAGATGGAGAGCCACTGATGAGCAACGCGAGCATGGCAACCCCGAATGGTCGGCGCGGCTCGACCCGCGTCCAGGCTTCGAACCACTGCCGCATCTGCGGCGTTCGTGTCGGCAACAACACTCAGGTCGGCGGCAAGCCCAACGACGGGGTCACCCGCGACGCTCAGGGATGGCCCGAGTGCAACAAGCACCAGCGCGACTATGTCTCCTGGCAGGGCATCTTCTCTGAACTCGGCTACGACCTGACCGCGCGCCAGGCAGAAATCGCCGCCCACGAGAATCCCGGAATCGCGTACGTCCACCAGGCCAACCGTGGCGACGACGACGCTTGGAGCCACCTGGACGACACCGACCGGGACCGCATCGCCGAGGGTGTCCAGCGCGCCATCCAGGCCACCAAGCCGGTCGGACTGCGCCGCTGCACCGACGGTCCCTGCGCCTGGTGCGGACGGGACATGTCCCTGCACTGGACCAGCTGGGGTCACCGCCGCCACGATGGCACCCCGGCCCCGCTCTGCACCGACTGCGACAAGATCGCCGACCGTCGCGGCCTGGAGATCGCGACCACCTGGGGCGACCAGCGCCGCATGCTCCTGGAGTCCGCCACCGGCTACGGCGGCACGTCCGCCGGAGCCATCGCCGACGCCATCCGCGCTCACGCCGAGATCGGCGGGGGTGACGGCAAGCCGTGGAGCCACCTGGACCGCCAGGCGCTGTCCGAAGCCCGCATGACCATCTGGGGCCAGTGGCCGCAGTACGCCCCCGACCAGTGGCAGGCGCGGATGGCCATCAAGTGCCACCGCCACCTGGAGAAGAAGCGCGCCAAGGCTCGCGCCGACCAGCACGCCAAGGACTACCCGACCCTCTGGAACCTCGGCTGATCGACCCACAGCGGGAAAGCCCACGCAGGGCACCCGGCGGGCGTCTCACTCGTCCATGGGGAACGCTTCCGGCTCTCGGTCACGCAGCGACGCCAGAGCCGCCTCATCAAGCCGGTACGACATGCGGAACCGCAACGGCGGGGTCCATCCCGCCCGGATCTCAGCGACGAGGCGCTCAGCCATCCGCTGCACCTCAGCACTCGACGGCTCGCGCATCACACGTCCTCCCCGGCCCGGATCGCCCGCACCTGATCCTCAGTGATCCCGTACCGCTCCATGTCCGCAGCCGTCAGAGCGCCACCCTGACGGATGAACTCCACCGGATCCCCGCCGTACATGGCCGCGTCGCCCATCGGCCCCACCCGGACCTCCTGCGGGGCGTCCAGACCATCCATCGCCGCCGCCCGCTGCGCGACCGCCACACCAGCCCGGATCGCCCCCGGCTTCTGCTGCGAAGCGTCCCGGACGACCTGGCGCCACAGCACTTCCATGCGCTCGCGCCACATCGCGCGCGTCATCTCCGCGTCCTGACGTGGCACCTGACCGAAGTAGTCCTTCACGGCCCGGTGTGCCGTGGCCCGGTCGTGGTAGCCGGTCACCTGCGCCACCTGGTCCCAGGTCGCCCCAGCCACGCGTGCCGTCCACGCCCGTTGGGCACGAACCTCTGCGCTGACCTTGCTGTTGAGCGCCTTCGTAGGCGCGTTGTTGGCATCGCCCATAGGCCGATCCTATGTTTCGTCCGAATCACGGCCCCCCGGAAACGCGGCAGGTCGACTCAACATGCCAGCGAACCATGCCACGACAGTCGCGCCCATTGTGGAACAGAAGCCGATCGCGACGAAACTTGCCGGGAAGCCACTGAGGCCGGCACCGGTGGCCGCGCCGTTGGTTGCGACCCAAACCGACCCGGCCGCGTAGGCAACGGTTGTTCCGATCGTGACTCGCGCGGACCATCGAGTCACAGGACTGGGAGCGTAGATGGCGTCTCTAGCCAGGACGGACCTGCCGCCAGTGAGCCACGCAGACGCGAAGAGGACAGGGATGAGGGTTGCGAGGACTCCGCAACCCTCCGGGGTGATCTCATGCCACATGTCGAGCCAATGTAGTTCGCACCGCCGACAAGGTGTCACCCTTCCAGCGCGACCTCTGACGTGCCGCCACGTCGGCCACTAGAGGGTGTCGGGGTCCTTGGGCGCATCGCTGTCAGGCATGACCGCGCGGTTGCCCATGTCGTCCAGCAGCCACCACAACCCGTCTGGATCAAGAACCATCGCACGCACCTCGTTGATTTCCTTCTCGCCATGCTCGTACGGCCAGATGAACTCTCTCTGTTCACCTGCGGCCAGGGGGCCTGTGCCGGACGGCGCTGCGGTCTGGTACGGATTTTCGTTTGGGCCAGGATTTTCCAGCCGGACCCGAATAGCGGTGAAATGCAGAGGCTCGTCTGAGTCGTTCCGCAGGACCCATGTTCGGTACCTACGCGGCGGGTCCGGCCGCTGAAACGTGATCTCCTGGTACGTAACCCTTCGAACTTGGTTCTCCTGGAGTCGCTTCTCAGCGGCCCGTCGCTGGCGGCGCTCGATGAACCAGAACACCGAGGGCACGACGACACCGAGCAGGCCCGCCCATTCTCCAACCGTTCCCCACTGAACCATGCGTCAAGCGCAGGCTCCGGGCCTACCTGTTGACACTCCGCGAGTGTGTCCGACGAAAATCTGCGAGCACGCTACGACGCTCGTGCCGAGACGAGGCGTCGGCAAGTTCGAACACCCAGGGCGCCACGAAGCGCCGCGCATACGAGACACGAAGGCGGAGGCCGACCGCGAGGATCGCCCCCCAACGCCACTTGGTCAGCCGCCGCCGCGAGACCTGTACACGACACGCAGCCAACTCAACCGCCGAGTAGTACCCGACCACGTACAGGAGCGGTATCAGCGCCACCGGGTACCAGAATGGAAGGGCCACCGCCTGAGCGAGCGCCAGCCACTCAACCTGATCAGCACCGCCGACCAGAGTCGTAGTCGTGTGCACTACTGAGGCGAGCGCGTAGATCAGAGCGATCCTGTTGAACAACTTGACCACGCGAGCGTCACCAAGCACGGCGGCCATCGACAGCATCGCCAGGATCGCTTGCCAGAAGATCTCCCAGCCGAGTGCAAACGACTCCAAATAGACGTACGCGGACAGAATCGCAGCGACGCCGAACGTCTTCTTCAGCACCGGTCGCACGATGTGGTCCCCCTTGTCACTGATGGAGGAACCGACGAGAGGGAGCCCCGTGAACACCACGACAAGTACGGTCGACGTGACCAGGTCCGGAGTCCAGACCCCGAGCCGGTAGGCACCCCACATGACAGCGGCGGCGTAGAGGAGATAAGCGACCCAGAGGCCGAGGAGGCGAGGATGGAAGGTCCCACGGACCACTCCGAGAAACGACTTCAGCAGGCCAAAACGCTTTTGACTGACAGCGACGGCAAGAACCACGAACGCCGCAACGACGATCAGGGACGCCAACTCTCTGTTGTCCATCAGGACCGCTCCACTCGTCTAGAGGTTCCTCGGAACCCTAGAGCAGGCGACCGACACGAACTGCTTGCGCCGACCCCTACCGCACTGCCGAAACGCGCCTGCGACTGGCGCCACCCGACCCACTCCCACAGGCGCGCCAGACAAAGCCAGACGAGCCTCACAAAGCCGCTCAGGACGCAGCGGGGATCGGCACGCATGCTTCCGGTACTAGGTGCCAGATGCCGTCGTCCGGGTCGAACCGAGGATCCAGGGACCTATCGAGACCCGATCTCCCACAGACCACAGTCATCCATACAGGGGGTCAGCAAGCGTCGCCCGGAGCGCACTACGAAACGGCGGGGGTGCCGGGGTGGGTGCTAGGGATCGTGCTAGGGAAACTTCCATCCCTAGCACGATCCTTGCCGACTCTTGCCGACTCCCGATGTCCCCCCAGGCCCACTGTTGCAGCGGTCCAGGACCCTTGACCGGACCATGCCGACCAAGCGACCTGCAACTGTTAATCGGACGGTCACTGGTTCAAGTCCAGTCGCGGGAGCCCCGCAGAAAGGCCCCTGACCTGCAGGTCAGGGGCCTTTCTCGTGCTCTGTGCGCCGGTCGGTCAGCCCGTGCGCTCGGCCTCGCGGGCCTGACGTGCGGCGTCGATCTCGGACGTCGCGCCGGCGGTGGACAGCTCTCCCCCGGCGGTCTCCAGGTGGGCCCGGACGAACCAGTGGAACTGCTCCAGCTCACGCAGGTTGCCGATCAGCAGGTCGTTGGTGACGTCGTCGAGCTCGGCCGTCGTCTCGGCAGCCTGACGGTGCGCGGCGATGACACCCTGGTAGACCTCGTCGAGCGCCCCGAGGTGCTCGATGGTCGTGGCCCGTCCCAGGTGGTAGTCCTCCCAGGTGCGGTGCGCCACCAGCGCGCCCGGTGTGCCCTGCGGGACCCCGCCCAGCGTCGCGATCCGTTCGGCCACGTCGTCCGCCATCAGCCGCACGGCGTCGACCTGCGGGTCGAGCATCTCGTGCACGGCGATGAAGTGGGGGCCGACGACGTTCCAGTGGACGTGCTTGAGCGTCAGGTGGAGGTCCGTCAACGAGTTGAGCCGGTCCTGCAGGATGTCAGCGACCCGGGCACCGTTCTCGGCGGTCATCGAGGGCACCGTGTAGGTGGGGTCGTGAGTACCGTCAGCCATCTGATCTCCTTCGCTCGGTCGTCCCCCCATGCTGGCCCCCCGACCCATCGACCGCGACCCGAGGACGACAGGCGTACGGTGAACGTATGAGCGAGGACGACCTGATCGCCGGCATCCCCCAGGAGGATCCTGCGGTGCGTGACGCGTTGGCCACCGCCGAGGAGTGGATCGGCGCGGAGATCCAGGGCGTCGCCGTCGGGGAGACGGCCCAGGGTGAACCGTGCGTCGTGGTCTACGCGCCGGACCCGGAGTCGCCGGCCGTGCGCGAGCTGCCCTCCTCGCTGAACGACATCCCCGTGCGCGTCGAGGCCGGCGGCCCCTTCCTCGCGGAGTAGCGAGTCCGGGACCGACGGCGCCGCGCGGCCTCCTCACGGCCAGATGCGCACACCCAGCAGGATCTGGACGTAGGCGATCGGGTTGATGATCGTCGCCGTGCTGGACCCGGCGAACAGCAGCCCCACGGGGTTGTTGTCCAGGTCGAGCACGAGCGATCCCGAGTCACCGCCGGCCGACATGTCCGAGGTGACGATCTGCTTGCCGAACTTCGCGACCTTGCCCCCGCCGTAGTTGACGTTCACGGTGGCGTTGAGCGCGGTGACCCGGCCGGTGGTGAAGTGCGTCGTGCGACCGGTCTTCTTCACCAGCATGCCGACCTCCGCCGCCTTGACGAGCGACCGCGGGTAGCCGGACCAGTAGATGTCCCGGTCGATGGTGTCGAACGGGATCTCCGCGATCGCCGCGTCGACGTAGTTGACGGTCCCGTCGAAGCGGATCGGCACGTAGCGCGCCAGCCGGCCGACCACGTCGGCCGGGTAGGTCCCGCCGTCGTACGCCCCCGGCTGGATGATCGGGTCGCCGATCCGGGCGTCGTTGGAGTTGGCGAGCACGTGGTTGTTGCTCAGCGCGTAGTAGCGCGGCGGCTTGCCGGGCACGGTGTTCCGCAGATCGTAGGCACCGGCACCGAGCGTGCCCGCCGTGACCTTCAGGTGCCCGATGCTGTAGCCGGGCCGCACCGGACGGACCCGCTTGGCCAGCTTCTGCACGCCCGCCTCCATGGCGGGTTCGGCGTCTCCCCCGGCGACGAGCGGGCCGACCTCGAGCACGTCGGTCGGCGCACCCCCGACGGTCTTCGGGACTCCCTTGCCGGACAGCATCTCGGCCGGCAGCTTCTGCTCGACCAGCACCATCACGCTCGGCTTGTCCGTCTGGGTCCCGCCGGTGATCTTGAAGCCGAGTCCCACCCCCACCACGTTCTCCGTGGCGAGCAGGTCGTCCTCGGCCGAGTCCCGCTTCGAGGCGATGCCGGAGAGCGCCTCCGGTACGTCCGGTTCGAGGTCGAACATCTCGTCGTTCATGATTCCCTCCCCGAGGAGCCCGGAACGCCGGCCCGGGTGGGCCGCGACGTCGCTCCGGCACCCCTAGCAGGAAGGAGCGGACCCCCGGGTGTCCCGATACCCGGGACGGGGGTGAATCAGACGCTCTCGCGCAGCTCGCGGCGTTCCTTCTCGATCGCGACGAGCTCCTCGAACGCGGCACGGTAGGCGTCGGGGTCCGCCGTGGCGTCGAGCCGCTGCACGCGGCTCTTGGCGTCCGCGATCCGCCGGGTCAGCCCCAGGTCGGCGACCTTGCGCACGACGTCGGCCACGAACGCGGCGATGGCGCTCTCGCGGTCCTCGGGCACGGGCGCGACCGCCAGCTCGGTCACCAGCGGCGACACCGCGTCGCCGGCTTCCTCCACGACGGTCTCGACCCACCGGTTCCCGCCCAGACCGGCGCCGGTACGCACTCCCCCGGCCGCGCGGATCGCGGCGTGCACCGCCCGCCACGCGGGGGTGGCGAAGGCGTCGGGGCCCAGGTCGTCGAACGTCACCGGCACGTGCTGCGGGTACTGCAGCACCACCACGAGGGCGAGCCGCTCGATGCGTGCCACCGGGTCGGCGGGGTCGGGGGCGCTGAGCACCGGGCCGGACACCACCGACTCGCCGTCCGCGGGGCCGAGTGCACGCTCGGGCCGTGCGGTCCGCTCCTCGCGCCGTCGGGCGGGGCCCGGAGTGCTGTGCGCCCGGCTGACCTCGCGGCGCACCTCGTCGGTGTCGATGCCGATCCACCGGGCGAGCAGACGCGCGTAGCCGAGCTGCATCGACCGGTCACGGATCCCCGCGACCACCGGTGCCGCGGCCCGCAACGCGTTGACGCGCCCTTCGACCGTGTCGAGGTCGAAACCGTCGAGCGTGGTGCGGATGACGAACTCGAACAGCGGGACGCGCTTGTCGACGAGGGTGCGCACCGCGTCGGGGCCGCGCTGCATGCGCAGGTCGCACGGGTCCAGGCCGGTCGGTTCGACGGCGACGAAGGTCTGGGCGTGGAAGCGCTGGTCCTCGCCGAACGCGCGCATCGCGGCCTTCTGACCGGCCGCGTCGCCGTCGAAGGTGAAGATGATCTCGCCGCCCAGCGACGCACCCGAGGCGAGCTGCAGACCGCCGCCGGCGGTGGTGTCGCCGAGCAGTCGTCGCACCACCTTGGCGTGGTCGGCGCCGAACGCGGTCCCGCAGGTCGCCACCGCGGTGTCCACCCCGGACAGGTGGGCGGCCATCACGTCGGTGTACCCCTCGACGATGACCACCCGCTTGTTCTGGGCGATGGCGCGTTTGGCCAGGTCGATGCCGTAGAGGACCTGCGCCTTCTTGTACAGGCTCGTCTCGGGGGTGTTGAGGTACTTGGGGCCGGGGTCGTCGTCGAACAGCTTGCGGGCCCCGAAGCCGATGACCGCACCGGTCACGTCCCGGATCGGCCAGACCAGTCGGCCGCGGAACCGGTCGTAGATGCCGCGCTGGCCCTGGCTGACCAGCCCCGAGGCGACGAGCTCGGCCTGGGTGAACCCGCGGCTCTGCAGGTGCCGCAGCAGGGCGTCCCACCCGGTCGGGGCGTAGCCCAGACCGAACGTCTCGGCGTCGGCCCGCTCGAAGCTGCGCTCGGCGAGGAACGCCCGTGCCGCCTGGGCACCGGGGGCGAAGAGCTGTTCGGCGTAGAACTGCGCCGCCACCCGGTGCGCCTCGAGCAGGCGCTGCCGGCGGCCCGGCTCCTCGCGGGGGCCCCGTTGCGCCGCCGCACCGGTGCGCGAGTCCTCGTAGTGCAGCTCGACGCCGACCTTGTCCGCCAGGTACTCGACGGCGTCGGTGAACCCCATCCCGTCGATCTTCTGCACGAACGAGATGACGTCGCCTCCCTCGCCGCACCCGAAGCAGTGCCAGCGGCCCACGCCCGGACGCACGTGGAAGGAGGGGGTGCGCTCGTCGTGGAAGGGGCACAACCCCTTCATCGAGCCGACGCCGGCGTTCTTGAGGGTGACGTGCTGGCCGACGATCTCGTCGATCCGTGCGCGGTCGCGGACGGCGTCCACGTCGTCTCGCTTGATCAGGCCTGCCACGGGCGCGAGTCTATGCCCCCGCGCCGCTCCCCGTTGTGGGCATGATTTCTGCAGCCTTCCCCCAGGTGGGACCTGCAGATTTCATGCCCACAACGGGGCGGACGGGGCGACGGGTGGCGGACGGTCAGTCGTCGCCGCGCACCAGGCGGCCGTGCATCTGGACCGCCGAGACGTCGGTGAGCGAGGCCACCTGGTCGACGACGACCCGCAGCCGGGCGTCGTCGTCGGGGGCGTCGCGCCAGTCCGCGGCGAAGTGCGGCTCGAGCGCCGTCGGGGCACGGTCACCGAGGACCTTGACCAGGTCGGCGACGATCTCGCGCTGCGCGGCGTACAGCGGTTCGGACTCCCGCGGCGCCATGACGTAGGTGACCGCGACGCCCTTGAGCGCGAGGATCTCGTCGGCCGTCTCCGGCGGGACGACGAGCTGGGCCGAGTACCGCGTCAGCGGCCCGTCCCCGTACTCCTCGCGAGTGGCCCGCTGGGCGGATCCGCTGAACCGCCCGATGAGCTGGCTGGTGGCATCCTTCAGCCGGGCGAGCGCTCCCCGCGACCCGTCGAAGTCGGTCACCAGGTAGCCGGTGTCCCGCAGCCGGCACAGCGCGGCGTCGAGGGCGTCGGCGTCGTGCCACGTGCCGTACCAGGACCGCACGTGCTCGACGATGCGCGCCCGCTCGGACTCGTCGTCGAGCAGGCGCAGGTCGAGGCGGCTGCCGACGACGGCGTCCTCGACGTCGTGCACGGAGTAGCTGATGTCGTCGGCGAGGTCCATGACCTGCGCCTCCATGCAGCGCACCATCGACCGCGGCGCGCCCTGACGGAGCCAGTCGAACACCGGGGCGTCGTCGGGGTAGACGCCGAACTTGCCGGTCGTCGACCCGTCGGGGCGCGGCGGCCCCTCGTGCAGCCGCCACGGGTACTTCACCGAGGCGTCCAGCGAGGCTCGGGTCAGGTTGAGGCCGCGCGGTGCGCCGTCGTCGTCGAGGATCTTGGGCTCGAGCCGGGTGAGCAGCCGCAGGGTCTGGGCGTTGCCCTCGAAACCGCCGATGTCGGCGGCGAGCTCGGCCAGCACGCGTTCGCCGTTGTGCCCGAACGGCGGGTGCCCCAGGTCGTGGGTGAGGCACGCGGTGTCGACGAGGTCGGGGTCGCAGCCCAGCGCACGGCCCATCTCGCGGCCGACCTGCGCCACCTCCAGGGAGTGCGTCAGCCGGGTGCGCACGAAGTCGTCGCTGCCCGGGGTGAGCACCTGGGTCTTGGCACCCAGGCGACGCAGACCCGAGGAGTGCACCACCCGGGCCCGGTCACGCTCGAACGGCGTGCGGTCCTTGGACTTGGGCGGCTCGGCGGCCCAGCGCTCGGTATCGGCGTCCGTGTACGACGCCGGCCCCTCCTCGCCGGGGGCAGGACGCGGCCCGGTGCCGACCACGTCCGGGTCGAAGGCCTCCTGCGAGAACGTCTGCACGAGGGGAAGCCTACCGAGCGCCGCCCACGGGCTCGACGGCGTGCCGGCTGCGGTGGACGGCGGTGCGCAGCTCGCGCTCCCACGGCCCGTACTGCGGCATGTCCAGGTCGCGGGCGACGGCGAGCTCCGACTCGACGTCGTACGGCAGGCGGACGACCTGCAGGCCGAACGGCGCGGGGTCCGGTCCGGGGACTCCCGCGAGGACGACGTAGGCCGCGGACGGCTCGTCGAGGGCGTTGCCGACGCTGCCGGCGTTGAACAGGGTGCGGCCGCGCCGGGTGCGCTGATAGGCGGCGTGGACGTCGCCGTATCCGACCAGGTCGGGCTCCGGCCCCGGACCCGTCAGGTCCGTGGCGGCGAACATGCCGGCGAACTCCTCACGGGTGTGGTCGACGTGCACGCGCGTGTGCACGCTCGCCGCCGAGGCGTGGAAGAGACGGATCCGCCGTCCGGAGAGCAGCAGGTCGTGGCAGAGAGGTCTGCGGCGGATCAGCTCGCGCTGGTCGGGCCGCAGCTCGTCACGCCACCACACCATCTCCAGCGGGCCGTCGTCGGAGATGTCGGGCAGGAACTCGTCCCAGTTCCCGCGGACGTTCACCTCGCAGACCTGCTCGGTCCGGTCCACGACGGCGCTGCCGCGCGGGCCCTTGCCCACGTCGTCCCCGAGGTTGAGGATCCGGGTGATCCCGCGGGCGGAGATGTCCGCGAGGACGGTCTCGAGCGCCGTGAGGTTGCCGTGGACGTCGGAGAGGATCGCGATCTGCTCGGTGGCCACGCCCCGAGCCTCCCACAGGGTGCGGGCCGTCACGCTTGACCTTTCCCCTGGGTCAAGGAGTCTTCTGGTGCCGGCCCGTTCGAGACTCGCACGGCGACCAGGAGGAACGACGATGACGACATGCACGATCGAGCAGTGGTCCGAGCGCCACTGGGTCGGTATCCCCGTGACGGCCGAGCTCTCGCGGTGGGACCGCGTCAACGCTCTCGTGCCGCACGTCTTCGCCGCCCTGGCGGCGGCGGGCCACGAGCCGCTGGGAGGGCCGATCTACCAGTACCACCGGTTGCGGACGGTGGCCGACCCGATGGACGTCACCGTGTCCGTCCCGGTCGCGGCCCCCGTGCAGCTCGGTACGGGTTTCGACACCGGGACGCTCCCGGCGGGCCACTACCTCGTGGCTCGGCCGCACGGCGGACCGGACGCGCTGGCCCAGACCCACCGGGACATGGGCGACTGGGCGAACCAGCAGGGTCTGGAGCTCGCCGTCGACGAGGAGGCCGACAGCATCCGGTGGCACGTCCGTACCGAGCAGTTCCTCACGGACCCGCAGACGGAGCCGGACCGGAGCAGGTGGGCGGTCGAGGTCGCATACTTGCTGAGGTGAGCGAGCACCGCACCCGGATGCCCATCGGCGAGTTCGGCCGCGTCACCTGGCTCTCGCCGCGGGCGTTGCGCCTCTACGAACGCCGGGGCCTCCTGGCGCCCGAGGTCGTCGACCAGTTCACGGGCTACCGCTACTACGGGATCGCCCAGGCCGACCGTGCCCGGCTCATCGCGTTGCTGCGCCGGGCGGGGATGCCTCTGGACCGGATCGGCGACGTCCTGGACGCCGACCCGCGCCGTCGCTCGGACCTCGTCGCCGCGTACCGGGAGGACACCGCCCGGCAGCACGCGCGGACCGCCGCGCTGCTCGACGACCTCGTCGACCACCTCGACGGCGACCGCTCGCACCCGACGCGGTCGCATCCCCCGGTGGAGAGACGTGACGTCCCGGCGCAGGTGTTCCTCTCCCGCACCGTGGCCACCACGGCCGCCGACCTTCCCCGGCACGTCGAGGTCGCTGCGACCGATCTGTCACGGCGGGCAGGCTCCTCCCGCGACGAGGACCGACCCCTCGTGGTCGTCTACCACGGCGAGGTGAGCTGGGAGTCCGACGGGCCGATCGACGTGCGCGTGCCCGTGCACCCCGACTCCGGCGTGGACGGCACCGAGGTCGAACCGGCCGGGTCGGAGTTGTTCGTCGCCGTACCGTACGGCGACGTCCAGTTCCCGACGATCCTCGGCGCCTTCGACGCCGTCCGGGCTGCCGCGACGGTCCAGGACCGCCGACCGCTCGGCCCGCCACGGGAGATCTACCGGCAGGGCGACCCGTTCCGCTGCGAGGTGGCTCAGCCGTATGCCGTGACCCGCGTGGGCGCCGCCGGTGGCTAGGCCCGTCCCGTGCGCTCCAGGACGCCGCGCAGGTAGGCGATCTGCGCCGCGTGCTCCAGGGAGTCGTTCGCGACGCTCACGAGCCGCGCTCCGCGGGTGACCGGCGGGTCCCAGGCGTCGTCGACCACCTCGTCGAGGTCGTCGTCGCTCAGGTGGTCCAGCACGTCCAGGGACTCCGCCGCCACCGCCTCGACGTAGCCGAGCAGCAGGTCGGCCGGTGCACGGACCCTCGCGACGTCGTCGGCGGTGTGCCCGTAGCCGGTGTCGTGCAGCCCGAACGGGAGGTCGAACCGGTCCGCCCAGCCGCGGGCGTACACCTGGTCGCGGCCGACGGCGTCGGCGACCTGGACGTCCTGGTCGCGGCCGATGTGCCAGGTCAGCCAGGCGACGGTGTTCGCCGCCGGGTCGAGCCGCTCGACGAGCGCGGCCTCCGGCAGCCCCGCGACGGCACGCCGCACCGTCGGGAAGATCCGGGAGTACAGGTCCTGCAGCACCGCGATGCCGTGCATGATTCCTCCGTCGGGTCGGGGTCGGTGGTCCCGCAGCCCACCGTGCCGTGGACCGCCGGCCGGCGCGACCGGGCTCCGTGGACGCTCTGGCGGCCGCGGCAGCCCTGGCGGACCTCCGGGTCAGGCATCGGCCACCCGATGCCTGACCGACGACGCCGTCACGCAGCGGTGGACAGGCGGAACACGCCCACGCCCGGCCCCGCGCCGTCGACCGTCAGCCCGTCCGGCCCGACGTCGAGACCCACGTCGCCGTACAGTCGCTCCCGCTGCGCACCCGGGTCCAGCAGGTGGCCCGGCAGCACCGTCCCGGCCCAGGGTCCACGGGCGAGCACGACGAGCACCCGCTCGGACGGCGTCTCCCGCAGGAACACGACGGCGTCGTCCTCGACCACCGCCCAGCGCAGCCCGCCGTCGCGCAGGGCGGCCGACCCGCGCCGCATCGCCGAGAGCCGCTGGTAGCGCTCGAGGATCTCCGCGTCCCAGCGCGGCCCTCCCCCGCGAGCCTCCTCGTCCCACGCCATGGTCGTGCGGGCGTGCTCGCCGTTGTCCCCGGTGGCGCCGATCTCGTCCCCGGCGAAGACGACGGGCGTGCCCGGGTAGGTGAACAGCAGGGCGGCCGCGACCTCGGCCGCGGCGTCGGAGTCGACGGTGGTGCGCAGCCGCGGTGTGTCGTGGGAGCCGAGCATGTTCCACTGCCGGGCGGTGACGGACCACGGCACGGCGGAGTCGAACTCGCGCATCGCGGCCACCATGGCACCGCCGGGGCGGCGGGCGCCCGCCACGGGCAGACCGTGCGCGGCGGCCGGGGACCCCTCGGCGGCCAGCCAGGACCACGCGGGTCGGGTGAACCCCGTGTAGTTCATGTTGGCGTGCCAGCCGCCGGCGCGCAGGTCCTCGATCGCGTCGTGGAAGTGCTCGGCGATGAGGGCGCCGTCGGGGCGCTCCCGCTCGATG
This sequence comes from Isoptericola sediminis, assembly GCF_013085345.1. GTDB lineage: Bacteria > Actinomycetota > Actinomycetes > Actinomycetales > Cellulomonadaceae > Isoptericola > Isoptericola sediminis. Next base: position 126,363 of record NZ_JABFAJ010000024.1, on the reverse strand, counting down.
GCGGCACGCAGCTCGCGCGCGACCGCGTGGGTGCGGTCCTGGTCGGCCCACCGACCGGTCATGTTGGCGACGTCGACCCGCCAGCCGTCGAGCTCGAAGGGCGGGCGCAGGTACCGACCGATCGGGGCGTCGGGGTCGGTGACCATGCGGCGCCAGGTCTCGGGCGCGCCCCAGTCGAGCTTGGGCAGGGAGCCGAACCCGAGCCAGCTCGCGTAGTGCTCCCCCGAGGCGGTGGTCGACACGTCCGTGGTGTCGCCGGACGGGTCCGCCCACACGTACATGGCGTGCTCGGGCGAGTCCGGGTCGGCGAGCGCGGTGGCGAACCACTCGTGGCCCTCGCCGGTGTGGTTGGTCGTGATGTCGCCCATGAGCCGCATGCCGCGGGCGTGCACGGCCTCGGCGAGCCGCGCGTAGGCCTCGTCGCCACCGAGCAGGGGGTCCACCTCGTGGAACGTCGAGGCGTCGTAGCGGTGGTTGGACCGGCCCGGGAACACCGGGGTGAGGTAGACGGTGCCGACGCCGAGCGCGGCGAGGTGGTCGAGATGCTCGACGATGCCGTCGATGTCGCCGCCGTAGTACTGGGTGCCGGCCAGCACGCCGGTGCCGGCGGGTTCGTCCTCCCACTGCGCCGCCACGGCCCAGTCCGGGACCGGGCGGGCGTCGGCGGCCGCCGAGCGGGCGAACCGGTCGGGGAAGATCTGGTAGACGAGTCCCTCGCCCATCCACGCGGGGCCCGGGGCGTGCGTCGTGAGCCGGAAGTCCCCGGCGTCCGAGACGTCGCGGTCGTGCACTCCCCGGCCGTTCAGCCACCGGTAGCCGCCGGGTCCGTCCAGCAGGAACCGGTACGGCGTGACGGGGTTGTGCACCACGACGTCCGCGGTGAACCACCGGTCGGCGTCCGTGCCGGCGTCGGGCGTCGCCTCGGTGAGCCGCGGCTCGCCGTCGCGCACGCTGCGGACCCACACCCGCTCGACGCCGGAGTCGCGGGGCACGCGGACCCGGACCAGCACCGAGTCACCGAGCCGCGGGGTGCCCGGGGGCACGTGGACGGCGGACCCGTCGTGGTGGGGCAGGTCGAGCAGGTGGGGTGCAGGGTGCATGCGGTCCTCTCGGTCGGTGGCGGCCACCACCGACCGAGGTCCGGTCAGCGGCGGCGGCCGATCGCCCACCCGGTGGCGAGCGCGATCACGATCCCGACGATCTGTCCGCCGAGGATCACCTTGTTCAGGTCGAGCACGGGCTGCCAGCGCGTGCCCGCGGCGCCGACGACGTAGACGCCGAGCGGCGTGACCCGCAGCCCGTAGCCGCCGCCCCCGCCGCCGCCCTCGCCGGACGCCTCGCCGTGCGCCCCGTCGGGGGCGTCGCTCGCGCCGTCCGTCGCGTGGGAGGCGGGGCCCGCCCCGCCGCCGGACCCCGTGCCGACACCACCCCGTACCCGGGCGACCGGGATGACGAGCTGGCCGTCGTGCTCGTACGCCTCGCCGAACGCGCGGCGCACGGTGAACGACTGGTCGGCGGCGTCGGTGAGACGCGCCAGGTCCGGGCCGAAGCTGCGCTTCTCGCTCATGCACCCAGGCTAGGACCGGGACCGGAGCCCCGCCACGGGCACGCGACCGACGCCGTCAGCCCTTGACGGAGCCGGCCGTCAGGCCGCCGACGATGTACTTCTGCAGGAACAGGAACAGCGCGAGGATCGGGATCGTGGAGATCACCGCGCCCGCGGCGAAGAGCCCCCAGTTGGCCTCGAGGAGGCTGGAGACCCACGAGTAGAGACCGACCGCGAGCGTCCAGTTGGACTCCGACTGCAGCAGCACGCGGGCGATGACGAACTCGCCGAAGGTGGCGATGATCGACAGCAGCGCCACGACCGCCAGGATCGGGGTCACCAGGCGCAGGATGATCGTCCAGTACGTCTGGGCGTGCGTGGCGCCGTCGATCTTGGCCGCCTCGTCCAGCTCGCGCGGGACCGTGTTGAAGAACCCGTACATGAGGAACGTGTTCACGCCGAGCGCGCCGCCGAGGTACACGCAGATGAGCGCGACCCGGGAGTTCAGGCCGAGCGCCGGAACCACCTCGCCGAGGCTGATGAGGAGCAGGAAGATCGCGACGAATGCGAGCATCTGCGGGAACATCTGGAGGATCAGCAGCGTCGTCAGGCCCACGCGGCGCCCCGTGAAGCGGAACCGGCTGAAGGCGTACGCCGCGGCGGCGCCCATGAGCACCGTACCGATCGAGGTCGCCACGGCGATCAGCACCGAGTTGGCGAACCACGACCAGTACACCGTGTCGGCCAGCCGGGCGTAGTTCTCCGTGCTGAACGTGTCGAAGAGCTGGTTGGACCCGGTCAGGGTGCCGCCCTCGGCCACGGAGGCGGACAGGACGTACACGATCGGGAACGCGGCGTAGACGACGAACACGACGCCGACGACGTGCCGCCAGCCGAGCTCGGAGAACCAGCGCCCGGCCGTCCTGCGACGGGTCGGCGTCGACGGGGTGCGCACCGCGGGGGCGGTCGAGGTGGCAGTCATGTCAGTTGATCTCCTCGAGCGAGCGGGTCCGCTTGAAGGCGATGGCCGAGATCGTCGCGATGATCACGAAGATGACGATGGACAGCGCGCTGGCCAGGCCGAAGTCCTTCGGGGCGTTCCCGTCCAGACCGGCCACGGAGTAGACCATCGTGATCATGATGTCGGTGTGACCCAACGGCACGGAGGCGTCCTCGAACCGTGGACCGCCTCCGGTGAGCATGTACACCAGGGCGAAGTTGTTGAAGTTGAACGCGAAGCTCGAGATGAGCAGCGGGGTCGTGGAGACGAGCAGCAGGGGCATGACGACCGAGCGCCAGGTGCGCAGGCGGCCGGCGCCGTCGATCTTCGCGGCCTCGAGCACGTCGGTGGGCAGGGACTGCAGCGCACCGGTGCAGATGAGGAACATGTACGGGAACCCGAGCCACAGGTTGACCCCGATGATCGACAGCTTGGCCAGCCACGGGTCGGTCAGCCACGGGATGGCCGCGCCCCCGAGCAGCACCTGGTTGACGAACCCGAAGCTGCGGTTGAGCAGACCGGACCACAGCAGCGGGGCGACGAACCCGGGGATCGCGTACGGCAGGATCAGCAGCGTCCGGTAGATCTTGCGCCCGCGCATCGGGGTGTTGAACACCGACGCCAGGAACATCCCGAGCAGGAACGTCGTGGCCACCGAGGCGAAGGCGAAGACGAAGGTCCACACGACGATCTGGAAGAACGGCCCGGAGTACCGCGAGTCCGAGAACGCCGTGGTGAAGTTGTCGAACCCGACGAACACCCGCCAGCCGACGTTCAGCGTGGAGCCGTCCGCGGCCTCGAACTGCCCCTCGTCGTTGGGTGTGTAGACCGTCCCGGTCGCGGTGTCCGTCATCGTGTCCGCGGCCTCGTCGTAGACGAGCGTGGACTCGTAGACGTACCCGGTGCGGGCGTCCTGGGTGCGCACGGACCCGGCGGCCGGGTCGTCGGAGACGGGCACCCGCAGGTCGGTGACCTCGCCCTGGCGGGCCAGCACCTCGGCGCGGTCGAGGACCTCCCAGCCGTCGACGGCGGTGACCCGCCCCTCGGTGACGGTGGCGTCCGCCGCTTCCAACGGCTCCTCGGCGCTGCCGACCGCCGTCGTGCCGTCGGGCTGGACGACGGCGAACCCGAGCTCGTCGCCGTCGGCCACCACGGTCAGCGGGACGGCGGGCGAACCCTCGACACGGCGCTCGTTCTGCACGAGCAGCGCCGCGACGGCGTCCTCCTTGGTGGAGTTGTGACCGTCGCCGTAGTTGGTGAAGGCCACCCACCCGGTGTAGCCGATGGTGAAGATCTGGAAGGTGAACAGGAAGATCAGACCGGGCAGCACGTACTTCAGCGGGACGACGCGCCGCGAGAAGTAGACCCAGTTCGCCACGACCAGCATGGCGACCATGGCGCCGAGGATGAACCACGACTCGGCCAGGTAGGCCGACCAGACGACGTAGACGCCGAACGCGTCGACGACGGCCATGAGGGCGAGCTTGGCGAGGAAGCCGGCGCCGTAGCGTCCGGCCGGCGACTCGTCGCGGCGTCCGAGCCGGAAGCGGCGCGAGGGGCGGCCGGGGGGTGCGGGAGCGTCGTCCGAGGCCTCGCGCGAGGCGGTGCGGGACTGCTGCAGGTCGGTCATCGAAGAGCCTTCCGGGATCGCGCGACGGGCCGTGGTGGCACCACGGCCCGTCGCGAGAGGTCAGGACGTCAGGAGTCGAGTGCGCCCTCGATGTCCGAGATCATCTTGTCCCAGGCCTTGGCCGGGTCGGCCTTGCCGGAGATGATGTTGGCCTCGGTGACGCCCCAGAAGGCCCACACGGAACCCATCTCGGGGATGGACGGCATCGGCACGGCCTCGGCGCCGACCTCACGGAAGCCCGCCACGATCGGGTCCGACGACGCGGCGTCCGCGGCGGCGGTGAGCGCCGGCGGGCGGCCGCCGGCCTCGAACAGCGCGGTCTGCGCCTCCTCGGTGGACAGGTAGTTCACGAGGAAGTCGTTGGCCAGCAGAGCGTTCTCGCTCTGGGCGCTGACGTAGAAGCCCTGCACGCCGACGAACGGCTGCGCGGCCTCGTCACCCGCGGCCGGGATCGGGTCGATCGCCAGGTCCAGGTCGGCGAACTGCTCGAGCATCCACGGACCGCCCACGATGAACGGCGACTGGCCCTTGGCGAAGGCCTCGACGGCGATGTCGTAGGTGATGTCGGTGGTCAGCGTGCCGGCCTCGCCCTGCTCGGCGAGCCACTCGGCGTAGGCCGTGCCCGCGTCGCCACCCATGGCGAGCTCCGGGGAGTAGGAACCGTCCTCGTTCTGCTCGAACACGGGAGCGCCGAACGACGTCTGGAACGGGTAGTAGGTGTACGGGTCACCCTCGGTCCCGGTCTGGATGAGGAACGGGTACTTGGTGTCCGCGTCCTCGCCCATCGAGATGGCGTCGTCCCACGTGGCGGGGGCGCTGTCGGCCAGCTCGGTGTTGCGGATCAGGGCGATGTTCTCGATCGCGTACGGCATGCCGTAGACCGCGCCGTCGGCGGTGAAGGCCTCGACGGCGACGTCCTCGAACCCGTCGGCGGTGGCGCCGAGCTCGACCGGGGCGACGACCCCGTTGGTGATGAGCTCGCCGAGCCAGTCGTGGGCACCGACGGTGACGTCCGGGCCCTCGCCCGTCGGCACCTGGGCGATGAAGTCGGAACGGATGTCCTCGAAGTTCTTCAGGACGATCTCGACCTCGGCGCCGGTCTCGGACTCGAACGCCTCGGCGGCGGACTCGACCGCGGTCTCGCGCGTCTCGTCGACCCAGACGGTCAGCGAGCCGGTCGCCTCGGTGGCCTCGGCCGTGCTCTCCTCGGTGCCCTCGGTGGTGTCACCGGCGTCCTCGGACGACCCGCACGCCGACAGGGCGAGGGTCGTCACCAGGGCGGACGCGATAAGGATGCTCCGTCGCATCGTCATTCTCCCAGCATCTTTCGGGGTGGTGGCCCGCCGGCATGCACGCCGGTGGGCCCTGCTGGAGGATGAATCTAGGACAGGATGTTCGCGATTTGCAAGATGTTGCAATAACGTTTCTGCAACCGACGATCCACCGCAGCGTCCGACCCGCGGTCGCCCGAGGACGAGGAGGTCCCGTGTCCCTTACGATCGCAGGCGTGCGCACCCGACTGAGCGACCTGGCCGACCAGGCCGGGGTCTCCACCGCGACCGTGTCGCGCGTGCTCAACGGGAAGCCCGGTGTCGCCAGCTCCACCCGCCAGGCCGTGCTGGCCGCCCTGGACGTGCTGGGCTACGAACGCCCCTCCGCGCTGGCCGGCCGGTCCGCCGGTCTCGTCGGCCTCGTGGTGCCCGAGCTCACCAACCCCGTCTTCCCGGCGTTCGCCCAGGCGGTGGAGTCCATCCTCGCCCAGCGGGGCTACACGCCGCTGCTGTGCACCCAGGCCCCCGGCGGCACCACCGAGGACGAGTACGTCTCGACGCTCGTGGACCACTCCGTCGACGGCATCATCTTCATCTCCGGCCTGCACGCCGACACCCGCGCCAACCACTCGCGCTACGAGCTGCTGCGCGGCCAGGGCGTGCCCATCGTGCTCGTCAACGGCTACGCACCGGGCATCGACGCCCCGTTCGTCTCCCCCGACGACGCCGAGAGCATCGACGTCGCGGTCCAGCACCTGGTCACGCTGGGGCACCGGCGCATCGGCCTGGCCATCGGCCCCGAACGGTACGTGCCCGCCCAGCGCAAGGCGGCGGCGTTCGCCGCGGCTCTCGTCCGGCACGGGCTGGCCGCCGACGAGGCCGCGGCCCGGGCGCACGTGGTCAACACGCTGTACACCCTCGAGGGCGGGCAGGCCGCGGCCGCCGAGCTCTACACCTCGGGACACACGGCCGTGGTGTGCGGCTCGGACCTCATGGCCCTCGGTGCCGTCCGGGCGGCCCGCGCCCAGGGCCTGAAGGTCCCCGACGACGTCTCCGTCGTGGGCTACGACGACGCCCCGCTCATCGCCTTCACCGAGCCCCCGCTGACGACCGTGCGCCAGCCCGTCGACGCGATGGCCGACGCCGCCGTCAGCGCCCTGCTCACCGAGATCGGCGGGGACCGCGCCCCGCGCACGGAGCTGCTGTTCTCCCCCGAGCTCGTCGTCCGGGGCTCGACGGGCCCCGCGCCGCGCGACTGAACCAGCACCCGCGCGGCTTGCCGTCCGAGCGCGCGCGTCGCAGGCTGAGGGCGCACCGCGACACCCCCGCGACCCCGCCGGTCGGCGATTCCTGCAAGAATCTTGCAGAGACCCTTACACTCGACCGCCGTACCCCCACCGACCACTGCTGAGGTTCTTCATGGCCACCACCGAGCCGACCATCCCGACCACGGAGCCCCTGTCGACGGGCGCCACGGTCCACGTCGGGTCCGAGACCGCCCGCGAATGGTGGCGTGACGCCGTCATCTACCAGGTCTACCCGCGCTCCTTCGCCGACGGCAACGGCGACGGCATCGGCGACATCCCGGGCATCACGTCCCGCCTGGACCACCTGCAGACCCTCGGCGTCGACGCCGTGTGGCTGTCCCCGTTCTACCGGTCCCCCCAGAAGGACGCCGGCTACGACGTCGCCGACTACCGCGACGTCGACCCGCTGTTCGGCACCCTGGCCGACTTCGACGCGATGCTCGCCGGCGCCCACGCCCGCGGCATGCGCGTCATCGTCGACCTCGTGCCCAACCACACCTCCGACCAGCACGTCTGGTTCCAGCAGGCGCTGGCCTCCGCCCCGGGCTCGCCGGAGCGGGCGCGGTACATCTTCCGCGACGGTCGCGGCCCGGCCGGCGAGGAGCCGCCGAACAACTGGCACTCGATCTTCGGCGGCCCGGCCTGGACGCGCCTCGAGCCCCGCGAGGACGACGGCCCCCTCGGCCCGCAGTGGTACCTGCACCTGTTCGACTCCACCCAGCCCGACCTCGACTGGGACCACCCCGAGGTGCGCACCGAGTTCACCGACGTGCTGCGGTTCTGGCTGGACAAGGGCGTCGACGGCTTCCGCGTCGACGTCGCCCACGGCCTGGTGAAGGCCGACGGGCTGCCCGACTGGCACGGTCACGTGTCCATGGTCGACGGCGGCACCTCCGACGACGCCGAGGACGACCCGGGCGCCCCGGAGGACGGCTCCACCGGCGCCGGCAACCAGGGCCCGATGTTCGACCAGGACGGCGTGCACGAGATCTACCGGACCTGGCACGACGTGCTCGCCGAGTACGACGGCGACCGCTGCCTCGTCGCCGAGGCCTGGGTGGAGCCGCTGTCCCGCCTGGCGCGGTACGTGCGCCCGGACGAGATGCACCAGGCCTTCAACTTCTCGTTCCTGACCACCGCGTGGGACGCCGCCGCCCTGCGTCGCGTCGTCGCGGCGTCGTACCAGGCCAACGACGAGGTCGGCGCGCCCACCACGTGGGTGCTGTCGAACCACGACGTGGTGCGTCACGTCACCCGGCTCGGCCTGCCCGACGTCGGGGTGCGGCCCAACGGCGTCTTCGCCACGGACCCCCAGCCCGACGAGGAGCTCGGCCTGCGCCGCGGACGCGCCGCCACGCTGCTCATGCTAGGCCTGCCCGGCTCGGCGTACCTGTACCAGGGCGAGGAGCTCGGCCTGCCCGAGCATACCACGATGCCGAACGAGGTGCGCCAGGACCCGGCCCACTTCCGGACGCACGGTTCCGAGGCCGGCCGTGACGGCTGCCGCGTGCCCCTGCCCTGGCACGCCGACGCCCCGGGCTTCGGCTTCGGCCCGGCGGGCGAGCCCTGGCTGCCCCAGCCGGCGTCGTACGCGCGCTACGCCGCCGACGTCCAGGAAGGCGTCGAGGGCTCGACGTTCGAGCTGTACCGGGCGGCCCTGGCCACCCGGCGCGCCGAGGGCATCGGGCACGGCGGCATGGCGTGGCTGGAGGCGTGGGAGGACTCCGCCGACGTCGTCGCCTTCCGCAACGGCGACGTCGTCGTCATGGCGAACCTCGGCACCGCGCCGGTCGCCCTGCCCGTGGGCGCCGAGGTGCTGCTGACCTCCGGTCCGGTGACCGACGAGCTGCCCGCCGACACCACGGTCTGGCTGCGCGCCTGACCTCACCGCTGTGGGCATGAGATCTGCCGTCCGGGGTCACCCCCGGGCGGCAGATTTCATGCCCACAGGCGTAACGAATTCCCCCGGGGGTATGGCTTAGGCTCGTCCCCGATGGGTACCACCGGGTCGTCGCATCAGGTTCGCGTGCTGCGCGGTGCCGTCGCCGCGACCGTCGCGACGGGGGTCGCGCTGGCGTCGCACGTCGCCGGCGGCGCTCCCGTGCCCGGTTGGCTCGGCGTCGTCGCACCGTGGGCGATCACGGTGTGGCTCTCCACCCTGCTGGCGGGGCGCCACGTCGCCCGCTGGCGCACGGCCTCCTCGGTCGTCGTCGGACAGGTGCTGTTCCACACCCTCTTCGTGCTCGGCACCCCCGTCGGGGCGCCCGCCGCCTCCGACCCCCACGCCGGCCACGCCGTGCTGACGCCGTTCACGCCGACGTCGGCCACCGTCGACCTGCTCCAGGCCGACGCACGCATGGGGGGCTGGCACGCTGCGGCGGCCGTCGCCACCGCCGCCCTGCTGTACCGCGGCGAGCTGCTCCTCCACCGGCTGCTCCGCGCCGCCGGCACGGTCGTCACACGCCTGGCACCACCGCGCCTTGTCGTCCCCGCCGCGGCCATCGAGGTCCCGACGGCGCCCGCCCTCGTCCCGGTCCGGTACCACCGGCCGGCACGTCCACGTCCTCAGCTGCGCCCGCTCCAACGGCGTGGCCCTCCCGCCCTCTCAGCGTCCTGACCCCCTGTCCCGGGTCCGTCCGACGACGGACCCCGGTCGCGCCGCGCCCGCACTGCCGTGCGGCGGCGCCGGCGCGCCCGACGCCAGAGAACCTGAGAGGCACCCTGTGACCACCCGACGCACCACCACGACGCTCACCCTCCTGCTCGCCGCCGGCTCCCTGGGCCTGGCGGGCTGCGCGACCCAGGACGCCGCCGCGCCCACGACGGCGGACACGACCGCCGCCGACGCGGTGTCGATTGACGACGCCTGGGTCAAGGCCGCGGACGCGGGCATGACCGCCGGCTTCGGCGAGATCACCAACGACGGGGAGGCTGAGCTGACGATCGTGTCGGCCTCCACCGAGGCCGCGGCCATGACCGAGCTGCACGAGACCGCCGCCGACGCCTCGGGCGAGATGTCCATGGCCGAGGTCGAGGGCGGGTTCGTCGTCCCGGCCGGCGAGACCCTCGTCCTCGAACCGGGCGGGCACCACCTCATGCTCATGGACCTGACCGACCCGATCCGGGCCGGCGACGAGGTGACGTTCACGCTGACGTTCGGCGACGGCTCGACGGCCGAGCTGACAGCGCCGGTCAAGGACTTCACCGGCGCCGAGGAGAGCTACGACGGCACCTCCGGCGCGGAGCACGAGGACTCCTGATGGCGGCGTCCGACGAGGGCGCCCGCGGTCGGACCGGGTCGACCCGGCGGCAGTTCCTCCTCGGAGGTGCTGCCGCCGGGTTCGGCGCGGTCGCCGCGCTGAGCGCCGAGCACACCCTCGACCGACCCGCCGCCGGGGCGGAGCCCGCTCCCCTGCACGGCACCGAGACGGTCCCGTTCCACGGAGCCCACCAGGCCGGCATCGCCACCGACGCCCAGGCGTACGCCACGTTCGTCGCCCTGGACCTGCACGACGGCGTCGACCGCGAGGCGCTGGGGCGCCTGATGCGCGTCCTGTCCGACGACGCCGCCCGCCTCACCCAGGGCGAGGCCGCGCTGGCGGACACCGAGCCGGAGCTCGCCGTCGTGCCGGCACGGCTCACGGTCACCTTCGGGTTCGGTCCGCGGTTCGTGGAACGCGCCGGCGGCGAGGCGCCGTCGTGGCTGCACCCGCTGCCCGCGTTCGCCGTCGACCGGCTGGAGCCCGGCTTCAGCGACGGAGACATGCTGCTGCAGGTCGCCGCCGACGACCAGCTCACCGTGTCCCACGCGACGCGGATGCTGCTCAAGGACGCCCGCGGGTTCGCCGACGTGCGCTGGACCCAGCGCGGGTTCCGGCGCGCCCACGGGTCGGTCGCGCCCGGGACGACGATGCGCAACCTCTTCGGTCAGGTCGACGGCACCGCGAACCCGGTGCCGGGCACGCCCGACTTCGACGAGGTCGTGTGGGCCACCGAGGGCTGGATGGCCGGCGGGACGAGCGCCGTCGTCCGGCGCATCCACATGGACCTCGACGAGTGGGACACGGTCGGACGGGCCGGCCGGGAGCAGGCGGTGGGCCGCACCCAGGCGTCCGGCGCCCCGCTGACCGGCACCGCGGAGCACGACGAGCCGGACTTCACCGCGCGGACCGACGCCGGCTTCTCCGTGATCCCGGAATTCTCGCACGTGCGGCGAGCCCGCGGCGTCGACGAGGGCCGGCACGACCGGATCTTCCGGCGCGGCTATAACTACGACGACACCCCGTCCGGGGACCACGTGTCGGACGCGGGGCTGATCTTCGCCTGCTTCCAGGCCGATGTGGACCGGCAGTTCACACCGATGCAGCGACGGCTCGCCGAGCTGGACCTGCTCAACCGGTGGACGACGCCGATCGGGTCGTCGGTGTTCGCGATCCCGCCGGGGTGCGAGCCGGGCGGGTTCGTCGGCGACACCCTGCTCACCTAGCCGTTGTGGGCATGAAATCTGCGGCCCAAGACCGTGCCGGAACCGCAAATTTCATGCCCACAACGGGACGCGGGGTGGTCAGCCGCCGGAGACGCTGAGCTCGGCCTCGCGCAGCTTCGCCTCGAACGCGGCGTCGAGCTCGCGCGAGTCCAGCCAGCCGTACGGCAGGTGCGGCTTCTTCGGCGAGCCGGCACGACCGCGCGGACCCTCTGCGTCCTCGCCCGGGTACGGCAGGTCGAGGTCGAGGCCGTCGAGCCGCTCGCGCAGCTCGGCGAGCGTGGAGACCATCGCCAGCCCGCGGCGGGCGTCTCCGCCGACGGCGTACCCCTTGAGGTACCAGGCCATGTGCTTGCGCAGGTCGCGCATGCCCTTGTCCTCGTCGCCGTCGTAGTACTCGATCATGAGCTCGCCGTGGCGGTAGATCGTGTCGGCGACCGCGCGCAGACCGGGCCGCACCCGCGCGTCGGACCCGTTGAACGCGGCCGCGAGGTCGGCGAACAGCCACGGGCGCCCCTGGCAGCCACGGCCCACGACGACGCCGTCGGCACCGGTCTCGCGCACCATCCGGACGGCGTCCTCGGCGGCCCAGATGTCGCCGTTGCCCAGCACGGGCACGGTCCGCACGGCCTCCTTGAGGCGCGCGACAGCGGTCCAGTCGGCGGTACCGGAGTAGTGCTGGGCGGCCGTGCGGGCGTGCAGCGCGACGGCTGCCGCGCCAAGGGACTCGGCGGTGCGCCCGGCCTCGAGGTAGGTCAGATGGTCGTCGTCGATGCCCTTGCGCATCTTGACGGTCACCGGGATGCCGTGCGGCTCGGCCGCCTGGACGGCGGCACGCACGATGCCGGCGAACAGCTCGCGCTTCCAGGGCACGGCCGCGCCGCCGCCCTTGCGCGTCACCTTGGGCACCGGGCAGCCGAAGTTGAGGTCGATGTGGTCGGCACGGTCCTCGGTGGCGATGATCCGCACGGCCTCGCCGACGGTCGCCGGGTCGACGCCGTAGACCTGCGCCGAGCGCGGCGTCTCGTCCTCGCCGAAGGTCACGATGCGCAGGGCCTCGGTGTTGCGCTCGACGAGCGCCCGCGAGGTCACCATCTCGGCCACGTACAGGCCGGGGTCGTACCCGGTCGACTCCCCCGCCTGGCGGCACAGGGTGCGGAAGGCGCGGTTGGTCACCCCGGCCATGGGGGCCAGCACCACCGGGGTGTCCACGGTGAGGGGCCCGATCTGCAGGGGCGGCAGCACACGGCTGCCCGCCGCCGGAGCGTCCGGGGCGGGCGCGGGCTGCAGCGGCGTGCGGGCGGGGTCGAACACGGAAGTCACGTCGGACATTGTCCCACCGGCGCTGCACGAGCCGCTGTGACCTCCACTACCGCGCGGATCAGAGACGCGCCAGTGTGACGCTCGTCACATTCGGGCCCTTTCGAGTCGCGAACTTTTTCACCCGCTGCCAATGTGGCACCACCTCGACGAAAGGAAAGACATGGCCCTCTGGCTGATTATCCTCATTGCCGGTCTCATCTCGCTGATCCTCGGTCTGACCGTCCTCGGGCAGACCTTCGTCTGGATCGGTGTGGTCGCCATGGTCGTCGGAGTCGTGCTGGTGCTCATGAACAAGGGCAAGAAGAAGGTCGCCTGACCATCGGGCGGGAAGGAAGGACCCTTCTCGCCCGCCGTCAGGCACGGCATCTGTTCATGCCATTGTCATCCCGCTGTCGGGGCCCAAGAATGCCTCGGCACATGAAGGAGGAATTGTGCCTCTCTGGCTCATCCTGATCATCATCGGCGTCGTGCTCCTGATCCTCGGACTCAGCGGCATCGCGGAGATCCTGCTCTGGATCGGCGTCGCCATCCTGGTCGTCAGCCTGGTTCTGGCGCTGATGAACCGCGCGAAATCCTGAACTCCCCTCTGGGTTGGTGTACCCGCTGACGCGGGAGCAGTAAGGGGGCCGTCCCCACCGGGACGGCCCCCTTACTGCTGTGCGCGCACGAGTGCGCCGGGATCAGGAGACGCCGGGCATCTTCTCGGCGAGGTAGCCGGCGACCTTGTCCAGCGACACCCGCTCCTGGGCCATCGTGTCGCGGTGACGGATCGTCACAGCCTGGTCCTCGAGCGTGTCGAAGTCGACGGTGACGCAGTACGGCGTGCCGATCTCGTCCTGACGGCGGTACCGCTTGCCGATCGCCTGGGTGATGTCGTGGTCGACGTTCCAGTACTGGCGCAGTTCCTCGGCCAGCTTCTCCGCCGTCGGCAGCAGCTCGGAGCTCTTGGACAGCGGCAGCACGGCCGCCTTGACCGGGGCCAGGCGCTCGTCAAGCCGCAGCACCGTGCGCTTGTCGACGCCACCCTTGGTGTTCGGGGCCTCGTCCTCGGAGTAGGCCTCGATGAGGAACGCCATGAGGGAGCGGGTCAGTCCGGCGGCCGGCTCGATGACGTACGGAAAGTACTTCTCGTTGGTCACCGGGTCGCGGTACATCAGGTCCTTGCCGGAGTGCTCCGCGTGCGTGGACAGGTCGAAGTCCGTCCGGTTCGCGATGCCCTCGAGCTCGCCCCACTCGCCGCCGGTGAATCCGAAGCGGTACTCGATGTCCACGGTGCGCGTGGAGTAGTGCGACAGCTTGTCGGCCGGGTGCTCGTACAGCCGCAGGTTCTCCGGGTCGATGCCCAGACCCGTGTACCAGGCCATGCGGGTGTCGATCCAGTACTGGTGCCACTCGGCGTCGCTGCCCGGCTCGACGAAGAACTCCATCTCCATCTGCTCGAACTCGCGGGTGCGGAAGATGAAGTTGCCCGGCGTGATCTCGTTGCGGAACGACTTGCCGATCTGGGCGATGCCGAACGGCGGCTTCTGCCGCGCGGCGGCAGCCACGTTGGCGAAGTTCACGAAGATGCCCTGGGCCGTCTCCGGGCGAAGGTAGTGCCGGCCGGACTCGTCCTCGACGGGGCCGAGGTAGGTCTTGAGCATCATGTTGAAGTCGCGCGGCTCGGTCCACTCACCGCGGGTGCCGCAGCTCGGGCAGGCGACCTCGGCGAGGCCGCCCTCGGGCGCACGGCCCTTGCGCTCCTCGAACTCCTCGATCATCTGGTCCTCGCGGAACCGCTTGTGGCAGCTCAGGCACTCGGTCAGCGGGTCGGTGAAGGCGCCGAGGTGGCCGGAGGCCTCCCAGACCGGCGTCGGCAGGATGACCGACGAGTCCAGGCCGACCACGTCGGGCCGACGGGTCATGGCCTTCCACCACTGCTTCTTGATGTTCTCCTTGAGCTCGACGCCCAGCGGGCCGTAGTCCCACGCGGAGCGGGTACCGCCGTAGATCTCGCCGGACTGGAAGACGAATCCCCGGCGCTTGGCGAGGGAGACGACGGCGTCGAGCTTGGCGTGCGCGGACGGTGCTGCCACGGATCACTCCTGGGTGTCGACCCCGCCGGTGGCTCCGGCGGGGCGTACGTTCACGGTGGGGTCGGCACCACGGCGGGGGCGCCAGTGGTCCAGCGTACCCGTCCACTACCGCTAGGTATGTTCGGCCACCTGCAGTACCCAGCATGTCATCACGCTCCCCCTTCAGCCTCAGCCGGTCCACCTACGCTCCGGGAGGCACACCAAACGCCAAAGGCATCGACGACGGCGATACGCCCTGCGCGAGAGTCGCGGATTACGACGAGACCCAACCGCGCGGGCACGACGCTCCTATTGCTAAACCATGATATCCGATCCGCCCGGCACGTTCGCGCAACATACCTTAACCGAGATATTTTTGACGCAACATGAACCCGATCCCCTCGGCTTAATTGCAGGCCTGCACCTCCGGGTCAGCGCTCACACTATTCCTTCGCTTAAACAATTGGCGGCGGATTCGATCACTGCACAAGTGCGATCAAAGCTGCGCCCGCACAACAAGCGCCACCAAGCAACAAGCCAATCGCGGTCCGTGCTGCTGAAAACAGGTCTTTTCGCGCGAATGGTGCGGAAGGGTCATAGTAGCGCCGGATGAGCGGGTAGAGTGCAATAGCAGTCACCACAAAGGCGAGTCCCAGCCATAATGCGAGCATTATCGCATCGTCCTCCGGAACAGCCAAGCCAGCGGCCAGACTCATCATCATCCCAAACCCGCCAAGCGCGAGACTCCCCGATCGGAAAAACTCCCGGAGGAATCTTGGATAGGCCTCGGACATTCCTACGAAGTGGGTTAGCCAGGTCCCGTTCATTACGACCGCGAGAAGAGAGATCGCTCCAAGGAAGCCCAGGAGCGCCCTCACGAGATCCAACCATTCAATGCGTTCAATCCGGCAAACCCTTGTCCCGTCAGACGAACTGCAGTCTGATCCGGGCGGAACCGAAATGCCGCATTGAGAGACAAGCTGAACTCCGCATTAAGGTCAGAGGTCCTGCGAGCAAAGCCCGCCAACCCTGAATGTCGCCCCATGCGCAGAATGTCGGCTCTTCGAATCGTTCGAACGCCTGGAATTCGATTCAAGACCGCATCGGTCGAGGTCTTCCTCGCAGCAGTTACCCAACTTTGGTCGCCACGATAAGCCTGAACTGCATTCGAGGTCGCCCCGACGACAACTGCGGCGACACCGACAGCTCCACACACGCCTGCGGTTGCCAAGATACAGGCACCCATCGCCGCGACACCCGCAACTTTTGCTGCGACAACCAACCCATCCTTAACCTCATCCGACTTAATCCACTCATTCACGTCCCCAAGGAAGTCCTTTGGCGATTCCTTCTCCTCAGACCGACGGTTCTTGCCTCTCTCTCGGGCCTTTGCGCGCTCGTTGTGCTTCTTGTAGGTAGCGTTGACCTGAACATCGGCGTAGGAGCGCGTTGGGCGTGATGTGAAGTACTGCACGGCGCGGGCGGTGTAGTTGTAGCGGACCCGCACAATCTTTCCCTTGCGTTCTTCCCGCTTGACGCACGAGTTCGCCTTCGAGCAGGGGTCGCCGCCCTTCTTGTCCGTCCTCGGGTTGTAGCCCGTGTGGCCGGCCCCCATGGGGAGCTCGCCCGTCGGGTCCGCCCACGTGACGGGGTTGTTGTTCCCGTAGGTGTAGGCCGCCCACTGCTGAGGGTCGGACAGGTCCATCACCGGGTCGACGCTGATGAACTTGCCCAGCTCCGGGTCGTAGTAGCGCGCTCCGATCGCCACCAGCCCTGTGGAGTCCGTCGGCTTGTCCAGGAACCCGTGGTCTCCCGTCCAGGACGCCTGCGGTCCACGATCCTCTCCGAACGGTGTGGTGTAGCGGCGCACCATCGTGCTGGACGACTGGTCCACCTGCACCGCCCCGGTGCCGTGATGGTCGGAGACGATCGTGGTCATCCCGGACGGACCGCCGGCGGTACGCACCCCGACGGTGTTGCCCTCGAAGGAGTAGTACCGCTTGGCCGTCATGCTCGACCCGGCCAGCGTCACCTCCTGACCACCCGGCAGGTACAGCGTCGTGGTTCCGCCCTCGGTGCGCAGCAGTCGCTCGCCGTCGGCGGTGTACACGTACTCGCCGACGGTCGTCGAGCCCTCCTTGACCGTGGACAGCTCACCCTCCGGATCCCATGTCAGCGTCTGGGCAGCGCGGCCCGCAGCATCGCGGGTCGTCATGTTCCCCGCCTCGTCGTAGGCGTACGAGGACGTACCGGCATCCGTTCCGGTGGCCGTCACTTGCGTCACGGCATGAGGTCGAGCGCTACCGGCGGCCGGGTAGTTGTAGGTGCTCGTCGTCGTGCCCGAGCCCCTCTCCACCAGCTCCGTCCGGTTGCCGACCGCATCGAAGGAGTACGAGTTCCAGTACTTCGCCGCTCCACCGAGGGCAGTGGCCGACCGCGCCGTCGCGCAGTCGCCCGACGACGGCGTCCATGCCTCCGTCATCCGCCGCAGCCCGTCATAGGCGAAGCATTGCACGTCACTGGTGCTGCCATCGGGGGTGTCAGCAACCTTGAGCACATTGCCGGCATCGTCGTAGGAGTAGGCCGCGTCGTAGTCGTAGCCGCTCTGCCCCCCACGCTGGACCCAGGAGGTCTCGAGCCGGCGGGTGCCCTCGGCGAACTGCTGGTGCCACATGACCGAGTAGTTCGATCCCAGGTCGGCGCGCAGGAGCTCCCCGTACGGCGAGTGGTCGCTGCCGGCGACGACCGCACCGAACGGAGCGTTGTAGGGCTTGAACACCGTCCCCATGCGATGAGCCTGGTTCGCCTCGTCATAGAAGGTGTTCACCTCCTCTGCCGGGAGGTTTCCGGCGGCCGGGAAGAGGATCTGCTCGATGCGCCCGTCGTCGGTATAGCTGTAATCGGTGGTGTACGAACCGGACAGGTTCCCGTGGCCGTCCGGCACCGTGACGGTCTGTCCCAGCGGCCGGTAGCCGTCGTCGTAGTCCGTGACGGCCACCGTGTACGTCTCGCCGTCGGCGATGCGCTCGGACCGGGTGAGCTGACCCTTGACGAGGGTGTCGTACACCCAGCGGGCGCGCACAGCCCCGGTCGGTGAGTCGTCACGCATCGTGGTCTGTCGGCCCAGGTTGTCGTACGTGTAGGCCAGCGTCTCGCCGCGGGCGTCGGTGGTCGTGACCAGCTGGCCGGCCGCGTCGTAGGTGCTGGACGTCGTGCCCTTGTCCGGGTCGGACGAGGCGGTCTGGCGCCCGCGCAGGTCGTAGGTGTAGGTCCAGTCGTTGCCGGCGGGGTCGGTCACACCGACCATGCGACCGCCGGCGTCGTAGTCATACGTCGTGTCCTGGGACGAACCGGTGGGGTTGTGGCCCAGGAACTCCCGCAGCGTCGTCGTGTTGCCCCGGACGTCGACGAACGTCGTCGTCGCCGTCCCTCCCGACGGCGGGTCGACCGTGACGCGGTCGCCGCCGTAGGTCGTCTCCGTGCGCCACTCCTCGACCTCGTGCACGCGGAAGATCTCGCTCACCGCTCGGCCGGCGCCGTCGTACTCGGTCACCGTCGACCCGGGAACGGTCGACGTCGTCGTCACCGGTGTGGTGCTGGGCGAACCGGTCGTGAACCACGGACGGTTGGTCACCTCGACCAGGCCCCGGGAGTCGTAGAACACGTCCGTGACGATACGTCCCGGGTTGTTCTTGTCCGCCGACGGTGACTGCGTCTGCCTCTGGCGGAGCATGCCGTCGTAGAGCACCGTGGACGTCTGGTAGGCCGACGCGTCGTGGTTGAGCACGGAGGTCGTGACGGCGTTCTGCCCGTTCGACCGCACCGCGTAGGCGTACTTCATGGTGGGGGTGTCCGTGCCCTGCGTGCGCCCAGGCAACCACACCTGCGTCAGCCGGCCCAGGGCGTCGTAGGTGCCGGTGGCGACCTTGCCGGCAGCGTCGGTGACCTTGGTGGGCGTACCCCAGGCCGGGTCGACCTCTGCGGCGGTCACGTGGGCCGACAACGAGCCGGAACCATCGGGGTCCGGCGACGTGGTCGTCACCTTCGTCGTCAGGCCCTCGGTGTCCGTGTAGGCCGTCGTGGACTTGCGGCCCAGGGCGTCCTCGCTGCTCGTCACCCGACCGAACGTGTCGTAGCCGAGCTTCGAGACGGTCTGGTAGACGGGTGAGCCCGACGCATAGCGGTCGACCTCTTCCTGGCGGGTCATCCTCGCCTTGGTCGGCGCAGCACCCACCGCCTGGCCGTCGTAGGCGAACCGCTGGTCCGAGACCACGTCGGCGGGACGTGACGGGGTCGCGCTGCACTTCACCGAGACGGTCTCGGTCCGCTGGACCGGCTCGAGGATGTTCTTGGCCGTGTTGCGTGCGTACCAGGTCCGGGTGCAGACGTCGTCGGCCGCAGTCGCGGCGTCCCCGGTGTCGCTGACGCTGACGGGCATGCCGTAGGTGTCGTCGAACTCGGTGGTGACCTCCGAGGTGCGCACACCCCCCGAGGCCAACGTCGTCTCGGTCGTCGTCTGCTTGATGCCGACGTGGAACGCCTTCTCGCCGTCCGCGTCGGTGGCCGTCGCCGGCGACCGCCACGGGACGTTCTTGGTGCGCTCCACTACGTCAGAGCCGTCGTACACGATCGACTCACGCAACATCCCGGCGAACTGGTCCCGGTCGGTGATGCCGTCGACCGTCACGGACTTGCTGCCGCCAGAGGCCGTCCGGTCACCGTCCATGCCCCGGAAGTACCGGTAGCGGGTGCGGGTCTGCGGCTGGCCCGGGGCCTCCGGGTCACCTGCCCGGACGTCGACCGTCTGGTAACCGCGCCACTGCCCCCACGTACGGCGCTTCTTGGGCACCAGCGGGTTGTCGTCGTAGTGCCACGCCGGCGACCCGACGTAGGAGTAGGTGCTGACCACCGGGTCGGAGGTGCCGTCCTGGGCGTTCTCCGTCACGGCCGTGACCAGATACTTGTGGAAGTACTCGAGCTCCGGCTCGGTCGCCCCTTCCGGCGACCACCACACGGGCATGCACCGCTGGTCGTTCGTCGCCGGCTCGCTCGGCACGGACGTCGGGGTGCAGTCCCCCGTACCGGTGTACGAGATCGACGTGACTGACCCGGACTCCGACTGGATCGAGCTCATGCGGTACCGGTTCATCGCCAAGCGTCCGTCGTCCCGCGAGTCCACACGGTTGGCCATCTGGACACCGGTGAACGTCGTGGCCGGCAGCGTGACGGTCGTGCCACTGCCGACACCGAGGTGCTGGACCTTGTCGAGCCACAGGGTCGCGTTCGACCCGTCACCCGGGTCCGGCTGCGTGTGGGTCAGGTCCCAGCGGTCCACGTCACGCCAGGCGCCCGAGCTGGTGCGCAGCTGGGTCGTGATCTTCGAGATGCGACGGTGCGAGAAGAAGGCCGGCGAGGTGACATCCGGACATGACGTCGTCGAGTCGCAGACGAGGTCGGTCGGGACGTCGGGCCACTTCGAGGGGTTGTCGGGAGCGGACGCCCAGTCACAACCGGTGCTGTCGAGGCAGCGCTCCGAGCGCGTGACCCACACCCGTGCCGGAACCGTGCCCCCGACGTCCGAGCCCGTGCGCGTCCCGAAGTCGATCCGGCTCAGCACACCACCACTCACGTACGACTGAGTCCCGGCATTGTTGTTGTAGCCGTAGCGGTTCCACTCGCGCTGGTACTGCAGCGTCATCGAGTTCCCGGAGGTGTCCACGACGTAGTCGAGGTTCCACCGCCAGATCTGGGTGCACTTCGAGGAGGCGAAGGACGTGTTGTAGCAGGGTTCGCCCGGGTGGTTGCCGTAGACCGGCACCGTCCAGTCGGAGTACGCCTTGCCGTCGGTCGAGGATCGCTTGCCCCGCCCGAACCAGTACTGGGTCCCGTCGGACGTCGTGACCTTCCAGTACTCCTTGTCGTTGTCCCCGTTCCAGCCGCCCGTGAGCTTCTCGACCTTCGTGTTGTCGTCGCTCTCCAGCCGCCACGTGCCCGACGACCCGTCACGGATGAGCTCGTTGGCCTGGCCGTTCAGCACCAGGGTGGCGTTGTCGTCGAACCAGCACAGGTCACCCGTCTCGTGACTGGCGTTGTTCGGCTCCTTGCCGTCGACCGGGTCGGTGTCCTCCGAGCACGAGGCGTACTTGCGCTCCACGTAGCCACCACCCGTGAGGCTCCACCCGTCACCGACCGGCCCCGACTGGTTGTTCGTCGACGCGACCCGCCCGTCGAGGGAACCGGAGTCGTAGGACAGTGCCAGATCCGGCTGCAGACCTCCCGGGGTGGAGGGCACCCGCAGCGGATAGCTCCACGAGAAGCTGCCCGACTGCGTCGAGACGTCCCACGACGCCGAGGGGCTCAGCGGGGTCGCTGCCCAGTCCCCGCTCGAGCCCGAGGGTCCGGCGGACAGGGCCATCACCGTCATGGTCGTGGTCGTGCTCGACGACAGCGACAGGGACTGCTGGTCGCTGCTGAACAGCGTCAGGGGCTCCTGCTCGGTGACAACCGGCTCATCGGATGTCTCGAGATCCACCGTGGCCGTGAAGGTGCGTGACTCGGCGTCCACCACCGCGTCCTCCACCACGGTCTGCGTCGAGCACTCCGGCTTCGCGGGAGTCTGCAGAGCACACGCAGGAAGCTCCACGACACGGGCACGCTGCCAGAAGTCCCCGCCCATGTCACCGAGCGCAGCGGCGTCCACCGTCAGCTCGACCCGGCCGCCGTGGTTCGGCTTGCCTGCCTCCCGCTTCCCCTGGGCCTGCGCGCCGACGAGCAGGTGAACACCCGCCGCGCGCGCCTGGTCGCTGCTCGCCGTCTCCACGACGAGATCGGGAGCGGCGGACCGGGCGACCTTGTCCTTCGCCCGCACCTGGATCGGCACGCCACCGGCCTGGGCCTTCGCGCTCCCCTTGCCGGGCACGGCGACGTCGGCCCGACCGCCGGCGATGTCCTTGCCGGCGAGTACCTCGGCGGCATGGGCTGTCGCCCACTCGGTGGTGCCCTCGACGTCCGCCTGGTCGGTCAGCGGGACGGGATCGGCGTCGGTGGACGTGACCGGGTCGACCTTGTCAGGGTCTCCCCACAGCTCTTCCCCGTAGGCGGCACGCTCGGCGAGCGTCCATCCCTCTCGCTCGGCCAGTGAAGGCCCGTCGTCCTCACCCGGTTGCGCCGCTGCCGGCAAGCCGGTGCCGACCAGCACCAGACACAACCCGAGACCCAGCCACCGTCCACGCGATCCCAACCGACCCATCTCCGCCCACCCTCGCCAATCCCTCATCCATTACGTTTCTCGTGCCAGTTACAGGAACCTCTACGGCATCGCCGTCTAACCCCCGCAGATTCGAGAGACGGCATCTGCATCGAGAGCCTGGTCATAGATGCGGACGTCGTCGACCATTCCGTCCCAGAACTCGCTTGCCGACCCGCCGACCTTGGCGCGGCCAATCTGCAGGCTTCCGCCAGCGGTCCACTCGGTACTCGTCGGTTCGAAGCTCGTCGTTCCGACAAGCTCGGCCTTGAAGCCTGTGTCGCTGTAATTGCACACGTAGAGCTTCATCTGAGTCGTCGCGGCGTCGTACACGCCGGTGAGTCGCGTGGGTTCCGCGGTGCGGACCGGTAGCGTCGACGTCACGGCAGTTTCCGGCGCGCCTTCGTCGGCGTACATGAGAAAGGCCCAGCAGCCTTGGATCGCCTCGGCCGAACACTCGGACCCGACGTCGAGATAGCCCAGCTTGAAGGCGCTCCCGGTTGCGGCGTCCTGGCTGACAGCCATTCGATGTCCGAGGTTCACCGCACCTGGCATCACCATGGCAGACACGGTGTAACTCTCGGACGGGTCAAGCACGATCTCGGTCGACCGAGCCCACGTCTCGGCGGTACCACCGAAGTCCAGAGCGCTGCCCGATCCGTTGTACCCGTATGGGAGCCACGGCGCCGACACGGTCAGGTCATGACCGCCAGGGCCGCCTTCCAGCGCCCCGGAATCCGCGGCAACGGTCCCCGAGCCTTCGTCGAAGTTCCACCAGATCGCCGATGGCTGGTCCACACTGAAGCGGTAGACCAATGGGTCGCCCGACTTATAGCCGGCCTTGTCCTCCGCCTGCACGTACAGCACGTGGGACCCGGTGCGTTGCGGCGTGAAGGAGATCGTGCCCGTCCCGCCGGACGCCGTCACGGAGTCCTGCATGGCGTCGGAGTCGAACGAGTACCAGTACTTCACCACGTCGCCCGAACCCGCGTCGTCGAAGGTGAAGGAACCCGCCACACCGGCGCCGCCGCCCACGGCGTCACGGCCGTACACGCTCGACGTCGCCGTCGGCGTCGCCGGCGGGGTCACGTCCGGCCGGAAGTAGCAGTTCGCACCCGACCAGTCGGAGATCTTGCCGTCGCTGTCCTTGGCCCGAGCGCTCCACCAGTAGACCTTCTCGGACTGCAGCTTGCCAGACGCCACCTTCTTGGTGTGGGTCTGTCCCGAAGCTTGCTCGCTCGTCCAGGCCGAGTTGTAGACCTCACTGCCGCCGGACTGGACGGCCCGGAACTCCATGCCGACCTTCTGCCCGTCCGGATCGGTGCCCTTGGCCTGAAGAGTCGGCTCCAGCGTCCGGACGTCCAGCGGGTTGCTGCTCGAGGCGCACGTGGACAGACCCTCGGTGGTCATGGACGAGCTCGACGGCACGTCAGGAGCGCGGTTGAAGACGATGGTCAGCTTGGCGGTATCCGCCTGATACCGCTTCCAGTGCGTCATCGTCGACTCGTCGACCGCCCTCATCCCGAGCGCGACCCAGGACTGGTCCCGGCTCGTGGAGGTCTTGGTGCGCGCGGTGACGTCCCAGACGATCCGCCGCTTGTTGTCGCACGCGGCCTTGTGCGAGACGGTTTTGACCTCCTGCACTCCCATCCAGTCCGGCTGGTTGTTCCAGGTGACGGTGTTGTCGACGTCGTCGATGCCGTTCACCTTGACGTCCCGCGGCGTGCAGTCCCACGAGTGCGTGCCGTAGACGCTGAAGTCGGCGCTGATGATGTCCGCGCTGTCGAGGTTCTTCAGGAGAACCCCGTCAGACCCGTACCGCAGCGCACTGAAACGCCACAGGAGGCGGTGCTTGCTGTCCTGGTCACACGAGGACACCCACGACGCGTCGCAGAACCCGAGGCCCTGGTCGTCACCGTTCTTCCAGACGTTCCCCGTGGGCCACGCGGAGCGGATCGTCCCCCATCGTGTCGGGCTGTCCGCACCGATGCTGGGGTCGAGGTACAGCGGGAACTCCAGCTCGGGATCGGCAAGGACGGCGGCATCCGGACGGACGGTGACGACACCGTCCCCGACCGTGACGTCCATCAGCTCGACCCGGTCCCCGGTGGCCGGTGCTCCCTCTCGGTCGGCGACGGCGGCATCGGCAGCCTTGTCAGCCCGTGTGGTCAGCTCGGCCGTGGCATCCGACCCACCGCTCGACGGGTGGGCGTCAGTGCTCGAGTCAGTCCCGGACGTCGGGCCCTCGGCGGTGCCGACCTCGTCCCAGTCGAGCCCGCCGGCCGAGTCCCACATCACGACCGGGTTCGACTCGAAGGCCACCTTGCCGGCGTCGTTGCGGACCTGGAAGCCCACCGCGCTCGCTTCCACGGAGAGCCCCGGCGACGTCTCCATCCTGAACTGGAGGTCCAGCCCGGGCGCCGCCCCCGGGCCGTCGACGAGCAGGTCGTTCTAGAGGTGGTCCAGGGCAGCCCGGTCCTCGACCCGGACCACGGGCGTGACGATCGTCCCGTCGGTGTTGACATCGACGGTCAGTGAGACACCGTCACCGAAGTCATAGGACACACGGTCATCGCTCAGTGCGGCGTCAGCCGTGACCGGCAGGGACTCGGAATGCATGCTGACGCGCTCGTCGGGGTGCCCGATCATCGCCAGCGGCAGGTCGGCTCCGGCGTCTCCACCGGGGTTGAGCCACATCGGCTCCACGCCTCCGGTGACCGGGAGCATGCCGGCGGGGACGCCCTCGACCTCACCCGCGGCCACCGGGGTGGCAAGAACCTCGACGGCGACCGGTGCCCAGCGCCCGTCACCGTCGGAGTCCTGACGCACGGCTCTCGCCGACGTCTCGAGGACGACTGCACCGTCAGGGCGCACGTATGACGTGGCCCACTCGGTCAACGCGTCCGTGATGATTACGTCATACCCGCATGTTGCTGCGAGGGACGCGGCGGCAGCGTCGGTAGCCGCCTCCGCGGCGCACGACGCCTCGCTGACGAGCGCGGACGAGGAGTCCGCACCTCCTAGACCAGCAGCGACGCCGGGGAGCGCCGCCAGCACGAGGGCCAGGCCCACCGACGTCGTTGCCCGAGAAGGGGTCAACCGCAAATAACTCATCGCACACATACCTCGTCAAACCTCGCCCAGTTGTATGGCTAAACCTTGACCACAGGCTTGACCCAGTCAACGTTCAGGTAGACATCGTGACCTCTTCGTGACAGAAGTCACGACCACCCCGGATCGACCGTTCTGCCCGATCGGCAGAATTCAGCGCCCCGGGCCACCGGCCCTGATCTTGACTTTCGTTCTCAACTACGGTGAGAATCGTTCTCATGACTCGTCGTGCCACCCTCGGCCTCGCCGCCGCGCTCCCCCTCAGCCTCGTCCTCGCCTCCTGCGCCACGGACGGAGGCTCGGGCGCCACGGATGGAGGCTCGGGCGACGGCGACGGCGTCCAGGTCCTCGCCTCCTTCTACCCGCTGCAGTACGTGGCGGAGCAGGTCGGCGGCGACCTCGTGAACGTCGAGAACCTCACGCCCCCGGCCGCCGAGCCGCACGACCTCGAGCTCGCCCCCGCGCAGGTGCGCGCCGTCGGCACGGCGGACGTCGTTGTGTACCAGTCGGGCTTCCAGCCGGCCGTCGACGAGGCCGTCGAGTCCCGCGCACCGGAGCACGTGGTGGACGCCGCCGAGATGGTCGAGCTCGAGGAGAGCCCGGGCACGATCGAGGACGGCCACGAGGGCGAGACCGCCGAGGAGCACGCCGAGCACGCGGACGAGGAGGAGGAGCACGCCGAGGACGACGGCCACGGCCACGGCCCCCTCGACCCGCACTTCTGGCTCGACCCGACCCTCCTCGAGCCGGTCGCGGACGCCGTCGCCGAGCAGCTCGCCGCAGCCGACCCCGACAACGCCGACACCTACGCGGCCAACGCCGAGGCGCTGCAGGGCACGCTCGACGACCTGGACGCCGATTTCGCCACCGCCCTCGAACCGTGCGCGGGCGAGACGCTCGTGACGAGCCACGCCGCCTTCGGGTACCTCGCGGAGCGCTACGGCCTGACGCAGGTCGGCGTCGCCGAGATCGACCCCGAGACCGAGCCGTCCCCCGCACGGCTGCGCGAGATCGGTGAGGTCGTCGAGCACGAGGGCGTGCAGACGCTCTTCACCGAGACCCTCACCAGCCCCAAGGTCACCGAGACGCTCGCCGCCGACCTCGGCGTCGGCACCGCGGTCCTCAACCCCCTGGAGGGCCTCACCACGGAGGAGGTCGACGCCGGTGCCGACTACGTTGATGTCATGACCGAGAACCTCGCGACCCTCCGCGACGGCCTGGGGTGTGCATGACGGCCCCCGCGATCGACGTCCGCGACCTGCACGTCCACCTCGGCGCCAGCCACGTGCTGCGCGGGGTGGACCTGCGCGTCGACCCCGGCGAGGTCGTCGCCCTGCTCGGTGCCAACGGGTCGGGCAAGTCCACCCTGGTCCGCACCGTCGTCGGCGTGCTGGAACCCACCCGCGGCGAGGTCGACCTGCTCGGCCACCGGCGCGGGTCCGACGTCCCCTGGGACCGCATCGGCTACGTGCCGCAGCGGGTCAGCGCAGCCGCCGGCGTGCCCTCGACCGCCGCCGAGGTCGTGGCCTCCGGGCTGCTGCACCGGGGTCGCCTCACCCTGCCACGCGGCTGGCGACGCCAGGCGCGCGAGGCGCTGGCCCAGGTCGGTCTGGCCGACCGCGCCGACGACGCCACGAACCGGCTCTCCGGCGGCCAGCAGCAGCGGGTCCTCATCGCCCGGGCGCTGGTGCGCAGCCCCGAGGTGCTGGTCCTGGACGAACCCGTCGCCGGCGTCGACCGGCCCAGCCAGGAGGCGTTCGCCGCCACCATGGCCCGACTCGTCGACGACGGCCTGACCGTCCTGGTGGTGCTGCACGAGCTCGGCGAGCTCGCGGGGCTCATCAGCCGGGCGGTCGTGCTGCGTCACGGACGCGTCGTGCACGACGGCGCTCCCCCGCGCCCGCACGGCGAGCACGGCACGGAAGGGCACGAGCACATCCACCCTCACACCTCCGAGGTGCCCGCCGTCAGCGGATCCGGGCTCGGCCTGACCGACACCCCGTTCGAGAGCGAGCAGGAGGCGCGGCCGTGACCGAGATCGCCTTCATGCTCACCGACCCCCTCATGCAGCGCGCCCTGCTGGCCGCCCTGCTCGTCGGCGCGGCCGCCCCGGTGGTCGGCACCTACCTCGTCCAGCGACGCCTCGCCCTGCTCGGCGACGGCATCGGCCACGTCGCCCTGACCGGCGTCGCCCTCGGCTGGCTCATCGGGTCGGCCATGGGTCTGGCGCCCAACGACGTGCTGGCCATCCCGGGCGCCGTCGTCGCCGCCGTCATCGGCTCGGTCCTCATCGAGGTCGTCCGACGCCGCGGGCGCACCTCCGGCGACCTGGCGCTGGCGATCATGTTCTACGGCGGCATCGCGGGCGGTGTGCTGATCATCGGCATCGCGGGCGGGTCGTCCGGCAGCCTCATGTCGTACCTGTTCGGGTCGATCTCGACGGTCACGACCACCGACCTCGTCCTCACCGTGGTCCTGTGCCTGCTGATCCTCGTGCTCGGCGTCGGGCTGCGTCCCGCGTTGTTCTCGGTCAGCCACGACGAGGAGTTCGCGATCTCCTCCGGCCTGCCCGTCTGGGCGCTCAACATGGCGGTCGCGGTCCTGGCGGCCCTGACCGTCACCGTGGCGATGCGGGTGGTGGGGCTGCTGCTCGTCTCGGCCCTGATGATCGTGCCCGTGGCGATCGGGCAGCTCGTGACACACTCCTTCCGCCGCACCATGGCCGTCGGCTCGGTCACGGGCGTGGCGGTGTGCGTCACCGGGCTCAGCATCACCTACTGGTACCCGCTGTCCCCCGGTGCCCTCATCGTGGTGCTCGCGATCGGCGTCTACGCCCTGGTCGCGGGGCTGCACCCGCTGCTCGCCCGTCGCCGTCCCGCCGGCGACCCGCACCCCGACATCCCCGACGACGTCCAGGTGGCCGCCCGGACGTCCGCGCAAGGAGACTGCGAATGAACACACCGCTGCGCATGACCAAGCAGCGGGCAGCCGTCGCCGAGGCGCTCGACGCCAGCGACGAGTTCCGCAGCGCGCAGCAGCTGCACGAGCTGCTGCGCGACCGCGGTGACGCCGTCGGCCTCGCCACGGTCTACCGGACGCTGCAGGCGCTCGCCGACGGCGGCGACGTCGACGTGCTACGCACGGACGACGGCGAGGCGCTGTACCGCCGCTGCGCCCGCACCGAGCACCACCACCACCTGGTGTGCCGCTCGTGCGGCCGAGCCGTCGAGATCGACGGCCCCACGGTCGAGGCCTGGGCCGCCGAGGTCGGCGCCTCCCAGGGCTTCTCGGACATCGACCACACGATCGAGCTCTGGGGCACCTGCGCCGACTGCCGCGCACTGTGACGTAGTCGACTAAGGACAGGCATACCTCACAGGGCACAATGGGGCCATGGTCACCGCTCACCTGGTCGTCGCCGCGTCCGAGGACGCCGAGCGCCAGGGTGTGTTCACGCTGGACGGATTCCCCTTCTGGATCGTGTACCTGGCCGCGTTCTGCCTCGTCATGGTGCGCGCCGGGGCCACCTACTGGCTGGGCCGCGGCGTCGCCCGCGGCACGGTGCGCACCCGCGCCGCCGAGCTCCTGACCGGCGACCGCGCGACCCGGGTCATCGACCGGATCCATCGGTGGGGCCCGCCGGCGGTGACCTTCTCCTTCTTCACCGTCGGCATCCAGACGGTGGTCAACCTCGCCGCCGGCTACCTGCGGATGCCGTTCGGCCGCTACCTCGTGGCGCTGACCTTCGGCTCCCTGATCTGGGCGGCGATCTGGACCACGGTCGGCACCGCGGTCGTCTGGGGCGCCGTCCTGCTGTTCCTCGAGCAGCCGGCCGTGCTCGCCGCCCTGGCCGTGCTGGCGGCGGGCCTCACCGTGTGGTTGCTGCTCCGTCGCCGGTCCCGGCACCGGACCGCCGCACCCCAGCCGGACGAGGTCTGATGCTCACCTCGCCAGCCACCGTGCCGACTGCTGCCGAGCAGGTCGCCCGCCGCACCCGGCGCCGGGTCCTCGCCTGCCTGCTCGCCCTCGCCGCCCTCGCCGCGGTCGTGGTGGCGAGCCTGGTGCTCGGGGTGCGGGACGTGTCCCTGCCCGTCGTGTGGCAGGCGCTCACCGACCCCGTCGCGGGCGACGTCGACCACCAGGTGATCGCCGGCCAGCGGGTGCCGCGCGCCCTGGTCGGGATCGCCGCCGGCCTGGCCCTGGGCGTGGCCGGTGCCGTCATCCAGGGCGTCACCCGCAACCCCATCGCCGACCCCGGTCTGCTCGGGCTGAACTCCGGCGCGTCGTTCGCCGTCGTCTGCGCCGTGTGGCTGCTCGGGCTCACCGCACCGTCGCAGTTCGTGTGGTTCGCCTTCCTCGGCGCCGCGGCCGCGGCCGCCCTGGTGTTCTCCATCGGCTCCGGGCAGCCGGTCAAGCTCGCTCTCGTCGGGGCGACCGTCACCGCACTCATCACGCCGCTCATCACGCTCGTGCTGCTGCGCGACCAGCAGGCGTTCAACCTCTACCGGTTCTGGGCCGTCGGGTCGCTCACGGGCCGCGGGACGGAGACGCTCCTCGTGGTGCTGCCGTTCATCGCCGTCGGCGCCGTCCTGGCCGCCGGCCTCGCGCACCGCCTCAACATGCTCGCCCTCGGTGACGACATCGCCCGGGGCCTGGGTCAGCGCGTCGGTGTCACCCGGGCGGTCGCCGGGCTGACCATCGTGCTGCTGGCCGGCGCGGCGACGTCGCTCGCCGGCCCCATCGCCCTCGTCGGTCTGGCCGTCCCGCATGCCGCCCGCCGCCTGGTCGGGACCGACTACCGCTGGGTGCTGCTGATGTCGGCGCTGCTCGGACCCGTGATGCTGCTCGGGGCCGACGTCATCGGCCGGCTCGTCCTGCCGCACAGCGAGCTCGAGGCGGGCGTGGTCGCCGCAGCGCTCGGCGCACCCGTCCTCGTCGCGGTCGCCCGCGGCCGGAAGATCGCGGGGGTGTGAGATGACGACGACGCTCCCCGCCACCCCGTCGGCCACCCCGGCCACCGACCCCGTCGGCTCCCTGCGCCGCCGCCGCCGACGGCGCCTCGCCCTCGTCCTCGGCGCGCTCGCGGTCCTCGCGGTGGCGCTGGCCGGTCTGGCCCTCACGCTCGGCGCGGCCTCGCTCACCCCCGGCCGGGCGCTGCTGGCCGCCGTCGGTGTCGGTGACGACGGCGACCTGTTCATCGTGCAGCGCCTGCGGCTGCCGCGGCTGGCCGCGGCCCTGCTCGCCGGCGCCGCGTTCGGCCTCGCCGGGGCCCTGTTCCAGTCGACCCTGCGCAACCCGCTGGCCAGCCCCGACATCCTCGGGATCGCCACCGGCGCCTCGGTCGGAGCGGTCGTCGCGATGCTCGGCCTCGGGCTGACGGGCCTGGCCGTCTCGGCCGGGGCGTTCGTCGGCGCGGGGGTGATCGCGCTGCTCATCTGGTTCTTCGCCTGGCGCCAGGGCCTGCACTCGATCCGGTTCGTGCTCGTCGGCGTCGGGTTCGCCTATCTCGCCTCCTCGGTGCTCGCCTGGATGCTCGCGAGCGCCGACCAGCGCGACGCCGCGTCCGCCCTGGTCTGGACCGTGGGCAGCGTCGCCGACGTGCGCGGCACCGAGCTCGGGGTGCTCGGACTGGGTCTCGCGGTCCTGGCCGTGGTGGTCGCGGCGATCTCCCGCTGGCAGGCTCCGCTCGCCCTCGGCGACGACCACGCCCGTGGGCTCGGCGTACCCACCGACGCCGCCCGGGTCGGCACGCTGCTCACCGCGGTCGGCCTCGTCGCGCTGGCGACCTCCGTCGTCGGGCCGCTGGCGTTCGTCGCCCTCGTCGCCCCGGCGATCGCCCGTCGTCTGGTGGACGACGGCGGCCCGGCCCTGTCCGTGTCCGTCGCCACCGGTGCGACCCTGGTCCTGGCCGCCGACATCGTCGCCGAGCACGCCGTGCTCGGTGTGGCCGCCCCGACCGGCATCGTCACCGGCCTGGTCGGCGCCCCGTACCTGCTGTGGCTGCTCGCCACCCACGAGAAGAGAACCCGCGCATGATCGACGTCCCGCACACCGACACCCGCCCGGCGCACGGCACCACCGGCGCGCTCGTCGCGCACGGGGTCTCGATCGGGTACGACGGGCACCGCGTCATCGAGGACCTCGACCTCACGCTGCCCGCGGGCCGGGTCACCGCCGTCGTCGGGCCGAACGCGTGCGGCAAGTCGACGCTGCTGCGCGGCCTGGCCCGGCTGCACCCGCTCGAGGCCGGGCGGGTCACCCTCGGCGACCGGGACGTCACCACCATGCCCCGCAAGGAGCTGGCCCGGTCCGTCGGCGTCCTGCCTCAGACCTCCGTCGCGCCCGACGGCGTCCGCGTGGCCGAGCTGGTGGGCCGGGGCCGCTACCCGCACCAGGGCTGGTTCGGCCGGCACTCCAGCGACGACGACGCCGTCGTGCGGCGGGCCCTGGAGGCCACCGGCGTCGCCGACCTCGCCGACCGGCCGGTGGCCGAGCTCTCCGGCGGTCAGCGGCAGCGCGTCTGGGTGGCGATGGTGCTCGCCCAGGAGACCGGCGTCGTGCTCCTGGACGAGCCCACGACGTTCCTGGACGTCGCCCACCAGGTGGAGCTGCTGGACCTGCTCGCCGACCTCAACGCGGAGCGGGGCACCACCGTGGTCATGGTGCTGCACGAGCTCAACCTGGCCGCCCGTTACGCGGACCACCTGGTCGTGATGAGCGCGGGGCGGGTCGTGGCCGAGGGACCGCCGGCCGAGGTGCTCGACGCCCGCACGGTCCTGGACGCGTTCGGCCTCGACGCGCAGGTCGTGCCCGACCCGGTCTCGGGCACCCCGATGGTCGTCCCGGTGGGCCGGCACCCGCGTGGGCGACGTCACACTCCCTTCCACTCGGTCGACAAATGAGGTTAGCCTTGCCTCACTTACCCGCCCTCACGGTTCGCCGTGAGCACACCGAGGAGAACCTGTGCGTCGTCGCCGCTCCCTGACCACCGCCGTCGGCCTCGCCGCCGTGGGCACCCTGATGCTGACCGCCTGCTCCGGCGACGCCGAGCTCGAGGCCGGCTCCGGGGAGGAGACCGCCGCCGAGGAGTCGGCGGGCTCCGCGGGCGCCACCGACGAGTTCCCGGTCACGATGACCCACGCCTTCGGCGAAACCACGATCGAGTCCGAGCCGCAGCGGGTGGCCACCTGGGGCTGGGGCTCCACCGAGGCGGCCCTGGCCGTCGGGGTCGCGCCCGTCGGCGTCGCCGAGCAGGTCTTCACCGTGGGCGAGCAGGCGCTCGTGCCCTGGGTCGCCGAGGAGTACGAGGCCCTGGGCGCCGAGGAGCCGGTCATCTTCACCGACCCGGAAGCCGGCGCCTCCGTGCCCTACGAGGAGTTCGTCGAGGCCGACCCCGACCTCATCCTCGCCCCGTACTCGGGCCTGACCGAGGAGCAGTACGACGTGCTCTCCGACATCGCCCCCGTCGTGGCCTACCCCGAGAACCCGTGGACCACCCCGTGGGACGAGACCATCACGATCACCGCCGAGGCCCTGGGCCGTTCCGAGGCCGGTGAGCAGGTCCTGTCGGACATCGACGCCTACTTCGCCGACCTCGCCGCCGAGCACCCCGAGCTCGAGGGCGAGACGTTCGCCGCGATCGTCGACTCCCCCTCCGAGGGCCAGGTGTACGTCTACACGCCGGCCGACCCCCGGGTGAGCATCCTGGAGAAGCTGGGCATCGAGTCCGCACCGGCCGTGGCGGAGCTCGACACCTCCGACGGCGGGTTCTTCTACGCGCTGTCCTACGAGGAGCTGGACAAGCTCGAGTCGGACGTCGTCATCGCCTACACGTACACCGAGTCCGAGGCCGAGACGTTCGGCGAGTCCGACGAGCTCCAGGCGGTCCCGGCGATCGCCGACGGGAACGTCGTCAAGGTCGTCGGCAACGTCGCCGTCTCCTCCGTCTCGCCGCCCACGGCCCTGTCCTACGACTGGCCGGACGGCGTCCCCGCGATCGTCGACCAGCTCGCGGCGCTGTACGACGAGAGCTGAGTCGTCACGACACGTCGTCGAACAGATGACGCCCGTCCGAGGTCGTCGATCCCGAAGTGGAGGGCCCCCTGGGGGCCCGTGAACGCGATCTCGGACGGGCGTCACCTGTTCGGCGTCAGGCCGACGCGCCCGGGACGTCCACGGCCCCGCCGTAGCGCCGGTCGCGGCGCGCGAACTCCTCGACCGCCCTCCACAGGTGCCGCCGGTCCACGTCCGGCCACGGCTCGGGCAGGAACACCAGCTCGGCGTACGCGGCCTGCCAGATCATGAAGTTGCTGGTGCGCTGCTCGCCCGAGGACCGCAGGAACAGGTCGACGTCCGGCAGGTCCGGCTCGTCGAGGTACTGCTGGATCGTATTCTCGGTCACGCGCGCCGGGTTGATCTTCCCGTCCACGGCGTCCCGCGCGATCGCCGCCGCCGCGTCGGCGATCTCCGCGCGTCCGCCGTAGTTCACGCACATGGTCAGCGTGCAGCGGTCGTTGTCCTTGGTCATCTCCTCGGCCCGCTGGAGCTCGTCGATCACCGAGCCCCACAGCTTCGGACGCCTCCCCGCCCAGCGGATCCGCACGCCCCAGGACGCCATCTCGTCCCGGCGCCGGCGGATGACGTCCCGGTTGAAGCCCAGGAGGAACTTCACCTCCTCCGGCGACCGCTTCCAGTTCTCCGTGCTGAACGCGTACGCCGAGACGTGCTTGACCCCGATCTGCACCGCGCCCGCCACGACGTCGAGCAGCGACTTCTCGCCCTCCTTGTGCCCCTCGATCCGGGACAGCCCGCGCGCGTTGGCCCACCGGCCGTTGCCGTCCATGACGACGGCGACGTGGTTCGGCACGAACTGGGCGGGGATGTCCGGCGGCGTGGCACCGGAGGGGTGCGGGTAGGGCTCGGCGTACTCACGGGGGGCGCGGGGCATCAGGCCTCTCTCTCGATCAGGCGCAAGGAGCGCAGGGTGCGCTCCAGGTAGAACTGCGAATAGGCGGCGACCAGGCCGTCCGCCTCGTGGCGGTGGCGCGGCTCGGCGGCGTCGGCGACGTCCCACTCGCCGGCCAGCAGCGCGGCCAGCAGCACGAACGTCTCCGGGGCCGGCGACGGCGACCCGGGCGGGCGGCAGCGCGTGCACACCGCCCCGCCCTGCGCGACGGCGAAGGCGTGGTGCGGCCCGGGCTCGCCGCAGCGGGCGCACTCGGTGAACGACGGCGCCCAGCCGGCGACGGCGAGCGCGCGCAGCAGGTAGGAGTTCAGCACCAGCCCGGGGGCGTGCGCCCGCTCGGACAGCGCTCGCAGCGCGCCCACGAGCAGCCAGTACTGCTGGACGGCCGGTTCGTGCTCCTGGGAGACCAGGCGGTCGGCGGTCTCCAGCATGGCCGCCCCGGCGGTGTACAACGCGTAGTCGGCGCTGATCTGCCGGGCGAACGGGCCGATCGTCTCGACCTGCGTCACCGAGTCGAGGCTGCGGCCGGTGTGCAGCTGGACGTCGACCGCCATGAAGGGTTCCAGCCGGGCGCCGAACCGTGAGGACGTCCGCCGCACACCGCGACCGACGGCACGGACCTTTCCGTGCTCGCGGGTCAGCAGCGTGATGATGCGGTCGGCCTCGCCCAGCTTCTGGGTGCGCAGCACGATCGCGTCGTCTCGGTACAGGGGCACCTGGCCATTGTCCCAGGTGCCCCTGTCAGCGAGGACCTCAGGCGTGCTCGGTGCGGTTCACCGCCGAGACGATGGCCTTGAGCGAGGCGGTGGTGATCGACGGGTCGATGCCCACGCCCCACAGCACGTCGTCGCCGACGGCGCACTCCACGTAGGCCGCGGCCTCGGCGTCGCCGCCCGCGCTCATCGCGTGCTCGGCGTAGTCGAGCACCTTGACGTCGACGCCGACACCCGCGATCGCCGTGACGAAGGCGTCCAGCGGTCCGTTGCCGGTGCCGACCAGCGTCTGCTCCGTGCCCTGGTCCACGACGTCCACCTCGAGCGTCGTGGTCCCGTCCTCGGCGGCCCGGGTGCGGATCTCGCGCAGCCGGAGGCGGCCCCACGGCTTGAGGTCGGAGTGACCGTACTCGTCGAACGGCAGGTACTCGTCGGTGAACATGCGCCAGATGTCGGCGCCGGTGACCTCGTTGCCCGCGGTGTCGGAGTACTTCTGCACGACCCCGGAGAACTCGATCTGCAGCCGGCGCGGCAGCTCCAGCTGGTGCTCGGTGCGCAGCAGGTAGGACACGCCGCCCTTGCCGGACTGGGAGTTGACCCGGATGACCGCCTCGTAGGTGCGGCCCAGATCCTTCGGGTCGATCGGCAGGTAGGGCACGCCCCAGGTCAGCTCGTCGACGTCCTTGCCCTCGGCCACGGCGCGGTCCGCCATGTGCTCCAGGCCCTTCTTGATGGCGTCCTGGTGCGAGCCGGAGAACGCCGTGAAGACCAGGTCGCCCGCGTACGGGTGCCGCTCGTGGACCGGCAGCTGGTTGCAGTGCTCCACCGTGCGCCGGATCCCGTCGATGCCGCCGCCGACGGTGAAGTCGATCTGCGGGTCGATGCCCTGCCCGAACAGGTTCAGGCCGAGGGTCACGAGGTCGACGTTGCCGGTGCGCTCGCCGTTGCCGAACAGGCAGCCCTCGATCCGGTCCGCGCCGGCCTGGTAGCCCAGCTCGGCCGCCGCCACGGCCGTCCCCCGGTCGTTGTGCGGGTGCAGGGACAGCACGACGTGCTCGCGGTGGTTGAGGTTCCGGCTCATCCACTCGATGGAGTCGGCGTAGACGTTGGGCGTGGCCATCTCCACCGTCGCCGGCAGGTTGACGATCACCGGGCGCTCCGCCGTCGGCTCCAGGACCTCGAGGACCTCGTTGCAGATGCGGGCGGCGTACTCGAGCTCGGTGCCGGTGTACGACTCCGGGGAGTACTCGTAGTAGACGGTCGTCTCCGGCACCGTCTCCTCGAGCTTGCGGCACAGCCGCGCGCCCTGCAGGGCGATGTCGATGATGCCGTCCTGGTCGGTGCGGAAGACGACCTCGCGCTGCAGGATCGACGTCGAGTTGTAAATGTGCACGATCGCCTGCTTGGCACCGCGGATCGCGTCGTAGGTGCGCTCGATGAGGTGGTCGCGGCACTGGGTGAGCACCTGGATGACGACGTCGTCGGGAATGCGTCCGGTCTCGATGAGCGTCCGCACGAAGTCGAAGTCGGTCTGCGAGGCGGACGGGAACCCGACCTCGATCTCCTTGTAGCCCATCTGGACGAGGAGCTCGAACATCCGCAGCTTGCGCTCGGCGTTCATCGGCTCGATGAGGGCCTGGTTGCCGTCCCGCAGGTCCACCGCGCACCAGCGCGGGGCCTTCTCGATCCGGCGGTCGGGCCAGGTGCGGTCCGGCAGGTCCACCTGGATCTGCTCGTGGAACGGCACGTAGCGGTGGTAGGGCATCTGCGAGGGGCGCTGGGGGTTGTGCGCCGCGATGCCGTTGGTCGAGTGGGTGTGCTCGGCGATCATCGGGAGGTCGTCCTTCGGGGTGGTTCGGCTCGGTGACGGCCGGCGCACCAACGTTCCCCGCGGCGAGGAACCGGCCTGTACTAGGCCTCGCCGCGGCACCGAAGGAGGAGGCTCACCACGTGCTGCATCCTCACACCGTACACCGTTTGTGGCCGAGGTCACCCTGACGTCCACACTGTGTACCGCGACCGCACCCGGCGGCGCCACCCCACGCCGGGACGCCGCGACCCGACCGGGTCCGCCCCCCCGGGGGGCGTGCGCTCCGACCGCGGGTCGGGGCGCCCGCCCGCGTGGTCAGCGCCGGCTGCGCAGCGCGGCGTCCACCGCCGGGTCGCCCAGCGCCCCGAGCCAGTCGAGCAGGGCCGGGTAGGTCGCGGGGTTGGCGGCGACGTGCGGCCGCAGGTGGGGAGCCTCCTGGACGATCTGCGCGAGCTGCTCCAGCGGCGTGTGGGGGTCCATCGCCTGCTCGGCGGTCCAGGACCCCGCCGGGGCGTCGGCCACCGGCGACATCATCTGCGTGCTCTCGGCCCGCGTGGCCTCCGCCTGGGCACGCACGGGCTGCTGCACGGCGGTCGCGTCCACCGGGGAGCTGCTCCCGGCGGCCTGCGGCTGCTCGCCCGACGGGGCGGAGCGGACCGGCGACATGTGCTGCGTCGCGTCCGTGCCGTCGGCCCAGGTGCCACGCCACCGGGCCCCCGGCTCCGAGCCCGACGACGGCTTCCGCGACACCGCGGAGGAGGCGCTGTGCCCGCTCTCCTCGCCCGACCACTGCTGCGCGTGCTCGGGCTGGGCGTACTGGCCGTACTCCGGCTGGGCGTACTGGCCGTACTCCGGCTGATCGTGGTCCGGCCCGGCGTACTGGCCGTAGTCCGGCTGGGCGTACTGGCCGTACTCCGGCTGATCGTGGTCCGGCCCGGCGTACTGGCCGTACTCCGGCTGGGAGTACTGGCCGTGCTCCGCCTGACCGTGGACCGGGGCGGCGGCCGGCTCGCTGCCCAGGAGGGCGCGGACCGAGGGCGGCACGATGAGTGCCACGAGCACGAGGGCCGGCAGCGCGAGCGCCAGCAGCAGCTCCTCCACCCGCGACGCGGTGCCGACGCCTGCGCGTGCCACCACGATGATCACGCCGAGGACGACCACGACGCAGGCCGCCCCGACCGCCGTGGCATGCCCGTCCTTCGGGTTCCGCAGCAGGGCCCGGCGGGCCAGCACGGCGACCACGACGACGAGCACCCCGACGATCAGCCGCACGATGACCTCGGCGCTGACCCCGACCCCCACGAGCCGCACGAGGGCGACGGCCGCGACGAAGCCCGCGACGAGGGTCATCAGCTCGAAGGACTGCACCGCGACCCGGACCCAGCGTGCCGAGGCGGCCTCCACGGGCTCGTCGGCCAGGGCGTCGATGCGCGTCAGGACCGGCACGGCCGCCGCCGCGGACACGACCGGCAGCAGCAGGAGCCCGAAGCGGCTCCCGTGGACCGAGTCGAACCAGGCGGTGCCGACACCGCCACCGAGCATGACGATCTCCAGCATCACCGCACCGCCGACGACGAGCAGCACGATCCCGGCGGCGTCGTCCCCCCGCAGGAAGCGGCGCACCGTGGCCCAGAGCAGACCGAGCACCAGGACCGCACCGAGCAGTGCGCCGAGGACGCCGTTCGCCGACGTGTCGCCGACGAGGTTCAGCAGCGGGTTCAGCACGGCACCGGCGGCGAGGACGAGCGCGGAGACGACCATCGGCCGGGTGCCGGTCATGGCGGCGGCCAGCACGGCGCCGGCCAGCCCGACCGCCAGCCCCCCGCCGACGAAGCCCTCCTGGTCCCCGGGGCTGACCACGTCGAGCACCAGGTACAGCAGCGCCACCAGGCCGTAGGGGGCGAGCCCCCACCACCGGGTGGCGGGTTCGGCCAGGCGCTTCCAGCCCTCCGACAGCACACCGGCGCGCTCGGCGTAGGGCGCGACGATCACCACGAGGGCGGCGACCGTGGCCAGCACGACCCAGAGCAGGTCGCTGCCCCGCAGCAGCATCGCCCACGGCAACGGCAGCGCGACGAGCAGGGCGCCCACGGCGACGGCGTCGCGCACGATCTCGCGGGTGGGCACCCCCGCGAAGGGCGATCGGCGCTGGTCGACGGCGACGGCGTCGGACATGACGGTGACTCCTTGCGATTGGCCTCCCCGGACCGGGGAACCGGGACCGGACCTGGACGTTTCTACCCGACCGGACCGCCTCCCGTCTCCCCGGGGCGCGGCACGGTCAGATCCCGAGCTGGTACACCCCCCAGTAAGCGGCCGTGACCAGCAACAACGCGGAGCCGAGCACCACGGCCCACAACGTGACGTGCGCCACCGCCCCGTGGGCGACGGCCACGTCGCGGTCGGCCCGACGGTGCACCCGCACGTCGCCGACCCGTCGCAGCAGCACGGCGGCGGCCACGGCCGCGACGACGCCGAGCACCCGCACGGTGATCCAGCCGCCCTGGACCACGAGGGCGTCACGTTCGTAGTCCACGGCGAGACGGGCGACCGCGGCCAGGTAGAGCGCCAGACCCACGACCGTGGCGACGGACACCACCCCGAGCACGACCAGCGGCGGCCCCACCCCGGGCGCGAAGCGGCCGCCGTGCGGCGCCGGCCGGTGCAGGAGCCGGTGGGCCAGCGCCGCGACGCCCCAGGCCACCAGGGCCAGCACCACCAGGCCGGTCCCGGCCACGACCACGGCGACGACGACGTCACCGTTGCCCCACCACTGCGGCCGCGGCACCGGCGCCGCCAGGTAGAGCTGTTCCGGGGAGTCGCCGGCGACCCGGGGCGCGGCGTCGGCGGTCCCCGGCAGCCCCTGGATCCAGGCGGCGAGGTCCCGCGGGAAGTCGGGGTGCAGCGGCGACCCGGCTCCGTCCGTCGACTGCTCGCCGCGCAGGCGGATGCCGTGGTCAGCCCCGGCGTAGTACCGCACCGTCACGGGCGCGTCGGTGCCCACGCCGGTGTCGGCCAGGATCAGCCGGACCCCCTGCTCGATGGGCATCGACGGGTCGGCGGTGCCGTAGACGACGAGGATCGGCGCGGTCTGCTGCTCCAGCCACGGGCGCACGTCGAAGTCCGCGTAGTCGAAGCCGCCGCCCGGCAGCTGCATCCCGACCGCGCGCGGGATCGCCCGGAACACCTGCCCGGGCACCCCCGTGTTGCGCAGGTAGTTGTCGACGGCGAACGCCGCCTGCTCGCGCGGGGGCACCACCGGTGCGGAGACCAGGACGGTGAAGGCGAGCGTGGGGTCGTCGACCTGCATGACCGGGACGATCCAGGTCCCCTCCGACTCGCCGTAGGCGCCCACGCGCGCCGGGTCGACGCCCTCGACGGTACGCAGCAGGTCCACCGACCGCAGGTAGTCCTCGGCCATGGCCTCGTAGTCGCGCTCGCGGGTGGAGTACGTGTCCAGGCGCTTGTCGGGCACGAGGGTCACGATCCCGGCGCTGGCCAGCATCCGGGCGGTCCGGACGAACGCCTCCTGCGCCCGGCCCGTCCCGGCACCGTGCACGAACACGACACCCGGGCGGTCCTCGAGCAGCATGCCGTCCTCGTCGACGGGGCGGCGCAGGAGGCCCTCGACCGTGGTGTCGCCGAGGTCGACCGGGACCACGGTGCTGCGCACCTCGTGGTCCCCGACCTGTCCCGCGTCGGCGAGAGACACGGGGTCGTTGCTCTCGATCGTGGTGTCCACGCGGGTCGGCACGATGTGGTCCCGCACCGGGACCGGGTGCCACTGCGGTCCGGCGAGGGATCCCACGACGGCCAGCCCGACCAGCAGGGCCAGGC
Source organism: Isoptericola sediminis (assembly GCF_013085345.1). Lineage (GTDB taxonomy): Bacteria > Actinomycetota > Actinomycetes > Actinomycetales > Cellulomonadaceae > Isoptericola > Isoptericola sediminis. Next base: position 86,067 of record NZ_JABFAJ010000024.1, on the reverse strand, counting down.
TGGCCGCGAACGTCCGGAAGACCACCTCTCGGATGCTACTCGGCGACCCTGTGCGGGGCCGCCGGGACGCACCGGAACGGCGCTCTCAGAACCCCATCCGCTGCAGCTGCTTGGGGTCGCGCTGCCAGTCCTTGGCCACCTTGACGTGCAGGTCGAGGTAGATCCGCGCGCCGAGCAGCTTCTCGATCCCCTCCCGTGCCTGGGACCCGACCTCGCGCAGCCGGGACCCGCCCCGGCCGATGATGATGCCCTTCTGGCTCTCGCGCTCGACGAACAGGTTGACGCGCACGTCCAGCAGCGGGGCAATACCGGCGGCGCCGTCCGTGCCCTGGTCCTGCCCGGTGCCCTCCCGCGGCACGATCTCCTCGACGACGACGGCCAGCGAGTGGGGCAGCTCGTCCCGGATGCCCTCCAGGGCCGCCTCGCGTACGAGCTCGGCGATCATCGTCTCCTCGGGCTCGTCGGTGAGCTCACCCCCGGGGTAGAGGTCGGGCCCCTCGGGCAGGTGCGCCACGAGAACCTCGGTGAGCTCCTCGACCTGGTAGCCGCCCTTCGCGGAGACGGGCACGATCGCCGACCAGTCGCGGTCGATCGACCGCGCGAGCTGGTCCACCGCCAGCAGGTGCTCGGCCAGCTGGCCCCGGCCGACGAGGTCGGCCTTGGTCACCACGGCCACGACCGGGACCGCCGACCGGCGGCCCTCCATCAGCGGGGCGAGCTGGTTGGCGATGTAGCGGTCACCCCGTCCGATCTTCTGGTCCGCGGGCAGGCAGAACGCGACCACGTCGACCTCGCTGAGCGTGTCCAGCACGAGCGTGTTGAGCCGTTCGCCGAGCAGCGTGCGGGGCCGGTGCAGGCCGGGGGTGTCCACCAGCACCATCTGGGCGTCCTCGCGCTGGACGATCCCGCGGATGGTGTGCCGGGTCGTCTGCGGCCGGGCGGACATGATCGCGACCTTCTCCCCCACCAGCGCGTTGGTCAGCGTCGACTTGCCGACGTTGGGGCGCCCCACCAGGCAGGCGAAGCCGGAGCGGTGCGGGTTCTCGTGGGTCATACGGCGTCCTTCTGGTCGTGCGGCACGACGTCGTCGTCCTCGTCCACTGCGGGGAGTGCGATCCGTCGCACCAGGAGACTGGCGAGCTTCTTGCGGCGACCCTCGACGTGCTCGGCCTCGAGCCGCAGCGCCCCGGCGTCGGCGGAGGACCCGGCCAGCGGCACCTTGCCGAGCGCCTTGGCGAGCAGACCACCGGCGGTGTCGACGTCGTCGTCGTCCAGGCGCAGGTCGAACAGCTCGCCGAGCTCGTCCACGGGCATCCGGGCGGGCACCCGCCAGAGCCCGTCGCCGAGGTCCTCCGGCTCGGGCTCGGCGACGGTGTCGTGCTCGTCGGTCAGCTCCCCGACGAGCTCCTCGATGATGTCCTCGACGGTGACCAGCCCGGCCACCCCGCCGTACTCGTCGACGACGATCGCGATGTGGGAACGCCGGGCCTGCATCTCGCGCAGCAGGTCGTCGGCCGGCTTGGACTCCGGCACGAACACCGCCTCGCGTGCCACGTCCCGGACAGGCCAGTCCGCCGCCCCGGCGTCGTTCTCGAGCCGCCGCGCCACGTCCTTGAGGTAGACCACGCCGAGCAGGTCGTCGACGGTGCGGCCGACGACCGGGATCCGCGAGAAGCCCGAGCGCAGGAACAACCGCATGGCCTTCTGCAGCGAGGTGTCGGCGCCGGCGGTGACCATGTCGGTGCGCGGCACCATCACCTCGCGGGCGAGGGTGTCGCCGAGCTGGAGGGCCGAGCGCAGCAGCTCGCGCTCCGGCTCCTCGATCGCCTCGTTCTCGCGGACCCGGTCGGCCATGTCCTGCAGCTCGTCGGTCTCGGGCACGGCGACGTCGGCGGCCCGGTCCCGTCGCGGCACCCAGGCCACGGCCCGGTGCACGACGGACAGGGGGCCGGCGAGCATGACCAGCGCCGTGGTGGGGCGGTGGTGGGCCCACGTGCGCGGGCTGAGCCGCACCACGAGGATCCCCGCGAGGACCCCGACGACGGCGGCGGCGAGCAGCACCTCCCACCACCGGTCGAACCAGTGGGCCAGCAGCAAGGTCGCCGACGCCACGGACACCGTCTCGGACAGCACCCGGACCAGGGCGAACGACCCGGCGGCACGGGAGTCGGACGCGAGCGCCTGCGCCCGGCGGATGTTGCGCCGTCGGCGTCGGGCCGGCGTCCCGCCGTCCGGTCCGGGCTCCTCGAGCGCGAGGGCCAGGGAGACCTTGGTGACCCGTTCGACGGCGGCCTCGCCGGCGCTGAGCAACGCGGACAGGCCCAGCGCCGCGACGAGCGTGGCCCACAGCACGAGGTCGGGAGCGTCCACCGCGCCGCTCACCGCCCGGCCAGGAAGGTCAGCAGGAGCCGTCGTTGCAGGGCGAACATCTCTCGTTCCTCGTCGGGGTCGGCATGGTCGTAGCCGAGCAGGTGCAGGATCCCGTGCGTGGTGAGCAGCAGCAGCTCCTCGACCGTGGAGTGCCCGGCGGCGCGGGCCTGGGTGGCGGCCACCTCGGGGCACAGCACGATGTCCCCCAGGGTCCCGGGCGGGGTCTCCTCGCCCTCGCGACCGGGACGCAGCTCGTCCATGGGGAAGGACAGCACGTCGGTGGGCCCGGGCTCGTCCATCCACTGCACGTGCAGGTCGGTCATGGTGGCGGTGTCGACGAACACGATCGACAGCTCGGCCGCCGGGTGGACGTGCAGCTCGTCGAGCGCGAACCGCGCCAGGGCGGCGAACTCGGCCTCGTCGACCTCGACGCCGGACTCGTTGTTGACCTCGATGCTCACCGGCGTCCTCCTCGGTCGTGGCGTCCGGGCCGTCGGCGGTCGTCGGCCGGGCGGGTGCTGTCCCAGCGGGCGTAGGCGTCGACGATGTCGCTCACGAGGCGGTGCCGGACGACGTCGGTGCTGGTCAGCCGGCAGAACTCGACGTCGTCGACCCCGGTGAGGATGTCCTCGACCACCCGCAGGCCCGAGGCCGTGCCGCCGGGCAGGTCGACCTGGGTGGCGTCGCCGGTGATGACCATCGTCGAGCCGAACCCGAGCCGGGTGAGGAACATCTTCATCTGCTCGGCGGAGGTGTTCTGCGCCTCGTCCAGGATGATGAAGGCGTCGTTGATGGTGTTGTGCGTGACGAGGAAGTCGTCGGTGACGTACAGGGAGTCCTCGGCGGCGACCTGGATGCACATCGTGTCCTGGACGCCCGCAGGCAGGATCGAGTCGACGGTGCGCATCGGACGTCCCCCTCCGAGCGCGGCGTACCTCCGCGCCTTGCGGGTGAGGCGGAACGGAGGGACGCCGTCGGGCAGCCGGATCTCGACGACGTAGGCGTCGCGGCGATACGGGACCGGTCGTCCGCGGACACGTCCGGGCGTCCGTCCCTCGGCCTCCCGCACGCTGGTCGTGGCGACACCACCGAGCGACCGGACGAGATGGACGACGTCGTCCCGGAGTCGACGCGACGTGGTCGTGTACTGCACCCGGCAGGTCCGCCCGGTCTGTGCCACCGGCCCGCCGTCGGTGTCCAGGAGTCCCTGGAGGACCGCCAGGCGCACCTCGACGGCGTTGACCTTGTACACCTCGGGCACGAACTTCGTGGCCGACTTCCGACCGTCGAGACCCAGCCGGCGCAGGATCGTCTTCACCGGGTTCGCCACGATGACCCCACCGCGGTGCCCGTGGACGTGCCGCAGCACGTAGCCGTACTCCCCGTCCGGAACCAGCTCGATGTCAGGCAGCGCGGACTCCAGGGCGTCGGCAAGCTCGGGGTCCGCCGTCGTGTACGACGGCGTCGCACGCGACGAGAAGGAGCCGTCGCCGAGCATCAGCCCCAGCGCGTACGGGTCCATCGGCACGTCGCGCGTCGGCATCTCGACCGGGTCGACGACCGGTAGCTCGAACCTGCGGGTGTGTCCGTACCACTCGCGACCGATCATCTCCTGCGTCTCCACGGTCCGGCTCCGACCCCGACGCTTGTCCGACTGCGTCCGGACGGTCCACAGGTGCTCGCCGCAGCAGACGGTCGAGGAACCGTCCGACGCTGTCACCCGATAGGTCTGCTTCGGCCCCTGCGGGTAGATGCCGACGACGGGTGTCGGCCGCCCGTCGGACCCCACGACCAGGTCGCCCACACGCAGCGATCCGAACGGTCGGAAGCCGTCGGGAGTCAGGACCTTGGCGTCGTAGGGCTGGGCACGGCCGCGCATGTAGGCCAGCGGCGCGACCTCGATCGTGCCGGACTCGACCAGCCGCGGGATCGCGTCGGGGTCGAGCATGTCGTGCAGCGCGTCGTACAGGGGTCGCAGGTAGGGGTCGATCTTCTCGCTGAGAGAGCCGGGCAGGTAGCCGAGCTTCTCCCCCGCCTCGACGGCGGGCCGAGTGAGCACGATCCGGTTGATCTGCTTGGCCTGCAGGGCCTGCACGGCCTTCGCCATCGCCAGGTAGGTCTTGCCGGTGCCCGCCGGGCCGATGCCGAAGGTGATCGTGTTGGCCGCGATGGCCTCCACGTAGCGCTTCTGGCCGACGGTCTTCGGGCGGATCGTGCGGCCGCGCCCGGAGAGGATGTCGTGGGTGAGCACCTCGGCAGGCCGCTGGGCGGCGGCGGAGGTCAGCATCGACACCGAGCGGGAGACCACCTCGGGGGTGAGCGGGGTGCCGGCCTCGACGACCTCGACGAGCTCGTCGAGCAGCCGTGCCACCAGGGCGACGTCGCCGGCCGGGCCGTGCACGGAGATCTCGTTGCCGCGGGCGTGCACGTCGACGCCGGGGAACCCGTCCTCGATCGCTCGCAGGACGGAGTCGCCGCTGCCGAGCAGCGCGACCATCGGCACGTGCGGGGGGACGACGACGCGATGCTCGGTGGCGTGCCGCGGGTGGTCGGTCAGGGAGCGGTCGGAGGCGGGGGACGTCATGCTCAGGCGGGACTCCATCCCAGCTGGGTGCCGGCCAGGACGTGGCCGTGCACGTGGAAGACGCTCTGACCCGCGCGCGGGCCGGAGTTGAAGATGAACCGGTACTGGCCGTCGGCGAGATCGTGCGCGATCTCGTCGGCGACGGCGACGACCTCGGCGAGCAGCTCCGGGTCGGCGGCGGCCAGGACGGACACGTCGCCGTGGTGCTCCTTGGGCACGACGAGCACGTGCACCGGCGCCTGCGGGTCGATGTCCCGGAACGCCAGGACCCGCTCGGTGTCGGCCACGACGTCGGCCGGCTGCAGGCCGGCGACGATCTTGCAGAAGAGGCAGTCCGCCTCGGTCTCCGTCGTCATGCGTCCACGCTACCGCCAGCGGCCCAGCCGGTCGCTCAGGAGCGCCACGGCGACGGGGCCGGCCGTGGACGTCCGCAGCACGTGCGGGCCGAGCCGTGCCGTCACGGCGCCGGCGTCGGTCAGCGCGGCGACCTCGTCCGCAGAGATCCCGCCCTCGGGTCCGACGACGAGCGCCAGCTCGGGAGGCGCGTCCGCGCCGAGAGCCGGCTCCGGGAGCGTGACGTCGGCGAGCGGTGTCGTGGCCTCCTCGTGCAGGACGACCACGGTCCCACCGGCGGCGACGACGTCGCGCACCCGGGCGGCGAGGGCCCGGGTGGTGACGTGCTCCTCCACCGGCGGCAGCCAGGCGCGGCGGGACTGCTTGACGGCGGCGAGCACCGTGGCGGACCACTTGGCACGAGCCTTCTCGGCGCGCGGCCCGCGCCACACGACGACGGACCGGTCGGCCTGCCAGGGCACGACGGCGTCGACCCCGACCTCGACCGCGGCCTCGACCGCCTGGTGGTCGCGGTCGCCCTTGGCCAGCGCCTGCACGAGGGTGAGGCGCACCGTCGGCGCCGGTTCGTGCCGCACGTCCTCGACGCGCAGCGTGACCTCGCCGCCGTCGACCGTCTCGACGACGCCCAGCACGCGGGTGCCGGCGCCGTCGACGACGTCGACCCGCTCCCCGGCACGCCGTCGCTGGACGACGCCGGCGTGCCGCCCCTCCGCCCCGCCGAGGACGTAGGTCGCCTCCGGGGCCAGGGAGGCCGGCACGCCGTGGTCGACGAAGACCGGTGCGCTCACGACGTCTCGCCTAGCGCCCGGCGAACTTGTCCCGCAGCCGCGAGAACACGCCCGGGTGGGCCGCGGCCAGCCGCGGGTCGGGGCGCTCCTCGCCGCGCAGGTTCGCCAGCCGGCGCAGCAGCTCGGTCTGCTCCTCGTCGAGGGAGGTCGGCACCTGGACCTCGACGTGGACGTTGAGGTCGCCGCGACCGTTGCCGTGCAGGTGCCCCACGCCGAGGCCCTTGAGGGTGACGATCTCGCCCGGCTGGATGCCGGGACGCAGGTCGATCTCCTGCTGGCCGTCGAGGGTGGACAGCTCGAGCACGGTGCCCAGCGCGGCCGCGGTCATCGGCACCGGCAGGGTGCAGTGCAGGTCGTCGCCGCGGCGCACGAACGTGTCGTGGGCCTTCTCCCGGATCTCGACGTACAGGTCGCCCGCCGGGCCGCCGCCGGGCCCGACCTCGCCCTGGGCGGCGAGCTTGATCCGGGTCCCGGTGTCCACGCCCGCGGGGACGTTGACCGTCAGCGACCGGCGCGAGCGCACCCGGCCCTCGCCGGAGCACTCCGCGCAGGGCTCGGGGATGATCGTGCCGAAACCCTGGCAGGCCGCGCAGGGCGCCGTCGTCATGACCTGGCCGAGGAACGACCGGGCCACGCGCTGGACGTTGCCCTGGCCGTGGCAGACCTCGCAGGTGCGCACGTCGGTCCCGGGCCGGCAGCCGTTGCCGCCGCAGGTGCCGCACACCACGGCGGTGTCGACCTGCAGCTCGCGCTTGCCGCCGAACGTGGCCTCGGAGAGGTCGATGTCCATGCGCACCAACGCGTCCTGGCCGCGCCGGGCCCGCGGCACGGGACCGCTGGCCTGGCCGCCGCCGAAGAACGTCTCGAAGATGTCCTGGAAGCCGAAGCCCTGGCCGAAGCCGGCTCCGGCGCCTCCGCCGGGTGCGCTCGGGTCGACGCCCATGTCGTACTGCTCGCGCTTCTCGCGGTTCGACAGCACCTCGTAGGCCCGGGCGACGTCCTTGAACCTCTCCTCGCCCTCGGCACCCGCGACGTCGGGGTGGAGCTCGCGCGCCATGCGGCGGTAGGCCTTCTTGATCTGCTCGGGAGTGGCGTCACGCTCGACGCCGAGGATCTCGTAGTAGTCGGTCACAGGTCTCTCTTCGGTGACGTGGAGAAAGTCTGGTCAGGGATACCGGTGGTCAGTTCGGCAGCACGCGCGACAGGTAGCGTGCCACGGCGCGGACCGAGGCGATGGTGCCCGGGTAGTCCATGCGGGTGGGGCCGATGGACCCGAGGGAGGCGACGGTGTCGCCGTCGCTACCGTAACCGGAGGCGACGACGGAGGTCTCGGTGAGACCGTCGAGCCGGTTCTCGTGCCCGATCCGCACCCCGACCCCGTCGGTCGCCATCTCGGTAAGGAGCCCGAGCAGCACCACCTGCTCCTCGAGCGCCTCGAGGACGGGGCTCAGCCCCTGCTCGAACGTGGCGCCGGACCGGGCCAGGTTGGCCGTGCCGGCCAGCACGATCCGCTCCTCGTTCTCCTCCCCGAGCGTCTCGACGACGAGGTCCGCCACCGCCTGGGCCACGCCGCTGAGGCGCGGGCCCACGGACTCGACCACGCCGGCGAACACGCCGGTGAGGTCGGCGAGGCGCTTGCCGGCGGCGGCGGCGTTGAACCGGGCCCGCAGCTCGCCGAGGGTGCCCTCGTCGAGGTCCGTGCCGGCATCGGTCCCGTCCGGTCGCACCGGCAGCTCGCAGTAGCGCTGCTCGACGCGGCCGGTGTCGGTGATGACCACGACGAGGATCCGGGAGTCCGCCACGGGCACGAGCTCGAGGTGACGCAGGCCCGACCGGCGCAGCGACGGGTACTGCACCACGGCGACCTGGCCGGTGAGCTGGGCGATCAGCCGCCCGGCACGGGTCAGGACGTCGTCGAGGTCGATCGCCTCGGACAGGAAGGTCTCGATGGCCCGCTTCTGGGGCACGTTGAGCGGGCGCACCTCCGCGAGCCGGTCGACGAACACCCGGTACCCGGCGTCCGTGGGCACCCGGCCGGCCGACGTGTGCGGCTGGGCGATGTACCCGGCGTCCTCCAGCGCGGCCATGTCGTTGCGGATCGTGGCCGGGGAGACACCGAGACGGTGACGCTCGGTGAGCATGCGCGACCCGACGGGTTCGCGCGTGGTGACGTAGTCCTCGACGATGGCGCGCAGCACCTCGAGCCGACGTTCCTCGCTCACTTCTCGACCTCCCCTCGCTCGGCGCCCCGGGGGGTTTAGCACTCTCCAGGGCTGAGTGCCATCTTACGCGGTTCGTGCGACGGTCCGGCGTCACCCGCCGTCACCGGTGAGGTACGTCATGCCCGGCCCCGTGGCCGGGCCTCGTCCCCCGTGCTCGCGACGCTCACCCACCGGCGACGCCGCCGGCCCGGGGCGTCCGCCCCGCCCGAGGCGTACCGCCCCGGAGGCTGGCAGCATGACCCCATGAGGGTCAGCCAGGTCCCCCTGGTCGGGCGCCGGCCCGAGCTCGCCGCGCTGCGCGACGCCCTCGACGGTGCCACCCGCGGCGCGGGGCGGTGCCTCGTCGTGGCCGGTGAGGCCGGGATCGGCAAGACGCGCCTCGTCGAGGAGCTCCTGGACGGCGTCGACACCGGCACGACCCTCGTGGCTCGGGGCCAGTGCGCCGACTCCGGCGCGGGGCCCGTGCCCTACGCCGGGCTCGACGGCGTGCTGCGGGACCTGGTCGGCGCGCTCGGTGAGGAGGCGGTGCTGGACGCCGCCGGCCCCGCGGCGGACGCCCTCGGCGTGATCCTGCCCCGGCTGGTGACCGTGCGGCCCGGCGTCGACGGCGGCCGCGTACCGGAGGTGCTCACCGACCTGCTGACGACGCTCTGCGCCCGCCGGACGGTCGTGGTCGTCGTCGAGGACCTGCACTGGTCCGACGACGTCACGCGGACCACCGTCGCACGGCTCGCCCGTGCCGCCCCGTCCACCCACCTGCTCGTGCTGGTCACCTACCGCAGCGACGACGTCGGCCGGCGCCACCCGCTGCGCACCACCCTGGCCGAGCTCGACCGGGCTCGGCTCGCCGAACGGGTCGAGGTGCCGCGACTCGCCGACCCGGAGGTCGTCGAGCTCGCACGCGCCGTGCTCCCCGACGCACCGGCCGGCGCGGACCGGACCGGCGCCGGGGGCCTGGACGAGCTGGTCGAGCGTGCCGAGGGCGTGCCCTTCTACGTCGAGGAGCTCGCCTGCTGCTACGACGGTGACATCCCCGTCTCGCTGCGTGACGTCCTGCTGCTGCGCTACGCCGGCCTGTCGGAGGCCGCGCAGGCGTTCTGCCGGGTCGTCGCCGCCGGCGGGGTCCGCGCCGGACGTGACGTGCTGGCCGCCGTCCTGGGCGACGAGGCGCTCGAGCAGGCCGAACCCGCTGCGCGCGAGGCCGTCGACGCCCTGGTCCTGCAGGCCGACCCCGACGGCTACCGGTTCCGTCACGCCCTGATGCAGGAGGCCGTCGAGGCGGAGCTGCTGCCGACCGAGCGGCGGCGGCTGCACGCCGCCTACGCCGAGGCGCTGGCCACCGGTGCGGCCACCGTGCCGCGCCTGGTCGAGCAGGCCGACCACTGGTGGCACGCCCGCGTGCCGGACCGCGCCCTGGCCGCCGCCGTGACCGGCCTGGACGCCGCCGCGAACGACGTCGCCCCCGCGGCCGCCGTCCGGCTCGGGGAACGGGCTCTCGAGCTGTGGGACACCGTGCCGGACGCGGCGGACGTCACCGGCACCACGCACCACGACCTGCTCGTGCGGGTCGCCGAGGCCGAGACCGTCGCGACCCACGTCGACCGGGCCCTGGCGCTGGCGCGTCAGGCGTTGGACGAGTGGCCCGCCGACGACCCCGCGGGCCGGGCCCGCACCCTCGGGCTCGTGGCGGTGCAGCAGCTGCGCGCGGGCGACGTCGCGGGCCTGGACCGGACCCGGGAGGCGCTCGCGGCGGCACCGCAGGACGACCTCGGGACGCTCGCCGGGCTGCTGCGCCTGGACGCCCGCGCCAAGATGCTCGCCGGCCGCTTCCAGGAGGCGGTGGCGGCCGCCGGGCGCGGCTACGAGGCCGCGACGGCCGCGGGCGACCGCTCCACCGCCGCGCTGCTGCTGAACACCAGCGGTCTCGCCCGGCTGAGCGCGGGCGACCCGGGCGGCCTCGACGAGCTCGAGGAGTCCCGCCGCCTCTCCGGGGACGACTGGGCCGGGCGGGCCCACTACTTCACCAACCTCTCCGACCACCAGCTCCGGCTCGGCCGGTTCGCCGAGGCGCTGCGGACCGCCTCGGCCGGTGCCGAGGTCGGCCGCGCCGGGGGATCCGGCTGGAGCAGCCGCGCGATGCTGGAGGGCAACGTCGCCGAGGCCCTCATCGGGCTCGGCCGCTGGGAGGAGGCCGACGCCTGGTACCGGCGGGCCACGAACGAGGTCTCGCCGAGCGCCTGGGCCGTCTACCTGGCCGAACGATGGACGTGGCTCACGCTGTGGCGCGGGGACGTCGAGACCGCCCAGGCGATGGGGCGACGCCACCGGGCCGTGTGGCTGCGGTTCGCCGAGGTGGAGATGCAGGTCCGGGGTCGGGCCCCGGCCACGCTGGCCGAGCTGGCCCTCGCGCGCGACGACGTCGACGACGCGCTCGACCTGGTCCGCCACGCCGCCGACCCCGGTCGGCTGTCCGGGGCGTACGCCCTGACGGTGCTGGCGGTCGCCGCCCGGGTGCTCGCCCGGGCCCGCGCCACCGGCCGGACGGTCGACGTCGGACCGTACGAGGAGGCCCTGGCCGCCGCCGCCTTCTGGCCGACCCACCGGTTGTGGGCGACGGTGTTCGCCGCCGAGCTGGGCCGGACCCCGTGGCCCGAGGTCAGCGCGTTCGGTCCCGACGACGGCGCCCCGGCGCACCTGCGCCCCTACGCCCTCGTGCGCGAGGGCGAGCACCGGCTCGCGGCCGGTGACAAGGCTCGCGCGCGCGAGCTGCTCGGTGACGCCGCGGAGGCCGCGCGCGACGTCGGTGCCGGCTCCCTGCTGGCCCGGGCGACGTCGCTGCTGCACGACGCGGGACTCGCGGCACCGACCCGGCGCCGGCCGGGCGAGGCCGGCGCCGACCCGCTGACCGACCGGGAGCGCCAGGTGCTGGAGCTGGTCGCCGAGGGGCTGACGAACGGGCAGATCGCCGAGCGGCTGTTCATCTCCCGCAAGACGGCGTCGGTGCACGTCTCGGCCATCCTGCGCAAGCTCGGCGTCACCAGCCGGACCGAGGCCGCCGTCGTGGCCCGGTCCGCGGCGCACCCCGCCTGAACCCACCGGGGTACCTCAGACGCGCGCCGCCCCGGGCCGGGGGTACCTCAGGCCTGCCGAGCGACGCGCCGGCGAAGACCGGACGGATGCCCGATCCACGCCCCTACCTCAGGGACCGAACCTGGAGTCATCGCGAGCCACCCCGGCCCGCCGACCAAGGAGGGTCACCATGTCCCCGGAGCAGTTCCACCAGATGTACCGCCTGCAGGAGGCCGAGGTCGTCCGCGAGGCCGAGCACCGCCGTCAGGCGGCCGAGCGCGGCGATCGGACGGCACCGGCGCACCGCCGGCACCCCGCCACGGCCCCGCGCCCCCGCGTGCTGGTGGCCCTCGACCGCCTGCGCATGGCCCGGGCCCGTGCGGTCCGCGCAGCCTGAGGCGTACCGCCCCGGGGGCTGGCAGCATGACTCCATGAGGGTCAGCCGGGTCCCGCTGATCGGCCGCGAGAGCGAGCTCGCGACGTTGCGTGGCCTCCTCGACGAGGCCGCGCACGGCGACGGTCAGTGCGTGGTCGTGGGTGGCGAGGCCGGGATCGGCAAGACGCGCCTCGTCGAGGAGCTCCTCGACGGGTCCGCTGCCGACCCGGCCTTCGTCCTGCGGGGCCAGTGCGCCGACTCCGGCGCCGGTCCCGTGCCCTACGCCGGGCTCGCGGGTCTGCTGCGCGACGCCGTCGCCGCGTTGGGGGCCGAGGTCACGCTGGAGGCCGCCGGACCGGCGGCCGACGCCCTCGGCGTCGTGCTCCCCGAGCTGGTCGAGGTCCGGGCGGACGGGGAGGCCGGACGCCTCCCGGAAGCCTTCGCCGCACTGCTCACCACGCTCGCCGGGCGACGGCCCGTCGTGGTCGTGATCGAGGACCTGCACTGGTCCGACGACGCCACCCGCGGCTGCCTGGCCCGCCTCGCGCGCACCGCCCCGGGCCGCCGGCTGCTGGTGGTGGTCACGTACCGCAGCGACGACGTCGGACGGACCCACCCCCTGCGGACCCTGCTCGCGGAGATCGAGCGGGCCCGGCTCGCCACCCGGATCGAGGTCCCGCGGCTCGCCGCCCACGACGTCGTCGCCCTGTTCCGGGCGCACCTCGACGCCGGAGCCGTCGACCTCGAGGAGGTCGTCGACCGCAGCCAGGGTGTGCCGTTCTACGTCGAGGAGCTCGCCACCGGGGGCGGCGTCACCCTGCCGGACTCGGTGCGCGACCTGATGCTCCTGCGGTACTCACGCCTCGGCCGCCAGGCGCAGGAGTTCTGCCGCACCGTGGCCGCCGCCGGGCAGAGCGTCGGGCACGAGCTGCTCGCCGCGGCCCTCGGCGACGAGGCCGTCCGGGAGACCGAGCCCGCCGCCCGCGAGGCCGTCGAGGCCGGGGTCCTCGTCGTCGACGCCGACGGCTACCGGTTCCGGCACGCCCTCATGCAGGAGGCCGTGGCCACCGAGCTGCTGCCCAGCGAGAGCCGACGCCTGCACACCGCCTACGCCCGCGCCCTGGAGACCCGGCCGGCCACCATCGCCCGCCTCGCGGAGATCGCGGACCACTGGTGGCGTGCCCGCGTGCCGGACCGGGCGCTCGCCGCGTGCGTGGCGGGCCAGGCCGCGGCCGGCGAGTACGCGGCGACGTCCACGGCCGTCGCCCTGGGCGAGCGGGCGCTCGAGCTGTGGGACCTGGTCGCGGACCCCGAGGGGGTCACGGGCACCACCCACGCCGAGCTCATGCGACGGGTGGCCTGGGCCCTGCACGTCGGGTCCCAGGCCGAGCGTGCGCTCGCGCTCGCCCGCCAGGCCCTCGCCGAGTGGCCGCCGGACGACCCGGCCGGCCGCGTCTCCGCCTACGTGACGCTGTCGACGGCCGCCGAGGTCACCGGGTCCGACGAGGGGCGGCGCCTGCTCGACCACGCCCTGGAGGAGATCCCGGACGACGACGTCGCCGGGCGCGCCGCCCTGCTCACCGAGTCCGCCCGGGGCGCGATGATGGAAGGGCACGAGGAGCGGGCCATCGAGCTCGCCGACCAGGGTCTGGCCGCCGCCCAGGAGGCCGGGGACCGCCGCCTGCAGGCACGGTGCGTCAACATCCGTGCGGTCAGCCGCGTGATCACCGGCGACCTGGACGGGCTCGCGGACTTCGCCCTCGACCGTGAGCTCGCCGGCGACGACTGGGACGCGCTGATGAAGCACTTCGTCAACGCCTCCGAGGCCACCCTGCGCGTCGGCAGGGCGCACCGGGCGCTGGAGATCGCCGAGGAGGGCGCCGCCCGGGCGCGCGAGCGCGGCACCGGGATCGGGATGCGGTCGCGCATCGAGGGCAACGGCATCGAGGCCTTGATCGACCTCGGCCGCTGGGACGAGGCGGCCGCCTGGTTCGAGCGGACCGTCCCCCTCATGGGCCGCAGCGTCTTCACCGTCACCCTCACCGAGCTGTGGGCCTGGCTCCTGCTGTGGCGCGGGGAGGTCGAGCAGGCGGAGTCCGTGGTCCGGACCTACCGGGCGTCCTGGGAACGGCACGGCCGGATCGAGCTGCAGGTGCGCTCGCTGCTCACCACCACGCTGGCGGACCTGGCCCTGGAGCGCGGGGACGTGGACGAGGCCCTCGGTGCCGTGGCGGACGCCGTGGCCGACCCCCTGCAACGCCGGTCGGCGTCGTCGCTGCTGCCGATCCTCGGGATCGCGGCCCGGGCGCTGGCCGCCGCGCGGGCCGCCGGGCAGGAGGTGGACAGCACGCCCTACCGCGAGGCGCTCGCCGACTGCGCCGGGTGGCCGACCCACGGCGTGTGGGCGGCCCTGTTCGCGGCCGAGCTCGGCGAGGGCCCGTGGTCCGCGGTGGCCTCTCTCGGGCCCGACGACGGCGCACCGGCCCACCTGCGGCCCTACGCCGAGTACCGCGAGGGGGCCCGCCTCCTGGCCGCCGGGGACCGGCCCGGCGGCCGTGCCGCGCTGGGTGCGGCGGTCCGGGACGCCGAGGCGATCGGGTGCGGGCTCGTCGCCCGGCACGCCGCCGCGCTGCTGGCGGGGGCCGGCACCGCGTCGCCGTCGCGCCGGGAACCGCACGACCCGGCCGACCGTCTCACCGACCGGGAGCGCCAGGTGCTGGAGCTGGTCGCCGAGGGACTGACGAACGGGCAGATCGCCGAGCGGCTGTTCATCTCCCGCAAGACGGCGTCGGTGCACGTCTCGGCCATCCTGCGCAAGCTCGGCGTCACCAGCCGGACCGAGGCCGCCGTCCGCGCGCACGAGGCCACCGCGGTCCGTCCGGTCCCCCACCGGCCGTAGCCGCACCCGACCACGCCGCCACCACGACCCGGAGCCCTCGCGGTCGTACCTCCCGTCCCGTGGTCGTACCCCGCGGGTACGACCACGGGACGGGAGGTACGACCGCGGGGTCCGGGTGGGGGCGCCCCGGGATCGACCCGTGGTCGGACGGGTGTCGGTCCCCCGGCACCGGCCCACGCCTGCCTAGGCTCACGCCGTGCACGATCGCTACGGCTCCGACGTCCTGTCCTCCTCCCCCGGCGCGTCCGGCGGGTCCGCCCACCACCGCCGGCGCCCCGTGTCGCGACCGCAACCCGCCGAGCCGGGTCTCGTCGTGGAGGAGGTCACCAGCGGCTGGGTGGGCGCCGTCGTCCGCGTGGAGAAGTCCGGCGGCGTGCACCTGGTCGTGCTGGAGGACCGGCACGGGAAGGTCCGGTCCTTCCCGCTCGGGCCGGGGTTCTGGGTCGACGGACGACCCGTCGCCCTCACCGCACCGGTCACCTCCCGCGCCCCGGCCGCCCCGGCACGCACCGCGTCCGGGTCGGTCGCCGTGCACGGGGCCCGCGCACGCGTCGCGCGGGGCTCGCGGATCTGGGTCGAGGGCAAGCACGACGCCGAGCTCGTCGAGAAGGTCTGGGGCGACGACCTGCGGATCGAGGGGGTCGTCGTCGAGATGCTCGACGGCGTCGACCACCTGGCCGAGGCCCTGGCCGAGTTCGCACCCACGCCCGAGCGGCGCGTCGGGGTGCTGGTCGACCACCTGGTGCCCGGCGCCAAGGAGCAGCGGATCGCGGCCGAGGCGCTGCGCAGCGTGCCGGACGGCACCGTCCTGGTGCTCGGGCACCCCTACGTGGACGTGTGGCAGGCGGTGAAGCCGGCCCGGGTCGGTCTGGAGACGTGGCCGACCATCGAGCGCGGTACCGAGTGGAAACGCGGCATCCTGCGAGAGCTGGGCTGGCCCGCGGACTCGACGGCGGACGTCGGGCGCGCCTGGCAGCGGATCCTCGGCGCGGTGCGGGACTACCGCGACCTCGACCCGGCCCTGCTGGGCCGGGTCGAGGAGCTCATCGACTTCGTGACGGCCTGATCAGACCATCCCGTCGCGCCGCGCGTAGTGGTTCATCTTCTCGGAGATGTTCACCACCGCCTGGAAGACCTCCAGCCCGATCCGCCAGACCGCCAGGTAGACCAACGCGGCGATCCAGCCGAACAGGATGGTGACCAGGCCGACGTACCACTGGTCCGAGAACAGCGTGACGACACCGGCGATGAAGGAGAACAACCACCCGATCGCGATGAGGACCGTCAGGATCACGTAGACGATCTTGACGATCTTGGGGGTCACGTAGTTCGAGAACGAGAAGTCGAAGAGGGAACCCAGCAGCCCCTTCGTGTCGTCCCGGGCCACACCGGCCGCCGACGACGCGGCGGCCGAGTAGAACGGCTGCTGGCCGCCCTGGTAGCCGGTGGCGCCGCCCGCGTGCTCGGAGGGCGGCGGTGTCGACGGCTGCGGCGGCTGCGCGGGCCGCTCGGAGTAGGGGTCCTCGGGTCGTCCGGGCGGGTTCGGGGGGTTCTCGCTCATCGTTCCTCCTGGTCGGGACGTCATGGCCGAGCGACACCACTGTCGAACCGCCCGTGCCGCCTCGCCACCGGGAACGAGTTCCGGCGCAGACGGTGCGCACCCGTCCTGCACGCTGCCAGGATGGGGACATGACGCAGACTCCCCCGCCGACGGGCCCGCCCCCGGGGCCCCGACCGCTCTCCCAGCCCGACGAACGGACCTGGGCGATCATGGCGCACATCGGTCCGCTGCTGATCGGGATCGTCACGGCCGGGTCGTTGGGTTTCGTGGCGCCGCTGATCATCTGGCTGGCGCTGCGCGACCGCAGCGCCTTCGTGGCCGACCAGGCGAAAGAGGCCCTCAACTTCCAGATCACCCTGCTGATCGGCCAGGTCGTCGGGTGGCTGACCGTCTGGCTGCTCGTCGGGTGGCTCGTGCTGGCGGCCGTGTGGGTGATCGGCATCGTCTTCGCGATCATCGCCGCGGTCACCGTCAACCGGTACGAGGCCTACCGGTATCCCGTGAACCTGCGAGTGGTCAGGTGACCGGGTGAAATCCCGTAGCGACCGTCAGGGACACGGCGTCGGCGAGCTCCTCACCGGTAGTTTCGCCGGACGTGTCCGGTGCGCCCAGCGCGCCCTACCTCGAAGGAGAAGCAGATGAGCCAGTCGACTCCGGAACCACACCCCGAGGAGCACCCGCCCCCGGGTCAGCCTCAGCAGGGCTTCCCCCAGCAGCCGCCGACGGGTGCGAGCCAGGGGCAGGCCCAGCAGCCCCCGCAGGGCTACCCGCAACAGCCCCCGCAGGGCGGGCAGGCCCTTCCGCCGGTCGCGCCCTCGGAGGAGCGGACCTGGTCGATCGTCGCCCACGCCGGCGGGATCCTCGTCGGGTTCCTGGCCCCGCTGATCGTGTGGCTGATCTACAAGGACCGCAGCGCACGGCTCGACGACCAGGGCAAGGAAGCCCTGAACTTCCAGCTGACGATCCTCATCGCCTACGTCGTGGGCTGGATCCTGACGATGATCGTCATCGGCGGGCTCATCGTGTTCGCCGCCTGGGTGTGCACGATCATCTTCGGCATCCTCGGCGCGATGGCCGCCTCGCGCGACGAGTGGTACCGCTACCCGTTCAAGATCCGCTTCATCAAGTGACCCGCTGACCGGCACGGACCGCCCGCCCCGCGGGCGGTCCGTGGGTCAGGCGGTGAGCTCCCGCACGACCGTGTCGGCGAGCAGGCGCCCACGGCGGGTGAGCACCGCGCGGCCGCGCACGGCCGCCGCCCCGTCGAGGAGCTCGCGGGCGACCATCCCGGCCACCGCGCGCCGGCCGGGCGGGTCCAGCACGTCCAGGTCCAGCCCCTCGGCGAGCCGGACCCCGAGCATGACCCGCTCCAGGTGCGCCTCACCGCGGGAGAGCACCTCACGTCCCGCCCCGGGCGACCGGCCGTCGGCCAGCAGCGCCGCGTAACGCCGGGGGTGCTTGACGTTCCACCAGCGCACTCCCGCGCCGTCGTCGGTGGCGTCGCCGTCGGGCGCCCCGACGTAGGAGTGCGCGCCGGGGCCGATGCCCCACCAGTCGTCTCCCCGCCAGTAGGCCAGGTTGTGGCGGCACGCCTGCTCCGGTCCGCGCGACCAGTTGCTCACCTCGTACCAGGACAGACCGGCCGCGGTGAGCAGGTCGTCCGCCAGCTCGTACTTGGCGGCCTGGTCGTCGTCGTCCGGGAGCGTCAGCTCGCCGCGGCGCACCTGCGCCGCCATCTTCGTGCCCGGCTCGACGACCAGCGCGTACGCGGACACGTGGTCGACACCCGTGCTCAGGGCGGCCTCGACCGACGTGCGCCAGTCGTCCAGGGACTCACCGGGCGTGCCGTAGATGAGGTCCACCGACACCGCGAGCCCGGCCTCGCGGGCCCACCGCACGACGTCGGGCAGACGCGCCGGGTCATGGGTGCGCTCGAGCGTGGCCAGCACGTGCGGCACGGCGGACTGCATCCCGAAGGACACCCGCGTGAACCCCGCCGCGGCGAGCGTGGCCAGCGACTCGGGCGTGACCGAGTCGGGGTTCGCCTCGGTGGTGACCTCGGCGTCGGGGGCCAGCCCCCACGCGGAGCGGATCCCGTCGAGGATCCGCACCAGGTCGGCGGCCGGCAGCATCGTCGGGGTCCCGCCGCCGAAGAACACCGTCCGCACCGGCCGGTGGCCGAGCCCGGCGTCCGCCAGCACCCGGGAGGCCAGGTCGACCTCGCCGAGCGCCGTCGTGGCGTACTGGTGCTGGGAGGCGCCCCCGCCCAGCTCGGCGGCCGTGTAGGTGTTGAAGTCGCAGTAGCCGCACCGCACCGAGCAGAACGGCACGTGCACGTACACCCCGAACCGGGAGCGCGACGACGGGACACCGGTCGCGTCGTCGGCCGACCGGGTGACGAGGTCGGGCAGCGAGCCGTCCGCCGGGACCGGTTCGCCGTCGGGCAGGGCGGGCACTACTTCTTCTTGTCCTTGGTCTCCTTGCCGCCGGAGCCGTCGGAGGACAGCGCGGAGATGAAGGCTTCCTTCGGGACCTCGACGGACCCGATGTTCTTCATCCGCTTCTTGCCCTCCTTCTGCTTCTCCAGCAGCTTGCGCTTCCGGGAGATGTCGCCGCCGTAGCACTTGGCGAGCACGTCCTTGCGGATCGCGCGCACCGTCTCGCGGGCGATGATGCGCGCCCCGACGGCGGCCTGGATCGGCACCTCGAACTGCTGGCGCGGGATGATCTCCTTGAGCTTGGCCGTCATCTTGACGCCGTACTCGTAGGCCGCGTCCTTGTGCACGATCGCGCTGAAGGCGTCGACCTGGTCGCCCTGCAGCAGGATGTCGACCTTCACCAGGTCGGCCGCCTGGTCGCCGGAGGGCTCGTAGTCCAGCGAGGCGTACCCGCGCGTGCGGGACTTCAGCGCGTCGAAGAAGTCGAAGACGATCTCGGCCAGGGGCAGCGTCCAGCGCAGCTCGACCCGGTCCTCCGAGAGGTAGTCCATGCCCTCCATCTGGCCGCGGCGGTCGGTGCACAGCCCCATGACCGCGCCGACGAACTCGCTCGGGGCGAGCACCGTGGCCTTGACGATCGGCTCGCGGACCTCCTTGATGCGCCCGGCGGGGAACTCCGAGGGGTTGGTGACCTTGACCGTCGTGCCGTCCTCCATCGTGACGTCGTAGACGACGTTGGGGGCCGTCGAGATGAGGTCGAGGTCGAACTCGCGCTCGAGGCGCTCGCGCACGATCTCCAGGTGCAGCAGGCCGAGGAACCCGACGCGGAACCCGAACCCGAGCGCCACGGAGGTCTCCGGCTCGTAGTTCAGGGCGGCGTCGTTGAGCTTGAGCTTGTCCAGCGCGTCGCGCAGCGTGGGGTAGTCCGACCCGTCGATCGGGTAGAGGCCGGAGAACACCATCGGCTTGGGGTCGTCGTAGCCGCCCAGCGGTTCGGCGGCGGGGTGCTGCGCGCTCGTCACCGTGTCGCCGACCTTCGACTGGCGCACGTCCTTCACGCCGGTGATGAGGTAGCCGACCTCCCCCACGCCGAGACCCTTGGTCTTGATCGGTTCCGGCGAGATGACACCGATCTCGAGCAGCTCGTGGGTGGCCTTGGTCGACATCATCTCGATCCGCTCGCGCGGGTTGAGGTCGCCGTCGACCGCCCGCACGTAGGTGACCACGCCGCGGTAGGTGTCGTAGACGGAGTCGAAGATCATCGCGCGCGCCGGGGCGTCCGGGTCTCCCACGGGCGCGGGGACGCGGTCGACGATGAGGTCGAGCAGCTCGGTGACGCCGTCACCGGTCTTGCCGGAGACCCGCAGCACGTCCTCCGGCTCTCCGCCGACCAGACCGGCCAGCTCGGCCGCGTACTTCTCGGGCTGCGCGGCCGGCAGGTCGATCTTGTTCAGGACCGGGATGATCTCCAGGTCGTGCTCCATCGCCAGGTACAGGTTGGCGAGGGTCTGGGCCTCGATGCCCTGCGCGGCGTCGACGAGCAGGATCGCGCCCTCGCAGGCCGCCAGCGACCGGGACACCTCGTAGGTGAAGTCCACGTGGCCCGGGGTGTCGATCATGTTGAGGGCGTAGGGCTCCTCGCCGCGCTGCCACGGCATGCGCACGGCCTGGGACTTGATCGTGATGCCCCGCTCCCGCTCGATGTCCATCCGGTCGAGGTACTGCGCACGGGCGTCACGCGGCTGCACCACACCGGTGAGCTGGAGCATGCGGTCCGCCAGCGTCGACTTGCCGTGGTCGATGTGCGCGATGATGCAGAAGTTGCGGATCAGCTCGGGCGGGGTCGCGTTCGGCTGGATGCGTTCGCTCAGGGCGGCGGACGGGATGGGCAACACGTCTCCGTCGGGTCGAGGCTGGACTGCGGGCCTCGTCATTGTCCCACGAGCCCGACGGCGCCCCGGCGGACCCCGGCGGCACCCGTCGCCCCGGACCCCTGCCCGTCACGTCCCCGGCACGCTACGTTGCCCGTCATGACCAGCCCGACACCCGTCGTCGACCCGGGCTCCGGACGCCGCACCGACGGCGGAGCGGACCTCGACCACCTCGACCACCTCGCCGCGCTGCAGGAGGCGTTCCTCGCGGACGTGCCGGGCGCCGACCCCCGCGCGCACGTCCCGGCCTGCGGCCGCTGGACCGTCGCGCAGCTGGTCACCCACGTGGGCAGGATCCACCACTGGGCCGCCGGCCAGGCGCGTCGACACCAGGAGACGCCGCTCGGGCGCGGCCCCTTCGACCTCGCGCCCTTCTACGCCGCGCAGGCCGCCGAGCTGCGGAGCACGCTGGCCGACCTGCCCCCGGACACGCCGTCGTGGACGCTGCTCGGTACCGGCCCGGTGTCGTTCTGGCACCGCCGGCAGGCGCACGAGACCTTGGTCCACCTGCACGACCTGCGGGCGTCCGTGCTGGGATCGGGGCGGCTCGTCGCGCCCGAGCGCCCGATCGACGCCGGCCCGCCGGTGTGGGCCGACGCCGTGGACGAGGTCGTGCGGATGTTCGCCCCGCGGCAGGTCCAGCTCGGACGGATGACGGCGCCGGCCGCCCCCGTGCGCCTGACCGCCACGGACCTCGGCTGGTCCTGGGACCTGGGACCGGAGGCACCCGGACCTGCCGCCGTGCTGCAGGCGCCCGCCCGCGAGCTGGCGCTGGTGCTCTGGCGCCGGCTCACTCCCGTCGAGGCGGGCGCGCAGATCGACGGCGACGCCCGGCTGGTGGCCGACCTGCTCGCGGCGCGTCTCGTGCCCTGACCCGGCGCCCGTCCGGCGTGTTCCGCCGAGGTCTCCTCCGTGTGTCGCGCCGTAGGCTGTCCGTCATGGCGAGCCACCGGTGGACGAGACTCCTGCGCGACGCGGGCCGCGCCCTCGCGGCGGTCCTCGGGCGTGCCCGACGCCGCCCGCCTGCGGGACGTCCCGCCCCCGGGCGACCGGAGCGGGCGCCCTCCTACCCGGGTGACTTCACCGGCGTCGTGCGCCCCGTGTACTCCCCGCACCCGGACGGCGCCCCGGACCCCGGCGAGATCGTGTGGACCTGGGTGCCGTTCGAGGAGGACCACACCCGCGGCAAGGACCGCCCCGTGCTGCTGGTCGGCCACGACGGACCCTGGCTGCTCGGTCTGCAGCTGACCAGCAAGAACCACGACCGCGACGCGGCCCAGGAGGCCCGGTTCGGGCGGTTGTGGATGGACATCGGGTCGGGTCCGTGGGACGCCCGGGGCCGGCCGAGCGAGGTCCGGGTCAACCGCGTCGTGCGGGTGGCACCGGACGACGTGCGCCGCGAGGGCGCGGTCCTGGACGCCGCGACGTTCCGCCAGGTGGTCGACACGATGGGACGCGCCCGCCGCTGACGCGGCGTCGGTCACACCGGTTACCACGTCCCGATCCCGGCTGGTACCGTAGATCCTTGCGTGTCCGCCCAGGTCGGCGGACACCGCCGCAGTTCCTCTCCACGGGTTCCCCACCCCCAGTCCCGGAAGTGCGGCCGCCCTCTACGACCTATCCGCTCGCCGACAGGCGAACACACCAGGAAGTTCTCTCGTGGCAAACATCAAGTCTCAGATCAAGCGCAACCTGCAGAACGAGAAGGCGCGCCTGCGGAACCGCTCCGTGAAGTCGGAGCTCAAGACGTACGTCCGCAAGGTCCGCAAGGCCGTCGCCGCCGGTGACAAGGACGCCGCCACCTCGGCGCTCCGCGACGCCTCGCGCAAGCTCGACAAGGCTGTCTCGAAGGGTGTCATCCACCCCAACCAGGCTGCGAACCGCAAGTCGGCGCTGGCCAAGGCCGTCGACAAGCTCTGACGCCGCCCGGTCGCCCCGCGCGACCGCTGGCCGCCGAACGCCCCTGCACCCCCGTCGGGTGCGGGGGCGTTCTCGTGCCCGGGGCTAGGACCGCCCGCCGGACCGGGCGATCGTCAGGACCGCCCGCTCGACCGCGTAGACCGGGTCCCGGCCGCCGCCCTTGACGTCCGCGTCCGCCTGGGCCACCGCCGAGATCGCGGCGGCCAGTCCCTCCGGCGTCCACCGGGACAGGTCCCGCTGGGCGTTGCGCACCTGCCAGTCCTGCAGACCGAGCTCCCGCGCCGTCGTCGACCCGCCCCGGATCGCGGCCACGCGGGCCAGGGTGCGCAGGCGCAGCGCCAGGGCCGCCACCACGGGCACCGGGTCCGCCCCGGTGGCGAGGGCGTGCCGCAGCAGGGCCACCGCCGCGCCGGCGTCGCCGGCCACCGCGGCGTCGGCCACCTTGAAGCCCGTGGCCTCGACGCGACCGCCGTAGTACCGGTCGACGGTCTCGGCGGAGATCGTCCCGGCGGTGTCCGCCACCAGCTGGGAGCACGCGGCCGCCAGCTCGCGCAGGTCGTTCCCGAGCGCGTCGACCAGCGCCCGCACCGCCGCCTGCTCGGCCCGTCGCCGGGCCGCCCGGAACTCCCCGGCGACGAACGCGACCTTGTCCGCGTCCTTGGTGATCGCGTCGCACTGCAGCACCGGCGCCCCGGTGGCCACGATCGCGTCGAGCATCTTCTTGCCGCGGTTGCCACCGCGGTGCACCACGACGACGATCGTCTCCGGGTCCGGGGCGGCCACGTAGTCGACGACGTCGGCCACGAGGTCCTCGGTGCACGCCTCGGCACCGCGCACCACCACGGCCTTGGCCTCGCCGAACAGTGACGGACTGGCCGCCACGGTGAGCTGGCCGGCCGCATAGGTGGGCGCGTCCAGCTCGGCCTTCTCCACCGCGGGGTCCTGTTCGCGCGCGAGCGCCAGGACGCCGTCCACCGCGCGCTCGGCGAGCAGGTCCTCCGGGCCCCGGACGACGATCACCGGCGCGAGCGTCGGGTCGTTCCAGGGGCGCGTGCTCGCCGACGCCCCCGAGCGGCGGGACGAGCGGGACCGGTTGGTGGAGGGCACGGGGACAGCCTGCCAGACCCGACCGACACGGCGTCCCGGTCCGGTGAGGTGCCCGGTAGCCTGGCCCGGTGCCCCGGACCCTCGTCGTGACCAACGACTTCCCTCCCCGCCAGGGCGGCATCGAGACGTTCGTCCACGCGATGACCTCCCGCTTCGACCCCGACGAGGTGGTCGTCCACACGTCCTCGACGCCGGGCCAGGAGGAGTACGACCGCACATTGCCCCACCCGGTGGTCCGGGCGCGCACGCGGATGCTGCTGCCGACCCCGGCGCGGACCCGGGAGGTCGTCCGCCTCGTGCAGGAGTACCGGTGCGACGCCGTCTGGTTCGGGGCGGCGGCCCCGCTGGGCCTCATGGCACCGACGCTGCGCCGGCGGACCGACGTCCGGCGCCTCGTCGCCACGACCCACGGCCACGAGCTGTGGTGGGCGCGGGTGCCCGGCACCCGGGCGGCGCTGCGGCGCATCGGTCGCTCGGTCGACCACCTCACCTACCTGTCGGACCGGACGGTCGACGTCCTGGCCGCGGCCGTCGGGCCCGAGGTCGCGTCCCGCGCCGTGCGGCTCTCGCCCGGCGTGGACCCGTCGGCCTTCGCCGGTACCGACCCGGCCGGGGGCCGTGCGGTGCGCGACCGCTACGGGATCCCGTCGGACGCACCCGTCGTGCTCTGCGCCGCACGGATCGTGGAGCGCAAGGGGCAGGACACCCTCGTGCGGGCCATGCCGGAGGTCCTGCGTGCCGTGCCGGACGCGCACCTGCTCCTGGTGGGCGACGGCCCCTACGCCGACCGCGTGCGGCGGCTCGTCGACGCGCACGGCCTCGGGGACCGCGTCGTCCTCGGCGGCGGCCACCCGCACACCGCGATGCCCGCCTTCTACAGTGCCGCGGACGTCTTCGCGGGTCCCTCGAGGACGCGACGGGGCGGTCTCGAGGTCGAAGGTCTCGGCATCGTCTACCTGGAGGCGCAGGCGGCCGGGCTGCCCGTCGTCGTCGGCGACTCCGGCGGCGCCCCCGACGCCGTGGACGACGGTGTGACCGGGTTCGTCGTGGACGGCACCGACCCCGGTGACGTCGCCGCCCGCCTCCTCGAGCTCCTGCAGGACCCCGCACGACGGGCCCGGATGGGGGCGGCCGGGCCCGCCTGGGTCGAGGGTGCCTGGACGTGGGACCAGCGGTTCGAGATCCTCCGGGGACTGCTCGCGCACTGACGCCGCGGCCCTGGCGTCACCGCTCGCACACCAGGGCCGGCGCACCGTCCCGCACGACCAGCGAGGTCGCGCCGCAGCGGTCCGTGCGCACCACGCGCGCGCCGACCCGGCGGTACATCTGCGTCGCCGTGTCGGTCGGGTGCCCGTAGTCGTTGCGCCCGACGGAGACCAGGGCGACGGCGGGGTCGAGCAGCCGGGCGAGCTCGGCCGACTGCGCGGCGGACCCGTGGTGCGCCATCTTGACCACCTCGACGGGGTCGGCCGGGTACCCGGTCGACGCGAGGTCGGCGACGAGCCGCTGCTGCCCCGGCACCTCGAGATCGCCGAGCGCGACGACGTCCACGCCGCCCGCCGTGCGCAGGGCGAGCGCGACGCTGCCGTCGTTCGCGGACGTAGCGGTCACGTCGGCGCCCAGCACGGTCCAGGTCACGTCACCGGCGGTCCCGTGCCGGCCGCGCCCGGCCACCTCCACCGGCACGCCGGCGAGCTCGAGGGTCGCCCTGGTCCGCTCGGCACCCTCCGGCGGGTCGTCGACCGGGGACACCAGCGCCGCCGTCACCGCACGGCCCGCGAGGACGGCGGGCAGGCCACCGACGTGGTCGGCGTGGAAGTGGCTCAGGACCAGCAGGTCGACCCGGTCGACCCCGAGGCGGTCCAGGCAGCGGGCCGCGTCCTGCCCCGGCGGACCCACGTCGACGACGACCGCGGCGCGCTGCCCGCTGCGCACCACCAGGGTGTCGCCCTGCCCCACGTCGCAGGCCACGACCTGCCAGTCCGCCGGGGCCCCCGTGCCGACGGGTCGGACCAGCACCAGCAGCACGACGAGCACGACCGTGCCGGCCGCGCACCCGAGGAGCCCCACCGTGACCGTCCTCCGGCCCGGTCGCGCCCGGCGCCGGGCTCGCGCCACCCAGGACGCCGGGTCCCGGCCCGCCGGCCAGCCGCGCCCGGGCGGACGTCGCAGCACCGCCAGGAGGGCGGCGGCCGTCGCCAGCGCGAGCAGCGCGGCGCCGGCCGGGCCAGCCGGCCACGGCACACCGGCCCCCGGCACCGCAGCGGCCGCGGTGGCGACGGAGGCGATCCATCCCGTCGCCAGCCCGGCCAGCCAGGCCAGCCCCCCGGCGAGCCCCGGGGCCCAGGGGGCCGTCAGCGTGGCCGCCAGCCCGAGCACCGTGGCGGGCACCACGGCCGGCGCCACGAGCAGGTTGGCCACGACGGCGGTGGTCGGGACCACCGGGTCGAGCAGGATCAGCACCGGCCCGCAGGCCGCCTGGGCGGCGACGGGCACCGCGACCGCGAAGGCGGGTCCACGGCCGCACCACGGCGCCATCCGCCGGGCGAGGGGTCCGGTCAGCAGGACGATCCCCGCGGTGGCCGCGCACGACAGCGCGAAACCGAAGGAGCGTGCCTGCCACGGGTCGACGACGAGCAGCACGGTGGCGGCCGTCGCCAGCGCCGAGAAGCCCGCCGAGGGCCGTCCCAGCGCGAGGGCGAGCAGCGCGACGGCACACGTCCAGGCCGCCCGCAGGACGCTGGGTTCGGGACGGACGAGCAGCACGAAGCCGACCGCCACGAGCGCCAGCAGCAGCACCCGGGCGCCCCGGGGGATCCGCAGCGCCACGCACCCGGCACCGGCGACCGCCAGGACGATCGCGAAGTGGCTGCCCGACACGGCGGTGACGTGGGTCAGACCGGTCACGCGCATCGCCTCGTCGATCGGGGCGGGCACCCGCGAGGTGTCCCCGACCGCGGCCCCGGGCACCAGACCGCGGGCCTGCGGCGACAGCCCCCCGGTGACGACGAGCAGCTCGGAACGCAGCCGGTCCGTCAGCCGCCCGACCGGTCCGGGCGCTGCCGTCTCGGGCACCGCGGACGGGACCTGCGCGGCCGCCACCACCCCGGCACCGAACGCGGGCGGTGCCAGGCGGCCCCGGGGGCGCACGGTGGCGCCGACGCGCGGCGCCGGCCCCGGAGCGGTCACCATGACGTGCCCCACCGCCGGGACGAGCACGTCGCGGGTCATCACCTCGTCGACGGCCAGCACCCACCGCTCGCCGTCACCGCGAGCGGCGGGACGGGCCGACGAGACCACCTCGCCGTGCAGCGTCACGACCGCGCCGTCCGCGGCGAGCCCGCTCAGCGGACCGCGGGCGTCGCTCTGGACCGCCACCGAGGAGGCCACGGCGACCAGGCACGCCGTCACGAGCACGCCGTGCGTCACGACCGGGCGCGTCACCGCCGGGCGGGTCACGACCGGGCGCCCACGCCGCCGGGCGTCGTCGGCCGCGAGCGCCGCGCCGATCGCGAGCAGCACCGCCGCGCCGACGGCGACCACCGGTCCGGCCCACGCCGACGACGTCCCCGTCAGGGCCCAGGAGGCGACCCACGCCGCGGCCAGCACCGGCGCGAGCCGCAGGTCCCGCGTCACAGCACCACGCGGTCGCGCAGTCCCTCGAGGAGCACCGGGCCGATCCCCGACACCTCCGTGAGCTCGTCCAGCCGGGAGAAGGGCCCGTGCTCGTCACGCCAGGCGACGATCCGGTCGGCCAGCACGGGTCCGACGCCGGGCAGAGCGGTCAGGGCCACGGCGTCGGCGGTGTTGAGCGGAACCGGCCCGGCGTCCGCGCCGGACCCGCCGGCCGGCGGGTCGGCCACGAGCGGCTCCTCCCCCGGCGCCGGCACGTGCACCTGCTCGCCGTCCACGACCGGACGGGCCAGGTTGAGCGCGGTGAGGTCCGCCTCCGGACCGGCACCGCCCGCGGCCTCCACGGCGTCGGCGACCCGTGATCCCGCCGGCACGGTGACCAGCCCGGGTGCGGCGACCTGCCCGATGACGTGCACGACGACGGCCGGTCCCGGGTCGTCGGCACCCGGCGGAGGCGCGACCGCCGGCACGGTCCGGTCCGACGAGCCGTCGCCACCGGCGGCGGCCGGTGCGGTGGGGGTCGCGGTCGCGGCCGGCACGGGCAGCGGTTCGAGGGTCTCGCGGGGCCACAGCGCGACGGCGCCCGCGATCAGGGCGACGAGGAGCAGGACGGCGGCTGCCGCGGTCCCGGCGGGCCCGGCGAGCGCCCAGCGGCTCCGCCCGGGGGCGGGTTCGAAGTCGACCGGGTGCCCGTGGGCGGCGCTGTAGGCGGCGGCGACGTGGCCGGCCGAGCGCCGGGAGCGCAGTCGTTCGACAAGCTCGTCGGGTGCAGCGGTGTCGGGCGGGGTGGCGAGCGCCGCGCGCAACGCCTCGCGGCGGCCCGCCGCCGGGTCGAACCGGTCGTCGGGGAGATCGGGAGGTGCCGTGGTCACGGCGCGACGCTAGGGCCGCCTCCGGTGTTGCCGACGCTCACCGACCCGCTGCTGTGGACGGGCGTGGGTGTGGATAGCCGCGGCGCCCGCTACCAGGGGCCGCCGGGCTCCAGGTCGTGCACGTGGCCGCCGCGGTCGACGACCACCACGGCCAGCGCTCCCGGCCCCACGTGCGCACCGAGGACCGCGCTGACGGGGGTGACGACCGGCAGGAACCCGAGCCGGTCGGCGAGCGCGGCGGCGACCTCGGCCGCCTGCTCGGGTGCTCCGAGGTGGTGCACCGCCACGGCGGGCCGCGAGGCCGCACGGACCTGCTCCAGCGCCAGCCCGACGAGCCGGGCCACCGAGGCCCGGCGGGTCCGCACCCGCTGGGTCAGCTCAATCGCGCCGTCGTCCAGGGTGAGGATGGGCCGGACGCCCAGGGCGGTGCCGAGAGCGGCGGCCGGGGCGGAGAGCCGTCCGCCACGACGCAGGTGGTCGAGGGAGTCCACGAGGAACGTCGTCCGCGCGGAGGCGGCGACCTCGGCCGCCCGCCGTGCCACGTGGCTCGCGTCGCAGCCCGCGGCCGCGCAGCGGGCCGCCTCGTCCGCGGCGAACCCGAGCCCCATCGCGGCGGTGCGCGAGTCCACGACGCGCACGGGGAGCATCGCCCGCTGCCCGGCACGCTCGGCGGTCCCGGCGGTGCCCGACAGCTTGCCGGACAGGTGCACCGACACCACCGCGCGGGCGCCCTGGGCGGCGAGGTCCCCGTAGACCGAGGTGAACTCGGCCGTGCTGGGCTGCGAGGTCGTCAGCCGCTCTCCCTCGGCGATCCGCGCCGCGACCTCGGCGGCGCGGACGTCGACGCCCTCGCGCAGGTCCGTGTCGTCCGTCACCACGTGCAGGGGGACGACGACGGGCGCCAGCTCTGCGGGCAGCAACGAGTCGGTGGGCGGGTCTCCTGGGCCGGGCAGGCAGGCGGTCGAGTCGGTCACGACGCGGACGGCCGGTAGGTCACGCATGTCGCCACGAGTGTAGCCACAGGCACCCGTGGGGTCGCGCCGGGCCGGGCCGTGGACCTGCGGGGTCTCTTCCCCGCCCGCGCGGGCCGGGTCCGCCGTCGGGCACCGGTGACGCACCGGTGCCCGACGGGGAGGCGGCGCTCAGGACTCCAGCGGCTCCGCGTGCCAGATCCGGTCGAGGTAGTCGCGCATCGACCGGTCCGAGGAGAAGAAACCCGACCGCGCGACGTTGAGCACCGCGGACCGGCTCCAGGCGTCCGGGTCGCGGTAGGCGGCCTCGACGCGCTGCTGGGCGTCCAGGTACGACTGGTAGTCCGCCAGGACCATGAAGCGGTCCTCGCCGAGCAGGTTGGACACGATCGGCTCGAACGTCTGCCGGTCCCCGCCGGAGAACTCGCCGCGGGCGATCAGGTCGAGCGCCCGCCGCAGCGTCGCGTTCTCCTCGTAGTACGTGGCCGGCCGGTAGCCGGCCTCGGCGACGGCGGCGGCCTCGGGCTCCGTCAGACCGAACAGGAAGAAGTGGTCGTCCCCCACGAGCTGGCGGATCTCGACGTTCGCCCCGTCGTCGGTGCCGATCGTGAGCGCACCGTTGAGCGCGAACTTCATGTTGCCGGTGCCCGAGGCCTCCTTGCCGGCCAGCGAGATCTGCTCCGACAGGTCGGCGGCCGGGATGAGCGTCTCCGCCACCGTGACGTTGTAGTTCGCCGGGAAGGCCACGCGCAGCACGCGGGAGACCTCCGGATGGTTGTTGACCACCGCCGCGACGTGGTTGATCAGCCCGATGATCTGCTTGGCCATGGCGTACCCCGGGGCGGCCTTGGCACCGAAGACGACGGTGCGCGGCACCACGTCCTCGAGCGCGAGGCGGCCGGAGACGATCCCGTCGTAGAGGGTGATGACGTGCAGGATCTGCAGCGTCTGGCGCTTGTACTCGTGCAGACGCTTGACCATGACGTCGAGCATCGTGTCGACCGGGACCTCGATCCCGTCGCGCCGTGCGAGGAAGTCGGCGAGCCGCTCCTTGTTCGCCGACTTGACCTCACGGAACCGACGCCGGAACTCCGGGTCGTCGGCCAGCGGCTCCAGCTCGCGCAGGCGGTCGAGGTCGGTGACCCAGCCGTCACCGATCGCCTCGGTGATGAGCTCCGACAGCCGCGGGTTGGCCATCCGCACGAAGCGGCGCGGGGTCACGCCGTTGGTGACGTTGGTGAACTTCTCCGGCCACAGCCGGGCGAAGTCCGCCAGCACCTTGTCGCGGAGCAGCTGCGAGTGGAGCTCGGCGACGCCGTTGACCTTCGTCGCGGCCACCGTGGCCAGGTGCGCCATGCGCACGGCCCGTCCGGGGTGCTCGGCGATGATCGACATCCGCCGCACGAGGACCGCGTCGTCGCCGGAGGCCTCGCGGACCTCCTCGAGGAACTCGTCGTTGATGCGGTAGATGATCTCCAGGTGCCGGGGCAGCAGCCGACCGAGCAGGTCGACGGGCCAGACCTCGAGCGCCTCGGGCAGCAGGGTGTGGCAGGTGTAGGCGAAGCAGCCCTGCGTGACCTCCCACGCCTCGTCCCAGGCGAAGCCCTCCTCGTCGACGAGGATCCGCATGAGCTCGGGCACCGCGATGACCGGGTGCGTGTCGTTGAGCTGGAAGCAGACCCGCTCCGGCAGCCGGTGCAGGTCGAACCCCTGCGGCAGGAGCTGGTCGATGAAGTCCCGCAGGGAGCAGGCCACGAAGAAGTACTGCTGCTGCAGCCGCAGCTCCTTGCCCTGCGGTGTCGAGTCCTCCGGGTAGAGCACCTTGGAGATGTTCTCGGCGAACGTCTGGGCGCGCACCGCCTCGGCGTAGTCGCCGTAGTTGAAGGTCTCCAGGTTGAAGGCGTGCGTGGCCCGGGCGCTCCACAGCCGCAGCGTGTTGACGCACCCGTTGCGGTAGCCGGGGACCATGTAGTTGTAGGGCACGCCGAGGACCTCCCAGCCGGGCACCCAGCGCGACGTCTCGACGGCGTCGGCACCCTCCCCCTCGGAGACCGTCTCGACGTGACCGCCGAAGCTGACGGTGACCTCGTGCTCGGGGTGGGCGAACTCCCAGGGCGAGCCGTTGTCGAGCCAGCGGTCGGGCTTCTCGACCTGCCACCCGTCCTCGAACTTCTGCCGGAAGATGCCGTACTCGTAGCGGATCCCGTAGCCGATCGCCGGGATCGCCATCGTGGCCAGCGAGTCGATGAAGCACGCCGCCAGCCGGCCGAGGCCGCCGTTGCCGAGCCCCGGCTCGACCTCGGCCTCGCGCAGCTCGGCCACGTCGATGCCCAGGGAGGCGAGCGCCTCGGAGGCGATGTCGGTGAGGTCGGCCGCGATGAGGGCGTTGTCGAGCTGCCTGCCCAGCAGGTACTCCGCGGACAGGTAGGCCACGGCCTTGGGCTGGGTGCGCAGGTGCTCGCTCGTGGTCCGCATCCAGCTCGCCATCAGGTAGTGGCGGACGGTACGGGCCAGGGCCAGGTACTTGTCGTTCGTGCTGGCGCGTTCCAGGACCGTGCCCTGGGTGAAGTTGAGCTCGCGCAGGTACTCCCGCACGAACCCCTCGACGGAGGGCTCGGGGCTGGCGATCAGCGGGGTCGATTCGGTCACACGGGTGACACTACCTACGCGTCCGCGCGCTGTCCTCGGGTGGTGCTCGGCGGACCCCGGATCGTCACGTCCGCGAACCATGCCCGACACATCCGCTCGGCGGTGGTCGTGACGGATGTCGCTATAGTCCTGCTCATCCTGATGTCGCGCCCCTCGGAGCAGCCATGGCCGCCGGTCCCCGTCCTGTTCGCCGACGCCTGCTCGGCGTGCTCCTCAGCGTCGTCGTGGCGCTCTCCGGGACGCTGGTCGCGGCGCCCGCCGCGACGGCGGCCGACGACACCCCGCCCACGACTCCCCAGGTCACGCTGAAGCGGTGGCTCCCGCCGAAGGAGCCCGACTTCTCCGGCATCTGGTGGTGGAAGCCGCGGGCCACGTGGACGGCGTCCCGGGACGACAGCGGGGTCACCGGCTACCAGGTCCAGGTGCGGCACCCCGGCAGCCACTGGCACACGCCCGGCTCCACCACGTGGAGGTCGCCCGACAGGCTGAGGTACCGGCTCCTGCTCGAGCCCGGTGAGCAGGACTGCCTGCGCGTCCGCGCCCGCGACGCCGCCGGGAACGTCAGCCGGGGGTCGAAGCGCCGTTGCACCACCGCGCCGCTGACACCCCTGATGGACTTCGTCGACACGACCCTGGTGAAGGACGACGGCGCACTCACCCACCCGTACGCCTACCTCACCACCACGTGGGGCGGCCCGACGAAGACCGAGGACAGGTTCACGGACGTCCGCGGCGTCCGCCTGCGGGTGCGCACCGGCCCGAAGGCCGGGCGCGCCACGGTCTACGTCGGCAGCCGGCGCCTCGGGACGATCGACGCCCGGTCCTCGACCGGTCGGTGGCGCACGATCACGATCCGCGTGCCCGCGGAGGACGCCCGCACCGGCCGCATCCGGTTCGTGCCCCGCACCGAGGCCCCGGTCAAGATCCGGTTTGTCTGGCCGATCGGCCGCTGACCCGGTCCGCGGCCGGTCACGCCCCCACGAGCGTGACCAGCCGGGAGCGGCCCACCGGGTCCTTGACCGCCTGCAGCACCACGTCCACGTGCGGCTCCAGCGCACTGACCTTGTCCAGCGGCGCGCCGATGACGAGCTGGAATCCCAGCCCCTGCCAGGCCCCGACCGCGCGTCCGGCGAACCGGGCGTCGGCCTTGATGAACGCCTCGTCGAGGAACACCGGCGCGTACCGGGGGCGCTCGGCCCCGGCGTCACCGAGCTGGTACCGCAGGGCCGCGCCCACGATGAACGCCACGAGCTCCTGCGACTCCCCGCCGGACTTGCCGGCGATGTGGTCGTACACCGAGACGTGGTTCCCGTCGAGGTCGACGCACTCGGCGCTGATCCGCACGTGCTCGCGCACGTCCACGAGCCTCCGCCGCTCCGGGGAGTCGGGGCGGATACGGTCGACGAGCCGTGCCATCCGTTCGTAGCGCCGCTGCCGCTCGGCGGGGGTCTGCTCCCCCGGGTCCGCGGCCAGCTCGCGCAGGCGACGCCTGAAGGACACGACGTCCCGCGCCTCGGTCACCTGCGCGGTGATGCGCAGCCGGTGGGCGTCGTCGCGGAACGGCAGGGTCGCCAGGATCTGGTTGACCGGTTCCATGCGCTCGCGGATCTGGGCGACGGAACGGCTCATCACGTTGCCGAGCAGGGTCAGGTCGTGGCCGCTGAGCCGCCCCAGGGTCCGCGACCACCGTTCGGTCAGCTCGTAGAGCCGCTGGTCCTCGATCTCGGCGAGGATCCGGGCGAAGTCGTCGTAGGACGCGTCCGGGTCCGTCCCCAGGTCGGGGTGCGGCCAGGCGTCGCAGAACCGTTCGAACACGCCGCGCAGACCCGCCCGGGCGGCCTCCGCGGCCGCGACGGAGGCCTCCCGGTCGCGGACCAGCTCGCGGGCCACGGCGGTGGTCGCCTGGTCCAGCGCGGCCAGCGGCAGCCGGTCGGGGTCGCCGGGCGCCACCGCCGTCAGTGCCGACTCGAGCCGGCGCTCCTGCACCTCAGTGCACCCCACGCCCGACTCCTCGGCCCCCTCGACGGCGTCGGTGACCTGGTCGACGAGGTCGGTGATGGCCGCCCACTGCTCGGCGAGCTCGCGGACACGGTTCTCGGCGTCGGCGCGCTCGCGGTACAGCGCGGTCAGCCGGGCCCGCAGCTCCTGCTCGTCGTCGCCGAGGGCGCGCACGACGTCGGACCCGTCGCGCAACGACGCGAGACGCGCCTGCCGCACGGCCAGGGCCTCCTCGGCCCCGTCGACGTCGACGTCCTCCCAGCTCAGCCGCAGGAGCTGGCCGGCGGCGACGAACTCGTCGGTGTGCGCCGCCTGCCGCAGCCGTGCCCCCTCCAGCGCCGCGCCGGCGTCGTGCAGCGCGGTGCGTGCGGACTCGATGTCGACGGCCAGCCGGTCACGACGTCGCGCGTTGGAGAACCCGAGCACGGAACCCCGCGGGCTGCCGCCGTGGGCACCCCGGCTGCCGTCGGCGATCTGTCCCGTGCGGGTCAGGGCCCGGCGGTGCTCGCGCAGCTCCGACGGGTCGTCGACGCAGACGTGGTCGAACCGGTCCGCGAGCCGGTCGGCGAGCCATCCGCCGAACGGTCCGGCCTTGATCTCGAGCCGTCCCGGCAGGGTGCGCGGGTCGGCGTCCTCCCCCATGGGCCGGTGCGTGGGGACGCCCTCGAAGCGCAACCGGCGGCGCAGCGGGACGCGGTCGATCGCGGACCGGAAGTCCGCCAGGCGCTCGGCGTCGACGAGCAGCGTGGTGGCGAAGCCGCCCAGGGCCAGACCGATGGCGTCACGCCACGGCTCGTACTCGCCGCGGACCTCGAGCAGCTCGCCGACGAACGGCAGCTCGTCGGCGTCGAGGCCGGCCGCCTCGGCGAGCGCGACCCGGGCGGCGTGGTCCTCCGCGGAGACGTTGCCGCGACGCCGGGACAGCGAGGCCGCCTCCTGCTCCAGCCGGGCCAGCCGCTGCTCGGCGTCCGTGACCGCACGACGGGCGCCGTAGACCGCGTCCTCGAGCTCGGCGGACCGCTCGGCGCGGTGCTCGACCAGGTCGTGCGCGGCACGCCGGACACGGTCGAAGTCACGGCGGGAGCCCACCGACTCCTCGAGCACGGCGAGCTGCGTCTCCAGGCCGGCGCGGGCCGTGCGCACCTGCGCCAGCTCCTCGGACCGGCGGCGGATCTCCCGCTCCGCCGCCTCGATGGCGTCACCACCCTGGCGTCGCAGCGCGGCCCGGGTCTCCTCGAGGTCGGACTCGGCGGTGGCGATCCGCGCGGCGGCGGCGGTGCGGCGTTCCTCGGCGGCACGGTGCGCGGCCCGGTTGACCTCCTCCTCGGCACGGACGAGCGCGAGCCGGCGGCGGTCGCGCCACACGCTGAACGGCGTCGTGGTGGCCTCGGCGCCGGAGCCCGGCACCCCGAGCGTGTCCAGCAGCGCCACCGACTCCTCGGCCTCGTCGACGCGTTCGCGCAGCTCGCGCATCGGACGCAGCACCTCGACCTGGCGGGTGGCGGTGAGCATCTCGGTGCGCACGGCGCTCAGCTCGTCGAAGTGCTCCACGGCGCGGTCGGCCACCTCGAGCGTCTCCGGCTCGGTGAGCACCATCGCCTTGTACAGGGCGTCGACGGTGGTGATCGCCTGTCCGGCCTGGATGCGTCCGAGCAGCTGCATCGCCCGGTGCCCGTCCCCGGCCGCCCCGATCCCGAGCGCGGCGTGCAGCCGGGTGGCGAAGGCGATGTCGGTGTCGAACGGCGTGAGCCCGGCCTCCGCCAGCCCGGGGCGCGCGAACCGCCCCGGCGCCAGGGCCTCCAGGTCCCGCAGGTCGAACGCGCCGTCGGCGGTGGCCCGCACGACGACGCACTCCTCGTTGCGCGTCGCGCCGCGCGGCACGTACCAGGCACGCAACGCGGTGTAGACCTCCCCGGACTGGTCCGTCCACGACATCGCGATCGCCGTCCACGTGTCGACGCCGTCGCCGCGCAGCACCTGCTCGCGGCTGGTGGCGCCGTCCGCCCGGGACTCGTCCTGCTTGCCGCGGGCGTACGACAGGACGTTGCGCTGCTCGCGCCCGCGGGCCCGCCCCGCGGCCGCACCGTTGGACGCCCCGTTGAACGGGGTGGTGTGGCTCATCATCAGGGCGATGTAGGCGTCCAGCAGCGTCGACTTGCCCGAGCCCGACGCCCCGGACAGCAGCGTCGCCCGCGGGGAGAAGCGCACCTCGTGGTGCCCGTGGTAGCCGCCCCAGTTGACGAGCTGCATCGAGGTGGCCGTCCACTGGCGCCCGTCCGAGGCCGCGGGGATCAGCCCGAACAGCGAGTCGTTCATGCGGACCGTCGTCGTGGTGGTCACGCGTCCTCCCCCGTCCCCGCCGTGCCGTCGTGCCGGTCGGCTCCGTCCTGACCGCTCAGCCAGGCCGTCAGCTCGCGCAGCCGGTCGACCGGCAGCAGGATCTCCACGACCGGTCCGACACGGTAGCGCCCGGTCGCGACCTCCTCCAGCACGCGTTCGCGCACCAGGGCGGCGACGGCGTTGTCGATCTCCCGGTGCCGAGCCGCCAGGTTGGTCTCGTCGTGGGCGAGGAACCCGAGCGCGTAGTCGGTCATCTCCTCGGCGTCGACGTAGGCGGCCGGGTGCCCGGCGCCCTGCTCCTGGTGGTACCGGTTGCGCACGTAGAGCATGAGCAACGTCTCGACCCGCTTGAAGGGCTCGTCCCGCAGCAGCACCGGGACCGCGAGGCCGTCCGGGCGCACCTGGCGCTTGTACGCGATCTCGTAGTCGCGGTCCACGACCAGCTCGACGAAGAGGTCGTGCAGGCGGGACGACAGCACCTGCTGGTGGGTCAGCAGCGCCGTCCACTCGGCCGGGTGCTCGGCCGCCGACAGGTACCGCCGCTGCATGACGAGCGCCAGGACGCGGCGGGCCTCGAACGGCAGCACACCGGTGTCGCCGGCGAACAGCGCGGTGTCCTCGTCCTCGATCGCACAGGCCTCCACGAAGGGCTCGTCGGCGCCCGTGCCCGACGGCGGCACCTCGGTCTCGGCGACGTCAGTCATCGGTCCTCCTGATCGGGGTACGGGGCAGCACGAAGTCGCGGGTGGTGCCGTCGGCGCGGGTGGCGGTGACGCGTTCGAGGTCGGCCGCGGGGACGTCGCCGGTGCCGGCTCCTGCGGTCGCGTCGGCGTCGCCGTCCGCGGCGACGAGGTCCAGGTAGCCGAGCAGCTCCACCGGGCGCCGCAGGGCGGCCGGCCCCTGCGCGAAGACCGCCCCGACCGTGCTCGGTGCCGTCAGGGCGGCCAGCCGGGCGGCGAGGTCGAGGTGGTGCGGGCCGCCCATGGCCCGCAGGTCGTCGATCGCCCCGTCGGTGTCGCCGACGTCGTCGGCGGCCCCGGGGTCGAGCTCCTCGGGCGGCGTCTCGGGTCGCAGGTCGTGCAGCGTGGTACGCAGCCGGCCGGGCACGGCACGCTCGAACCAGCGCAACGGCTCGACGCGGGCGGCGCGCGCGCTGGCCGGGAACCAGTCCGCCATGGCGGCGGTCGCCTCCCGCAGCGCGGTGTCGACCTCCCGGTCCCGCAGCGGGTTGTGGTGGCGGATCTGGGCGGTGACCGTGCGCGAGACCCGGGCCTGGGCCGCCAGGACCACCTCGATCGCCGAGACGAGCTGGGCGCGCAGCCCCTGCAGGGCGACGCGCTGCGCTGCCGGGAGCTCGGCGGCGAACGGGTGCTCGAGGATCTGCCGGACACGCTGCTCGAGCGAGTCCAGGAGCTCGGGGTCACCGAGCAGCTCCATGGCCCCGGCGAAGGCGCGTCCCTCCGGCGTGCCGTCGAGGAGGTTCTCCGAGGCGTCCAGGTACTCGGCGACGACCACGCCCGTGGACCGTTCGTCCTGGCGCAGCCGGGTCACCAGGTCGCGCTGCAGCACCGACAGCGACTCCACGACGCGGGCGAAGTCCGTCGGCAGCTCCCGCACGAGGAACAGCAGGTGGTCGTACTGCTCGCCGAGGCGCTCGTCGGGGACGGGTTCGACCTCTCCCCCGGCCTTGAGCCGCGCGAGCTCGCCCTGCGCCTCGTCGATCCGGGCGCGCAGCCGGCGCATCTGCGCCTCGCGGTCCGGGTAGGCGTCCCGGGCCAGGTCGTCGAGCGCGACCAGCAGGGTGCGGATCCGCGACTCGCTGACCAGGCCCCGGCCGCCCTGGGTGCGCGCGACGACGTCGAGCGCCTCGGTGGCGTAGCTCGACAGCTGGTAGCGCTCGGTCCCGTCGTCGTCGAGCGCCCGCACCAGCCAGCGTTCGCGCACCCAGCGCGTGCAGACCACGCGCGCCGGATCGCCGGGCACCCGGGGAGCCTGCGGCCCCGCCTCGGCCCGGAACCCCGCGAGCAGGTCGTCCACCTCCACGTGCAGCTGCTCGGTGCCCACGGTGGGACGGTCCGGCGTGAAGACGCAGCGCAGCACGGCGACCACCAGGGGCGCCTCGGCCTTGTGCAGCAGCCCGAGGGTGGGCGCGGCGAAGGCGCGCTCGACCCCTGCGAGCGCCCCGGCCAGCCGTGATCCCGGTGCCGACGCCACCTCAGACGACGACATTCACCAGCTTCGGCGCCCGGACGATCACCTTGCGGATCTCGGCACCGTCGATCGCCCGCATGACGTTGGGCTCGGCCAGCGCCGCCGCCGTCAGGTCGTCGTCCGAGATCGAGGGCGAGACCTCGATGCGGCCGCGCACCTTGCCCTTGACCTGGACCACGCAGGTGACGGTGTCCGCGACCAGGTACTCGTCCTGCGCCGTCGGGAAGGGCTCCCGCGCCAGCGAGTCGGGGTGCCCCAGCCGCTCCCACAGCTCCTCGGCGATGTGCGGCGCGATGGGCGCCACCATGAGGACCAGCGGCTCCACGGCGGCCCGCGGCACGGAGTCCAGCCCGGTGAGGTGGTTGTTGTAGGTGATGAGCTTGGCGATGGCCGTGTTGGGGCGCATCTGCTCCATCTCGAGGCGGACGTCCGCGATGGTGCGGTGCAGCGCCCTCAGCGTCTCCCGGTCCGGCTCGTCGTCGGTGACCACCAGGGAGCCGTCGGTCTCGTCGACGACGTTGCGCCACAGCCGCTGCAGGAACCGCTGGGACCCGACGACGTCACGGGTGTTCCACGGACGGGACAGGTCCAGCGGGCCCATCGCCATCTCGTAGACGCGGAAGGTGTCCGCCCCGTACTCGGCGTACATGTCGTCGGGGGTGACGACGTTCTTCAGCGACTTGCCCATCTTGCCGTACTCGCGCTCGACGGGGCGGCCCTCGTAGGTCCACCCCTCCTGCTCGTCGCCGTCGACGTCGGCGGCGGGCACGTAGGCGCCGCGGGCGTCGGTGAAGGCGTAGGCCTGGATGTAGCCCTGGTTGAACAGCTTGCCGAACGGCTCGATCGAGCTGACGTGGCCCAGGTCGTGCAGGACCTTGTGCCAGAACCGGGCGTACAGCAGGTGCAGCACCGCGTGCTCCACGCCGCCGACGTACAGGTCGACGCCGCCGGCCGGGCCGGTGGTGTCGTTGTGCCGCGGCCCCATCCAGTACTCCTCCAGGGCCGGGTCGACCACGGGGCGGCTGCCGTCGGCACGGTCGTCGGAGCCCCACGTGGGGTCCAGGTACCGCAGGTAGTACCAGCACGAGCCGGCCCAGTTGGGCATGGTGTTCGTGTCACGGCGGTACCGCTGCGGGCCGTCGCCCAGGTCGAGGGTGACGTGCACCCAGTCGTCGTTGCGGCCCAGCGGCGCCTCCGGCTCGGAGTCGCGGTCGTCCGGGTCGAACGTGCGGGGGGCGTAGTCCGGCACCTCGGGCAGGCTCACGGGCAGCCGGTCGGTGGGGATGGCGACCGGGCGGTCCTCGGCGTCCCACAGGATCGGGAACGGCTCGCCCCAGTACCGCTGCCGGCTGAACAGCCAGTCGTTCAGGCGGTAGGTGGTGGTGCCGCGGCCGGTGC
This sequence comes from Isoptericola sediminis, assembly GCF_013085345.1. Lineage (GTDB taxonomy): Bacteria > Actinomycetota > Actinomycetes > Actinomycetales > Cellulomonadaceae > Isoptericola > Isoptericola sediminis. The sequence goes on along the minus strand of NZ_JABFAJ010000024.1, from coordinate 46,376 downwards.
CCTTCTCCTCGAGCCAGGCGATGATGCGCGCCTTGGCGTCGGCGACGCCCAGCCCGTCCAGGGAGATCTCGTCGTTGGCCGAGCGCACCGTGACGCCGTCGCCGGTCCACGCGCCCTCGTGCCCCTCGGGCAGACCGCCCGCGGGCTCGACGGTGTGCACGACGGGCAGCTCGAAGGCCGTCGCGAACGCGAAGTCACGGTCGTCACCGCCCGGGACGGCCATGATGGCGCCGGTGCCGTACCCCATGAGCACGTAGTCGGCGGTGAAGACGGGGACCGTCTCGCCGTTGACCGGGTTGACCGCCAGGTGACCGGTGAACACGCCGGTCTTCTTGCCGGCGTCCGCCTGGCGCTCGACGGCGGTCTTGGCCGCTGCCTGGCGGCGGTAGGCGGCGACGGCCTCGACCGGGGACGAGTGCCCGCCGGTCCAGACCTCGCGGGTGCCGTCGGGCCAGGTGGCCGGCACCTCGTCCAGCAGCGGGTGCTCGGGGGAGACGACCATGAAGGTCGCGCCGAACAGGGTGTCGGGGCGGGTGGTGAAGACCTCGATCGCGCCGCCGGCGCCCGCGGCGTCGGCGTCCGCGTCCCCGGCGCCGACCACGTGGAAGGTCACGTTGGCGCCCGTCGAGCGGCCGATCCAGTTACGCTGCATCGCCTTGACCTTGTCCGGCCAGTCGATCAGGTCCAGGTCGTCGACGAGGCGGTCGGCGTAGGCGGTGATCCGCATCTTCCACTGGCGCAGGTTCTTGGTGAACACCGGGAAGTTGCCGCGCTCGGAGCGGCCGTCGGCCGTGACCTCCTCGTTGGCCAGCACGGTGCCCAGGCCGGGGCACCAGTTGACCGGGGAGGAGTCGACGTAGGCGAGCCGCTGGGAGTCCAGCACGTCGCGCTGCGCGTTCGCGTCCAGCGCGGACCACACGGCACCGCCCGTGTTGTCGCCGTCGTGGCCGGGCACGGGACGCGCGCCGGCGGCCAGCTCGTCGCGCAGCTCGGCGATCCGCCGCGCGCGGCCGCGCTGCGTGCCGCCGTCGACCGGCTCGGCGTCGGCGTCGTACCAGGAGTCGAAGATCTCCAGGAAGATCCACTGGGTCCAGCGCACGTAGTCGTCGTCGATGGTGGCGAAGCTGCGCCGCGGGTCGTGCCCCAGGCCCATCCGGCGCAGCTGACGCCGGTAGGTGACCATGTTGCGCTCGGTGACCAGGCGGGGGTGCTCACCGGTCTGCACCGCGTACTGCTCGGCGGGCAGCCCGAAGGCGTCGAAGCCCATGGCATGCAGCACGTTGTCGCCGCACATCATGCGGAAGCGGCCCACGACGTCGGTGGCGATGAACCCCAGGGGGTGGCCGACGTGCAGACCCGCGCCCGAGGGGTACGGGAACATGTCCATGATGAAGAACGGCCGACCCGACGGCCGGGCACCGCCCGCCCCCGTGAGGTCTCCGGTCGGGTTCGCGGCGTGGAAGGTGCCGCGCTCGTCCCACCGGTCCTGCCAGCGCAGCTCGATCTCCTGCGCGAGGGCGGGGGTGTACCGGTGCACCGGCTCGTCCGGGCGCTGCGGGGTGACGGGCATGTCCGTGGTGTCGGCGTTCGGCGTGCTCACCCGGGCGAGTCTACCGGCCGGGCCGTCCGGGACCCGCGGCCTTTTCGCCGGTCCGGACCTCGCCCTCGGGCGGCGGCCCGGCTCAGAACGAGGCGACCAGCGCGGCGCCGACGGCGACGAGCAGCCAGGCGACCGCCACGACGTAGCCGATGACGAGGATCACGCCGCGGTTGCCCACGACGATGCGGCGCAGCCCGTCCCCCACCCGGAGGTCCCCCTCCTGGACGGCCCGCACGACCTGGAACCACAGCAGCGGCCACATGGCGGTCCACACGACCATGCAGGCCGGGCAGAGCGCCACGAGCACGTAGAAGCTCGTCCACATGAGGAAGAACACGAGCAGCTGGCCGAGCACGGTGCCGCCGAGCAGCCACAGGTGGTACCAGCGCGGCAGCCGGGCACCGGTGAGCAGCACGACACCGGTCGTGATCACCACGGGGAACGCCGCCACGCCGATGAAGGGGTTGGGGAACCCGAGCAGGGACCCCTGCCACGACTCCATGGCGACGCCGCAGTCGAGGAACAGGTTGATCGAGCAGGAGGTCACCCGGTCGGGGTCCTGCAGCTTGAGGATCCGCTCGATGGCCAGCCAGAGCGCTCCGCCGAAGCCGACCGCCCCGAGCACCACGAGGAGCAGGGCGTAGGTGCGGGTGGCCAGCGGGCGCGGCCCCGTCGCGGGAGCCGCGGCGTCGTCGGCGCCCGGGCTGCCGCCCGTCGCGTCCGCGGAGATCTCGGTCACGAGGTGACGGTACCTCACACGGTGCGGGCCGGAGCCGGGCGGGGCGTGCGCAGCGAGACCAGGACGACGGCCAGACCGACGACGGTCAGCCCCAGGCCGGCCCACGCGGGCGCCACGTACCCCCAGCCGCCGGCGATGACCAGCCCGCCGACGAACGCACCGCCGGCGTTGCCGACGTTGAGGGCCGAGTGGCACAGCGCCGCGCCCAGGGACTGCGCTCGCGGCGAGAGGTCCATCAACCGGGTCTGCATGGCCAGCCCCAGCACCTGCGAGGTGACCCCGAGCAGGAAGAGCCCGGCCACGGCCCCGACCGGGCTCGTCGCGGTGAGCGCGAACAGCACCAGCGACAACCCGGTGCTGACGAAGCCGCCCAGCACGGTGCCCACCACGGACCGGTCGGCGAGCCGGCCGCCGAGCAGGGTGCCGACGGTCATCCCCACGCCCATGACGGCGAGCACCCACGGCACGGAGCTCTCGCTCATGCCCGCCACGCGGGTCACGGTGGGTGCGACGTAGGTGTAGACCGCGAACAGCCCGCCGAACCCCACGGCCCCACCGACGAACGCGACCCACAGCGGGCCGTTGGCCAGCGCGCCCAGCTCCTGGCGGACGCTGCTCTCGACCGGCCCCTGCTCCGGCACGAACCGCCACAGCCCCAGCAGCGTGATCCCGCCGAGGACGCCGATGAGCACGAACGCCACGCGCCAGCCGAACGCCTGGCCGACGGCGGTGGAGATCGGCACCCCGACGACGTTCGCCACGGTGAGTCCCGTCATCATCATCGCCACCGCGCGTCCCCGGCGGCCCGGCCCCGCGACCGCGGACCCGACGGCGGCCCCGACGCCGAAGAAGGCGCCGTGCGGAAGTCCGGCGAGGAACCGCCCGGCCACCAGCCACTCGATGCTCGGGGCGGCGGCGGACAGCACGTTCGCCACCGTGTACGACCCCATGAGCAGCAGCAGGAGCCGACGGCGGGACATCCGTGCCGCGGCCACCGTGAGCAGCGGTGCGCCGACCACGACGCCGACCGCGTAGGCGGTGATGGCGTGCCCGACGACGGGGTCGCTGGCCTGCAGGTCGGACCCGATCTGCGGCAGCAGACCCATCGTGGCGAACTCGGTGGTGCCGATGGTGAAGCCACCGAGGGCCAGCGCGAACAGGGCCCAGCCGGCGCCCTGGACCGAACCGCGAGTGGGGCTGCGGGGCGGTGCGACGGTCACGATCACATCCTCTCGAAACGATTCGACGACGCCGCACGCCTCACGGGGTGCACGTCGTCGGGGATGCCGACCAGCCTACGCGCGGACCACCCGGACGCGCGAGGCCGCGAGGTGACCCAGGTCCACCGCCACCGGCCCGTCCGGACCGGTCCAGGTCAGGGAGAGCGTCCCGGCGTAGTCACGGCGTCGCTCGACCGTGACCTCGACGTCGAGCTCCAGGCCGAGGCCGGCGAGGTAGCGCAGCGCGTCCGGGTCGGCGTCCGAGATCCGGGCCACCGCACCCCGCTCCCCCTCGGCCAGGTCCGCCAGAGGGACGGCGTCGGGGCGCACCACGCGCCCGTCCGCGGTCGGGATCGGGTCGCCGTGCGGGTCACGGACGGGGTGGCCCAGCCGGGCGTCGATCCGCTCGACCAGGCGGTCGGAGACCGCGTGCTCGAGGACCTCGGCCTCGTCGTGCACCTCGTCCCAGCCGTAGCCGAGCTCACGGACCAGCCAGGTCTCGAGCAACCGGTGACGCCGGACCATCGTCAACGCGTGGCGGCTCCCCTCCTCGGTGAGCCAGACACCGCCGTAGGGCTCGTGGCCGAGCAGCCCCTGCGCCGTCAGGCGGCGGACGGTCTCGGAGACGGTGGACGGCCCGACACCGAGGCGGTCGGCGAGCAGGCCGGTCGTGACCTTGTCGTCGGTCCACTCCTGCGCGGACCAGATCGCCTTGAGGTAGTCCTGCGCCACCGGCGTCAGGTCGGCCGGGCCGGCGGTGTCGGTGTCGTTCACACCCGCAGCCTACGTGGTGGCCTACGGCGCGATCGGGCCGACCGGGCTCGCCGAGGGCGAGGGCCGCACCTCGTCGTCCCCGGTCGCGCCGCCCGTCTCCGTCGGGTCCGGGGAGGACGAGGCGTCGTCCTGCGACGTGTCGAACGGACCCTCCGACGGCGTCGTGCGGTCGAGCTGGCCCACGGCGGGCACCACGGGCGGCACCGGTTCCCGGTCGTGCACCGTGGCCTGGCCGTCCGGGTCCACCGTGATGACCTGGACGTCGATCACGCGACCCTCCTCGGGATCGACGCGCAGCAGCGTCATCTCGGCCGTCCCGCGCAGCGGCCCGACGGTCGCCTGGCCCGACGCGGCGCCCGCCGTGCTGGCGGACACGTACCGCATCCCCTGCCCCACCTGCTCCGGACCGGCCCGACGGTGCGTGTGCCCCGAGACCTGGAACGGCACGCAGCCGGACTCCAGGGCGGGGGTCCCCACCACCGGCGTGTGCACCAGCAGCAGGTCGACGTCACCGTCCTCGCACGCCGTCTCGGCCAGGTCCTCCGCCTGCTCCGCCGGGGTCCGCTCGCGCGCGACCGACGTCCCCTCGCCGATGCGGGTCTCCAGCGCGTCGCGGTCGCCCAGGATGCGCACGCCCGCCACCTCGACGACGGACCCGTCGAGCACCGTCTGGCCGTGCGCGGCCTCCTGCTCGGAGGTCAGGACCGAGTCGTGGTTGCCGTCCGCGACGATCATCGGCACGCCGTCCGGGACCGCCGCGGCGAACGAGTCGACGCACGCCTTCTCGACGGCCGTGCCGTTCATCGTGGTGTCCCCGGCGTTGAGCACGACGTCGGCGCCGGCCAGCGTCGCGGCGGAGTTGATCAGGGTCGACATGCCGGTGTTGCAGTGCAGGTCGGAGACCACGAGCATCGTCACCACCTCGTCGCCGGGCGCGGCCACGTCGCCGAGGTTGGTCCGCACCGCGTCCCGGATCAGCCAGGACCGCCACGCCTGGTGCAGGTCGTCGTCGGCGGCGGCGTAGAAGGCCTCGTTGTCGTCGTACAGCTCCAGGAGCTGGCCGCCGTAGGTGTCGACCACGGACGCCAGCCGCCCGGTGATGCGCGCGCCCTCCAGCGCCGTCCCGGCGAACACCTCGGACGCCGGACGACCGGACCGCACGGGTGCCTCGTCGCCGGACACGACCGTCGCCCCCACGACCGCCACGACGACCACCCCGGCGGTGAGCTGCCAGGTCCGCGGCACCAGCACCGCCGAGAGCTCCTTCCGACGGCGTCGGCCCAGCAGGGCGCTCAGGCCCCACCCGGCCAGCCCCACGACGACGAGCGCCGCCACGGACCGGCGGATCGCCGAGGCCACGAGCGCCCGGGTGGCGGCGTCGATGGTGATCTCGGGGCTGTCGTAGAACTGCAGGTAGCGGTCGAGGTCGCCGACCAGGCGGTCCAGCGTCGAGGCCTGGTCGACGGCCGTGAGGTCCGCCGGGATCTCCTTGACCGTGATGTCCGCCCCCAGGCCGAGCGGCAGGGGCGAGTCGATCTCGAGGGTGCCCAGCGGGCCCAGGTCGGTCACCACCAGGCCGTCGGTGTCGACCTCGTAGAGGGCCTCGTGCGGGCCGAGGTTGAGCTCGGCCGACGCGGTCGTGACCCCGTAGACGAGGCAGGCGAGGACGGCCGCGGAGGCCACCAGGGTCCAACGCAGCCAGCGGGGCGGTTCACGGCGATCGGTCATCGTGCCACCATCCTGACACCGATCCCGCGGCGTTCCGTCCACGGCCCCGCCGGCCGGTCAGGCGGTGGCGCGCCGCAACGTCACCAGGGCGACGCCGGCGGCGGCGAGCACCGCGACGAGGCCGATGACCGAGGTCGTCACGACCCCGCTGCCGAAGGCGGCGTGCGCCGAGTCGAGCAGGGCACGGGCCTGGCCGGGGGGCAGCGTCGCCGCGACGTTCGTCGCCCCGCCGAGCGTCTCGGTCGCCCGCGCCGCGGCGCCGGGCGCCACGCCGTCGGGCACCCGGACGCCCGCCTGGTACGAGGCCGTGAGGATTCCGCCGAGCACGGCCGTGCCGAGCACCGCGCCCAGCTCGTACGCCGTCTCGGAGATCGCCGAGGCGGCGCCGGCCTTCTCGGCCGGGACGCTGGAGACGATGAGGTCGTTCGAGATCGTCTCGGCCATCCCGACACCGAGCGCGAGCACCACGAACGCCAGCGCGATCCAGCCCGCCTCGCCGCGCCCCGCGACCAGAGCGGTCACGAGGTAGCCGGTGGCCGACACCGCGAGCCCGGAGGCGACGATCACCGCGGGCCGGACACGCCGCACGAGACGCACCACCGACAGCCCCGCCGCGACCGTGGTCACCGTGCCCGGCACGAGGACGAGCCCGGCCTGGACCGGGGACAGACCGAGGACGAGCTGCAGGTCCTGGGAGACGAAGAAGAGGAATCCCACGAGCGCGAAGACGGACAGCAGGTTGACCAGCACGCTGCCGGTGAACGCGGTGTGGGCGAACAGCCGCACGTCGAGCATCGGGTCCGGCCGCCGGAGCTGGCGACGGACGAACACCGCCCCGACACCCAGGCCCACGGTGAGCTCCGCGAGACCGAGGAGGTCGCCCTTGGCCAGCGTCTTGATCCCGAGCACGACCGTCAGCATCGCGGCCATGACGAGCGCGATGGACACCGGGTCGACGCGGCCGGGCGCCGGGTCGCGGGACTCGGGCACGAACACGGGTGCCAGGACGACCAGCAGCGCGAGCACCGGCACCGCGAGCAGGAAGACCGAGCCCCACCAGAAGTGCTCGAGCAGCACGCCACCGACGATCGGGCCGACGGCGGACCCCACGGTGAACGTGGACGCGAAGACGGCGACGGCGAGCCGGCGCTCGGTGCGGTCGGTGAAGACGTTGCGCAGCAGCGACAGCACCGAGGGCATGAGCATGGCGCCGAAGAACCCGAGGCCCGCCCGGGCGACCAGGAGCGCTCCGGCGCTGGGCGCGAAGGCGGCCAGGGCGGACACGGCGGCGAAGCCGGCGGCCCCGGTCAGCAGCAGGCGGCGGCGGCCCACGCGGTCGGCGACGGAGCCCAGGGGGACGAGCAGGCCGGCCAGCACGAGCGAGTAGACGTCGACGATCCACAGCAGCTGGGTGCCGCCGGGTTCGAGCGCGGCCGAGATCTGCGGCAGCGCGAAGCTGAGGACGGTGTTGTCGATGGACACGAGGAGCACCGGCAGCATGAGCACGGCGAGCGCGACCCACCGCCGCACCGGGGCGGCCGGGGTGGCCGCGGGAACGGTGGCGGGGGTCGTCGTCGAGGAGGCCGGTGCCGTGAGGATCTGAGCCATGGGGAGGCCTTTCACGAGCACGGGACGGCCAGGGCGACGCGTCGCGTCGGACTTCTGCACCGTCTAGTCGGTACAGTAACGATTCCGCCGGTAGGGTGCAACCATGCCTCCCCCTCCCGCAGCTCGAGCAAAGGTGCTCGAGGCGTTCACCGACCTCCTCGTCACCTCCGGGGAACGGTCCGCCACCCTCGACGCGGTCGCCGACCACGCCGGCGTCTCCAAGGGCGGCCTGCTCTACCACTTCGGGTCCAAGGACGCCCTGGTCGACGGGCTCGTCGAGCATCTCACCGACCTCATCGCCGCCGACGCGGCCGCGATGCGCGCGGATCGCGAGGGCCCGGTGCACTACCTGCTGCGCACCTCCTCCGACGTCGGCCACGAGTTCGACCGTGCCTACCTCGCGGTCGCCGAGCTGGCCCGCGGTGCGTACCCCCGGGCCCGCGGGGCGCTGGACGCGGCCGAGCAGGCGTGGACCGACGCCGTCGTCGAGGAGGTCGGTGACCCCGCCGTCGCCCGGGCGGTCGTGCTGCTGTCCGACGGGATCTACCACCGCACGTCGCTGGGCGCCGCACCGCCGCCGCTGGAGGAGCTGCTCACCCTCGTCGACAGCCTGCGTCGGACGACCACGGGCTGACGCCGGCCGTCAGCCCGTCCGGCGCTGGGCCTCGACCGAGCGGCGCAGCGCCTCCATCAGGTCGACGACCTCGGCCCCCTCACCCTCCGGCTGCTCGCCGAAGGTCTCGGCGGCGTCCATCGTGTCGCCCTGCTCGATCTTCGCGTCGATGAGCTGCCGCAGCTGGGCCTGATACTCGTCGGTGTACTCCTCGGGCGCGAAGTCCGCCTCGTAGGCCGACACGAGCTGGGCGGACATCGCCAGCTCCTTGTCGCTCACCGACGTCGACCCGTCGAGCGCGGGGAACTCCGCCGCCCGGATCTCGTCGGCCCACAGCAGCGTCTGCAGCGTGAGCACCTCCTCGCGCACGCGCAGCGCCGCCAGCCGGGTGCGCTGACGCAGCGCGAACTTCACGATCGCGGTGCGGTCGGTCTCCTCGAGCGTGCGGCGCAGCAGCACGTAGGCCTTCGGGCTCTTCGAGTCCGGCTCGAGGTAGTAGGACCGGTCGAGCAGGATCGGGTCGACCTGGTCGCTGGGGACGAACTCGACGACCTCGATCTCGCGGTTCGACTCCGCCGGTAGCGCGGCGAAGTCCGCCCGGGTCAGCACCACGACGTGCTCGCCGTCGTCGTAGGCCTTGTCGATGTGCTCGTACGGCACCGTCTCGCCGCACACCTCGCACACGCGCCGGTAGCGGATGCGGCCGCCGTCGGCGTCGTGCACCTGGTGCAGCGACACGTCGTGGTCCTCGGTGGCGCTGTAGATCTTCACCGGGACGTTCACGAGCCCGAACGTCACGGCGCCCTTCCAGATCGCCCTCATCACCCCATGGTCACGCGGGCGGTCACCGGACGCGACCGGTCAGCCGAGCAGGCCGAGGACCCCCACGACACCGACGAGGACACCCAGGAGCAGGGAGATCCCCACCAGCACGGCGTGGACGGTGTAGAAGCGGGTGGGCCGCCCGGCGTCGTCACGGGCCCGCGGGTCGCGCGTGACCCGCTTCCAGAACGGCGGCCACACCACGAGGTTCCACACGGCGGCGACGACGAGCACGAGCGACCAGGCGACGGGGATCTCCACGGCGACGAGTATCCCACCCGGGGCAGGGCGCGGGGCGACGCGCCGGTGAGCGCGCCGCCCCGCGGTTCCTCAGCGCCCGAGCGTCGCGAGGACGGCCTCGGCCATCCCCGCCTCGCCGAGCGCGTTCGGGTGCACCGGCACGACGTTGGTGCCGAACAGGATCGGCTCGATCCAGCGCTCCCCGTACGGCGCGCAGGCGTCACGGCCCTCGCTGCGCTCCGCCATGTCGACGAACGTCGCCCCCGTCTCGGCGGCGGCCTGCTCGATCACGCCGTTGAGGGTGGCCTGCAGGTCGCGCAGGTAGGGGATGTCACCCTGCGCGATCGACATCTTGGCGAAGCACCCCTTCTCCGCCGGCACGATCCAGGGGTAGCCCACGATGGCGACCTCGGCCTTCGGCGCGCGCTCCTGGATGTCCAGCAGGGCCTGCCGCACGGCGGGGTAGGTGACCTGCTCGACCTGGTCGGTGAAGTGGCTCCCGTAGGTGTTCTTGCACGGGCTGCCGAAGCCCACCGTGAGCGCGCCCAGCGACCCGCACTTGAGGATGGCGCTGATGAACGTGCTGTTGTCGTTGCCGCCGATGGTCAGCGTGACGACGTCGGTCTTGGAGGTGAGCGCGTCGAGCTGGGCGGGCACGAACAGGTGCTGGTTCCGGTAGAGGTCCCCCGTCTCGGCACCAGAGCAGCTCACGTCCGTCAGGTCCGCACCGATCCGGTCGGCCACCAGGTGCGGGTAGTTGCGGGTGCTCTGCAGGCAGACCGGTCGGGCGTCGGGGGCCAGCGGCAGGATGCCGGACCCGGCCGAGTAGGAGTCGCCGAGGGCGACGTACTCCTCGGGGGGCGGGGCGGCCGCGGCCGCCGGGACGAGGCAGCCGGCGACGAGGACGGTGGCGGACGCGAGCGCGGCGGCCAACCGTCGACGGGGGGCGAGGGGCATGAGACAACTCCTTCGTTGTTTCGTCCGGCGCTCGACGGTGAGCACCGGTACCGAGTATCACGATCTGCGACTCCGTCCACAAGGCATCGCGGCAGATCCATGGCCAGGATGAACACGTGAGCCGGCAGCCCCAGCGCGTGTCGGTGGAGGGGCGCAGCCTGACCCTGACGAACCTGGACAAGGTGCTGTACCCCGCCACCGGCACCACCAAGGGCGAGGTGCTGCAGTACCTCGCCCGGGTCGCGGACGTCCTCGTCCCGCACGCGGCGCACCGGCCGGCCACCCGCAAGAGGTGGCCCGACGGCGTCGAGGGCCAGTCGTTCTTCCAGAAGAACCTCGACGCCTCCACCCCCGACTGGGTGCCGCGGCGCACCATCCGGCACCGGCACTCCGTCAACGACTACGTGCTCGTCGACGACCTGGCCACGCTCACCTGGCTGGGCCAGACCGCCACCTTGGAGATCCACGTCCCGCAGTGGCGGTTCGGGCGCACCGGTGACCCGCTGCCCCCGGACCGCCTGGTGCTGGACCTCGACCCGGGTCCCGGCGTCGGGCTGCCCGAGTGCGCCCGGGTCGCCCGGTGGGCCCGCGACATCCTCGCCGGCATGGGCCTGGAGCTGCTGCCCGTGACCAGCGGGTCCAAGGGCCTGCACCTGTACGCACCGCTCACCGGACCGCACGGTCACCTCACCAGCGACGACGTCTCCGCCGTCGCCAAGGAGCTCGCGCAGCACCTCGCCACCGAGCACCCCGACCACGTGGTCGCCGAGATGAAGCGGTCGCTGCGGGCCGGCAAGGTGTTCGTCGACTGGTCGCAGAACAACGGGTCCAAGACCACCATCACGCCGTACTCGCTGCGCGGCCGGGAACGCCCGACCGTCGCCGCGCCCCGCACCTGGGACGAGCTCGACGACCCGGACCTCGGCCAGCTCACCTACCCCGAGGTGCTGGAGCGCGTCGACCGCGACGGTGACCTGCTGGCCCCGCTGCTGGCCGGTCACCTGGACCGCCTCGAGCCGACGCCGGAGCACCTGGCGTCGTTCGAGCGGCTGGAGACCTACCGCGCCAAACGTGACCCGGGACGTACCCCGGAACCGTTCGACAGCGACACCGACCGCCCCGCCGACGCGCCGCCAAGGTTCGTCGTCCAGGAGCACCACGCCCGCCGTCTGCACTGGGACTTCCGGCTCGAGCACGAGGGTGTCCTGGTGAGCTGGGCGCTGCCGAAGGGGGAACCCACCGACCCCGCGCAGAACCATCTCGCCGTGCAGACCGAGGACCACCCCCTGGCCTACGGCGACTTCGAGGGCACGATCCCGGCCGGCGAGTACGGCGCCGGGGAGGTGACGATCTGGGACGCCGGGACCTACGACCTGGAGAAGTGGCGCGAGGGCGCCGAGGTCATCGTCACCCTCCACAGCGAGCGCCGCGGGTCGCGGCGGCTCGCGCTGATCCGCACCGGCGGACGCGGCGGGGCCGACGAGAAGTCGTGGCTGATCCACCGCACCAAGGCCCAGCCCGGCGACGCCGCACCGGTGACGTCCGACGGCGGGTCCGCCGCCGCACCGCCGCCGTCGGCCGCACCCCTGGCCGCGCCCCGTCCGATGCTCGCGACGAGCGCGAGCGAGGCGGAGCTGGCCCGGCTGACCCCGGACGACTGGGCGTTCGAGGCCAAGTGGGACGGTTTCCGCACGATCGTCGAGGTGCTGCCGCCCGAGGCGTCCGCACAGCACGGGGACCGTGCGTCGGCCGAGGACGAGGCGTCAGCCGGGCACGGGGCACCACCAATGCGGGTGCGGCTGACCTCCCGGTCGGGCCGGGACCTGACCCCGACCTTCCCCGAGCTGCAGGCGGTGGGGGGCATGGTCCGCGCCGAGGACCTCCCGCTCGTCCTGGACGGCGAGGTCGTCGCCCTGGACCCCGACGGGCGACCGAGCTTCCGTCGTCTGCAGCAGCGTGCCAACCTCGCGAAGCCCCGCGAGGTCGACCGGGCGCGACGGCGGGTCGGCGTCGACCTGGTGCTCTTCGACGCGCTGCGGGTCGCGGGGGTCGACATCACGGACCACCCCTACGACGAGCGGCGCGCCGCCCTGGCACGGGTCGTCTCCCCCCGCTCCCCCGTCCACGTGCCGACGGCGCTGGAGGGCACGGCCGAGGAGGCCCTGGCCGAGTCCCGCCGGCTCGGCCTGGAAGGCCTGGTCGCCAAGCGGCGCCACGCCGGCTACACGGCCGGACACCGGTCGCGGGAATGGCTCAAGATCAAGCACACGCCGACCCAGGAGGCCGTGGTGATCGGCTGGCGTCCGCTGCGGGTCGGCACGCCCACCGAGGACCCCCGCTCCGTGGGTGGCCTGCTGCTGGCCCTGCCCGTCGAGGACGACGGGTGGCGGTACGTGGGCCGGGTGGGCACCGGGTTCTCCGACCGCGTGCGCCGCGAGCTCGCCGACCGGCTCGCCGGGCAGGAGCGCCCGACGGCGCCGGTCGGCGACGTCCCGGCGATCGACGCCGCCGGCGCCCGGTGGGTCTCCCCCGACGTGGTCGTCGAGGTGCGCCACACGGGCTGGACGGGCGACGCCCCCGGCGAGGGGAGCCTGCGCCACGCCGTGTGGCGCGGGATCCGCGGCGACAAGGACCCGCGCGCGGTGCGGGTCGAGTGAGCTCACACCTCGTGGGCGTAGACCACCGTGTTGTCCACGTAGTGCCCCCAGTCCGCGTCCCAGGCCCCGCCGCAGGTGATGACCCGCAGCTCGGCCCCGTCGGTGTTGGCGTACACCGCGCGCGTCGGGAACTGCTTCTTGGGGTACTGCTCCACCCGGTCGACGACGAACGTCGCCGTGGAGCCGTCCCGGCGGTCGACGTGGATCTCCTGGCCGGGTTCCAGCTCCGCGAGCCGGTAGAAGACCGACGGCCCGTTCGGGCTGTCGACGTGCCCCTCGATGACGGCGGGGCCGTCCTCGCCCGGGCGCGGTGAACCGTCGAACCACGCGGCGCGGTCGATGTCGTCCCCGGCGGGGACCTCGATCGTGCCGTCGTCGTTCAGCCCCAGGTACAGCAGGTCCGAGTCGACGCCGACGGCCGGGATCCGCACCCGCTCCGGCAGCGCGGCACGCTCCTGCGGTGGCGGCTCGGCCGACGGCGACGCCGCGGACGGGGCCGCGGACGTCGGGGCAGGGACCGCTCGAGACGACGTGACCGGGTCCGGGGACGCCGCGACCGCCGTGCCGGGCGCCGCGGCCGGGCCCGGGGCCGGTTCCCCGTCCTGGACGCCGAACCCGACGGCGACCGCCGTCCCGCCGCCGAGCACCAGCCCGGCGGCGAGGACGACGGCCACGCGTCGGCGACGCATCAGGAGTCCTGCGCCGTGCGACGACGGCGGGCCACCAGACCGGCACCCACGCCCGCACCGGCGAGCAGCGCGACGCCACCGCCGGCGATCAGGGCGGCGTTCCCGGTCCCGGCGGTGCTGCCGGTCCCGGTCTGCACGCCGCCGGCGGGCATCTCGTCCATCTGCGAGGCGGCCAGGATGCCGCACAGGGCCGGGTCGGTGGCCTCGGCCGGCAGCGACGGGTCGAGGTCCGAGGGGGTGTCGCCGTCGTAGGCACCGCTGCCGTCGTGGTCGACGCCGTGGACGACCAGGGCCACGTCACCGGCGAGGATGTCGTCGGCGAGGTCCGGCGAGACCTCGATCTCACCGCGTTGGTAGTCGATGCTGCCGCCCGCGGCGGTGTCGAAGCGGTCGACGGCGAGCGCCGAGTCGCCGGAGGTGTCGCCCTCGGTGGTCAGGGACACCTGGACGGAGCCGTAGGACGGCACGCCCTCGGTGGTGGTGATGGTGCCCGAGCCGTCGGCGTCGTCGGCCTCGGTCGGGCACTGGTTCGCGGCGTCCTCGCCGTAGTGCAGGTGCGCGGCGTGCGGGCTGCCGGCGAGCAGACCCGAGGCCGCGAACTCGACCGTGAGCGTCGTGCCGTCGACCCAGACCATCGCGTCGCCGCCGCCGTCGACGCCGTTCAGCGGCACCGGCGTGAGGTCGCCGGAGGCGGTGCCGTCAGCCGCGGCGGCCGGTCCGGTCACGGCCAGCAGGCCGGCGAGCGAGAGGGTGGGCGCGACGAGCGCTGCGCGGGTACGTGCCTTCATGATCAATCCCTTCGTCCGGGTCGCGGCGTTCGCGACCTGTCGAGGGTTCGGAGCACCCCGCGCCGCGGATGGGTCCGGATCCGGACCGGTGTGCGCGAGGCCACGGAATGCTCGCGGCAGGTGCCCGGTTGCCCGTGACATGCGAGCCATCACCTATGCCCAGTACGGAAGCGCCGACGTCCTCGAGCTCACCGAGCAGCCCGACCCGCACCCGGGTGCGGACGTCGTGGTCGTCCGCGTGAAGGCGGCCTCGGTCAACCCCGTCGACTGGAAGGTCCGCGAGGGCTACCTCGACGGTCTGCTGGACACCCAGTTCCCGGTCGTCCCGGGCTGGGACGTGGCCGGCGTGGTCGAGCAGGTCGGCCTGGACACCCCCGAGTACTCCGTGGGCGACGAGGTCTACGGCTACGTCCGCAAGGACTGGGTGCACGGCGGGACCTTCGCCGAGAAGGTCGCCGCTCCGGTGCGCACCCTGGCGCCGAAGCCGTCGACCCTCAGCTTCGAGGAGGCGGCCGCGGTGCCGCTGACCGGCCTGACGGCGCTGCAGACGATCCGGCGCGCCGGCGTCACCTCCGGCCAGACGGTGCTCGTGCACGCCGCGGCCGGTGGCGTCGGCTCGTTCGCCGTCCAGATCGCGAAGGCCCGCGGGGCCCGCGTGATCGGCACCGCGAGCGAGGGCAACCACGACTTCCTGCGGTCGCTCGGTGCCGAGCCCGTGACGTACGGCGACGGCCTGGCCGACCGCGTCCGGGCCCTGGCCCCCGAGGGCGTCGACGTCGCGCTGGACTACGTCGGCGGCGACGCGGTGGCGATCAGCGCGGACGTGCTCGCCCCCGGCGGCACCATCTCCTCGATCGCCGACCCGGCCGCCCGCGACGAGCACGGCGGTCAGTACGTGTGGGTCCGTCCCTCGACGGAGGACCTCGCCGAGCTCGGTGCGCTGATCGACGAGGGCACCGTCGGCGTCGAGGTCGCCGAGATCTACGAGCTGGCGGACGCCGCCGCGGCGCACCGGGCCAGCGAGACCGGCCACGTGCGCGGCAAGATCGTCGTGAAGGTCTGATCTCCCGACCACCCGCGGACGGCCCGGGGACGCCACAGTGCGTCCCCGGGCCGTCGTGCGTCCGGAGCCACGACCCGCCGGTCGGCGCGAGGTCGGGCGAACGACCCCGCACACTGGCACCGTGCGCCTCTCCCCCGGCGGTGTCCCCGGCCCCGTGGCCGCGACGGCCGTCCTCGCCCTGCTGCTGACGTCGTGCGCGCCGGGGAACGACGGCGGGCCGGAGGACGACGGCGCCCGGGCCTCACCGCCCGCGACGAGCAGCACACCGCCCGCGCCGAGTCCCTCGTCGCCCTCGCCCGTGGCACGTCTCGAGCTCGTGGTCGGCGAGCTCCCGCTGGAGCTCGCGGGCCGCTGGACGGACTCCACGGCACCGCGTCCCGAGGGCTCCGGCACGACGACGGCGCTCACCGTCCCGTCCGGCGCGCTCCCGCTGACCTTCGCCCTGCCGGAGGGCGGCTTCGTCCGGCACGCGGACGGCAGCGTCGGCGTGCTGGGCGCGCCCGACGGCGGCACGCCGGTCGCCGGGCTGAGCGCGCCCGACGGGCCCGCCGTGTTCCGGCAGGTCGACACCCGGCACGTGGAGCTGGTGCGGACCGGCGACGGCGGGACGTCCGATCCCGGCGACGTGAGCACCACGGTGGGCACCAGGGGTCTCGTCGACGCGACGTGGGGCGAGCGCGAGGGCGGGCGGTCCCTGGCCGTCGACCCGACGGCGTGGGCCCGGTCGGCGGGGGTGGCGGGCGTCGAGCTCGTGCGGGCGGAGCTCGCGGCCGCCGACCCGGAGGCGGACACCGCCACGATGCACGACCAGCTGCGCTGCCACGCCCTCGGCGCCCCCGACAAGGACACGTGGAACCTGGAGCCGTGGCGACCCGACGTCGGGCTGGTCGCAGTGCTGGCCGCCCGGTGCAACCCCGTGGAGGGTTCCTGAGCGACCGCCGGCCGTCGCGGCGCTCAGGTGCGCGCGCAGGCGATGCTCCTGTGCCCGGTCAGCGGTGCGGGGCGCCCGGTTCGTCGGCTCCCGACCGGGCCAGCACGTCCGCCTCCTGCGCCGCGGTCAGCCCGGTCACCGCGGCCTCGGGGTCGGCGCGCAACCAGTCGAGCACGTCGGCAGCGGTCTCCTCGACCGGTCGGACGGACAGACCCGCCAGCAGCGCCGGGTCCGCGGCGTGGGTCACCATGCCGTCGTACCCGGGGCGGGGCAGCCACAGCGGCAGCGACCGCTCCCCGGCCCACGGGCGGACACCGAGCGCGGTGAGGCGGTCGCCGTCCACCCAGCGCCAGCGCGGTGCGGCCCCGCAGCCGCGGGCGACGTCCGCCAGCAGCTCGCCGATCGGTACGGCCGGTGCGACGGCGTCGAACGTCCCCACCGCCCGGTGCTCGGCCAGGTCGACGATCCAGACGGCCAGGTCGCGGACGTCGATCACCTGGACGCGGTCGGCGGGGTCCCCGGGTGCCAGCACGTCCGCGGCCGCGGGGTCGTCGGGGCCGGCGTCGAGCACCCGCCGCATCCGGGCGGGCCAGTAGGCGAACCGTCCGGACGGGTCGCCGGGTCCCACGACGAGTCCCGGCCGCACGACGGTGGCGCTCGCCGCACCGTCGCGCACCGCGTCCTCGCAGGCGACCTTCATCGGCCCGTACGCGGCGGGGTCCGCGGCGAGGTCGACGTCCTCCGGCTGGGCCTCGACGAGCCGGCCGACGCCCGGGCCACCGGGGTCGGCGACGTCCGCGTAGACGCTGATCGTCGACACGAGCACCCAGTGCGCGTCCGGCCACGCCGCGACGGCGCGCCGCACGTGCGACGGGGTGCGCGAGACGTCGACGACGGCGTCGAACGGCTCGCCCGCGAGCTCCGCCGGGAACGGGTCCGCACGGTCGTGCACGACCTGGCGCACGCCGTCAGGCACCGTGCCGGAGCGGCCGCGGTGCACCGCGACGACCTCGTGGCCGCGGGCGACGGCGAAGGCGGCGACGGCGCGTGACAGGAACACGGTGCCGCCGAGCACGAGCATCCTCACGTGACCTCCTCCGGGGCGGTCCGGGTGTCCCGGATCCCGACCATGCTCACCAGACCGCCCGCGACGAGCAGCCCCGCGGTCACCAGCAGCGCCCGGTGGAAGGACTCGACGTCGAGCACGCCACCGAGGATGACACCGGCGAAGGCGATGACGACCAGCCCGGCCACCCGGGAGACCGCGTTGTTGACGGCCGAGGCGATCCCGGCGTCGGCCCTCGGGACCGCGCCGAGGATCGCCGAGGTCAGCGGGGCGACCGTGATCGCCAGTCCCAGGCCGAACACGAGGATGCCCGGCAGCACCTGGGTGAGGTAGGTGGCCTCCGCGTCCATGCCCAGCATCAGCAGGAACCCGCCGCCCGCGACGATCGGCCCGACCGTCATGAACCAGCGGGCGCCGTACCGCCCGGCCAGGGTGCCGAACAGGGTCGACAGCGCCAGCATCGCGAAGGTCGTCGGCAGCTGGGCGACGCCGGCGGCGGTGGCCGAGTACCCGGCGACCTGCTGCAGGAACAGCGTCAGCACGAACCCGCCGAAGGCCAGCGCCCCGTACACGGCGAACGTCGCCACGTTGCCCCAGGCGAAGGTCCGCGACCGGAACAGGCGCGGCGGGAGCATCGGGTCCGGGGCGCGCCGCTCGACCACGACGAAGGCGGCCAGGAGCACCGCGCCGACGATCACGACGGGCCACCACTCCTCGATGAGTCCGAGCACGGCGGCGGCCAGCCCGAGCGCGGCCAGGGCGGCACCGGGGACGTCGATCCGGCGCCGCACCGTGGCCTCGGCCTCCGGCACGCGCCGGAGCAGCACCAGGTTGACGACGACGACGGGGACGTTGATCCAGAACACCCACCGCCACGAGATGAGGTCGACGAGCCCGCCGCCGACGAAGGGGCCGACGATCATCGCGGTCCCGGTCCAGGCCGTCCAGCGTCCGATCGCCCTCCCCTGCGCGGGACCGTCGAACGTCGAGATGATCAGCGCCAGCGAGCTCGGGACCAGCAGGGCCCCGGCGACGCCCTGCAGCAGCCGCGCCACCACCAGCACCGGGCCGGTGGGGGCGACGGCGCACAGGACCGAGGCGGCGGCGAAGCCGATGAGCCCGACGAGGAGGACGCGCCGCCGACCGTGCACGTCGGACAGCGAGCCGGCCAGCAGGATGAACGACCCCAGGGTCACGAGGTAGCCGTCGACGACCCACTGCTGCAGCGTGAGCCCGGCCTCGCCCGGACCGCCGAGCTCGTCCGCGATCGCGGGCAGGGCGACGTTGACGACGGTCCCGTCGAGGAACGAGACGAACGAGGCGAGGATCGCGACGACCAGCACGCGTCGCTGCACAGCCGTGTCCACGAGCGTCACGCTACGCCTGCCCGGCTATCGTCGTGATGTGAGCCATGACGTCCGCCGGCTGCCCTTCGCCGATGCCGAGGCCTCCCGCCGGCTCCAGCAGGAGGCCTTCGGCGGCGCGGCCCCGGTGCCGGACGCCGACGGATGGCCGCCGGCGGGGTCGAGGCCGTGGGGCGCGTGGGTGGACGGCGGGCTCGCCGCCCGCGCCACCGTGCGGTCCTTCACCTCCTGGTTCCACGGCGCACGGGTGCCGACCGCGGGCCTCGGCGGCGTCACGGTCGCCGCGGAGCACCGCGGGACGGGGCTGCTGCGTCCCCTCGTGGCGGCGGCGCTGGCCGAGGCGCGGGAGCACGGCGAGGTGGTCTCCACGCTGTACCCGTCCGCGCCGGGCGTCTACCGCGGCCTCGGGTACGAGATCGTGGGGTCCTACGACGAGATCACCGTGCCCCTCTCCGCGCTCGCCGCGCTGCGCCGGCCGCCGGGGGTACGGACCCGGCGCGCAGCCGAGGCCGACGTCCCCGCGGTCCGCGCGGTCTACGAACGGTGGGCCGCGGCGCAGAACGGCCCGCTGACCCGGACCGAGGCACCGTTCGCCGTGGAGGCCGAGGACCTGGTCGGCCCCGACGCCGACTACACCGGTGTCACGCTGGCCGTCGACGCGGCCGACGGCGGCGTGCTGGGTTTCGTGAGCTGGACCCGCGGCGCCGGGTACGACCGCGCGGGCGTGCTCGAGGTCGACGACCTGGTGGCGCTCTCCCCCGACGCCGCCCGTGCGCTCTGGTTCGTGCTGGCGTCGTTCGGCACCGTCGTCGGCTCGGCCCGGATCTCGACCTCGGGCGCCTGGTCCGGTGCCGACGTGAGCCGTCTGGTCCTGCCCGACCACGCCGCCACGGCGACGTCACGCCCCTACATGCTGCGGCTGCTGGACGTCCCCGGCGCCCTCGGCTCGGCCCGGCTCGCGCCGTGGACCGCCGAGGTGCCGTTCGCGGTGGTCGACCCGCGCACGCCGGACCTCGAGGGGTCCTGGGTCCTGCGCGTCTCCGGCGGTGCGGTGCGGGTGGACCCCGACGACGCCGCCCCGCGCACGCCGGCCGACCGGCCGGTCTTCACCGCGGGCGGTCTCGCGCAGTCGTACGCCGGGTCGCAGACGTGCGCGAACCTCCGGCTGGCCGGGCAGCTGCACGGTCCCGACGGCCACGACGCCGTCTGGGACGCGCTGTGGACCGGCCGCCCGGTGCACGTGCGCGACTACTTCTGAGCGCTCAGCAGGAGGCGGAGACGTCCTTGCGGTAGCCCAGCGCCCAGCACAGCACCCCGACGTCCTGCCGGATCCCCTCGATCGAGGACCGCAGCGCGCTGAGGTCGCCGCGGAGCGCGCCGACCTCGCCCCGCAGGGCGTCGACGTCCGCCGCGGACGGCGGTTGCGGGCCGCTGGAGAGGTCGTTGCGCACCGTCGCGAGGTCGTTGCGCACCCCGCCCAGACCGTCCTCCAGGTTCGTCTCGAGGCTGTCGATGCCGTTGGACACCTCGACCAGCCGCGTCTGGAGGTCGTCCATGCCGTCGAGCTCCTGAGGCATCCCGGTCCACGACTCGACACCGTCGACCCGCCCGGCCAGCGCCTCGACCGTCGCCGTGTCCGGCGCCTCCTCGAGCGCGACGCGCAGCCGGGCGGACTCGGCCTCGGCCAGCTCGGACTGGGCGACGGCCGCGTCCACCTCGGACGCGAGCTTGCGGTTCGCCGACCAGAGCATCGCGACCCCGACGGTGGCCACGAGGGCGATCACCAGGGCCGCGGCCACGAGGACCATCTGCACGTTGACACCTGCGCCGCGGGCGGGGACCGGTCCGGTCGGACCCGGGGCCGGAGGCGGTTCGGCAGGCAGGAGGGTCGCGACCGACGTCATGGCACCGCTGCCCGGCTCGAGACGGCGGCGCGCGATGCGCCCGCCACCCTCGGGGCGGCCCACGGCTCCCGGTGGATACGTCATCGCTCTCCTTCGCGCAGCAGCACGGTCTGCCCTCATCGTCGCCCGTCCCGCACCCGTGCACAAGAGTGAACACCGCACAACGGGCGGAAAAGGACGCAGGATCACCCGCTCGGAGGTCCTCCGGTCGCTACGGTGAGGGAGTGACGAGCTTCCGCGCGCGACTCCGTGACCTGCAGGTCCTCCCCGACGGCCTGTCCGGCTGGGAGCTCACCGACATCTCGGTCCTGCCGGGCACCCCGCACGAGCTGTTCGAGACCTGGTTCGACGAGGCCGCCGCCGCGGGACTGCACGCCCCGCACGCGATGACGCTCTCGACGGCCGGTGCCGACGGCACCGTCGCCGCGCGGACGGTGCTGCTGACGGACCTCAGCTCCGCGGGCTGGTGGTTCGCCGGCCACGCCACCAGCCCCAAGGGCCGCGACCTGGCCGCGAACCCCCACGCGGCCCTGACCTTCCTCTGGCAGGGGGTCGGGCGCCAGGTCCGGGTGACCGGCGCCGTGACGTCGCACCCGGAGGCCGGTGCCGCCGACTTCCGGAGCCGGTCGGCCGGGTCCCGCGCCACGGCGCTGGTGGACCACCAGAGCGAGGTCCTCGACGACCTGGCCGACCACCGCGAGGCCTGGTCCGCCGCACTGGCGGAGGTGCGCGCGGACCCGGAGCTGGTGGTGCCGACGTGGACGGCATGGTGCCTGGCGCCGACGACCGTCGAGTTCTGGCGCTCGGGCGGCGGCACGGGACAGACGCGGGTGCGGTACCGCCGCGGCGGGCAGGAGGAGGCCTGGACCACGGAGCTCCTGTGGCCCTGACGCACCGCACGCCCCTGACCTGCGGGAACGAGACCGACCCGGTGTGACGTGCATCACTGCAGGTCAGACGCCTTGTGACGTTGTTCACATTCTTTGTGACAGTTTTCACCAACGACCTAGCATGGCCCGGTGACTTCGCGCGAAACAGCCCCCCGCCAGCGGCCCTCGGACGCCGTCGACGTCGTCCTCGTCGGCGGCGGCATCATGAGCGCCACCCTCGGAACCCTGATCCAGCAGCTCGAGCCGACCTGGTCGATCCGCATCATCGAGCGGCTCGACGACGTGGCGCTGGAGTCGTCGAACCCGTGGAACAACGCGGGTACCGGCCACGCCGCCCTGTGCGAGCTGAACTACACCTCGGAGAAGCCCGACGGCACCGTCGACATCTCCAAGGCGGTGCAGATCAACGAGCAGTTCGAGACCTCCCGCGAGCTCTGGCAGCACCTGCTCGCCACCGGCCAGCTCGCCGACCAGTCCTTCATCCAGCGCACCCCGCACATGACCTTCGTGCGCGGGGCCGAGAACGTGGAGTTCCTGCGCCGGCGGCACGCGACCATGACCGCGCACCCGCTGTTCCGCGACATGGAGTTCTCCACCGACCGCGCCGAGATCGCCCGCTGGACCCCGCTGCTGACCGAGGGCCGCGACGCCGACGAGCCCGTCGCCGCCACCCGGTCCGTGGCCGGGACCGACGTGGACTTCGGCAACCTCACCCGCCAGCTCGTCGACAACCTGGTGCGCCACGGCGCCGAGCTGCAGCGGCAGCACGAGGTGACCTCCCTGAAGCGGACCAAGGACCGTCGCTGGCGGCTCAAGGTCAAGGACCGGTCGTGGAACGCCCCGCGCCGCACCTCCACCGTGACCGCCCGGTTCGTCTTCGTGGGCGCCGGCGGCGGGGCTCTCCCCCTGCTCCAGTCCGCGGGCATCCCCGAGATCAAGGGCTTCGGCGGGTTCCCGATCTCCGGGGAGTTCCTGCGCACCGACAACCCCGAGATCGTCGCCCGCCACCACGCCAAGGTCTACGGCAAGGCCGACGTCGGCGCCCCGCCGATGTCCGTGCCGCACCTCGACACCCGCGTGGTCGACGGCAAGAGCTACCTGATGTTCGGTCCCTACGCCGGCTTCAGCCCGAAGTACCTCAAGAAGGGCAAGTACCTCGGGCTGATCACCTCGCTGCGCGCGCACAACATCACCTCGATGCTCGGCGCCGGCCTGAAGAACATCGACCTGACCCAGTACCTGCTCGGCCAGCTCGCCGCCGCACCGGAGTCGAAGTTCCACTCCCTGCAGCAGTTCATGCCGACCGCGCACCCCAAGGACTGGGAGAAGATCACCGCGGGCCAGCGCGTCCAGGTGATCAAGCGCGACGCCGACGGCAAGGGCGTCCTGCAGTTCGGCACCGAGGTCGTCGCCGCCGCGGACGGCTCCATCGCCGGTCTGCTCGGTGCATCGCCGGGCGCCTCCACGGCGGTCTCGGCGATGGTCGACGTGCTCGACCGCTGCTTCCCGGAGGAGTTCCCCTCCTGGCGCCAGCAGCTCGCCGCGATGATGCCCAGCCTCGACGGGGTCCCCGCCGACGCCCGCGAGATCGACACCACGGCCAGCGCCGCGGACGAGCCGGCGGCCGGGCTGCCGGAGCCGGTCGACGGCGTGCTGCCCGCCAGCGTCTACGAGTCCCGGGCGGACTCCCGCTTCTGACGGCGGTCGCCCGACGGCCCGGTGCCTGCCCCCTGACGGGGCGGCACCGGGCCGTCGTCGTTCACAGCGCCTGGATGATCCGCTCGACCTGCTCCTTGGCGTCGCCGAAGATCATCGCCGTGTTCTCCCGGAAGAACAACGGGTTCTGCACCCCGGCGTACCCGGTGGCCATCGAGCGCTTGAACACCACGACGTCACGCGCCTGCCACACCTCGAGCACCGGCATGCCGGCGATCGGCGAGCCCGGGTCCTCCTGCGCGGCCGGGTTGACGGTGTCGTTGGCGCCGATGACCAGCACCACGTCGGTCGTGGTGAAGTCGCTGTTGATCTCCTCCATGCTCAGGACCACATCGTAGGGCACCTTGGCCTCGGCCAGCAGCACGTTCATGTGGCCGGGCAGACGGCCCGCGACGGGGTGCACACCGAACCGGACGTTCACCCCACGGTCCCGCAGCTTGTCGGTCAGGTCCGCCACCGGGTACTGGGCCTTGGCCACGGCCATGCCGTACCCCGGCACGATGACCACGGAGGTCGCGTTCGTCAGCTGCTGGGCGACGTCCGCCGCGTACGTCTCCCGGTGCTCGCCCTCGACCCCGGCGGCCGCCGGGCTGCCCGGCTCGGCGCCGAAGCCGCCGAGGATGACGGAGACGAACGACCGGTTCATCGCCCGGCACATGATGTAGGACAGGATCGCACCGGAGGACCCCACCAGGGCGCCGGTGATGATCAGCAGGTCGTTGCCCAGCATGAAACCCGCCGCCGCGGCCGCCCAGCCCGAGTACGAGTTGAGCATCGAGACCACGACGGGCATGTCGCCGCCGCCGATCGAGGCGACCAGGTGCCAGCCGAGGGCCAGGGCGACGACGGTCATGAGGACCAGCGCGGTGAGGGCCGCACCGTCGGCGCCGGCGCCCGAGGCGATGAGGAACCACGCGAGCAGCCCGGCGGAGGTGACCACCATCAGCAGGTTGAGCCAGTGCCGGCCCGGGAGCATCAGCGGGGCCGACCGGATCCGCGCCGACAGCTTGAGGTTGGCGACGATGGACCCTGTGAAGGTCACCGCACCGATGAGCACCCCGAGGAAGACCTCGACGAGGTGCACGGTGTCGGACTGCGGCTCGGACAGGTACGAACCGAAGCCCACGAGCACCGCGGCGAGCCCGACGAAGGAGTGCAGCAGCGCGATGAGCTCCGGCATCTGGGTCATCTCGACCCGGCGGACCCGCCAGGTGCCGACGGCGGCCCCGACGACGAGCACCGCCAGGATGAGCCCGGCGGTGACCTGCCAGGGTCGGGCGGAGGTCTCCAGCGCGAGGGCGATGGTGGCGACCAGCGCCAGGGCCATCCCGATCATGCCCAGGACGTTGCCCCGGCGCGCCGACTCCTGCTGCGACAGCCCCGCCAGGGAGAGGATGAACAGCACGCCGGCGACGACGTAGGTGGCCTGCACGGCCGAGAGCACGGTCATCGGGTCGCCTCCCCGGTCGGCGTGGTCACGTGCGGGGCGGGCGCCCCCTTGCGGAACATCCGGATCATCCGGTTCGCGACGAGGAAGCCGCCGAACACGTTGATGCTCGCGACGGCGGCGGCCACGACCGCCAGGCCGGTGACGAGCCAGTCGTCCGTGCCGATCTGCAGCAGGGCGCCGACGAGGATGATGCCGCTGATGGCGTTCGTCTGCGCCATCAGCGGGGTGTGCAGGGCGTGCGTGACCGCCGAGATCACGTAGAAGCCCACCACGACCGCCAGCGCGAACACCGTGAAGTGGCCCACGGACTCCGGCGGCGAGGCGGCGATCGCGAGACCGCCGACGACGGCACCGAGCCCGGCCAGCGCGGTGCGCCGGACCCGGCGGCGACGGCGCTGGGCGGCCAGCTCCTCCGGGTCGGGCCCGGGAGCGGGCTCGGGGGCGGGCGGTCCGGCGGGCGCCGCCGGTGCCGCCGAGACCTGGACGGGCGGTGGTGGCCAGAGCACCTCGCCCTCGCGGCACACCGTCATGCCCCGGATGACGACGTCCTCGAGGTCGACCACCGGGCGGCCGTCCTTGGCGGGGGTCATCAACGTCAGCAGGTTGACGATGTTCGTGCCGATGAGCTGGGACGTGTGCTGCGGCATCCGGCCGGGCAGGTCGGTGTAGCCCAGGACGATCACGCCGTTGTCGCTGACGACCCGCTCCCCCGGCACCGTGAGCTCGCAGTTGCCGCCGCCCGGCGCGGCGAGGTCGACGATCACCGAGCCGGGCTTCATGGCGGCGACCATCGCCGCCGTGATGGTGGTCGGCGCCGTCCCGCGCACCAGCGCGGTGGTGATGACGACGTCGGCGCCCGCGGACTCCGCGGCGTACATCGCCTGCGTCGCGGCCTCCTGGTCGGAGGTCAGCTCGCGGGCGTACCCGTCGCTGCTGACCTCCTGCGCGGTGCCCTCGGCCTGGACGAACGTCGCGCCGAGCGACTCGATCTGCTCGCCGACCTCGGGACGGACGTCGAAGGCGCGCACCTTGGCGCCCAGCGAGGAGGCGGTACCGATGGCCGCCAGACCCGCGACGCCTGCGCCGATGACGAAGACCGTCGCCGGCGGCGTGGTCCCGGCGGCGGTCACCTGTCCGGTGAACATGCCCCCGAACTCCTCGGCGGCCTCCACCACGGACCGGTAGCCGGCCACGTTGGACTGCGCGGAGAGCACGTCGAGCGCCTGGGCCCGCGAGATGCGCGGGACGGCGTCCAGGGCGAGAGCGGTCACGTGCCGTTCGGCGAGCGCGTCCACGAGCTCCGGATGCGTGGCCGGTCCGATCTGGGAGATCAGCACGGCGCCGGGACGCAGCAGCTCCAGCTCCGGCGGGGACGGCGCGTTGACGCAGGTGACGACGTCGGACCCCCAGACCTCCTCCCGGCCGGCGATGCGCGCACCGGACTCGACGTAGGCGCGGGTGGGCATGCTCGCCCGCTCGCCGGCTCCGGACTCGACGAGCACGTCGTAGCCGAGCGCGGTCAGACGCTGGACGGTCGCGGGGGTGGCGGCGACCAGCCGTTCACCGTCGCGCGACTCCCGAGGGACACCGATCTGCACGAGGCTCGAACCTCCTTTGGTCGAGGACACGAGCAACCTACCGGGTCTGAGGCCTGACCACGAGGGACCACCCACGGAGCGAGACACCGCGCCCACCGACCGGCACGCACCCGGGGCGGCGTGCGCCCGACGGCTCGGCGTCCCGGACCCCGCACGGACGTCACGCCGTCGGCGGCGTCCCCTCGTCGAGCGTGCGCCCGGCGTGCGCGAGCATCTCGCGCAGCACCGCCTCGTCGAGGTCGTCGAGACGGGCGAACGAGATGCTCGCCGCGCCGACCCTGGCGCGCCCGAGGCGGTCGGCGTAGCGCCGACCCAGGTAGGCGCCGTCCTCGACGGCGTTGACGTACAGGCTCAGGTGCCGCTTCTGCTGGGCGAGGCCGACCAGGAACCACTCGACGTCCGCACCGCGCGGGCGCGGCTGGACGATGTCGCCGTAGCCGATGATCACCTGCTCGGTGCCGCCCCAGAACACGCCCCGCCACAGGGACCGGGAGAGCCCGGGCAGCACGTCCCGCACGACGGCGTCGGTGCGTGCCAGGTCAGGGGCCACGTCGTCGCCGTGCAGGTACGCGTCGACGTCCTCGGTGCTGCGGCGCACGGGCTCAGTCCTGCCGCGGCCCCACCCACACCTGCTGGACGTTGACGAACTCCCGGATGCCGTGCGGGCCGAGCTCGCGCCCGTAGCCCGACCGCTTGACGCCTCCGCTGGGCAGCCGTGGATCCGTCTTGACGATGCCGTTGACCGCGACCTGTCCGGCCTCGATCCGCCGGGCCATCGCCACGCCGCGCTCCGCCGTCGACCAGACGCTGGCGGCCAGCCCGTACTCGGTGCGGTTGGCCATCGCCAGCGCCTCCTCCGCGTCCGGGGCCTCCATGACCACCATCACCGGCCCGAAGGTCTCCTCGCGGCAGGCGGTCATGCCCTCGGTGACGTCGGCCAGCATCGTCACGGGGTAGAACCAGCCGTCCCCCTCGGGCAGCTCGCCGCCGAGCAGCAGCCGCGCCCCGGCGTCGACGGTCTCCGTCACCTGGCGGTGCAGCGTCTCGCGCAGGTCCTCGCGGGCGATGGGCCCGACGTCGGTGGACTCCTCGGCCGGGTCCCCGACGGTGAGCCGTGCCAGCCGCTCGCGCAGCTTGTCGACCATCTGCGGGTACACCGCGCTCTCCACGATGATGCGCTTCGCGGCGATGCAGGACTGCCCGGCGTTGATGATCCGGGACAGCGCCACCGTGTCCGCCGCGGCGTCCAGGTCGGCGTCCGCGAGCACCAGGCAGGGGTCCGAACCGCCCAGCTCCAGCACCGTCGGCTTGATCTCCGCCGCCGCCGTGCTCGCGACCGCGGCCCCGCCGCGGGCCGACCCGGTGAAGGACACGGCGTGCACGCGCGGGTCGCGGATGACCGCCTCCACCTGCGGGGTCTCCAGCGGCAGGTTCTGGAAGACACCGTCCGGGGCACCGACCTGCGTGAACACGTCCGCGATCGCGGCCGCGCAGCCCGGGACGTGCGGGTCGTGCTTCATCACGCAGGTGTTGCCGGCCATGAGCGCCGGGGCGGCGAACCGGGACCACAGCCAGAAGGGCGCGTTCCACGGCAGCACGCCGAGCACGGTGCCGAGCGGCAGGTGCTGCACGTAGCTCGTGCTGGCGTCCGAGGGGAGCATCTCGTCCGCCAGGTAGTCGGCCCCGTGGTCGGCGTAGTGGTCGAAGCACAGCGCCGCCTTGGCGACCTCGCCGCGTGCCTCGCCGACGGGCTTGCCCATCTCCTCGGTCATGAGGGGCGCCAGCTCGTCGACGTGCTGACGCAGGTAGGTCGCCACGGCGTGCAGGACCTCCGCCCGCCGGTCGAAGGTCAACCGTCCCCACCCGACGGCGGCGTCCGCGGCCGCGGCGAGGATCTCCTCCACCTTCTCGGGGCCGGCCGGCTCGACCTCGCGGATGACCTTGCCCGTGCTCGGGTCGATCGCAGTGAGCATCGAGACTCCTCTCAGGCGACTTCGGGTCGGATCGGGGTGGTGTTGTCCAGGGCGTCGGACCGTTCCTCGCCGGACTCGGCGTCGCGGGCTCCGGCTCCCCGGTCGGGCTTCACGGTGAAGTCCTCGTCGAGGGTGAAGAAGGACTCGCACCCCCGGTCGGTGACGTAGACGGTGTCCGAGATGCCGACGGTCTTGTCCCCGTCGACGCCCCACATCCACGGGATGATGTGGAAGGTCATGCCCTCGCGCAGGATCGTCGGGTTGCCCTGGTTGAGGCTGGCGATGTAGCCCTCGTCCCAGCTCGGCGGGAACGCGATCCCGATGGAGTACCCGGAGCGGGTGATGAGGCGGGCCCCGACGTGGTTGTCCGTGATCACGCTGCGCACGATGTTGTCCGCGTCGGAGACCGTGATCCCCGGACGGATCGCCTTCTTGACCTCCGCCAGCGCCGTCTTCATCCGGTGCTGCGCCGCCGCCAACGACGGTGAGAGGTCGTCGAGCACAGCCGTGCGCATCATGGCCGTGTGGTAGCGCCGGAAGCAGCCGCCGACCTCGAGGAAGACGTGCTCGCCCGGCTGGACGACGCGGCCCTCCCAGGTGGCGTGGCCGATCATGCTGCGCGGTCCGGAGGCGACGTACGGCATGACGGCGGGGAACTCGCCCCCGGCACGGAACATCGCGGCGCTGATCTCCGCGGCGATCTCGTTCTCCGTCACCCCGGGCGCGCAGGCCTCCAGCCCGGCCTGCATGCCGACCTCGGTGGCCCGGGCGGCCTTCCTCATGATCTCGATCTCGGCCGGGGACTTGGTCACGCGACCCTCCTCGACGATGCCGAAGCAGTCGAGCAGGCGCCCCTCGGTGAGCGAGGTGTGGATGTAGTCCTGGTGATAGGCCGGGAAATAGTAGCTGTTGCGTTCGTACCCGATGTCCTTGGTGTGCAACCCGAATTCCCGCAGCGACTGCACGAGGCTCTGAATCGCGTCGCCGGTGTCCGGATAAGGGCGGGTCAGCTCGACCCACGTGCGCGCATAGACGTTCGACTCCTCCATGCTCCGCGTGATCATGAAGGGTTCCTCGGTCAACGGGACCACGAGCGCCTGGAAGAACGAATACCCCGTCGTCTGATAGTCGGTGAGATACATCAGGTTCTCGGGATCGGTGATCACGACGGCGTCCAGGAGCCGGTCGGCCATCCGTCGGCGCAGGTCACCCAGGCGCCGCTCGTACTCCTCGAACGGGAACGTCATGTCGTCGCGCTGCTTCACACCGGCCTCCAGGGTGGTCAGATGGTGCTGTGGACGGCCTTGGCGAGGACCTCGAGGCCCTCGTCCAGGTCGGCGTCCGGGATCGTCAACGGCGGGATGAGCTTGAGCACGCGTCCCCCGGTCCCGCAGGGACCGATGAGCAGTCCGTCGTCGAAGCACTTCTTGGCGATGGCCTTGGCGAGCGCGCCGTCACCGATGTCGAGACCCTGCATCATGCCGCGGCCGCGGACCTCGAAGCGTCCGTCCGAGCCTGCGGCGAGGTCGTCCAGGACAGCCGTCATGGTCTCGCGCTTGGCCGCCACCTGGTTCATCAGCTCGTCGTCGTCGAAGTACTCCAGCGCGACCCTGCCCGCCACGAAGGAGAGCCCCTGGCCGCGGAACGTGCCCGTGTGCTCACCGGGTGACCAGTGGGCGTCGAGCTCGGGCTTGTTGAGGTTCATGGCGATCGGGGTCCCGTACCCGCCGAGGCCCTTCGCCAGCGTGATGATGTCCGGGTCGAGCCCCATGCCGTCGAAGCTGAAGTAGCTGCCGGTCCGGCCGCAGCCGGTCTGGATGTCGTCCACGATGAACAGGGCGCCCATGTCGTGGGCGAGGCGCTGGACCTCGCGCAGCCACTCCGCGCTCGCGACGTGCACACCGCCCTCGGCCTGGATCGTCTCGACGACGAAGGCCGCCGGCGGGAGCAGGCCGCTCGAGGAGT
Source organism: Isoptericola sediminis (assembly GCF_013085345.1). GTDB lineage: Bacteria > Actinomycetota > Actinomycetes > Actinomycetales > Cellulomonadaceae > Isoptericola > Isoptericola sediminis. Next base: position 16,021 of record NZ_JABFAJ010000024.1, on the reverse strand, counting down.
CCTCCAGGAGCGCACGGAAGTCGGCGAGCTGCTGGACGCCGCCGCCGGGCGCCGTCTCGAACGGCAGCCGCACGACGTTCTCGAGCGGCACCCCCGCCGCGGCGCGGAAGTAGTCGTTGGCGGTCAGCGCCAGGGAGCCGAGCGTCATGCCGTGGAAGCCGTTGCTGAACGCCACCACGTCGCGGCGTCCGGTCACGCGTCGCGCGAGCTTGAGCGCGGCCTCGACGGCGTTGGTGCCCGTCGGCCCCATGAACTGCATCTTCATGGTCATGTCGCGCGGGGCGAGCACCGTGGCGGCGAACTTCTCGATGAAGTCCCGCTTGGTCGTGGTCGCCATGTCGAGGCTGTGCGCGACGCCGTCCGCCTCGAGGAAATCGATCATCGCGCGCTTCATGCGCGGGTTGTTGTGCCCGAAGTTGAGCACGCCGGCGCCCGCGAAGAAATCGAGATAACTACGTCCCGATTCGTCGACCTGACGCGCATTGGATGCCGAGGCAAAAACAGTCGGGTATGCCCGGCTGTAGCCACGGATCTCGGATTCCCACTTCTCGAACGCCTCCATGGACCATCTCTACGCGACCCCCCAGGGGGTGTCAAGAGGTCCGAAGTCCGCCGGGTAACAACTCTGTTTCCGCCGGATTCGCGGGGTCGTCGACCGTCGGGCTCCCGGCGCCCGCAGGGGTGCGACCGGCGCCGTCGACCTCGCCACCGAGGCCGGGTCCGCCCCGGCCCGTCGAGCGCGGCCGCGCGTTGTCGGCCGGCGCGATCACGCCCGCTCCCGCACCGTCCCGACGTGTCGGGCACGGATGGTCATCGGAAGTCCGTCTCGTCCAGGCGCAGACCCGTGCGCACGTAGGAGAGCAACGCGTCGGCCAACGCCTCGGGATCGATCGGCCCGTCCGGCCGGTACCACTCGACGAGAGAGTTGACGAGGCCGAAGGTGAAACGTGCCGCGAGACCGGGATCGAGGTCGTCGCGGAGCGACCCCTCGTCACGCGCGGCCTCGAACGTCCCCCGGAGCCGCGCCGTGAGGACACGCCGGCGCTCCAGCGCCCTCAGCTCCACGTCGGAGTTGCCGTGCAGGCGGAGCAGCAGCGTGAGGTACTGCCGTCGTTCGCAGGCGACGAGCACCGCGTGCCGCACGATGTAGCCGATCCGGGACACCGCGTCGCCCGGCTGGGACTCGGCCTCGTCGAACACCCGCTCGAGCTCGCCCAGGGCTCGCTCCAGGGCGATCTCCAGCATCTCCGCCTTCGACGAGAAGTGGTAGTACACCGCCGACTTCGAGAGCCCGAGCCGTCTCGCGATCATCTCGAGCGACGAGGCGTCGTAGCCGTGGTCGGTGAACACCTGCACGATGACCTCGAGCATGCTGTTCCGGTCGTGGCCGGGCCTCCCCCGGCGGGGCGCTCCGCGCACGTCGGCGGTCTCCACCTGGCGAACCTCCCCTTCCGCGCGCTTCGCGGCACCCTGACGGACCGGGCCGGCGCCGGTCGCCCACGTTACCGCAGGTCGTACAGCCGCTTGAGCTTGCCCTGGGAGCGCGGCAACGTCCCGGTCCCGACCAGCTCCACCCCGAGCGTCGTCCCGACCCGGTCCTTGATCCGCTGCTGGAGCAGCAGCAACCCCTCCTCGGCCTCCCGCGGCGCGGCCCCGTCCCGTGCCTCGATCTTCACCGTGAGGTGGTCCATCCTCCCCCTCGTCGTGAGCTCGAGGACGAAGTGGGAGGTGAGGTCCGGGATCTCGCAGACGATCTCCTCGACCTGCGTGGGGAAGAGATTGACCCCTCGCAGGATGATCATGTCGTCGTTCCGGCCGGTGATCCGCGCGATCCTCCGGTGCGCGGGTCGCGCGGTGCCGGGGTGCAGCGACGTGAGGTCCCGCGTCCGGTAGCGGATCATCGGGAAGGCTTCCTTGGTCAGCGTCGTGAGGACGAGCTCCCCCGTCGCCCCGTCGGGCAGGGGCCGCAGGTTCTCGTCGAGCACCTCGGGCAGGACGTGGTCCTCCCAGAGGTGCGGCCCGTCCTGCGTCTCGGCACACTCGTTGCCGACGCCCGGTCCGAGGATCTCGGAGAGTCCGTAGATGTCGACGGCCGTGAGGTCCAGGCGATCCTCGAGCTGGCGCCGCATCGAGTCGGTCCACGGCTCGGCGCCACAGATCGCGACCTTGAGGCTGGTGTCCCGCGGGTCGAGCCCGGCCTCCTCGAAGGCGTCGGCGATCGTCAGCAGGTAGCTGGGGGTGCACATGATCGCGTCCGGTTCGAAGTCGCGGATGAGCTGCACCTGCTTCTCCGTCTGGCCGCCCGACATCGGGACCACCGTGCAGCCGAGCCTCTCGATGCCGGCGTGAGCACCGAGACCGCCCGTGAACAGCCCGTAGCCGTACGCGTTGTGCACCGTCCACCCGGGACGCACGCCCGAGGCGTACAGCGAGCGCGCGACGAGGTTCGCCCAGTGCTCCAGGTCGTTCTCGGTGTAGCCGACGACGGTCATCCTCCCGGTCGTGCCGGACGACGCATGGACGCGGCGCACCTGGTCCCTCGGCACGGCGAAGAGTCCGAACGGGTAGTGGTCGCGCAGGTCGTCCTTCGTCGTGACGGGCAGCTTCACGACGTCGCCGAGCTCGCGGACGTCGCCGGGGGCGACGCCGGCCTCGTCGAGCTTGCGCCGGTAGAAGGGCACGTTCTCGTAGGCGTGGCGCACCGTCCATCGGAGGCGCTCGAGCTGCAGCGCCTCCAGCTCGGCGCGGTCGAGGCGTTCCTCGGCGTGCAGTCCCACCTGGTCGGTGAGGCTCTGGATCGCGGGCATGGGTCTTCCTCGCAGGGTCGGTCGGGTCGGGCGACGGCAGGACCGGTCAGGAGGCCGGCGGCGCGGGGCGATCGGTGGCGAAGGACCGACCGCGGAACTCGGCGACCACGTCGCCGCGCTGGTCGGCCACGGTGACGTCGTAGAGGCCGTTGCGCCCCCGGAGCCAGCGCCGCTCGGCGGTGGCGGTGAGCACGTCACCGGACCGGCTCGCCCTCGTGAAGACGATGTCGGCCCCCGCGGCGACGACCGGCGTCGCCCCCTCGTTGCAGGCATAGGCGAACGCCGTGTCCGCGAGGGCGAAGACCATGCCGCCGTGCGTGATCCCGAACCCGTTCACCATCCCCTGGCCGACGCGCATGGACAGCACCACGCGGCCGCGCTCGAGCACCTCGACACGGATGCCGAGGGCGTCCTTCGCGGGGTCGTCCTGGAACATCGCCGTCGCCGACCACGTGGGATCGACCTCGATCGCGTCGTCGGCACGTCCGCTCGTCGGGGGGTTCGTCGTCGAACTCATCTGCGCTCCGTTGCGTGGGCCGCGGTGGGAGCCCGCCGTCCTGCTTCGTTGCGGCCCCGCCCGATCCGTGGCTATGCTCAATGAACGGTCGGTAAGTAATTCCTGGCCGGAACCGTACCACCCCTCCCCACCGGCGGGAGAGGGCCGACGACGGCCCCCGGGGACCCTGACGCAAGGAGGCAGCAGATGGTCACGACCACGGCCGAGCTCGCCGAGGACGAGGACGGACGGGCTCGCTTCGACGCGCTCATCGCGGCGGACCAGCGCATCGAGCCGCGCGACTGGATGCCGGACAAGTACCGCAGGACCCTCGTCCGGCAGATCTCGCAGCACGCCCACTCCGAGATCATCGGCATGCAGCCGGAGGCGAACTGGATCACCCGCGCGCCGAGCCTCAAGCGCAAGGCGATCCTCATGGCGAAGGTCCAGGACGAGGCCGGGCACGGGCTGTACCTCTACGCGGCGGCCCAGACGCTCGGCATCTCGCGCGAGGAGATGACCGCGCAGCTGATCGAGGGCCGGGCCCGCTACTCCTCGATCTTCAACTACCACACGCCGACGTGGGCGGACATGGGGGCGATCGGATGGCTCGTCGACGGCGCCGCCATCTGCAACCAGGTGCCGCTCTGCCGCGCCTCCTACGGGCCCTACGGCCGGGCGATGGTGCGCATCTGCAAGGAGGAGTCGTTCCACCAGCGTCAGGGCTTCGAGATCCTCTACGAGCTCTCCCACGGCACACCCGAGCAGAAGCAGATGGCGCAGGACGCGGTGGACCGCTGGTACTGGCCGTCGCTCATGATGTTCGGCCCCAGCGACGACGCCTCCCCGAACTCGGCGCAGTCGATGGCCTGGAACATCAAGCGGTTCTCCAACGACGAGCTGCGCCAGCGCTTCGTCGGGATGTGCGTCCCCCAGTTCGAGGCCCTCGGCCTCGAGTGCCCGGACAAGGACCTCCGCTACGACGAGGAGACCGGCACCTGGATCACCGGCGAGATCGACTGGGACGAGTTCGCCGCCGTGCTCGACGGCCGCGGCCCGGCGAACGCCGCACGGCTGCGTCACCGCCGGGAGGCGCACGACGACGGAGCGTGGGTCCGCGAGGCGGCCGCCGAGTACGCCCGCAAGCAGCATGACAGCGAGCGCGTCGCGGTCTGAGCAGCGACCGCCCGCCCCATGGACACCGAAGGAGACGAGGATGCCGACACCGGGTGAGACGGGAACCGAGGCATGGCCCCTGTGGGAGGTGTTCGTCCGCGCGAACCGCGGGCTGAGCCACGTCCACGCCGGGTCGCTGCACGCGCCCGACGAGGCGATGGCGCTGCGCAACGCCCGCGACCTGTACACGCGGCGCAGCGAAGGGGTGTCGATCTGGGTGGTGCCCGCCGCCGCGATCACCACGAGCGACCCCGACGCGAAGGGCGCCTTCTTCGAGTCGCCGGCCGGGAAGAACTACCGCCACGCGGTCTACTACACCCGCGCGGAGGGGGTGAAGCACCTGTGAGCGAGCACAGCGGGGCGCACGGTGACGTGAGCGTCGACGAGCTGACCCTTGCCGAGGAGCTGCTGGGCTCCGGCACCACGGCGACGCCCCCGGTGGCGGAGTACGCGATGCGGCTGGGGGACGACGCCCTGATCCTCTCCCAGCAGCTCGGCGGGTGGATCTCGCGCGCGCCCGAGCTCGAGGAGGACCTGGCGCTCGGCAACATCGCGCTCGACCTCATCGGCCATGCGCGCGCGCTGCTGCGCTACGCCGGCACGGCGTCGGACCGCTCGGAGGACGACCTCGCGTTCTGGCGCGACGAGCCCGAGTTCCGCAGCTGCTGGCTGGTGGAACAGCCCAACGGCCACTTCGGCGACACGATCGCCCGACAGTTCCTCTTCTCGGCCTACCAGGTCGAGCTCTACCAGGCGCTGGCGACGAGCACCGACCCGTCGCTCGGCGCGATCGCCGGCAAGGCCGAGCGCGAGGTGGCGTACCACCTCGACCACGCCGCGCAGTGGATGCTGCGGCTCGCGGGCGGCACGGAGGAGTCGCGGGGCAGGATCACCGTGTCGCTGGGCGACCTGTACCCGTACGTGGACGAGCTCTTCGAGGACGACGAGCTCACCGACCGTCTCGCCGGTGTCGCACCGCGACCCTCCTCGCTGCGAGCCGGCTTCGACCGCACCGTGGCCTCCGTGCTGGCGGAGGCAGACCTGGAGACTCCCGCGGTGAAGCCGGCTCGCGGGGACGGGCGCCGTGGCGGGCACACGGCGTCGATGGGCTACCTCCTCGCGGAGATGCAGTGGCTGGCCCGCCGCCACCCGGGAGCCACCTGGTGACGGGCACCCGACCTCACGAGCCCGCCGCGGCCCGCGTGTGGGACATCGCCGCGGAGGTCCTGGACCCGGAGGTGCCCGTCCTGACGATCGAGGACCTCGGGGTGCTCAGGACGGCCGAGGCCGACGAGCGAGGGGCCGTCCGGGTCGTGCTCACCCCCACGTACTCGGGCTGCCCCGCGATCGACCAGATGCGCGACGACGTCCGCTCCCGGCTCCGGGCCGCGGGCTACGAGCAGGTCGTGGTCGAGTACACCCTCGCCCCGGCCTGGTCGACCGACTGGATGAGCGAGGCCGGCAAGCGCAAGCTCGCCGACTACGGGATCGCGCCACCGGACTTCCGCGCCGCCTCGCGCAGGGGCCCGGTTCTCGTGCAGCTCTCGGTCAGGTGCCCGCGCTGCGGCTCGACCCGCACCCGTGAGGTCGCCCGCTTCGGCTCGACGTCGTGCAAGGCGCTCCACGAGTGCCTCGACTGCCTCGAACCGTTCGACTACTTCAAGGTCCACTGATCTCGCACGAGTCCCGGAAGGGAAACCATGGCCACCACCACCGTCGGTGCGAAGAAGCGCGCGACGTTCCACGAGCTCCGTGTCGCCGAGGTGCGGCGCCTCACCGGGACGAGCGTGGAGGTCACCTTCGAGGTGCCCGAGGAGCTCGCTGACGCGTACCGCTACCTCGCCGGGCAGTACCTCGCCCTGCGCACGACGATCGAGGGCGAGGACGTGCGCCGCTCCTACTCCATCTGCCGGCCACCCGCCGACGGCCGCATCTCCGTGGCCGTCAAGCGCGACCACGGCGGGCTCTTCTCCACCTGGGCCAACGACGAGCTCCGCGCCGGCGACACGCTGCAGGTGATGACCCCGCAGGGTGCGTTCACCTCGAACCTCACGGAGCTCGAGGGGCGGCACGTGGTCGGGATCGCGGCGGGGTCGGGCATCACACCCGTCATCACGATGGCGCACCAGGTGCTGCAGCACAGCGCGACGAGCCGCTTCGACCTGCTGTTCACGAACCGCTCGTCCCACGACGTGATGTTCGTCGAGGAGCTCGCCGACCTCAAGGACCGGTACCCCCGGCGCTTCGCGATCCACCACGTGCTCTCGCGCGAGCAGCGCTCGGCCCCGATCATGTCGGGACGTCTCGACGAGGAGCGGCTGCGCAGGATCCTGACCTCGGTCGTGCCCGTCGAGATGGCGGACGAATGGGTGCTGTGCGGCCCCTTCGAGCTCGTCCAGCTGTGTCGCGACCTCCTCGACGGGTACGGGGTGGACGCCGCGCACGTGCGCTACGAGCTGTTCACGACCGGCGAGCCCGGCGCCCCGTCCACGCGCCCGCGTCCCGTCGAGGTCCGGGCCGGCGAGAGGACGGTCACCGTCGACATCAACCTCGACGGGACCTCGGCGTCGGTCGAGAGCCCCCTCAGCGCGAACGAGACGATCCTCAACGCGGCGCTCCGCGTGCGACCGGACGCACCCTTCGCCTGCACGGGCGGGGTGTGCGGCACGTGCCGGGCCCGCGTCCTGGAGGGGTCCGTGACGATGACCGAGAACTACGCGCTCGAGCCCGACGAGGTCGAGAACGGCTACGTCCTCACCTGCCAGTCGCACCCGCAGTCCGACCACGTGGCCGTCGACTACGACGCCTGACCCGAGAGAAGGTACCGACCGATCATGATCACCCTGTCGATCGCCGACGACGTGGCCGAGGTCGTCCTCGACGCACCCACCCGCCTCAACGCACTCGGGCCCGACGACGTGCGCGAGCTCTCCGCCGCCTACACGCAGGCGGCGGAGGCGGGCGTGCGCGCGCTGGTCCTGCGTGGCGAGGGCCGCGCGTTCTGCGCGGGCCGGGACATCTCGGGGGTCGACCCCCGGGAGGACGACGTGCTCGGGTACCTGGAGGGGCTGATCCAGCCGCTGCTCGAGCAGATGAGCGCGTTCCCCGCCCCCACCTTCGCCGCCGCCCACGGAGCCTGCCTCGGCGTCGGTCTGGGACTGCTCGTCGCGAGCGACGTCGTGTACGTCGCCGACACGGCCAAGATCGGCAGTCCGTTCGCGAACCTCGGCGCGACGCTCGACTCCGGCGGTCACGCGCTGTTCCACGAGCGGCTCGGGGCGCACCGCACGCTCGACCTCGTCTACACCGGACGGCTGATGTCGGGGTCCGAGGCCGTGGCGGCGGGCCTGTTCTCCCGCGCGATGCCCGCCGACGAGGTGCTCGACACCACGCGTGCCGCGGCCGCGACAGCCGCCCGCGGGGCGACGCAGGCGTTCCTCGCGTCGAAGGCGCTCGTGCGCGACCTGCGCGACCGCCGCGTCGGCCTGTGGGAGTCGATGTCCGCGGAGAACCGCGCGCAGGCCGCCCTGTGCGACACCGACGACTACCGCGAGGGCTTCGCCGCGTTCCAGGAGAAGCGGACACCGGTGTTCACCGGCGGCGAGCGCGGCGGTGTCGCATGAGCACGGCGAGGGTGACGGACCCCGGGACCGCTCCGGTCGGCGCCGGCAACTGGGTCGCGCAGAACGGCTCGGGCGAGCTCGCCGACATGATGGGCATCGAGTTCCTCGAGTACACGGTCGAGCGGACCGTCGGGCGGATGCCCGTGCGCGGCAACCGCCAGACGGTGGGCTACCTGCACGGCGGGGCGTTCGTCGTCCTCGGCGAGTCGCTCGGGTCGATGGCCGCCAACCTCCATGCCGGCGCGGGACGCCTCGCCGTGGGTGTCGACGTCAACGCGACGCACACGCGATCGGCGACGGAGGGCTACGTCACGGGCGTGTGCACGCCCGTCCACCTGGGGCGTTCCCTCACCGTGCACGAGATCGTCGTCACCGACGACGACGGCCGGCGCTGCTGCACGATGCGCATCACCAATCTCGTCAAGGACGCGCCCGGCCCGTAGCGGTCCGCCGCACGGCCCGCTCGTCCCCCTCACCGAAACGCTCGGTCGCCCCCGCGGGGTGACACCGCGCAGACAGGAAGGTCCATCCCCATGCCCGAGGCATATCTCGTCGACGGGGTCCGCACACCGGTCGGCCGGTACGGCGGAGTGCTCGCCGGCGTCCGCCCGGACGACCTGGCCGCGCTGGTGGTCGGCACGGTCCTCGAGCGGTCGGGCGTCCCCGCGGACGCGGTCGACGAGGTCGTCCTCGGCGCGGCCAACCAGGCCGGCGAGGACAACCGCAACGTCGCCCGCATGGCGGTGCTGCTCGCCGGACTGCCCGACTCCGTGCCCGGGTACACCGTCAACCGTCTGTGCGCGTCGGGCATGACCGCCGTCGCCAACGCCTCGCAGGCCGTTCGTGCGGGTGACGCCGACCTCGTCGTCGCGGGCGGTGTCGAGTCGATGACCCGCGCGCCCTGGGTGCAGGAGAAGCCCGCCCGGGCCTGGGGCAAGCCGGGCGCACAGTTCGACACCTCGATCGGCTGGCGCTTCCCCAACCCCGTGCTCCTGCGGCGCGACAAGGCGACCTACTCGATGCCGGAGACCGCGGAGGAGGTCGCCCGCGTCGACGGCATCAGCCGTGCCGACGCGGACGCCTTCGCCGCGGAGAGTCACCGCCGCGCGATCGCCGCGATCGACGCCGGCCGCTTCGCCGACGAGATCGTCCCGGTCAAGGCTCCGCACGGCCGTAGGGAGGCCCGGCTCGTGGACACCGACGAGGGCCCTCGCCCCGGCACGACCACGGAGGTGCTGGCGGGCCTGCCGCCCGTCGTCGCCGGCGGGAGCGTCGTCACCGCGGGCAACTCGTCGTCCCTCAACGACGGCGCCTCGGCACTCGTCGTCGCGAGCGGCGACGCCGTCGACAGGTACGGGCTCCGGCCGCGGGCGCGCATCCTCACGAGCGTGTCGGCCGCCCTCGCCCCCGAGATCATGGGCCTCGGCCCCGTGCCCGCGACGCAGAAGGCGCTCGAGCGCACGGGGCTGTCGGTCGCCGACATCGGCGCGGTCGAGCTCAACGAGGCCTTCGCCACCCAGTCGCTCGCCACGATCCGCCGGCTCGGTCTCGACCCGGCCACCGTCAACGTCGACGGCGGCGCGATCGCGTTGGGCCATCCCCTGGGCTCCTCGGGGTCGCGACTGCTCGTGACCCTGCTCGGCCGCATGGAGCGTGAGGGGTCGCGCTACGGCCTCGCCACCCTGTGCGTCGGCGTCGGCCAGGGGTCCGCCACCGTCGTCGAGAGGATCGATCCGTGAGCCGAGCGACGGACGTGAGGAGCACGGCTCCCCTCAGGATCGAGGACCGCGGGACCCACGTGCTCGCGAGCCTCGACCGCCCCGAGAAGCGCAACGCGATCGACCAGGAGCTGGTCGACGCCCTGCACGCGCTGTGCGCCGACCTCGAGGAGGAACCGCGCACGCTCGTGCTGCGCGGCGAGGGCGGCGACTTCGCCGCGGGCGCCGACATCGCGCAGCTGAGAGACCGACGAGCGGCAGATGCTCGTGCCGGCATCAACACCCACGCCTTCCTGCGTGTCCGTGCCCTCCCGATGCCCGTGATCGCCGTGCTCGACGGTTTCGCGCTCGGCGGCGGCGCGGAGCTCGCCTACGCGGCCGACGTCCGCATCGGCACCCGCTCCCTGCGGATCGGCAACCCCGAGACCGGCCTCGGCATCATCGCCGCGGCCGGGGCGACGTGGCGCCTGCCGGAGCTCGTCGGTGAACCCCTGGCGGCCGAGATGCTCCTGACAGGGCGTGTCCTCGACGGTGCCGAGGCGTTCGCCGCCGGGCTGGTCACCCAGCTGCACGACGACGGCGCCGCCGCGCTCGTGGCGGCCGCGGGCATGGCCGACCGGATCGCGAGACTCGACCCCGCAGCGCTCCAGGCGTCCAAGCGTGCGCTGCGAGCCCCGCGGAGCGAGCACCCCCAGGTGGATCTCGCGGAGCAGGCGATCCTCTTCGAGAGCCCCGAGAAGACGCGCCGCATGACCGAGTTCCTCGAGCGGAAGCAGCAGAGCAGATGACGAGCGCACCTCGCCCCGCACCCCGGTCCCGCCCGGACGGCACGGTCCCCGCGCGCGTCGGCGTGCTCGGCGGTGGCCGCATGGGCGGCGGGATCGCCCACGCCTTCCTCCTCGCGGGGGCCTCGGTCACCGTCGTCGAGCGCGACGTCGAGTCGGCGGCGGGCGCACGAGCACGCATCGAGAGGAGCATCGACACCTCCCTCGCACGCGGCTTCGACGGAGACGCCGCGGCACTGCGGCGAGCCCTCACCGTCGCCCCGGACATCGGTGCCTTCGGCGCCTGCCGGCTCGTGCTCGAGGCGGTACCGGAGTCGCTCGACCTCAAGCTCGAGGCCCTCCGCGAGATCGAGCGACAGCTGCCGGCCGACGCCGTGATCGCCTCGAACACCTCCTCGATCCCGCTCGCCCAGCTCGCCGACGGGCTGGAGCGGCCCGAGCAGTTCATCGGACTGCACTTCTTCAACCCGGTGCCGGCCTCGACGCTGGTCGAGGTCGTCGTCCACGGGCGCAGCGGACCCGGCCTGCCAGACCTGGCGCGCGGCTGGGTGCACGCGCTCGGCAAGACCCCGATCACCGTCACGGACGCGCCGGGCTTCGCCTCGAGCCGGCTGGGCGTCGCGCTCGCGCTCGAGGCCATCCGGATGGTGGAGCAGGGCGTCGCGAGCGCGCAGGACATCGACCTCGCCATGGAGCTCGGCTACCGGCACCCGACCGGCCCGCTCCGCACCACCGACCTCGTGGGCCTCGACGTCCGCCTCGGCATCGCCGAGCAGCTGGAGCGGGACCTCGGTGCTCGCTTCGCACCGCCGCAGCTGCTCCGCGACATGGTGGCCGCGGGCACGCTCGGCCGCAAGAGCGGCCGCGGCTTCTACGACTGGAACGACAGCTGACCGCGGCTCGGCCGCACGAACGGAGGACTGATGACGCGCACGTTGCAGAGCTATGTCGAGGACACCTGGTGGAGCCCCGCCACGAGCGCGACCGGCACCGAGGTGCGCGATGCCGCCACCGGCGAACCGGTCGCGATCGTCTCCAGCGAGGGCCTCGACCTCGCCGGCGCGATGGAGCACGCCCGCACCGTCGGCCAGGCGAGCCTCGGCCGGCTCACGTTCCACCAGCGCGCGGTGCTGCTGAAGAAGCTCGCGCTCGTCCTCACCGAGCGCAAGGCCGAGCTCTACGAGCTGTCCTCCCGCACGGGCGCGACGAAGTCCGACTCGTGGATCGACGTCGACGGCGGCATCGGGGTGCTGTTCACCTACTCCGGGAAGGGCAGGCGCGAGCTCCCGAACTCGACCGTGCAGCTCGACGGGCCGCTCGAGCCGCTCTCGAAGGACGGGTCGTTCCTGGGACGCCACGTCCGCACGACCCTGCCGGGCGTCGTCGTGCAGATCAACGCGTTCAACTTCCCCGTCTGGGGTCCGCTCGAGAAGTTCGCCCCGGCCTTCCTCGCGGGCATGCCGACGATCGTCAAGCCCGCCACACCCGGCGCGTACCTGACCGAGCACATGGTGCGGATCCTCGTCGAGTCGGGTCTGCTGCCCCCGGGTTCGCTCCAGCTCGTCTCCGGCTCCGTCCGAGACGTCCTCGACCATGCCCGGCTCGGCGACGTCGTGGCCTTCACCGGCTCGGCGTCGACGGCCGACCTGCTCCGGCGCCACGACGCCGTCAGGTCCGGCGGCGTCATCTTCGGCGCCGAGACCGACTCGATCAACGCCTCCGTGCTCGGCCCCGATGCGGTGGAGGGCACCGCCGAGTTCGACGCCTACGTGCGTCAGCTCGTCACCGAGATGACCGCGAAGTCGGGGCAGAAGTGCACCGCGATCCGCCGCGCGATCGTCCCCACGGCGAGCGCCGATGCCGTGGTCGAGGCCGTGCGACGGCGTCTCGAGGCGAAGGTCGTCGTGGGCGACCCCCGCGACGAAGGCGTCACGATGGGCCCGCTGGTGTCGGTCGACCAGCGCGACGAGGTCCTGCGCCAGGTGCGCAGGCTCGCCGACGGCGGGGGGAAGATCGTGGTCGGTGACCAGCAGGAGGAGGGTCGTGACAGCGCCTTCCTCTCCCCGATCCTGCTGCGCTTCGAGGACGCGGAGGCCCCGCGGGTGCACGACACCGAGGCGTTCGGCCCGGTGTCCTCCGTGATCGCCTACGACACCCCCGAGCAGGCCGCGGAGCTCGTCGTGCGCGGCGGTGGCTCGCTCGTCACGAGCGTCGCCTCGGCCGACCCCGGGTTCGTCGCGACGCTGACGCGGCGAGCGGCCTCCGCCAACGGCCGGATCCTCGTGCTCGACGCCGCCGCGGCACGCTCCTCCACGGGGCACGGCTCTCCCCTGCCGATGCTCGTGCACGGCGGGCCCGGACGTGCCGGTGGCAGCGAGGAGCTCGGCGGCGTGCGCAGCGTCTTCCACTACATGCAGCGCACGGCGATCCAGGGCAGCCCCGAGATGCTCACGGCGATCACCGGCGTGTGGCACCCGGGCGCGGCGACCCGCGGCGACGCGCACCCGTTCCGGAAGTCGCTGGACGAGCTCCGCGTGGGCGACCAGGTGGTGTCGGAGGAGCGCGAGGTCACCCTCGACGACATCACCCACTTCGCCGAGTTCACGGGCGACACCTTCTACGCGCACACCGACGAGGAGGCGGCGGCCGCGAACCCGTTCTTCCCCGGGCGGGTGGCCCACGGCTACCTGCTGCTCTCCTTCGCGGCAGGCCTGTTCGTCTCGCCCGAGCCCGGCCCCGTGCTCGCGAACTACGGACTGGAGAACCTGCGTTTCACGACGCCGGTGTCCCCGGGTGACAGGATCCGCGTGGCGCTCACCGCCAAGCAGATCATCCCCCGCGAGACCGACGACTACGGCGAGGTGCACTGGGACGCCGTGCTGACCAACCAGGACGACGAGACCGTCGCCACCTACGACGTGCTCACGCTGGTCAGCAAGGACGCCCACGCGGGATAACGCGGCACGGCGCACGACGGGCCCCGGCGGAGACCAGCTCTGCCGGGGCCCGTCCACGTCCTGCCGGCGGTCGTCCCCACCCTTCGGGCCCCGCTGCGACGGGCGCGGCGGCGCACCCCGGGAACGACGAAGGCCGGCCCACCGTGATGGTGGACCGGCCTCGTGCGACGTGGAGCTGAGGGGACTCGAACCCCTGACCCTCTGCATGCCATGCAGATGCGCTACCAGCTGCGCCACAGCCCCGTGAACCGACCGAAGGTCTGATTCGTGGAGTTCCGGGGGGCTTGCCCCCTCGGGAACGTCGTTATCTTAGGCAGACTTCGGCTCAGGTTCCAAATCCGCGTGCGGGCCCGCCTGCCAGCGGTCCAGCGGGTAGCCGGCACCGACGTTGTGCGCCACCAGCCGCCACCCCGGGACCGCTCCGGGCGCGGATCGGTGCAGGTGGGACCAGTGCACGTTGTGCATGCCGGAGATCCCGCGCCACGCCGTCGCGTCCAGGTCGAGCAGCCCGGTGATGGCCAGCGAGATGGCCGCCCCGTGCGAGACCACGACGAGACACTCGTCACCGTCGAGCAGGTCGGCGTGGTCCCGGACCGCCGCGGTCGTCCGCGCGGCGACCTCGGCCTTCGTCTCGGCGTCCACGCCGCGGGGTTCCCCGCCGCGCCGCCACGTCGCGTACTCCTGGGGCCAGCGGTCGACGATCTCGTCCTGGGTCAGACCCTCCCACTGGCCGAAGGACCGTTCGCGCAGCCGCGGGTCGGTCTCGACCGGCAGGCCCATCAGCTCGGCGTAGGCGGCCGCGGTGTCGGCGGCCCGTTCGAGGTCCGAGGACACGACCCGCGCGGCACGGTGCGAGGTCGCCAGCGCGGTCGCACCCTGCTCGGCCTGCCAGCGGCCGACCTCGTCCAGCGGGATGTCGACCTGGCCCTGCAGCCGCATCGTGGCGTTGTAGGCGGTCCGACCGTGCCGCAGCAGGACGACGGTGCGGGCGGTCATCGCCTCACATCCCGCCGTGCAGACGGATCGCACCGTCCGCGCCGTCGTCCCCGAACTCGGCGCGGGCCGCGGCGCCGTCGCCCCCGCGGGCGTCCGGCGGCAGGTCCACGGACGGGCAGTCCTTCCAGAGCCGCTCGAGCGCGTAGTAGACCCGGTCCTCGGCGTGCTGCACGTGCACCACGACCTCGCCGAAGTCGAGCAGGACCCAGCGCGCCTCGGACTTGCCCTCCCGCCGCAGCAGCTTGGCCCCCGCCTTGTGCATGGCCTCCTCGACGGCGTCGACGACGGCCACCACCTGGCGCTCGTTGGTCCCGGTGGCGATGAGGAACACGTCGGTGAGCACCAGCTGCTCGCTCACGTCGAGCGCGATGATCTCCTGCGCCTTGCGCTCGGACGCGGCTCGCGCCGCGACCACGGCCAGCTCGACGGCACGGTCGGTCGCGGTCATCGACGTCCTCCCAGATCGGTCGTGGCGGTCGCCACGGGGGTCGGCGGCACCGGCGCGGACGCCTCCTCCGGGGCGAAGTCGTCCGGCGGGCTGAGCACGAGGTTCCAGATCAGCAGCCCCAAGACGAACGCGACGACGACCAGGATGATGTAGTGCAGCCACGTGTAGGAGGGCTCGTGCTCGTCGTCCCAGTCCTCCTCGTCGTCCTCGAGGTACCGGGGACCGGCCGGACCCGGGGGCTGGGCCGCGAGCCCGCCGAACGGCGAACCGGTGGTCGGTGGGACGGAGGCCGGCGCGGCGCCGGTCCCCGACGACGGCGAGCCCCACGGCAGCGCGGGCCCGTCCGTGCCCGGCGCCTGCCGCGAGGCACCACCCGGTCCCGGGGAGGCGCTGGGCCAGGCGGGCGGAGGCGTGGTGCCGGCCTGCGTCTCGCTCCGGCCGGGCGCCCCGAAGGGAGAGCCGGCGCCGAAGGCCGACCGGCGCCCGGGCGTCGTCCCCTCGGACGGGGCCGGGGCCGGCGAGGAGCCGGACGCCGCCCCGGCGGACGGGCCGGGGCCGAACGGGGAGGGCGGCGTGGACGCGGGCGGGGTCGACGCGGGCGGCGCCGACGTCGGCGGGGTGTCGTTCCGCGGCGCCGACGGCGCGGGACCCGGCGTGGGCGGGGTGGCCGACCGGGACTCCGGAGGCTGCCCGAACGCCCGGGTCGAGGCGCGGCGGGCCGTGGCCGAACCGCCCTGCGCACCGGAGGGCGGGAAGCCCGCCGAGGGTGCGGCGGACGAGCCGTCGCGCGGGGGCGCGGCGTCGTTGCGCTGCACGGGCGCCAGCCGACCGGTCTCGTCCAGACCGCGCACACCGCCGGACGAGCTCGGCGGGCGGACGGTGGGCGCGGGGGCCGGCGCCGGGGAGGCCGAGGAGCGTTCCCGCATCGCCCGGCGGGACGGGGGCGGCGTCGGTGCGGCGCGCGGGGGCGTCGGCGCGTCGCCCGTGGCGGGGGCAGGCGCCGGCCCCGGCGACG
>NZ_JABFAJ010000023.1 GCF_013085345.1 Isoptericola sediminis | reverse complement strand
GGAATCGGCGGCCCTCCATCGATGGAGGGCCGCCGATTCCATGCCCGCAGCGGAAGGGGCGGGGGTGCGGAGGTGAGGTCAGACCCCCAGGCCGCCCACCTGGAGCGGGTTCACGCCCTCCGCCGCCATGACGTACCAGGAGGTCGCGCCGGTGTGCTGGATCTGGAAGTAGCCGAACCCGAAGCCGGTGTCGATGAGGCTCGAGGCCGCCACGACGCCACCGCGGTCGGGCAGCGGGTCGCCGCCGACGGTCTGGCCGGCGCCGACCAGGTTCTGCGCGACCCGGATCTCGTCCAGCAGGTCGTGCGCCCGCCCGGAGTCCCGGGTCCCGCGGCCACGGTCGGCCATGGCGCAGGCGAGCTGACCCGTGCCCTCGAGCCACACACCCTGCTGGTGCACGGGGAGCCCGTTGTACGACGCCGTGGACACCAGGCTCGCGCTGGAGAACGTCACACCGGAGATCGTGACGTCGCCCGGCAGCTGGGAGTTGCCCTCGCCCGCGACGTCGCGGGTGGCGAGGTCGTCGGCGGCCCAGTCCACGGAGCGGCCGTACCGCTCGGCCTGCAGCGCCAGCCATCCCCAGGTCGCCGGGTCGAGCGGCAGCGGGTCGCGGTTGATCTCCACGCCGTCGTTCGTGCCGGTGTAGAAGAAGCCGCCCTCGCGGTCCCACATGATGTCGACGAACGCGCGGGCGTGCTCCTGCGCACGGCGCCAGCGGTCGCCGCCCTCGAGGGCCTCGAGCTGGCGGAAGAACGCGACGCAGTCGATGTTGTGCTCCGTCGACCCGTTGGGGATCGGGTTGTTGCCGCCGTCGACGCCGAAGGAGAAGCCGCCGAGCGGACGCTCGGACCACGTGTTGTCGAGGATCCACTCACCGATGCGGACCGCACCGTCGAGGTACCGGCCGTCACCGGTGGCGCTGTAGGTGTGCAGCAGGGCGATGCCCGGCCAGGCCATGTCGCCCACGGCGGTGCCGAGGAACCCGAACTGCCAGCCGATGTTGGCGGTGCCGTCGGGCAGCTCGAGCCCGTAGGGCTGCGGCGTGCCGTCGTAGAAGGTGTACGGGCCGGTGTTGTAGCCCTGACGCAGGCGGCCGTCGTCGTAGGTGGGGTCGTTCTGCTGGGCGAAGAGCAGGCCGTCGGCCAGGGTGGTGGCACGGCCCACGTGGCCGCCGGCCAGCGAGGCGCAGATCGTCAGCGCGACGTCGTACACGAACGCCGTGGAGAACAGACCGAGCTGGTCGGCGTAGGACTGGGCCATGCGCGGCCCGCTGTTGACCTCGGGGTAGGCGTCGGTCATCGCGCCGAGGAACGCGTGCGCCCGCTCGAGGGAGTCGGCGCTCGACATCGAGCCCGCGACCCCGCCGCGAGTCGCGGGGGACGCCCAGGCCTGCATCCCGGCGGCCAGGGTTGCCGCACCGGCCGCACCGGCGATGAGGACGCCGCGGCGGGACACCGCCGCGGTGAGGGGTGACGTGCTGGGACCAGGCATGAGCATCTCCTTCGACGAAAGCCCCCTACGTTGGGAGCGCTACCAAGCGTAGATTACTCGTGTCACTTTCGGCTTGGGAAGGGTTGTGATCACGCCGTGATCTGCCGACCGGGGTCGGCTCAGGAGAGGCGGACGACGACCTGCGTGCGACCGAGGACCTTGACGCCCTCGTGCGTGACCGTCAGGTCGATCCGGGCGGTGCCGGCGTCCGCGTCGGTCGCGCCGACCGTGGCGACGACCTCCACGGCGGCCGCCCCGCGGGCCGGCACCGGGACGGGTTTGGTGAAGCGGGTGCCGTAGCGCACGATCGCGCCGGGGTCGCCGGCCCAGTCGGTCACCACGTCGACCACGGTGCCCATCGTGCACATGCCGTGCGCGATGACGCCGGGCAGCCCCACCTCGGTGGCGAACTGCTCGTCCCAGTGGATCGGGTTGAAGTCCCCGCTGGCACCGGCGTAGCGGACCAGGGCGGCGCGGTCGATCTCGACCGTGCGGGTGGCGACGACGTCGCCGACCGTGAGGTCCGCGAGCTGCGGGCGGGTCATCAGGAGTCCTCCCCGCGCACGACCAGGCTCGAGGTGACCGTCGCGACGTGCTCGCCGGGTGCGCCCTCGTCGGCGTCGGCGGCGAACAGCTCGCACCGCGTGGTCACCATCGAGATGCCGGCGCGCTGGGTGACCGAGTCGACGTGCAGGACGGCCGCGATCTCGTCCCCCGCCACGATCGGGCGGTCGTAGGTGAAGGTCTCGTCCGCGTGCACGACGCGGGAGAAGTCGATGCCGGCCTCCGGGTCGGCGACGTACTGCTGCTCGGCCCGCTGGGCGACCACGACGGCGAACGTCGGGGGCGCGACCAGGTCCGGATAGCCGAGACCCCGCGCCGCCACGAGGTCGTGGTGCGCGGGGTGGGAGGCTCCGACGGCGTCGGCGAACTCGCGGATCTTCTCGCGGCCGACCGAGTACGGCTCGGTGGCCGGGTACTCACGGCCTGCGAAATCCGGGTTCGCCACGTCGGGACGTCTGATCCGAGACGGGTTCAGCGGGTCTCGCGGTGCGCGGTGTGCTTGCCGCAGCGCGGGCAGAACTTCGCCATCTCGAGGCGGTCCGGGTTGTTCCGGCGGTTCTTCTTCGTGATGTAGTTCCGCTCCTTGCAGTCCACGCAGGCCAGCGTGATCTTCGGGCGGACGTCAGCGCTCTTGGCAGCCATGGGTCTTCACCTCTCGCGCCCCCGGAAGGCGCTACGTGCGTCAAGGATGTGGTCCGACGCCGGCCGTCGGACCGCGTGTTGTGTGTTGGTAGCGAGGGCGGGGCTCGAACCCGCGACCTCACGATTATGAGTCGTGCGCTCTGACCAGCTGAGCTACCCCGCCGCGCGTGACCACGCGGGACCGTCGGACCGATGGTTCGGACGACGATCCCGCGCTCGTCACACAGAGCCCCGAAAGGGAATCGAACCCTTGACCTTCTCCTTACCATGGAGATGCTCTACCGACTGAGCTATCGGGGCGCGGGGAAGACTCTACACGGCTCCGTGGGCCCGGACGAAATCCGGTCCGCGGTACCGCACGGGCGTCTCCCCCGAGCGATGGAAGAACCTCACCAAGGGTGAGGTCGATCCTCGCGGTGGCAGGTGAGGGATTCGAACCCCCGAAGTCGATGACGGCTGATTTACAGTCAGCTCCCTTTGGCCGCTCGGGCAACCTGCCGGGCGAGTTCGCGGACGAACTCGCGGAGACAACCATAGCGGTCCGACGGCCCGGGTGGAAATCCGCTCGACGTGGCCCTGGTCACCCTGCGGGCCAGGCCCGTCACGGCGGTCTACCCTCGGGTGGTGACACCTCCTGCCGCGCAGGATCGCTGGGGGCTCCCGCTCGGGTTCTCCGCCTTCCTGATCTGGGGCGCGATGCCCCTGTTCTTCCCCCTGCTCGAGCCGGCCGGCCCGCTCGAGATCATCGCGCACCGGATCGTCTGGTCGCTCGTCTTCTGCATCGTGCTGCTCGCCGCGACCCGGTCCCTGCACTCGTTCGTCGACGTCCTGCACCGGCCCCGCACGATGGCCCTCCTCGCCCTCGCGTCGGTGCTGATCATCGTCAACTGGACCACCTACGTCTACGCGGTCCTGACCCAGCACGTCCTGGACGCGGCGCTCGGCTACTTCATCAACCCCCTGCTGACGGTCGCGCTCGGCGTCGTCGTCCTGCGCGAGCGGCTGCGCGTCGCGCAGTGGGTCGCGCTCGGGCTCGGCGCGGTCGCGGTGGTCGTGCTGTCGACCGGCGTCGGCGGCATCCCCTGGATCTCGCTGGTCCTGGCGGGCGCCTTCGGCCTGTACTCGCTGGTGAAGAACCGTGTGGGCCGCGGGGTCGGAGCCCTGCCGGGACTGGCCGCGGAGACCGCCGTCGCCACGCCGTTCGCCCTCGCGTACCTGTTCTGGCTGGCGGCGATCGGCGCCGGGACCTTCAGCACCCAGGGCGTCGGCCACGCGCTGCTGCTCGCCTCGTGCGGCGTGGTGACGGGCCTGCCCCTGCTGCTCTTCTCCGCGGCCGCCCGGCGGCTGCCCCTGTCCGTGGTCGGGATGCTGCAGTACCTGACGCCGTTCCTGCAGTTCCTGCTGGGTCTGCTCCTCTTCGGCGAGCAGATGCCGCCCACCCGCTGGGCCGGCTTCGTGCTCGTCTGGGTGGCCCTGGTGGTGCTCACCGTGGACGGTCTGCGGCAGTCCCGTGCGACCCGCCTGGCCGCCGCCGCACCGGCTACCGTGGACACCGAACCCTGACCCACGCACGCAAGGAGCACACCCGTGGCCGACTCGTCCTTCGACATCGTCTCCAAGGTGGACCGCCAGGAGGTCGACAACGCCCTCAACCAGGCGGCCAAGGAGATCAACCAGCGCTACGACTTCCGCGGGGTCGGTGCCTCCATCGCCTGGAGCGGTGAGTCGATCGTCATCACGGCCAACAGCGCCGAGCGCGTCAACGCGGCGCTCGACGTGTTCCAGACCAAGCTCATCAAGCGCGGCGTCTCGCTGAAGGCGATCGACACCGGCGAGGGCGAGCCGCAGGCCTCGGGCAAGGAGTACCGCCTCGTCGCCTCCCTCAAGGAGGGGCTGAGCAGCGAGAACGCCAAGAAGATCACGAAGCTGATCCGGGACGAGGGGCCCAAGGGCGTCAAGACGCAGATCACCGGCGACGAGGTGCGCGTGACCTCCAAGAAGCGCGACGACCTGCAGGACGTCATCGCGATGCTCAAGTCCGCCGACCTCGACGTCGCGCTGCAGTTCACCAACTACCGGTGACCACCCCGGCGCCGCTCCCCCGCCTGGTCGCCACCGACCTGGACGGCACCCTCCTGCGCCCGGACGGCACCGTCTCGGAGCGCACGCGGGCGGCCCTGCGGGCCGTCGAGGACGCCGGTGTCGAGGTGCTCTTCGTCACCGCACGTCCGCCGCGCTGGCTGGACGGGCTCGCCGACTGCGTGGGCGGGCACGGCCGGGTCGTGTGCCTGGGCGGGGCCGCCGTGTGGGACCTGGCCACGGGGACGGCGGAGGAGGTCCACGGGTTCGAGGACGACACGCTGCGCACGATCGTCGGCGACCTGCGCGACGCCGTCCAGGACGTCGCGCTCGCCCTCGAACGCCACGACGGGCCGACGTTCGACCCCTGGTTCCCCCGCGGCGAGCCCGGGCTGCCCGACGCCGTGCACGCCGTCCCCGTCGAGCGCACGCTGGACCCCGCCGCGGTGCGGACCGGCCGTCCGGCACCGGTGGGCAAGCTGCTCGCCGTCCGGCCCGGTCCGGGGCGTTCCACCCGACCTGGCGACGTGCAGCGCGGTGACGCGGGCGACGCGGACCAGGAGGAGTTCTTCGCCACGGTCCGGTCCGTCGTCGGGCAGCGCGCGCACCTCGCCTTCTCCGGCGCGGCCGGGCTCGCCGAGCTGCTGGCCCCGGAGGTGACCAAGGACAGCGCGCTGGCGCGCTGGTGCGCCCGGCTCGGCATCGACGCCGAGGACGTGTGGGCCTTCGGCGACATGCCGAACGACCTGGCGATGCTGCGCTGGGCGGGGCGCGGGCACGCCGTCGCCGACGCGCACCCGGACCTGCTGGCCGGCGCGGACGTCGTCGTGGGCAGCGCCGAGGACGACGGCGTGGCCGCCACGCTCGAGGCGGCCCTCCGCTCCGTGTGACGTCAGCCCGAGCGCGTCCCCACCCCGGCGCCGTCGGCCCGGAGCCGGGAGACCTCCTCGCGCAGTGCCCGGACCTCGGTGACCAGGCTCTCGACGTCCCCGCGGCGGGCCCAGAGGTCGTCGGCGGCGTCCCGGGGCTCGGTCCGGCGCTCCTCGGTGTCTGCCTCGACGTTCTGCACGAGCCACGACGACAGGGTCGCCGTGACCACGCCGAGCACCGCGATCCCGCCGAGCATCATGCCCACCGCCACGAAACGGCCCGTGACCGTGACCGGGTAGGTGTCGCCGTACCCCACGGTGGCCATCGTCACCAGGGCCCACCAGAACCCGTCCCCGACGTTCTGGATCGTGCTGCCCTCGGCGCCGCGCTCGGCCTCCGTCACGGCCAGGGACCCGGCCAGGACCAGCAGCGCGGACCCGGCGGCCGCGTAGAGCACCACGCGACCGCGCATCGCGCTGGCGCCGGCCCGGTTGAGCCGTTTGATCGCCTTGACGAGCAGCAGCAGCCGCAGGGGGCGCAGCACGGGGACGGCGACGATCGCCAGGTCGAGCAGGTTTCGGCGGACGAACCGCCACCGCCGACGCGCGAGCAGCAGGCGGCCGACGTAGTCGACGACGAACACGAACCAGGCCCCGAAGACCACGATCGAGCAGAGCTCGTGGACCGCGGCCGGCACGCCGGGCCAGACGATCGGGATGGCGTAGGCGGCGAGGAACAGGCCGGCAGCCGCGATCAGCGGCCACTCCGTGCGCTGCTCCCAGGCGACCACACGGGGGTCCTCGTCGTGCTCGGGGGCCAGGGGGCGGGGCGGTGGGACGTCGGCGCTCATCGTCCGCCAGCGTAGCGAAGGCACCCAGGAGTCTCCTGGAGGCCAGGACCGCCCGCGTCAGTACCGCGTGATGCCGCCCGGGCCGAAGCCGTCGCCGGCCATCTTCTCCAGCCGGGCGATGCGCTCGTCCATCGGGGGGTGGGTGGCGAAGAGCTTCGCCATGCCGCCGCCGCGGAACGGGTTCGCCAGCATCAGGTGCGACACGTTCTCCAGGGACTGCGTCTGCGGCAGCGGCGCGGCCTTCGTGCCCTGCTCGAGCTTGCGCAGCGCCGAGGCGAGCGCCAGCGGGTCGCCGGTGAGCTTGGCGCCGTCCTCGTCCGCGTCGTACTCGCGGGTGCGCGAGATCGCCATCTGGATGAGCATCGCGGCGAACGGGGCGAGGATCGCCAGCGCCAGCGCGGCCAGCGGGTTGCCGCCCTCACGCCGGTCTCCCCCGCCGAAGATCAGCAGGAACTGCGCCAGGGAGGTGATGACACCGGCCAGCGCCGAGGCGACCGAGGAGGTGAGGATGTCGCGGTTGTAGACGTGCATGAGCTCGTGGCCGAGCACGCCGCGCAGCTCGCGCTCGTCGAGGATGCGCAGGATCCCCTCGGTGCAGCACACGGCGGCGTTCTTCGGGTTGCGCCCGGTGGCGAACGCGTTGGGCGCCTGGGTGGGCGAGATGTACAGACGGGGCATCGGCTGGCGGGCCACCGTGGACAGCTCGCGCACGATCCGATACATCTCCGGGGCCTCGAGCTCGGTGACCGGGTAGGCGTGCATCGCCTTGATGGCGATCTTGTCCGAGTTCCAGTACCCGATGAACGTGCCGACGAGGCCGAACGCCATGAACAGGAACAGCATCCCCTGGCTGCCGCGGAAGAACACCGCCCACAGACCGAGCAGCACCGCCCACAGCACACCGAAGAGCAGCACGGTCTTCAGACCGTTGAAGTGGCGATGGCCCACCAGGTGACTCCTTCCTCCGACCGGCCGCACGGGTGCTGCGGCAGGATCCCACCGGGGCAACGCGCGAGGCCCGGCAGCGGTTCCCACCGCTGCCGGGCC
>NZ_JABFAJ010000022.1 GCF_013085345.1 Isoptericola sediminis | reverse complement strand
GAAAGATGCGGCCCTCCGACGTCGGAGGGCCGCATCTTTCATGCCCACAGCGGACGGGCGGCCGGTGGGCGGGGGCGTCGGGGCGCCCCCGCCCGGGAGGCTCAGACCTCCAGCAGCAGGGCCTCGCCCTGCCCGCCGCCGCCGCACAGCGCGACCGCGGCCCGGCCCGTCTGGCCGTCGGACCGGCGCCGGGCCAGCTGGTGCGCGGCGTGCACCGCGAGCCGTGCCCCGGACGCCCCGATGGGGTGACCGAGCGAGATGCCGCCGCCGTGCGGGTTGACGATCTCGGGGGAGATCCCGAGCACCCGCCGCGAGGCCGCCGACACGACGGCGAAGGCCTCGTTGATCTCGACGTGGTCGAGGTCGTCCGCGGTCCATCCCTCGCGCGCCAGCGCCGCGGAGATCGCGTTCGCCGGCTGCGAGTGCAGCGACGTGTCCGGCCCGGCGACCTGGCCGGCCGAACGGACCGTGGCCAGGACGGACACCCCGGCTGCCTCGGCCCGGGCCCGCGTGGTCAGCACGAGTGCCGCGGCGCCGTCCGAGATCTGCGAGGCGTTGCCCGCCGTGATCGAGCCCTCGCGGGAGAAGGCCGGGCGCAGCCGGGCCAGGCTCTCGGTCGTGGTGTCCGGGCGGACCCCCTCGTCGGAGGAGACCACGATCGGGTCACCCTTGCGCTGCGGCACCTCCACCGGTGCCAGCTCGGCGGTGAACACGCCGTCCTTGGCGGCACGGGCGGCCCGCTGGTGCGACGCCGCCGCCACCTGGTCCTGCTCCTCGCGATCGACGTGCACCGAGCCGGTGTTGTGCTCCTCGGTGCTCAGCCCCATCGCCTGGCCGTCGAAGGCGTCCGACAGCCCGTCGCGGGACACGGCGTCGAGCAGGGTCGCGTCCCCGTACCGGAAGCCGGCACGGGCCCCCGGCAGCAGGTGGGGCGCGTTCGTCATCGACTCCTGGCCGCCGACGAGCACGGCCGTGGCCTCGCCGGTGCGCAGCAGCCGGGCACCGTCGATGACGGCGGTCAGCCCGGACAGGCACACCTTGTTGACGGTCACGGCGGGCACCGTCATCGGCACGCCCGCGGCGACGGCCGTCTGGCGGGCCGGGTTCTGGCCGGCGCCGGCCTGCAGCACCTGGCCGAAGACGACGGTGTCGACGTCCCCGGCGACCGCGCCCGCCTCGGACAGCGCCGCCCGGGCCGCGACGGCGCCGAGCTCGACCGCCGAGAGCGAGGCGAGGGCCCCGCCCAGACGCCCCTGGGGGGTGCGGGCGGCGGAGACGACGACGACGTCGTCGGGTCGGGGTTCGGTCGTGCTGGTCATGAGGCTCGCTCCTCGTCGTCGAGGGCGGTGTCGGGGTCGCCGACGGCCGCCACGGCTGGGGTGGTCCGGACGGTGGCGCGCACGGCGTCCACGACGAGCGCGAGCACCTCCTCCGGGCGTTCGAGGTGCGGCGAGTGGCCGACGTCCTCGAGCACCTCTTCACGGTACGCCCCGCCGCGGGCGGCGTAGGCATCCAGCACCGCCCGGGTCTGGCCGACCATGGGTTGCGGGGGGCACTCCACGGCCCCGGGCCACCCCGCGACGGCGCCGAGCTCGCCGAGGCGGGCGAGGTCGAGGGCCGAGGTGTCCGAGACGATCGCGTCCAGCGCACCGCGGACCCACAGCACCGGCGGCTGCGGCTCGACCGCCGCGAACCCGGACAGGTCCAGGTACCGCGGGGCGATGGCGTTGTTCATGCCCCGGGTCCCCGGGGCGACCCCCGGCCAGTGGTCGGAGGTCGTCAGGTCGCCCGGGTAGTGGTCCGGACCCGTCCGGGTGCTGAGCACCGAGTCGAGCAGGTCCTCCTCGTCCGCGGCGATCGTGGCCGCGTCGGCCACGTAGAACGCCCGCAGGACGCCGCGGGGCGACCCGGGGTCGTCGGACCGGTCCCCGGCCGCGATGGCGGCCACGAAGTCCGGGTTGGCCGTCCCGCCTCCCGACCCGGCGTGGTCGGGGGCCGTCGGTGTGCCGGCCAGGTCCCGGGTGCCGCCGAACCCGTAGGGGGACATCGGCGCCTCGAGCACCAGGGCGGCGAACCGGGACGCGTCGTCGATCGCGAGCTGCAGCACCACCCCGGCGCCGGCCGAGTGGCCGAGCGCCGTCAGCGGGGGAGCGTCCGCCCCGGCCAGCCCGAGGGCGTCGACCACGGCCGCCACGTCGTCGGCGAGGTCGCCCAGGCCGCGGGTGGCGTCGATCGGCAGCGGCTCGCTGTCGCCGAACCCGCGCAGGTCCACGGCGACGCCGCGGACGTCGGCAGGCAGGGAGGCGAGCAGCCGGGAGAAGAACGCCGACGACGAGCAGTTGCCGTGCACGCACAGCAGCGTCGCCGACCCGCCCGGACCGGTGTCGCGCACGTGGAACGTGCCGCGCCCGGTCGTCACGTCGGTGCGGTGCACCGACCGCGCCGTCACGCGTCGCCGCCGACGACGGCGGGCGGCCGGACGGCGTGCGGGGCCGAGGCGAGGGGGGAGTCGTCCAGCTCGACGGTCAGCTCGGGCTCCGTGCGCTCGCGCACCTCGTCCTCGGTGACGCCGGGGGCGAGCTCGCGCAGCACGAGCCCGTCCGGGGTGACGTCGATGACCGCCAGGTCGGTGATGATGCGGTGCACCACCTCCCGACCCGTCAGCGGCAGGGAGCACTCGTGGACGATCTTCGGCGAGCCGTCCCGGGCGGTGTGCTCCATGACGATGATGAGCCGGGAGGCGCCGTGCACGAGGTCCATGGCGCCGCCCGGGCCCTTGATCATCTTGCCGGGGATCATCCAGTTGGCCAGGTCGCCGGTGGCGGAGACCTGCATCGCCCCGAGGATCGCGGCGTCGATCTTGCCGGCGCGGATCATGGCGAAGCTGGTCGCCGAGTCGAAGATCGCCGCACCGGGCAGCGTCGTGACCGTCTGCTTGCCGGCGTTGATGAGGTCCGGGTCGACCTCGTCCTCGGTCGGGAACGGCCCGACGCCGAGGATGCCGTTCTCGCTCTGCAGCACGAGGTGCTTCTCCGGCGGCACGTGGTTGGGCACGAGCGTGGGCAGCCCGATGCCGAGGTTGACGTACCAGCCGTCGAGCAGCTCGCGGGCCGCGCGGGCGGCCATCTCGTCGCGGGTGAGCGCCATCGCTCAGCCCTCCTTCCCCGCCGTGGCGGACTCGTCGGTGGTGCGGACGGTGCGGCGTTCGATCCGCTTGGGGGCGTCGGGGCCGACGACGATCATCCGGTGCACGAACACCCCGGGCAGGTGGACGTCGTCGGGGTCGATCTCGCCGGGTTCGACCAGCTCCTCGACCTGGGCCACGCAGACGCGGCCCGCCATGGCCGCCAGCGGGGAGAAGTTCCGTGCCGAGCGGTGGAAGACCAGGTTGCCGAACCGGTCGCCCTTGGCGGCGTGGACGAGCGCGAAGTCGGTGCTGATCGCCTCCTCGAGGACGAACTCCTGCTCGTGCACGCCGTCGGCCGCCACCACCGGGAAGGTGCGGATCTCCTTGGCCGGGCTGCCGACCGCGATCCCGCCGGACCCGTCGTAGCGTCGCGGCAGACCGCCGTCGGCGACCTGCGTGCCGACGCCGGTGCGGGTGTAGAACGCGGCGATGCCGGCGCCGCCGGCGCGCAGCTTCTCGGCGAGCGTGCCCTGCGGGGTCAGCTCCACCTCGAGCTCACCGGTGAGGAACTGCCGCTCGAACTCCTTGTTCTCGCCGACGTACGACGACGTCATCTTGCGGATGCGCCCGGCGTTCAGCAGGACGCCGAGCCCCCAGTCGTCCACTCCGCAGTTGTTGCTCACGACCGACATGTCGTGCGTGCCCTGCTCCAGCAGCGCCTCGATCAGCGCGATCGGGTTGCCGCACAGGCCGAACCCGCCGACGGCGAGCGAGGCGCCGTCGGGGATGTCGGCCACGGCCTCGGCAGCGCTGCCGACGACCTTGTCCAGACCGGTCGGTTCTGCGGCGGGGGGAAGGGGTGTGCTCATCGGACCTCCTCGGTGAGGGCGCCGAGCAGGGCGCCCGTCTCCGCCGCGACGGCGGCGCTGCCGTCACGGCTCATGACGATCGTGTAGTGGTTGACGTCCGGCACGTCGCGGGGCCGCAGCGCCGGGGCCCGCTGGACCCACCTTGCCACGTGTTCGGGGTCGTACAGCGCCACCGGCTCGTCCAGCAGCCCGCGCGGGGCCCTCAGCAGGGTCGTCGGGCGCTGCAGACGGCCCAGCGCGGCGGCGACCGGGCCCTTGGCGTGCAGGTCGAGGGAGTCCGCCGCCACCGCCTCCGGGTTCGAGGCGGGGCGCAGGCCCTGCGGGGACGGGACCAGGTCGTAGTCGACGTAGTCGAGCACGACCGGACCCCACACGCCGGCGAAGGCCGGGTGCTCCGACCAGAACGCCCGGTACGCCGCGGCGTCCGGGAAGGTGCGGCGCAACCGCTCCGCGGCGGGCCCCAGCACGACCCGCAGCCGCTCGGCCGGGGTCGCCGCGGGGTCCAGTCCCGGAGGTTCCGGCAGCGGCACACCCCCGTCGACGAGCAGCAGGCCGGCGACGACGTCGGGGTGCCGGTCGGCCAGCATCACCGCGACGAAGGCCCCCATGGAGTGCCCGACGACCGGCACCGGCCCGTCGGCGACCGCCCGGGCGACCGCGGCGACGTCGTCGGCGTGCCGGGCCATGCCGAACGGACCGGGCAGGTCGCTGCTGCGGCCCCGTCCGCGCAGGTCCGGCGCCACGACCCGCACGCCGGGCAGCGCGCCGGCCAGCAGCGGCCAGGCGAGGTGCGAGGCGGTGATGCCGTGGACCGCGAGCACGGTCGGTGCCCCCGCGGCCACGTCGCCGGCGTCGTCGACCGGGTCCCACACGCCGACCCGCAGGGCACCGCCGTCCACCGGGACGTCGAGGGTGCCGTAGCGGTGGCCCGGCACCGTGTGGCGCAGGGTCGGGACGGCGGGTGCGGCGCTCATCGCGCGCTCCAGCCGCCGTCGACGGTCCACGAGGCCCCGGTGACCATGCGGGCCGACGGCCCGGCGAGCCAGGCGACGAGCTCGCCGACCTCCGCGGGCTCGGTGAGGCTCTTGATCGCCGACTCGGTGAGCAGCACCTTCTCGAGCACCTCGGACTCGTCGATGCCGTGCACGCGGGCCTGGTCGGCGATCTGCTTCTCCACCAGCGGCGTGCGCACGTAGCCGGGGTTGACGCAGTTGCTGGTCACGCCGTGGGGGCCGCCCTCCAGCGCCGTGACCTTCGACAGCCCCTCGAGCCCGTGCTTGGCCGCGACGTACGCCGACTTGAACGGCGAGGCGACGAGCCCGTGCACGGAGGAGAGGTTGACGACGCGGCCCCAGCCGCGCTCGTACATGCCGGGCAGCACCGCCCGGACCAGGAGGAACGGCGCCTCGAGCATGATGCGCTGGATGAGCCGGAACGCCTCCGGGTCGAACTCCTCCAGCGGGCTGACCCGCTGGATGCCGGCGTTGTTCACCAGCACGTCGGCGTCCAGCGACAGGTGGTCGAGCTCGCGGGTGTCGGCCAGGTCGACGACCCAGGCCTCGCCCCCGACGTCGTCGGCGACCCGTTTGGCCGCCTCCGCGTCCCGGTCCGCCACGACCACGTGGGCCCCGCGCGCGGCGAGCGCCGCGGCGGCGGCGGCACCGATACCGCTGCCGCCGCCGGTGACGACGGCGCGGCGGCCGTCCAGGTACGTCTCGTCGCTCATGCGCGGGGTCCCTCCTGCGATGTCGGGCCTGACGCCCCGGGTGCCGACGAGGGGTCGGCACGCGGCGCCAGCGCTCGTTCGATGAACTGCATGGTCTGGTCGAACACGTCCTCGGGGATCTCGGGCCGGCGGTCCTCCTGACCGGGACCGGCGCCGTCCGCGGGACCGTCGGCACCGCCCCACAGCACCCAGCGCATCCCGACGATCTCGCCGATGCCCATGAGCGCCCAGGCGGCGACGGTCGGGTCGACGTCACCGACCTCGCCGTTGGCCCGGGCCTTGTCGAGGCCCGTCACATACCCCTCGACGATGCGCTGGTAGTGGCGGCGCAGCGCGTCGGGCGCGACGAACTCCGCCTGGCGGATCACCCGATACAGCGCCGGGTGCTCGGCGGTGAACCGGAAGAACGCGCGGAACCCGGCCCGCTCGGCCTCCAGCCGGTTCGGCGCCTGCGAGCTCGCCTCGTACATGGCCTGGCGCACGCGCTGGTTGAGGTCGTCGACGAGCTCGACGAACACCTCGTGCTTGCCCTCGAAGTACAGGTAGAACGTGCCCATCGCCACGCCCGCGGCCTCGGTGATCTTCACGATCGAGGCGTCGTGGTATCCCAGGTCGGCGAACACCTGCTCGGCGGCGGCGAGGATCTTCGCCCGGGTGCGGTTGCCGCGGGCGGTGCGCGGTGCGGTGCTCATCGGGCCTCCTCGGTACGGCGCGCCCGCAGGGCGTGCCGGGGGATCTTGTGCAGGGACGTGCGGGGGAGCCGGTCGACCAGCTCGAACCGCTGCGGCACCTTGAAGTGCGCCAGCTCGCCGCGGCAGTAGGTCTCGAGCTCCTCGGCGTCCGTCGGGTAGCCGGCGCGCGGGACGACGAAGGCATGGCCGATCTCGCCCCACCGGGCGTCGGGCACGCCGACCACGGCGGCCTCGGCGACCCCCGGGTGGCGGTGCAGGACGGCCTCGACCTCGGCGGGGGAGACGTTCTCCCCGCCGACGATGAACAGGTCCTTGAGGCGGTCGACGATCCGGTGGTAGCCGTCGGCGTCCCGCTCGACGAGGTCCCCGGTGCGCAGCCAGCCGCCGGCGAACGCCGCCGCCGTCGCCTCCGGGTCGCGGAAGTACCCCGCGAAGATCCCCGGTCCCCGCACCAGCAGCTCCCCGGTGGCGGCACCCTCCAGGTGCTCGCCGGTGACCGGGTCGGCGATCGCGACGTCGACGTGCGGGTAGGGCTTGCCGGCCGACCCGGGGCGGTCGCGGGCCTCGTCGTCCGGCAGGCACAGCACGTTCGGGCCGGCCTCGGTGAGCCCGTACCCCTGGGTGAGCGCGACGCCGCGGCGGTGCCAGGTGCGCAGCAGCGGTTCGGGCATGGGCGCGCCGCCGACGACGGCGGTGCGCAGCGAGGACAGGTCGGCGCGGGCGAACCCTGGGTGCTCGGCCAGCAGCAGGTACTGCGTGGGCACGCCCATCATGGTGGTGACGCGCCGCTCGGCGATCAGGCGCAGCACCCGCTCGGGTTCGAAGGTGCGTTCCAGCACGACCGTCGCGCCGCTCCACCAGGCCAGCAGCGGCTGGATGTTCCAGCCGCCGGCGTGGAACTGGGGCAGGACGCTGAGGACGACGTCGTCGTGGGACATCTCGACCGTGCGGGAGAACGCCAGGTTGGTCCAGAAGCAGCTCCGGTGCGTGAGCACGGCCCCCTTGGGCCGACCGGACGTGCCCGAGGTGAACAGCAGCAGCAACGCGTCGTCGTCGCGGACCTCGCGCTGCTCGGGGGCGTCGTCGGCGCCGCGGCGCGTGGGTGCCGGCACGGAGGCCTCGACGCCGGAGCGGCCGAGCGCGGTGGACCGCGGCGGCACGGCGAGACGGTCGAGGGCCGCGCGCGCCAGGGTGGCGAACTCCTGCTCGACGAGCACCAGGGCCGGGTCCGCCTGGTCGAGCTGGTCGGCCAGCTCGCGCGGGGAGGAGCGCCAGGACAACGGCGTCAGCACCAGGCCCGCCCGGGCGCAGGCGAAGAAGAGCACGACCTGGTCGGCGCTGTTGCCGGTGACGGTGGCGACGCGGTCGCCGACCCCGTACCCGGCGGCGCGCAGGGCCGCGGCGAGGCGGGCCGCGCGGTCGTCGAGCTCGGCGTAGGTGAGCGTGACCCCGCGGTCGTCCACGGCGACACGGCGCGGCGTGGACGTCGCCCGGTCCCGGGTCCAGCGGCCCAGCGTGTGCAGGTCCGTCATGCCGACTCCTCCATGAGGTCGCGCGCCCCCTCGCGACGTCGCCGGTGCGACAGCCGCTGCGCCGCGCCGGCGATCCCGCCCGGCAGGAACAGCACCACGAGGATGAACAGCGTTCCCAGGATGAACAACGGTTCGCTCAAAGGCACCCGGAGGACGGACGGCAGACCGGCGATGGCCTCGGAGGCGGCGAGCGCCCCGAGCCGCTGGTCCAGCAGCGTGTACAGCACGCCGCCGACGACGGCGCCCCACCGGGAGCCGACACCACCGAGCACCACCATGACCAGCAGCGTGAGTGTGAAGTCGGCCGAGGTCACCCGGGGCACGGCCCCGGACTGCAGCAGCAGGTAGGCCATGCCGACCGCCGTGGCCAGGGTGGCGGCCACGACGAAGACGAGCAGCTTGACCAGGTAGGGGCGCCCGCCGACGACGCGGACCCGCATCTCGTTCTCGCGGGTCGCCGCGGCCACGTGCCCGGCACGGGAGCGCTCGACCCACAGCACGACGGCGTAGACGACGACCAGCACCACGAGGGCCAGCCAGTACAGGTTGCGCGTGTTCATCACCCCGACGAGCGCGTCGGGCACGTGGGTCGTGTCCAGCGCGAGCCCCTCCTCGCCGCCGGTGGCCCCGGCCGGGTTGCGCCGGACCAGGACGTTGCCGGCCTGCGCGAACGCGAGGGTGACCATGGCGAACGAGATCCCGGTGACCCGCAACGAGATCGCGCCGACGACGTGCGCGACGACGATCCCGCCGACGAGCACGACGCAGGCGGCGGGCAGCAGCGGCAGGTCCGTGCGGTCGAGCACGATCGCGAGGCCGTAGACGCCGACGGCGAAGTACAGCGCGTGCCCGAAGCTGAGGAGTCCGGCGACGCCGAACAGCAGGTGGTAGCTCAGGGCGAGGGCCCCGACGAGGAGCGCCAGCGCCAGCACCTGCAGGGTGCCCGGAGTGTAGGTGGGCCCGGGCAGCACGCCGGGCAGGGAGATGGCGAGCAGGGGCAGGCAGGCCAGCAGGACGACCAGGGCGAACCCGCCGGCGAGCATCAGCCACCGGCGTCGGGCAGGCGTGGGGACGTTCTCGTCGTGGGGCAGCGGCGCGGTCGCGCGGTCGGGCGGCGTCGAGGTCTGCTGCGTGGTCGGCTGGCTGGTCATGCGCTCCTCCCCAGGAGGCCGGAGGGACGGACGAGCAGCACGAGCGCGAGGAGCAGGACGACCACCAGGTCGCCGACCCCCCAGTAGTAGTTCGCGAACTGCTGCAGGACCGCGACGAGGACGGCGGCGACCGCGGCCCCGGTGAGGGAGCCGAGCCCACCGATGACGGTGACGATGAAGGCGAAGATGAGCAGGTGCGCGCCGAGGTGGGGGGACACGTACCCGAAGTACTGCGAGGCGAGCACCCCGCCGAGCCCGGCGGCGGCACCGCCCACGGCGAAGACCAGGGTGAACGCCTTGCGGACGTCGATGCCCAGCGCCGTGACCATGGCGCGGTTCTCCACGCCGGCACGGATGATCAGTCCGAACCGCGTGTAGCGCAGGAAGAGCACGATGCCGACCAGGACGAGCACGGCCGCACCGATGGCGAGGAACCGGTCGTTGGGGATCGGGGCGCCGGCGACGTCGGTCGTGCTGCGCAGCCAGGCGGGCCCCTCGATGAACTCGGGGTCGGACCCCCACGTCCCCTCGAACAGCGCGACCGTCGCCAGCGCCAGGCCGACGGTCACCAGGACCTGCTCGATGTGGCGCTCGTACAGACGGCGCACGAGCAGCAGCTCGGTGAGGGCGGCGAACGCGGCGCCGACCGCGGCGCCGACGACCAGGGCGAGGCCGAAGATGCCCCAGCTGTCGGCGCCGAGCCGACGCGCCACCTCCCAGCCGGCGAAGGCGCCGAGGGTGAGGAAGGAGCCGTGGGCGAAGTTGAGCACGCCCATCAGCCCGTAGATGAGGGACAGCCCGGAGGCGACGAGGAAGTACAGGGCACCGAGGCCGAGCCCGGTGATCAGGAGCAGGACGATCGTGCTCATGCGGCGTTCTCCGAGGTGTGCACGCCCAGCAGGCGCTGGATGCGGTCGGGGTCGTCGAGCAGCTCGGCGGCGTCGCCGGTGTGCACCACGCGTCCGGCGTCGATGACGACGACCGTGGTGGCGAGCCGGGAGATGACCTCGAGGTTCTGCTCGACGAGGAGGACCGGGGCGCTCGCGGCCGCCTCGGCCAGCGCCGTGGCGACCTCGGTGACGATCTTGGGCGCCAGGCCCTTCGTCGGCTCGTCGACCAGCAGCAGGCGGTTGTCGTTGAGCAGCGCCCGGGCGAGCGAGACCATCTGCTGCTGCCCGCCGGAGAGCGTCCCTGCCCGCTGTGCCGACCGCTTGACCAGGTCGGGGAACAGGTCGGCGACGAGCTCGCGGCGCGGCGACGCGTCCCGTTCGGCGAGGCGCAGGTTCTCCGCGACGGTGAGCCCGGCGAAGACCTCGCGGTCCTCGGGCACGTAGCCGACGCCGCGGCGCACGATGCGGTCGGTGCTCAGGCGGTCGATGCGCTCGCCCGCCAGGGTCACCTCGCCGGTGCGGTCGTAGAGGCCCAGGAGCGCCTTGAGGGTCGACGTCTTGCCGACGCCGTTGCGCCCGAGGACGGCGGTCACGCCGGTGGCCGGGACGTCGAACGTGACGTCCTCGACGACCTGCTGGCCGGCGACGGTGGCCCGCAGGTTCCGGACTCGGAGGATGGGCTCGGTCACGCGACGTCTCCCAGGTAGGCGCTCTGGACGGTGGGGTCGGCCATGACGGCCTCCGGGGTGTCGTAGGCCAGCAGCTCGCCGTGGTGCATCACGGCGACGCGGTCCACGAGCCCGAGGACGACGTCCATGTGGTGCTCGACCATGAGCACCGTGCGGCCGCTGCGGTGCAGCCGGCGGATGACCTCGCTGAGCCCGGGGACGTCGGACGAGGAGACACCGGCCATGGGCTCGTCGAGCAGGATGACGCTCGGGTCGGTGGCCAGCAGCACGGCGATCTCCAGCTTGCGCTTGTCGCCGTGGGAGAGGTCCCCGGCGGCGACGTCGAGCCGGTGCGCGAGGCCGACCTCGGCCAGGTGCTCGACCGCGCGTCGGGTGGCGGCGTCGCCCCGGTGCGGGAACGCGAGCACCGACAGGCTGCGGCCCAGGTGGGTCTGGGCCGCGAGCCGGACGTTCTCGAGCACGTCCAGCCGCGGGAAGACGCTGGACGTCTGGAACGTGCGGCCCAGCCCGGCACGGGCCCGCCGGGCGACGGGGTCGCCCGTGACGTCACGGCCCGCGAGCCGGACGGTGCCCGCCGTGGGGCGCAGCACCCCGGAGACGAGGTTGAACAGTGTCGTCTTGCCGGCCCCGTTGGGGCCGATGACGCCGATCATCTCGCCGGGTGCGACCTCGAGGGTCACGTCGTGCAGGATCTGCGCGCCGCCGATCTGCAGTCCGAGGCCGCGGACGGCGAGGGCGGGCACGAACGGGTCCGTGCCGGGCTGGTGCTGGGGCATGGTCAGTCGGCCTCCGGCGGGGCGACCGCGTCGGCGGGCACCTCCTCGACGAGCTCGGGCATCCAGGAGCCGTCGGACTCGACGAGCCCGACCTGGTACATCGGCTGGATGACCGCGTGGTCCGTCTCGCGGATCGTCGTCGAACCCTTCGGGCCGTCGAACGTCCAGCCCTCCAGCGCGCCCACCATGGCGTCGACGTCGTCGCCGCCCTCGGCGATCGCGTGGACGATCATCTGCGCCGCGACGAAACCGTCGGGGGTGAACAGGTCGGGGGTGCCTCCGGCCTCCTCGACCGCGGAGACCATCGCGTCGTTGACCTCGTTGTCCGGGGCGCCGGGGAAGTAGTGGTTGAGGAAGTCGACCTTGCCCGCGGCGTCGCCGTAGGCGTCGAAGGTCGCCGCGTCGCCGAGCCCGGTGACCACGGTGGTGGCGTCCAGGACGCCCTGCTGGTCCAGGCCCTGCCACATCGCGCCGGAGGAGGCGCCGGCCCACGCGACGAACACGAGGTCGGGGTCGGCGTCGACGACCTGCCGGGCGAACGGGGTGAACTCGGTGGCGTCCTCGGGGACGAGGACGCTGTCGACGTCGGCGCCCTGCGCGCCGAGGACGCCCTCGACGGCGGCGAGGTTGCCCTGGCCGAACGCGTTGTCCTGGGCGAAGACGAGCACCTTGGCGCCGTCCGGGTCGACGAACGTGCCCGCCGTGGCGACGTCCTGCAGCGACTGGCGGCCGGACCGGAAGGTGTAGTCGTTGATGCCGGTGATCGCGTCGGCGGCGGCGGGGCCGGAGACGTACAGGACCTGGTTCTGCTCGGCCTGCTCGGCGAGCTTGAGCGCGATGCCGGACGAGACCGTGCCGCCCATGATCTGCACACCCTGGCCGATGATGTCCTTCGCGTGGTTGACGGCCTTGTCCGGGTCGCCGGCGTCGTCGAGGTAGGTGACCTCGATCGGACGTCCGTCCACCTCGCCGGTGCCGTCGGTGGCGTGGTCCAGACCGGCTTCGAAGCCCTCGTAGTACGCCTCGCCGTAGGCGGCGAGCGGTCCGGTCTTGGAGTAGATGATGCCGACCTCGACAGGTTCGGCCGCGGCGCTCTCGCCGCTGTCGTCGGTACCGCCGACCCCGCCGTCCGCCGGTGCGCACGCGGCCAGCGTGAGCGCCGTGACAGCGGTGGTGGCCAGTGCGAGGGACCTCTTCGTGACCCGCATGACTCCGCCCTTCGTTGGGATACCACCCGCAAACATGACAGGTGATTCAGGTATGAGGATCTTGAATGCGGAGGTGTTCGCCTGTCAAGACGGTGGGGCCGCGCATCCGGTCACGATCAGGTCACGGGGCGGGTGCCGTGGCAGCACGAAGGCCGCCGCCCGGCGTGGGCGACGGCCTTCGGGACGGTGGTCCCCGGCTGCCGTGTCGGCTGCCGGGCGTCAGTGGTCCTTGCGGTCCTGCTCGTCCCCGATGAACGTCGTGACCTCGTCCGGCAGGTCGTCTCGGTTCATGTCCGGACCGCGCTCCTGCTTGACGTCCCACCGCAGCGTCAGCGCGCCGAGCGTCGCGGCGACGACCGAGGCGATGAGGATCGCCGCCTTCGCCCCGAGCGTGTACTCCGACCCCTCCTCGAAGGAGAGCTCGGCGATCAGCAGCGACACCGTGAACCCGATCCCCGCGAGGAAGGCGACGGGGAGCAGGTCACGCACGCCGATACCCTGCGCGAGCCGCAACGGCGTCACGCGGGTGACCAGCCAGGTCGTGCCCAGGATGCCGATGAGCTTGCCGAGCACCAGGCCGGCGACGATCGCGAAGACGATCGGCTGGGCCAGGATCTCGGCCGGGCCACCGCCGTCGACCAGGTTCACGCCCGCCGAGAAGAACGCGAAGATCGGCAGCGCCAGCCCCTGCGACCACGGCTTGACCGCGTGCTCGTAGTGGTGGGTGCGGGTGTCGGTCTCGCCGTGGATCGGCCGGGCGGTGGCCGCGAAGCCCATGAGGACACCCGCGATCGTGGCGTGCACCCCGGAGGCGTGCATGAACGCCCAGGCCACGACGAACAGCGGGATGAGCAGCCACCACTTGGGCGACCGTGTGCGGATGTACCAGGCGAAGATCGCGATGACGACCAGCGACCCGCCGAGCCACGCGCCGTTGATCTCGCTCGTGTAGAACACCGCGATGATGATGATCGCCAGCAGGTCGTCGACCACCGCGAGCGTCAGCAGGAAGGTGCGGATCGCGACCGGAAGCCCCTTGCCGAACACGGCCAGGACGGCCAGGGCGAAGGCGATGTCCGTGGCCGTCGGGATGGCCCAGCCGTGCAGCGCCTCCGAGTTGCCGAGGGAGAGCACCATGACGACGTAGATGATCGCCGGCAGCGCCATGCCGCCGACGGCAGCGAGCATGGGGACCCCGGCCTGCTTGGGGCTGCGCAACGAGCCGGCGACGAACTCGTGCTTGAGCTCGAGGCCGACCGTGAAGAAGAAGATCGCCAGCAGGCCGTCAGCGGCCCACTTCGCCAGCGTGAGGTCGAGGTGGATGTACACGGGGCCGATGTTGGCCGGTCCCACCACCGTCTGGGAGAGGGTCTCGTACGCCTCCCGCCAGGGCGAGTTGGCGAACACCAGCGCGATGGCGGCGGCACCGATGAGGAGGGCGCCGCCGGTGGTCTCCCGCCGCAGGAAGTTCCCGAGACGGGTGCCGAAGGACTGGGTCGTCGTGTCGTGGCTCAGGGCATGCTCCCGGGTCGTCGATGTGCACGGGCCGGCGTTCCAGCCGACTTCACCGACCAGACTTCCCGGCTCGCCAGGGGATCATGCTACCCGGGGACCCGTCACGTGCCCTGCGGTCACGCCGACCCGTCGCACATCGCCTCCAGGCGCAGCACCGTCCGCCAGTTGCGGCCCGTGGTCCAGGTCCCGGTCGCACGGTCGAGCCGCGCGCTCGTCAGCCGGCTGCGGCCGATCCCTGCCGGGTAGTGCACGAACAGGGCCCCGTCGCGGGTCGCGAGCCGTTCCGGGCCCTCGTGGTCGGCGGTCAGCCGGGCCACGCCCTCCTCGTCCACGGCTTCCGGGCCCACGTGCAGCTGCAGGTGCGACGGGTCGTCACGGGCCGCGTCGGGGAACGGGTTCGCCGCGACGAGGTGCGCCAGCCGTGCCGCCGACAGCGCCAGCAGCGGGACCTCGGTCCCGAGGGCGGCCGCGAGGGCCGTGCCCGTGCGGGCGGCCACCTGCGCGGCGTCCCCGGCGTCCGCCGTCGCCACGAGGTTCCCGCTGGTCGCGTACGTGCGCGCGTCCGTCAGACCGGCGGCCGAGGCTGCGGCGCGCAGGTCGGCGGCGCCGACGCGACGGCTCGACCCGATGTTGACCCCGCGCAGCAGCACCACGAAGCTCGTCATGCCGCCATCGTGCCGCGTCGGCCACGTCGGTGTGAATTCTCGATGACGTCTTCGCGCCACGCCGTCCGTGTGACCCCGATCACGTCCCGCGGGTCGTAGCGTGTCGCTCAGGACACCCACCCAGGGCGTCCCCGGGAGGCCAACCGATGGAGTGCTCGCTCCGTGCAGGAGGGCCGGCCCCGGTCCTGGTGCACGTCGTGCACGAGGCCGGTCGCCCGCCCCACCCGCCCTTCGGCTCTGCATGAGGGAGCACACCGTGGCCCACACCGAAACCACCCCCGCCGCCCGGACGTTCGTCATCGACACGTCCGTGCTGCTGTCCGACCCCCGCGCGATCCAGCGGTTCGCCGAGCACGACGTCGTGCTGCCGGTCGTCGTCGTCACCGAGCTCGAGGCCAAGCGCCACCACGCCGAGCTCGGCTACTTCGCGCGCAGCGCGCTGCGCGCCCTGGACGACCTGCGCGTGACGCACGGACGCCTGGACGCCCCGATCCCGATCGGCGAGGACGGCGGCACCCTGCGTGTCGAGCTCAACCACACCGACCCGGAGGTGCTGCCGGCGGGGTTCCGGCTCGGGGACAACGACACCCGCATCCTGTCCGTCGCCGCCAACCTGGCGGCCGAGGGGAGGGACGTGACCCTGGTGTCCAAGGACCTGCCGATGCGGGTCAAGGCCTCGGCGGTCGGTCTGCGCGCGGAGGAGTACCGGCACGAGCTCGCCGTCGACTCCGGGTGGACCGGCATGCGCGAGATCGCCGTCACCGACGACCAGCTCTCCGCCCTGTACGACGGGACCGAGCTCGAGCTCACCTCGCTCGCGCCGGAGGTGATGGCGGAGGCCTCACCCCTGCTGTGCCACACCGGGCTGGTCGTCCACGGAGGTGGCGGGTCGGCGCTGGGCAGGGTCACGGCGGACAAGCGGATCAAGCTGGTGCGCGGGGACCAGGAGGTCTTCGGCGTGCACGGGCGGTCGGCCGAGCAGCGGGTCGCGATCGACCTGCTCACCGACCCGGACATCGGCATCGTGTCCCTCGGCGGCCGCGCCGGCACCGGGAAGTCGGCGCTGGCGCTGTGCGCGGGCCTCGAGGCGGTGCTCGAGCGGCGGCAGCACCGCAAGATCCTCGTCTTCCGACCGCTGTACGCCGTCGGCGGGCAGGACCTGGGCTACCTGCCGGGTTCAGAGTCCGAGAAGATGAACCCGTGGGCCCAGGCGGTCTACGACACCCTGGGTGCGCTCGTCTCCCCGCACGTCGTCGACGAGGTCATCGACCGCGAGATGCTCGAGGTGCTGCCGCTGACGCACATCCGCGGCCGGTCCCTGCACGACGCCTTCGTCATCGTGGACGAGGCGCAGTCGCTGGAGCGCAACGTCCTCCTCACGGTGCTCTCCCGGGTCGGGCAGGGGTCGCGGGTCGTCCTCACCCACGACGTCGCGCAGCGTGACAACCTGCGGGTCGGCCGCCACGACGGCGTCGCGGCGGTCATCGAGGCGATGAAGGGACACCCGCTGTTCGCCCACGTCACCCTCACCCGGTCCGAGCGGTCGCCCGTCGCGGCCCTCGTCACGGAGATGCTCGAGGGGCTGGAGATCTGAGGTCGGCCCCGCCCCGTGTCGTTGTGGGCGTGAAATCTACCGTTCTCCGTCCTGGGGAACTGTAGATTTCACGCCCACAACGAGCGGGAGGGGTCGGGCCTGGGCGGGGCGGGTGGCCGCCCCGCCGAGTGTGTGCCCGCGCTCATGACGACGCCCGGGTCCGGAGAGCTCCGGACCCGGGCGTCGTCATGACGGCCGGTCGTCGACCGGTCAGCTCGACCGGCGCAGCCTGCGCGAGACCAGGACCGATCCGGTGCCGAGGCCGAGCACAGCCAGCGCGACCCACAGGAGGGTCAGGTCGCTACCGGTGATCGGGAGGTCCGGCGCCGTCGGCACGGTCGGCGGAGTCGGCGGCGTGGGCTTCGGTGTCGGGGTCGGCGTGGGC
The DNA here is from genome assembly GCF_013085345.1 of Isoptericola sediminis. Taxonomy (GTDB): domain Bacteria; phylum Actinomycetota; class Actinomycetes; order Actinomycetales; family Cellulomonadaceae; genus Isoptericola; species Isoptericola sediminis. The sequence goes on along the minus strand of NZ_JABFAJ010000022.1, from coordinate 67,220 downwards.
TTCGGCTGGTCGGGGAGGTGGTTGGTGACGGTGACGGTGACGTTCGGGTCGTTGTCGTCGATCAGGACGCCCTCGGTGTTGGCGCCGGTGGGGTCGTAGGTGACCTCGGTGCCGGCGGGCAGCGTGTCGGTGGACTCGACCACGACGCAGACGGTGCCGTAGGGCAGGTCGCTGATGGTGGGGTCACCGGTGGGGTTGCCGTCGGCGTCGAAGGTGAACGTCTCCTCGGCGACCTGCTCCTCGTCCAGGGTGCAGGTGGCGGTGATCTCGAAGTCGTCGGTGACCTCGACGGCGTGCTCGGAGGCCTCGACGACCTTGTCGACCGTCAGCGAGCCGGTCTTCTCCTTGTCGGGGATCCGGTTCGTCACGGTGACGGTGACGTTCGGGTCGTTGTCGTCGATCAGGACGCCCTCGGTGTTGGCGCCGGTGGGGTCGTAGGTGACCTCGGTGCCGGCGGGCAGCGTGTCGGTGGACTCGACCACGACGCAGACGGTGCCGTAGGGCAGGTCGCTGATGGTGGGGTCACCGGTGGGGTTGCCGTCGGCGTCGAAGGTGAACGTCTCCTCGGCGACCTGCTCCTCGTCCAGGGTGCAGGTGGCGGTGATCTCGAAGTCGTCGGTGACCTCGACGGCGTGCTCGGAGGCCTCGACGACCTTGTCGACCGTCAGCGAGCCCGTCTCCTCCTCCTCGAAGACGTAGCAGACGGTCCAGTTGCTGACGTCCGCGAGCTGACCACCGTCGGTGAGCGGCGAGATGTAGTTCTGCGGGGACTGCTCGTCCGGCGGGAGGTACGGGGCCTGGTACAGGTTGGCGTCGTTGCTCCCCTTGACCACCACCGCGAGGATCACGACGCCGGCGTCCTCGCCGTCCTCGGTGATCTCGACGTTGACGGCGGTCTTGCCCTGGTACGCGTCGACGTCGCCGGAGTAGGTGTCCACCGTCGCGGAGACGTTCCCGTCGCTGTTGCCGCTCGTCTCCCCGGTGAGCTCCATCGCATCGGGGAACCCCGCCTCGGCGCAGGAGTTGACGTTGCCCGGGAGGACCGTCGCGCGGGGATCGGAGGAGTCGTCGAGGTGCTCGTCCGCCGTGACCGGTGCCGCAGCGGCGATCGAGAGTCCGATCGCCGCCGCGGCGACCGCGCCGATCCGTCTGATGCTGATCATGATCCGAACCCCCATGTCCGTGAGATCTCTTCGGAGTGTAGATCTCGGGGGCCGACGGAGGGCAGCCCTCTCAGCGGTTTTTCACCCCTGGGCGGGACGGGTCATCGACAGCACGTCGAGCGCCTCGTCGAGCTGGGCCTCGGTGACCTCGCCGCGCTCGACGAACCCGAGCGCCACGACGGCCTCGCGGACCGTGATGCCCTCGGCCACGGCCTTCTTGGCGACCTTCGCCGCGGCCTCGTAGCCGATGACGCGGTTCAGCGGCGTGACGATCGACGGGGAGGACTCGGCGAAGGCGCGGGCCTTCTCCACGTTGGCCGTCAGGCCGGTCACCGTCTTGTCCGCGAGCACGCGCGAGGCGTTGGACAGCAGGCGGATCGACTCGAGCACGCCCTGGGCGATGACCGGGATCTGCACGTTGAGCTCGAACGAACCCGTCGCCCCCGCCCACGCGACCGTCGCGTCGTTGCCGACCACGCGCGCCGCGACCATGAGCACGGCCTCGGGGATGACCGGGTTGACCTTGCCTGGCATGATCGAGCTGCCCGGCTGCAGGTCCGGGATGGCGATCTCGCCGAGCCCGGTGTTCGGGCCGGACCCCATCCAGCGCAGGTCGTTGCAGATCTTGGTCACGGACACGGCGATGGTGCGCAGCGCCCCGGAGAGCTCGACCAGGCCGTCGCGGGCCGACTGCGCCTCGAAGTGGTCGCGCGCCTCGGTCAGCGGCAGGCCCGTGTCCTCGCGCAGCAGCTCGATGACGCGCTGCGGGAACCCGGCCGGGGTGTTGATGCCGGTGCCGACGGCGGTGCCGCCCAGGGGGACCTCCGCGGCGCGGGGAAGCGCGGCCTCGACCCGCTCGATGCCGTAGCGGATAGCGGCGGCGTACCCGCCGAACTCCTGGCCGAGCGTGACGGGCGTGGCGTCCATCAGGTGCGTGCGGCCCGACTTCACGACCCCGGCGTACTCCTCGGCCTTCGCACCCAGCGCGTCGGCGAGGTGCTGCAGCGCGGGGATCAGGTCGCGGACGACGCCGGCCGTGGCGGCCAGGTGCACCGAGGTGGGGAACACGTCGTTCGAGGACTGCGAGGCGTTGACGTGGTCGTTCGGGTGGACGTCGCGGCCCAGCGAACGCGTCGCCAGCGTCGCGAGCACCTCGTTGGTGTTCATGTTCGACGAGGTGCCCGACCCCGTCTGGAAGACGTCCACCGGGAAGTGCTCGTCGAGCTCGCCCGAGGCGACCTGGTCGGCCGCGGCGGCGATGGCGTCCGCCACGTCGCGGTCGAGCACCCCCAGCTCGGCGTTGGTCAGGGCGGCGGCCTTCTTGACCCGGGCGAGCGCCTCGATGTGGCTGCGCTCCAGCGGCGTGCCGGAGATCGGGAAGTTCTCCACGGCGCGCTGGGTCTGGGCGCGGTAGAGGGCGTGGGCGGGCACGCGCACCTCGCCCATCGTGTCGTGCTCGATGCGGTACTCGGTCGCGGGCGCGTCGGCGCTACCGGCGGCGGTGTCGGAAGTCATGCGTCTATGGTGCCGCACCCGGCACCGCCGCCGTGCGTGAGAGGTGTCACGCGCTCAGCGCAGCGGCTCCTCGCCCACGTCGCCGGCGACCTCGATGAGCCGCGCGGAGCCCTCGGCGAGGTCGTACTCGACGCCCACGATCGCCACACGCCCCTCGGTCACGGCGGCGTCGAGCGCCCGCGAGTAGCCCCGCAGGGTCTCGACCGTGTGCCGCACGTGGGCGGTCCGCAGGCGGTCGGCCAGCACCCGCTCGTCCTCCTCCTGGTCGGCCGGGCCGGTCAGCTCGGCGATCGAGGGGATGACCTTGTCCACCACGGAGCGGACGAACCCCGGCGGGTGCTCACCCGTGCGCAGGGTGTGCGCCGTGGCGCCGACGGCCCCGCACGAGTCGTGGCCGAGGACCACGATCAGCGGGGCACCGAGCACCTCGACGCCGTACTCGATCGAGCCCAGCACCGTGGTGTCCACGACGTGTCCCGCCGTGCGCACCACGAACACGTCGCCGAGGCCCTGGTCGAAGATGATCTCGGCCGCCACGCGCGAGTCGGAGCACCCGAAGACGACCGTGTGCGGGTGCTGGGCGGCGGTGAGCTCGGCGCGCCGGACGGACATCTGCGACCTCTCGGCCGGCTGGTCGTGGACGAAGCGCTCGTTGCCGGCACGCAGCGAGGCCCAGGCTTCCTTCGGGGTCATGCATCCTCCAGGTCGTCGATCCACGGCGGGTTCGCCCCCGCACGTGACACGGTCACGGCCGCCACGGCGGCGCAGCGCGAGAGCAGCCGCTCGACCGTGGCGTGGTCGATCGTAGCCAGCGCCTCACGGCGGTCGGCCCCGAGCAGGTCGGCCGCCCACAGGCCGTCGAGCAGGGCCCCCATGAACGAGTCCCCGGCGCCGACGGTGTCCACGACCTGGACCGGCCGGGACGGCACGTGCACCTCGCCCGTCGCGGTGACGGCCGTGGAGCCCTCCCCGCCGAAGGTGACCACGACGAGGGCCGCCCCGAGCTCGTGCACCCAGCCGCGCGCCATGTCCAGCGGAGCGGTCTCGGGTGCCAGCCATGCGAGGTCCTCGTCGCTGACCTTGACGACGTCGGCCAGCCGCACGAACGACTCGACCCGTTCCCGTGCCGAGGCCGCGTCGCCCATGAGCACGGGCCGGGCGTTCGGGTCGTAGGTGATGGTCGACGTCGCGCGCGCGGCCTCGACGACGGCCCGCACGTCCGTGGCCCCCGGTTCCAGCACCGCGCCGATCGAGCCGGTGTGCACGGCCAGCGTCCCGGCGTCGGCCCGCGTCCCGGCCGGTACCCGCCACTCGAGGTCGAAGTCGTAGGTCGCCGTGCCGGCGGCGTCCAGCGTGGCCCGGGCCACCGAGGTCCGTGTCGCGGCGTCGCTGCCCGGCGTCACCGTGACGCCCGAGGCGGCGAGCCAGGACCGGATCGTCTCGCCCCGGTCGTCCCGACCGGTCCAGGTGGCCAGGCGGGCGTCGCGGCCGAGTCGTGCGAGCGTGAGCGCCACGTTGGCCAGCGAACCGCCGGGGTGCTCGGTGCGCGTCCCGTCCGGCCGCTCGACGACGTCGACCAGCGCCTCGCCGACGGCGAGCACGTGGGACGTCATCGTCCCTCACCGTCCGACGTCGGGGCCTCGGCGCTCGTGGCGGACTGCGCGGCGGCGAGCCGCTCACGCGCCCCGTCGAGCCACTGCTGGCAGCGGGCGGCCAGCGCCTCACCGCGTTCCCACAGGGCGAGCGAGGTCTCGAGCGGTTCGCCGCCGGCCTCCAGCCGGGTGACGACCTGGACGAGCTCGTCGCGCGCCTGCTCGTACGTCAGGGTGCCGACGTCGGGGGCGTCGGCCGGTCCGGGGGTGGGGTCTGCGTCGGTCACGAGGACAGTCAACCGCACGTCCCCGACATCGCGCCCGGCGGGTCCGGGGAGCGGATGCCCGGTCTGCCGGCACCGAAATCCGGTTGCCGTGACGGGCCCCGGCGACGGACGATCCGGACATGGGTCATCTGGAGGTGGCGCACGTGGACCACGTGCTGCCCGACGGACGTGCGCTGCTCGACGACGTGTCCTTCCGCGTCGGGGAGGGCAGCACGACCGCGCTGGTCGGCCCGAACGGGGCCGGCAAGACCACCTTGCTGCGCATCCTGACCGGCGCCACCCGCCCCGACGGCGGCACGGTGACCGTCAGCGGCGGGCTCGGGGTGATGGCCCAGTTCGTCGGCTCGGTGCGGGACACCACGACCGTGCGCCAGCTCCTGGCCTCCGTCGCACCGGAACGGATCCGGCAGGCCGCCCGCGCGGTGGAGACCGCGGAGGACGAGCTGCTCGCCGTCGACGACGAGGCGGCGCAGATGCGCTACGCCCAGGCGCTCGCCGACTGGGCGGAGGTGCGGGGCTACGAGGCCGAGACGCTGTGGGACGTGTGCACGACGGCGGCCCTCGGGATCCCGTTCGAGCGGGCGCAGTGGCGGGAGGTGCGCACGTTGTCCGGCGGCGAGCAGAAGCGGCTCGTCCTCGAGGCGCTGCTGCGCGGGTCGGACGAGGTGCTGCTGCTCGACGAGCCGGACAACTACCTGGACGTCCCGGGCAAGCGGTGGCTGGAGGACCGCCTGCGGGCGACCCGCAAGACGGTGCTGCTGGTCTCCCACGACCGGGAGCTGCTGGCCGGGGTCGCCGACCGCATCGTGGCCCTCGAACCCGGCGCGGACGGCTCCGAGGCGTGGGTCCACGGTGGCGGCTTCGCGACGTTCCACACCGCGCGCCGCGAGCGGTTCGCCCGGTTCGAGGAGCTGCGCCGGCGGTGGGACGAGAAGCACGCGCAGCTCACCCAGCTCGTGCTCACGCTGCGGCAGGCGGCCGCGAACAGCCCGGACATGGCCTCGCGCTACCGGGCGGCCCAGACGCGCCTGCGCAAGTTCACCGAGGCCGGTCCGCCGCCTGAGCCGCCCCGCGAGCAGGAGGTCCGGATGCGGTTGCGCGGCGGGCGGACGGGGACCCGGGCCGTCACCTGCGAGGCGCTCGGGCTCACCGGCCTGATGCAGCCGTTCGACCTCGAGGTCTTCTACGGCGAGCGGGTCGCGGTGCTGGGGTCCAACGGGTCCGGGAAGTCGCACTTCCTGCGGCTCCTGGCCGGCGCCGACGTCGCGCACACGGGCCAGTGGCGGCTCGGCGCACGCGTGGTCCCCGGGCACTTCGCGCAGACGCACGCCCACCCGGAGCTCGCGGGCCGCACGCTGGTGGACGTGCTGTGGGCCGACCACGCGCAGGACCGCGGCGCGGCCATGTCGGCGCTGCGGCGCTACGAGCTGCACGGCGCCGCGGACCGTCCGTTCGACCGGCTGTCCGGCGGGCAGCAGGCGCGCTTCCAGATCCTGCAGCTCGAGCTGGGCGGCTGCACCGCGCTGCTGCTCGACGAGCCGACCGACAACCTCGACCTCGCCAGCGCGGACGCGCTGCAGGAGGGGCTGGAGGCGTTCGAAGGCACGGTCCTGGCGGTCACGCACGACCGCTGGTTCGCCCGCGGTTTCGACCGGTTCCTCGTGTTCGGCGCGGACGGCCGGGTGCGCGAGACCCTCGAGCCGGTCTGGGACGAGGACCGCGTCGAACGCGTCCGCTGACCTCTGCCGTTGTGGGCATGGAATCTGCGGTGCCCACGGGGCGCTGACCCGCAGATTTCACGCCCACAACGGCAGGGGAGAGGTGCCGAGGCCCGTCAGGGCGAGGTGGAGGTGACCTCGGCGTCGAGCGCGCCCACGGCGAGCCGGACGTGCACGGGATCACCGGCGGCGACCTCGTCCGCGGCACGCACCACCGCACCGTCGGCACGCTGCACGACGGCGTACCCGCGGTCGAGCGTGGAGGCCGGCGAGAGGGCGCGGACCTGCGCGGCGAGCCGGCCGACGTCGCCGGACGCCGTCAGCAGGGCCGCGCGCAGCAGGTGACGAGCGTGCCGCACGTGCTCGGCGACCTCGGTCGCGCGACCGTCGAGCATCGACTCCGGCCGGGCCAGGACCGGCCGGGAGCGGACGGCGTCGAGACCGTGCTGCTCCCGCTGCAGCATGCCGTGCACGGCGCCGCGCATGCGCTGACGTGCCTGGACGACGCGGTCGCGCTCCTCGGCGACGTCGGGGACCACGCACTTGGCGGCGTCCGTCGGGGTCGAGGCCCGGTGGTCCGCCACCAGGTCGACCAGAGGGGTGTCCGTCTCGTGCCCGATGGCGCTGACCAGCGGCGTCGTGCACGCCGCGACACGCCGGACCAGGGCCTCGTTGCTGAAGGGCAGCAGGTCCTCGACCGACCCGCCGCCGCGCGCCAGGATGATCACGTCGACGGTCGGGTCGGCGTCCAGCGCCGCGAGGGCGTCGCCGACCTCCGTCACCGCGTTGACGCCCTGGACCGCCACCTCGCGGATCTCGAAGCGCACCTGCGGCCAGCGGGCGCGGGCGTTGACCACGACGTCGTGCTCGGCCTTGGACTCCCGGCCGCAGACCAGGCCGACGACGGACGGCAGGAACGGCAGCGGGCGCTTCCGCTCGACGTCGAACAGCCCCTCGGCCGCCAGGACCCGGCGCAGCTGCTCGATCCGGGCGAGCAGCTCGCCGACGCCGACCTGGCGCACGGCGGCGGCCCGCAGGGACATCCGCCCGGCCTTGATCCAGAACTCCGGCTTGGCGTGCACCACGACGTGGTCGCCCACCTGGGGCTTGGCGTCGAGGCCGTCGAACGCCCGGGTGAGCATGTTGACGGGCAACGACGCCTCGACGTCGGTGTCGCGCAGGGTGAGGAACTGCATCCCGGACCCGCGCCGGTAGGTGTGCTCGACGACCTGCCCCTCGACCCACACCGGGGACATGCGCGCCACGTAGTCGCGGATCTTGTGCGACAGCAGGCGCACGGGCCACGGCCGCTCGGCGGTCGTCTCGGCGGCCCGCTCGGGCAGCGGCTGGACGTCGTGGCCCGTTCGGTCGGGTCCGGTCGCGTCGGTCACGGCCCCCAGCATGCCCCACGCCACCCACAGCGCTCCTGACGTGGGAGGTCCTGCGGCGTCGGCCGTCACCGACCCTCCACACGGGCCTCCTACACTGTCACCGTGACTGCGACCGCACCGGCCCCCGTCCCCCCGACCTCGACCAAGCGCGTCCTGCTCGCCGCGCCGCGCGGCTACTGCGCCGGCGTCGACCGCGCCGTGGTCGCGGTCGAGAAGGCGCTGGAGAACTACGGCGCCCCCGTGTACGTGCGCAAGGAGATCGTGCACAACAAGCACGTCGTCGAGACGCTGCGCGAACGGGGCGCGATCTTCGTCGAGGAGGCCGACGAGGTCCCGCGCGGGGCCCGCGTGGTCTTCTCCGCCCACGGCGTCTCCCCGGCCGTGCGCGAGTCCGCAGCCTCCCGCGACCTGCAGACCATCGACGCCACCTGCCCGCTGGTGACGAAGGTGCACAAGGAGGCGGTGCGGTTCGCCAAGGCGGACAAGACGATCCTGCTCATCGGCCACGACGGCCACGAGGAGGTCGAGGGCACCGCCGGCGAGGCGCCGGAGCACACCATCGTGGTGAACTCGCCCGAGGAGGCCGACGTCGTCGAGGTCCCGGACCCCGACAACGTGGTGTGGCTGTCCCAGACGACGCTGTCCGTGGACGAGACGATGGAGACGGTGCGCCGCCTGCGCGAGCGGTTCCCGAACCTGGCCGACCCGCCCAGCGACGACATCTGCTACGCCACCCAGAACCGCCAGGTGGCGGTCAAGAAGCTCTCGCCGGAGTGCGACCTGGTCATCGTGGTGGGGTCGGCCAACTCGTCCAACTCCGTGCGTCTGGTCGAGGTGGCGCTGGACGCCGGGGCACGCACGTCCTACCGCGTGGACCGGGCCGCCGAGATCCAGGACTCCTGGTTCGAGGGTGTGACCACCGTCGGCGTGACGTCGGGTGCCTCGGTGCCGGAGATCCTCGTCGACGACGTGCTGCGCCAGCTCGCCGAGCGCGGCTACGGCGAGCCCGAGGAGGTGCGCACCGCGACGGAGGACCTGGTGTTCTCGCTGCCGCGCGAGCTGCGCCCGCCCCGCGACGCGCGCCAGCTCCCGATCCAGCCCGCCTGACCTGCCGGACCGAGTCCGCCGCCTGGCTCAGCCGGCGGCGGACTCACCGCGGGAGGTGTCGGCCTGGGCGCGCTGCAGCGCGCGGCGGTCGGTGTCGACGAGGCTGTCGACCGAGTCGCGGTCGTCGTCGAGGCTCACCTGGCCGATGCCGACGACGCCGCCCTCCTCGGCGGCGAGGAGCTCCGGCTTGGTGATGGGGCGGGTGGTCTCCTCGAGGCCCTTCATCTCGTCGATCTCGTCCCGCGCGTCGACGACGTCGAGCTCGACCATGCGGCGCGCGGACGTGAGCACGTTGCGCTCCAGCGAGCCGATCATCTTGTTGTAGTTCTTCGTGGCGCCGTCGAGGGACTTGCCCATCTTGGTGACGTGGTCGGTCATCGTCACCAGGCGCGAGTGCAGCTCCTTGCCGACCTTGAGCACGCGCTGGGCGTTGTCGGCCAGGGCCTGCTGGCGCCAGGAGTAGGCCACGGTGCGCAGCAGGGCCAGCAGCGTCACGGGGCTGGCCAGGATGACGTTCTTGCGTGCGGCGTCCTCCATGAGCGCGGGGTCGCGCTCCAGCGCCGCCGACAGGAACGACTCGGCCGGCACGAACATGACGACGAACTCGGGGGCGTTGTCGAACAGGTCCCAGTACCGCTTGGACGCCAGGTCGTCGACATGCTTGCGCATGTGCCGCACGTGCGCCGCCATGCGCTGGTCGCGCACCGCCGGGTCCTCCGACTGCTGGGCCTCCAGGTAGCCGAGGAACGCGACCTTGGAGTCGACCACGATGTGCTTGCCGCCGGCCAGGTTCACGACGAGGTCGGGGCGCAACGTCTCGCCGTCGTCGTTGGTCGCCTGGACCTGGACGTCGAAGTCGACCTGCTCGATCATGCCCGCGGCCTCGACGACACGCTGGAGCTGCAGCTCGCCCCAGGCGCCGCGCTCCTGCGAGGAGCGCAGGGCGGTCACCAGGTCGCTGGTGCCCTTGCGCAGCTCGCCCGAGACGTCGGCGAGGCTGCGCATGTTCTCGGTGAGACGAGAGTCGAACTCGATGCGCCGCTTCTCCTGCTCGGCCACCTCCGTGCGGACCTTCTCCAGGCTCTGGCCGATCGGGTCGACGAGCGCCTTGAAGGCCTCCTCGCGCTGGGCGAGGGCCTCGTCGTGCCGGACGGTGGACTGCTTGAGGCGCTGCTCGGCCAGCTCCAGGAACTGACGGTTGGAGGACGACAGGGCCTCGCCGGCCAGCGAGCGGAACTGCTGGGCCATGCGCTCCTGGTCACCCTTGACCTCGGCCACCTGGCGCTCGGCCTGCTCGCGCACCGCGGTCACCTCGCGCTGGTGGCGCTGCTCGGCCTCGGCCACCCGGCGGTCACCGTCGCCGCGCGTCAGCTCCACCTGCTCGCGCAGGTGGGCGATCTCGCGGCGCGCTCCCTCGAGCTCGCTGTGCAGGCGGACGGTCTCGATCTCCTCGGAGCGGTTCCGTCCGACGGCCCGCGAGGAGTGCCAGAGCCACCCGAGCACCACCCCCACCGCGAGGGTGCCGAGTGCGAGCAGCAGAGCGGTCGTCGTCTCCATGCACGCCAGGCTGCCACGGCCCACCGACAGGACGCGGACGACCCACCGTGAGCAGGTGCGACGGAGGGCTACGGTGGGGCCGTGACGCATCCCGCCGTGCCCCCCGACACCACCGCGGCCCTCAGCCTGCGGGGCCTGTGGAAGCGGTTCGGCCAGAAGATCGCCGTGGCCGGGATCGACCTGGACGTGCCCGCCGGCTCGTTCTACGGGCTCGTCGGGCCGAACGGCGCCGGCAAGACGACGGCGCTGTCGATGGCCACCGGTCTCCTGCGACCGGACTTCGGGACGGCGCACGTGCTCGGCGTCGACCTGTGGGCCGAACCGGACCGGGCCAAACCCCTGCTCGGGGTGCTGCCGGACGGTCTGCGGCTCTTCGACCGCCTCACCGGCGCCCAGCTGCTGACCTACGCCGGGCTGCTGCGCGGCCTCGACCGCGACACCGTGGCCCGGCGCAGCGAGGACCTGCTGGCGGCGATGGACCTCACCGCCGACCGCGACACCCTCGTGGTCGACTACTCCGCGGGGATGACCAAGAAGATCGCCCTGGCCGGCGCGATGATCCACGCGCCGCGCGTGCTGGTGCTCGACGAACCGTTCGAGGCCGTCGACCCGGTCAGCGCGGCCAACATCCGCGACATCCTGCGGCGCTACGCCGACGACGGCGGCACCGTGGTCGTCTCCAGCCACGTCATGGACCTCGTGCAGCGCATGTGCACGCACGTGGCGGTCATCGCCGGCGGTCACGTGCTCGACACCGGCACCGTCGACGCCGTGCGCGGCGGGCAGAGCCTGGAGGACCGGTTCGTCGACCTGGTCGGGGGCCGCAAGGAGTCGGGAGGCCTGGAGTGGTTGCGCACCTCGTCCGACTCAAGCTGACCCTGCTCGGCAACACCCTGCGCCGCAGCGTGTGGCACACCATCGGGCTCGTGGTGGCGACGCTGTACGGGCTGTCCCTGGTGTTCCTCGGCGTGGGCGCCGCGGTCGTGGGCGGCCGGGCCGACCCTGTGCTGACCGGGCAGTTCGTGACGCTGGTGGGCTCCGTCGTCGTGCTGGGCTGGTGGGTCGTGCCGTTGTTCGCCTACGGGCTGGACGCGACGCTCGACCCCCTTCGGTTCACGACCTACGCGATCCCGCGCCGGCAGCTCGTCGCGGGGCTGGCCGCGGCCGCGCTCGTCTCGGTGCCGGCCCTGGTCACGTCGCTCGCCGCCCTCGGGGTCTCCTTCGCCTGGGCCTCCGACCCGGTCGCCCTGGTCGCGGCGCTCGCGGGCGCCGTCCTGGGGGTCGGGCTGTGCGTCGTCGGGGCGCGGGCCACCACGGCGCTCTGCGCGCCGTTGCTGGAGTCACGGCGCTACCGGGAGGTCCTCATGGTCGTCGCGGTGATCCCGCTGCTGGCGATCGGTCCCTTCTTCGCCTGGCTGTCGTCGAGGACCGCCGCACGGGGCGAGGTGACGGTCGGTCCCGACGAACTCGTGCCGTCGGCCCTGGCGCCGGCGGCACGCGTCCTGGCCTGGACGCCGTTCGGGGCGCCCTGGTCGATCCCGGCGGCGGTGCACGACGGCGCGTGGGGACTCGCCGGCGCGCGGGTGGCCGTCGCGGCGGGGACCCTGGCTCTGCTCGCCGTGATCTGGGACCGGGCGCTGGCCCGGGCGCTGGTCAGCCCGCGCGGAGGTGCCGCCGCGGGAACGGCCCGGGGGCTCGGATGGTTCGACCGGCTGCCCGCGACGCCCATGGGCGCCGTGGCGGCGCGGTGCGCCACCTACTGGCTGCGGGACCCGCGGTACGCGACGTCGCTGGCGGTCGTCCCGCTCCTTCCGGTGGTCCTCGTGGTCGTCGGAGTCTCCAGCGGGTCGGGTGCCGGGCTGCTCGTGCTCGTGGTCCCGGTCGTGGCGTTCGTCCTCGGCTTCGCGGTGTCGAACGACGTCGGCTACGACAACACCGCCTTCGCGCTGCACGTGGCGACCGGCGTGCCGGGTCGCGCCGACCGCTGGGGGCGCATGCTGCCGGTGCTGGCGCTCGGTGTCCCGCTCGTGGCCGCGCTGTCCGTCACGAGTGCCGGGGTCGCCGGGCGGTGGGACCTGCTGCCCGCGTTGCTCGGCGGCGGCGTCGGGGTGCTCGGGGCCACGCTGGGCACCTCCAGCGTGGCCTCGGCGCGCCTCGTCTATCCCGTACCGAGACCGGGCGAGAGCCCCTTCCGGAAGCCGCAGGGCGCGACCGTGGCGACGCTGGTGGCGCAGATGGCCGCGGTCGCCGTCATCGTGGCCCTGCTCCTGCCGACCGTGGGAGCGGGTGTCGCGGCAGCCGTCACCGGGGCCGGAGCATGGTGGTGGGCCACCGGCGTCGTCGGCGTCGCCACCGGCGGGGCCGCCGTCGTCATCGGTGCGCGGTGGGGCGCACGGGTCTACGAGCGGCGTCTACCCGAGCTGTTGTCGCAGGTCAAGAACTTCGCTTGACGGTCCCCGCGCTCGGGCGTGTCGGGTCGACCTGGAAGAATGGGTGTCGTGAATCCCGAGAACGACCGACCTTCCGTGACGCTGCCCGAGGGCTGGACGGTGGTGGTTCCCGACCTTGCCGACGTGCCCCGGCTGGGCGAGCTCCGGGCGCTGCAGGCCGCACCACACACCGGATCCGACACCGTCGACACCGCCCAGATCGAGAACGAGGTCGCCGGCGCCGCCTCCTGGACGCGGCGGCACCTGGCCGTCAAGGACGCTGACGACGTGATCCGTGCCTGGGCCCACGCCCACGACCGCGCGGCCGGCCGCAGCGTGCTGGGCATCGAGATCGACCGGACGCTGCCCGAGGGCACGCAGGACCTCCTCGCGGCCTGGTGCTACGCCGAGCTCGCCGAGATCGGCCGGGAGATGGCCCAGCTCCGCGGTGAGTCCACCACCCAGCTCGACGCCGGCGCGTTCGCCGGTGACGACCGGCTGCGCGGGTGGCTCACCGACGCCGGGTTCCGGCACGTGCGCACCTGGTGGCAGATGTCGCGTCCGGTCACGCCCGAGGACGCCGAGCCGGGAGCCTTCCCGGAGCCGAAGCCGGGGGTGACGATCCGGCGTGTCGCCCAGCACGACAACGGCATGCCCGTGGCCGAGGACCTCAACGCCGTCCACCAGGTGCTGGAGACCGCGTTCACGGACCACTTCAACTCCTACCAGGAGTACTTCACGGAGTTCGTGCAGCGACTGCGCGAGGACCCGGGCCACCGCTGGGACCACTGGTGGCTCGCCTGCGCTGACGTCCCCGACGACCCCGAGGCCGAGGAGTTCCCGGCCGGTGCCCTCGTGGGGTCGGAGCTGGCGCCCGACGCCTCCGGGGTGCGGGGGACCTACATCGACTACATCGGTGCGCTCGCCGAGGCGCGGGGTCGGGGCGTGGCGACCGCGCTGCTGGCCGCGGTGATCTCCGACGCGGCAGCCCGCGGGCGGAACCGTGTCGGCCTGGAGGTCGACGCGGACAGCCCCACCGGCGCCGAGTCGCTGTACACGAAGCTGGGCTGGCGCACGAAGTACGTCACCGAGTCCTGGCACCGGGACATCGACGTCGACTGACGCCGTCCTCCCCGGGGATCGACCTGTCCGGACCGGGATCGACACGCCGTCGATCCCGGCCCCGAGGGGTCGATCTCACAGGGGTCGGGGTCCGCGTGGCGCGTAGGATGGGCCGACGTGGCACTCACTATCGGCATCGTCGGCCTGCCCAACGTCGGCAAGTCCACGCTCTTCAACGCACTGACCCGGAACTCCGCGCTCGCGGCGAACTACCCGTTCGCGACGATCGAGCCCAACGTCGGGGTGGTCCCGCTGCCGGACGAGCGGCTGGGCAAGCTCGCCGAGATCTTCTCCTCGGACCGCGTGCTGCCGGCGACGGTGTCGTTCGTCGACATCGCCGGCATCGTCAAGGGCGCCTCCGAGGGCGAGGGCCTGGGCAACCAGTTCCTGGCCAACATCCGCGAGGCCGACGCGATCTGCCAGGTGACCCGCGCGTTCGACGACGGTGACGTCATCCGCGTCGAGGGGTCCACCGACGCCTCCGGCGACATCGAGACCATCTCCACCGAGCTCATCCTGGCCGACCTCCAGACGCTCGAGAAGGCGCTGCCGCGCATGGAGAAGGAGGTCAAGATCAAGAAGGGCGACCCCGTCCTCTACGCCGCGGCGAAGAAGGCCCAGGAGATCCTCGAGGAGGGCACCACCCTCTTCCAGGGCGCGGCCGCCGCCGGCCTCGACCTCGCCGAGGTGGCCCCGCTGCAGCTCATGACGGCCAAGCCGTTCATCTACGTCTTCAACACCGACGACGCCGGGCTGGCCGACGAGGCCATGCAGGCGAAGATGCGCGAGCTCGTCGCGCCGGCGGAGGCGATCTTCCTGGACGCCAAGTTCGAGGCCGAGCTCGTCGAGCTCGAGCCGGACGAGGCCGCCGAGATGCTCGCCGAGACCGGCCAGGAGGAGTCCGGCCTGGACCAGCTCGCCCACGTCGGCTTCGACACGCTGGGTCTGCAGACGTACCTCACCGCCGGGCCCAAGGAGGCCCGCGCGTGGACGATCCGCAAGGGCTGGACCGCGCCGCAGGCGGCCGGTGTCATCCACACCGACTTCGAGCGCGGCTTCATCAAGGCCGAGGTCATCTCCTTCGAGGACCTCGTCGAGGCCGGCTCCGTCGCCGCCGTGAAGGCGGCCGGCAAGGCGCGCGTCGAGGGCAAGGACTACGTCATGCGCGACGGCGACGTCGTGGAGTTCCGGTTTAACGTCTAGCGTTATTGACGGACTGCGTCATACACTGGTGTCGTGATCAGATCGTTCGGCGACAAGGAGACCGAACGGTTGTGGCGTCGTGAGCGCGTGCCATCTATCGATCCGAGGATCCATCGCGTCGCGCTGCGCAAGCTTCGTCAGGTGGGATCCGCAGAGGTGCTCGAGGACCTCAGGGTTCCACTCGGCAACCGGCTCGAGGCACTGAAGGGCGACCGAGCTGGTCAGCACAGCATCAGGATCAACGACCAGTGGCGGATCTGCTTCGTGTGGACCGACGCCGGACCGGAGGAGGTGCAGATCGTTGACTACCACTGACAAGATCGAACCGATCCACCCGGGCGAGGTCCTCATGGAGGACTTCATCGAGGGCTTCGGCATCACGCAGAACAAGCTCGCGGTGTCGATCGGGGTTCCGCCGCGGCGGATCAACGAGATCGTGCACGGCAAGCGGGGGATCACAGCGGACACCGCGCTGCGCCTCGCGAAGTACTTCGGCACGTCGGCGGAGTTCTGGATCAACCTGCAGAGTCACTATGAGCTCGACCGCGCAGAGGACATCGCGGGGGAGCAGATCTCTTCGATCACCCCGCTGAAGATCGCGTGACCGGGCATCTCATCGTGATCTCCGGTCTTCCCGGCGTCGGGAAGACGAGCGTTGCCGAGATCGTCGCGGCGCGTACGGGGTCGGTCCACCTGTCCATCGATGCGGTCGAGGAGTCGATCCTCGCCTGTGGTCTGCCGCGAGGTCGGCACGTCGGCGTCGCTGCGTACGAGGCGGTCGGCACGATGGCGGACCTGAACCTGCGACTCGGTCGAAAGGTCATCGTCGATGCGGTCAACGACAGCGAGGAGGCGCGGCAGACCTGGCGTGCCGCGGCGTCGTCCAATGAGTCGCGTATCGACTTCGTGCATCTGGTGATCAGTGATGCGCTGGAGCACGAGCGGCGGGTCACCCACAGAGATCGCGGCTTCGCACATGTCGGCGAACCGACGTGGGCCGACGTGCAGCATCGCCGTGCCAGTTACGCTGCGTGGTCCGATGCCGTGGTGGACGTCGACACCCTGGAGCGGACCACCGACGAGGTTGCTGATGTTGTCGTCGCCCGCCTCAGTGTGCGGTGACGTGGTGTCAACGATGATGGCCGTACGCGTGGGCACGTGGTGGAGTTCCGCTTCAACGTGTGCGGCGACAGCTTCCCCACGCACAGCGTGCAGGGCGGTACCTGACATCATGGAAAGGTCCGAGGGAACAGCAATCATTGACGGATCCAACTCTTAATGGTGAGAGGTTGTCATGAGCGTGTACCGGGTGATCGACGTGATCGGGACGAGCTCCTCCTCCTGGGAGGAAGCTGCGGCAGTGGCCATCAAGACCGCGAAGGGATCGCTGCGCGACATCAGAGTGGCTGAGGTGACCCAGCAGGACGTCGTCATGGGTGATGGCGGGGAGCTGGTCTACCGGACCAGGCTCCAGCTGTCGTTCAAGTACGAGTCGGAGTAGCCAGATCGCCGGTGGCGACCGGGGTGTTCACGAGCCGTCCGGGTCGACCAGTCCGTGGGCCTCGTCGAGCAGGTGCGTGAGGCGGTCGACGAACTGCGCGGCCGGGGCTCCGTCGACGACGTCGTGGTCGAGGCTGACGGTGAGGCTGACGTGACGTCGGTTCACGAGCTCACCGTCGGTCAGGACGGGCCGCGGTCCGATCCCGCCGACGGTGACCATGAGCGGTGCGGGGGCGATGGGGATGCCCCACCCGAGGCTGCGGCCGAACATGCCGACGGAGCTGACCGCGATCGTCCCGCCGAGCTTCTTGGACCAGGAGGGGCGGCGGAAGACCGCGCGCCACAGCGGCGTGCGCAGCACGCGGGGGAGCCGGGCGAAGAGCAGCGTCCCGCGGAGGCGGCGTCGGTCCACCTCGCCGCCGTGCCGGGCGGCACGGATCTCCCGCGTGACCCCCTGCGCCGTCCTGCTCTGCGCCGCACGGATGATGCGGGACTGGACCACCCGGGTGCCGTCGTCCAGCGTCTGGTCGAGCTGGACGTTGACGTCGACGTCGTCGAAGAGCACCAGTCGCCGTGAACCCCACCGGTGGGCCTGGAGCCCCGGGTCCTCGCCGACGGCAGTGGCCACGCAGGCGATGATCCAGCCCGTGACCGAGACGTCCGGGGACCGGTGGATGATGTCCAGGGCGCGGTCGACGTCGACCTCCACGAGCCCGTGGATGGTGTGCTGCCGGTGCCCTGCCTGCAGCACGTCGACGTATGCCCGGCGCACGGGCGGGAACCGCTGGATGCTGTATCCGCGCTGCTCGGGGTTGTCGTGCGACCTCATCGCTGGTCGCGTCCCCGCCGGTACGCCGTCAACGGCATGACCTCCAGGTGCATCGCCATCCGGCCCGACCCGGGATCGGGGCCGAACACCACCCGGATGGGGGAGAGCCCGGCGGGGGACAGGTCGAGGCGGAACGTGAAGGGGTCCGCCGGGTCGTCGGGCGTCAGCTCGACCCCGCGGTAGAGGAACGGAACCGGGTGCAGGCACCGCAGCACGAGCCGGCCCCGGCGGACGAGCACCTGGATCCCGGCCCCGACGACGGAGCGCAGCCGCAGGTCGCCGAGCGCGCCCGGGAGCGTGTACGTGCCGCAGACCTGGTCCCAGACCTCGGGGCGCTGGGCGACATGGGTCCGCACCGCGGCGGGTGGCACGCCCAGAACCTTCCGCAGGAGCGTGCCGGCCTCGTCGGGGACCCAGAACATGCCCAGCCGTGCCCCGGTCACCACGAGGAAGACGGCGGTCCTCGCGTCGGGGGCGAGGACCAGGACGGAGTCGAAACCGGGGATGATCCCCTGGTGCTCGGCGGTCGAGTGCTCGCCCAGGCGCCCGCGGAAGAACGCGAGGCCCATCCCGGGGATCCGTGGGTCCGGCTGGTAGTGCGGAGCGACCATGTCCGCGACGGTCGCGTGTGCCAGCGCGCGGCCGTGCGCGTTCGCCCCGCCGCCGACCAGTGCCTCGGCGTACCGCAGCATGTCGACCGGCGTCGACCAGGCGGCCGCCGCGCCGATGGTGGCCATGTTCGTCACGGGCACCGGGCGTGGCCCGCGCGCCGTCAGGCGGTAGCCGGTGGCCCGCCGCGGGTCCCCGGGCCGGGACTGGTCCAGGTCCGTGCTGGTCATGCCCCACGGCGCGAAGACGTGCTCCGCGAGGTGGTCGGCCAGCGGGGCGTCGGTGACGTCCTCGACGATCTGACCGAGGGTGGCGGGACCGTGATTGGTGTAGCAGAACCGCGTCCCGGGCTCGGCCACGCCGTGCAGGACACCGCCGTAGTAGTCGCCCAGTGACGGCGCGGGGACGTCGGCCGGTGTGCTCTCCCCGAAGTCGGGGCGGACGGCGTGACGCAGCGACAGCGACTCGGGGAGCCCGGCGGTGTGGGTCAGCAGCTGCCGCACCGTCAGGGGCGGGGAGTCCGGCGTCGGCGGTTCGAGGCGGAAGCTGCGCAGGTAGTCGTTCGCCGGGGCGTCGAGGTCGACGAGGCCCCGTTCCACGAGCTGCATGACGGCGACGCCCGTGAAGGTCTTGGTGATTGACGCGACGCGGAAGGCGGTGTCCGCCGAGACCGGGGAGTCGGTGGCCAGGTCGGCGAGGCCGCTCGTCGCGAGCTGCGTCGTGACGCCGTCCTCGACCAGGCCGAGGGCGATCCCGACCGCCGCCCGGCGGTGCCGGATCGCCTCGACCTCCGCGTCGAGGTCGATCGCCGTGGCTGCCGACATGTGGTCAGGATAGGCACCGGCGTCGGCACCCGCCCGTGGCGTGGGCGCCCCCGCGCGGGGGTCAGCCGAGGCTCCACCCGCCGTCGGTGGCGATCACCGATCCCATGACGTACGACGACTCCGGCGAGGCCAGCCACCACAGCGCCGCGGCCGCCTCGTCGGCACCGCCGAGGCGCTGCGCGGGCACCTCGCGGCGCACGGCCTCCTGGAACTCCGGGTCGGCCACCGTCTCGGGCGGGAAGTAGGAGGGGTTCTCGATGAAGTTCGGAGCGATGCCGTTGACCCGCACACCGCGACCGGACACCTCCCACGCCACGCTCCGCACGAGAGCGGCCTGGGCGGCCCGCGCGGCCTCGTACCCCGCGATCGGGTTCGACGCGGTGCGCAGGGCGGTGGCCGACGTCGGCACGACGACCCAGCCGCGCCCGGCCTCGAGCATCGGGGGCAGGCAGGTCGCGAAGATCCAGTACAGCGGCCGCACGAGGCGGGCGTGCAGCTCGTCGACGACCGCGTCGTCGTACGCGGTCACGGGCGCGACGGTGATCGGGGCCTCGAGGTTCGCGACCACGACGTCGAAGGGACCCTCCGCGGCGACGACCGCCTCGAGGTCGGCGCGCGAACGCAGGGGATCGCTCAGCGCGGTGACGTCCTCGCCCTCGGCGGTGAACCGCTCGACGGCGGCCGGCCCGAGGAACTCCTCGGCGTCGGTGATCAGGACGCGGCGGGGTGCGTGCGATGCCATCGTCGGAGGCTACGTCCCCACCAGGAGTCCGGCCAGCCGCCACTCGAGCGCCCCGTCGACGGCCCGGCGGGCCTCGAACCCCTGCTCCACGAGCAGCCGGGCGGCGTCGTGGGCCAGGACGCAGTAGCGGCCGCGGCAGCAGGCGACGATCTCCGCGTCCCGGGGCAGCTCGGCGAGCCGCCCGGCCAGCTCCTCGACCGGGATGTTGCGGGCGCCCGGCAGGTGCGCCGCGTCGAACTCCGCCCGGGGGCGGACGTCGAGCAGCACCGTGTCCGTCTCCTCGAGGCGACGCCGCAGCTCGGCGGTGCCGACGGCCTCGGTGTCCTCCGGTCCCAGGTAGGCGCGGCGCGCGACGTCGGTGTGCGGCCGGCGGTGCTGGGCCACCTGGCGCAGGGTCGCCCACAGCGCGGCGACGTCGTCACCGGCCAGCGCGTAGTAGATCCGCTTGCCGACGCGGCGGGTGGTGACCAGCCCGGTCTCGCGCAATTGCTGCAGGTGCGCCGAGCAGGTGCTCGTGCCGAGCTCGGCGGTGGCGGCGAGCTCCTCGACGCTGCGGGGCCCCTGCGCCAGGAGGTCGAGCAGCTCCAGTCGTCGCGGGCTGCCCAGGACCTTGCCGACGGCGGCGAACTCCGCGAAGAGGGCGTCCTTGGCCCGGCGCTCACCCATGGTGCTCCTCCGGGGTACCCGGGGGCGCCGGGTCCGGCGCCCCGGTGCGCTGAAGGGTCTCGTACATCCGTACCGCGACGACGAGGCCGGACGCCGCGGTCAGCGCGGCGACCGTCCAGACGGCGGCCCGGACGCCGAGGAGGTCGGCCACGGCGCCGGCCAGCAGCGCCCCGGCGACGAAGCCGCCGTCACGCCAGAGCCGGTAGACGCCGACGGCGCGGGCGCGCCAGGCCGGGTGGGCGACGTCGCCGACGGCGGCCAGCAGGGTGGGGTAGACCATGGCCGTGCCGGCGCCGAGCAGGACGGCGGCCACGGCCCAGGCCGAGAAGTCGTCGGCGAGGGCGACGAGTCCGAGGGCGAGCGCCTGGAGCACCATGCCCGCCACGATGAGACGTTTGCGTCCCCACCGGTCGGAGAGGGCGCCGGTGACCAGCTGCCCGACGCCCCAGACGGCCGGGTAGAGCGCGGCGAGCACGCCGATCCGTCCGACGGACAGGCCGGCGCCCGCGAAGAGGATCGGGAACAGGCCCCAGGCGAGGCCGTCGTTGAGGTTGTTGACCAGACCGGCCTGGCTGGCCGAGGACAGCGCGCGCTCGCGGAAGCTGGTCTGGGTGAAGACCTGCCGGTCCGTGAGGTCCGCGTGCAGGTGGTCGTGGCGGCCGTCGGATCGGGGTACGTGCCGGGTCGCCTCGAGCCGGGCGTGCCCCCGGGTCTCGCGCACCAGGAGCGTGGACAGGCCGAGACCGACGGCCGCGAACGCGATGCCGAGCAGGAAGGGTGCCGGGCGCAGCCCGTAGGCCTCGGCGAGGTAGCCGGTGGCCAGCGCGGTGACGCCGACGGCGGCGTACCCGGCCGCCTCGTTGAAGCCCATGGCCAGCCCCCGGCGGGCGGGTCCCACGAGGTCGATCTTCATCACGACGGTGGTGGACCACGTCAGGCCCTGGCTGACGCCCAGCAGGACGTTGGCGGCGATCACCCAGCCCCAGGTCGGGGCCCAGATGAGCAGCAGGGGGACAGGCAGGGCGACGAGCCACCCCGCGATCAGCACCGGTCGGCGGCCCCAGCGGTCGGCCCAGGTCCCCGCGACGTAGTTGACGGCGGCCTTGGCGAGGCCGAAGACCGCGATGAAGGTCAGGCCCGCCGTGTAGGCGCGCAGTCCGAACTCCTGCTCTCCGAGTAGCGGCAGCACGGTGCGCTCCTGGCCGAGCATCCCGCCGACCAGGGCGTTGACGGCGACGAGCAGGACGAACTGGGGCGCGTTCTCGCGCAGCCCGAGGCGGACGGGTCGTGGGGTCGACCAGGGCGGGGTACGGGTGCTCACCGACAAACCTTCGTTTCGTCATTCCATGGATTGATGGAATGACGATATCAGCAGCGTTCCGGGCCGGAGAGTGCCTCAGGCGGCCCGCACCGCGGCGGCGATGTCGCCCGGGGACCCGTGCCACGGAGTGCCGTGCCCGGGCAGGACCCAGGACGCCTCGATCCCCGCCAGTCGTTCCAGGGAGGCCAGGGCCGCTGCCGGGTCGTCCGTGAAGGGGGCGGGCTGGGCGCCCTCGCGCCCGGTGAGCACGTGGCGGGTGGTGAGTGCGTCGCCGACGAACACGGCGTCCACGGCCGGCACGTGCACCGCGATGCTGCCGGGGGAGTGCCCGGGCAGCCCGACGACGACCGGGCGGCCCGGCAGGTCGAGCGTCTCGCCGTCGGTGACCGTCACGACGTCCTGCACGTACCGGGTCCGCAGCCCGTTCTTGGACAGGCTGTAGGCCAGGAAGCCGACCATCGGGCCGAACCGTGCGGGACCCATCGAGACCTTCGGCTTCTCCCCGGTGCGCACCCGGTGTGCATCGGCCTCGTGGACCAGGACCGGGACCCCGGCCTCGCGGCGCAGACGTTCGGCGAAGCCGATGTGGTCGGAGTCGCCGTGCGTGAGCACGACGCCGCGGACGTCGGAGAGCGGGCGGCCGATCGCGTCCAGCTCGCGGTGCAGGTCGCGCCAGTGGCCGGGCAGCCCGGCGTCCACGAGCGTGATCCCCTCCGGCAGGTCGACGAGGTAGGAGGCGACGATGTCGTTGCCCAGGCGGTGCAGGTGCGGTGCGATCTTCATGGCGGACCTCTCTCGATTGACAAGGCTACGGTACGTAGCCATCATGGCTAACGTCAATAGCCAAGGAGGCGGACGTGCCGACACCCCGACGCACGACGAACGAACAGGTCGTCGCCGCCGCGCAGGAGGTCCTCGAGTCCGCCGGGCCGGCGGGCCTCACGATGCAGGCCGTGGCCACGCGTGTCGGTGTCCGCGCACCGTCGCTCTACAAGCGGTTCCACGACCGGGAGGCGTTGGTCGCCGCCGTGAGCCGGGCGTCCGTCGAGGAGCTCGGCCGGTGCCTCGAGGCAGCGGCACCCGAGCTCGAGGCTCTCGCCGTCGCCTACCGCGCCTTCGCCCATGAACGGCCCGAGGCGTTCCGGCTGATCTTCGCCGTCTCGGCCCCGCAGGAGGTCCTGCGGCGCGCAGCGGGGCCCGTCGTGGACGCGTGCGCCCTCGTCGTCGGTGAGGATCACGCGCTCGACGCGGCCCGGTTGTTCACCGCGTGGGCCACGGGGTTCCTGCAGATGGAGCTCGCCGGAGCGTTCCGGATGGGCGGGGACATCGACCAGGCCTTCGACTACGGCCTGCGCCACCTCGTGGCCGGGCTGCGGGCCTGACCTCGCCCGCCTCGGGGCGGGCACCCTCGGCCCGCACCGGACGCCGGTGTCCGGTCAGCGGGACTCGTCCGGCGAGGACGGCGGATCGGCCGTATGGTCACGGAAGGGCGTCGCTGTCAAAGCGGCTCGACAGGCGCAATTCCCTCCATCATCGCCATTCCATAACATGGAAATAGGACGAATATGTGATGGAATCTGAACGGTGTTTCTTCGCGGTTTCGGCGCAACCGCCGCGTTCGTCGCCCGTGATTCTTGGCAGTCTCAGATCCATAACGATCACCGCGAATTCCGAGAAGTGGTATTTCCACCTTCCGGCGGCTGGGTACGGTGTGGCGAACACCACGGACCCTCCGGCGGTGAGGTTGGCCACTCGTAGCCCGAGCGGTCGGTCACGCCTGGCGGGGGGCCCTTCCCATGAGGAGGAACCCAGTGAAGATCAGGCGTGCAAGCGCGGCCGTCGCGGCCGTCGCCACCGGCGCACTCCTGCTGTCGGCCTGCTCCAGCCCGGCAGCGGACGACCAGCCGGAGACCGAGGAGTCGATGGCGGAGGAGTCCGCCGACACCGAAGAGATCAGCGACCCCTGCAAGGTCGACACCGGTGTCACCGAGTCCGCGGACGGCGAGATCCAGTACTCCGCCGGCGAGGTCCAGTGGGCGGGCTACAACGGCCTGCTGCCGGACACCTACTCGACGTACAACTCCGTCGTGAATGACCGCATGATGGGCGGCTTCATGTACTTCGGCGTCGACGGCACCATCTGCCAGGACGAGGAGTACGGCACGTTCGAGGCCATCTCCGAGGACCCGCTGCAGGTGGAGTACACCCTCGCGGACGACGCCGTGTGGTCCGACGGCACCCCGATCACCTACGCCGACTACCTGCTCGACTGGGCCACCCAGGCGATCACCGCCGACGGCGCGGTCACCGAGGACGCCTCGGAGGAGCCGCTGTTCAACCACGTCTCCGGCCTGACCCTGGGCGACTACGTCCCCGAGGGCCCCCAGGCGGACTCGGCGGACGCCAAGTCGTTCCAGTACGACTACGAGCGCGTCTACGCCGACTGGCAGCTCAACGTCTCGAGCGCCTTCCCGGCCCACATCGTGGCCGAGGAGGCCGGCGTCTCCGTCGAGGAGCTCGTCACCGCCATCGAGGAGCTCGACATGTCGGTGCTCGAGCCGGCCGCCGAGTTCTGGAACACCGGCTGGCTGTCCTCGACCCCGGGCGAGCTGCCCGACCCGGCGATGGTCCCGGTCTCCGGTCCGTACATGCTCAAGGAGGACGGCTGGATCGCCGGTCAGTCCATCACCCTGACGGCCAACGAGAACTACTGGGGCACCCCGCCCGCGACGAAGGAGCTCACGTTCCGCTTCGCGGCCGCGGACACCCACGTGCAGGCGCTGCAGAACGGTGACCTCGACGTCATCGAACCGCAGGCCACCGTCGACACGATCCCGCAGCTCGAGCAGATCGGCTCGTCCGTCGAGGTCCTCACCGGTCAGACCCTGATCTGGGAGCACCTGGACTACAACTTCGGTGACAGCTCGGTCTTCACCGACAACCTGGCCGCCCGCGAGGCCTTCGCCTACTGCGTCCCGCGTCAGAAGATCGTCGACGACCTGATCGCGCCGGTCGACGAGAACGCCGTCGTCATGAACGCCCGCGAGGTCTTCCCGTACCAGACCGAGAAGTACGACGAGGTCACGGCCGAGTCCTACGACGGCCGCTACGACGAGGTCGACCTGGAGATGGCCACCGAGAAGTTCGAGGAGGCCGGTCTCGAGGAGGGCACCGAGATCCGCATCGGTTACTCCGCGCCGAACCCGCGTCGTTCCGACGAGGTCGCCGCCATCAAGTCGTCCTGCGACCAGGTGGGCTTCGACATCGTGGACGCCGGTGACCCGGAGTTCTTCGCCGCCGGTGGTGCGCTGGAGACCGGTGACTGGGAGATCGCCCTGTTCGCCTGGGCCGGTTCCGGCCAGATCGCCTCCGGCCAGAACATCTACGCCTCGGGCCGCCCGCAGAACTTCGGCGGGTACTCGAACGAGACGGTCGACGAGGCCTGGGAGACCCTGGCCTCGACGGTCGACGAGTCGGTCCACCTGGAGCAGACCAAGGTGATCGAGAAGGAGCTGTGGGACACCCTGTACGGCATCCCGCTGTTCGCTCACCCGGGTGTCGTCGCGCACTCGGCCGACCTGGAGAACGTCCGCTTCACCGCGGCCCAGGACGGGATCGTCTGGAACGCCGAGCAGTGGTCTCGCGCCTCCTGACGTCCTGACGTCCTGACCGCCTGACAGGCAACGTGTGGGGGCAGGGAAGACCTCCCTGCCCCCACACGCCTGCCTTGACCGTAAAGGGGCACAACGTGCTCAAGTTCATCCTTCGACGCCTGGGGATCTCGTTCCTCGTGCTGTGGGCGGCCTCGCTGCTCATCTTCGTGCTGACGATCAACGCGGGCGACCCCCTGAAAGATCTGCGCGAGTCCAACGCCGAGAACCGCGAGAGCCTCATGGCCCTGCGCATCGAGCAGATGGGGCTCGACCAGCCCTGGTACGAGCGGTACCTGGAGTGGCTGTCCGGCGTGGGCGGCTGCTTCACCGGCAGCTGCGACCTGGGGACGACAGTCAACGGCGCCAACGTCCTCGACATCACCGCACAGGCCGCCGGCTCGACGCTGCGGCTCGTCACGCTCGCCACGCTGCTGGCGATCGTCGTCGGCATCGCCGCGGGCATCGTCTCGGCGATCCGGCAGTACGCCGGCTTCGACTACAGCGTCACCTTCCTCGCCTTCCTCTTCTTCTCGCTGCCCGTGTTCTGGGCGGCGGTGCTCCTCAAGGAGTACGGCGCGATCCGCTTCAACGACTGGATCGCCAGCGGCGACATGGAACCACCGATGATCCTCGGCTTCGCCCTGGTGGCCGCGGTGGTCATCCCCGCGGTGCTCGGCGGCCCCTGGCGCCGCCGCCTCTACACCGGCGCGGCCACGTTCACCTTCGTCGCCGTGCTGCTCTACGTGCTCAACGTCCTGAACTGGTACCGCGACCCGTTCTTCGGTCTCGGCATGGTGCTGCTGACCTCGCTGGGCGCCGCCGTCCTGGTCACGGCGCTCGTCGCCGGGCTGGGCAACCGCCGGGTGCTGTACGCGGCGCTGACGACCGCCGTCGTCGGGACGCTGAGCTACCTGCTCTTCAGCGGGGTGCTGCTCGACCCGACATGGCTGCAGCTCGTCGGCCTGTTCGTGCTGGCGATCGTCGTCTCGATCGGGATCGGCGCCGCCTGGGGCGGGTACGCCCGCAAGCAGGCGATGTTCATCTCCGCGGTCACCGGGATCATCACGTCCGGCGTGATCGTGTTCGACATCCTCGTGGCGCACTGGGCCGGGTTCCTGCAGCTCAAGTCGCGGCCGATCTCGACGATCGGCTCGCAGACGCCGAACTTCACCGGCGACTTCTGGGAGTCGGTGCTCGACTCGGGGCTGCAGCTCATCCTGCCCACGATCGTGCTGACCCTGGTCTCGGTCGCCTCGTACTCGCGCTACACGCGGTCCTCGATGCTCGAGGTGATGAACCAGGACTACGTGCGCACGGCGCGCTCCAAGGGGCTGTCCGAGCGGGCGGTCATCACCAAGCACGCCTTCCGCAACGCGCTGATCCCCATCACGACGATCGTGGCCTTCGACTTCGCGGGCCTCATCGGCGGGGCGATCATCACCGAGCGCGTCTTCGGCTGGCGGGGCATGGGTGCCATGTTCCAGGAGGGGCTGGACCGGGTCGACCCCGACCCGGTGATGGCGTTCTTCCTGGTGACGGGCACCGCGGCGGTGCTGATGAACATGCTCGCCGACATCGCCTACGCCTACCTCGACCCACGGATCCGGCGGTGAGACCCATGACCGGACCCCGTACGCACCACACCCGCGGAGCGCACCATGACTGATCTCCAGAATCCGCCGGCCGAGGAGAAGTCCTACAGCCAGGGCCAGCTCGTGCGGATGCGGTTCTTCCGCCACAAGGGCGCCATCATCTCGATGGTGGTCATGGCGCTCGTGATCCTCGTCGCGTTCACGTCCATCGGCATCGGCCCCCTGCCGGGCTGGTGGGACAAGGTGCCCGAGCTGCAGTACCCGAAGATCGGCGACGGCTCCCCGACGTGGACGCACCCGTTCGGCCAGGACACGGGCGGCAAGGACTACTTCGCCCTCGTCATGCTGGGCACGCAGAAGTCGCTGATCATCGCCTTCGGCGTCGGGATCATCTCGACCGTCCTGGGCACGATCATCGGCGCCCTGGCCGGGTACTTCCGCGGGTGGATCGAGTCGGTGCTCATGCGCATGACCGACCTGCTGCTCGTCATCCCGCTGCTGGTGCTCGCCGCCGTGCTGGGCAAGATGGCCAGCTCCTGGGGCATCTGGGGCCTGACGCTCATGCTCGGCGTCGTCACCTGGACCGGGCTCGCCCGGCTCGTGCGCGGCGAGGTGCTCTCCCTGCGCGAGCGCGAGTTCGTGGTGGCGGCCTACGCCGTCGGCACGAGCAGCAGCCGGACGATCTTCAAGCACATCCTGCCGAACGCCATCGGGACGATCATCGTCTCGGCGACGCTGACGATCTCCGCGGCGATCCTGCTCGAGACGGCGCTCAGCTTCCTCGGGTACGGCGTGCAGGCACCGGACACCTCCCTGGGTCTCCTCATCTCGGAGTACCAGACGGCGTTCACGACGCGTCCGTGGCTCTTCTGGTGGCCGGGACTGATGATCCTCGCCATCGCCCTGAGCGTGAACTTCATCGGCGACGGTCTGCGCGACGCGTTCGACCCCCGCCAGAACAGGACCAAGGCCTGATGACCACCCTCGACCTCTCCTCCGCACCGGACGCCACCATCCCCGGCGAAGCGGTGCTGTCCTTCACCGACCTCGAGGTCACCTTCGGCACCGAGTTCGGCGACGTCCACGCCGTCAAGGGCATCTCCCTGGAGGTGCACCCCGGCGAGGTCGTGGCGCTCGTCGGCGAGTCCGGGTCCGGCAAGTCCGTGACGTCGACGACGGCGCTCGGGCTGCTGCCGGGCAACGCCCGGGTCTCCGGCCGTGTCCAGGTCGGCGACCAGGTCGTCGGCGACCTGGACCAGGCGGGTCTGCGCAAGATGCGCGGCAACGACATCGCCATGGTGTTCCAGGAGCCGATGACGGCGCTGAACCCTGTGCTGACGATCGGTGACCAGCTCACCGAGGCGCTGCAGCTGCACGGCATCGCCTTCGGCAAGCAGGCGATGGCTCGGGCGGCCGAGCTGCTCGAGATGGTCGGCATCCCGGAACCGGAGCGCCGGCTCAAGCAGTACCCGCACGAGCTCTCGGGCGGGCAGCGGCAGCGTGTCGTCATCGCGATGGCGATCTCCTGCGACCCGAAGGTGATCATCGCCGACGAGCCGACCACGGCGCTCGACGTCACCGTGCAGGCCGACATCCTCGACCTGCTGCGGTCGCTGAAGGACAAGCTCGACACCGGCATCCTGCTCATCACCCACAACATGGGCGTGGTCGCCGACATGGCCGACCGTGTCGCGGTGATGTACAAGGGCGACCTCGTCGAGACCGGCAGCGCCCACCAGGTGCTGACCGACCCGCAGCACGACTACACCAAGCGGCTGCTCAAGGCCGTGCCGCACCTCGGAGAGGGCAAGGGGCAGGACGACGAGGCGCTGTCCCGGTCCGCGGAGGCCGAGGACGCCGAGACGTCCACTCCCGCCCTGGAGCTGGACCAGCTCGTCATCGAGTACCACCGGCTCGGCAAGCCGCCGTTCCGTGCCGTCGACGACGTCTCCTTCACCGTCGGTGCGGGCGAGATCGTCGGCCTGGTCGGCGAGTCCGGGTCGGGCAAGTCCACGATCGCCAAGTGCGCGCTCGGACTCATCCCGGCGCGCTCGGGCTCGGTGCGCATCCTCGGGGAGGACTTCGGCGCCCTGCGCAAGAAGCAGCTCAAGGACCTGCGCCGGCGCATCGGTGTGGTGTTCCAGGACCCGGCCGCCTCGATCAACCCGCGGTTCCCCGTGGGCGAGGCGATCAACGAGCCCCTCGCGGTGCACAAGGTCGGCGACCCGGCGTCCCGCGAGAAGCGCGTCATGGAGCTGCTCGACGCCGTCGAGCTGCCGCGGTCGTACTACAACCGGTACCCGCACGAGCTCTCCGGCGGGCAGCGTCAGCGCGTCTCCATCGCCCGGGCCCTCACGCTCGAGCCCGAGCTGATGGTCGCGGACGAGCCGACGTCGGCGCTGGACGTGTCGGTGCAGGCGTCGGTGCTGGAGATGTTCCTCTCGCTGCAGCGCGAGTTCGGGTTCGCCTGCCTCTTCGTCAGCCACGACCTGGCCGTCATCGACCTCCTGGCCCACCAGGTGGTCGTGATGCAGGAGGGGCGCATCGTGGAGAAGGGCACCCGGGACGAGGTGCTGCGCTCACCGCGCGAGGAGTACACCAAGCGGCTGCTCGCCGCGGCCCCGGTGCCGGACCCGGACGAGCAGCGGCAGCGCCGGGAGGACAGGCACCGGCTGCTGGCCGAGTTCGGCGACGAGGTCGCCGAGATCCGGCTGCGCGACCAGGCCTGACCACTCCCATGGTGCGCACCGCGTGGCGGCGTGCCGTCGCGCACTGCGGCCTCCTCGCCCTCGTCACGCTGCTCGTGGCCGCGATCGCGGCCACGAGCGGGGTGACCGCGGGAGCGGTCGCCGCCACGACGACGGACGCCGCCCGGGCGGCCCTCGGCGGCGGCTCGACGGCGTCGCTGCAGGTGACGACCCGACTCGCCGAGGACCCGGCGGCCCAGGACGCCCGGGTGCGCTCCACGGTCGCCGACCTGTTCGGCGACGCGCCGCTGCGCATCGACCGCGCCGAACGCCCCGACGGTGACGACACCCCGTTCGTCGAGTGGACCCTCGTCCCCGTCGTCGGCGAGGTCCTGCCCGCGGACCTGGCCGGGTTCGCCGCGGGCGGTAGCACTCTCCACAGTACGCTGCGTGCCGCCGACGCCGTGGCCGTCCGCGGCCTCACCGTCGAGGGGGACCTGGCGCAGCGCGCGGCCGCCGAGCAGGAGGCCCAGGCCGCCGCCCGGGCGGTGCTCACGGTGCCGGTCGCGCTGCTGGTCCTCGTCGCCCTGGTCGCACTGGTGCAGGTCGCACGCCTGCTCGCCCAGGCGCGGGAGCGGGAGACCGAGATCCTCGTCGCGCGCGGCGCCGACGTCTGGCAGATCACCGCCGCCGCCGGCCTCGAGGCACTCGTCGTCTGCCTGGGGGCCGCCACGCTCGGGACCGCGGCGGCCGCGGCCGCGCTGGCCGCGACCGGGTCGCCCCCGCCGGCGTCGACGGTGCTGGTGGCCGGCGGCGTGCTCACCGCGTTCGCCGGGACCACGGTGCTCACCGTGGTGACCGGCACCCGGGCCCGAGCGGTCGCGGGCCGCCGGGTCGCCGACCGCTCGGGGCGGCTGCGGCGCGCCGCGACGGCAGGCACGGTCGTCGGCGTCGGGCTGCTCGCTGCCGCGAGCACGTGGCGGCTGGTCGACCTGGGGTCGCCGCTCGTGGTGGCCGACGGCGGCACGACCTGGGACCCCCTCGCCGCCGCCGGACCGGCCGTGGCCCTGTCCGCGCTCGGACTGGTCACGCTGGCTCTCCTCGGCCCGGCCGCGCGGGCCGCGGCCCGACTGGCCGCGCGGCGCGACGGGGCCACCGCGGTGCTGGCCTCGCGGCAGGTGTCCCGTGCTCTGGGGGTCGCCGCGGTCCCGGTGGTGCTGCTGGTGCTCGCCGGGGGAGCGTCCGTCCTGGCCGCCGCCTATGCCGGCACGGCTCCGCAGGCCCGCGCCGACCTGGCCGCGCAACGGCTCGGCACCGACGTCCGAGCCGTCGTCGCGCCGGGGGCACGGCTCGCGCCGGGCCGGCCCCCGGCGCGGACCGAGCCGCTCGCCCGGACGGAGGGGGCGGCGGGAGCGATGCCCGTGCTGGCCGAGGACGCGACCGTCCAGGGAGATCCGCTCGGGCTGCTCGCGACCCCGGTCGGGGCCGGCCACGGGGTCGTCCGCCCGGCGTCCGCGGCCGACGCGACCGCCCCCCTGCGCGGTCCGGACCCCTTCGCCGGCGCGCCGTCGCTGCCGGAGGGTGTGACCGCGCTGGAGGTCGACGCGGCGGGGGTCGCGATCGCCGACATGTCGCTGCTGGCTCCCCTCTACCGGGGTCGTGTGGACCCGACCCTGGACGTGGCCGTGACGCTGTGGGTCGCCGACGCGACCGGCAGCCTGACGATGCTCGACGCCGGTCGCCTCGAGCTCGGGGAGGAGCCGGTCGACGCACGGCTCGACGTGCCGTTGCCCGAGGGTCTCGCCGCTGCCGACGACCTGCGGCTGGCCGCCGTGGAGTGGGACGTCGACGGGGTCCTGGTGCCGACGCAGGCCACGGTCGCGGTGCGTGGCGTCGACGCCCGGACCGCCGAGGGCAGCACCCCGCTCGATCTCGCCGGCACGGCCTGGTCCCACGCGGGGACGGCACCGGCCGCCACGGACGGGGACGTCCTGGGTGCGGAGCTGACCCTGGAGGAGCGGGACGGGACGTGGCTGCGCCTGGTGGCCCACGACGGGACGGCCGCCGCCGGGGCCACCGACCGCCCGGTCGTGCCCGCCGTGCTCACCCGCGCCGCGGCGCAGCGGTGGGACGCCGCCGTCGGTGAGGAGCTGGAGATCACGCTGACCGGGACCGAGGTCGTCCTGCAGGTCGCGGGGACCACGGACGTCGTGCCCGGCCGGCCGACGGCGGAGGCGGCCTGGGTCGACCTGGGCCGTCTGGACGCCGTGCTGCTGGCCACGACCGGCCAGCTGCCCCGGCCCGCGGAGGCGTGGGTCGGCGCTGCCCGCCCGGAGGACCCCGCCGCGGTCGGGGACCTGGCGCGGGCCGTCGAGGGCGCCCTGGGTGGTGCCGGTGGGGCGGACGGGACCGAGGTGCGGACCGCCGCCGACGTCATCGGGTCCGACGGCGGCTCCCCGGTCCGGCTCGCCATGGTCCTCGCCGCCGCCGGTGCGACGGCTCTCGCGGTCCTGGGGCTCGCGGTCGTCGCCGCGGCGACGTCCGCCGCCCGCCGGCACGAGGTCGTGGTGCTGCGCGCCCTCGGCGTCGGTCCGCGGTCGCAGGGGCGGGGGCGCGCCGTCGAGCTCGTCGTCCTCGGCGCGGTGGGGCTCGGCGCCGGGGTCCTGGCCGGGGCCGCGGTGGCGGCGGTCACCGTGCCCGGTCTCGCCCACGCCGTGGTCCGCGGCGGTGTCGTCCCCGACCTCGTCATCAGCCCCGCCGTGCTCGCGCCGCTGCTCGCCACGGCCGCGCTCGGGGTCGTCCTCGTGGCGGGTGCGGTCTCGTCACGGGTCGCCGCCCAGGCGCGGGACACCGCCTACCGGACGGAGGTGCGATGAGCCTGCTCCTGCTGGTGCGTCGTCACCTGCGGACCGCCGCCGGTGCGACCGCCGCCCTCGTCGCGGTCACCGTGCTGGCTGCCGGCACGCTCTCGGCGGTGCCGCGCGCGGTGGCGGCCGTGCACGCCGACCAGCTCGCCCACGTGACGGCGCAGTCGTCCCCCCTCGCCGCCGACCTCATCGCCACGACCCCGGCCTTCCCCGGGTACGGGGAGGGGTACGAGACGTACGGCGGCGTGCACCGCGAGGAGACTGGCGACGACGACGCGGGTCCGGTGCCGCCGGCACCGGACCTGGACGGCTACCTGGCCGCGCTGCAGGACGTGGCGGCCGACCAGCCCGCGCCGCTGTCCGCCGTCCTCGGTGCCCCCGACCTGCTCGTGGCGGCGGACCGCACGGTCGTGGAGCGGGTCGACGGCAACGACGTCGCGCAGCCGGGAGTCGTGCCGCAGGCCGGGCCGTCCGCTCCGGAGCACGTGGAGGTCGTCGACGGACGGTGGCCGCAGGTGACGCGCGTGCCGTCCGACACGGCGCAGCTGCTGCCCGGTTCGGACGGTGTCGTCGAGTTCGAGCCGGACCCGATGGAGGTGGCGGTCTCGACCGCCGTCGCCGCCGAGCTCGACTGGACGCTCGGGTCGGTGCACGCCACCGGCGAGCCGCTCCTGCCGCCGCTGCGGGTGGTCGGCCTGTGGGAGCCCCGGGACGGCGACGCCGACTACTGGAGCCACGTGCCGCGCACGACCACTCCCGAGATCGTCTTCGACCCGAACATCGGCAAGATCGTCACGGCGGGCGCGTTCGCCGACCCGGCGACGCTGGGTGCCTGGGTGGACGCCCCGTCGACGCGGATCTGGTACCCGGTCGACACCACCGACGTCTCGGCCCAGGGCGCACCGGCACTGCTGTCCCAGCTGCGGGGGCTGACGGCGCGGACCACGACCGTCGTCGAGGGGGACGCCGCGGTGCTCGAACCGGCGTCCGGCCTGCTCGACGTGCTCGAGACGACCCTGGGGCAACGGGCAGGGGTCGACGCGATCGTCACGGTGCTCGCGGTCGGTCCGCTGGGTGCCCTGGTGGCCGTCCTGGTGCTGGCCGCCGGACTGGTGGTCGACCGGCGGCGTCCGACCCTCGCGCTGCTGCGGGCGCGGGGTGCCTCCATGACCGGGGTCCGTGCCGTGGTGGCGCTGGAGGGTGCGGTCGTCGGGCTGCCCGCCGCCGCCGTCGGGCTGGCCGTGGGGCTCCTCGTCGTGCCCGGTGAGGTGACGGTCGGTCAGCTGGCGGCGACGGCCGCGTGCGGGGTCGCCCCGGCGCTCGTCCTGGCCGCCGTCACCCCGGCCGCCGGGCTGCGCGCCGCCCGCGCGGATCTCGGGACGGTCCCGGCACGGCGCCGGCGGGCCCGCCTCGGCGTGGAGGTCGCGGTCGTGGCGGCGGCCGCGGGGACGTCGTGGCTGGCGGTCGACCGCGGCGTCGTCGCGTCCGGTGCGGGGGCCGGCACCACCGGCGTCGACCCCCTCCTGGCCGTGGCGCCGCTGCTGGTGGGCGTCGCCGTCGCCCTGCTCACGCTGCGGCTCGTGCCGCCCGTGGTGCGCGCCGCCGAGCGGGTCGCGGCGCGACGACCGGGGATCGTGCCGTTCCTGGGTGCGGCGCGTGTGCGGCGCGACCCGGCCGGAGGTCCGTTGCCGGCGGTCGCGCTCGTGCTCGCCGTCGGGGTCGCGATGTCGTCGCTCGTGCTGTCCGGCACCGTGCGCCAGGCGATCACCGAGGAGGCCTGGAGCGAGGTCGGGGGAGACCTGCGGGTCGCGGGCCCCGTCGTCGACGCCGAGACCGTGCCCGCGCTCGAGGCCGTGGCACAGGTCGACGCGGCGGCGTCCCTGGCCGACGCCGGCCGCTACCCGCTGGGTCGCGTCGGCAGCGGCACCCCGGTGACGGTCTGGACGACGGACACCGACGCCCTGGGACGCGTCCAGCGCGACGTCCCGGGTGCCCCGAGCGGCCTGGACCGGCTCTCGACACCCGACGACGGCCGGCTCCCCGTCGTCGCGGCCGGGAACGCCGCGAGCGGACCGACCGAGGGGCAGGTGCTGTCCGGACCCGGCGGTGCCCGCGTGGAGATCGTCGTGGTCGACCGCGTCGACGCGCTGCCGGGCCTGCCCCCGTCGTCGGGTGCGCTGCTCGTGGACACAGCGCTCGCCGCGGAGCTGGCCGGGATCACGCCGGGTACCGCACGACTCGCGCTGCTCGGCCTGGCCGACGGCACGGACCGCGCCGGCCGGGACCGGGTCGAGGCGGAGATCGCCGCCCTGCTGCCGACCGCCGTGGTCGACGACCCCCGGGCGGGGGAGCAGGCGCTGCTCGCCGCACCGGCCACCGGCGGCCTGGCGGCGGCGTTCACCGTCGCCGTGGTGCTCTCGGTGCTGCTGTGCGTCGCCACGGTGGCGCTCATGCTCGTGCTCGGCACGCCCGCGCGCAGCCGGGTGCTCGCGGTGCTGCGCACCCTCGGCCTGCCCCGGCGCGCCGAGCGGGGACTCGTGGCCTGGGAGGTCGGCCCGTGGGCCGGCGCCGCGCTGCTGGCCGGCGGCGTGGTCGGCCTCGCGGTGCCGGCGCTGGTGGTCGCCGTGGTCGACCTGACCCCGCTGACCGGGGGTGACGGCGCCCCGGCGCTCGTCGTCGACCCGTGGGGTCCTGCCGCGCTGGCGACCGGGCTGCTGGTCGCCGTGGTCGCGGGGACGTCGCTGGTGCGGATCACCGGCCGGGGCCGCGGGACCGACGCGTGGCGGACGGCGACGGACTGACGAGGGAGAGGACGGACGATGAGCGAGATCCTGTGCCGCGGTCTGGTGCGCATCTTCGCCACCGACGGCGTGGAGGTGCAGGCCCTCCAGGGCCTGGACCTGGTGGTCGAGGCCGGCGACCTGGTGGCCGTGGTCGGCGCCTCCGGGTCCGGGAAGTCCACGCTGCTGGGCATCCTGTCCGGTCTGGACACGCCGACCGGGGGCTCCGCCGTCGTGGCGGGCACCGACCTGCTGACGATGGGGCGTCGTGACCGGGTCACCTACCAGCGCCGGACGGTCGGCTTCGTCTGGCAGCAGACCTCCCGCAACCTGCTGCCGTACCTGACCGCGGCCGAGAACGTCCGCCTCGTGCTCGACCTCGGTGGCGGCTCCCGGTCGGAGCGGGCCGAGCGCACGGCCGAGCTCCTCGACCTGCTGCAGGTGGCCGACGTCGCCGACCGGTACCCGGCGGAGATGTCCGGCGGGCAGCAGCAGCGGGTGGCGATCGCGGTGGCCGTGGCCAACCGGCCCCGGGTGCTGCTGGCCGACGAGCCGACGGGGGAGCTCGACGAGGCCACCAGCGCGGACGTGCTGGAGGCGCTCCGGGCCGTGAACGCGGCCACGGGCACCACGACCCTCATCGTCACCCACGACCCGGCGGTGTCGGAGCACGTGGCCCGCACCGTGCAGATCCGTGACGGCCGGACCTCCACGGAGGTGCTGCGCCGTACCGCGACGGACGCGGACGGCGTGCAGCGGGACGTCGCCGAGGAGTTCGCCGTGCTGGACCGCGTCGGCCGCCTGCAGCTGCCGCACGACGTGGTCGAGACGCTCGAGCTGCGCGACCGGGTCCGGCTGCGGCTCCGTGACGACCACGTACAGGTCCGCCCGGACCGTGACCCGACGGGGGAGAGGCAGTGATGACGACGCCGGTGGTGCGGACCGAGGACGTCCGCCGCACGTTCGGCCGGGGGGCCGGTGAGGTGCACGCGCTGCGCGGGGTCTCCGTCGCCGTCGCGCCGGGCGAGCTCCTGGTGGTGCGGGGCCCGTCGGGCTCGGGCAAGACGACGCTGCTCAACGTGCTCGGCGGCCTGGACCGCCCGACGTCGGGCCGCGTGTGGCTCGACGACCGCGAGCTGACCGCGATGGACGAGGACGCGGTGCTCGCCCTGCGCCGGGACGAGATCGGCTACGTCTTCCAGTCGTTCGGCCTGCTCCCGGTGCTCTCGGCCGCGGAGAACGTCGAGGTCCCCCTGCGACTGCGTCGGGTCCCGGCCGCGGAACGGGCCGAGCGGGTGGCCGAGGCGCTGGACCGGGTCGGCCTGGCCGAGCACGCCGACCAACGCCCCTACGAACTCTCCGGCGGGCAGCAGCAGCGGGTCGGTATCGCGCGCGCCCTGGTGGCCGCGCCGCGGGTGCTCCTGGCGGACGAACCCACAGGTCAGCTCGACACGGCGACCGGTCGCCGGGTGATGGACGTCCTCGCGGAGCTCGTGCACGCCGAGGGCGTCGCCGCGGTGGTCACGACGCACGACCCCGAGCTGGTCCGGCGGGCCGACCGGGTCGTGGACCTGCACGACGGAGCGGCCGACGTCACGTTGTGAGGTGCGTCACATTCCGGTGCCACGGAGTGCATGGGAACGCTCCCAGATGTACGCCACGTTCCGATCAGGTCACGATCGCGCCATCAATTCCGGCAGATGGTGACCGGGGCCACGATCCAGGGGTTAGGCTCCTTGGCGCATCTTGTGCTGCGGGAGCGGATCAGCTC
This sequence comes from Isoptericola sediminis, assembly GCF_013085345.1. Classification (GTDB taxonomy): domain Bacteria; phylum Actinomycetota; class Actinomycetes; order Actinomycetales; family Cellulomonadaceae; genus Isoptericola; species Isoptericola sediminis. The sequence continues at coordinate 30,295 of NZ_JABFAJ010000022.1, read as the reverse complement.
CCGCCCCCCTCGCTGCCGGAGCATCCCTCCGGTGGCGTGCACACCAACTCAGGAGGACACGTGACACCTCGAGGACGTTTGGCAGGCATCGGGGCCTTCACCCTGGCCTCGGCCCTGCTTCTCTCCGCCTGCGGCGGCTCCGGAAGCTCCGAGGAAGGCGACTCGACCGCATCGGGCGACGGCGAGAGCGCCGGCATCGTCTCGATCAGCAGCGGTGAGCCGCAGAACCCGCTGACCCCGGGTATGACCAACGAGGTCTACGGCGGTCTGGTCGTCAAGAACATCTACTCCGGCCTCGTCTACTACACGGCGGACGGCGCGATCGAGAACGAGGTCGCCGAGTCCATCGAGTCGGAGGACAACAAGACCTGGACGATCACCATCCAGGACGGCTGGACCTTCTCGGACGGCACGCCCGTCACGGCGAGCAGCTTCGTCGACGCGTGGAAGTACGTCGCGAACCTGGACAACGCCCAGAACCAGCAGTACTTCTTCAACGGCTTCGAGGGCTTCAGCTTCGAGGAGCCCTCCGACATCGCCGTCGAGGTCGTCGACGACCTGACCTTCACGGCCGAGCTGTCGGAGCCCGCGTCGGACTTCCCGCTGTGGGTGGGCTACTCGGCGTTCAACCCGATGCCGGAGGCCTTCTTCGAGGACCCCGAGGGCTTCGGTGAGGACCCGATCGGCAACGGCCCCTACGAGCTCGAGTCGTGGGAGAACGACAGCCTCATCACGCTCGTGCCCCGCGAGGGCTACGAGGGTCCGCGCCAGCCGGCCAACGGCGGGCTCGAGATGGTCGCGTACGTCGAGGAGGACACGGCGTACAACGACATGCTCGACGGCAACCTCGACGTGCTGCCGAACGTGCCGTCGTCGGCCTTCGCCACCTTCGAGGACGACCTCGGGGAGCGTGCCGTCAACCAGCCGGCCGCGGTGATCCAGGTCATCAACGTGCCCGAGTGGCGCGAGGAGTTCCAGGGTGAGGCCGGCGTCATGCGCCGCAAGGCCATCTCCATGGCGATCGACCGCCAGACCATCACCGAGCAGCTCTACGGTGGCGCTCGTACCCCGGCCAAGGACTTCACCTCCCCGGTCATCGACGGCTACTCCGAGGACATCCCGGGCTCCGAGATCCTCGATTACGACCCCGAGGCCGCCAAGGAGATGTGGGACGAGGCCGAGGACATGGACCCGATCGGCGACTACACGCTGCAGATCTCGTCCAACGCCGACTCCGACCACCAGGACTGGATCGACGCGGCGTGCAACACCATCCGCGCCGACCTGGAGATCGGTTGCGAGTTCGCGCCGTACACCACGTTCGACGAGTTCCTCGACGCGCGTGACAACGAGTCCGTCGAGGGCATCTTCCGTGGTGGCTGGCAGGCCGACTGGCCGTCGATGAGCAACTTCCTGGGGCCGATCTACGGCACCGGGGCCGGCTCCAACGACATGAACTACTCGAACGAGGAGTTCGACGCCAAGCTCGCCGAGGCGGCCGCCGCCGAGGACCAGGAGACCGCCGTCGAGCTGTACAAGGAGGCCCAGGAGATCCTGTTCCAGGACGTCCCGGGCATCCCGCTCTGGTACCAGAACGCGACCGGCGGCTACGCCGAGACCGTCGAGAACGTCGAGTTCGGCTGGGACAGCGACCCGATCCTGTACCAGATCACCAAGGAGTGATCCACCGCTGACACGGACGGGGCACCCGCCTCGGGTGCCTCGTCCGTCGTCTGTTTTCGAGTAGTCGACCCGATCCGGTACGGTCTGCGTCGACCACTCGTCGCGAGGGGCGGGGGTGCCCATCGGCACCCCCGCCCCACCGCTGTCCGCGTCCTCCTTCGGTCGCGGCACGATGAAAACCCGTAGCCTGGGGGGACCCCCTGGGCACACGAGGAGACAAATCGCATGCTCTGGTATCTCGGACGCAGGCTCCTACAGGTGATCCCTGTGTTCCTCGGGGCCACCCTGCTGCTCTACGCCATGGTGTTCCTGCGGCCCGGTGACCCGGTGGCCGCGCTCGGTGGTGAGCGCGGGCTTCCCGAGGCGGTGCAGGAGCAGATCCGGGCCGAGTACAACCTGGATCAGCCCTTCATCATTCAATATCTGTTGTTCCTCCGCGGTGTCGCGACGCTGGACTTCGGCGTCGACTTCCGCGGCCGCGAGATCACCGAGGTGATCGCCAACGCCTTCCCCGTCACGATCCAGCTCGCTCTGATGGCTCTGGTCATCGAGGCGGTCTTCGGCATCGGCTTCGGGCTCGTCGCCGGGATGCGCAAGGGTGGCATCTTCGACGCGACGGCGCTGGTCGTCAGCCTCGTCTTCATCGCGGTCCCGACGTTCGTCGTCGGTTTCGTCCTGCAGATCGTGGTCGGCGTCCAGCTCGGCTGGCTGCCCGTCACCGCAGGACGAGATCCCGACTTCATCAGTCTGCTGATGCCGGCGATGGTGCTGGCGGCCGTGTCCTTCGCGTACGTGCTGCGACTGACGAGGACGTCGGTGGCCGAGAACCTCTCGGCCGACTACGTGCGCACGGCGCGCGCCCGCGGTCTGCGTCGCACGCAGGTCACCGGCCGGCACGTGCTGCGCAACTCCCTCATCCCCGTCGTGACGTTCCTCGGTGCCGACATCGGCGCTCTGATGAGCGGTGCGATCATCACCGAGGGCATCTTCAACATCAACGGTGTGGGCGGGACGCTCTACGACGCGATCATCCGTGGCGAGAGCATCACCGTCGTGTCGCTGACCACCGTGCTGGTGCTGGTCTACATCGGAGCGAACCTCCTGGTCGACCTGCTCTACGCCGCCCTCGACCCGAGGATCCGTTATGCCTGAGAACCGTTACGAAGAACCGCTCGGCGCGCCGGCGGTCCCGGCCCCGCGCCCCGGGCAGGAGCACTTCACCGCACCGAGCGACGAGGGCGGCCTCGGCGCCGTCGACGCGGTCAAGACCGACGAGACACCCACCAGCCTCTGGCGCGACGCGTGGAACCAGATGCGCCGACGGCCGCTGTTCTGGATCGCCGGGACGGTCATCGTCGTCGTCGTCCTGGTGGCGGCGTTCCCCGGGATGTTCACGTCGATCAACCCGCGTGTGTGCGACCTGTCGAAGGCTCTGGAGGGCGCCCAGCCGGGCCACCCGTTCGGCTTCGACCGGCAGGGCTGCGACATCTACTCGCGCACGATCTACGGCGCCCGCGCCTCGGTCGTCGTCGGCGTGCTCGCCACGTCGATGGTCGTGATCCTCGGCACCACGATCGGTGCGATCGCCGGCTACTACGGCAAGTGGTTCGACACGATCCTCAGCCGCGTCACGGACATCTTCTTCGCGATCCCGCTGGTGCTCGGTGCCATCGTGATCATGTCGGTGTCCAGCAACCGCACGAGCCTCCTGGTCGCCGGTGTCCTGGCGATCTTCGGCTGGACGCAGATCGCCCGCATCACCCGCGGCACCGTGCTGTCGGTGAAGAACAACGAGTTCGTCACCGCCGCGATCTCGCTGGGCATGGGGCGCGGCCAGATCCTGCTGCGGCACGTGCTGCCGAACTCGGCCGCTCCGATCATCGTCTACGCGACCGTGGCCCTGGGCCAGTTCATCGTCGCCGAGGCGACGCTGAGCTTCCTCGGCATCGGTCTCCCGCCGGACGTGGTCTCCTGGGGTGGCGACATCAACGCCGCCCAGGGTGCGATCCGGACCGACCCGGAGATCCTGCTCTACCCGGCAGGCGGCCTGGCCGTGACGGTGCTCGGCTTCATGATGATGGGCGACGTCGTGCGCGACGCCCTCGACCCGAAGGCTCGGAAGCGATGACGACACAGTTCCCCGTGAGCAACGGCGACGCGAAGTCCGAGAACGGTCCCGCGGTCGTCGACCCCAACACGCCCCTGCTGGAGATCAGCGACCTGCAGATCTCCTTCACCACCGGGGTCGGTGAGGTGCACGCCGTGCGCGGCGCGAACCTCACCGTCTATCCCGGCCAGAACGTGGCCATCGTCGGCGAGTCCGGATCGGGCAAGTCGACCACCGCGGCCGCGATCATCGACCTGCTGCCCGGGACCGGCAAGGTCACCGGCGGTTCCATCCGCTTCGCCGGCCGTGAGCTCGTCGGTGCGTCCCGCGCCGAGAAGGAAGCGCTGCGCGGCCGCGCGATCGGCATGGTCCCGCAGGACCCGATGTCGAACCTCAACCCGGTCTGGCGCATCGGCACCCAGGTGACCGAGGCGCTCAAGGCCAACGGGTTCAAGGGATCCAAGGCCGAGCTGCGCACCCGCGTCGCGGACGTGCTGGCCGAAGCCGGCCTGCCCGACGCCGAGCGCCGGGCGCGCCAGTACCCGCACGAGTTCTCGGGCGGCATGCGCCAGCGCGCGCTCATCGGCATCGGTCTGGCCTCCCGGCCGCAGCTGCTCATCGCGGACGAGCCGACCTCGGCCCTGGACGTGACCGTGCAGCGTCAGATCCTCGACCACCTGGGCGAGATGACCCGGGACCTCGGCACCGCCCTGCTGTTCATCACGCACGACCTCGGGCTCGCCGCCGAGCGGGCCGAGCACCTCGTGGTGATGTTCAAGGGGCAGATCGTCGAGTCGGGCCCGGCCCAGCAGATCCTCGCGGACCCCCAGCACCCCTACACCAAGCGACTGGTGGCCTCGGCGCCGTCGCTGGCGTCGCGCCGCATCCAGACGGCGCACGTGCAGGGGCGGGAGTCCGAGGAGCTGCACGCCCACCACCTGGGGCAGAAGCCGCCGGCCTCGAACGAGGCGGTCAAGGTCACCGACCTGACCAAGGTGTTCCAGATCCGCGGGGCGCGCCCCGGGTCATCGACGGACTTCACCGCGGTCGACGACGTCTCGTTCACGCTGGGACGCGGCCGGACCCTCGCCCTGGTCGGGGAGTCGGGCTCGGGCAAGTCCACGGCGGCCAACATGGTGCTGGGGCTGCTGGAGCCGACGTCGGGCACCGTCGAGTTCGACGGCACCGACGTGTCCACGCTCAACCCGAAGCAGGCGTTCGAGTTCCGGCGTCGGATCCAGCCGGTCTTCCAGAACCCCTACGGGTCCCTGGACCCGATGTTCTCGATCTTCCGCTCCATCGAGGAGCCCCTCAAGCTGCACGGCGTGGGGTCCAAGAAGGGACGGGAGAAGCGGGTCCGCGAGCTGCTCGACATGGTCTCGCTGCCGCAGTCGGCCATGCGCCGGTTCCCGAACGAGCTCTCCGGCGGTCAGCGCCAGCGCATCGCGATCGCGCGTGCCCTGGCGCTCAAGCCGGAGGTGGTCGTGCTCGACGAGGCGGTCTCCGCCCTCGACGTGCTCGTGCAGGCCCAGATCCTGGACCTGCTCGACGACCTGCAGTCGGACCTCGGTCTGAGCTACCTGTTCATCACCCACGACCTCGCCGTCGTGCGGCAGATCGCCGACGACGTGGTGGTCATGCAGAACGGCAAGGTGGTCGAGCAGGCCACGACCGACGAGGTCTTCGACAACCCGCGCAAGCAGTACACGCGCGACCTCCTCGACGCGATTCCCGGCGCTCACCTCGTCGGGAACGTCGCGGGCGGCTGACCAGCGCCGCACCGCACCCGCGCGACCCAGGACGCCGCGGACCCCCCGGGTCCGCGGCGTCCTGCGGTTGCCGTTCTTCCCTGATGCCGACAGTCTGAGAGTTATGCCACGCCGACCATCGACCCTCGCACCCGCTGTCTTCTATCCCGCAGGTGGACTGATCCTGGTCTTCGTCCTCCTGGGAATCTTCGCCACCGACTGGTTGGCGGAGGTCATGTCGAACCTCCAGTCCATGGTCATCAACGGCTTCGGCTGGTACTACGTCCTCATCGTGGCGCTCTTCGTGGTGTTCGCGATCTACGTCGGGCTGAGCCGCTTCGGTGACATCACGCTCGGCAAGGACGAGGAGACCCCCGACTTCAAGCTCCCCGTGTGGTTCGCGATGCTCTTCGCGACCGGTATGGGCATCGGCCTCGTCTACTTCGGCGTGGCGGAGCCGCTGTGGCACTACACCGATCCCAAGCCGGGCGTCACCGGTGACTCCGCCTCCCTCGCCGGTCAGGCGATGGGGCAGACCTACCTGCACTGGGGCTTCCACGCCTGGGCGATCTACGTCGTCATCGGCCTGGCCCTGGCGTACGCCATCCATCGCAAGGGCCGCCCGGTGTCCATCCGCTGGGCCCTGGAGCCCCTGCTGGGGGAGAAGCGCGTCAACGGCTGGCTCGGCAACCTCATCGACGTGCTGGCCATCTTCGGCACCGTCTTCGGTGTGGCCACGTCGCTCGGTCTCGGCGTGCTGCAGCTCTCGGCCGGCCTCGAGTACCTCGGCGTCGCCGAGTCCACCGTCGCCCTGCAGATGGGTCTGATCGTCGCCATCACGGCGACCGCGGCGCTCTCCGTGGCCTCCGGCCTGGAGCGCGGCATCAAGTGGCTGTCCAACGGCAACATGATGCTCGCCGGCGCCCTGGTCGTCGTCGTGCTGCTCCTCGGCTCCTCGCTGTTCGTGATGCGCGAGTGGGTCCAGTCCCTCGGCTTCTACCTGCAGAACGTCATGCAGATGACCTTCGACACCCTGGCGTTCCAGGGGCAGGACGGACTCGCCTGGGAGTCCAGCTGGACCATCTTCTACTGGGGCTGGTGGATCTCCTGGGCGCCCTTCGTGGGGCTGTTCATCGCGCGCATCTCCCGCGGCCGGACCGTGCGTGAGTTCGTCCTCGGCACGCTCCTCGTGCCGATGCTGGTGACGACCGTCTGGTTCAGCGTGTTCGGTGGCGCCGCCCTGCGGCAGGAGATGATGGAACCGGGTTCGATGCTGGACCCGGAGACCGGGACCGTGAACTCGGACACGGCGATGTTCCAGCTGTTCGACACGTTGCCCGGCGGGGGTGCCTGGCTCGCCGTCATCGCGATGATCCTCGTCGTGGTCTTCTTCGTGACCTCGTCCGACTCGGGCTCGTTCGTCGTGGACATGCTGGCCAACGGCGGCGACCAGAACCCGCCGCTGTGGAGCCGTCTGTTCTGGGCGATCCTCGAGGGCGGTGTCGCGGCGGCCCTGCTGTACGCCGGTGGGCTCGCCACCTTGCAGACCGCCTCGATCCTCACGGCCCTACCGTTCTCGGTGGTGCTCCTCGCCATGATGGTCTCCGTGTGGAAGGCCCTGGAGACCGAGCATCGGGCCATCATGCGCGCCGAGCGTCGGCTGCGGCAGCGCGAGTTCAAGCAAGAGGTCACCGAGCACGTGACGGAGCACGTGACGGTGCACGTCAACGAGCAGCTGTCCGAGATGACCGGGCAGGTCCCCGTCGTGGACAACGCGGAGCGTGAGGGTGCCGGGACGCCCGTGACCGCGCGCGGTCGCGGACCGAAGGCGTGGCGTCGTCGCACGTCGGGCCAGGGGCCGAAGGGCTCCGGCCCGGGGGCCGAGGGCTCCGGCCCCGGCACGACGGACACCTCCGGGTAGGATGGTGCGGCCCCGGGATCCCGGGGCCGCACCCCCCACGGAAAGAGAACCCTTGATGTCTGTGCGCTCCGACCTGCGCAACGTGGCGATCGTCGCCCACGTCGACCACGGCAAGACCACCTTGGTCGACGCCATGCTGCGTCAGGCGGGTGCCTTCGCCGCGCACCAGCAGGTGGACGACCGGGTCATGGACTCCGGTGACCTGGAACGTGAGAAGGGCATCACGATCCTCGCCAAGAACACGGCGATCCGGTACGCCGGACCGTCGGCGGCGGAGGCCGGGGAGTCCGACGGCGTCACGATCAACGTCATCGACACCCCCGGCCACGCCGACTTCGGCGGCGAGGTCGAGCGGGGCCTGTCCATGGTCGACGGCGTCGTGCTGCTCGTGGACGCCTCCGAGGGACCGCTGCCGCAGACCAGGTTCGTGCTGCGCAAGGCGCTGGCCGCCAAGCTGCCGGTGATCGTCGTCGTCAACAAGGTGGACCGCCCGGACTCGCGCATCACCGAGGTCGTCGCCGAGACGACCGACCTGCTGCTCGGGCTGGCGAGCGACCTGGCCGACGAGGTCCCCGACCTCGACGTGGACGCCGTCCTCGACGTGCCGGTGGTCTACGCCTCGGCCAAGGCGGGGCGTGCCTCCACCGAGCAGCCCGCCGACGGCGAGCTGCCCGCGAACGAGGACCTCGAGCCGATGTTCTCCACGATCCTGCGGACCGTCCCGGCGCCGACGTACGACGAGACGATGCCGCTGCAGGCGCACGTGACGAACCTCGACGCCTCCCCGTTCCTCGGCCGTCTGGCCCTGCTGCGGGTCCACAACGGCACGCTGCGCAAGGGCCAGACGGTCGCCTGGGCGCGCCAGGACGGCACGCTGAGCCAGGTGCGGATCACCGAGCTGCTCGAGACGAAGGCGCTGGACCGCGTCCCCGCGGAGTCGGCCGGCCCGGGCGACATCGTCGCGGTGGCGGGGATCGCGGACATCATGATCGGCGAGACCCTCACGGACGCCGACGACCCGCGCCCGCTGCCGCGCATCACGGTCGACGACCCGGCGATCTCGATGACGATCGGCATCAACACGTCCCCGCTGGCCGGCAAGGGCGGCAAGGGGCACAAGGTCACCGCCCGGCAGGTCAAGGACCGCCTGGACGCCGAGCTCATCGGCAACGTCTCGCTGCGGGTCCTGCCCACCGACCGGCCGGACGCCTGGGAGGTGCAGGGACGCGGCGAGCTCGCCCTGGCGATCCTCGTCGAGCAGATGCGCCGCGAAGGGTTCGAGCTGACCGTCGGCAAGCCGCAGGTCGTCACCAAGCAGATCGACGGCAAGACCTGCGAGCCGATGGAGCGCATGACGATCGACGTGCCCGAGGAGTACCTCGGCGCCGTCACGCAGCTCATGGCGGCGCGCAAGGGCCGCATGGAGACGATGGCGAACCACGGCACCGGCTGGGTCCGGATGGAGTTCGTCGTGCCGGCCCGCGGCCTCATCGGGTTCCGCACCCGGTTCCTCACCGAGACGCGCGGCACCGGCATCGCCTCCTCGTACGCCGAGGGCTACGAGCCGTGGCACGGGACCATCGAGTCCCGCCTGACGGGGTCCCTGGTGGCCGACCGTGCCGGTGCCGTGACGCCGTTCGCCATGATCAACCTGCAGGAGCGCGGCACGTTCTTCGTGGACCCCACCCAGGAGGTCTACGAGGGCATGATCGTGGGCGAGAACTCCCGCAACGAGGACATGGACGTCAACATCACCAAGGAGAAGAAGCTGACGAACATGCGGTCCTCGACCGCCGACAGCTTCGAGAACCTGGTGCCGCCGAAGAAGCTGACGCTCGAGGAGTCGCTGGAGTTCGCGGCCGAGGACGAGTGCGTCGAGATCACGCCCGAGATCGTCCGTATCCGCAAGGTCAACCTCAACGCCACGGAGCGCGCCCGGGCCGCCGCACGGGCCAAGCGTTCCTGAGTCCGGTCGTGCGTCCGGGGGAGACCACGCCGGGGACCCGGCCGGCTGATCCGTCGGTCGGGCCCCTGCTGGCGGTGCACGCGCACCCCGACGACGAGACGCTGGCGACGGGTGCGTTGCTGGCGACCTGGGCGGCCGCGGATGCGCCGGTGACCGTGGTGACGTGCACGCGCGGCGAGCGGGGCGAGGTGATCGACACGCCCACCCATCCCACCGGGGTGGCGCACCTGGAGGGTGACGGCCCGGCCCTGGCCGCCCACCGGGAGCAGGAGCTCGCCGCCGCTCTCGACGCGCTCGGCGTGACGGACCGGTTGTTCCTCGACACCGTCGGCGGACCCGGGCGCCTGGAGGACTCGGGGATGGCCTGGGTCGCCCCGGGCATCGCCGGTCCGGCACCGGACTCCGGTCCGACGGCGTTCACCCGCGTGCCGCTCGACGCGGCCGCGGGCCGCCTGGCCGCCGTGCTGCGCGACCGCCGTCCCGCCGTCGTCGTCACGTACGAGGCCGGCGGCGGCTACGGGCACCCCGACCACGTGCGCACCTACGAGACCACCGTGCGGGCGCTCGACCTCGCGGCGGACCCCGGCGCCGACGTCGACGGCGAGCCCTGGCGGGTCCCCGAACGCTGGGAGGTCGTGGTCCCGGCGGACCGCTGGCACGCCGGGCGTGCCGAGGTCGCCGCGTCCCCACGGCACCGCGCCCTCGCCGCGGAGGCGGGGCTGACCCTTCCCGCACCGGACGTGGACCCGCCGCCGCTCGCCGTCCCCGCCCCCGAGCTGGCGGCCGACGAGGTCGTCACCGTCGCGGTGGAGCCGGTGCTCGACCGGGTCCTCGCCGCCCTGCGGGCCCACGCCACCCAGGTGCAGCACGCCGGGGCCACCGACCTGCCGGGGGTGTGCGCGCACTACGCGCTGAGCAACGGCGAGCTCGCCCCGGTTCTCGTCGACGCGACCGTCCGGGTGCGCCGGTAGGGTCTGTCCGGTGATCTCGCCCCCGCCCCACCACGTGCAGCGCGCGCCCCGCGCGGGCAGCCCCCTGCTGGTCGTCTGGCGGCTGCTGCTCGGGCTCCTGCTCGGCGCCGTCGTCGGGCTCATCGGCACCGTCGGTCACCGGATGCTCTGGGGCGACCTGCCCGTCGGTCCGGTGCTGGGCCTGGCGCTGACGTTGTCCGCGGCGGTGCTCTGCCGCGCGTGGTCCGGTGTCGGCACGCTGCTGGCGTGCGGTGCCGGGTGGCTCGTGACCGTCCAGGTGCTGGCCGCCGAGGGGCCGGGCGGTGACGTGCTCGTGCCGGCCGACGCGATCGGGTACGTCTGGACCTACGGCGGCCTGGTGCTCTTCGCCGTGGCGGCGTTCCTGCCCCGGCGATGGTTCGTGGACGACCCCGACGCGGGGTGACCTGGGCCGAGTAGGATGCCTACTCGCGTGGCGTCCGCCACGCCCAGGACGTCCCGGGGGTCGTGGGACCCCCACGAGAGACCAGCACGGAGCGTGTCGATGGGCCAGCCGACCGACGGTGACGACCGGGTTCCCGAGCAGCGGGACCCAGGGCGGTCGCCCGCCGACGCCCCCGACGAGGACGTCCCGTACCAGCCCCCGGTGCGCGCGTGGGAGGAGCCCGCGACGTCGCCGCCCGACGCCGCGCCGACGGAGCCCACCGGCTCCGACGAACCGGTGACCGCGGCGGACGAACCGGACGCGACCCGAGCCGCACCCGACCAGCAGCAGCCGGAGCAGCCGCAGCCGGACGAGTCGCAGCCGGAGCAGCCGCAGCCGGAGCAGCCGCAGCCGGTGCAGCCGGGGACGCCGGGTCCCGCCGACGCGGCTCCGGAGCCCTCCGAGTCCTCGTCGCCCGCGACGGCCACCCCGCCGTCCGGCGCCTCGTCACCGGATCCCGAGGAGTCCGAGGTCCCCTACGAGCCGTCCGTGCGCGCCTGGGAGCGTCCTCGTCAGGTCGGGACCGTCCGCGCGCCCGGCGGAGCGCCCGCCGCCCCCACCGAGGCCATCCCCGCCGTGTCGTCGACGTCGGCGGGCAGCTCCACGAGCCCGTCCTCGGCGGACGGGGCCACCGGCTCGCGGTCCGGCGGCATCGGCGCGACCCTCGGCGGCCTGCTCGGCGACGGCGCACCCAGCCGCACCCCGAAGGTGCTGCTGGGTGTGCTGACCGGGCTCGTCGTCCTCGCCGGCCTGTACGTCGGCGCGCAGTGGATGGTCGCGGACACCGTGCCGAAGGGCACGACGGTCGCCGGCGTCGACGTCGGCGGTCTGACCGCGCCGGAGGCGGCCACGGCACTGGACGAGGGCCTCGGACCGCGTGCCGCCGAGCCGCTGACCGTGCGTGCCGGCGACGCCACGAGCACGATCGACCCGGGCGAGTCGGGGCTGCGGCTCGACTCCGCGGGGTCGGTGGAGGACCTCACCGGGTTCACGCTGGACCCCTCCCGGTTGCTGGAGCACCTCGTCGGCGGCGACGAGGTGGCGCCGGTCGTGACGGTCGACCGCGGTGCCCTGACGGCGACGGTGAACGGTGTCGCCGAGTCGCTGGCGACCGAGCCGGTCGACGGCAGCGTCCGGTTCACCGACGGCGAGGCGGTGGCCACCGAGGCCGTCGCCGGGACGCAGGTCGTCGTCGCCTCCGCCGACGACGCGATCGTCGACGCCTGGCTCGTCTCGGAGGGTCCGGTCGACCTGCCGACCGAGTCGGTGGACCCCGCGATCGACCAGGCCGACACCGACGCCGCCCTCGTCGAGGCCCGGGAGATCGTCTCGGGTCCGGTCACGGTCCAGGTGGACGCCCAGAACCCGGAGCTCCCCGCCCGGGTGCTGGCCCGCTCCACGTCCTTCGCCGCGCAGGACGGCGAGCTCGTCGCGCGGTTCGACGGTGACCGGCTCACGTCCGCCATCGTCGAGCGGACCAACGACCTGCTGCGCGAACCGAACGACGCCCACTTCGAGTTCTCCGACGGCAGGCCGGTGATCGTCGGCGGGGAGACGGGCACGACCCTCGACCCGCAGCAGGTCGCCGAGGCCGTCGGCGGCGCGGCGCGCGCCGCGGAGCGCTCCACGCAGGTGGAGCTCGTCGAGTCGGACCCCGAGGACTCGCGGGCCTCGCTCGAGGAGCTCGGCGTCCAGGAGGTCGTCTCCGAGTTCTCGACCCCGCTGACCGCCGAGCCGATCCGCACCAAGAACCTGGTGCGCGGTGCCGAGCTGGTCAACGGCACCCTGGTCCGGCCGGACGAGACCTTCTCGCTCGTCGACACGCTCTCGCCGATCGAGGAGTCCAACGGCTACTTCGCGGCCGGTGTGGTGAGCAACGGCGTGCACGTCGACGCCGTCGGCGGCGGCCTCTCCCAGATGGCCACCACCACCTACAACGCCGGTTTCTTCGCCGGGTTCGACGACGTCGAGCACCGCCAGCACAGCTACTGGTTCAGCCGGTACCCGGCCGGACGCGAGGCGACGATCTACGTCGGCGCCATCGACATGAAGTTCCGCAACGACACCCCGTACGGCGCACTGCTGCAGAGCTACGTCTCGGGCGGACGCCTGCACGTGAAGGTCTGGTCGACGAAGTACTACGACGTCGAGGCCTCCGACTCCGGCAAGCAGGACGTGGTGCCGGTCTCCACGGTGAACAAGTCCGGCGACCCCGACTGCGAGCCGTACTCCGGGGGCGAGGCGGGGTTCGCCATCACCGTGTACCGCAAGGTGTACCACGACGGTGACCTCGTCAAGGACGAGTCCGACTTCTGGCGCTACAAGCCCGACGACGCCGTGAGCTGCGAACCGGAGAAGGACTCCGAGAAGAAGGACGGGGGCGACTGATGCTCGGACGCGTCTCCCGAGAGTCGTCGGCGCACGCCGCGGCGGCCGCCCACGAGGCCGGCTGGTCCGGTGTCGCGCCGGGCTCGACGGTGGTGTCGGCCGTGCGTGACGAGTCGACCGAGCTGCTGGACCTCGGGACCATCGCGCAGGCGCTGGCGACCGTGGCGGGCATCGACGACCTGGCGGCCGTCGTCCACCTCGGGCACCCGGAGCAGCCGTCGCCCGCCCTGGAGCAGGCGCTGCTCGCCGGTGACCCACGGCTGATCCTCACCGCTGCCACCACCGTGCGGACGCGGTGGACCTGGGTCGCGCCGCCGGGCGTCGTCGGTGGGCAGGTCGTCGTCGACGAGGCCGGCATGCGGGACTGCGCCGACGTGCTGCGCACCATGGGTGTCAGCCCGCGGCTGGTGCCGACGGCGACGCCCGTCGCGGAACGGGCGGCGCTGGCGGGGGAGCAGGGGTCGCTGGTCGTGGAGCGCCCCCGTGTCCCGGCCGGCTGGACCGAGGTGCCCGGCAGCGAGCACCTGAACGAGCTGGCGCCGGTCTGGTACGGGCTGCTCGAGGCGCGGGCCGCGTGGCCGCGGTTCACCGCACCGGCCCAGGTCTGGCTCGCGTTCGGCCCGAGCGACGACCACCGCGGGTCGCTGCGCCAGACGCTGGGGGTGCTCGTCGACGCCGGCGTCGACCTGCAGCACCTGCGCAGCCACCCCTCGACCTACGGCCCGCACGTGTTCTTCACGTCGTTCCGGTGCCCGGACGTCGCCGTGCTCGACGGCCTCGTCGCGGAGCTGGACGCCCGCTCGGTCGCGCACCGCACGCTCGCGGTCCTGCCGGGCGGCCGCTTCGCGCCCGGACCCGAGGGACTGACCCCGCGATGGGTCGGCGCGTGAGAGTCGCCTACCTGGGCCCGGAGGGGACCTTCACCCACCAGGCGGCCCGGCTCTGGACCGACCGTGCGGCCACGGGTGCCGACATCGTGCCCTGCGCCGACGTCCAGGGCGTGCACGACACGGTCGCCGCCGGGTCCGCCGCGGTCGGCGTGGTGGCGATCGAGAGCTCGGTCGAGGGCTACGTGGTGCCGTCCCTGGACGCCCTGCTCGCCAGCGCGGACGTCGTCGCCGTCGACGAGGTCGTCCTGGACATCACCTTCGACGCCTTCGTGCGCCCCGGCCACGGCGAGCTCGTCGAGGCGACCGCCCACCCGCACGGGCTCGCGCAGTGCCGCCGGTTCGTCGAGGCGCGCGGCCTGGCACCCGTCCCGGCGCCGTCCAACGCGGCCGCGTGCCGGGACGTGGGCGACCACCAGGTCGCCCTCGGGCCGCCCGTGGCCGGGGAGCTGTACGGCCTGGAGACGCTCGCGCGGTCCGTGGCCGACTTCGCCGGTGCGCGCACCCGCTTCCTCGTCCTGGACCGGCGCGACCGGGCCCGGGACCGTCTCGCCGTGGACGCCGGACGGGCCACCACCTGGCGCACCATGCTGGCCGTCACGCCGACGATCACGGGGCCCGGTGTGCTCGCCCGCGTCACGGACGCGTTCGCCGTGCGCGACGTCAACATGTCGAGCCTCGTCACCCGCCCGCTCAAGGCGCGCGAGGGCCAGTACGTCTTCGTGGTGACCCTGGACGCCGCTCCGTGGGAGCCCGCCGTGCGGGACCTCTTCGGCGACCTGCTGGCCGCCGGGGACGCCCTGAAGGTGCTGGGTGCCTACGCGGCCTCGCCGGGCGAGGGCGGGCTCGACGGCGCGCTCGCGGACGAGGCGCCCACGGGGTCGGTGCGTGCGGGCGACCCGGAGGCCGTCCTGGCCGAGGGGCTGCTGTGGTGACCGGCGACGCCGGCCCGACCGGGCGTGTCGCGGTCGTCGGCCTGGGGCTCATCGGGGGGTCGCTGGCCCGGCTGCTGGTCGCGCGCGGAGCCGACGTGGTGGCCACCGACGCCTCCCCGTCCGTCCGTGGGGCGGCGCGTCGGGCCGGGATCGCCGTGACGGACGACGTGGCCGGCTGTGTGGCGGGGGCCGACCTCGTCGTGCTGGCGGTGCCGCTGCGCGCCATGGCGTCGGTGGCGGAGCAGGTGGCCGTCCACGCGTCGCCGACCGCCACGATCACCGACGTCGGCAGCGTCAAGACCCCGGTCCGCGCGGCGATGGCCGACGCCGGGCTCGCGGGCCGCTACGTGGGCGCCCACCCGATGGCGGGGACCGAGCACAGCGGGTTCGGGGCGTCCGACGCCGGGCTGCTCGACGGGGTCGTGTGGGCGGTGACCGTCGACGACGCCGTCGCGGCCGACACGGAGCGTGTGGCCGAGGTCCTGACCTGGGTGACCGGGCCGTGCGCCGGCCGCGTGGTCGTCCTCACCGACGACGTCCACGACGAGGCCGCGGCGCTGGTCAGTCACGTGCCCCATGTCGTCGCCACCCAGCTGCTCAACGCGGTGGCCGGTGCGCCGGTGGGCCCGGTGGCCCGACTGCTGGCGGCGGGCAGCTTCCGCGACGGCACCCGGGTGGCGCTCACCGACCCGGCCCGGACCGAGGCGATGGTGACCGAGAACGCGACCTGGGTGGCACCCGCGCTGCGCAAGGTGGTGCGCGACCTGGAGCTGGTCGTCCACCGGCTCGAGTCGAACGCCTCGGTGCACGACTACTTCCACGCGGCGGACTCCCTGCGCGCGGAACGCCGGGACGCGGCGGGGAAGGGTGCCGACGCGCCGGGCGAGCCCGTCGCCGTGCCGCGGACCGCCGGGTGGCCGGCGGTGCTGGTCGAGCGGTGCACCGCGGGAGCGGTCGTCGTGGGTCTGGACGACGACACCGTCCGGCTGACGGCGCCGCGACACGCCTGACGCGGCACGCCCCCAGCCGCGAGTCAGGACGGTCTCTCGCGGGTCAGGGTGCTCGGCCGCGAGTCAGGATGGTCTCTCGCGAGTCAGTCCTGGCTGCGAGGACGCCGTTCCGGGCGTGGCGGCAGGATCCGCGTCGCCTCGATGTCCTCGGCGGCGATCCGGACCTCGACACCGGCGTCGGGGGCCGACGGCCGCGCCGGGTCGCGGCGCAGCGTGATGCCCGAGGTGTCGCATCTCACCACCACGCCGATGACGTCCGTCCAGCGTTTGCCGCTGGTCAGCGCCTCGTCGGGGGAGAGCCGGCGTCGCACCACGGCGCGGGTGCCGACCGGCCAGTCTCGCCAGTCGGACGGACCGTCGGCGGCGTGCTGGTTTCTCACGTGAGCGATACTAGAGTGAGCCCCCGAACCACCGGAGCGTTGCTCCCCGATCCCCCGGAAGGGAACTGCAGTGACCTACGTGATCGCTCAGCCGTGCGTCGACCTCAAGGACAAGGCGTGCATCGAGGAGTGTCCCGTGGACTGCATCTACGAGGGGAAGCGGTCGCTCTACATCCACCCGGACGAGTGCGTGGACTGCGGTGCGTGCGAGCCGGTCTGCCCGGTCGAGGCCATCTACTACGAGGACGACGTCCCCGAGGAGTGGACCGACTACTACCGGGCCAACGTCGAGTTCTTCGACGACCTGGGCTCCCCGGGCGGCGCGGCGAAGATGGGCGTCATCGAGAAGGACGACCCGATGATCGCCGCCCTGCCCCCGCAGGGCTGACCCCGGACGCCGGATGGGTTTCGCCGACCTGCGTGACCTGCCCTATCCCTGGGACACCCTGGGCGACGTCCGCGCGACGGCGGCCGCTCACCCCGGCGGGATGGTCGACCTGTCCGTCGGCACCCCCGTGGACCCCACGCCCCAGGTCGTCCAGGACGCCCTGAGAACGGCGGCGGACGCCCCCGGCTACCCGACCACCCACGGCACCCCGGCGCTGCGCGAGACGGTCGTCGACTGGTTCGCGCGGCGCCGGGGCGTGCCCGGGCTGGACCCCGCCGGCGTGCTGCCGACGGTCGGCTCCAAGGAGCTGGTCGGTCTGCTCCCGTCCCTGCTGCGCCTCGGCCCGGGTGACGTCGTCGTCCACCCCGCGGTCGCCTATCCCACCTACGACGTCGGCGCGCGGCTCGCGGGGGCGACGGCGCTGCCGAGCGACGACGTCGCCACGTGGGCCGGGCGCGCCGACGTGCGTCTGGTGTGGGTCAACTCCCCGTCCAACCCCACCGGCGCCGTGGCCGACGTCGAGCACCTGCGCGCCGTGGTCGCGGCGGCCCGCGAGATCGGCGCGGTCGTGGTGTCCGACGAGTGCTACGCCGAGCTGGCGTGGGACGCGCCGTGGGCGGGTGCCGACGGCGTCAGCACGGTGCCCAGCCTGCTCGACCCCCGGGTGACCGACGGCTCGCTCGACGGCCTGCTCGTCGCCTACTCCGCGTCGAAGCAGTCCAACATCGCGGGGTACCGGGCGGCGTTCGTGGCCGGGGACTCCCGCCTCGTCGCGGACCTGGTCGCCACCCGCAAGCACCTGGGCATGATCATGCCCGCACCGGTGCAGGAGGCGCTGCGCGCAGCCCTGCGTGACGATGCGCACGTCGACGCGCAGCGGGAGCGGTACCGGCGTCGCCGTGCTGCCCTCCTGCCGGCGTTGCGGCAGGCCGGGTTCGTCGTCGATCACTCCGAGGCCGGCCTCTACCTGTGGACGGGGCGTCCCGACGGCGCCGCCGGCGGGACGACCTCACGCGACCTGGCGCGGTGGTTCGCGACCCGTGGGATCCTGGTCGGACCGGGAGAGTTCTACGGAGTCGCGGGCGGGTCGCACGTGAGGGTGGCCTTGACGGCTGCCGACGATGCCGTGACCGATGCTGTGGCACGGCTCACATCTCCTTGACGTGACGATTGGAACCGCATGGGATGAGGGGGGTATTTTGATCTGCAGGCCGAGGCTGCTCTGCGGTGACACCGTCCAGGCGGGCACGTCAGGTAGTCCGTGACCATGCCATGAGTTCACGTGCCGGAGCCTCCGACGACGGAGGCCGAGGGCCCGTCAGGGAAGGAAGACATGACGTCAACCCAGCAGACCGCCACGGTCGAGCTCAGCGTCGACGGCACGCGCCGAGAACTGCCCGTGGTGGCCGCGACGGAGGGTAACGACGGCATCGTCGTGTCCTCCCTGCTCAAGGACACCGGGATGGTGACCGTCGACCCCGGTTTCACCAACACGGCCTCCTGCGAGTCCGCGATCACCTACATCGACGGCGGCCAGGGCATCCTGCGCTACCGCGGCTACCCGATCGAGCAGCTCGCCGACTCCTCGTCGTTCCTCGAGGTGTCCTACCTGCTGATCCACGGCGAGCTGCCGTCGCCCGCCCAGCTCGAGGCGTTCACCGACCGCATCAACCGCCACACCCTCGTCCCGGAGGCCTTCCGGACCTTCCTGGGGACCTTCCCGCGCGGCGGTCACCCGATGGCGATCATGGCCTCGGCCGTGAACGCGCTCGCCACGTACTACCCCGAGTCGCTCGACCCGCACGACGACGAGGCGGTCGAGCTGGCGACGGTGCTGATCCTCGCCAAGATCCGCACCATCACCTCCTACGTGCACCGCTCCATGCGGGACGAGCCGCTGCTGTACCCCGACGCCGCCCGCGGGTACGTCGACGACTTCCTGCGGATGACCTTCGCCCGGCCGTACGAGGAGTGGCAGGCCAACCCGACCCTCGTGGCGGCGATGGACAAGCTGCTCATCCTGCACGCGGACCACGAGCAGAACTGCTCGACCTCGACGGTGCGCGTCGTCGGTTCCTCGAACGCGACCCTCTACGCCTCGGTGTCGGCCGGCATCAACGCCCTGTCCGGCCCGTCGCACGGCGGTGCCAACGAGGCCGTGCTGCTCATGCTGGAGAACATCCGCTCGGGCGAGGACTCCGTGGAGACCTTCATGAAGAAGGTCAAGAACAAGGAGGACGGCGTCCGGCTGATGGGCTTCGGCCACCGGGTGTACAAGAGCTACGACCCGCGCGCCGCGATCGTCAAGAAGCACGCCGACGCCGTGCTCGACGAGCTCGGTGCCAAGGACGAGCTGCTCGACATCGCCCGGGGCCTCGAGGAGATCGCGCTCAACGACGACTACTTCGTCGAGCGCAAGCTCTACCCGAACGTCGACTTCTACACGGGCCTCATCTACAAGGCGATGGGCTTCTCGCCGGCCATGTTCACCCCGCTGTTCGCGCTGGGTCGCATGCCGGGCTGGATCGCCCAGTGGCGCGAGATGATGAAGGACCCGCAGACGAAGATCGGCCGTCCCCGCCAGATCTACACGGGTCCCACCGAGCGGCCCTACGTGCCGCTCGACCAGCGCTGATCCTCTCGGCATCAGGGGCACGCCCCACGGCGTCGCGTTCACGGTCGCTGCGCGACCTGCACTTCGCGGCTGACGACGCCGTGGGGCGTGCCCCTCTTCCGTTCCCTGCACGCAGCCAGGGCGGCACCCGCCCGCTCTGACGCTTCCTCGTGTCCCGACGGGCGTCCGGCGCCCGGCCGGTCGTCAGCCGGCGGGCTGGATGACGCGGATGCGCACGACGCCGTCACGCGGGGGGTCCTCGTCCGCGCCCAGGGTGGACCACGTGCCCGACTCGCGGGTCCAGACCTGGTCCGCGGCGCGGACCTCGGTGGCCCCGGTGGCGTTGGCCGTCGCCACGGCCCAGTGCGCCACCGTCCACGTCCCGCGGTCCGTGTCCCCCTCGTGCAGTCCGGCGGTGTCGACGCGGACCGTGGCGCCGGTCGAACGCACCGCGTCGGCCCCCAGGCCCAGATCCCGGTCCAGCCGCTCGGGGACGCCGACGTGGGCCGTGGCGGGATCGGCCGGTCTCAGCGTGCAGGTGACCGACCCGGGGGAGTGGCCCGTCAGCGACGACGCCCACGCCCGGGCACGGGACTCGTGCTGGGCGTACGCGGTCGGGAACGCCGAGCGCTGCACGGCCTGCGCGGCATCGGTCACCGCCATGGTCGGCCACCCCTCGACCTCGACGAGCCCGTCGT
Source organism: Isoptericola sediminis (assembly GCF_013085345.1). Taxonomy (GTDB): domain Bacteria; phylum Actinomycetota; class Actinomycetes; order Actinomycetales; family Cellulomonadaceae; genus Isoptericola; species Isoptericola sediminis. The sequence goes on along the minus strand of NZ_JABFAJ010000022.1, from coordinate 10,136 downwards.
AGAAGGCTCCGGTGGAGTAGACGGGGTCCAGGATCTCGTCCGGGGTGCCCCATCCCTGCGAGGGGCGCTGCTGGAACAGGCCGAGGGAGTCACGGTCCCCGTAGTCGATGTTGACCAGCTGGGACTCCTGCAGCGCGGTGGCCACCCCGATCGTGCCGGCGCGCGCGGGCAGGGACCGCTGGATCGTGGTGCCCACGATCAGCGCGGCGTTGTGCGCCTGGACGGTGCTGAGCGACCACTCCGTGCCGTCGAGACGGGCCGTGCACTCCTGCGCGCCGGGGCGGCCGTCCTTGACCCCCTGGTAGAGCAGCGTGCCGGTCACCGCGGCGGCGCCGACGGCGAGCACCGCCACGACGGCGCCGGCCCCCGGGGCCGGCCGCCGCCGCGTCGACATCAGTTCGCGTGCAGCGCGGCGTTCAGCTCGACGCCGACGCCGCTCCGCGTCAGGGCCTCCACGGCGCCGGTGCGCGAGTTGCGCCGCAGCAGCAGGCCGTCACGGCCGGAGAGGTCACGGGCCTTGACCACGCGGGGTTCGCCCTCGTCGCCCATCTCGTCCAGGACCGTGACCTTGGTGCCCGCGGTGACGTAGAGACCGGCCTCGACGACGCAGTCGTCGCCCAGCGCGATCCCCAGACCGGCGTTCGCTCCCAGCAGGCAGCGCTCGCCGAGGGAGATGACCTCCTTGCCGCCACCGGACAGGGTCCCCATGATCGAGGCGCCGCCCCCGACGTCGGACCCGTCGCCGACGACCACGCCCGCGGAGATCCGCCCCTCCACCATCGAGGAGCCGAGCGTGCCGGCGTTGAAGTTCACGAAGCCCTCGTGCATCACCGTCGTGCCCTCGGCCAGGTGCGCGCCCAGGCGGACACGGTCGGCGTCCGCGATGCGCACGCCCGTCGGGACGACGTAGTCGACCATGCGCGGGAACTTGTCGACGCCGTAGACGGTGACCGGGCCGTCGCCGGCGGCGCGCAGCCGGAGCCGCGTGGTCTCGAAGTCGGCCACGGCGCACGGCCCGCGGGACGTCCACACCACGTTGGTGAGCTTGCCGAAGATGCCCTCGACGTTGAGCCCGTGCGGCCGGACCAGGCGCGCGGAGATCAGGTGCAGACGCAGGTAGGCGTCCGCGGTGTCGGCCGGCGGCGCGTCCAGGTCGATCTCGGTGCGCACCACCGAGACGTCCACGCGGCGGGCGTCGTCGCGCCGGGTGAGCGCGGCCAGGTCGACGGGGACGTCGACGTCGTCGGGCGCGGTGCCGAGCACGGGCGCCGGGTACCAGACGTCGAGCGTGCTGCCGTCGTCGGCGACCGTGGCGAGGCCGAGGCCCCAGGCGGTGCGGGGAGAGGTGCTGGGCGTCGTCATGGGCCCAGCCTATCCGCGCGAGGTGGCACGATGACGGGGTGACCGACACGCAGACACGACTCGACCCGGCCCTGACGGATCCTGCGACGCTCCCGAGCTCCGACCTCGTGGACCTGCTCGCCGCGGTCTGCGACATCGAGTCCGTCTCGGGCGGCGAGACCGCCCTGGCCGACGCGGTGGAGGCGCTGCTGCGCGACCAGCCCCACCTCGAGGTGCACCGGGATGGCGACGCCGTCGTCGCCCGCACCATGCTGGGCCGGGACCGTCGCGTCGTGCTCGCGGGGCACCTCGACACCGTGCCGCTCACCGATCCGCCGAACCTGCCCACGCGGCTGACGGGTACCGGGGACGACCGGGAGCTCTGGGGACGCGGCACCGTCGACATGAAGGCCGGGATCGCGGTCATGCTGGCGCTCGCCGTCGAGCTGGGCCGTCCGGGCGCCGAGCCGGTCGCCGACGTGACGTACGTGTTCTACGACCACGAGGAGGTCGAGGAGTCCAAGAGCGGGCTCGGGCGCCTCGCCCGGAACCGTCCGGACCTGCTCGCGGGAGACTTCGCCGTGCTCGGGGAGCCGACGTCGGCGGACATCGAGGGTGGTTGCCAGGGCACGCTCCGCGTCGACGTGCGCACCCGCGGCGTGGCGGCCCACTCCGCGCGGTCGTGGCGGGGCGAGAACGCCATCCACGCCGCGGCACCGATCCTCGCGCTGCTCGCCGGCTACGACGCCGCACAGGTCGAGGTCGACGGGCTCGTGTATCGCGAGGGGCTGAACGCCGTGGGCATCACCGGCGGCATCGCCGGCAACGTGGTGCCCGACGCCTGCACCGTGACGGTCAACTACCGCTTCGCTCCGTCGCGGACGCTCGCCGAGGCCGAGCAGCACCTGCGTGAGCTGTTCGCCGACCACGAGGTCGTCGTCACCGACGCCTCCCCGGCGGCTCGCCCGGGCCTGGACGACCCCCTGGCCGCCGAGTTCGTCGCTGCTGTCCTGGCGCGGACCGGGGGAGAGCCGAAGCCGAAGTTCGGCTGGACGGACGTGGCGCGCTTCGCCGAGCTGGGGATCCCCGCGGTCAACTTCGCCCCCGGGGACCCGCTCCTGGCGCACGCCGACGACGAGCGGGTGCGGGTCGCCGAGCTGGCCGTCTGCCGCGACGCCCTGCGCGACTGGTTGCGCGGCGCGTAGACACCCGGACACCCGGTCACCGCCGGACGCGACGAAGCCGGTGGCGCCACCCCCGAGGGGGCGGTGCCACCGGCTTCGTCGCGTCCGGCGGTCCCTCAGCCCTGCATGCGGCGGCGGGCGAACATGATCCCGGCGCCGGTGCCGATGAGCAGCAGGGTGGCGATGATGGCCATGGCCGGGTCGGCACCGGTTCGCGGCAGCGGCGGCGTCGGCGGCGTGACCGGGACGTCGCGGCAGATCTCCACCGACGCCGAGTCGCGGTCGAGCTCGGTGTCACCGTCGAGGAGGTAGGCCTCGTTGGTGACGTCCAGGCACTCGCCCTGCTCGACCATGACGGTCGTGCTCACCGGGAACTCCGTGACGGCTCCGGGCTTGCTCGCCTCCACGGTCCCGAGCAGCACCGGCGGGAGGCTGGGGCTGGTCACGCCGCCCCAGATGGTGAAGTCGTCCCAGACCTCCACCGACGTCGGCCCGTTGTCGGTCACCGTCGGGTCGATGTCGACCTGGTCGGAGGCCATGTCGGTACCGGCGTTCTCCGGGTCGTCGACGTCGTCCTGGGTCTGCGGGTACTCCCCGAGGTCCCAGGTGACGGTGGCCCCGAGCGTGCCCTCGAAGTCGTTGACGTTCTCGCAGGTGAACGTCAACGCCGTCTCGCCCGGCCCGAACGAGTACGGGCCGTCGAGCACGACCTCCTCCTCGCCCTGGCCGGCCGTGATCGTGCACGAGCTGGCCTCGAACATCGCCGCGACGGTGCCCATGACCGGGTGGTCGTTCGGGTTGGACACCACGGCACCGGCCTCGAGGGTGGCGTCGTCGACGGTCGTCGGTCCCTCGACGACCCGCACCGTGAACTCGACGGTGGTGTGGGCCTGGTCGGCGGGCAGGGTGACCGGGTGGGTCTCGGCCTCCTTGTCGACGGTGAAGGTGCGGCTGACGAACTGCTCACCCATCCCCATCACCTCGATGTCCAGCGGCTCCCAGGCCAACGGGTCGACGAAGGTGAGGGCCTTGTCATCGCCCGTGGCCAGGGTGACCATCTGGCTGCGCTGCGCCGGCAGCAGGTAGCCGTCGGGGGCGACCGTCTCGGTGACGGTGTACTCGCCGAAGTAGACGACGTCCTCGAACGTGTACATCCCGGTCTCGCCGGTGCTGAACTCGTAGGGCTCCTCGCTCTCGGGGTCCATGGGGTTCGGGAAGATCGTGAACGTCGCACCCGGCAGGTAGACGTCGTCCGCGTCCTCGTGCATCTTCTCGGCGGCCTTGTAGACGGTCAGGTCGGCTCCGTCCTCGCGGCAGACCTCGACGACCTCGGTGGCGGAGTCGATGCGTTCGCCGTCGGCGCCCGCCTCGACCTCGACGATGTAGCCGTCGTTGACGACCTCGACGCACTCGCCCAGCGGGACCTCGATCACTCGCGTGACCGGGAACCGGGTGGTGTTCTCGCTCCCCGTCGCGTCGACGGTGCCGAGGAACTCGGGCTCGAAGTCCGGGCTGGTGAAGTCGTCCCAGACGTCCACGGACTGCAGGCCGTTGTCGGTGGTGACGGTCTCGAGGTCGAGGCTGTCGGAGGCCTCGCCCGCAGGAGCGTTCTCCGGGTCGTCGACGTCGTCCTGGGTCTGCGGGTAGTCCCCGCGGTCCCAGGTGACGGTGGCGTCGACCGTGCCGAACAGCGGCGGGTTCGGGCACTCGACCATGAGGACCGTGTCGCCCGAGGTGAACGAGCTCTCCCACTGGTTGAGCTCAGTGCCCATGTAGGTGCAGTAGGCGCCGTCGATGGTGACGTCCACCAGGCCGGTCACCGAGCCCGCGTTGGGGTTCGTGACCGTGACCGCGACCGAGCGGTTGGGGTTCTCCGCCGGGTCGAGGAACGTGTCGCTCTCGTACACCTCGACGGTGTACTCCAGCTCGATCGACTCCTGGTCGGCCGGCAGCAGGACGGTGTCGTTGCCGTCGACCTGCTTGTCGTTGGTCCAGGTCCGGGTCACGAACTGGTCGGCTGAGACGTCGACCGTGAGCGGCTCCCAGATCAGCGGGTCGACGAAGGTCAGGGCCTTGTCGTCGCCGGTGGCCAGGGTGACCATCTGGCTGCGCTGCGCCGGAAGCAGGTAGCCCTCGGGGGCGACCGTCTCGGTCACCGTGTACTCACCGAAGTAGACGACGTCCTCGAACGTGTACATCCCGGTCTCGCCGGTGCTGAACTCGTACGGCTCCTCGCTCTCGGGGTCCGTGGGGTTCGGGCTGATCTCGAAGGTTGCGCCGGCCAGCGGCTCGCCCTGCTCGTCCTCCTTGTAGATGGTCAGGTCGGCTCCGTCCTCGCGGCAGACCTCGACGACCTCGGTGGCGGAGTCGATGCGTTCGCCGTCGGCGCCCGCCTCGACCTCGACGATGTAGCCGTCGTTGACGACCTCGACGCACTCACCCAGCGGGACCTCGATCACCTGGGAGACCGGGAACTGGGTGGTGTTCTCGCTCCCCGTGGCCTCGACGGTGCCGAGGAACTCGGGCTCGAAGTCCGGGTTGGTGAAGTCGTCCCAGACGTCCACGGACTGCAGGCCGTTGTCGGTCGTGACTTCCTTGAGGTCGAGGCTGTCGGACGCCTCACCCGCGGGGGCGTTCTCCGGGTCGTCGACGTCGTCCTGGGTCTGCGGGTAGTCCCCGCGGTCCCAGGTGACGGTGGCGTCCACCGTCCCGAACAGCGGCGGGTTCGGGCACTCGACCATCAGGACCGTGTCACCCGAGGCGAACTCGTTCTCCCAGGCATCGAGGTCGGTGCCCATATAGGTGCAGAACGCGCCGTCGAGCTCGACGGTGAGCATGCCCATGACCGCACCCGCGTTGGGGTTGTTGACGGTGATCGTGACCGAACGGCTCGGGTCCTCGTCCGGGTCGAGGAACGTGTCGCTCTCGTAGACCTCGATCATGTAGTCGAGCTCGATCGACTCCTGGTCGGCCGGCAGCAGGATCTGGTCCTCGCCGTCCACCCGCTTGTCGTTGGTCCAGGTCCGGGTCACGAACTGCTCCGCCGACAGTTCCAGGTCCAGCGGCTCCCAGATCAGCGGGTCGACGAAGGTCAGGGCCTTGTCGTCGCCGGTGGCCAGGGTGACCATCTGGCTGCGCTGGGCGGGCAGCAGGTAGCCGTCGGGGGCGACCGTCTCGGTCACCGTGTACTCGCCGAAGTAGACGACGTCCTCGAACGTGTACACGCCGTTCTCGTCGACCGTGAACTCCAGCGGGTCGTCACCGGACGGGTCGACCGGGTTCGGGCTGATCTCGAAGGTTGCGCCGGCGAGGGGCTTGCCCTGCTCGTCCTCCTTGTAGATGGTCAGGTCGGCGGGGGCTTCACGGCAGATGTTGACGATCTCGGTGGCGGAGTCGATGCGTTCGCCGTCGGAGCCTGCCTCGACCTCGACGATGTAGCCGTCGTTGACGACAAGGATGCACTCGCCCAGCGGGACGAAGATCTCCTGGGTGACGGGGAACTGGGTGGTGTTGGCGCTGCCGATGGCGTCGACCGTCCCCAGGTAGGTCGGGGGCAGGTCCGGGTTGGTGAAGTCGTCCCAGACGTCGACGGACTGCAGGCCGTTGTCGGTGGTGACGGTCCCGAGGTCGAGGCTGTCGCTGGCCGAGTCGGTACCGGCGTTGTCGGGGTCGTCGATGTGGTCCTGGGTCTGCGGGTAGTCCGCCAGCTCCCAGGTCACCGTGGCATCGACCGTGCCGAACAGCGGCGGGTTGGGGCACTCGACCATGAGGACGGTGTCGCCGCTGGCGAACGCGTTCTCCCACTGGTTGAGCTCGGTGCCCATGTAGGTGCAGTAGGCGCCGTCGATGGTGACGTCCACCAGTCCGGTCACCGGGTCCGCGTTGGGGTTGTTGACGGTGACCGCGACCGAACGGTTCGGGTCCTCCGCCGGGTCGAGGAACGTGTCGCTCTCGTACACCTCGATCATGTAGTCGAGCTCGACGGACTCCTGGTCGGCCGGCAGCAGGAGGACGTCCTCGCCGTCGACCTGCTTGTCGTTGGTCCAGGTCCGGGTCACGAACTGGTCGGCTGTGACGTCGACCGTGAGCGGCTCCCAGGCCAGCGGGTCGACGAAGGTGAGCGCCTTGTCGTCGCCCGTGGCCAGGGTGACCATCTGGCTGCGCTGCGCCGGAAGCAGGTAGCCCTCGGGGGCCACGATCTCCGTCACCTCGTACTCGCCGAAGTAGACGACGTCCTCGAACACGTAGACGCCGTTCTCGTCGACCGTGAACTCCAGCGGGTCGTCACCGGCCGGGTCGACCGGGTTCGGGCTGATCTCGAACGTGGCGCCCGGCAGCGGCTGCTGGTCCTCGTCGACCTTGAAGATGGTCAGGTCGGCGGGGGCTTCACGGCACACGTCGACGACCTCGGTGGCGGAGTCGATGCGTTCGCCGTCGGCGCCCGCCTCGACCTCGACGATGTAGCCGTCGTTGACGACCTCGACGCACTCGCCGAGGCCGACCTCGATCACCTGGGAGAACGCGAACTGGGTGGTGTTCTCGCTGCCCGTCGCGTCGACCGTCCCCAGGTAGGTCGGGGGCAGGTCGGGGTTGGTGAAGTCGTCCCAGACGTCGACGGACTGCAGGCCGTTGTCGGTGGTGACCTGCTCCAGCTCGAGGCTGTCATTGGCCGAGTCGGTACCGGCGTTGTCGGGGTCGTCGACGTCGCCCTGGGTCTGCGGGTAGTCCCCACGGTCCCAGGTGACGGTGGCGTCGACGGTGCCGAACAGCGGCGGGTCGTCACAGACGACCATGAACACGTTCGCGCCGCTGGCGAACTCGTACTCCCACTGATTCAGTTCGGTGCCCTCGAAGGTGCAGTACGCGCCGTCGAGAGTGACGTCCAGCAGGCCCGTGACCGGGTCCGCGTTGGGGTTGTCGACCGTGACCGTGACGGAGCGGTTCGGGTCCTCGTCCGGGTCGAGGAACGTGTCGCTCTCGTACACCTCGATCATGTAGTCGAGCTCCACGGACTCCTGGTCGGCCGGCAGCAGGACGGTGTCGTTGCCGTCGACCTGCTTGTCGTTCGTCCAGGTCCGGGTGACGAACTGCTCCGCCGACAGCTCCAGGTCCAGGGGCTCCCAGATCAGCGGGTCGACGAAGGTGAGCGACTTGTCGTCCCCGGGAGCGAGCGTGACCACCTGGTCGCGGTCGGCGGGCAGCAGGTAGCCGTCGGGGGCGACCGTCTCGGTGACGGTGTACTCGCCGAAGTAGACGACGTCGGAGAAGGTGTACTCACCGTTCTCACCCGTGCTGAACTCCAGCGGGTCGTCACCGGACGGGTCCACCGGGTTCGGGCTGATCGTGAAGGTCGCCCCGGGCAGCGGCTGCTGGTCCTCGTCCACCTTGAAGATGGTCAGGTCGGCCGGGTTCTCGCGGCAGACCTCGACGACCTCGGTGGCGGAGTCGATGCGTTCGCCGTCGGCGCCCGCCTCGACCTCGACGATGTAGCCGTCGTTGACCACCTCGACGCACTCGCCGAGGCCGACCTCGATCACCTGCGTGACCGGGAACTGCGTGGTGTTCTCGCTGCCCGTCGCGTCCACGGTGCCGAGGAACTCGGGCGGCAGGTCGGGGTTGGTGAAGTCGTCCCAGACGTCCACGGACTGCAGGCCGTTGTCGGTGACGTCCACGACGATCTCGGCCGAGTCCGAGGCCGAGTCGGTGCCGGCGCTCCCCGGGTTGTCGACGTGGTCCTGGGTCTGCGGGTAGTCCCCGAGGTCCCAGGTCACGGTCGCCGTCACGGTGCCATCGGTGATGTCGTTCGGGCACGTGACGCCGAAGACGGTGTCACCGCCGGCGAAGTCGAGCTGGAGCCCGTCGGCCACCGGGTCGACGTCCACCGCCCCGTCCACGGTGCAGTCGGTGCCGTCCATGTCGACCGCGAGCGTGCCCCGTACCGGTGCGTCGTTCGGAGCCTCGTTCGGGTTGTTCACCGTGAGCTCGATGGTGCGGTCCTCGTCGGTCACGACGGTGGGGCCCTCGTACACCTCGACGATGTAGTCGAGCTCGACGGAATCCTGGTCGGCAGGCAGCAGGACGGTGTCGTCGCCGTCCACCTGCTTGTCGTTCTCCCAGGTGCGGGTGACGAACTGCTCGGACGCGCCGGTGACGTCGATCTCCAGCGGCTCCCACGGGAGCGGGTCGACGAACGTCAGGGACGCGGACTCGGCCGGGCCCACGGTGATCAGCTGGGTCCGTTCGGCCGGCAGCAGGTAGCCCGCAGGGGCCTCGGTCTCGGTGACAGTGAACTCCTCGTCCCAGAGGTTCTCGCCGATCGTGTCGAAGGTGTAGGTGCCGTCCTCGCCGGTGGTGAACTCCAGCGGGTCGTCACCGGACGGGTCGACCGGGTTCGGGCTGATCGTGAACGTTGCGCCGGGCAGCGGGATCCCGTCCTCGTCCTCCTTGAGGATCGTCAGGTCGGAGCACAGGCTCGGCACGTCGATCTCACCGGTGGCGAGGTCCTTGAGCGCGGAACCTCCGGCCTCACCGGTCTGGGTGCGCATGTTCAGCGTGCTGAACCCGGCCGCCGGGCACAGGGTGCCGATACCGAGGTCCGTGAGGTTGAGCGAGGCCTCGACGAACCGGTCGGCGCTGATCTCGCCGTTCACCGCGTTCGGCGAGTTGAAGTAGTCGGTGATCGACGTGGTGTTCACGGCGACGTCGGAGAGGTCACCCGAGCACGACTGCCGGTCGGACCAGTCCGAGCCGTCCCAGGTGTCGACGCCGATGCACGTGAAGCCGGCGTTTCCGTCCTCCTCGACGACGATCCGGATGTCACCCACCGTCCGGTCGGGGTTCAGGGCGTCGAGGTTCGGCTCCTGGTTCAGCTCGATGAAGTAGTTCACCGACCCGGAGTCGCCGTCGCGGTCCCAGGCGAGGTGCAGCCACTGGGTGTAGTCCCCGTTGTCCTCGACGATCTCGCTGTCGACCAGGACGTTGCCGAGGTCGGACTTGCCGGAGTTCGTCCCCGGGTTGCCGGTCGACCAGTTCGGCCAGCCCTGGGCGGGGTTCTGGGGGTCCTCCTTGCTGGACCCGGAGAACGTGGTGGTGTCGGCGTTGCCGATCGGGTCGGGCACGACGTCGGGGTCGGCCGTCTGCCAGTCGAGGGTGGCGTCGGTGGTCTGGTTGCCGTCGATCTCGAACGTGCTCGGGACGGCGGTCGCCGGCGTGCTCAGCGCGACGACGGACCCGAGGGCGAGCGTCGTGGCGGCCAGGGCGGCGACGGGACGGGAGAGCCTGCCCCTCCGGAGGGCTGTCGCGGCCTTGCGGTGTGAACTCCAGGAGCGCATCTTCTGTCCGATCCATCCGGGGCCGCCGTGGCCGGCAGGCGTGGTGAACGTCACATCCTCAAGGAGCGTATCCCCGCACTGACGGCACTCACAGGGCAGGACGCAGATATCACCCGCTCGTCACGCGCAGGGGTCGTGAACGGTGTGATGCCGGGCCTCCGGAGTCCTGCTGGGCGAGCTGGTCGAGGCTCTTCCGGACGCCCTGGACCGACCGGTAACCGCTGATGGCGAGCGGGGGAGCGGCCGGGCACGACGAAGCCGGTGGCCCCGCCCCGAGGGA
>NZ_JABFAJ010000021.1 GCF_013085345.1 Isoptericola sediminis | reverse complement strand
ACCGCTCCTGAGGACTACGTCAGCGGCATGCCGACGTACTGGGTCTCCTGGTACTCGGCGATGCCCTCGAAGCCGCCCTCGCGCCCGATCCCGGACTGCTTCATGCCGCCGAAGGGTGCCGCGGCGTTGGAGATGACCCCGGCGTTGAGCCCGAGCAGACCGAACTCCAGGCGCTCGGCGAACCGCAGACCCCGGGGGACGTCGCGGGTGAACACGTAGGACGCCAGCCCGTACTCGGTCGAGTTCGCGAGCGCGACGGCCTCGTCCTCGCTGGAGAACGTCGCCACGGGGGCGACCGGCCCGAAGATCTCCTCGCGCATGCAGCGCGCGTCCGGCGGCACGTCGCGCAGCAGGGTCGGGGAGAAGAAGTGCCCGGTGCCGTCCGGGCGGTCACCGCCGACGACGAGCGTCGCGCCGCGCTCGACGGCGTCGTCGACGAACGCCTGGACGGAGTCGACCGCCGACGGCTCGATGAGCGGACCGAGGGTCACGCCGTCGTCCAGCCCGTTGCCGACGACGACGTCGCGCAGCTTCTGCGCGAGCCGGTCGACGAACGCGTCGGCGACGTCCTCGTGGACGTACATCCGGTTGGCGGCCGTGCAGGCCTCGCCGCCGTTGCGGAGCTTGGCGGCCAGCGCCCCGTCGACGGCGGCATCGAGGTCGGCGTCCTCGAAGACGACCAGCGGGGCGTTGCCGCCCAGCTCCATCGACGTGCGCAGCACGTTCGTCGCGGCATCGCGCAGGAGCGACTGCCCGACGGCGGTGGAGCCGGTGAAGGACAGCTTGCGCAGGCGCGGGTCGGCCAGGATCGGTTCGCTCACCGTGGAGGCCGACCGCGAGGGCACGACGTTCAGCACGCCGTCCGGCACCCCGGCCTCCACCATCAGCCGGGCGAACAGCATCGAGGTCAGCGGGGTGAGCCGGGCCGGCTTGAGGATCGTCGTGCACCCGGCGGCCAGCGCCGGGGCCACCTTGCGGGTCGCCATCGCCAGGGGGAAGTTCCACGGCGTGATGAGGAACGACGGGCCCACGGGGCGACGCTGCACGAACATGCGCAGGCTGCCCTCGGGGGTGTGCGTGTACCGGCCGACGTCCTGGGTGGCCTGCTCGGCGAACCAGCGGACGAACTCGCCGCCGTAGGTCACCTCGCCGCGGGACTCGGCCAGCGGCTTGCCCATCTCGAGCGTCATGACCGTGGCCAGGGTCTCGGCGTGCTCCTGCACGAGGTCGAAGCCCCGGCGCAGGATCTCGGCACGTTCCCGCGCCGACGTCGCGCCCCAGGAGTCCTGCGCCGCCGCCGCGGCGTCCATGGCGGCCCGCGCGTCGTCCGCGGTCGCGGAGGCGACCCGGACGAGCTCGGTCTCGGTGGCGGGGTTCTCCACGGCGAACGTGCCGCCGTCCGATGCGTCGCGCCACTCGCCGCCGATCAGCAGACCGGTCGGGACGGCGTCCAGGGCCTCCGGGACCAGGTCCCGGGTGCTGGGCGTGCTGCTGGTGCTCATGGTCACTCACCTTCCTCGGGGGACGTGCGATGGTCGGCCCGGCGCGCGACGAGTCGGCGCGCACCCTGGGCGACGAGGGTGACGTCGGCGCCCACGGCGACGAACGCCGCCCCGGCCTCGACGTAGCGGTCGGCCATGGCCGGGTCGAACGCGTTGACCGCCACGGGGGTGCCGGCGCGGTGCCCGGCCTCGATCGCGGCGTGCACGGCGGCCACGACCTCCGGATGGTCCTGCTGGCCCAGGTGTCCCAGGGACGCCGCGAGGTCCGCGGGACCCACCAGCACGGCGCCCACGCCGTCGACGGCGGCGATCGCCTCGGCCGCCTCGACACCCGCGCGGGTCTCCAGCTGGACGACGAGGGTGATCCCGTCGTCAGCACCGTCCAGGTAGCCGGGGACGCCGTTCCAGCGCGAGGAGCGGGCCAGGGCGCTGCCGACGCCGCGGATGCCCGCGGGCGGGTAGCGCACCGCGCGGACGGCCTCGGCGGCTTCGGCGGGGGAGTCCACCATCGGCACCAGCAGGTTGGTGGCACCCAGGTCGAGGACCTGCTTGATGCGCACGGGGTCCCCGGACGGCACCCGGACGAGCGTGGCCACCGGGTAGGCCGCGGTCGCCTGGAGCTGGCCGAGGACCGTCGTCAGGTCGTTGGGCCCGTGCTCGCCGTCGACGAGGACGACGTCCAGGCCGCTGCCGGCGAGGATCTCCGCGGCGAGCGGGCTGCCGAGGGACGACCAGGCCCCGACCAGGGCTCGGCCCTCGGAGGCGGCGGCGTCCAGGAGGTCGGCCAGGGAGGGGTCGGTGCTCAGACGAAGCGGCATGTCACGGCTCCCAGCTCGGCGTAGTCGGCGTGCACGGTGTCACCGGGGTGCACCCAGGTCGGTCGGGTGAAGGACCCGGCCAGGACGGTCTCGCCCGCGGCCAGGAAGTCGCCGTGAGCCGCCAGCTTGTCGGCCAGCCAGGCGACGCCGGCCGCGGGATGGCCGAGCACGCCCGCCGCGACGCCGGTCTCCTCGATCGTCTCGTTGCGGTACAGCAGCGCCGGGACCCACCGCAGGTCGACGTCGTCGGGTCGCACGGGCCGCCCGCCCAGGACCATCGCGCCCATCGCGGCGTTGTCGCTGATGGTGTCGACGATGGTGCGCCCCGGCATCTCGACGCGGGCGTCGAGGATCTCCAGCGCGGGGACGACGCGTTCGGTCGCGCGCAGCACGTCCGTGACCGTGACGCCGGGTCCCTGCAGCGCCTCGCCGAGCACGAACGCCAGCTCGACCTCGACCCGGACGTTGGACCAGGCGGCATGCTCCACCACGCCGCCCGACTCGAGCACCATGTCGTCGAAGATCACCCCGTAGTCCGGTTCGGTGATCCCGGTGGCCGCCTGCATGGCCTTCGACGTCAGGCCGATCTTGTGCCCCACGACGCGTCGGCCCGCGGCCTCACCGCGCTCGCGCCACGTGCGCTGCACGGCGTAGGCGTCGGCGACGGTCATCCCGGCGTGCCGCGCGGTCAGCAGCGGGACGGGGGTCCGGGTGCGCTCGGCCTCGGCGAGCTCGTCCGCGATCGCCCTCACCGTGCGGTCGTCGAGCGTCCGCTCGCCGTCGGGAGAGCTGCTCACAGCGTCGCCCCGAGCTTGAACCCGTGCTCCGTGTCGCCCTTGCGGGTGTAGGAGAAGCCGTCGGCGCCGATGGTGACCTCCATCTCGCTGTCGTCGGTCCGTGACGTGAGGGGCTGCAGCTCGCCGTCGAGGTCGAGCACGCGGGAGGCGTCCGTGTACCAGCTCGGCACCACGGGGTTGCCCCACCAGTCGCGGCGCTGGTTGTCGTGCACGTCCCAGGTGACCACGGGGTTGTCCGGGTCGCCCGTCCAGTAGTCCTGGGTGTAGATCTCCACGCGGTGGCCGTCGGGGTCGCGCAGGTACAGGTAGAACGCGTTGGAGACGCCGTGGCGGCCCGGCCCGCGCTCGATGCTGTCCGTCATCCGCAGCGCACCGAGCTTGTCGCAGATCGCCAGGATGTTGTGCTTCTCGTGGGTCGCGAACGCGACGTGGTGCATGCGCGGTCCGTCGCCGCCGGTCATCGCCGTGTCGTGGACGGTCGGCTTGCGGCGCATCCATGCCGCGTAGGTGGTGCCGGCCTCGTCCTGGATGTCCTCGGTGACGCGGAACCCGAGGTTCTCCATGTACGCCACGGCCCGCGGGACGTCCGGCGTGACCTGGTTGAAGTGGTCGATGCGCACCAGCGCGCCCGGGGTGTGCCGGTCGTAGGCCCAGGCGAGCCGCTCGACGTGGTCGACCTCGTGGAAGAACTCGTAGGGGAAGCCCAGCGGGTCCGTCACGCGCACGGAGTCGCCGACGCCCTTGACCCACCCGTCGGTCCGGCGCTCGACCCGGCAGCCGAGCTCGGTGTAGAACGCGACGGCCCGGTCGAGGTCCTCGGGTGTGCGCACGCGGTAGCTGAACGCCGCCACGGCGGCCACCGGCCCGCGCCGGAGCACGAGGTTGTGGTGGATGAACTCCTCGAGGCTGCGCAGGTAGACGGTGTCCTCGTCCTCCTCGGTCACGACGAGGTCCAGCACGTCGACGTAGAACCGGCGGCTGGCCTCGAGGTCGGTGACCACGAGCTCCATCGAGGCGGCGCGCACGACGTCCGGCGGCGGGCTGGACGGGGTGGGCACCGGGTCCGTCGTGCGGATCGGGGACTCGTCGGTGACGACGGGTTCGGGGGTGTTCGGGTCGAGAGTGCTCATGCGGGGCGTCCTTGCCTGGTGCGGGAGTGTCAGTTCTTGCCGAAGGTCGGGTTGTGGACCGCGCCGAGCGTGATGTGCACGGCCTGCTGGTCGGTGTAGAAGTCGATCGAGCGGTAGCCGCCCTCGTGCCCCAGACCGGAGGCCTTCACGCCGCCGAACGGGGTACGCAGGTCGCGCACGTTGTTCGAGTTGAGCCAGACCATCCCGGCCTCGATCGACTGGGAGACGTTGTGGGCTCGCTTGAGGTCGTTCGTCCACACGTACGCGGCCAGGCCGTAGCGGACGGCGTTGGCGAGCTCGACGGCCTCGGCCTCGGTGTCGAACGGCGTGATCGCCACGACGGGTCCGAAGATCTCCTCCTGGAAGATGCGTGCGTCGGGTGCCACGTCGGCGAACACCGTCGGTGCGACGAAGTTGCCGGTCGGGAAGCCCTCGGGACGGCCGCCACCGGCGACCAGGCGGCCCTCGGACCGGCCGAGCTCGACGTAGCCCATGACCTTCTCGAAGTGCTCGGGGTGCACCAGTGCGCCGACCTCGGTGTCGGGGTCGTGCGGGTGGCCCACCACGACGCGCCGTGCCTGCGCCGCGTAACGCTCGACGAACTCGTCGTACACGGACCGCTCGACGAGGATCCGCGACCCCGCGGTGCAGCGCTCGCCGTTGAGGGAGAAGACGCCGAAGATCGTCGCGTCGATCGCGGCGTCGAGGTCGGCGTCCGCGAACACGACCGCGGGCGACTTGCCGCCGAGCTCCATCGAGAGGCCCTTGAGGTGCGGGGCGGCGTTGGCGAAGATCACCTCGCCGGTGCCGGACTCGCCGGTGAAGGAGATCAGGGGGACGTCCGGGTGCTTGACCAGCGCGTCACCGGCCTCCTCGCCCAGGCCGTTGACCAGGTTGAACACACCGGCGGGCACTCCTGCCTCGGCGAATATCCCGGCCCACAGGGACGCGGACAACGGGGTGAACTCGGCCGGCTTGAGGACCACCGTGTTGCCCGTGGCGAGCGCCGGGGCCAGCTTCCACGACTCCAGCATGAACGGGGTGTTCCAGGGCGTGATCAGCCCGGCCACCCCGATCGGCTTGCGGTTGACGTAGTTGATCTGGCGTCCGGGCACCTTGAAGGTGTCGTCGCTCTGCGCCACGACCAGGTCGGCGAAGAACCGGAAGTTCTCCGCCGCGCGACGCGCCTGCCCGAGAGCCTGCGTGATCGGCAGGCCGGAGTCGAAGGACTCCAGCTCGGCGAGCCGGGCGTCACGGGACTCCACCAGGTCGGCGATGCGGTGCAGCACGCGGGAGCGTTCGCGCGGCAGCATGCGCGGCCACGGGCCGTCGACGAACGCGCGCCGGGCGGCGGCGACGGCGGCGTCGACGTCGGCCTGCTGCCCGGCGGCCGCGGTGAGGTAGGTCTGGTTGGTCACCGGGTCCAGGACCTCGAACGTCTCGCCACCGATCGAGTCGACCTCGTGGCCGTCGATGTAGTGGCGGATCCGGTCCGGGAGCCCGTCGGGGCGGTGCGGTGCGTCGGTGGCGGGAGCGGTCATCGGTCCTCCTGGTGGTGCGGTCGGTGGGCCGCCTGGTAGGCGAGCACCGCGTCGAGGGTGGCGGTGCGGTGACGGCGTGCGGTGAGCTCGAGCTCGGTGGCCTCGACCCGGCCCGCCTGCAGGTCCTCGACGAGGTCGAGGATCCGGTCGTGCTCGGCGACCGACTCGTGCGCCCGGCCGGGCACGAACCCGAACGACGAGTCGCGCAGGACCTTCATGCGGCGCCAGCCGCGGTGGACGAGGTCGAGGACGTGCGGGTTGGGGCACGGCTCGAACAGCACGGCGTGGAACTCGAGGTTGAGCTCGGTGACACGGTGGGGGTCGAAGTCGGCCAGGCTCTGGCGCATCCGGGCGTTGACCTGACGGGCGGCCCGGAGCTGGTCGGCCGTCAGCAGCGGAGCGGACAGCGCGGTCGCGAATCCTTCCACGAGCGCGAGGGTCTGCATGGTGTGCTGGTACTCGGCCTCCTGGACGAGCGCCACCTGAGCGCCCACGTTGCGCTCGTAGGTGACGAGCCCCTCGGCCTCGAGCCGCCGGACCGCCTCGCGGACGGGGACGACGGAGACGTCGAGCTCACCGGCGATCTGGGAGAGCACCAGCCGGAAGCCGGGTCCGAGCGTCCCGTCCTCGATCCGGTCGCGCAGGTAGGTGTACGCGCGCTGCGACTTGCTCACGCCGCCCGCGGAGAGGCGCGCGTCGTCGGCGGTGGGGGTGCTCACCGGTCGCCCTCCCGCTCGGCCTCGTAGCGCGCGCGCCAGTGCGCGTCCATGGGGAACAGGCCGTCGACCGGTGCTCCCTCGGCCACCTGGCGTGCCACGAAGGCGTCGGCGGCCTCGGCCTCCTCGGCCTCGGCGAGGACCTCCTCGACCAGCGCCGCCGGGATGACCAGGGCGCCGTCCCGGTCGCCGACGACGACGTCACCCGGCTGGACGGCGGCGCCGCCGCAGGCGACGGTGACGTCGGTCTCCCAGGGCACGTGGCGGCGGCCGAGCACCGACGGGTGGGGGCCGGCGGAGAAGACGGGCAGGCCGATCTCGGCGACCGCCTCGGCGTCGCGCACACCGCCGTCGGTGACCACGGCGGCCGCGCCGCGCACTTTCGCGCGCAGGGCCAGCACGTCGCCCACGGTCCCGGTGCCACGCTCGCCCCGGGCCTCGACGACGAGCACCTCACCGGGGCCGACGGTGTCGAAGGCGCGCTTCTGGGCGTTGTAGCCGCCGCCGTGCGCGGCGAACAGGTCTGGTCGGAACGGCACCAGCCGCAGCGTGCGGGCGGGACCGACGAACCGGTCACCGGGGCGCAGCCCGTGCACGCCCTCGAGGAAGACGTCGGTGTGGCCGCGCCGGCGCAGCGCGGCGGAGAGGGTGGCCACCGCCACCGTGGCGAACCGGGCCCGCTGGTCCTCGGTCAGCACCGGCGCCGGGGTCACGCCGGACGACGTCGGCGGCTCGGTGCCCCAGGCCTCGGCACGCTGCGTCGCGTCGACCGCCGGCTGGGAGCCGAAGTCTCCGAAGGGTGTCGTGCCCGCGGTCACGCGGGTGACCAGACGTCCGCTGGTGGGTGCGCCGGGGGAGCCGGGGGCGTCCACCTCGACCTCGACGGTCTGGCCCGGCTCGACGACGGAGGAGCCGGCAGGCGTCCCGGTGAGGACGACGTCGCCGGGCTCGAGCGTGAAGTGCTGGGACAGGTCGGCGACCAGGCGCCCGACGTCGAACAGCAGGGTCGCCGTGGAGTCCTCCTGGACGAGCTCGCCGTCGACCCAGGTGCGCACGCGCAGGCCCGCAGGATCGACCTCGGCGGCGGGGATCCAGCGCGGACCGAGCGGGGTGAAGCCCTCACCACCCTTGGAGCGCAGGTTGGAGCCCTTGTCCGCGCTGCGCAGGTCGTACAGACCGAAGTCGTTCGCGGCCGTGACGGCGGCGACGTGCGACCAGCCGTCGGCCGGGTCGACCCAGCGCGCCGGGGTGCCGATCACCACGGCCACCTCGCCCTCGAAGGCGAGCAGCTCGGTGCCGGCCGGACGTTCGACCGTGGCGTCGCTCGGCGCGAGCGAGGAGACCGGCTTGAGGAAGTAGGACGGCTGGCTCGGCGTCCGTCCGCGCTGTGCCGCGCGCGACGGGTAGTTGAGGTGGACGGCGATGATCTTGCCGGGCGCGAGGCCGTCGGGCAGCAGCGTCCGTGCCGCGGCTGACGGGCCGGCCGAGGTGTCGTCGTCGGTGACCACAGGAACCCCCTTGTCGTGTCGTATCACTCATCGTATACGATGCGGGCCTCGAGCGGAATCGACAGAGGAGTCCCCGCATGACCGTGAGCACCGTCGCCACGACCCCGACAGATCGGCGCGAGCTGCGCCGGGTCGCCTTCGCGACCGTCATCGGTACCACCATCGAGTGGTACGACTTCTTCCTGTACGCCAGCGCCGCGGGCCTGGTGTTCAGCGCACTGTTCTTCGAACCGGCCGGCTCCGCGGTCGGCACCCTGCTGGCCTTCGCGACCGTCGGCATCAGCTTCCTGTTCCGGCCGCTGGGGGCATTCCTCGCCGGTCACTTCGGCGACAAGATCGGTCGCAAGGCCGTGCTCGTCGTGACGTTGATGCTGATGGGGGGCGCCACGACGCTGATCGGGCTGCTGCCGACCTATCAGCAGATCGGCATCCTGGCCCCGATCCTGCTGGTGCTCCTGCGCATCCTGCAGGGCCTGTCCACCGGCGGCGAGTGGGGCGGCGCCGTCCTCATGGCCGTCGAGCACGCGCCGGACGGCCGGCGCGGCCGCATGGGCGCCTTCCCCCAGATCGGCGTCCCCATCGGTCTGCTGCTCGCCTCCGGTGTGCTCGCGCTCATGACCGGCGTCGTCTCGCCCGGCGACGCGTTCGTCGAGTGGGGCTGGCGGATCCCGTTCCTGCTCAGCGTCGTGCTGATCGTGGTCGGCATCGTGGTGCGGCGCACGGTCGAGGAGAGCCCGGTGTTCGTCGAGATCGCCGAGAAGAAGTCCGCCGCGCGCACGCCGGTCACCACCCTGTTCCGTCAGCACTGGCTGCTCGTGCTGCTCGCCGCCCTGACCTTCGCGGGCAACAACGCCGCGGGGTACATGACCACCGGCGGCTACCTGCAGAACTACGCCACGACCCCGCTGGACGAGGGGGGTCTGGTCGGGATGGACCGCACGCCGGTGCTCCTGGCGGTGGCCGGCGCGTCCGTCGTCTGGCTGGTGTGCACCTACGCGGCCGGTGTCGTCTCCGACCGCATCGGGCGACGCAACACCTACATCATCGGCTGGCTCGCGTTCCTCGGCACCGTGTTCCTGCTGTTCCCGCTGGTGAACACTGGGGACCCGTGGCTGCTGTTCCTGGGCGTCTCGCTGTTCGCGGTGGGCAACGGCTTCACCTACGGCCAGCAGGCGGCCTACTTCGCGGAGCTCTTCCCGGCCTCGATCCGCTACTCCGGGGTGTCCATCACCTACGCGATCGGTGCGATCCTCGGCGGCGCGTTCGCCCCGACGATCGCCGCCTGGCTCGTGCAGACCACCGGTAGCGCCACCTCCGTCGCGTTCTACATCGCGGGGATGATGGTGGTCGCCTTCGCCGCCACCCTGCTCCTTCGCGACCGCACCGGCATCCCGCTCGGACCGGAGCACGAGGCCGAGCAGGTCGCCAGCCCCGTGTACGGGCTGCCCCGCGCCTGAGGACCGGCAGGACGGCGCCGGTGCGCCCGGCGCCGTCCTGCCGATGATGTGTTGGATGATCGAACCCCGGCGAGGCCGCCGGGACATCGAGGACGATGAGGAGCACCCGTGCAGTTCCACCACCACGGCTACGTGTCCGGCGACCCGCGGGTCCTGCCCGCCGCCGGGACGGGCCTCGACCGGCCCGCCGAGCTGCCCGACGAGGTCGACGTCCTCGTCGTCGGCTCCGGCCCGGCGGGCATGCTGCTCGCCGCGCAGATGTCGCAGTACCCCGAGGTCACGACGCGCGTCATCGAGCGGCGGGCGGGACGGCTCGTGCTCGGCCAGGCCGACGGCATCCAGCCGCGCAGCGTCGAGACGTTCCAGGCCTTCGGGTTCGCCGAGCAGATCACCGCCGAGGCCTACAACATCGGCTGGATGAACTTCTGGGGTCCCGACCCCGACGACCCGGGACGCATCGTGCGCACGTCGCGCACGGAGGACTACGGGCTGAAGATCAGCGAGTTCCCGCACCTCATCGTCAACCAGGCGCGCGTCCTCGACTACTTCGCGCAGGCGGCCGCGAACGGCCCCGCCCGGATCGCGCCCGACTACGGCGTCGAGTTCCTCGGGCTCACCGTGCACGAGGGGCCCGACGCCGGCCCGTATCCCGTCGAGGTGCGTGTCCGGGAGGCGGCCGGCGAGCTGCCGGGCCGGGAGCGCACGATCCGCGCGAAGTACGTCGCCGGGTGCGACGGCGCCCGCAGCGCCGTGCGCGAGGCGATCGGCCGCCGCCACGTCGGCGAGTTCGCGGCGCACGCCTGGGGCGTGATGGACGTGCTGGTGAACACCGACTTCCCCGACTGGCGCATCAAGTGCGCGATCAACTCCGAGGCCGGGAACATCCTCCACATCCCGCGCGAGGGGGGATACCTCAGCCGCATGTACGTCGACCTCGGCGAGGTGCCCGAGAACGACCACCACGAGGTGCGCAGGACGCCGATCGAGGAGATCATTCGGCGCGCCAACGAGATCCTCACGCCCTACACGCTCGACGTGGTGGACGTCGCCTGGCACAGCGTCTACGAGGTCGGGCACCGCGTGACCGACCGGTTCGACGACGTCCCCGAAGGCTCGGGACGCACCCCGCGCGTGTTCCTCACCGGGGACGCCTGCCACACGCACAGCGCGAAGGCGGGGCAGGGGATGAACGTCTCGATGCAGGACGGGCTGAACCTCGGCTGGAAGCTCGGCTCCGTGCTCACGGGGCTCAGCCCTGAGTCGCTGCTCGCCACCTACTCGTCCGAGCGGCAGCCGGTGGCCCAGGAGCTCATCGACTTCGACCGGGAGTGGTCCAGCCTCATGGCGCGCAAGCCGGAGGAGATCTCCGACCCGACCGAGCTCGCCCAGCACTACCTCGCGACCTCCGAGTTCCCCTCGGGGTTCATGACCCGGTACGCGCCGTCGATGATCGTCGGCGAGCCGAGCCACCAGGAGCTGGCCGCCGGGTTCCCGATCGGCAAGCGGTTCAAGTCCGCCGAGGTCACCAGGGTCGCCGACGGCAACGCTGTCCACCTGGGTCATCACGCCCGGGCGGACGGCCGCTGGCGCCTCTACGCGTTCGCCGACGCCCCTCTCGCCGGCGAGGACTCCGCGCTCGCCGCGTGGGCGGCGTGGGTCGGCTCGGCGGAGTCCCCCGTGGCGAGGCACACCCCGGCCGGGGCCGACGTCGACGCCGTCTTCGACGTCAAGGTGGTCTACCAGCAGGCCTTCCAGGAGGTGGACCTCGCCGGTGTCCCCGGGGTGTTCCGCCCGCGGACCGGTCCGCTCGGACTCATCGACTGGGAGAAGGTGTTCGCGGCCGGACCCACCGTGTGGACCGGCGTCGACATCTTCGCCGAGCGGGAGCTGTCGCGCGACGGCGTGGTCGTCGTCGTGCGCCCTGACCAGTACGTGGCGCACGTGCTCCCGCTGACGGCCACCGACGAGCTGGCCGCGTTCCTGGACGGGGCGTTCGGGAGCTGACACGGACGGCGGGGCCGCCGGTGGCGGCCCCGCCGTCGTGGGGGAGGGGTTCGCGCTGCGTTCGCGCGGCGCCGGTGTCGCCGCGGTCTCAGCGCCGGTTCACGCGCAGGATCTCCTCCTGGTACGGCGCGACGACGGTGGGGGAGACGCGGCAGTCCAGCAGGAGGAAGCGGCGCTCGTCCACGGGCTCGTCCCGCCACGTGGCGAGGCGGTCGAGGTCCGCGAGTGAGCGCACGACGACGCCCTCGGCGCCGACGGCGCTCGCCAGCGCCGCGAAGTCGGTCTCCGGGATGCGCATCGGACCCTCGGCGAGCCCCTGGCGCCCGTACACGTGCACCTCGGCCCCGTAGACGGTGTCGTTCCACACGACGGCCACGCCGCGGCCGCCCGCGGTGCGCACCGCGGTCTCGAGGTCGGCCAGGGCCATCAGCCCGCCGCCGTCACCGGTGGTGAGCACCACGGCCGACTCCGGGCGGGCCGCCGCGGCCCCCGGCACGCTGGCCAGGCCGAGCCCGATGGACTGGTACGCGGTGCCGACCATGATCATGCGGTCGGGGGAGGTGACCGGCCAGTACATGTTGGCCCAGCCGATGAAGTGGCCGCCGTCGGAGACGACGACCCGGTCCTGCGGCAGCAGGTGCGCGAGCCGGTGGGCCACCGAGCGGGGGTCGAGGCGTCCGTCCTCCGCGAGGCCGTCGGCCGGCCCGGTCTCGTACTGCCGCGCGGGGGCGGCGTCCACGGACTCACGCCAGCCGGACGGCGTCGCGCCGAGCGCGGCGAGCTCGTCCACCAGCGCACGGGCCACCAGGGCCGCGTCACCGCGGATGAAACCGCCCACGTGCCGGTGGGTGGCGGCCTCGGCGGTGTCCACCTGGACC
Source organism: Isoptericola sediminis (assembly GCF_013085345.1). Lineage (GTDB taxonomy): Bacteria > Actinomycetota > Actinomycetes > Actinomycetales > Cellulomonadaceae > Isoptericola > Isoptericola sediminis. The sequence goes on along the minus strand of NZ_JABFAJ010000021.1, from coordinate 119,979 downwards.
ACCCGCGTGCCCGGGGCGAACAGCTCGCCGAACCTCATCGTGAACTGGTTGAGGGACGCGCCGAACACGACGACGACGTCCGCCTCGTGGGCGAGCTTCATCGCGCCGTCGGCCCCGAACCCTCCGGCCACGCCGAGGTCGTGGCGCGCGTCGGGGAAGATGCTGCGCCCCAGGGCGGTGGTCATCGTCAGCGCCCCGGTGGCGTCCGCGAGCTCGCCGAGCGGTTCGCCCGCCTGCGCGAGCCACGCCCCGCGGCCGGCGAGCAGCAGCGGCCGCTCGGCGTCCACGAGGGCCTGGGCGAGGTGGGAGATCGCCGCCCGGTCGAACGGGCCGTCCGGAGCGGCCGGCTGCGGCAGCACGGGCTGCGGGGCCTCCGGCACGGGCCCGGCCTCGCGCGCCGCCACGTCGTAGGGGACGGCCAGCACCACCGGGACGCGATAGGTGAGGGAGTGCTCGATCGCGATCACCGTGGTCGCGGCGGCGTCGGTGCGCCCGACGGTGTAGGTCCGTGCGCCGACGGCCGCCGCCAGGGCGATCTGGTCCACGTCCCACGGCCGCGGGCCTGACGTCGGCTCGTCCCCGGCGAGCAGCACGAGCGGGACGCGGGCCTGCGCCGCCTCGGCCAGGGCCGTCAGCGTGTTCGTGAACCCGGCCCCGTAGGTGACCGTCGCGGCGGCGATCCGGCCGGACGCGCGGTAGTGGGCGTCCGCGGCCACGACGGCACCGGCCTCGTGGCGCACCGCGGTGAACCGGCAGGAGGTGTCCTTCTCGAGCGCGTCGAGGAACCAGGCGTTGCCGTTGCCCATGACGCCGAAGACGTGGTCGACGTGCTGGGCGAGGGTGCGCGCCACGTGGGCAGAGACATGGGTGTGCGAGGTGGGCACGAGAAACTCCGGGTCAGTGACGGATGAGGGTTGCAGTCCGTATGTGCCCGGGTCGTGCCCGTCGTCGGGCCGCCCGTGCGCCCCTTTTTCGAGCGCAGGCGATCTGTCCACCTTGACCCGGTCGAGTCTAACGGCTCGCCGGACCGTCGGCCACGACCGGGCGCCTCGTCGCCGACGCCCGCCGTGGGCCCGGGCGTCAGATCGAGGCGGACCAGCGGCGTTCGACGACGTCGCGCACCCCGGTCGCCAGCGACCGTTCCGTCCCGTCGGGGCCGAGCCCGGAGGACGACAGGAACCGTTCCCGGCCCTCGTCGCCGTCGAGGACCCAGGTGACGACCTCGCTCTCGCCGTCGGTGCGCAGCCGGTCCACGGCGGCGGCCAGCAGCCGTGAGCCGTGCCCGCTGCGCCGTGCGTGCGGGACGACCTCCAGGGACATCACCTGTCCGGGGGCCACCGCGGCGAAGCCGACGACGACCGGGCCGTCCAGCGCGACGAGGACCCCGAACCCCGGCCCGGGCGGCCGGCGGATGGCGTCGGCCCAGCGCTCGGTCATGGCCGCGGTGTCGAGGGCGTCGACCGCGCCCCCCAGCACGTCGGCGTGCGTGGTGCGCCAGGCCTCGACCTGGATGCGGGTCACGGCCTCCTCGTCGCCGGCGACGGCGGGCCGCACCGAGACGTCGGCGGTCTCCTGGAACAGTGCCATCGCTCCACCCTAGTGCGGCTTCAGCCCCACCCGAGCGCTCGCAGCCCGGCCGCGGTGGCGGCGGCGAGCACGATCACCAGGACGAAGGGCGCGCGCAGGGCGAGGGCGACCGCCGCCACGGCCAGCGCCGGCAGGCGGGCGTCGACGACGAGCGCCGTGCCGTCGGCGAACGTCTGCACGACGACGAGCGCCACCAGCAGCGCCACGGTCACCAGCACCGAGGTGCGCTGCACCCGGTCGGTGGCGAGCCAGTGCTGCGGCACGTAGTGGCCGGCGAGCTTGAGGCCGAGGCTGACCACCGAGGCGACGATCACGGTCAGCCAGACGGCGGCGGGGGTCACCGGTCACCTCCCGTCCGGGTCCCCGGTGCGGGGGAGAGCAGACCGACGACGACGGCGGCCGCCGCGGCCGCCAGCACCGGGACGCCGGCGGGCGCGACCGGGACCAGCGCGGCCGCGACCAGGACGGCGAGCCCGGCCACGAGACGACCGCTCCGGGTGGCGAGCCGCGGCCAGACCAGCGCCAGGAAGGCCGCCCCCGCCGCCGCGTCCAGGCCCCACGCCCGGGGGTCGCCGAGGGCGTCGCCGGCCAGCGCCCCGAGCAGGGTGCAGGCGTTCCACAGCACGAAGACGCCCAGGCCGGTCGCCCAGAACCCTGCCCGCACGGCCCGCGGGTCGCGCTGCGCCACGGCCACGGCGGTGGACTCGTCGATCGTCAGGTGGGCGGCGGCCCACCGGCGCCAGCCGCGCAGGCCGAGCAGCGGGGAGACCACGGCCCCGTACAACGTGTTGCGGACGCCGAGCAGGCTCGACGTGGTCACCGCCGCCAGCGGTGTGCCGCCGGCGGCCACGACCCCGATCAGGGCGAACTGCGAGCCGCCGGAGAAGAGCAGCAGGCTGAGCACGGCGGTCTGGGCGACGGAGAGTCCGGCCACGACGGCCAGCGCGCCGAAGGAGATGCCGTACAGGCCCGTGGCGACGGCCACGCCGGCACCCTGGCGCACGGCGGCCGAGACCGCGGGGGAGCGGGGGCGGGACACCGGGTCATCGAACCACGCTCCCGCCCCACCGGTCGCGCCCGGCGCGGCGCGACGATCCGTGGACACCGGCGTCGCATCGGGGCCCTCGACAGGTACGGTGTTCCCATGACACTGCCCGGCACCCCCGAGCGCCCGTTCGGCGCGGTCCTGACCGCGATGGTCACGCCCATGACGGCGACCGGGGAGATCGATCTCGAGGCCGCGGCTCGTCTCGCGACGCGGCTGGTGGACGCGGGGAACGACGGCCTCGTCCTGTCCGGGACGACGGGCGAGGCGCCCGTGACCCACGCCCCCGAGAAGGCGGCGCTGGTGCGCGCCGTCGTGGACGCCGTCGGCGACCGCGCGACGATCCTGTCCGGTGCCGGCTCGAACGACACCGCGCACGCGGTCCGGATGGCCGAGCAGGCCGCCGAGGCCGGTGCCGACGGGCTGCTCGTCGTGTCGCCCTACTACTCGCGGCCCACGCAGGAAGGGCTGTACCAGCACTTCGCGACCGTGGCCGGTTCCACCGACCTGCCGGTGATGCTCTACGACATCCCCGGTCGCGCCGGCGTGCGGATCGCCCCGGCGACCTACGAGCGGATCGCCGCCCACCCGCAGGTCGTGGCGACCAAGGACGCCACCGGCGACGTCGGGTCCGTGCCCGCGCTGCAGAAGCTCACCGGGCTCGCCTGGTACTCCGGCGACGACGGGCTGCTGCTGCCCTTCCTCGCCCACGGTGCGGCCGGGATCGTCTCGGTGTCCGCCCACCTCGTCGGCGACCGCTTCGCGGAGGTCGTGCGACGCTTCACCGACGGTGACCACGTCGGGGCCCTCGAGGTCTTCAGCACGACGCTGCCCGTCCTGGCCGCCATGAACGGCGCCGGTGCGCAGGCCGTCATGGTCAAGGCCGCCCTGGAGCTCCTCGGTGTCCACCACAACCGCGAGCTGCGCCTGCCGAACGTCGCCGCCACGGACGACGACGTCATCGCGCTGCGCGCCTCCCTCATCGCCGGCGGGATCCTCGAACCCGCCACCACCCACTAACGACACGACACAGGCCAGGAGGCCCCGTGAGTCACCCTCACCCCGAACTACCCCTGCCCCCCGAGCTGCCGGCGAACGGTCTGCGGATCGTCGCCCTCGGCGGGCTCGGAGAGGTCGGCCGCAACATGGCCGTCCTCGAGCACCGCGGCCGTCTGCTCATCATCGACTGCGGCGTCCTCTTCCCCGAGGACCACCAGCCGGGCGTGGACCTGATCCTGCCCGACTTCGACTACATCGCCGACCGCATGGACGACGTCGAGGCGATCGTGCTCACCCACGGCCACGAGGACCACATCGGTGCCGTGCCCTACCTGCTGCGGCTGCGCCGCGACATCCCGATCTACGGATCCCGGCTGACCCTCGCGTTCATCGAGGCCAAGCTCAAGGAGCACCGGATCAAGCCGGTCACCCACGTCGTCGCCGAGGGGGACACGGTCCAGCTGGGGGAGTTCGGCTGCGAGTTCGTCGCCGTCAACCACTCCATCCCGGACGCGCTGGCCGTCGCGGTGACCACCGCCGCCGGCACCGTGCTGCACACGGGCGACTTCAAGATGGACCAGCTGCCCCTGGACGGCCGCGTCACCGACCTGCGGGCCTTCGCCCGGCTCGGCGAGAAGGGCGTCGACCTGTTCATGGTCGACTCCACCAACGCCGAGGTGCCCGGCTTCGTGACCAACGAGGCGGACATCGGCCCGGTGCTGGACAACGTCTTCGCCCAGGCCGAGAAGCGCATCGTCGTCGCCTCGTTCTCCTCGCACGTGCACCGCGTGCAGCAGGTGCTCAACGCCGCCCACGCCCACGGCCGCAAGGTGGCGTTCGTGGGCCGCTCGATGGTGCGCAACATGGGCATCGCCGCCGAGCTCGGCTACCTGGACGTCCCCCCGGGCGTGCTCATCGAGCTCAAGCAGGCCACCAACCTGCCCGACGACCAGGTCGTCTACATGAGCACCGGGTCCCAGGGCGAGCCGATGGCGGCGTTGAGCCGGATGGCGAACGGCGACCACCAGGTCAACGTCGGCCACGGGGACACCGTGATCCTCGCCTCCTCGCTCATCCCGGGCAACGAGAACTCCGTGTTCCGGGTCATCAACGGCCTGACCCGGCTGGGCGCGCGCGTCGTGCACTCCGGCAACGCCAAGGTGCACGTCTCCGGCCACGCCAGCGCCGGTGAGCTGCTCTACTGCTACAACATCCTGCGCCCGAAGAACGTCATGCCCGTGCACGGCGAGGTGCGCCACCTGGTCGCCAACGCGGCACTCGCGGTGAAGACCGGTGTCCCGGCCGACCACGTGGTGCTCGCCGAGGACGGGGTCGTCGTCGACCTGGTCGACGGCCAGGCCTCCGTCGTCGGCGCCGTCCCGTGCGGCTACGTCTTCGTCGACGGGTCCTCCGTGGGTGAGGTCACCGAGAGCGAGCTGAAGGACCGTCGCACCCTCGGCGAGGAGGGTTTCGTCTCGGTCTTCGCCGTCGTGGACACCGCCACCGGCAAGGTGCTCGCGGGCCCGCAGATCCTCGCGCGCGGCATGGCCGAGGACGACGCCGTGTTCGAGGAGATCATGCCTGACGTGGTCCAGGCGCTGGAGGAGTCGATCGCCGGCGGCGCCACCGACACCTACCAGATGCAGCAGATCATGCGGCGCGTCATCGGCCGCTGGGTGAACCGTCGCCTGCGGCGTCGCCCCATGATCGTGCCGGTGGTCGTCGAGGCCTGACGGCCGCGGACGGGTCGGGCGAATTCACCCGCTCCGGGGATGGTTTTGGCGCTACTGTGGCGCGACTTGTCCCTTTCTTGGAGTTCGTGATGAATCAGCCTGACCCGTTCGTGCCCCCGGCCGGTGCGCTGCCTCCGGCGCCCGCGACCTCCGGCCCCGCACCCGCCCGCCCGCAGGAGCCGGCCTACGGGGCGTACGCCCCGGCTGTTGCGGCCGCGGGGCCGGTCCGGACGGGTCCCTGGCACCCTGTGCCGGCCGTCCCCGCCGGGCTCGCGGGGTGGACGATCGGCCTGGCCGTCGCCTGGACCGCCTTCCAGGGCCTGGCCTTCTGGGCATCCTTCGCCGCCGCCGACGCGTACGGTCGTGCCGTGGACGCGGGGGCCAGCGTCATGGACGTCTTCACCTGGTACGACGTCGTGAGTCTGCCGTTCCTGATGGTCCAGGTCGCGACGTTCGTCGTGGCCTGCCTCTGGCTGCAGGAGAGCCGGGCGGTGGCCGTCGCCGTCCTGCCGCGGGAACGTCACGTCCGCCGCCCCCTCTGGATCTGGTTCGGATGGGTCGTCCCCGTGGTCTCGCTGTGGTTCCCCTACGAGGTCGTCCGGGACGTCCGGTCCGGCACGACGGGGCTGCGCGGCGCCCCGGGCCTGGGTCTGTGGTGGGCGTCCTGGCTGATCGCGATGTGGGCCTCGAACCAGACCGGTCTGGCAGGCGTGGGTCTCGGCGTCCTCAGCGACCACCCCTCGATGTTCCCCTTCGTCGAGGGTGTCGCCACCGTCGCCACGGCGGTGGCGTGCGTGCAGTGGATCCGCATCGTCCGCGAGATCACGGCTGCCCAGCGCGCGCGCCTGGAGGCTCCCGCGGCGGCGTGACGTCCGCCACGCCCGCCAGAGGGGACACGCAGGTGTCGGCCTGCGGCGTCGTGAGAAGGGGCGCGGGTACCGTGGAACCATCATGGCGACGCGCATCCCTGCCCGGAAGAGCACCGGGACCTCGCGGTCGGCGGCGCGGACGGGGCGCGGAACCCCGGCGTCGTCGCGCAGCACCTCGGCGCGCTCGTCGTCGGGCAAGCGGTCCACCACGGGCCGGTCCTCCGGCGGCCGCGGTCGCTCGTCCGCGACGTCGCGGCGCCGGTCCCGGTCCGGACCCCCATGGCCGGTCCGGATGGTGCGCGGCGCCTACCTCGGCGTCGCCCACGGGCTCGGCGCCCTGACACGCACGATCACCAAGGGAGCAAGAGACCTGGAACCCGAGCACCGCCGTGACGGCGTCGCCTTCTTCCTCATCGCCATCGCCCTCGTCGTGGCCGCCCGCGAGTGGTGGGGCATCCCCGGCGACTTCGGCACGTGGGTGCACGCGGTCGTCGCCGGGACGGTCGGTCTGGCAGGTGTCGCCCTGCCCGTGCTGCTGATCTGGATCGGCGTGCGGATCATGCGGCACCCCGAGCGAGGCCAGGCCAACTCACGGGTCGCGATCGGTGTCAGCCTGCTGGTGGTCTCCGTGTGCTCGCTGGTGGCGATCGCGGAGGGCACCCCTTCGCCCCGCGACGGGTTCGCCCAGGTCCAGGACGCCGGCGGGATCATCGGCTACCTCGCGGCCACACCGGTGGTCATCGGGGTGACCGAGTGGGTCGCCGTGCCGCTGTTCCTGCTGCTCGGGTTCTTCGGGCTCCTCGTCGTCACTGCCACGCCGGTGCATCGCATCCCCGAAAGGGTGCGGGGCCTGTACGACCGCTTGACCGGGAACCACGGCAGCGCGCAGGACGACGGCCTCGAGCTCGCCGACGGCGTGTCGAAGCACGACGGCAGCGAGGACCGGCCCGCCCGCAAGAAGCGCACCCGGCGGATCCGGTCACCGCGCACCGGACGGGCCACCGAGACGGCCCCCGCCGACCTCGACGAGTACGCCGGGGACCATGCCTTCGACAAGGCTGCGACGCTCGACGCGGCCGACGCTCCGGCGCCGGGCGGGGCCGCACCCGCCGATCCCGGGGCGACCCAGGTGATCTCGACCGGGTCGGCCACGTCACCGGCCCCGGTGGACAGCGCGGCCCCGGCCCCGGCTCCGGCGGCCCCGGCCGCGCGCGACCCGCTGCCCGCCCCGCAGGGCCGCGCCGAGCAGCCGATGCTCTCCGGTGACACCGTCTACCTGCTGCCGTCCGAGGACGCGCTGGTCGAGGGAGCGCCGCACAAGAGCCGGTCGGCCGCCAACGACCGTGTCGTCGCCTCGCTCGAGGAGACCTTCGAGCAGTTCGGCGTGGACGCCCAGGTCACGAACTTCACGCGCGGCCCCACGGTGACGCGGTACGAGGTCGAGGTCGGCCCGAAGACCAAGGTCGAGCGGATCACCGGGCTGAGCAACAACATCGCCTACGCGGTCGCCAGCGCCGACGTGCGGATCCTGTCGCCGATCCCTGGCAAGTCCGCGATCGGCATCGAGATCCCCAACACCGACCGCGAGACCGTCGTGCTCGGTGACGTGCTGCGTTCGTCGGCGGCGCGACGGACCGAGCACCCGATGGTGATGGGCGTCGGCAAGGACGTCGAGGGCGGCTTCGTGGTGGCCAACCTGGCCAAGATGCCGCACATCCTCGTCGCCGGTGCGACGGGCGCGGGCAAGTCGAGCTTCATCAACTCGATGATCACCTCGATCCTCATGCGGGCGACCCCGGAGCAGGTGCGGCTGATCCTCGTGGACCCCAAGCGCGTGGAGCTCACGCTGTACGAGGGCATCCCGCACCTGATCACGCCGATCATCACGAACCCCAAGAAGGCGGCCGAGGCGCTGGACTGGGTGGTCCGCGAGATGGACGCCCGGTACGACGACCTGGCGACCTTCGGGTACAAGCACATCGACGACTTCAACGCCGCGGTCCGCGCCGGCAAGGTCACGCCGCCGCCGGGCTCCGAGCGCAAGGTCGCCGCCTACCCCTACCTGCTGGTCGTCGTGGACGAGCTCGCGGACCTCATGATGGTCGCCCCCCGGGACGTCGAGGCCGCGATCCAGCGCATCACCCAGCTCGCGCGGGCGGCGGGTATCCACCTCGTGCTGGCCACCCAGCGTCCGTCGGTGGACGTCGTGACCGGTCTGATCAAGGCGAACGTGCCCTCGCGGCTGGCGTTCGCGACGTCGTCCCTGGCCGACTCCCGCGTCGTGCTCGACCAGCCCGGCGCCGAGAAGCTCATCGGTCAGGGTGACGCCCTGTTCCTGCCGATGGGTGCCTCCAAGCCGATGCGCGTCCAGGGGGCCTGGGTCAGCGAGTCCGAGGTCCACGCGGTCACCGAGCACGTCAAGTCGCAGCTCAAGCCCATCTACCGCGAGGACGTGACCGCCCCCGCGGCCGCCAAGAAGCAGATCGACGAGGACATCGGCGACGACCTCGACGTGCTGCTCCAGGCTGCCGAGCTCGTCGTGTCGACGCAGTTCGGCTCGACGTCGATGCTGCAGCGCAAGCTGCGGGTCGGATTCGCCAAGGCCGGGCGTCTGATGGACCTGCTCGAGTCGCGCGAGATCGTGGGCCCGTCCGAGGGGTCCAAGGCGCGCGAGGTGCTCGTCCAGCCCGAGGGTCTGTCCTCCGCACTCGCCCTGATCCGGGGCGAGACGCCCGCCGAGGCCGCCTACGACCAGGACGCCGAGACCGCGGCGTCGGGCGACCAGTACGGCGACGGCACGGACGGCCACCGTCCTCCGGTGGCGGCGGAATACCACGACGGCGCCGACACCGACGCCGAGCACCCCGTGCGCTGAGCGGGTCGTCAGCCGCCCGCGGGGACGCGGGGCAGGACCGTCGGCTGGTCGCCGGTGGGTCGGGGAGGCTCGGACCGTTCCCGGGCCTTCCCGCCGACCGCGTCCGCCACCAGCTCGTGGCGGACTCGGCGTTCGCGCCGGTCGAGCGTCGTGCTGCGGGGAGGCGACCCGTCGAGGACCTGGACACGGTGCCCTGCCGGGATGTCGACCGTGCTGGCGGTCCAGCGCACGTCGGTGACCAGCGCCGGCGCGCTCGGCCGCTCCTCGGTGATCGTCGCGGTCAGCAGGACACCGCTGCTCGTCCGGGCGTCGCAGCACGAGGCGCTCTGGTTCGACAGCAGGTTGCCCAGCCCGTGGGCGACCCACATCCCCGCACCGTGCGGGCCGCCGTCGAGCCGTTCGATGCGCTGGGGCACGTGGGCGTGGTGGCCGATGACGAGGTCGACCGCCCCCGAGGCGGCCAGTGCGGCCGCGACGTCGACCTGCTGCTCGGTGAGCACCTCCGTGTACTCGGTCCCGGCGTGCACGCTGACCACCACCACGTCGGCGCCACCCCGGTCGCGCGCCTTCACGGCGGCCCGGACGAGGGCACCGGTGTCGATCAGGTCGACGGCCCACGGGGCCTCGGACGGCATCGGCAGCCCGTTGAGCCCGTACGTGGCAGACAGGTGCGCCACCACCAGCGAACGCCCCGATCGCTCCAGCTCGTAACGCTGCGGTCTCGACTGCTCACGGTGGGACCGGGCGGTGCCGACGTGGCCCATGCCCGCGGCGTCGAGGGCGTCCAGCGTGGTCACGACGCCGGCGTAGCCGCGGTCGACGGAATGGTTGGAGGCGGTGGAGCACCCGTCCCAGCCCTGGTCCGCCAGGGCCGGCACCAGCTCCGGCGGTGCGCCGAAGATCGGGTAGCCGCTGGGGGCCGTTCCGTCGGGCGCGACCGGCACCTCGAGGTGGCACAGCGCGAGGTCGGCACCGGCCACCCAGGGGTCGAGCCCGGCGAGCAGCCGGTCGAAGCGTTCGCCGCCGTCGGCGGAACGAACGACGGGGCCGTGCGGGAGCAGGTCCCCGGCGGCCAGGACCGTGAAGCTGACCGGGGGGACAGGTTGCGGGGGTGCGATCTTGGCCCGCGCCACGTCCGGGGAGACCGTCACCCGGGGAGCGGGGGGCGGGGCGTCCGGGGTGAGGACACCGCAGGCTGCCGTCACGGTGAGCACGGTGACGGCGAGCACGACCAGGGAGGTCCTGCGCGGGGCGACGTCGGCCACGGTGCGAGGCTATCGCGGTGGCGGTCCCAGTAGGCTGGTGACATGCCCGACGCTGCGCCCTCGCCCTGGAACATCGCGAACATCGTCACGATGATCCGTATCGCCCTCGTCCCGGTCTTCGCGGCGGCGCTGCTGGTGGACGGCGGTGAGTCGGTGACGTGGCGTCTGGTGGCGACCGCGATCTTCCTGCTGGCCGCGCTGAGCGACAAGGTCGACGGCCACCTGGCGCGGTCGCGTGGCCTGGTGACGGACCTCGGCAAGCTCCTCGACCCGATCGCGGACAAGGCCCTGGTGGGCACCGCGCTGGTCCTGCTGTGGTGGCCGCTGGGCGAGCTGCCCTGGTGGGTACCGGCGGTCATCCTGGTCCGCGAGCTCGGGATCACCCTGATGCGCATGGCCGTGCTGAAGTACGCCGTCATGCCGGCCTCCCGGGGCGGCAAGATCAAGACGGTGCTGCAGGTGGTCGCCATCGCGCTCTTCCTGCTGCCGCTCGCGCAGCTGCCGGACGCCGTGGGTGTCGTGGCGTGGGTCGTGATGGGCGCGGCGATCGCCGTCACCGTCGTCACCGGCGTCGACTACGCCGTCCAGGGGCTGCGACTGAGCCGCCGGGCCCGGCTGGAGAGGACGCTCGGCCGTGCGGACGACCAGCGCTCTCCGGGCGGCCGGTCGGACGGATGACGACCGCGCGTGACGTCCTCGGGGCGGTGGCCGCCCGGGGGTGGACCCTCGGTGTCGCCGAGTCGTTGACCGCCGGGATGGTGGCCGCCGAGCTCGCCACGGTGCCCGGTGCCTCAGCGGTGCTGCGCGGCGGCGTCGTCGCCTACGCGACGGACCTCAAGGCGTCTCTGCTCGGGGTCGACCGTGCGCTGCTGGCGTCCCGGGGTGCCGTGGACGCCGACGTGGCCGGTGCCATGGCCCAGGGTGCGCGTGCCGCGACCGGCGCGGACGTCGGGCTCGCGACGACCGGGGTCGCCGGGCCCGACCCGCAGGACGGCCGTCCACCCGGCCTGGTCTTCGTCGCCGTCGCCACCCCCGAGGGGACGGCCGTGCGGCGCTGCGACCTGACCGGTGACCGGCCCGCCGTCCGGTCGGGGGCTGTCGCCGCGGTCCTGGACCTGTGCCGCACGACCCTGGGCGACGCCACGCCGGGGTGAAGGAACCGTGCGTGGCCCGGGGGGATCCTGGACGACCCGGTGCGTCGGGAACACGGCCGTGGTGTCGTGCGTTGGGCAGGTGTGATCGCCAACAGGCCACGAAGCGGTATCGATGCGACTCCCGGGCGACGCGCCCCGCGTGCGTCGGGGTACGGTAGTGCCAACCCTCGTCAGGGGGTGCCGGCGGAAGGAAGGGGGCGTGACATGGTCGTCCTGCGACAGGAGATCGGTGACGTGCTGCGCGACGCGCGGCAGCGTCAGGGGCGCACCCTGCGTGAGGTGTCCTCGGTCAGGGGCGCACCCTGCGTGAGGTGTCCTCGGCCGCACGGGTCTCGCTGGGTTATCTGAGCGAGGTCGAACGCGGGCAGAAGGAGGCCTCCTCCGAGCTGCTGGCCTCGATCTGCGAGGCTCTCGACATCCCGCTGTCCCTCGTGCTGCGCGAGGTCAGCGACCGGATCGCGGTCGCCGAGGGGCTGCTCGTCCCCGACACCATCCCCACGGACGTGCTCGCCGGGATGCTCTCGCGCGGAACCGTCGAGCGCGAGGACCTCACGCCGGTCGGCTGACCGCCTGGCAGGTGGGGCACCAGAACACCGGCCGTTCGTACGGCGGCTCGTTGGCCTGCCCGACGGCGACCGGTGTCCGGCACCGCCGGCACGGGTGCCCCAGTTTGCCGTGCACGGCGCGCGGCACCTCACCGAGGCCCTCACGCCGCCCGACGTCGACGCTGCGACCGACCAGTCGGCGCGCGGTCACGAGGAGGGCCCGGACCTCCTCGTCGTCGAGGGAGTCGGCGGGCGCCCACGGGTGCAGCCGGCGGTCGAAGAGCGACTCCGCCATCCAGATCGTGCCGAGTCCTGCCACGACCGACTGGTCGAGGAGCACGTCGCACAACGGCCGGTCCCCCTGCCGGTGCCAGCGGTCCAGCGCCGTGGTGAGACCCGCCGTGCCGAAGTCCGCTCCGAGCACGTCCGGGCCCAGGTGTGCCAGCAGCCGGGGCTCGTCGTGGGTCCGCAGCAGGTCCAGCATCCCGAGCCGCCACCCGACGCACGTCCACCGTGCGGTGGCGAGCACCGCCCGGACCTCGGGATGGCGGGCCGCGGCGGCACGGTCGCTCGTCGCCACCACGCGCCAGGACCCCTCCATCCGCAGGTGGGTGTGCAGGGTGCGGCCGTCGTCGAACCGGGTCAGCAGGTGTTTGCCGTAGGAGACGCACCCCGTCACCGTCCGGCCCGTGAGGTCGGTGCCTCCCGTCCCCGGCCAGCGCAGCTCGGCGCGGACCAGCGGGCGACCTCGCAACGCCTGGTCGAGACGCTCGGCCGTGAGCCGCAGGACGTCGCCCTCGGGCATCAGACCGCCACCCTCAGCCCGCGAGGCGTCACCGTGAACCCGGCGTCGAGCAGGGCGTCCGCCGCCGCGGAGCGTTCCTTGGCGGCCTCCAGGGCCGGGACGCCGTCGAGCCGCTGGACCACCAGCCGGCCGAGGTGCCCGCGCCGGACATGGTCGGCCAGGAGGGCTCCCGCGACCGCCAGCGCGTCCGGAGCCGTGGTGAACGACAGCAGCGTGCGTCCGCCCCGTTCGACGTACAGCGCCGGCTCGCCGTTGGTCAGCACGACGACGGCGCCCGCCTTGCGTCCCGGGCGGTGCCCGCCGCCGTCGTCGCCCGCCGAGGTGGTCGCCGGCCAGGGCAGCGCCGCGCCGTAGGGGTTGGCGGGGTCCGTCGCGGCGAGCAGCAGTCCCGGCGGGGACGCGTCGGGGTCGTCGCGGACACGCTCGCGGTCGGCGGCGTCGACGCGCAGCCGGTCGACCGCGCCGGGCAGCGCGAACTGCGCACCGCCCAGCCGCTCCACGAAGTAGCCGCGACGGACCGCTCCGCGTTCCTCGAGCCCGGTGAGCACCCGGTACACCTCGCGGAACTGACCGGTCACGTGCTCCGAGGGCGCGACGGCCCGCGTCAGCACCCCGTGCCGGTCCAGCAGGACCTGAGCCAGCGCGTGCGTCCGGACCGTCGGGTCCTGCTCGCGCGCCGGCAGACCCGACCAGCGGCCCCCGCCGGCCGGTGGCACGACGGGGCGGGCGACGGCGAAGCGCGACCGGCGCACCGGCCGGGCGCGGGCCGGACGGCGGGAAGCCCGGTGCGCCCCGCCGCCCGCGCCGAGCCGGGCACGCAGCACCGCGAGGCCGTCGTTCGTCACGTGGCCGCCCCAGACGAGGTCCCACAGCGCCTCCAGCACCTCGCCGGCCGGTGCGTCGGCCAGCTCGACGAGGCGGGGCAGGAAGTAGCCGCCCGACGACGTGAGCAGGTCGAGCAGCACGCGGTGCAGGTCGGTGTCCAGGGTCCCCTCGGGCCCCAGCGGGGCGGGCGGCGCGAGGGTCAGGGGAGCGTCCTCGGCCAGGTGCAGGCTCACCGTGCCGTCCGTGCCGGGCAGCGCGGCGTGCCCGGCCCAGACCACCTCCCCGGTGGTGGTGAGCTCGTCCAGGAGGGCGGGGGAGTAGTCCGTCACGCGGGCCGGGAGCACCAGCGTCTCCAGCGCCGACGCCGGGACCGCGGCGCCGGCCAGCTGCTCCACGGCCCGCAGCAGGCCGTCGCTGCCGCGCAGCCGCGGACCGGTGGCGCCCTGCCAGCGCGGCAGGAACACGCCGAGCGTCTCCGGCTCGACCGGTTCCACCTGGGACCGCAGCGCCGCCAGGCTGCGTCGCCGCAGCGTGCGCAGTACCTGCGGGTCGCAGAACTCGTCCCCGGTCCCGCCGACGGCCTCCGGCCGCAGCGCACCGCGCACGAGCGCGCCGTCGCGCTCGAGACGGGTCAGCACGCCGGTCGCCACGGCGACACCGAGCCCGAAGCGGTGTGCGACCTCGGCGGCGGTGAACGGGCCGTGCGTCCGGGCGTGGCGTCGCAGCAGGTCGGCCAGCGGGTCGTCGACCGGCGCCATCACGGCGTCCGGCAGCCCGGCGGGTGGTGCCACCCCGAGCGCGTCGCGCAGCCGGGCGGCGTCCTCGGCGACCGCCCACTGCTCGGCGCCGGCGAGGCGGACGCGAATGATCCGGCGGTCCCGCTCGAGGTCGGCCAGCCAGTCCGGCACGGCGAGGCCGGCGTCCTCGGCCGTGCGGTGACGCACCTCGTCGAGGGGGTGCGGGCCGGTGCGGCGCAGCAGGTCCCAGACGGCTTCGGCGTCCCGCGCCCGGCGGTCCGTGGCCAGCCCCTGCAGCTCGGCCTCGGTCCGCTCGACGACCTCCGGGTCCAGCAGGTCGGACAGGTCGGTGGCGCCCTGCTCGCCGAGGAGCTCGGCCAGCAGGGTGGGGTCCAGCGAGAGGGCCGCGGCCCGCCGCTCGGCCAGCGGCGCGTCGCCGTCGTACAGGAACTGCGCGGTGTACCCGAACAGGAGCGACCGGGCGAACGGCGAGGGACCGTCGGTGGAGATCTCGACCAACCGGACCCGGCCTGCCGCGAGGTCGGCCATGAGCGTGCGCAGGGAGGCGACGTCGAAGTCGTCCTGCAGGCACTCGCGGGCCGCCTCGAGCATGATCGGGAAGTCGGGGTACGCCGACGCCACCTGCAGTAGCTGCGCGGCGCGCTGGCGCTGCTGCCACAGGGGGGCTCGCCGGTCCGGCCGACGCCGCGGCAGCAGCAGGGCGCGGGCGGCCGCCTCGCGGAAGCGGGAGGCGAACAGCACCGACGAACCCAGCTCGGCGCGGACGGCGGCGTCGACCTCCTCCGGGTCGACGAGCAGGTCGTCCGTGGTGATCTCCGGCCGGGTCTGGGCGGCCTCGAGGTCCCAGGGGGAGTCACCGGGCAGGCGGAGCACGATGCCGTCGTCGGCGGGCATGGCGGCGACGTCGGTGCCGAGCCGCTCGCGCAGCCGGGCCGCGACGACCAGCGCCCACGGGGCGTGCACCCGCGCCCCCAGGGGCGAGTGGATCACCACCCGCCAGTCGCCGAGCTCGTCGCGGAACCGCTCGACGAGCACGGTGCGGTCGTCCGGCAGCCGCCCGGTCGCCGTGCGCTGCTCGGTCAGGTAGCCCGCGAGGTTGTCGGCGGCCCAGTCGTCGAGGCCGGCCTCGCGCAGGTGGGTACGCCCCTTCTCGGCGTCGGCGGCCAGGATCTCGTCGCTCTCGCGCAGGAAAGCGCCCACGGCGCGCCCGAGGGTGGCCGGCCGCCCCGGGGCGTCGCCCTTCCAGAACGGCAGCCGGCCGGGCTGTCCGGGGGCCGGGGTGACCCGCACGCGGTCCGGGGTGATCTCCTCGACCCGCCACGTGGAGGATCCGAGGGTGAAGGTGTCGCCCGCCCGGGACTCGTAGACCATCTCCTCGTCGAGCTCGCCCACGCGCTTGCCGCCCCGCCCGGCCTCCTCGCCGGCCAGGTACACGCCGTACAGCCCCCGGTCGGGGATCGTCCCGCCGCTCGTGGCGGCCAGCCGCAGGGCACCGGGACGCGCCGAGAGACGCCCGGCGGCCCGGTCCCACACGATGCGCGGACGCAGCTCCGCGAACTCCTCGCTGGGGTACCGCCCGGCCAGCATGTCGAGCACGGCGTGCCAGGTGGCGTCGCCGAGCGCGGCGAACGGTGCGGCGTGGCGGACCGTGCGCAGCAGGGCGTCCGCGTCCCAGTCGTCGACGGCGAGCGCGGCGACGACCTGCTGGGCCAGCACGTCCAGCGGCGTCGACACGATCCGCAACGGCTCGATGTCGCCGGAGCGCATGCGCTGGGTGACCACGGTCGCCGGGACGAGGTCGCCACGGTGCGTGGGCAGCACGACACCGCGCGAGACGGCCCCGACCTGGTGCCCGGCCCGGCCGATGCGCTGCAGCCCGCTGGCCACAGACGGCGGGGACCCGACCTGCACCACGAGGTCCACGGCCCCCATGTCGATGCCCAGCTCCAGCGAGGACGTCGCGACCACGGCCGGCAGCCGACCGGCCTTGAGGTCGGACTCGGTGCGGGTGCGCTCGGTCCGGCTCATCGACCCGTGATGGGCCCGCGCCAGGACCGGTGCCGCGGCGTCGAGGGCGGCGGCCGTGCCCGACTGGCCGGGGGTCTGGGCCGCCTGCTCCGCTCCGGCGTCGGGGGTCGCCAGTCCCTGGCGCTCCGCCCAGGTCTCGTTCACCCGCGCGGTGAGGCGTTCGGCCCCGCGCCGGGAGTTGGTGAACACCAGCGTGGACCGGTGGTCGCTGACGAGGTCGACCACCCGGTCGGTGACGTGCGGCCAGATGGACGCCTGGCGCTGCGGGCCGCTCGCCGCCCCGGACAGGTCGGGCTCGTCGTCCCCGCCCAGATCCGTCAGGTCCGGGACCGGGACGGCGACGTCCAGGTCCCAGCGTTTGCGTGACGGCGGCTGCACGACGGCGACCTCCCGGCCCCCGGCGGTGGTCGGTCGGCTCCCGGCGAGGAAGGCCGCGACCTCGTCGGCGGGCCGCACCGTGGCGGACAGGCCGATGCGCTGGGCGGGGCGTGGCAGGAGCGCGTCGAGCCGTTCGAGGCTGACGGCCAGGTGCGCCCCGCGCTTGGTGCCCGCCAGCGCGTGGATCTCGTCGACGATGACCGTGCCGACCCCGGCCAGGCCGGCGCGCGCCGCGGAGGTCAGCACGAGGAAGAGCGACTCGGGGGTCGTGACGAGCACGTCCGGGGGACGGGTGGCGAACGACCGGCGTTCGGAGGCGGGGGTGTCGCCGGTGCGCATGCCGACACGGACGTCCTGGGTGTCGGTCCCGAGCCGGTCGGCGGCCCGCCGGATGCCGGTCAGCGGGGCGCGCAGGTTGCGCTCGACGTCGGCGGCCAGCGCCTTGAGGGGGGAGACGTACAGCACCCGGCAGCGCAGCGTCGGGTCCGCGGGCGGCGGAGCGGCCGTGAGACGGTCGATCGCCCAGAGGAACGCCGCGAGCGTCTTGCCCGAACCGGTCGGCGCCACCACGAGCGCGTGCCGGTCCTCCTCGACGGCACGCCACGCGCCCTCCTGCGCCGCCGTGGGGCCGGCGAACGCATCGGTGAACCACGCCCGGGTCGCGGGGGAGAAACGGGCGAGCGGGTCGGTGGCCACCAGCCCATGGTGCACCCGGGCACCGACAGGCCGGTGGTCGTGGCACGCTGGGCGGGTGCTCTACTCCGACTTCGCCCAGCTCGTCGACGAGGTGTTCGGCCGTGCCTACGGCCGCACGCTCGTGCGGGAGCAGGTCCTGCCCCGCCTCGGGGACCGCACCCCGGCCGAGGCGCTCGACGCGGGGACGGACCCCCGCGACGTCTGGCACGCCCTGTGCGACGCCCTCGACGTCCCGGACGCCGAGCGGTGGGGGACGGACCGGCACCGGCAGGCGCCGCCGGCCCGCTGACCGCGGTGCCTCCCGGTGTCGACACGCCGCGCGGCGGACGCTGACGTCGAACATATGTTCGGCTAGGGTGTCCACAGGAAGGCCTCGTGGGTCGCTCGTCCACAGCGCGACCGGCTCGGACGGGGCGTGTCGGTGGCGGGGCGTAGCGTCGTCGTCGACATGAGCAGCAGACCGAAGGCGCGCGGCCGCGCCCAGAACACGAAGGTGACCGACATGCCTGGACCGGAAGACCGTGAGAAGGCCCTCGAGGCCGCGCTCGCCCAGATCGACCGCAGCTTCGGCAAGGGCTCGGTCATGCGTCTCGGCCAGGAGGGGCGGGCCCCGGTGGACGTCATCCCCACCGGTTCCATCGCCCTGGACGTGGCCCTCGGCATCGGTGGCCTGCCCCGGGGCCGCGTGGTCGAGGTCTACGGCCCGGAGTCCTCCGGCAAGACGACCGTCGCCCTGCACGCGGTGGCGAACGCCCAGAAGAACGGCGGGATCGCCGCGTTCGTCGACGCCGAGCACGCCCTGGACCCCGAGTACGCCAAGAAGCTCGGCGTGGACACCGACGCCCTGCTCGTCTCCCAGCCGGACACCGGTGAGCAGGCGCTGGAGATCGCCGACATGCTCATCCGCTCCGGGGCGCTCGACATCATCGTCATCGACTCCGTCGCGGCCCTGGTCCCCAAGGCGGAGATCGAGGGCGAGATGGGTGACAGCCACGTCGGCCTGCAGGCCCGTCTGATGTCGCAGGCGCTGCGCAAGATCGCGGGTGCGCTCAGCTCCTCCGGCACCACGGCGATCTTCATCAACCAGCTGCGCGAGAAGATCGGCGTGTTCTTCGGCTCGCCGGAGACCACCACGGGTGGCAAGGCGCTGAAGTTCTACGCCTCGGTGCGCATGGACATCCGCCGGATCGAGACCCTCAAGGAGGGCACCGACTCCGTCGGCAACCGCACCCGCGTCAAGGTCGTCAAGAACAAGATGGCCCCGCCGTTCAAGCAGGCCGAGTTCGACATCCTCTACGGCGTGGGCATCTCCCGGGAGGGTGGCCTGATCGACATGGGCGTCGAGCACGGGTTCGTCCGCAAGTCGGGTTCGTGGTTCACCTACGGCGGCGACCAGCTCGGCCAGGGCAAGGAGAACGCCCGGTCGTTCCTGCGGGACAACCCCGACCTGGCGAACGAGCTCGAGAAGAAGATCAAGGAGAAGCTCGGCGTCGGGGCCACGCTCGACGCCCCGGCGGACGGGGACGCCCCGGCGGCCGAGGCCACGTCCGTCGCCGCCGGCGACGAGGAGAAGGCACCCGCCAAGGCGGGCGCGGCGACCAAGAGCACGAGCCGGTCGAGCGCCAAGAGCAAGAAGGCGCCCTTCTGAGCACCGGACGCGCGGAGGAACGGTCGGCGGGCGGTCGTCGGAAGGACGGTCGCCGCCGACCGAGCGTGAGCGAACGCCTCGAGGCCGGTGAGATCACGCGCGACGAGGCCACGGAGCTCACGCGGGAGGCCGTGCTGCGCACGTTGACCGCCGCGCCGAAGAGCCGGGCCGAGCTCGCCCGGTCCCTCGCTCGCAAGGGCTACCCCGAGGACGTCGCCGAGCACGTCCTGGACCGGCTCCAGGACGTCCGCCTCGTCGACGACGCCGCGTACGCCGAGATGATCGTGCGCACGCGGCACACCGAGCGGGGCCAGGCGCGTCGAGCCATCTCGGCCGAGCTCCAGCGCCGCGGCGTGGACCCCGAGACGGCGACCGCTGCGCTCGAGCAGATCGACGGCGACGACGAGCGTGCGGCCGCGGCCGAGCTCGCCCGCAAGCACGTGGCCCGCACCCGCGGACTCGACCGGGACAGACGCGTCCGGCGCGCCGTCGGGGCGCTGAGCCGCAAGGGGCACAACCCCTCGGTCGCTTTCGCCGCCGTCAAGGACGCCCTGGCCGCCGAGGGGGAGTCCGAGGATCTCGACGACCTGATCTCCCTCGACGACTGACCCTGCGGCGCGCCCCGGCGCGCCGGCCACGCGATCCCGGCGGCACCATGCCCATCGGACCGCACGACCGGCGTCGCCGGAGCGCTCGAGGGACCGCCCGAGCGGCCGTCAGCCCCAGCGACCCGGCTTGCCAGGATCCGCCGGTCCGGCCTCGGGTCCCTCGTCGACCCCGTGCGGACGCTCGGCCGCCTGGGCCGTCGCACCCACACCGACGCCGGCGTCGAGCCCGGCAGCCATCGTCCCGGTCCGCCCGGAGGTACGCCGCAAGGAGTTCCCGAGCCGCTCGGCCACCTTCGTCAGGCTCCAGTTGATGAGGATGAACAGCACGGCGGCGACGGCCAGGGTCTGCAGGATGTTGCCCTCGCCGGAGCCCAGCAGCCGGGCGTTCTGCAGGAGCTCGCGATAGGTGATGATCGCGCCGAGCGCGGAGTCCTTGAGCACGACGACGAGCTGGGAGAGCAGCGCCGGCAGCATGGCGATGAGGGCCTGGGGGACCTCGACCGACCGCAGCGACTGGCCGCGCGTCAGCCCGGTCGACAGCGCCGCCTCGCGCTGGCCCGACGGCAGCCCGTGGACACCCGACCGCACGAGTTCGGCCACGACCGACCCGTTGTAGAGGACCAGGCCGATGACCACGCCCCAGAAGGAGGGCGAGTCAACACCGGCGTTGGCCAGCAGCAGCCAGAAGAAGACCATCATGAGCAGCACCGGCACGGCGCGGAAGAACTCCACGACGGCGCCGCACACCACGCGCACCGGCAGCAGCGTGGAGAGCCGGCCCACGCCGAAGAGCAGCCCGAAGGCGAACGCGCCGACGATGGCGACGCCTGCGGCGCGCATCGTGGCCAGGAACCCTGGCCAGTAGTAGTAGGCCCAGGCGTCGGCGTCCACGGCGGCGAGCCACAGGTCCGGGTCGAGCTGGCCCTTGTCGCCGAGCCGGGCGAGCAGCAGGGCGGCGATGCCGCCGACGATGACGGCACCGACGACGTTGCCGAGCAGGATCCTGCGCTTGGCGCGGGGGCCGGGCGCGTCGAAGAGGACGGTCTGGGCGCTCATCGGGACACCGCCAGTCGACGCGAGAACGAGGTCGACAGCAGGCCGACGGGGGTCACGAGGATCACGTAGCCGATCGCGAAGGTGAAGAAGATCGCGTAGATGTAGTCGGGCCGGAACTCGATCATCGTCCGCATCACCGAGGAGGTCTCCGTCGCCACCGAGGCCGCCGCGGCGACCGTGGTGTTCTTGATGAGGGCGATGAGGACGTTGCCGAGCGGCGCGATCGCGCCGCGGAACGCCTGAGGCAGGATGACCAGCCGGGCGGAGGGCAGGAACGACAGCCCGATGGACCGTGCCGCCTCGGCCTGCCCGACCGGGACCGTGTTGACGCCGGACCGGATCGCCTCGCACACGAAGGCGGCGTGGTAGATCGACAGCCCCACGACCGCGAGCCAGAAGAAGTTGAGGTTGAAGTCGGTCGCCAGGGTGAGCTCGAGCTGGCCCCAGGCCCCGAGGACCATGAACACCATGATGATCGTCAGCGGGGTGTTCCGCAGGATCGTGACGTAGGTGGTGCCGGCCCACTGCAGGCTGCCGATGGGGGAGATGCGGAACAGGGCCAGCACCGATCCCATGATCAACGAGAGCACGGCCGCCCAGAAGGCGAGCTGGATGTTGACCCAGAACGCCCCCAGCACGTCGTACTGGCGGATGATGTCGAGGTACTCCTCCACGCGGCGGACGCTCCTTCGGCTCGGTCGCGGCAGAGACGTGTCGCCGGGACTCCGGCGGCACCGGATCGGGCCCGCTGCGTGGCGCGGCGGGCCCGATCCGTTCTCAGTGGTCGGTCACATGTCGCAGGGGTCGAACTCCGGCGGGTTGAGGTCCTGGTTCGGCGTGTAGCCGGTGCCCTCGGTGGCGGAGTCGATGTACTCCTGCCACGAGCCGTCGTCGATCATCTGCTGCAGCGCCGCGTTGATGTCCTCGCACTGGTCGGAGTCCTGCGGGATACCGACGCCGTAGCGCTCCTCGGAGAAGGTGTTGCCCACGACCTTCACCTGGCCGGAGTTGGCGGGCTGGGCCCCCAGGCCGGCGAGGATGATGTCGTCGGTGGTCACCGCGTCCACCTGACCCGAGGTGAGCGCGGTGACGCACTCGGCGTACCCGGGCTGCTCGAGGAGGTTGACGCCCTCGGAGTACTCGTCCTTGATGCGCTGGGCCGACGTCGAACCGGTGACCGAGCACAGGTTCTTGCCGTCCAGGGTGTCCGGGCCGGTGATGTCGGTGTTGTCGGCCGCGACGAGGAGGTCCTGGCCGGCCACGAAGTACGGACCGGCGTACGAGACCTGCTCGCGCCGCTCGTCCGTGATCGAGTAGGTGGCGAAGATCATGTCGACCTGGCCGGTCGACAGCAGCGTCTCGCGCTGGGCGGACGGGGCCTCGACCCACTCGATCTGGTCCTCGGAGTACCCGAGCTCGCCCGCCACGTACTTCGCGACGTCGACGTCGAAGCCGGAGGGCGTGTCGCCGTCCATGAACCCGAGGCCGGGCTGGTCGAACTTGATGCCGATGGTGACGCCCTCGCCGCCGGCCCCTTCCTCCTCCTCCATGGTGTCGGTGGTCTCGCCCCCGGTGTCGGTCTCGCCGCCGTCGTCGGAGGAACAGGCGGCCAGGGTCAGTGCGGCGGTGGCCGCCAGGGCGATGACCCCGGTGGTGCGTGTGCGTCGCATGATGCGTCCTTTCGTCGGTGGTGCCGGTGATGCCGTGATGAAGATCAGTGGGTGAGGATCTTCGACAGGAAGTCCTTGGCGCGGTCGCTGCGCGGGTGGTGGAAGAACTCCTCGGGCGTGGCCTCCTCGACGATCTGGCCGTCCGCCATGAACACGACGCGGTCGGCTGCCTTGCGGGCGAACCCCATCTCGTGAGTGACGACGATCATCGTCATGCCCTCCTTGGCGAGCTGCTCCATGACGTCGAGCACCTCGTTGATCATCTCGGGGTCGAGGGCCGAGGTCGGCTCGTCGAAGAGCATCACCTTGGGGTGCATGGCCAGCGACCTGGCGATCGCCACGCGTTGCTGCTGCCCGCCGGAGAGCTGGGCGGGGAACTTCGCGGCCTGGTTCTTCACCCCGACGCGGTCGAGGAGCTTGAAGGCCTCCTCCTCGGCGTCGGACTTGCTCAGCCCGCGGACCTTGCGGGGGCCGAGCGTGACGTTGTCGAGCACCGTCTTGTGGGCGAAGAGGTTGAACGCCTGGAACACCATGCCGACGTCGGCACGCAGCCGGGCGAGCTGCCGCCCCTCGGCGGGCAGAGGTTGGCCGTCGATCCGGATCTCGCCGCCGTCGATCGTCTCCAGCCGGTTGATGGCGCGGCACAGCGTGGACTTGCCCGAGCCCGACGGGCCGATGACGACGAGCACCTCGCCGCGCCGCACGGTCAGCTCGATGTCCTGGAGCACGTGCAGGTCGCCGAAGTACTTGTCGACCCCGCTGAGCTCGACGAGGGGGGCGCCCAGGTGCGAGTCGTCCGCCGGCGGCTGCTGGTCGTCCGCCGGTGCCGTTCCGCTGTGATCCATGTCATGAACCTAACCAGTGGATCGTTTCGGTGGGGTGCGAGCACGCGCCGAGTCGGCAACGGTTCGATAACGACTGTCCGGAAAGCCGGGAATCGGCAACCTTGCGACGGCGGATCCGCGGCGCGCGGGACCGTACCCTGGAACCGATGTCCACCACCATGCCCTCGCCCCGTGAGACCGCCACGTCCCTGCCCTCCGACGGGGCCGGACGGACGTACATGGTCCGCACCCTGGGGTGCCAGATGAACGTCCACGACTCCGAGCACATGGCCGGGATGCTCGAGCAGGCGGGGTACACCCGTGCCACCGCCGCCGACGAGGCGGCGAGCAACGCCGACGTGGTGGTCATCAACACGTGCGCGGTGCGCGAGAACGCGGCGACGCGGCTCTACGGCAACCTGGGCCAGCTCGCCGGGCTCAAGGCGGAGCGGCCCGGGATGCAGATCGCGGTCGGGGGCTGCCTGGCGCAGAAGGACCGCGGCGAGATCGTCGACAAGGCCCCGTGGGTCGACGTCGTGTTCGGCACGCACAACCTCGACGCGCTGCCGGTGCTCCTCGAGCGGGCACGGCACAACGAGGCCGCCCAGGTCGAGATCGCCGAGTCGCTGCAGGTCTTCCCCTCGACGCTGCCGACGCGGCGCGAGTCGGTGTACGCCGGCTGGGTGTCCATCTCGGTGGGGTGCAACAACACCTGCACGTTCTGCATCGTGCCGCACCTGCGCGGCAAGGAGCGCGACCGCCGTCCGGGCGAGGTCCTCGCCGAGGTGCAGGCCCTGGTGGACGCCGGCGCCGTCGAGGTCACGCTGCTGGGTCAGAACGTCAACAGCTACGGCGTCGAGTTCGGCGACCGCGGAGCGTTCGCCAAGCTCCTGCGGGCCTGCGGACGGATCGAGGGGCTCGAGCGCGTCCGCTTCACCTCGCCGCACCCGGCCGCCTTCACCGACGACGTCATCGAGGCGATGGCCGAGACCCCGAACGTCATGCCGCAGCTGCACATGCCCCTGCAGTCCGGCTCGGACCGGGTGCTGCGCGCGATGCGGCGCAGCTACCGCTCCTCCAAGTTCCTCGGCATCCTGGAGCGGGTGCGCGCCGCGCTGCCCGACGCCGCGATCACCACCGACATCATCGTCGGGTTCCCGGGCGAGACCGAGGAGGACTTCGCCGAGACGCTGCGCGTGGTCGAGGAGTCGCGGTTCAGCTCGGCCTTCATGTTCCAGTACTCCCCGCGCCCCGGGACGCCGGCGGCCGAGATGGACGACCAGCTGCCCAAGGAGGTCGTCCAGGAGCGGTTCGACCGACTGCTCGCCCTGCAGGAGCGGATCAGCGCCGAGGAGTCGGCCCGGCAGACCGGCCGCACCCTCGAGGTGCTCGTCTCGGAAGGGTCGGGGAAGAAGGACGGCGCCACGCACCGGCTGTCCGGACGGGCGCCCGACAACCGGCTCGTGCACCTCGCGGTGCCCGCCGGCGTGCTGCCCGAGGGCGGCCTCGCCGACCAGCCCGTCTCGCTCGAGGACCCGCGACTGGCCGAGGTCGGCGCGCTCGACCCGTCCCTGCCGCGCCCGGGCGACATGGTCACCGTCGAGGTGACCCGTGCCGCGCCGCACCACCTGATCGCCGACTCGGCGCTCGGCGGCGGCACCTACGCGGTGCGTCGCACCCGGTCCGGCGACGCCTGGGCCCAGCGCGAGACCGCGCGGCTCGGCGGGGGCCACGACGACCACGGCCACGGCGGCGGCGACCCCGGTGGCCCGGTCACGCTGGGGATGCCGACGCTGCGTCGCTGACGCCCGGCGGGCCGGGGCCTCAGTCCTCGGCCTCGGGCCCCACCAGGGTGGCGAGCCCGGCGAAGAACTGCGACGTCGTCACCAGACCGCACGACAGCGTCTCGGCGAGCTGGTCGTCGGTCGCGCCCTGCTCCAGGTCGACCGACACCTCGCCGTACAGGGCCAGTCCGCCCCCCTCGGCGCGGGTGTAGACCTTCGGCCAGATCCGTTCCCGGTTCCAGTCGTTGCACGCCTGCAGCACCGCGGGCCGCGCGCTCTCCGGCACGGAGCCGGACCAGCGACCCCGCACCTGCAGGATCTCGCCGTCCTCGCCGAGGAGCAGGAACCAGAAGCGGTGCCCGTCCCACGTGCCCGTGAGGTCACCGTCGGCGTCGGTGCGGAACCGGTAGCCGCGGCGCGCCAGGTCGGCGCCGATCCGCCGGGCGGTCACCGGCGTGGGGCGGGCGGCCGGCGGTCCGGGGTCGTCGGCCCGTCGGCGCCGCGCCGCCTGCAGCACCACGGTCGCCGCCCGTCGCAGCGGCCCCGTCACGGTGTCACCTGCAGCGGGTCCGGGAACACCGAGTCCAGGTGCTCGAAGAGCATCACCCCGGTGGACAGCCCGCACTCCAGGACCTGGGCGAGCTGGTCGTCCGTGGCGCCGTGCTCCAGGCTCGTGGTGACCTCCGCGCAGACCACGACCGTGCCGTCGTCGCGCACCCGTGCGTACGCCGTCGGCCAGATGCGCTCGGCGTTCCAGGCGTTGCAGACCTCGAGGATCTCCCCGAGGCGCTCGATCGTGGCCTGGCGGTGCCACTGCCCGCGCACCTGCACGACCTCCCCGTCGTCGCCCAGGACGAGGAAGGAGAACACCCGGCCGTGCCAGATGCCCCCGAGGTCGCCGTCGTTGTCGACGGTGTAGGTGAACCCGGAGGCGTCCAGCCAGGCGCTGACCCGCTCGCGCGACACCGGCCGCGGCGCGGCACCCGCGAGCTGTCCGACCGGCCCGTCCAGCAGGACGTTCTCGACGTCGCTGCGCAACAGGTCAGCGTCGAGGGGCTCCTCACGCGATGCAGCTGACGATCTGGCGATCCGGCGCGACCCGAAGAACCTCACACCTCCCACGCTACACGTCCCGGTAGGTTGGCAACGTGCCCACCCGTGCCGTCGTCCTGCCCGCGACCCCGCTCCTGGTCCCCGGCGCGGCCGGTCACGCGCGGCCGCTGACGGCGGTCCGCGCCGCCGTCTCGCGGGCCCTGGCCGCGGTCCGTGGCCCGCACGGCGGTCCGCCGGACCGCTGGGGCGTCCTCGCTCCCGCGTCGCGCAGCTCCGCCGGGATCCGCCGCCCGTCCCTGGCCGCCGCCGGCGTCGCCGACCGCTGGCTGCCGGGGCAGCTGATCGCCGCCGGTGTCCCGACCGCCCAGGTGCCGGCCTCGGTCGCCCTGCTGACCCTGGCCGCGGTGGTGGGGGAGCAGGCCGCCCGTCGGGCGCACGTGGTGCAGCTGGCCGGCGACGACCACGCCGCGGTGGGCTACGGCCTCGGCGAGCTGTCCGGCCTGGACGCGCTCGTGGTCGCCGGCGGCGATCCCGAGGACGCGGCCGCCGGGCCGACCGCCTGCGCGCCGGCGGTCCGCGGCGTGCTCGACGGGCTCGCCGCCCGGCACGGCTGGACCGCGACCGTGCGCGTGGTGGCCGAGCCGGGCGGGGGGCACCTCCCGGACACCTACGACGTCGTCACCTGGGCCGACTGACTCAGCCTCCGGCGAACCAGCCGACGCCCTCGAGCAGGAGCCAGAAGCGGACGGTGCGGCCCACGAGCACCGTCGGGACGAAGACCGCCCACGGCACCCGCAGCGAGCCGGCCACGACGGCCATGATCATCAGCGGCGGGAACCCGACCGCGCCCGCGGCCAGGAGCACGACGGCACTCAGCCACGGGCGCCCCGCGATCCGCCGCTGCCACCGGTCGAAGGTCTCCCGGCGCCGGCCGACCGCCAGCTTGTCGCGCACCCAGCGGGTCTCCATGGAGCGGGCCGCGCCGAGGTACCAGACCATCTTGGCGACCGTCTGCCCGACGCCGGCCACCAACGACAGTGCCAGGGCCCGGCCGGGGACCGCGCTGACGTCCGTCACGGCCGCGACACCCCCGAGGTAGACCTCGATGCTGACGACCGGGACGAGCCCCGACAGCAGGCTCACGGCGAGGGTGGACAGCAGCAGCACCCGCAGAGCCTAACGGCGTCGGCCCCCACCCCCCGCGTCGTACCGTGGGTCCGTGATCGTCGCCGTCGTGGGACCCACCGCCACCGGGAAGTCGGACCTCGCCCTGGACCTCGCCGAAGCGCTGTCGCGCCCGCCGGCGCCGGCGGAGATCGTCAACGCCGACGCCTTCCAGCTCTACCGCGGCATGGACGTCGGCACGGCCAAGGTGCCACCGGCCGAGCGACGAGGGATCGTGCACCACCAGCTCGACGTGCTCGACCCGACCGAGGACGCCTCCGTCGCGCACTACCAGACGGCGGCCCGCGCGGACCTGGACGCCGTCGCCGCACGCGGGGCCCGGGCGGTCGTGGTCGGCGGCTCGGGGTTGTACGTGCGTGCCCTGCTGGACCACATGGAGTTCCCGGGCACCGACCCGGAGGTCCGCACCCGGCTCGAGGAACGCGCCGAGACCGAGGGCCCCCGTGCGCTGCACGCCGAGCTGGCCCGTCTCGACCCCGGCGCGGCCGAGTCCATCGGTCCGGCGAACACCCGCCGTCTCGTGCGTGCCCTGGAGGTCGTCGAGATCACCGGTCGGCCGTTCACCGCGAACCTGCCGCGGCAGGAGTACGTCCGTCCCGCGGTCCAGATCGGGCTGGACTGCGACCGGCCCGTGCTCGACGCCCGGGTGGCCGGCCGGGTGGAGCGGATGTGGTCCGCCGGGCTGGTCGAGGAGGTCCGCTCGCTGGCCTCGCCCGCGCAGGGCGGGACCGGTCGCGGGCTCGGGACGACGGCGGCCCGCGCCGTCGGTTACGCCGAGCTGCTGCGCTGGTTCGCCGGTGACCTCACCGAGGCCGAGGCGCGCGAGGCCGTCGTGACCAACACGCGCCGGCTGGCCCGCAAGCAGATGGGGTGGTTCGGGCGCGACCCGCGCGTGCACTGGCTGGACGCCGGGTCGCCCACCCTGGTCGAGGATGCCCTGGCCCTGGTCCGGGCCGCCGACGCCGACGAGCTGCCGGTCCCGGAGGACCGACCCGTGCGCCGTAGTCTGGGCTCATGACCGTACGTTTCACCAAGGGGCACGGCACGCAGAACGACTTCGTGCTCCTCGCCGACACCCGCGGCGAGATGGACCTCACGGCCGAGCAGGTGCGTCGCCTCGCCGACCGCCGCAGCGGGATCGGTGCTGACGGGGTGATCCGGCTCGCCCCGACGGCGGCGCTCGCCCGGGCGGGGGAGGAGGTCGCCGACGCCGTCCTCGCCGAGGACCCGGAGGCCATCTGGTTCATGGACTACCGCAACGGTGACGGCAGCCGCGCCGAGATGTGCGGCAACGGCGTGCGCGTCTTCACCGCGTTCGCCGAGCAGCTTGGCCTCGTCGACCTGTCCGGCGGCGGCGAGCTCGCGCTCGGCACCCGGGGTGGCGTCAAGCGGGTCCGGCGCGAGCCGAGCGGCTGGTACGCCGTGGACATGGGGCCCTGGTCCCTGTCCGGCGGCCCGGACTCCGCCGCGGCCGGCGCCGACGCCATGGTCCTGACCCCGGGGTGGGACGCCCCCCGTCCCGGCCTGAGCATCGACCTCGGCAACCCGCACACCGTCGTGGCGCTGTCCGACGTCGCCGAGCTCGCCGCCCTGGACCTCGGCCGGGCGCCCGCGGTCGAACCTGTCCCGCCGCACGGCACGAACGTCGAGCTCGTCGTCCCGCTCGGCGAGGAGCCGGGGCCCGACGGCGGCACCGTCGGCCGGATCCGCATGCGGGTCCACGAACGGGGTGTCGGTGAGACGCGGTCCTGCGGGACGGGTGCCTGCGCGGCGGCGCTCGCGGTGCGCACCTGGGCGGCGCACGGGGTCGAGGACCCGCACGGGGTGCCGTCGACCTGGTTCGTCGAGGTGCCCGGCGGCGAGGTCCGCGTCCGGCTGCTGCACGGAGGGCACGTGGAGCTGGCCGGTCCCGCCGAGCTCGTGTTCACCGGTGAGGTCGAGCTGTCGTGACGGACGTCGCCGAGGTCGCGCGGGCGGCCTCGACCCTCCTCGGCGCGCAGCTGCTCGACCCGGAGGACCTCGGCGGCTCGGCGCGGTCGACGGTCCTGCGGTGCCGCGTCGGCGGCGACGCCGGCAGCACGGTCGTGGTCAAGCAGTTTCACGGCGAGGACGACGGCGGCTACGACCGCGAGCGGACGGGTCTGACCCTGCTCGGCCGGACGCCCGACCTGATCGCCGCCGACGGCGCCCAGCGGTTGCTCGTGATGTCCGACCTGGGCGATCCGCCGACGCTGGCCGACCTGCTCCTGGGCGCCGATCGTGAGGCCGCCTGGTCCGGCGCGTCCGGCTGGGCCCGGGAGCTCGGACGACTGGCGGGCAGCGGCCGTCACCAGGTCCACGAGGCGCGCGAGCTCCTGGGGGCGCGACCGTGGGACGTCGTCGAGCACGTGACCCGGGGTGCCGCGCGTCTGGGCGAGCTGCTGGGCGGTGCGGCGCGCACCGACCGGCTGCACGCCGAGGCGCGGGAGGTCGCCACGGCGTTCACCGCCGGGAGCGGCCCGGTCGTGCTGGCCCCGTCCGACAGCTGCCCCGACAACGCCGTGCTGCGGCCCGACGGGTGGTGGTTCCTCGACCTCGAGGGGACGGTCGTCCAGCCCCCGGCCTTCGTCGCGGCCTACACGATGCTGCCGTTCGCGACCTGCTGGTGCGTCTTCGACCCGCCGGCCGGTCTGACCGACACCCTGCTCGCCGAGTTCACCGTCGGGCTCGAGGAGTCCGCGCCGGGCCTCGTCGCTCACGAGGATTGGCAGCGCGAGGTCGAACGGGCGAGCGGGGCCTACGTCCTGGCGATGACCGGGTGGCTCCTGGACAGCACCCTGGCCGGACGCGAGCACGTCGGCCCGGCGGGGCGGTCGCCGTCCTACCGGCAGCTGATGACGTCGCGGTGGCGGTGGGCCGCCGTCAACCTGCGCACCGCCATGCCGGAGCTCGCCGCCACGTGCGGCGCCGCGGCACGCTGGGCCACGGAGGTCTGGGGCGGCGAGACGGATTCGACGGGTACCCGGCGTTCGCCGCCTGACCGCAGCGGGAGCCGCTGGTGACGCGCCGCGGGTGTCCCGGACCTCAGCGCGTCACGTGCAGGACGCGGAACCCCTTCGACGACGCCGCACGCCGGGTCGCCAGCCCGAGCTCGGTCTCGATCCACCGGGCCAGGGAGTCGGCGCCCAGGTTCTTCTGCACGACGAGCCACGCGCCCCCGTCGGGTGGTGGCGGCGAAGCCAGCCGCGGCAGCCAGCGGTGCAGCATGTCGTGCAGCACCTGCTTGCCCACGCGGATCGGCGGGTTCGACCAGATCGCGGCGAAGGTCACGTCGTCGGGCACCTGGTCGGGCGTCATCGCGCGGACACGGTCGGCGACGCCCAGGCGGTCGGCGTTGCGGCGCACCAGGTCCAGGGCGCGCTCGTTGACGTCGACGGCCCAGACGGTGGTCGCCGGGTTCTCGAGCGCCGCGGTCAGCGCGATCGGGCCCCAGCCGCACCCGAGGTCCAGCAGGTCGCCCGCGGGCGCCGGCGGCAGCTCGGCGAGCAGGATCCGGGTGCCCTTGTCGACGCCGCCGGGGGAGAAGATCCCGGGGGCGACCTCCACGGTCACGTCCCGGCCGGCCAGGTGGACGACGACGCCGCGTCGTTCGTCGTCGGACGCCGGGCGGGCCGTGAAGTAGTGGTCGCTCACGGGGGGAATCGTAATCCGCTTCGTCGGGACGAAACCGCGTGGGATCCTTGTTGTACCCGCCGAAGCCAGCGAGAGGAACGACTTGACCCACACCCCCACCGACCCCGAGCAGACCGCGGCGGGGCCCGCCGCCGAGGAGCCCCGGGACGCGCAGTCGATCGCCAACGACGTCGTCGCGCGCGTGCTCGCGAGGGCCGGGACGGCGCGGGCCGAGGGCGGGACCGTGCACTCGGCCTACGACGGCGACCAGCTCGACCTGGCCGAGCGCTCGGCGCTGCGCCGGGTGACCGGTCTGTCCACCGAGCTCGACGACGTCACCGAGGTCGAGTACCGCCAGCTGCGGCTCGAGAAGGTCGTCCTCGTCGGGCTCCACACCGGCGGCGAGGCGGCCTCCCGGGAGGCCGAGATCTCGCTGCGCGAGCTCGCCGCCCTGGCCGAGACCGCCGGGTCCCAGGTGCTGGACGGCCTGCTGCAGAAGCGCGCCAACCCCGACCCGGGCACCTATCTGGGGTCCGGCAAGGCCGTCGAGCTCGCCGAGATGGTGGCCGCGAACGGGGCCGACACCGTCGTCGTCGACACCGAGCTCGCCCCGTCCCAGCGGCGTGCGCTGGAGGACGTCGTCAAGGTCAAGGTCGTCGACCGGACGGCCCTGATCCTGGACATCTTCGCCCAGCACGCCAAGTCGCGGGAGGGCAAGGCCCAGGTCGAGCTGGCCCAGCTCGAGTACCTGCTGCCCCGCCTGCGCGGCTGGGGCGAGTCGATGTCCCGGCAGGCCGGCGGCCAGGTCGGCGGCGCGAGCGCCGGCATGGGCTCGCGGGGCCCCGGTGAGACGAAGATCGAGCTCGACCGGCGCCGGATCCGCAACCGGATGGCGAAGCTGCGCCGGGAGATCGCCGCGATGGCACCCGCCCGCGAGACCAAGCGCCTCGAGCGTCATCGGCACTCGGTGCCGAACGTCGCGATCGCCGGGTACACCAACGCGGGCAAGTCCTCGCTGCTCAACGTCCTCACCGACGCCGGGGTGCTCGTGGAGAACGCGCTGTTCGCCACGCTCGACCCCACGGTGCGGCGTGCCCGCACGGAGGACGGTCGGCTGTACACGCTCGCCGACACCGTCGGGTTCGTCCGTCACCTGCCGCACCAGCTCGTCGAGGCGTTCCGCTCGACCCTCGAGGAGGTGGGCGACGCCGCGCTGCTGCTGCACGTCGTCGACGCCTCCCACCCGGACCCGGAGGGCCAGATCGACGCCGTCCGCGAGGTGCTGTCGGACATCCCCGGCGTGGAGGACCTCCCGGAGATCGTCGTGCTGAACAAGGCCGACCTCGCCGACCCGGTCACCGTGGGACGGATCCAGCGGCGCGAGCGTCGCACCGCCGTGGTGTCGGCGCACACGGGGGAGGGGATCGCCGAGCTCAAGGAGCTGATCGCCGACGCCCTGCCGCGTCCGGCGGTGGAGATCGACCTCGTCGTGCCCTACTCCCGCGGCGACCTGGTGCACCGGGTCCACGAGCACGGCGAGCTCACGGGCGAGGAGTACCTGGCCGAGGGCACGCGGCTGCGCGGTCGGGTCGACCCCGGGCTCGCGGCCGAGCTCGACGCCGTCGCCGTGTGACGGTCGTGCACCGGCCCGGCGCGGCGTCGGTGCGCGACCGTAGGATCTTCCGGTGACCCCGTCCGACACCGCAGAGCCCGCGACCGCCCCCGACGTCCCCGCGCTGCTCGACCGCGCCGTCGGTGCTCTGGGCGGCAGCCCACGGCAGGGTCAGCGGGAGATGGCCGCCGAGGTCGCGCGCGCGATCGAGGACGGACGGCACCTGCTCGTGCAGGCCGGGACGGGGACCGGCAAGTCGCTCGGCTACCTGGTCCCCGCCGTCCGGCACGCGGTGACCGAGGGCGAACGGGTGGTGGTCTCGACCGCCACCCTGGCGCTGCAGCGCCAGGTCATCACCCGGGACCTGCCCCTGGTGGCCGACGCCGTGGCGCCCGCGCTGCCGCGCCCCCCGCAGGTGGCCCTGCTCAAGGGCTGGCACAACTACCTGTGCCGGCACAAGATCACCGGCGGGTACCCGACGGACGACGCGACGCTCTTCGACCTGCCCCCGGACCCCGGACCGGGCGAGGGCGCCGCCGCGGAGCAGCACCCGGCGTCGGCGCGCGGCGGCGACGCCGGGTCGGACCGGTTGGCCGACCACGTCCGGCGGCTGCACGCCTGGGCCGAGGAGACCGACACCGGCGACCGGGACGACCTCGTCCCCGGCGTCCCGGACCGTGCCTGGCGGCAGGTCTCGGTGACGTCCCTGGAGTGCCTCGGTCAGCGCTGCCCGGTGTTCGACGAGTGCTTCGCGGAGCAGGCCCGCGGCACGGCCCGCGAGGCCGACGTCGTCGTCACCAACCACGCCATGCTGGGCATCGCCGCCTCGGGGAACCAGCACGTGCTGCCCGAGCACGACGTGCTCGTGGTCGACGAGGCGCACGAGCTCGCCGACCGCATCACCTCGGCGGCCACGGTCGACCTCGCGGCCGGGACGGTCGAGCACGCCGCCCGCCTCGCCCGTCGCCACGGCGGACGCACCACCGACGACCTCGACGCGGCCGCGCAGGGCCTCGCCCAGGTCCTGGCCTCCGTCCCCGCCGAGCGATACCCCCAGGGCCTCCCGGAGTCCCTGCACACCGCGGTGTCCGCCGTGCGGGACGCCGCGCGCGGTCTGCTCGCCGAGCTGCGGCCCGAGTCCGGCGCCGAGCCGGACGCGGGCATCCGGATGGCCCAGTCGGCCGTGCAGCAGCTCTTCGACGTCGCCGAGCGGATGGCCGCCGAGGACACGAGCGACGACGTGCTGTGGTGCTCCCGTCCGCCGGCCGACGCCCCGTGGGGTGACGGCGTCGGCCGCCTCCACGCGGCCCCGCTGGCGGTGGCGGGGCTGATCAGCTCCCAGCTGCTCGCCGAGCGCACCGGCATCCTGACGTCGGCCACGCTGACGCTGGGCGGCAGCTTCGACCCGCTGGCCCGGTCCCTCGGGCTCGCCGCGTCGACCGGCACCGAGGACGACGCGTGGCGGGGGATCGACGTCGGCAGCCCGTTCGACTACCGCAGCCAGGGCATCTGCTACGTGGCCAAGCACCTGCCGGCGCCGGGTCGCGAGCCGACGACCGACGCCCAGCTGGACGAGATCGCCGGCCTCATCGAGGCCGCCGGCGGGCGCACCCTCGGTCTGTTCTCGTCCCGCCGGGCCGCCACCGCGGCGGCCGAGGCGATGCGGGAGCGACTGGACGTCCCCGTGCTGTGCCAGGGCGACGACCAGCTGCCGAGCCTGGTGGCCGAGTTCGCCCGGGACCCGGCGACCTGCCTGTTCGGCACCCTGTCCCTCTGGCAGGGCGTGGACGTGCCCGGCGACGCCTGTCGCCTGGTCCTGATCGACCGCGTCCCGTTCCCCCGACCGGACGACCCGGTGAAGGCGGCCCGGGCCCGAGCGGTCGAGCAGGCCGGGGGGAACGGCTTCATGCAGGTCGCCGCGACGCACGCCGCGCTGCTGCTGGCCCAGGGCGCCGGCCGGCTGATCCGCTCCCAGGACGACCGGGGTGTCGTGGCGATCCTCGACCCGCGGCTCGTCACGGCACGGTACGGATCGTTCCTGACCCGGTCGCTGCCCGACTTCTGGCGCACCACCGACCAGCATCTGGTCCGCGGTGCGCTGCGGCGCCTGGACACCTAGTCTGTCCTGCGTGAACGTTCCTCGCAGCACCACCAAGCTTGCCGTCGTCGGAGCCGGATCGGTCGGCTCCACCCTCGCGTACGCGGCCCTGGCGCGCGGTACCGCGCGGACGGTCGCGCTGATGGACGTGAACAAGGCGAAGGTCGACGCGGAGGTGCTCGATCTGCAGCACGGACGCATGTTCGTCCCCGAGGCCGAGGTCATCGGGTCGGACGACGTCGAGGTCTGCCGCGGGGCCGACGTGGTGGTCGTGACCGCCGGTGCGAAGCAGCAGCCGGGACAGTCCCGGCTCGACCTCGCCGAGGCGACGATCGGGCTGACCCGCAAGATCCTGCCCGGTCTGGTCGAGGTCGCACCGGATGCGATCTACGTGATGGTCACCAACCCCGTCGACGTGGTGACCTTCGCGGCCCAGCAGGTCTCGGGTCTTCCGCCGGAGCGCGTCTTCGGGTCGGGGACGGTGCTGGACTCCTCCCGGCTGCGGGCGGCCCTCGCCGAGCACTGCGGGGTGGCCACCGCCAACGTGCACGCGTACGTGGCCGGCGAGCACGGCGACTCGGAGATCGCGTTGTGGAGCTCGGCACGGATCGCGGGCGTGCCGCTGCTCGAGTGGGAGGCCCTGCCCGGCCGACCGCCCCTGGACGACGCGGCGCGCGCGACGATCGCCCGCGAGGTCGTCGAGTCGGCCTACAAGGTGATCTCGGGCAAGGGGGCCACCAACTACGCCGTCGGCCTCGCCGCGACGCGCATCGTCGAGGCCGTGCTGAAGAACGAGCACCGGGTGATGCCGGTCTCCACCCGGGTCGACGGCTTCCACGGGATCGACGGCGTGTGCCTGTCGATGCCCACGCTGGTCGACGCCCGGGGTGCCACCACGGTGATCGACACGCCGGTCTCCGACGAGGAGGCCGCCGGGCTGCGGGCCTCCGCGGAGAGCGTGCGCGCGGTGCTGCATCGCTTCGGTCTCTGACCGGGTGCCGCCCGCGCGGACGGGCGGCCGGTCTCAGAGGCTGCGGAGCACCGCCACCACGCGACCGAGCACCTGCGCCTCGTCGCCGGCGATGGGGGAGTAGGCCGCGTTCTGCGGCATCAGCCACGTGTGGCCGTCCGACTGCTTGAACGTCTTGACCGTGGCCTCGCCGTCGATCATGGCGGCGACGATCTCGCCCTGCTCCGCGACGTTCTGGCGCCGGACCACGACCCAGTCGCCGTCGCAGATCGCGGCGTCGACCATCGAGTCGCCGGCGACCTTGAGCAGGAACAGCTCGCCGTCGCCGACGACCTGCCGGGGCAGCGGGAAGACGTCCTCGACGACCTGCTCGGCGAGGATCGGGCCGCCGGCGGCGATGCGTCCGACCAGGGGCACGTACGACGGCACGGGGGTCTCCTCGCCCTCGCCGTCCGGTGCCGGAGCGGTGCGGGCGGGCCGGTCGTCGGTGCTCGCGGTCCGGCCGGTGTCGGGGTCGACGACCTCGATCGCCCGGGGGCGGTGGGGGTCGCGCCGGAGATAGCCCTTGCGTTCGAGCACCGTCAGCTGGTGCTTGACGGACGACGGGCTCGCCAGCCCGACGGCCTCGCCGATCTCACGCATGGTCGGGGGGTACCCGCGGGACTCCACCGACTCGCGGATGGTCGTCAGGACGCCGCGCTGGCGCGCCGTGAGCCGGTCCGCCCCGGGCGCGAGCTCCGAGACCGACGCCAGACCGCTGCCGGCGCCCCTCGCGTCCTTGTCCTGTCGCGTCGCCATCCGTCGCTCCCTTGGTGCCGTCTCGAGGTGCGGGTGGCCGGCACACCCGGCCCGAACCCGACATTCCTGCCATCCCGCTGTCGTCAGCCTAGGCCAGATCACCTGCGACATCAAACATCTGTTCGAGATCTCTCGACGTGTGTCGCGAACCCGTGGTATCAAGGGAACAGGTGTTCGACGAACGTGTGTACGAAGGATCGCGACCACGGAGGGACGGACGTCATGGCGACGACGGAGACACGATCGGCGGTTCTCCTGGACCGGTGGGGGCTCGCGGGTCTGCGGCTGACGGCGCGCGGTCGGCTGGTGCTGTTCCTGCTGGCGGTGGCGGTGAGCCTGCCGGTCGCGCTGGCGGGGTCCCAGGCCGTGGCGGGTTCGCCGGGGGAGCCGATCGAGGTCCGGCTGCACACGGTCGCCCCGGGGGAGACGCTCTGGCAGTTCGCCGCCGGGCTGGCGGAGCCCGGCGAGGACCTGCGCGTCGTCGTCGCCGAGCTGCGCGACCTCAACGGCATGCCGGACTCGTCGCTGCAGGTCGGGCAGGTGCTGGTGCTCCCGCGGTCGTAGCGGTGCCGTGCTGTGTTGCACCGAGCCCGGGCCTGCGCATACTTTCGTCGGGCAGCCGGGCAGGGGCTCGGCACCGACCGCAGGAGATCTCGGATGCACTGCCCTTTCTGCCGACACGCCGACTCGCGCGTGGTCGACTCGCGGACCTCGGACGACGGTGCGGCGATCCGTCGTCGTCGCCAGTGCCCGTCCTGCCAGCGGAGGTTCACCACGATCGAGACCGCGAGCCTGTCGGTGGTCAAGCGGTCCGGGGCGACGGAGCCGTTCAGCCGGGACAAGGTGGTGTCCGGGGTGCGCAAGGCCTGCCAGGGCCGGCCGGTCAGCGGGGACGACCTCGCCCTGCTCGCCCAGCGCGTGGAGGAGGCCCTGCGCTCCTCGGGCAGCGCGGAGATCGACGCCTACGAGATCGGCCTGGCGATCCTCGGGCCGCTGCGTGAGCTGGACGAGGTCGCCTACCTGCGGTTCGCCTCGGTCTACCAGGCCTTCGAGTCCCTGGAGGACTTCGAGGCGGCCATCACCTCGTTGCGGGCCGAGCGGCTCGAGCGCGAGACGTCGGCCACCGGCGCCCCGGAGGAGTGAC
Organism: Isoptericola sediminis; assembly: GCF_013085345.1. Taxonomy (GTDB): domain Bacteria; phylum Actinomycetota; class Actinomycetes; order Actinomycetales; family Cellulomonadaceae; genus Isoptericola; species Isoptericola sediminis. The sequence continues at coordinate 82,316 of NZ_JABFAJ010000021.1, read as the reverse complement.
CGCCGACCTCAGCCGGCCGCGGGCCCCGGGGGGAACTCCGGGCGGTCGAAGGCGTCGCGGATGCGCAGCCGCACCGTGTTCTCCATCGCCATGAGCTTGCTGGACGCGCCGCGGTGCGTCACGTCGGAGATGTCGGTGACCACGTAGCCCAGGTCGCCGTGGGTGGCCAGCATCTGCGCCTCGATGTTCGCCCCGTGGTCGGCGAAGACCTGGTTCACCGCCGCCAGCACGCCGGGCACGTTCCGGTGCAGCAGGGCGATGCGCCCCACGCCGGTGTGCTCGAGCTGCAGGTTCGGCAGGTTGACGGACAGCATCGTCGAGCCCGTGAGCAGGTAGTCACGGAGCTTCTTGGCGACGAACTGCCCGATGTTCTGCTGGGCCTCCTCCGTCGACCCGCCCACGTGCGGGGTGAGGATGACGTTGTCGAGTCCCCGCAGCGGCGACTCGAAGTGGTCGCCGCGCTTCTTCGGCTCGGTCGGGAAGACGTCGACGGCGGCCCCGGCGAGGTGCCCGCTGAGGATGTGCTCGCGCAGGGCCTCGACGTCCACGACGAAGCCCCGGGAGAGGTTGAGGAAGATCGCCCCCGGCTTCATCCGGGCGAAGAGGTCGTCGCCGAACAGGCCGGCGTTGCCCTGCCGGCCGTCGACGTGGATGGTCACGGCGTCGGCGGTCTCGAGGAGCTCGCCGAGGGTCTCCGCACGGCGCGCGTTGCCGAGGGCCAGCTTCTCGGAGGTGTCGAAGAAGACGACGTTCATGCCGAGGTTCTCGGCGAGCACCGAGAGCTGGGACCCGATGTTGCCGTAGCCGATGATGCCCAGCGTGCGTCCCCGGACCTCGTGGGACCCGTCCGCCGTCTTGTCCCACAGGCCGTCGTGCAGCGCCTTGTCGCGGACGGTGAGCCGCCGCGTCAGGGCGATGATCTCCGACACGGCGAGCTCGACGACCGAGCGTGTGTTCGAGAACGGGGCGTTGAAGACCGCCACGCCGTGGCCCGCCGCGGCCCCGAGGTCGATCTGGTTGGTGCCGATCGAGAACGTCCCGACCGCGAGCAGGCCGGGGGACTCCTCGATCACGCGGCGGGTGACCTGGGTCTTGGACCGGATGCCGAGGATGTGGAAGTCGGCGAGCGTCTCGATCAGCTCGGACTCGTCGAGGGCACCGGGGCGGGACTCGACCTCGATCCCGGCCGACTCCAGGACGGCGACGGCGTCGGGGTGGATGTTCTCGAGAAGAAGGGCGCGCAGCACGCCCCTATGGTGCGCCTCGCGGGGCACCGGGGCCAAACGTGTCTCACCCCTCGTGCATCAGCCCCGCGGGGAGCTCGCCGGCGTGCACGACCACGAGGCGCTGCGTGGGGCGCGTCATCGCCACGTACAGGTCGCCCCAGCCGCCGGCCCCGGCGGCGACCGCCGCCGGCTCGACGACGACGACAGCGTCGAACTCCAGACCCTTGATCTCCCGCGGCGAGGCCACGAGCACCTGCGCGTCCTCGGGACGCTGGGCGGCCAGCCGCCGGCCCTCCTCGGGCCCCAGCGCCTCGCCGACGGCGGCGGCGACCGCGCCGCGCAGTCCGTTCACCCGGTCCGCCGGCGCGATGACGGCCACGCGTCCGGCGCCGTCGGGGTCCACGTGCCGGCGGGCCTCCTCGGCGGCACGGCGAGCGGTCTCCCCCACGAGGTCGTCCGTCGGGGCGACGACGAGGGAGTCGGGCGCGTCGCGCGCCGCGGTCAGGGGCGAGACGGGCAGCCCCGCCGCCACGGCCACCCGCTGCGCGGTCGTGGCGACCTCGGCGGGGGTCCGGTAGGACACGGTGAGCTCGTGCAGGCGCCAGCCGTCGCGGAGCACGGAGCCGAGCGTCTTCTGCCAGGACCGGGCGCCGGCTGCCGAGGACGTCTGGGCGACGTCCCCCACGATCGTCAGCGACCGGGAGGGCACCCGGCGGACCAGCGTGTGCCAGGCCATCGGGCTGAGCTCCTGCGCCTCGTCGACCACGACGTGGCCGTAGGTCCAGGAGCGGTCCGCCGCCGCCCGCTCGGCCGTCGTCAGGGACGGCCCCGACTCCGCGAACCGCGCAGCCAGCGTCTCGGCGTCGACCATGCCCTGGCCGGCACCGGTGCTGGCGAGCGTCTGGCGGGCGTACTCGATCTCGGCGGCGCGCCGCGCCTCGGCCGCCCGGGCCTCGGCCCGGGCGACGCTGTCGTCCTCGCCGAGCAGCTCCGCGGCCTCGTCCAGGATCGGCACGTCGGCCTCGGTCCACGGCGCGTCGGGGTCGCGGCGCAGCGCCTCCCGCTCCGCGTCGGACAGCTCGGGTGCCGCCTCGGCGAGGCGGTGCGGCTTGGACCACAGGTCGGCGACGAGCCGCTCGGGCGTGATGGGGAACCAGGCCAGGTTGATCGCCACGCGCACGTCACGGTCCGCCCGCAGGTCCTCGGTGAGCACGGCGAGGTCGTGCTCGGTGACCTCGCGTTGCGTGCGCTCGCGGTACTGCTCGACCAGCTTGCCGAGCATCTCGCGCACGAAGGTGGCGCGCGCCTCGTTGTGCGGCTTGTGCGTCCGTCGTGCCCGGGAGATCGCGTCGCGCACGTCGCGGCGGCGCACGTGCAGCTCCACCCCGTCGATCCGCACCGGCACGTCCGTCGCGGGCACCCGTTCACGGGCCCGCACGGCACGCTTGACCGCGGCGCGCCACAGCAGACGGCCCTTGATCTCGGCGGCGACCGGGTCCTCGACGGCGTCGGCCGTCACCCCGGGCAGGAGCTCGGCGATGGTCGTGGACACCACGCCTGTCTCGCCGAGGGAGGGCAGGACCTGGTCGATGTACCGCAGGAACGAGCGGCTGGGGCCGACCAGCAGCACGCCGGAGCGTTCCAGCAGCCGCCGGTGGGCGTACAGCAGGTAGGCGGCACGGTGCAGGGCGACGGCCGTCTTGCCCGTCCCGGGACCGCCCTGGACGACGACGGCGCCGCCGAGCTCGTCCCGCACGATGCGGTCCTGCTCGCCCTGGATGGTCGCGACGATGTCGGACATGCGCCCGGTCCGGCGCCGCGCCAGGGACGCCAGCAGCGCTCCCTCCCCGGACAGGCTGGAGGCGTCCAGGCCGTCGTCGACGGCGTCCAGGTCCAGGACCTCGTCCTCCAGGCCCGTCACCGTGCGTCCGGTGGTCACCACGTGCCGACGGCGTCGCACGCCGTCGGGGTGGCGCGCGGTGGCGCGGTAGAAGGCCTGCGCGGCGGGTGCGCGCCAGTCGGTCAGCAGCGCGCGGTGCTCGTCGTCGGTCAGGCCGATCCGGCCGATGTACCGCTCCTCGCCGGACTCGAGGTCGAGACGGCCGAAGGCGAGGCGGTCCTCGACGGCGTCGAGCCGGGCGGCGCGGTCCTCGTACATGGTCGCGAAGGCGTCGCGCTCGCTACGGTTCTGCGGCGAGCCGGAGGGTCCCTCGCGCCGGACCGCCGCGAGCCGCGCGCGCGCCGTGGCGCGCAGCTCGTCGAGTCGCGCGTAGAGGCGGTCGACGACCGCCTGCTCGCGTGCCAGCTCGTCGTGCCTGCCCGCCACGCGTCCTCCAGGTGCTGCTCGGTGTGCGGCCGACCATCATTCCACGTCCGTGACCCCTGTCGTGTCCCGCCCCGGGTGATCTGGGGCGGCGCGCCGCCGCGACACCGGTGACGTGGACCACAGCGGCGCATAGGATCCCGACCATGAGCAGCGGCGACGGGGGTCGGGAGGAGGCCGGGGACCCCGCGGGGGGCGCGCTGCCGTGCGTCCTGCTGGTCGAGGACGACGACGGCGACGCCCTGCTGGTCACCGAGCTCCTCGCCGACGCGGAGATCGACGTCGAGCTGCGTCGCGCGGTGTCGGTCTCCCAGGCGGCGGCCGAGGTCGCCACCGGTACGGTGGACTGCCTCCTGGTGGACCTCGGGCTCCCGGACGCGGCGGGTCTGACCGCCGTGCAGCGGCTGCGCCACGTGGGCGCCCGGCACGCCGCCTCGCCCGCCCTCGTGGTGCTGACGGGGCACAGCGGCGTCGATCTCGGCGTCGAGGCCGTGGCGGCCGGGGCCGACGACTACCTCGTCAAGGGTGAGGTCGGACCGGACCTGCTCGGCCGGTCCCTGCGCTACGCGCTGCAGCGCCGGCGGTCGGCCGAGCAGGAACGCGCCCTGTACCGCGGCCGGGTCCGGGCGGCCGAGACCGCGAGGCTGGAGAAGGCCCTGCTGCCCACGCCCCTGGTCGACGACGAGGCCGTGTCCGTGCTCGTGGGATACCTGCCCGGCGGGGAGGGGCTCCTCGGCGGAGACTTCTTCGACACCGTCGAGACGCCCGACGGCCGGGTGCTCTCGGTGATCGGGGACGTCGCCGGCCACGGGCCCGACGAGGCCGCGCTCGGCGCGACGCTCCGGACCGCGTGGCGGACGCTCGTGCTCACCGGGACCCCGCCCGAGGCGATCTTCCCCGCGCTGGAGACGGTGCTGCACACCGAGCGTGCGCGTCCGGAGATCTTCGTGACGCTGTGCCAGGTGACCGTGCAGGCCGACCGGTCCGCCGTCGAGATCTGTCTCGCCGGTCACCTCGCCCCGATGCTGCTCACCGGGACGGACGGCACCCCGGGGTGCGAGGTCCTCGCGCCGGTCGAGCGTGGTCGCGCCCTCGGCGTGCCGGTGCCCGGGGGGTGGACGTCGCAACGGCTCGAGCTCGAGGGTCCGTTCGCGGTCGTCACCTACACCGATGGTCTGGTGGAGGCGTCGCTGGCCGCCGACGAGTCGTCCGCACCGGGTCGGGGCGGACGGCGGCGGGCCGCGTTGCGCGTGGGCGTGGCCGGTCTGGCCGACCTCGTCCGCGACGAGGTCGAGCGCGGAGGTCTCGGCGGGGTCGTCGAGAGGGTGCTGCGCCGGGTCCGGCGCCTGCACGGTGGTCCCCTGGCGGACGACGCCGCGATGCTGGTCGTCGGCTGGACCGGGTCCGAGGACGTGCCGGGCGAGCGCTCCGCCATGCTCGCGGACTCCGTGGAGTGGCCCGATGAGTCCTGAACGCTCCGTGCTGGACCGCGCGCGCCGGCTGCTGCGCTGGGGGACGGTGGCCCTCGTCGCCGGCCTGCTGCTGGCCCTGGTCGCCACGCTGGGTTCGCAGCGGCTGCTGGAAGCCGGTGCCGACGCCGCGGCGATCGACGACGCCCGGGTGTGGAACGAGGTGCTCCTGGCCGTGGTGCTCGTGCTGGGCGGCGTCGGGGTCGGCGTCGCCGTGACGGTCCTGCGCGAGGTGCGCCGGGGCCTGACGGTCCCGCTGGCCACCCTGGCCGCCGAGGTCCGCGCCGCCAGCACGGGCGAGCACGACCACGAGATCCCACCGGTGGGTTCGGGCGAGGTCGCGGCCCTGGCGCGCGACGTCGAGGCGATGCGGCGCGAGCTGGTCGAGCAGGTCGCCGACGCCCGCGCGGCGCACCAGGAGGTGGAGGACGCCCACCTGCGGCTGCGCGAGCAGGCCGCCGAGCTGGAGCGGTCGAACCGCGACCTGGAGCAGTTCGCCTACGTCGCCTCCCACGACCTGCAGGAGCCGCTGCGCAAGGTCGCCAGCTTCACCCAGCTCCTGCAGAAGCGCTACGGCGACCAGCTCGACGACCGGGCCGACCAGTACATCGCCTTCGCCGTGGACGGGGCGCACCGCATGCAGCGGCTCATCCAGGACCTGCTCAGCTTCTCGCGGGTCGGGCGCTCCGGCGGCCGGCGCGAGGACGTCGACCTGTCCGAGGTGCTCGACCAGGTCCTGTCCGACCTGTCGCACCGCCTCGCCGAGAAGGACGGCGAGGTGACCAGCGACCCGCTGCCGGTGGTCGAGGGGGAGCGTGGCCCGCTGATGATGCTGATGCGCAACGTCGTGGGCAACGCGCTGAAGTTCGCCCACCCGGACCGTCCGCCGCGCGTGCACGTGTCGGCCCGGCGGGTGAGCGGCCCCGACGGCGAGGAGTGGGAGCTGGCGTGCACGGACAACGGGATCGGCATCGACCCGCAGTACGCCGAACGCGTCTTCGTGATCTTCCAGCGCCTGCACCCCAAGGAGGTGTACAGCGGCACCGGGATCGGGCTGGCGCTCGTCAAGCGGGTCGTCGAGCACCACGGCGGCAGGGTGTGGATCGACCCGGACGCCACGACCGGGACCACCGTCCGGTGGACCCTGCCGGCGTCGGACTAGGGTGTGGTCATGGTGGAGCAGCAGGTCGGCATCGAGGTCCTCCTGGTCGAGGACGACCCCGGTGACGTGCTCATGACCCGCGAGGCCTTCGCCGAGCACAAGGTCGCCAACACGCTGTGGGTCGTCTCGGACGGGGTCAGCGCGATGGAGTTCCTCCGCAAGGAGGGCCAGCACGCCGCCGCTCCCACCCCGGACCTGGTGCTGCTGGACCTCAACCTGCCCCGGATGGACGGCCGCGAGGTCCTGGCGTCGGTCAAGCAGGACGCCGCGCTGCGGCACATCCCGGTGGTGGTGCTGACGACCTCCGAGGCGGAGGAGGACGTGCTGCGTTCCTACAGCCTGCACGCCAACGCCTACGTCACCAAGCCCGTCGACTTCGAACGGTTCATCGACGTCGTGCGGCAGATCGACGACTTCTTCGTCTCGGTGGTGCGCCTGCCGCAGCGGTGAGCGCTCCCGGCGGCCGGGATGATCTCGGGCGCGGCGTGGGTTGTGGGTCGGCAGAGGTGCGACCGCACCCCGGAGCCGGTTCGTGAGGAGGAACGGTGCAGGACCCGCAGGGCATCTACGAGGTGGATCACGACGCGGTGGCGCGGACCCTGGGCACGGCCGACGAGGGCGGACTCGCCGCGGCGCCCGTCCTGGTGCACGCGGTGCGCGGTTTCGTGGACGCCGGTGCCACCGGGGAGCTCGCGGCGGAGCACCTCCTGGGGAGCTTCACGCCGACCCGCCTGGTGACCTTCGACGTCGACCAGCTCGTCGACTACCGGTCCCGCCGCCCGCCGATGACGTTCGACGCGGACCGCTGGGCCGGGTACGACGCACCCGTCCTGGCGCTCGACCACCTGGCCGACGACGAGGGCACCGGCTTCCTGCTGCTGCACGGGACCGAGCCGGACCTGCAGTGGGAGCGGGCCGCGGCCGCGGTGCGGCGGATCGTCGACGAGCTGGGTGTGTCGCTGACCGTCGGGCTGCACGGCATCCCGATGGCCGTCCCGCACACCCGGCCGCTGACGCTGACGGTGCACGGGACCCGGGAGGGGCTGGTCGACGAGCAGACGACCTACTTCGGCCGCGTGCAGGTCCCGGGCTCCTGGGAGGCGCTCCTGGAGTACCGCCTCGGCGAGACCGAGCACGACGCGATGGGCTTCGCGGTGCACGTCCCGCACTACCTGGGGCAGTCGCGGTACGCCCCCGCGGCGGTCCTGGCGCTGCAGCAGCTCGAGAAGGCCACGGGGCTCGCCCTGGACACGGGGGCGCTCGACGAGGCGGCGGGCCAGGCGCGGGTCGAGGTCGCCGAGCTCGTCGCGGAGAACGAGGAGGTGGCGTCCGTCGTGCACCAGCTCGAGGAGCAGTACGACGCGTTCGCGCGGTCGGTGGGCCGTCAGAACCTGCTCGCCGAGGACTCCTCGCTGCCGACGGCGGAAGAGCTGGGCGCCGAGTTCGAGCGGTTCCTGGCCGAGCGCGGCGACGACTGAAGGTCCCCGCGGCCGCCCGCCCGCCGAGTCGGACGTGTCGACCGGGTGACACCTGCCGGTCATCGCCGCCCATTCCGTGCAAACCGGTGTGTTCCATGCCACACTTGCCGCGTTGCATCGGCGGAGCAGCGCACGAGCCGGCGTCGACCGCCCGCTGCGACGGCGGGTGCCCGTCCGGGGCTCCCGTGCATCGGACGGAAGATCGAAGGATCAGCATGGCGCAGGGTTCCGTGAAGTGGTTCAACGCTGAGAAGGGCTACGGGTTCATCGCCCAGGACGACGGCGGTGCCGACGTCTTCGTGCACTACTCGGCGATCCAGACGCAGGGGTACCGCACCCTCGACGAGGCGCAGCGGGTCGAGTTCGAGATCACGCAGGGGCCCAAGGGGCCCCAGGCGGAGCAGGTCGTCCCGATCTGAGGCGTACCCGACCGGCGCAGGCCGTCTCCCCGCCGGGGAGGCGGCCTGCGCCGTTCCCGGGCGCGGCGTCACGGCAACGGTGCGACCGAGCCGATGAACCGGGCCAGCTCCTCGCCGGCGAGCACGTGCGCCGGGACGGCCAGCGACCGCAGCGCGCGGCCCAGGGCCGGCGCGCGGACGTCGAGCGCGGGCGGCCCGTCCGGGTCCGTCTCACCGTCGGGCGTCGGCGCCACCGCGACGATCGTCACGTTGCCGTACCGACGTCCCTTGAGGATCGCGGGCTCGGCCACCAGCGCGAGGCGGCCGCCGTCGATCGCGCCCGGGCCGAGGGCCTCGGCGAAGGCCGCGACCTCGCGCCGTGCCGTGGTCAGCGGCGGGCGGTCGGCGCAGTTCGCCAGCACCACCCCGCCCGGGCGCACCGCGCGGACGCACGCGCGGGCGAACGCCGTGCCGACGAGGTGGTCGGGGGTCGTGTCCCCGGCGAACACGTCCCGGACGACGACGTCGGCCAACCCGGGGGACAGGCCCGCCAGCGCGTGCCCGGCGTCGTCCGCGCGGAGCCGCAGCGCGGGGGAGCGGGGCAGGTCGAACCAGCGGCGGACGAGTCGCAGGAGCTCGGCGTCGACGTCCACGCCGATCTGACGCGAACCGGGCCGGGTGTGATCGACGTAGCGGGGGAGGGCGCAACCGGCGGCGCCGAGGTGGACGGCACGCAGCGGGCCGTCCGGGAGCGTGTCGACGACCGCGGCCATCTGCTGCAGGTACTCGAAGGCGAGGAACCCCGCGTCGCCGAGGTCGAGGCAGGAGCTCGGCACGTCGTTGACGTAGAGGGTCAGGCGCTCGGGGTCCTCCGGGTCGGTCTCGACGCGTGCCGTCCCGGTGTCGATCGGCACCTCCCCGGCGGGCAGTGTCGGTGCCTCGCGGGAGGATCGGGGGCGACGGGCGCGCCGGGAGCGTGGAGCCATGGCCGACATTCTCCCCGAGCGGTCCGCGATCTTGACAGGAGTCGAACAGGTGTTCGACGATGAGGTGGCGGGACGAACCCGCTCTGGGGTCTGGAGGTGTGTGATGTCCGCACAAGACGATGTCCCGATGCCGGAGCGCGTCCAGCAGCTGCTCGCCCGCGCCGACGCCGAGCTCGCCGAGGCCGTCGACGCACGGGACAGCGGCGACCGGTTCGTGCACGCGCACCTGGCGGCGCTCCGTGCGGCCGCCGCCGTGGTCGCCCGGCACGACGACGTGCCGCGCCGTGGCCGCGCGCGGCCGGTGTGGGAGCTGCTGAGCCGTGTCGAGCCCGAGCTGGCGGCCTGGAGCGTCTACTTCGCCTCGGGTGCGCGACTGCGGGCGGTCGTGGACTCCGGCCACGGCGACCAGGTGCCCGCCCGCCGTGCCGACGAGCTGCTCGCGTGCGCCGAGGACTTCCGTGACGAGGTCGGTCTGCGGCTCGACCCGCGTGCCGGGTTCGCGCTGACGCGTCTGCGGGACCGCTCGACGGCGGCGTCGTGAGTCGCGGGCCGCGCTCGGCGGACGTGCGCCGGAACTGGGGGAGCGACGAGGACGGCGCCACGATCCTGCACGTCGACATGGACGCCTTCTTCGCCTCCGTCGAGCTGGCCCGCAGGCCGGAGCTGCGGGGGCGCCCGGTCATCGTCGGAGGACGGGACCGCGGCGTGGTGCTGGCCGCCACCTACGAGGCCCGGGCGTACGGCGTCCGGTCCGCGATGGCGATGTCCCAGGCACTGCGACGGTGCCCCCAGGCGGTCGTGGTGCGCCCGGACCACCAGGCCTACCGCGACGTGTCGCGGTCGGTCATGGAGATGCTCGGGGACATCACCGCCGTGGTCGAGCAGGTGTCGGTCGACGAGGCCTACCTCGACGTCGCGGGGGCGCGTCGTCGCCTCGGTCTGCCGACCGAGATCGGTGCCGCCCTGCGTGAACGGGTGCGGTCCGAGCACGGCGTGACCTGCTCGGTCGGGATCGGCCGCAACAAGCTCGTCGCCAAGCTGGCCTCGACGCACGCGAAGCCGGACGGCCTGCTGCTCGTCCCGCGCGACGCGACCGAGCCGTTCCTGCGAGCCCTGCCCGTCGGGGCCCTGACCGGCGTCGGGGACAAGACCGAGGCGGTGCTGGCCCGGTGGGGCATCACCACCGTCGCCCAGCTCGCCGACTCCGAGGTGGACGTGCTGCGTGCCGCCGTCGGCCCCGTCGCGGGACAGCACCTGCACGACCTCGCCTGGGGGCGGGACTCCCGTCCGGTGGTCGCCGGTCGGCCGGAGCGCAGCATCGGCGCCGAGTCGACGTTCGAGCGGGACCTGCGGGACACGGACGACCTCGTGGCCCGGCTCCGCGAGCTCGCGGACCGCGTCGCCGCGAGGCTGCGCCGGCACGACGTCGTGGCGCGGACCGTCACCCTGAAGCTCCGCACCAGCGACTTCCGCACGGTGAACCGGTCGCGGACCCTCGAGGCACCGACGGACGTGGCCCAGGAGCTCTTCTCGGTCGCGCGGGAGCTGCTGGTCGGGGTGGACCGGGGAGGGCTCGCGGTACGGCTCGTGGGCGTCCGCGCGGAGAACCTGCGCCCGCGGTCCGGGCTGTCGAGCCAGCCCACCCTGTTCGACGCCGAGGACGACCGGGGCGAGGCCCGTCGGGAGGCCGAGATCGCCGTTGACGCGGTGCGGGCGCGGTTCGGGCGGTCCGCGGTGGCGCTGGGGGCGAGCTTCGCCCCGCCGTCGACTACCATGGACCCCTGAGCGGGCATATCCTAGAAGAACGTCAGTGGACCACAGCGAGATCGGGGGGCCCGATGCCTCTGTCGGAGTACGAGCAGCGCGTGCTGGAGCAGATGGAGCGCGCGCTGGAGAGCGACGACCCCCGGTTGGCGACCACGCTCCAGCACTCACGCCGCCGTTCTCCGCTGCGCTTCGTGCTCGCCGGTGCGGGCGTGGTGCTCGGTCTGCTGCTCCTGGTGATCGGTGCCGCGTCGCAGATGGCGTGGCTCGGTGTCGTCGGGTTCGCGCTGATGTTCGCCGGCGTGGCGTTCGTCTTCGCGGCGCCGCGCAAGAAAGGGCCGCAGGGCGTCGTCAAGGGTGACGGCACCGTGTCGCCGTCGGCGGCCTCCTCGGGGAGGACCACCCGGACGGCCAAGAAGCCCAAGAGCTCCGGGTTCCTCGACCGGCTCGAGGAGCGCTGGAACCGGCGTCGCGACGAAGGCCGCTGAGCACCTGACCCGTCGGGCGCCCGCGCACGACGCCCGGCTCGCACCGCAGCGATCGCCGAACGTCCGCGTGGAAGCGTGACCTGCTGGACCAAGCCGGACACCCGCTGAGCACCCGGCCGGACGTCGTCACCGACCGGACGACGCGGTCCGCCGCGCCCGACGACCCTGCGCCAGTCCGCTGGCCACCGTCTCGGCCAGCTCGGCCAGGTCGTCGTCCTGCGCCTCCTCGACGGGGGCGGCGTACCGGCTCCGTTCGACGGCGTCGGCGATCCGCTGCAGACCGTCGCGCACCTCGGGGGAGGGTCGTTGCCCGTGCGCCCGGGTCACGGCCGTGACGATGGCCTCCGGCGCCTGACGCGGCGTCGTCGGCGGTGGCAGGCTCACCCCGTTCTTCGCCAGCGCGGCGAGCACCTGCTCCCAGGCGCGCTCGGCGTCCACGGGGCGGTCCTCGCGCCGGCGACGCAGCAGGAAGCCGCCGGCGACGCCCGCCGCCACGACCACGATGCCGCCGACGACCCAGACCCAGGGCTCGGGGCCCTCGGGACCCCCACCACCACCGGCGGGCACCGCGACCGGTGGCTGCGAGACGACCTCGTCCTGGCCCAGACGTTCCTGCGGCGGCACCTGCTCGGGCACCTCGGGAGCCTGGTCCTGCTGACCGGCGGCGGGCCCGTCCCGCGGCGTCGTGTGGGTGGGCGGGGCGCCGGTCTGGACCGCCGGGGTCGGTTCGAACCGCACCCATCCGACCCCGTCGAAGTACAGCTCCGGCCAGGCGTGCGAGTCCTGGCCGGTCACCTGCCAGGTCGCCTGCTCCCCGGAGTCGGACTCGGACACCACCTCGCCGGGCAGGAACCCGACCGCGAGCCGGGCGGGGATGTCGAGCGTGCGGGCCATCATCGTCATCGTGGTGGCGAACTGCACGCAGTAGCCCGTCCGGTGCTGGAGGAAGTCCCAGACCGGGTCGCCCGTGCCGCCGCGCGGCAGCTCGGTGGAGTACGTGAAGGACGACGGGTCGCGCAGCCAGCGTTGCAGCGCGACGGCCTGGTCGTACGCCGTCGGTCCGTCGCCGGCGACCTCCTCGGCGAGCGCGGCCACGTCGGCGGCGCGGTCGGTCTCGGGGACCTGCAGGTACGCGTCGACCGCCGTGCCCGGACCGGCCGCGCGGAGCCGTTCCGGGTCGAGGTCGCGCGGTCGGACCGCGACGTCGAAGGTCTCGCCCTCGTCCGTCCGGTCGCCGACCACCTCGTCCCGGACCGCGTCGTAGCCCCAGGTGCCGCCGACGGTCACGCGCCGCGGCTCGCCGGGCACGGGGAGCTGGTCGTCGCGCAGCGACCCGACCGTGACCGCCACGGCCCGGGCGTCGGCCAGGGCGTCACGGTCGACGTCCTCGGGCCAGAGCAGGTCGTCGGGCCCGAACGGCTCGCCGGAGCGCTCGTCCCCGCGCTGCCACCGTCGGCCGTCGAACGCGGACGTCGTGTAGGTGCGCCAGGGACCGACCCCCTCGGTGGGGCCGGTGTAGGTCAGCACGACCTCGCTCGACCGTTCGGTCAGGCTGCCGAGCACGTCCAGGTCCTCGGCGAGCTGGATGGCGTCGCCCGAGGTGGTGAACGTCTGGTACCAGGCCCCCGCGTAACCGGGCAGCGACTCCGAGGCGGTGGCGACGAGCCCCGCGCCGGCGGCGACCACGACCGCCACGGCCGTGGTGACCACGGCCCGCAGACCCTCGGCGCGGCGTACCGAGCGCGGTGGCTGCTCACGCTGACGGGTCCGGGGGCCGCCCCGGGGTGAGACCGTCAGCAGCAGCAGCAGCGCGGCGACCACGACGACGAAGACCAGGCGCGGCACCGATCCGACGAGGACCAGCGGCGGGGCCCAGAGGGCGAGCAGCGGCAGCCCGACGCCGGCGTGCCAGTGCAGGCCGCCCGCCAGGGCGTCGGCCAGCAGCAGCACGGCCAGCGTGCCGCCCACCGTGAGCAGCGCCATCGGCAGCGTGCCCGGTACCGGGGCGACCTCGGACCGGATGATCTCGCCGGCCTCGCCCAGCCGTGCCACCACCCGGCTGACGTGCTCGGGGCCGACGATCAGGTCCGCCGCGGACGTCGGGGCGCCGTAGCGGGACAGGACGAACCACGTGGCGACCAGCGCGCCGGCGAGGGTGGGCAGGGCCGAGCCGCTCCCGGCGTCCCCCGCGACACCACGGCGCCGCGCGCGGGCCTCCAGCAAGCCGCGCGTGGTGGTCGTCGTGACCGTCACGAGCACGATGCCCAGCACCCCGGTACGCACCCACGGACCGGGCAGGACGAGCTGGGTCAGCGCCGTCATCGACGCCGCGACGGCCAGCGCGACCAGTGCGCCCGTGGCGACGAGCCGCGCGACCGGACCGGCGTACGGCGGGATCATGCGACGCGCTCCGTCAGTGCGGACCACACGCGTTCCGGCGGCGTGCCGGGGGCGCAGGTCGTCACGCGCCACCCCGCGGAGCGCAGGTCGTCGGCCGTGGGCTCCACGTCGTGGCGCATGCCCTCCGCCCGGGGGACGACCAGCAGCGCCCAGGCGACCCCGTCCGCCCCCAGCGAGGCGACCGCGTGGCGGGTCGGACCCGTGGTGGGCCCGAGGACGGCGACCGTGATCTCGGACTGCCGGCGGTCGGCCCGCAGCGCCTGGACGGTCTGCTCCAGGGCACGGGTGGCGGCCGCCCCGCGCAGGCCGCTCAGGTCCACGGTCGAGTCCAGCATCACGGCGCGACCGGTCCGGGCCCCGCTGAGGTGCGTCGCCGGCTGGTGGGTACCGCCGGTGGCGGACAACCGGGTGGGATGACCCGCCTCGAGGAAGGACGTGGCGATCGACGCGGCCAGCTCGACGGCCCACTCGCCGTCCTCGACGGTGGCGTGGGTCGGTGCGCGTCCTCCCGGCCGCTCGTCCGAGGCGGGCGCGAGCAGGCCGCTGTCGAGCAGCACCGTGACCGGACGCAGGCCCGCGCTCTCGTCGGCCCTCACCATGAGCCGGCCCTGGCGTGCCGATCCCGCCCAGTGGACCCGGCGCGGGTCGTCCCCCGGCACGTACTCGCGGATGACGGAGTCGTCGGAGGAGGCCAGCCGGGCGCCGGACGCGGCCCGGTCGACGTCACCGAGCGCCGCGCTGTGCGCGGGCACGTGCGTCGTGCGCGGCCAGACCGACACCGGCGTGCTCGCCCCGAGCGGCTGCGTGGTGCGGGCCAGGCCGAAGACGTCGCTCCGCGTGGTCAGGACGGGTCCGAGCGACCAGCGCCCCCGGCGCACCGGGGCGATCGTGTACTGCACCGCGACGCGGTCGGGGTGGGCGCGGACCCGGGCGCGGATGCCGTGCGGCCCGGCGAGCTCGTGCGCCGCCTGCTCGGACAGGCGCAGCCGGGCGAGCCGTTCGAACGCGGCTCCGGTCCGCGCCCGGGCGCGGACGACGAGCTGGGTGGTCGCGTGCTGCCCGGCCACCACGGGATGGGGGTCGAGCCGGCGTTCCACGTCCAGCGCGCCGCGACCCGCGTCGAGCCGCTGCACGCCGAGCGAGACCCATGCGGCCAGCACCACCAGCAGGGCCGCGGCCCCGAGGCCCACGAGGTCGGGCAGGTCCAGCACGACGCCGACGACGACCAGGACGCCCCCGGCGCTGATCAGCGCCGCGCCGCGCGCCGTCGGGCGGACCCGGACCAGGCGGCGCAGCGCGCTCGTGACCTGCTCGACGTTCATCGTCAGCGGGGCTGGCGTGGCACGGCGGCGCCGCCGGGGGCGGCGTGCGCCCGGGCGGGCACCGGGGTCTGCCGGAGGACCTCCTCGATGATGCCCGGACCGTCCAGCCCGGTCAGCCGGGACTCGGTGGACAGCACCAGGCGGTGCGCCAGGACCGGGACCGCCAGCGCCTGGACGTCGTCCGGCAGGACGTGCATCCGCCCGGCCATCGCGGCGTGGGCCTTGGCGACCTTGAGTAGCTGCAGCGAGGCGCGGGGCGAGGCGCCGAGACGCAGCCCGGCGTGATCACGGGTCCGCCCCACCAGGTCCAGGATGTACTGCTTGACCGCGGGTGCCGCGTGCACCGCGCGGATCCATCCCGCGTAGCGCAGCATCGTGTCGGCGTGCGTGACCGGCCGGAGGTGGGCCAGCGGGTCTCCCGACGACTGGGCGTCGAGCATGGCCATCTCGGCCTCGTTGTCGGGATACCCGACCGCGAGCCGGGCCATGAAGCGGTCCCGCTGCGCCTCGGGGAGCGGGTAGGTGCCCTCCATCTCGACCGGGTTCTGCGTCGCGACCACGAGGAAGGGCTTCGGCAGGACGTAGGTGGACCCGTCGACGGTGACCTGCCCCTCCTCCATGCACTCCAGCAGCGCGGACTGCGTCTTCGGCGAGGCCCGGTTGATCTCGTCGCCGATCACGACGTTGTTGAACACGGGACCGGGACGGAACTCGAACTCACCGGTGGCCGAGCGGTAGACGTTCACGCCGGTGAGGTCGCTCGGCAACAGGTCGGGGGTGAACTGCACACGGCCGACACGGGAGTCGATCGTGCGCGCCAGCGCCTTGGCCAGGGTGGTCTTGCCCACACCCGGCACGTCCTCCACCAGCAGGTGCCCGCCGGCGAGGAGCACGGCGACGGTCAGCCGGGCCAGGTCGGGCCGCCCGGTCACGACGCTCTCCACCTGTTCGCGCACGTGGCTCGTGGTCGTCACGAGCTCGCGCAGGCCGGCCCGCAGGGCCTCCTGCCCGTCCTCGTTGGGCGGCGGCAGGGTGCCGGTGACGTGGTCGGTCTGCACGGTGCGGCCTCCGGTCGCGGGACGGTACGTCTTGCAGCCTAGCCCGTCCCGGGCGTGTCTCGTGAGTCGGGTCACCCGCTGAAGGGCTCTCGGGGAGTGGTTCTGCGGGGTCCGGTGGTGCCTGGCCCTCCACTTCACCCCCACCTCTCTGACCTGCGCAGACATGGGGAGGAAGTGCGCAGGTGGAGGGGAGGCGGCCGAATGGCCGCGCCCGGTGGAGGAAAGTGGAGTAGCGTGGAGGAAGCGGGAGCCCGAGGGGAGGTGCGGACCGTGGCAGGAACGCTGGGAGACCAGTTCCCGGGGACCGGGCTGCTGCTCGGCACGTACACCCCGAGGCTCGACGAGAAGGGGCGGCTCATCCTGCCGGCGAAGTTCCGTTCCCGACTCGCCGCCGGGCTCGTCATGACGCGGGGGCAGGAGCGTTGCGTGTTCCTGCTGCCGATGGACGAGTTCTCCCGCATGTACGAGCAGGTCCGGCAGGCGCCGGTCACCAGCCGCCAGGCACGCGACTACCTGCGCGTGTTCCTGTCGGGGGCGAGCGACGAGGTGCCGGACAAGCAGGGTCGCGTGGTGATCCCCGCGAACCTGCGAGAGTACGCGGGCCTCGGCCGGGACGTCGCCGTGATCGGCGCCGGCACCCGGGTCGAGGTCTGGGACGCCGGAGCGTGGGAGAGCTACCTGTCCGCGCAGGAGGCCGACTACTCCGACGTGGCCGAACAGATCTTTCCCGACCTGCAGTTCTGAACCGACCGACGACGACATCAGCACAGCCGCGGCCCCGCACGGCGAGGCCTCTCCCCGCGAGGGTCTGGCGCACTTCCCCGGCGCCAGAACGACGCGGAGGGAGACCTGGTCGGGCGGGGCCGTCACCGACAGGAAGGAGAGGGCCCGTGAGCGACGACGCGACGCGACCGACGAGCGACCGGCACCTGCCCGTGCTCCTGCAGCGGTGCGTGGACCTGCTCGCGCCCGCCCTGGCCGAGCCCGGCAGCGTGCTGGTGGACTGCACCCTCGGCATGGGAGGGCACACCGAGGCCGTCCTCGAGCAGGTCCCGACGGCACGGGTGCTCGGCATCGACCGCGACCCGCAGGCGCTCGAGCTGGCGAGCCGACGCCTGGCCCGGTTCGGGGACCGCTTCACGCCGGTCCACGCCGTGTACGACGAGATCGAGGACGTCGTCGACGAGCACGCGGGCGGCGCGGTCCAGGGAGTGCTCATGGACCTGGGGGTGTCCTCGCTGCAGCTCGACGAGCCGGAGCGCGGGTTCTCCTACGCCCAGGACGCACCGCTGGACATGCGGATGGACCCGTCGCGGGGCATGACGGCCGCCGACGTGCTGAACACCTACGACGAGGCGGACCTCGTCCGCGTCCTGCGCCGCTACGGCGAGGAGAAGTTCGCCCCGCGGATCGCCCGTGCGGTGGTCCGGCGGCGCGAGCGCGAGCCGTGGGCCCGCACCGCCGAGCTCGCGGACGCGGTGCGCGCGGCGATCCCCGCCGCCGCGCGGCGGACCGGCGGCAACCCGTCCAAGCGGACCTTCCAGGCCTTGCGCATCGAGGTCAACGGCGAGCTCGAGGTGCTCGAACGTGCCGTCCCGGCGGCGATCGAGGTCCTCGCCGTCGACGGTCGGATCGTCGTGGAGTCCTACCACTCGCTGGAGGACCGCATCGTCAAGCGGGCGATCGCCCGCGGCACGACGTCCAGCGCCCCGCCGGACCTGCCGGTGGAGCCCGAGACCCACCGGCCGTACCTCGAGGCCCTCACCCGGGGCGCTGAGGAGGCCGACGCGGTCGAGCGGGAACGCAACCCCCGCTCGGCGTCGGTGCGGCTGCGCGCCGCCCGCCGCCTGCGTCCCACGCCCGCCCACATGCTCGGCCAGACCCGGAAGGAGTCACGATGAGCGCTCTGCGAGCCACCACCGTCCACCCGGTCCCGCGTGGCGAACCCACCCCTCGCCGCGCGCCGCTGCGTGCCGTCGAGGGCGGTGCGGGTCGCCGCCTGGACGCCGTCCGCGCGCCCCTGCAGGCGACCTCGGGGCTGCCCTTCATGGTCCTGTGCGCCCTGGTGCTGGTCGCCGCGCTCCTGTCGGCGCTGCTGCTCAACACGACCATGGCGCGCGGTTCCTACGAGATGTCCCAGCTGCAGCGCGAGGCCGGTCTCGTGGCGCAGGACGTCCAGGAGGTGCGTGCCGAGCTGCGGGCCGCCGAGGCGTCCCTGCCCGAGCAGGCCGACCGCCTCGGCATGGTCCCCGCCGAGGAGATCACCATGCTCTCCGCCGCCGACCGTTCCGTCGTCCCGGAGCCGACGGAGCAGCCGTGACCCCGACACGCCCGGTGCGCCGCCGCACCGGACGGTCCGCGGGGGAGCACGATCGTGCTGTGCAGTCCACGAGACGACCGGACGGCCGTCGGCGCGGTGCCGCACCGGTGGCACGCGGAGGCGCGGGCGCCGGGCGGGGCCGCCCGGCGCGCCCGGCGGGACGGACGGCGGGAGACCCCGAGCGGCGCCAGCGCTGGCTGATCGTGCTGGCGGCCTTCGTGGTGACCCTGTTCGTGGGCCGTCTCGTGGACGTCCAGGTCATCCAGGGGCCGGCGCTCGCCTCGACGGCCCAGCAGGCGCGGCTGGCGACCCAGGTCACCCAGGCGCACCGCGGGGACATCCTCGACGTCGAGGGCCGGGTGCTAGCCACGTCCGTGGACCGCTACCGGATCGTGGCCAACCAGGTGAACATCCAGGGGTTCCGGGGCAACGGCCGCCACGACGCGGACGGTGAACCGGTGCAGGACGGTGCCCTCGGTATCGCCCAGCTCCTCGCCCCGGTGCTGGGGGAGAGCCGGGCCACGCTCGGCGCCCGGCTCAACGGGGAGGACCAGTACGTCGTCCTGGCCGCCGACGTCGTCCCGGAGGTGCAGCGGGCCGTCTCGGCCCTCGGCCTGTACGGCTTCGTGTTCTCCCACCTGACGTCGGAGCGGACGTATCCCGCCGGCACGGTGGCCGGCCCCCTGCTCGGGCACGTCAACAGCGAGCACACCGGCGTGGGCGGCCTCGAGGCCTCCTTCGACGACGTCCTGTCGGGGACCGACGGCACCCTGACCTACGAACGGGGCCGGGACGGTGCGCGCATCCCCACCTCCGAGATCGAGTCGGTGCCGGCCGAGCCGGGCGAGGACGTCCAGCTCACCCTGGACTCCGACGTCCAGTGGAAGGCGGAGGAGCTGCTCGACGAGGCCGTCGCGGACACCGGCGCGAGCTACGGGATCGCGATCGTGCAGGACCTCCGCACCGGCGACGTCGTCTCGATGGCCGACTCCGGCGACGTCGACCCGAACGGGAGCTCCGGGGACGTCGCGGACGGGTCCCGGGCGGTGAACGTGGTCTTCGAACCGGGGTCCACCGGCAAGGTCATCTCCATGGCGGCCGCGCTCGAGGGCGGCTACTGGGAACCGACCGACGAGTTCGAGGTCCCGGACACCTACACCGTGGACGGTGAGACGTTCCGTGACTCGCACCCCCACGCGGTCGAGCGCTGGACCCTCGCCGGGATCCTGGCCCAGTCGTCCAACACGGGCACGGTCATGATGGGCAAGGAGATCCCCTTCGCCGTGCGCTACGACTACCTGCGCAAGTTCGGCTTCGGGCAGCGCACGGCGCTCGGCCTGCCGGGGGAGAGCGCGGGTCTGCTGCCCGACGAGGACATCGACGAGATCGAGAACCGCACGCCGTACACGGTGCTGTTCGGGCAGGGCGTCGCGGTCAGCGCGATGCAGGCGACCCAGGTCTTCTCGACCGTCGCGAACGACGGCGTGCGGATGCCCGCCAACCTCGTGGCGGGCACCCGGACCGCTGCCGGGGAGGTCGTGCCCGCCGAGCGGGCGGAGGGGACCCGGGTGGTGTCGTCGCAGACGGCGCAGGACGTGCTGACCATGATGGAGGCGGTCACCGCGGAGGACGGCACGGGCACGGCCGCGCAGGTCCCGGGCTACCGCGTGGCGGGCAAGACCGGCACGGCCCAGATGTTCGAGGGCGGCGGGACCACGTACGTCGCGTCGTTCATCGGCGTGGCGCCCGCCGACGACCCCCGCTACACCGTGTCGGTGTTCCTCAAGAGCCCGCGGTCCTCGATCTACGGTGGTGTCGTGGCCGCCCCGGTGTTCAGCGAGCTGATGGGCTACGTCCTGCGTTCCGCGGGCGTGCCGCCCTCCGAGGAGCCGGCCGACCTGTTCCCGCTGACCTGGTGACGAGCCGGTACCAGGTAGGTTCTTCCCCGTGACATCCCCGACCGACCGCATCCGGCCCGCGGTGCTCGTCCCCCGCCCCGTGGCCGAGCTCGCCGCACGGTTCGACCTGACCACCTCGGACCCCGGGACGCTCGCCGAGGTGCAGGTCACCGCGGTGGCCAGCGACAACCGTGCCGTGTCCGACGGCGATCTCTTCGTGGCGCTGCCCGGTGCCCGGGCCCACGGGGCAGCCTTCGCCGCCGACGCCGTGGCCCGTGGCGCGCGCGCCGTCCTGACCGACCCGGAGGGGGCCGCAGACCTGGGGGACCTCTCCGTCCCGGTGCTGGTGACCGACGAGCCACGGCTGCTCCTCGGCCCGGTCGCCGCCTGGGTGCACGGCGCCCCCGCGGAGCGTCTGACGACCTTTGGCGTCACCGGCACCAACGGCAAGACGACCACGACCTACCAGCTCGACCACCTGCTGCGTGCGCTGGGACGCCGCGGCGGCCTGGTGGGCACGGTCGAGACCCGCTCGGGAGACCGCGTGCTGCCCAGCCGGCTCACGACGCCGGAGGCCTCCGACCTGCAGGCGGTGCTCGCGGCGATGTGCGAGGACGGCGTGGACTCGCTGTCCATGGAGGTCTCCTCGCACGCGATCGCGATGCACCGGGTCGACGGGGTGGTCTACGACGTCGCCGGGTTCACCAACCTCAGCCAGGACCACCTCGACTTCCACGGGGACCTGGCCACGTACTTCGCCGCCAAGGCCGAGCTGTTCACCCCCGCCAGGTCCCGGCAGGGCGTCGTCGTGGTGGACGACGTCTGGGGCGAGCGGATGGCCGCCGCGGCCACCGTGCCCGTCCAGACCGTCCGGACCGGACCGGCCCGGGAGGGTGCGCCGGCCGCGGACTGGACCGTCGCGGAGGTCGCCCCGCGCGGGACCGGGTCGGCCTTCACGCTGACCCATGCCGACGGCCGGTCGCTGCGGGCCTGGACGTCGCTGCCCGGCCACTTCAACGTCGCCAACGCCGCCCTGGCGGTCGTCATGGTGCTGGCCTCCGGGGTCGCGCTGGACGACGTCGTCGCCGCCCTCGAGGCGGGCGACGGGCTGTCCGCGCAGGTGCCGGGACGGATGGAGGTCGTCGGACCCGGGGACGGCACCCATCCCCGGGTCGTCGTGGACTTCGCGCACAACACCGACGCGCTCGAGCTGGCCCTGGCGGCGCTCCGCCCGACCACCACCGGACGCCTGGTCGTCATCTTCGGCGCGACCGGCGACCGTGACCCCGGCAAGCGTCCGCTCATGGGTGCGGCCGCCGTGGCCGGGGCCGACGTGGTCGTCGTCACGGACGACGACCCGCACGACGAGGACGCCGCCGCGGTCCGTGCCGCGGTGCGCGCCGGGGCGGAGGCCGCCCGGGACCGCGCCGTCGCGGCGGGCCGCGACGTCACCGTCACCGAGGTGGCACCGCGCGCCGAGGCCATCCGGCGCGCCGTGCTCGAGGCGGCCGGCACCGATACGGTGCTCGTCGCCGGCCGCGGCCACGAGACCCTCCAGGAGGTCCGCGGCGTGGACCTCGAGCTGGACGACCGTGTCGAGGCGCGCGCTGCGCTGCGTGCCCGCGCAGAGAGGACCCCCACCGCATGATCGAGCTCACCGCTGCCGAGGTCGCCGCCGCGACCGCGGGGTCGTCGCACGGCGCCGGGGACGACGTGGTCGTCCGCGGCCCGGTCGTCGTCGACTCCCGGCAGGTGTCACCCGGCGCGCTGTTCGTCGCGCTCCCCGGCGAGCACGTCGACGGCCACGACTTCGCCGCGGCCGCGGTCGAGGCCGGGGCCGCCCTCGTGCTGGCCGCGCGGCCCGTCGAGAACGTGCCCTGCGTCGTCGTCGACGACGTCCAGACGGCCCTCGGCGAGCTCGCCCGCGTCGTGCTGGCCCGGCTGCGCGAGCGGCACGAGGTCCGGGTGGTGGCCGTCACCGGGTCGGTGGGCAAGACCACCACCAAGGACCTGCTCGGCCAGCTCCTCGAGCCATCCTTCGGTGCCGATGCCGTCGTGGTGCCCACCGGTTCGTTCAACAACGAGATCGGTCTGCCCCTGACGGTGCTGCGGGCGACCGCGGACACCCGCCTGCTGGTCCTGGAGATGGGCGCGGACCGGCCCGGCAACATCGCCGACCTGACCCGCATCGCCCCGCCGGACGTCGGCATCGTGCTCGCGGTCGGCACCGCGCACCTCGGCGTCTTCGGCGACGTGGAGACGATCGCGCGCACGAAGGGCGAGATGGTCGCCGGTGTGCGCCCCGGCGGTGTGGTCGCCCTCAACGCCGACGACACCCGCGTGGCCGCGATGGCGGACCGCGCGGAGCCCGGCACGGAGGTGGTCACCTTCGGCACGATCTCCTCGGCCGACGTGCGCGCCCAGGACGTGACCGTCGAGGGCGGCCGCGCCCGGTTCACGCTCCGCACGGTCGCCGGTGCGGCCGACGTGGCGCTGCGGCTGGTCGGCGCCCACCACGTGACCAACGCGCTCGCCGCCGCGACGGCGGCCCTGCGGCTCGGCGTCGACCTGCCGGTCGTGGCCGAGCGGCTGTCGTCGGCCACGCCGCGGAGCCCGCACCGCATGGCGGTCACCGAGCGGGCCGACGGTGTGACCGTCGTGGACGACTCCTACAACGCGAACCCCGACTCGATGCGGGCCGCCCTGCGTACCCTGGCCGTGATGGCCGGCCGGTCGCGCCGGTCGGTCGCCGTGCTGGGCGAGATGCTCGAGCTCGGCGAGGTCGCGCGCACCGAGCACGACGCGATCGGTCGGCTCGCCGTCCGGCTCAACGTCAAGCTGCTGGTCGTGGTCGGCGAGGGCGCGTACCACATCCACGAGGGGGCCCAGCAGGAGGGGTCCTGGGGAGAGGAGTCGGTGTTCGTGCCGGACCTGGACGCGGCCCGCGTGCTCCTGGCCGAGACGCTCACGGACGGTGACGTCGTGCTGGTCAAGGCCTCGCACGGGTCCGGGCTGTGGCGGCTGGCCGACGAGCTGGTGGAGGCCGCCGGATGATCGCCGTCCTCGCCGCCGCCGGCGTCTCGCTCCTCGTCGCCCTGCTGGGCACCCCGCTGTTCATCCGCTTCCTGGTGCACCGCAACTACGGCCAGTTCGTGCGCCAGGACGGCCCGACGGCGCACTTCACCAAGCGCGGCACCCCGACGATGGGCGGCGTGGTGATCATCGCGGCGACCCTGCTGGGCGTCGCCGCCTCGATGATCCTCGCGGGCCGTCCGCCGAGCGCCTCGGCCCTGCTCGCGCTGTACCTCATGACCGGCCTGGGGCTGGTCGGGTTCCTCGACGACTTCACCAAGATCCGCAAGCAGCGGTCGCTGGGCCTGACGGCGCGCGCGAAGATCGTCGGCCAGGGCTTCGTCGGCATCTCGTTCGCGGTGCTGGCCCTGCAGTTCCCCAACGCCAACTCCCGCACGCCGGCCTCGACCAAGATCTCGTTCCTGCGGGACACCGACCTGGACCTTGCCTTCGCGGGAACGACGATCGGCCTGATCCTGTTCGTGATCTGGGCGAACTTCCTCATCACGGCATGGTCCAACGCGGTCAACCTCACCGACGGCCTGGACGGGCTCGCGACCGGGTCGTCGTTGATCGTGTTCGGCGCCTACGTGCTCGTGGGCATCTGGCAGCTCAACCAGTCCTGCCAGCGCCTCGCCGCCGCCGGACCGGGCTGCTACGAGGTGCGTGACCCGCAGGACCTGGCGATCGTGGCGGCGGCGGTCATGGGAGCCTGCTTCGGATTCCTGTGGTGGAACGCCAGTCCGGCGAAGATCTTCATGGGCGACACCGGGTCGCTGGCCCTGGGCGGTGCGCTCGCGGCGCTGTCGATCCTCACCCGCACCGAGATCCTCGCCGCCATCATCGGTGGTCTGTTCGTGATCATCGTGCTCAGCGACATCATCCAGATCGGGTCCTTCAAGCTCACCCGCAAGCGGGTGTTCAAGATGGCCCCGCTGCACCACCACTTCGAGCTGTCCGGCTGGGGCGAGGTCACCATCGTCATCCGGTTCTGGCTCATCGCGGGCCTCTTCTCCGCCCTCGGCATGGGGATCTTCTACGCCGAGTGGGTCGTCAGTTGAGGCTCACCGGTGCCCGGGTGGTCGTGGCCGGGCTCGGCGTGACCGGCCGCGCCGTCGTCGCGGCGCTCGCGGGTCGCGCGGCCACGGTGACGACGGTCGACGGCCGCGCCGGCGACGCGGACGTGACCGGGGCCGACGCGACGGACCCGCGGGTGGTCGCCGGCCTCGTCGCGGACGCCGACCTGGTGGTCGCGTCGCCGGGGTGGGCGCCGTCGACGCCGCTGCTCACCGCCGCCCGGCAGGCCGAGGTCCCGGTGTGGAGCGAGGTGGAGCTGGCCTGGCGGCTGCGGACCGGAGCCCCGTGGCTGGCCGTCACCGGGACCAACGGCAAGACGACGACCGTGCAGATGCTCGCCTCGATCCTCACCGCCGCCGGGCTGCGCACCGCCACGGTCGGCAACGTCGGCACCCCGGTGCTCACCGCCGCCCAGGACCCCGACCTGGACGTGCTGGCCGTGGAGCTGTCCAGCTTCCAGCTCCACCACACCACGAGCATGACCGCGGAGGCCGCGGCCGTGCTCAACGTGGCCGACGACCACCTCGACTGGCACGGCTCGGCGCAGGCGTACGCCGCTGACAAGGGCCGGATCTACCACGGCGCGCAGGTGGCGTGCGTCTACAACGTCGCCGACCCGCGGACCGAGCAGCTCGTGCGCGACGCCGAGGTCGCCGACGGGGCGCGGGCCGTCGGGTTCACGCTCGGCCCACCCGGTCCGGGACAGCTGGGTCTGGTCGAGGACGTGCTGGTCGACCGCGCCTTCCACGCGCCGACCGACGCCCCGGACCGGCACCGCACGGCCGCCGAGCTGGCCACCCTCGACGACCTGGCCCACCTCGGCGGCCCCCAGGGCCCGCCCCCGCACGTCGTGGCCAACGCCCTCGCCGCGGCGGCGCTCGCCCGGGCCCACGGAGTCGACGCCCGGGCGGTCCGCGAGGGCCTGCGGAGCTTCTCCGCCGACGCCCACCGTGCCGCCGTCGTCCGCACCCTGGACGGGGTGACGTACGTCGACGACTCCAAGGCCACCAACGCCCACGCCGCGGCCGCGTCCCTCGCGGCCTGCGCCCCCGGCACGGGTGTCTGGATCGCGGGCGGGCTGGCCAAGGGGGCGTCCTTCGACGACCTCGTCGCGGGCCGCGCGGACCGGCTGCGCGCCGCGGTCGTCATCGGGACGGACCCGACACCCTTCGTCGACGCGCTCGCCCGACACGCGCCCGAGGTACCCGTGACCGTGATCGATCCCGGCGACACTGGCACCGTGATGCGTCGCGCCGTCGCCGCGGCACGGCAGGCCGCCCGGGCGGGCGACACCGTGCTGCTGGCCCCGGCCGGGGCGTCCATGGACCAGTTCGCGTCCTACGCGGCACGGGGTGAGGAGTTCGCCTCCGCGGTGCGGGACCTGACGTAGGGAGCACGATGGCGGTCACGTCTGCCGCACGCCGCACCGACCGGCCGTGGCTGGGGCAGTGGAACTCCGCCGTGACGAGCTACTACCTCGTCGTCGGGGCGACCGGGCTGCTGCTGCTCATCGGCCTGGTCATGGTGTTCTCCAGCACGACCGTCACCTCGATCGCCGCGGGGGAGCCGCCCTACGCCGCCGGGCTGACCCAGGCGCGGTTCGCCCTGATCGGCCTGCCCGTGATGATCGTCGCCGCGCGGCTGCCGGTGCACTGGTACCGGCGCCTGGCCTGGCCCGCGCTGGCGTGCGCGATCGTGCTGCAGTCGCTGACCCTGGTCCCTGCGCTCGCCCGGGCGCAGGGCGGCAACGTCGGCTGGATCTCGCTCGGCGGGATCACCGTCCAGCCCGCCGAGGTGAGCAAGCTCGCCCTGGCCGTCTGGCTGGGCGCCGTGCTGGGCCGCAAGCAGCACCTGCTGGGCTCGTGGGCGCACGCCGTCGTGCCCGCCGTGCCCGGGGCCCTGGTGGTCCTGGGCCTGGTCATCGCCGGCAACGACCTCGGGACCATGCTCGTCATCGCCGGGCTCGTCGCCGGTGCCCTGTGGGTCGCCGGGGCCCCGTGGCGGATGCTGGCCCTGGGCGGCAGCGTCGCGCTCGCCGCGGTCGTGGGGCTGTTCGTGCTGGGCAACGCGAACCGCATGGGCCGCATCCTGGCGACCTACGGCGGGTGCACGGACGCCGAGGGGGAGTGCTACCAGTCGTTGCACGGGATGTACGGCCTCGGGACCGGCGGTCTGTTCGGCGTCGGGCTCGGGGCGAGCCGCGAGAAGTGGCGGTACCTGCCCGAGGCCCACAACGACTTCATCTACGCCATCATCGGCGAGGAGCTGGGTCTCCTCGGCACGCTGCTCGTGCTGTCCCTGTTCGTCGTGCTCGGTGTCGCGATGGCCCGGATCGTGCGCCGGCACACCGACCCGTTCGTCAAGATCACGACGGCGGCCGTGGCCTGCTGGATCGTGGGCCAGGCCTTCGTCAACATCGGCGTGGTGCTCGGGCTGCTGCCCGTGATCGGCGTGCCGCTGCCCCTGGTGTCGGCCGGCGGGTCGGCGCTGGTGACGACGATGGCGGCGCTCGGCATGGTCATCAGCTTCGCACGGTCCGAACCGGGTGCCGCCGAGGCGCTCGCCGCGCGACCCGGTGTGGTCCGCCGCTCCCTGACGGTGCTGGGCCGGGCGCGGGCCCGGGGCCGGTAGGGTCTGCCCGTGTGAAGACTTCCTCCGTGCGTTCTGTCGTGCTGGCCGGCGGAGGGACCGCCGGCCACGTCAACCCGTTGCTCGCGGTCGCCGACGAGCTGCGCGCCCGCGACTCCGAGACGGCGTTCCGGGTCCTGGGCACCGCCAGCGGTCTCGAGGCGGACCTGGTGCCCGCCGCCGGCTACCGGCTGCACGAGATCCCGCGCGTCCCGCTGCCGCGCCGCCCGAGCCCGGACCTGTTCCGCCTGCCCGTCCGGCTCCGCGCGGCCGTGCGGTCGGCCCAGGACGCGATCACCGAGATCGATGCCCAGGCGGTGGTCGGGTTCGGCGGCTACGTCTCCACGCCGGCCTACCTGGCGGCCCGCCGCCTCGGCGTGCCGGTGGTGATCCACGAGCAGAACGCCCGCCCGGGCCTCGCCAACCGGCTCGGGGCGCGCTGGGCGGCGGCGGTGGGCACCACCTTCGCCGACACGCGGATCGCCGGTGCGACCTGCGTGGGCCTGCCGCTCCGCCCGGCGATCGCGGCGCTGGTCGACGAGCGCCGGGCGGACCCGGCCGGCTCCCGCGCCCGCGGCGCCGCGGCGCTCGGGCTCGACCCCGCCCTGCCGACCCTGCTGGTCACCGGCGGCTCCTCGGGCGCGCTGAACGTCAACCGGGCCGTCACGGGTGCCGCCGCGACGCTGCTCGACGCCGGGGTCCAGGTGCTGCACCTGACGGGACGGGGCAAGGACACCGAGGTGCGGGAGGCCGTGGCGGCGCTGGCCCGCGACCACGACGTGTCGCGCTACCACGTGCGTGAGTACCTCGGTGAGATGCAGCACGCGCTGGCGGCCTGCGACCTCGTCGTCGCGCGATCCGGGGCGGGCACCGTCTGCGAGCTGGCCGCTCTCGGTCTGCCCGCGGTGTACGTCCCGCTGCCGATCGGCAACGGCGAGCAGCGGCTGAACGCCCGCGACGTGGTCGGTGCCGGGGGCGGGATCGTGATCGACGACGCCGCGTTCACCCCGGAACGGGTCGCGGCCGAGGTGCCCGCCCTGCTCCAGGACCGGGACCGGCTGGCCGCCATGGCCGAGGCCGCGGGATCCGTCGGGGTCCGGGACGCGGCCGCACGGGTCGCGGACATGGTCGCGGACGTCGCCGGGGCAGCCCGATGAGCGCCCCGACGGACGTGGCGGCGCTCGGTCGCGTCCACCTCATCGGCATCGGGGGCGCCGGGGTCTCCGTCGTCGCGCGGCTGCTCGCCGCCCGCGGCGTCCCGGTCCAGGGGTCGGACGCGGCGGAGGGGCCTGCGCTGGCCGCGCTGCGCGCCGACGGGATCCCGGTGTGGGTCGGGCACGACGCCGGGCACGTGGTCGCCCCCGACGGCACGCCGCGGGTGGACACCGTGGTCGTGTCCACCGCCGTCCGGGAGAGCAACCCGGAGCTGGCCGCGGCGCGCGCGGCCGGGTTGCAGGTGCTGCACCGCTCGCAGGCGCTCGCCGTCCTCATGGAGGGCCGGCGGACGGTCGCGGTGGCCGGTGCGCACGGCAAGACCACCACCTCGGCCATGGTCGCCACGGTCCTGGCCGCGGTGGGCGTCGACGCGTCGTTCGCGATCGGCGGCACCGTCCGACGGCGCGACGGGGCGGGGGAGCGGACGGTCCCGGGAGGTCACGCGGGGACGGCCGACGTGCTGGTCGCCGAGGCCGACGAGTCCGACGGCTCGTTCCTCAACTACAGCCCGACGGTGGCCGTGGTGACGAACGTCGAGGCCGACCACCTGGACCACTACGGGTCGCAGGAGGCGTTCGAGCAGGCCTTCGTCGACTTCGCCGCCCGGATCACCCCCGACGGGACGCTCGTGGCGTGCGCCGACGACGCCGGCTCGGCCCGGCTCGCGGCCGCGCACCGGGCGGCGGGCGGCCGGGTCGTCACCTACGGGACCGTCCCGGAGTCCGACGTGCGGGTCCGCGGCGTCGAGGTCGGGGCGGGGACCGCGCGGGCGACGGTCTCCGGCGGGCCCCTGGGCGACGCGGAGCGGCTGCTGGCCCTCGACGTCCCGGGCGCCCACAACGTGCTGAACGCCACCGCCGCGGTGGTCACCGCCGTCCTGCTCGGCGCCGGCCCGGCGGCCGCGGTGGCCGCGGCGGGCACCTTCGTGGGCACCGGGCGACGCTTCGAGCCCCGCGGCGAGGCCGGCGGCGTCCGGGTGTTCGACAGCTACGACCACCACCCGACCGAGGTGGAGGCGCTGCTGCGAGCGGCGCGGCCCGTGGCGGGAACGGGCCGGGTCCTCGTGCTGTTCCAGCCGCACCTGTACTCCCGCACGCGGATCTTCGCCGACCGGTTCGCCGGCGCGCTGTCCCTGGCCGACGAGGTCGTGGTGACGGGGGTGTACCGGGCGCGTGAGGACGTCGACCCGGAGGTGACCGCGAGGACGATCACGGACCTGGCCGGTCCGACGGTCTCCGGCGGGCGGGTGCGGGCCGTCGAGGACCGGGTCGAGGCGGCGCACGCCGTGGCCCGCCTGGCCCGCCCGGGGGACGTCGTGCTGACCGTCGGGGCGGGCGACGTCACCGAGCTCGGACCCGTCGTCCTCGCCGAGCTGGCGGCGCGCCACGGCGTGGCGGACCCCCCGGGACCGGCGCCGGACGCGACGATGGGGTGATGCGTCCACCACCTCGTCCCCGCGCGCCCGAGCGGCCACGGCCCGGCCCGGCGGCGTCCTCGGCGTCCCCGGCGGGGTCCGGACGTCGTCCGGCCGGTGCGGCACGGTCGGCCGGCAGCGCGCGGTCGGCGGCGAGCGCGCGGTCCGCCGCGTCCCCGGCGCGGCCCCGGCCGGTGGCGTCCGCGCCGGAGCGGGGTCCCCGCCCGGTTCCGGCGCCCGCCGCCCGCGACCCCCGCGTCTCGACCGCGATGGCCGACCGGCTCGCCGAGCGTTCGGCCATGCGCCGCCACCGGTCCTGGCGCACGGCGCTCGTGGTGGTGCTGGTGCTCGGGCTCGTGGGCGGGGCGGGCTGGGTGGTCGGGTGGTCCGACCTGCTCGCGCTCGACGCGGAGGAGGTGACCGTCACGGGGGCGGACGTGCCCGTGGTCGACGGCGAGCGGGTGCACGAGATCGTCCTGGGCGCGGCCGGCACACCGCTGCTGCGTCTCGACACGGCGGGCATGGCGGCCGAGATCCGTTCCCTGCGTGGTGTCAAGGACGTCACGCTCGCCCGGTCGTGGCCGCACGGTCTCGGCGTCGTCGTCGTCGCCCGCGAACCCGTGGCGGCGGTCCCGGACGGCACGGACTACGTGCTGCTGGACGACGAGGGGGTGCGGCTGGGCCGCCGTGCCGGCGTGCCCGAGGGGCTCCCGGTGGTGTCCGTGCCGCTGGAGAAGGAGTCCGCCCGGGCGTTGCAGGCGGCGCTGGCGGTCGTCGCCGCGCTCCCGCCCGGGCTGTCCGCGCGGGTGGACCAGGTCAGCGCCCGCACCCAGGACGACGTGGAGACCGTGCTGCGCGACGGGCTCAGCATCCGCTGGGGCGGGGCGGACCGCCTGCCGCTGAAGGTGGAGGTCGTGCGCACGTTGCGCGCGGTCGGAGGGGACGTCGCCGTCATCGACGTCTCGTCGCCCGAGCTGCCGGTGACCCGGTGACCGCCGTCCGACCCGTCGCGACACGCCGAGGCACGTGCGGCGCGGGCGGGTTCCGGCGAAATACCGTCGTCACAAGCAGCAACCTGACATAACACTCACCTTCAACTATAACCTGAAGGTTTGACCGGTGGGGTCAGGACCCGAACGACCCGAGAGGCAACGACGTGGCAACTCCGCAGAACTACCTGGCAGTGATCAAGGTGGTCGGCATCGGCGGTGGCGGCGTGAACGCCGTGAACCGCATGATCGAGGTCGGCCTCAAGGGTGTCGAGTTCATCGCCATCAACACCGACGCGCAGGCCCTGCTGATGTCGGACGCCGACGTCAAGCTGGACGTCGGTCGCGAGCTGACGCGCGGGCTCGGGGCCGGCGCCGACCCCGAGGTCGGCCGCAAGGCCGCCGAGGACCACGCCGACGAGATCGAGGACGTCCTGCGTGGCGCCGACATGGTCTTCGTCACCGCGGGCGAGGGCGGCGGCACCGGGACCGGGGGCGCCCCGGTCGTGGCGCGCATCGCGCGCTCCCTCGGCGCGCTGACGGTCGGGGTCGTCACCCGCCCGTTCACCTTCGAGGGCCGGCGCCGGTCGGTGCAGGCCGAGCAGGGGATCGAGCAGCTCCGCGAGGAGGTGGACACCCTCATCGTCATCCCGAACGACCGGCTGCTGTCGATGTCGGACCGGAACGTGTCGGCCATCGCCGCCTTCCACTCCGCCGACCAGGTGCTGCACTCGGGTGTGCAGGGGATCACCGACCTCATCACCACCCCGGGGCTGATCAACCTCGACTTCGCGGACGTCAAGTCCGTCATGCAGGGGGCGGGGTCGGCGCTCATGGGGATCGGGTCGGCCCGCGGGGAGGACCGCGCGGTCCAGGCCGCCGAGCTGGCGATCTCCTCGCCGTTGCTGGAGGCCTCGATCGACGGTGCGCACGGCGTGCTGCTGTCGATCCAGGGTGGCAGCGACCTGGGACTGTTCGAGGTGCACGAGGCCGCGCGGCTCGTGCAGGAGGCGGCCCACCCCGAGGCGAACATCATCTTCGGCACGGTCATCGACGACGCGCTCGGCGACGAGGTGCGCGTCACGGTCATCGCGGCCGGGTTCGACGGCGGGCTGCCCAAGGCGCGCGAGGACTCCCGCGCCCTGGGCCAGGTCGCCGGCAGCTCCTCGGCGAGCCGTGCGGGCGGGGACGACGGCGCGGCCGCACGTCAGGGCTCGTCCGCGGCGAGCCCGGGCACCGGCCACGGCGGCTCCCCGGCCACGGCGCCGGTGCCCCTGCCGGCCGCCGAGCCCGCGCACGCGCGCCCGCGGCCGATCCCGGCCGGTCCGGACGACGTCCCCGCCAGCCTGGAGCCGGTGGGCAACGTCCAGCGGCCGACGAGCCTCGGCGTGGTCGAGGAGGGCGCGGGGGAGGGCGTCACGGTCGAGCGTCCGGTGGACGTGCCCCGCATGGTGGACCAGTCCCGGCCCGCCGAGGACCTCGACGTCCCCGACTTCCTCAAGTGACCTCGTCCGTCCCGTGGGCCCAGGAGGCCATGTTGCCCGAGGACTTCGGTGCCGGACTGCTCCGTGTCGACCTCGGCGCCGGAGTCGTCGCCGGCTTCACCACGCGGCACGGCGGCGTGTCGCCGGCGCCGTGGTCGTCGCTCGACCTGTCCGACGGCACCGGTGACGACAGCGCCCGGGTCCAGCGCAACCGTGACCTGCTGGCCGACTGGGTCGGCAGCCCCGTGGCGTTCGCCACGCAGGTTCACGGAGCCGACGTCCTCGAGCTCGGGCCCCACGAGCGGGCCGAGTGGTCCGGCGCGCCCCCGACCAGTGCCGGCACGGCGGACGGTCTGGTCACGGCGGAACCGGGGCTCGGTGTCGGGGTGCTCGTCGCCGACTGCGTGCCGGTGCTGCTCGCCGACGCCACCGCGCGGGTCGTCGGTGTCGCCCACGCGGGTCGGCGCGGGCTGGTGGCCGGCGTCGTCGACGAGGTCGTCGACCGGCTGCTGACCCGCGGTGCCGAGACCGGTCGGCTGCGCGCCGCCGTCGGCCCCGCGGTCTGCGGTCGGTGCTACGAGGTGCCCGAGCAGATGCGCGACGAGGTCACGGCCGTGGTGCCCGAGGCGTGGTCCACGACGTCGGCGGGCACGCCCGGGCTCGACCTGCCGGGCGCCGTGGTGACCCGGCTCGTCGCGCGGGGGGTCGCCACCACGCGCGTGGACCGCTGCACGATGACCGACCCGGACCTGTTCTCGCACCGCCGTGCGACGGCCGCCGGGGAGGTCACCGGGCGACAGGCCGGTGTCGTCGTCCTCTCGTGACCTCGGCGTGTCGCGCTCCGCATAGCGTGTCCCGCTGGATACCGTCAAGTACCTGACGTACCGACGAACGGAGCAGAGCGATGGGCGGAGCGCTTCGCAAGACCATGCTGTACCTGGGGCTGGCCGACGACCAGCGCCCCGACGGGGACTACCTCGACGAGTACGACGAGGAGCTGGAGCCGGTGCGTGACGACGACTACCAGGCCGAGGTCACACCGCTGCACCGTGACGGTGTGCCGGCCGACGCCCTCGTCGGCGCCGACCTGCGCCGCATCACGACGATCCACCCGCGGTCCTACAACGACGCGCGGTTGATCGGTGAGGCGTTCCGCGGGGGGACCCCGGTCATCATGAACCTGTCGGACATGGACGACTCCGACGCCAAGCGGCTGGTCGACTTCTCCGCCGGTCTCATCTTCGGCCTGCGCGGCTCGATCGAGAGGGTGACCAACAAGGTGTTCCTGCTGTCGCCCGAGCACGTGGAGATCACGGGCGAGGAGCAGGTCGCGCCGCGTCCCACCGAGGCGCGCGCGGGCGCGTTCTACAACCAGAGCTGACCCGCGCACGGCCCGCTGCCCGAGAACGCCCCTCGGGCCGTGCGTCGTGCGTCGGGTAGGTTGCCCTCGTGAGCGTGATCTTCAGCCTCGTCGGCTTCGTCCTGCTGCTGTTCCTCGTCTGCCTGATCGTCCGGCTGGTGTTCGACTGGGTCCAGTTCTTCGCCCGTGACTGGCGCCCGCGCGGTGTCGTGCTCGTCATCGCGGAAGGTGTGTACACCGTCACAGATCCGCCCCTGCGCGCCCTGCGGCGGATCATCCCGCCCCTCACCCTGGGCAGCGTGCGTCTGGACCTCGCGTTCCTGGTCCTCTTCCTGGCCACGTCGATCCTCATGCAGGTCGCCAACGGGCTCGCCGCCAGCCTGTGACGACCCCTCCCCGTCCGGGCCGCGGTCCAGGGCGGGGACGGCGGACTGTTCGCCGCCTGTGAAGACGTCGTGTGCTCGCCGCGCTCGGAGGGCCGTGGCGTCGGCCGTGGGCTACCGTGGGCACCCACGGACGCTCCGGGTCCGTGCACGAACGCGCTACGGCAACGAGGTGACACGATGGCACTGCTGACGGCAGAGGACATCCTCAACAAGAAGTTCTCGGCGACGAAGTTCCGCGAGGGCTACGACGTCGAAGAGGTCGACGACTTCCTGGACGAGGTCGTCCGGACTCTGACGGCGGTGCAGGAGGAGAACGACGACCTCCGTTCGAAGCTCTCCGCGGCCGAGAGCCGTGTGGGCGAGCTGAGCCGCAACGAGGCCGCCGCGCAGTCGGCCGAGCAGCCCGAGGCCCCGGCGCCGCAGGCCGCCCCGACCCCGGCGCCCGCGCTGGCCGAGGCCGCCGCCGGCAAGCAGGGTGCCGAGCCCGAGTCGGCGACCGGCATGCTGCAGCTCGCCCAGAAGCTGCACGACGACTACGTGCGCTCCGGCCAGGAGGAGGGCGACCGGCTGATCGCGGAGGCGAAGGCCGAGGGGTCGCGCATCGTCCGCGAGGCCGAGGAGACCAGCCACCGCACGCTGTCCCAGCTGGAGCAGGAGCGGTCGCTGCTGGAGCGCAAGATCGACGAGCTGCGCCTGTTCGAGCGGGACTACCGCACCCGTCTGAAGAGCTTCCTGCAGAACCTGCTCGGCGACCTGGACGCCCGCGGTTCGGCGCTCCCCCCGCAGCGGCAGAACGCCGGGGCAGGACGCTCGCAGGACCTCTGACACCGCACCCGGAGCACGCGGCGCGCGGATCGGCCCGCACCGGCAGACACGCCCGAAGGGCGCCTGCTGTTGTGCGGGCCGATCCGTGCGCTTACTCTTCGGTGACCTCGAAGAACGGAAGGGCGCCGAATGTCCAAGCTCTCCACCTCCCAGCGGGCGACGATCCGCGAGGAGTTCCCGAACCTGGCGCGTGACGTCAAGGACTTCCCGGTGCGTGACGGCGAGGAGCCGTGGACGCTCCAGGAGGTCTCCGAGCTCGCTCTGCTGCTCCTGGAGGACAAGGAGCGCTACACCGACGAGCTCGCCGCCGCGGACGCCGAGCTGTCCGACCTCCTGCGCAACTCCGGCGACGGCGCCGGTGACGACCAGGCGGACTACGGATCGAGCGCGCTCGAGCGCGAGCAGGAGCTCACCCTGGTGAACAACCTGCGGGACCTGCTCGACCAGACGACCCACGCGTTGGACCGCATCCGCAACGGGAAGTACGCCACGTGCGAGGTCACGGGCGCGCCCATCGGCAAGGCCCGGTTGCAGGCCTTCCCTCGCGCCACCCTGTCGGTCGAGGCGAAGGCGCGCGAGGAGCGGCGCTGACCGTAGACTCTGCGCGATGTCCACGACGCCCGCCGGGTCCGACCCGGCTCCCGACCTCCCGCACGAGCCCGTGTCACCCGCTCCGCAGGACGCCGCCGGCACCGCCGCGGATCATGACGCGGCCGTGACGGCCGCGCGCCGTCGCCGGCTCGGGGCCGGGGCCCTGGGTCTGGCCGCCGTGGTGCTGGTCGTCGACCAGCTGACCAAGTGGTGGGCGCTCGCCACGCTCAGCGAGGGCGAACGGGTCCCGCTGCTCGGCGACCTGCTGGGTCTGACCCTCGTCTTCAACCCCGGCGCGGCGCTGTCGTTCATGGCCAACGGCTACACCTGGGTCCTGACGATCGTCGTCGTGGCGGTCGTGGTGGTGATCCTGCGGGCGATGCGCCGCATCGGGTCGGTCGGCTGGGCGGTCGCCCTGGGACTGCTGCTCGGGGGAGCGCTCGGCAACCTGGTCGACCGGCTCGTGCGCCAGCCCGGGTTCGCCCGGGGGGAGGTCGTCGACATGATCGCCTACGCCGACCTGTTCGTCGGGAACGTCGCCGACATCGCCATCGTGGTCGCGGCCGGGATGATCATCCTGCTGACCTTCCGCGGGATCGGGCTGGACGGGTCGCGGCACACGGAGGACGGCGACTGATGGCCCTGCGGACCCTGCCGGTGCCCGACGGCCTGGCCGGCGAGCGGGTGGACGTCGCCCTGGGCCGGATGCTCGGCTTCTCCCGCAGCCAGGCCGCGGAGCTCGCGGCCTCCGGCGCCGTGCGCGCGGACGGGCGCACCGTGGGCAAGTCGGACCGGCTGCTGCCCGACACGCTGCTCGAGGTGGACGTCCCGGACGCGCGGGCGGACGCCGTGGAGGTCGTCGCCGAACCCGTCGAGGGCATGACGATCGCCTACGAGGACGACGACGTGGTGGTCGTGGACAAGCCGGTCGGCGTGGCCGCGCACCCGTCGCCCGGCTGGACCGGCCCCACCGTGGTCGGGGCGCTGGCGGCGGCCGGCTACCGCATCGCCACCTCGGGTGCGGCGGAGCGCCAGGGGATCGTGCACCGCCTCGACGTCGGCACGTCGGGGCTGATGGCCGTCGCCAAGTCCGAGGCCGCGTACACGGGCCTCAAGCGCGCCTTCAAGGAGCGCACGGTCGACAAGGTCTACCACGCGCTCGCCCAGGGGCACCCGGAGCCCACGACGGGCACCATCGACGCGCCGATCGGCCGCCACCCGCACCACGACTACAAGTTCGCCGTCGTCGCGGAGGGCAAACCGTCGGTGACCCACTACGAGGTCCTCGAGATGCTGCCGGCGGCCTCGCTGGTCGAGGTGCACCTGGAGACCGGGCGCACCCACCAGATCCGGGTGCACTTCGCCGCGCTGCGGCACCCGCTCGTCGGGGACCTCACCTACGGGGCCGACCCGGTGCTGGCCTCGCGCACCGGCCTGCAGCGGCAGTGGCTGCACGCGATGCGCCTCGGCTTCACGCACCCCGTGACGGGCAAGGACGTCGTCGTGGAGTCCGAGTACCCGGAGGACCTGGCGCACGCCCTGGAGACCCTGCGCGACGCCTACCGGTGAGCCGGTGACCGCTCTCACGGCGGGGCCGGGCGGGGACGTCGGAGGCCGCGCCTAGACTCGGGGCATGCCGGACGCCGCCACCCAGAAGACCGACGACTTCGTCCACCTGCACGTCCACACCGAGTACTCGATGCTCGACGGCGCCGCGCGGATGGACGACCTGTTCTCCGAGGTCGCGCGGCTCGGCCAGAAGGCCATCGCCATCACGGACCACGGCTACCTCTTCGGCGCCTTCGACTTCTGGAGCACCGCGCAGAAGTACGGCGTCAAGCCGATCATCGGCGTCGAGGCGTACGTCACCCCCGGCACCAGCCGCCACGACCGCACGAAGGTCCAGTGGGGCGAGCAGCACCAGAAGCGCGACGACGTCTCCGCCGGCGGCGCCTACACCCACATGACGCTGTGGTCCCGGAACAACACCGGCATGCACAACCTGTTCCGGGCGTCCTCGCTGGCGTCCCTCGACGGGCAGATGGGCAAGTGGCCGCGCATGGACCGCGAGCTGCTGGAGACGTACGCCGAGGGGCTGATGGCCACCACCGGCTGCCCGTCGGGCGAGATCCAGACCCGGCTCCGGCTCGGTCAGTGGGACGAGGCGGTCCGCGCGGCGGGGGAGTACCAGGACATCTTCGGCCGCGAGAACTACTTCGTGGAGCTGATGGACCACGGGATCGAGATCGAGTCCCGCACGTCGAAGCAGCTCCTGGAGCTGGCCCGCCACATCGGGGCCCCGCTGGTGGCCACCAACGACCTGCACTACACCCGCCAGGAGGACTCCCACGCGCACGAGGTGCTGCTGGCGGTCAACTCCGGGTCGACCCTGGACGAGCCCACCTACGACCAGGGCGGCAGCCGGTTCGCGTTCAGCGGCGACAACTTCTACGTCAAGTCCGGCGCCGAGATGCGCCGCCTGTTCGCCGAGATGCCCGAGGCGATCGACAACACGCTGCTCATCGCCGAGCGGTGCGAGGTCTCGTTCGACACCGGGGCGAACTACATGCCGAACTTCCCGGTGCCCGCCGGGGAGGACGAGGTCTCCTGGTTCGTCAAGGAGGTCGAGAAGGGCATGCACGTCCGGTACCCGCAGGGGGTCCCGGACGCCGTGCGCGCCCAGGCGAAGTACGAGACCGAGGTCATCGTCCAGATGGGCTTCCCCGGGTACTTCCTCGTGGTGGCCGACTTCATCAACTGGGCCAAG
Organism: Isoptericola sediminis; assembly: GCF_013085345.1. GTDB lineage: Bacteria > Actinomycetota > Actinomycetes > Actinomycetales > Cellulomonadaceae > Isoptericola > Isoptericola sediminis. Next base: position 44,216 of record NZ_JABFAJ010000021.1, on the reverse strand, counting down.
GAGCAGGGCATCCGCGTCGGCCCGGGCCGTGGTTCGGCCGCCGGGTCGATGGTCTCCTACGTCATGGGCATCACCGAGCTGGACCCGCTCGAGCACGGCCTGATCTTCGAGCGGTTCCTCAACCCCGAACGCGTCAGCATGCCCGACGTCGACGTCGACTTCGACGAGCGCCGGCGCTCGGAGGTCATCCGCTACGTCTCGGACAAGTACGGCGACGACCGGGTGGCGATGATCGCCACCTACGGCTCGATCAAGGCCAAGCAGGCCCTCAAGGACGCCTCCCGGGTGCTCGGGTTCCCGTTCGCGATGGGGGAGAAGCTCACCAAGGCGATGCCGCCGCCCGTGATGGGCAAGGACATCCCGCTGTCCGGCATCTTCGACCCCCAGCACGACCGGTACTCCGAGGCCGGCGAGTTCCGTCAGCTGCACGACACGGACCCCGAGGCGCAGCGCGTGGTCGAGACCGCCCGCGGCATCGAGGGGCTCAAGCGCCAGTGGGGTGTGCACGCCGCCGGTGTCATCATGTCCAGCGACCCGCTGATCGACGTCATCCCGATCATGCGGCGCCCGCAGGACGGGGCGGTGATCACGCAGTTCGACTACCCGACCTGCGAGGGTCTCGGCCTGATCAAGATGGACTTCCTGGGCCTGCGCAACCTCACGATCCTCGAGGACGCCCTGGAGATCATCGAGGCCAACGGCAAGGACCCGGTCCAGATCGAGACGATCGCCCTGGACGACAAGGCCTCCTACGAGCTGCTGGCCCGCGGGGAGACCCTGGGCGTGTTCCAGCTCGACGGCGGCCCCATGCGGTCGTTGCTGCGGCAGATGCGTCCGGACAAGTTCGACGACCTCTCGGCCGTCATCGCCCTGTACCGACCGGGGCCGATGGGCATGAACTCGCACGTCAACTACGCGCTGCGCAAGAACGGCATGCAGAAGATCGAGCCGATCCACCCCGAGCTCGCCGAGCCGTTGTCCGAGGTGCTCGACGAGACCTACGGCCTGATCGTCTACCAGGAGCAGGTGCAGCGCGCCGCCCAGGTGCTCGCCGGGTACTCCCTGGGCCAGGCGGACCTGCTGCGTCGTGCCATGGGCAAGAAGAAGCCCGAGGTGCTGGCCAAGGAGTTCGTGAACTTCGAGGCCGGCTGCAAGGAGCGGGGCTACTCGGACGCCGCCATCCAGGCGGTGTGGGACACGCTGGTGCCGTTCGCCGGGTACGCCTTCAACAAGGCCCACTCGGCCGGCTACGGCCTGGTCGCCTACTGGACGGCCTACCTCAAGGCGAACTACCCGACCGAGTACATGGCGGGCCTCCTGCAGTCCGTGCGGGACGACAAGGACAAGATGGCGCTCTACCTCAACGAGTGCCGTCGCATGCGCATCACGGTGCTGCCGCCGGACGTCAACGACTCGGCCGCGAAGTTCACGGCCGTCGGCGAGGACATCCGGTTCGGTCTGACGGCGGTGCGCAACGTCGGTGCCAACGTCGTGGACGCGATCGTGGCGGCGCGCGAGGAGCACGGCGCGTTCACCTCGTTCACGGACTTCCTGGACAAGGTCCCGGCCGTGGTGTGCAACAAGCGCACCATCGAGTCGTTGATCAAGGCCGGCGCGTTCGACTCGCTGGGCCACCCGCGCCGGGCGCTGCTCGTGGTGCACGAGCAGGCCGTGGACTCGGTGATCTCGGTCAAGCGCAAGGAGGCCGAGGGGCAGTTCGACCTGTTCGCCGACTTCGGCGGGGCCGACGACGAGGTGGTGAGCTTCTCCGTGGACGTCCCGGACCTGCCGGACTGGGACAAGAAGCAGCGGCTGTCCTTCGAGCGGGAGATGCTCGGTCTCTACGTCTCGGACCACCCGCTGTCCGGCCTCGAGCACGTGCTGGCCCGGGCGGCGGACACGTCGATCGCCACGCTCGTCGCCGACGAGCACCGCTCCGACGGGTCGGTGGTGACCGTGGCCGGGCTGCTCACCTCCGTGCAGCGCAAGATCAGCAAGAACGGCAACCCGTGGGCAGCCGTGACCATCGAGGACCTCGACGGCGGCGTCGAGGTGATGTTCTTCGGGGAGACGTACCTCGCCTACTCCACGGTGCTCGCCGAGGACCAGGTCGTGACGATCAGGGGCCGGATCCGGCGCCGTGACGAGCAGATGCAGCTGCAGGCCCAGGAGGTCTCGCTGCCGGACACCTCCGCGGTGGCCGACGCCCCGGTGCACGTGACCGTGCCGCACACCCGCTGCGTCGAACCGGTCATGATCCGCCTGCGGGAGGTGCTGTCCACGCACCCGGGGTCCGCGCCCGTGCACGTGGCCGTCGCCGAGCCCGGGAAGAAGACGCTCGTGCAGGCCGGGGACGGGCTGCGGGTGGAGAAGTCGCCCGCCCTGTTCGGCGACCTCAAGGCGTTGCTCGGACCGAGCTGCCTGTCATGAGCGGCACCTGGGACGACGGCAGCGCCGGCGACCGCTTCCGGTTGGTGCCGGCGGCCTACCTGCTGCTGCGCCGCGAGGGTCAGGTGCTGCTCCAGCTGCGCCGCGGCACCGGCTACATGGACGGCCACTGGGCCGCCGGTGCCGCCGGGCACGTCGAGCCGGGGGAGTCCGCGGTCGCGGCGGCGGTGCGCGAGGCGCACGAGGAGCTCGGGGTCCGGGTGGCGCCGACGGACCTGGTGCCACTGACGGTCCAGCACCGGGGCATCCCGGGCGGGCCGGCCCTGGAGCAGCGCGTCGACTTCTACTTCGCGGCCGACCACTGGGACGGCGAGCTGCAGATCCGCGAGCCGGAGCGGACCGCGGACCTGCGGTGGTTCCCGCTGGTCGCGCTGCCCCACCCGGTGGTCCCGCACGAGCTGCCGGTGCTGCGCGGCCTGCACGACGGGGTCCTGCCGGCCGTGCTCACCTTCGGTCTCTGACCGGCCGGGCGCCCGCCGGCCTCAGTGGTGGTGCCCGCGCGGTGCGTCCGGGTCGAACGGCGCAGCACCGGGACGCGTCCACTGCGGCACCGGCCGCCCCCGGTCCGTCCACCAGGTCCCCGTGGGGTGCTGCGGCCAGCCGTCGGGGGAGTCCTCCCAGGCCTCCTGGCGGCCGTACACCGTCAGGTCGAGCACCTGGAGCTGTGCCATGACGGCCTCGACCCCGCGGTGGGTGGTCTCGTGCGTCAGGTACACGTCCTCGCCGACCCGCAGGTAGCACGAGAGCAGGCCGCGGTCGTCGCTCAGACCGCCGTGCACCGCCTCGTCGTCGGCCTCCTGCAGCGAGTACCAGGGCACGCGGTACCCCATGAACGCCACGTACGGCGCGACCTCGTCCCAGGGGCCATCGCACACGACGGCGAAGGAGACGCCCCGGTGGTGGAGGTAGACGGCGTCCTGGAGGCTCCACACGCTCGCCGTGCACCCGACGCACTGGCCCTCGACGGGGTGCCCGGCGTGCCACATGTGCTGGTAGGTCACGAGCTGGTCCCGCCCCTCGAACAGGTCCAGCAGCGTGACACGGCCGCCGGCGCCGACGAGGACCGTCGCGGGGTCGACGGCCGTCATCGGCTGTCGGCGCCGCGCGGCGGCGAGGGCGTCGCCCTCGCGGGTGTGCGCCTTCTCGCGGGACAGGAGCGTCCGCCGCGCTCGCAGCCAGTTCGCGCGGTCGACGACGGCGGGGCGTCCGGGCCGGGTGGACGCCGAGGGCTGGACGGACATCGAGACCTCCTCGGGTGACGTGTGCAGGGTGTGACGACCGCACCCGCCGGAACTCATCGGTGCGCCGCGTAGGCTGGCGGCGATGATCCGACTCAACCCCGAGCAGCTCGTCTTCGTCACCGAGCGCCACCTGGCCACGCTGACCACCCTGCGCGCGAACGGCACCCCGCACGTCGTGCCGGTCGGCTTCACCTGGGACGCCGAGCGGGGGATCGCCCGCATCACGGCACGCCGGGGGTCGGTCAAGGCCGCCAACGCGCGACGGCGCGGGCCGGACGGCGAACCGCCCCGGGCCGCGCTGTGCCAGGTCGACGGCGGGCGGTGGCTCACCCTGGAAGGCACGCTGGAGGCGGTCGAGGACCCCGACGCCGTGGCCGAGGCGGTGCGGCGCTACGCGCGTCGCTACCGACAGGTCGCCTACGACCCGCGGCGGATCGTGCTGGAGCTCACCGTCGACCGGACCATGTCCTCGGCGTACATGGCGTCCTGAGGCGACGGACCGCGGAGGAGGTCGACCTCAGGTTCAGGTCGAGGTCGAGGGTCACCCTCAGGTCGAGGTCGAGGGTCAGGCGACGACGACGGTCTCGTCACCCTCGGGGCCCGCGACGGTGACCCGCATGCCGCGCGTGAGCTGGCGCCCACGTCGGGTCTCGACCTCGCCGTCGACGCTCACGTCGCCGTCGGCCACCAGGTCGCGGGCGTGGGTGCCCGACTCGGCCAGGCCGGCCAGCTTGAGGAACTGGCCCAGGCGGATGACGTCGTCGCGGATCGGTACCTCGATCGGGGTGTCCATGCGCCCATTGTCCGGGACGCCCGGACGTGCTGCGGCACGCCGCACCTAGACTGGTGGGGTGATCCGACGCATCGATCTTCGGGGCCGGTCCCTGTCCCGCCGTGACCTGATCGGGGTGCTGCCGCGCCCCGAGGTCGGCGTGGAGCAGGCGACCGAGGCCGTCGCTCCCGTCCTGGCCGACGTGCGGTCCCGTGGCGCTGCCGCGCTGCGCGACCTGGCCGAGCGTTTCGACGGGGTGCGTCCCGAGCATCTGCGGGTCCCGGCCGCGGCGATGCGCTCCGCGCTGGCCGAGCTCGACCCGGGTGTCCGTGCCGGGCTCGAGGAGTCGATCCGCCGGGTGCGGGCGGTGCACGCCGCCCAGGTCCCGCGGGAGCACACCACCGTGCTGGCCGACGGGGCCGAGGTGCGTCAGCGCTGGATCCCGGTGCAGCGCGTGGGCCTCTACGCGCCGGGCGGGCTGGCCGTCTACCCGTCCTCGGTGATCATGAACGTGGTCGCGGCCCAGGAGGCGGGGGTGCCGGGGCTCGCGGTCGCCTCCCCGCCCCAGCGGGACGCCGGCGGGCTGCCGCACCCGACCATCCTCGCCGCGTGCGCGCTGCTCGGGGTCGACGAGGTCTACGCGGTCGGCGGTGCCCAGGCGGTGGCCATGTTCGCCTACGGCGCGGCGGGGACCGACACGGTCGACGGCGACGTGCTGTGCGAGCCGGTGGACGTCGTCACCGGCCCGGGCAACGTCTACGTGGCGGCGGCGAAGCGCCTGGTCCGCGGCGTCGTCGGCATCGACTCGGAGGCCGGCCCCACGGAGATCGCCGTCCTGGCGGACGACACGGCCGACGCCGGTCACGTCGCCCTGGACCTCATCAGCCAGGCCGAGCACGACCCGATGGCCGCCTCGGTGCTGGTGACGCCGTCGCCGGAGCTCGCGGGCGCCGTCGAGGCGAAGCTGACCGACCTCGCGGACGCCACGAAGCACACCGAACGAGTGACCACCGCGCTGTCCGGTCCGCAGTCGGCCGTCGTGCTCGTCGACGACCTCGAGCAGGGGCTCGCGGTGGTGGACGCCTACGGTGCCGAGCACCTGGAGATCCAGACGGTCGACGCCGCCGCGTGGGCCGAGCGGGTGCGGTCGGCGGGGGCGATCTTCGTCGGGCCCTACTCGCCGGTCTCCCTCGGCGACTACCTGGCGGGGTCGAACCACGTGCTGCCCACGGGCGGGACGGCGCACTTCGCCAGCGGGCTCGGCGTGCACGCGTTCCTGAAGTCGGTGCAGGTGATCGAGTACGACCGGGACGCCCTGGCGGAGGTGGCCGACCGGATCGTCGCGGTCGCCGACGACGAGGACCTGCCGGCGCACGGCGAGGCGGTCCGCGGGCGCTTCTGAGCGGCCCGGCGCGCATCGCGACCGGTGTCGTGATTCCGCGAAATAGTGTGCCAAGCGGTCGACGGCACCCCGCCGCCGGCCGTCGGTGGGGCGTGACAGCATGGACGCCATGCCCACCGTCCCGCCCCGCGTCGACCCGCTCGAGATCGGCGGACTGGTGGGAGCCACGACCTTCCGCCGCGCCCAGGGCTACGAGCGCGGCGGCATGGTCGTCTCGTGGAGCTGGGACGCCGAGGCCCGGGTCCTCGCAGCGCGGGTCGCGGGCAGCGCGGTGCGCCCGTACGGGTGCCGCATCCGGTTCACGGTCGACGCCGACGGGCGGTACGCGGTCGACGAGGCGTCGTGCAGCTGCCCGGTCGCGACGGACTGCAAGCACGTGGCGGCAGCCCTGCTGCACGTGGGCCGGCACGGCGCGGACGGCCCCGGAGGGCAGGACGGGCCGGATGGATGGCGCGGTCGGCTCGCCGCGGTGACGTCGGCCGGACCCGACCCGGCGAGCGCCGGCGCCGTCCTGCCGGTCGGCCTGCGGTTCCGCCTGGACGGGGCCTTCGCCGAGGCACCCCCCGAGCTGTCCGTGCGACCGGTCGTCCCGGCCCGCAACGGCGGGTGGAAGACGGCACCGGAGGCCGGCTGGGAGGCGCTGGCCCGGGGCCTGTACGCCTTCGCCGACGTCCGGGCCACGCCTGCCCCCGCGGTGCGGCGCTGGTTCGCCGACCTCGGGGCCGCGCTCAGCGACGGCGTCACCCGCAGCCGCGAGGCCTGGCGACCGCTGGCCACGGCAGGACGAGGGCTCTGGCCGCTGCTGGCCGAGGCCGCCGAGCTGCAGATCCCCCTGGTGGGGCAGGGGAGCCGCGACGAGGTGCTGCTGGGGCGCACGGCCTCCCTGCGGCTGACCGCCCGGTCCGTCGCGGACGGCGTCCGGCTGGACCCCGTGGTGTCGATCGACGGCGAGGACGTCGTGGGACCCGAGCGTCAGGGTGCCGTCGGCACCAGCGGGCTGTTCACGGTCGAGACCCGCGGCGGCCGCACGCTGCTGCGCCTCGCGCCCACCGGGTCCCGGCTGACCGACGGTGCGCGCGAGCTCGTCGGTGGCGGGTCGCTGGACGTGCCGGCCGCCGACGTCGACGAGCTGGTCGGCGAGCACCTGCCCGCCCTGCGTCGTGCCGTCACCGTCGTCTCCGACGGCAGCGTCGAGCTGCCCGAACCCGCGCGGCCGGTGCTCGTGGCCCGCGCCGACTTCGACTCCCCGCAGCGCGCCGTCGTGCGCTGGTCGTGGCGGTACCCGCGCCCGTCCGGTGCGCCTCGCGACGTGCCGCTGGACGGTGCGGCGCACGACCCCTCCCGTGGACCCGAGGCCGAGGACGAGATCCGGTCCGCTGCCGTCGCGGCCGTGCGGGGACTGGCCGGGTTCGAGCGCTTCGAGATCGCCCGGCAGCAGACGTACACCGGCCTGGAGGCCCTCGACCTCGCCGGTGAGGTGCTGCCCGCCCTGGCCGGCGCCGGTGTCGTCGTCGAGGCGCCCGACGTCCCCGACTACCGGCACCTGGACGCCCCGCCCCGGGTCGTGGTCGACGGCGCCGCGTCCGGCGACGCGGACTGGCTCGACCTCGGGATCTCCGTCACGGTGGCAGGTCGGGAGGTTCCCTTCACCCGCCTGTTCACGGCCCTGGTCCGCGGGCAGAAGCGTCTGCTGCTCACGGACGGCTCCTGGCTGCGGCTGAACCACGCCTCGTTGCGTCGCCTGCGGAACCTCGTCGACGAGGCCTCCGCCCTCGAGGACGTGCCCGGCCGGCTGCGGGTCAGCCGGTACGACGCCGAGCTGTGGGGGGAGCTGGAGGACCTCGCCGACTCCGTCGACGTGTCCGCACGGTGGCGGCGGACCGTGGCGGACCTGCGTCTCCTCACCGCCGGCGACCGGACCGTGGCACCGGTGCCCGCGCCGCCCGGACTGCGCGCCGAGCTGCGGCCGTATCAGCACCGCGCGTACGAGTGGCTGAGCTTCCTGCACGGCCACGGGCTGGGCGGGATCCTCGCCGACGACATGGGCCTCGGCAAGACGCTCGAGGTCCTCGCCTTCGTGGCCGGGGTCCGGGCACGGGCCGAGGACGGCCCGCGTCGACCGTTCGTCGTGGTGGCTCCCGCCTCCGTCGTCGGGAACTGGGTCGACGAGGCCGCACGCTTCACCCCCGACCTCCGCGTCGTGCCCGTCCCGTCGACCACGAAGAAGCTCGGCCGGTCCCTGGCCGACCTCACCGACGGGGCCGACGTCGTCGTGGTCTCCTACGCCGTCTTCCGGCTGGACGTCGCCGCCTTCGAGGGACGCCCGTGGGCCGGGCTGGTCCTGGACGAGGCGCAGTTCGCGAAGAACCCCCGGACGCGGGCCCACCAGACCGTCCGCCGGCTCGACGCCCCCTTCAAGCTGGCCGTCACGGGCACCCCGCTGGAGAACAACCTCACCGAGCTGTGGGCGATGCTCGCGATCGTCGCCCCGGGGCTGTACCCGTCGTCGCACCGGTTCCGCGCCGAGGTGGTGCGCCCGGTCGAGGCCGCAGCACGCGACGACGACCCGCAGGTCGTGGCCGCCGGGAACCGTGCCCTCGGGAGACTGCAGCGTCGGCTGCGCACCCTCATGCTGCGCCGCACCAAGGAGCAGGTCGCCCCCGAGCTGCCCGCCCGGACCGAGCAGGTGCTGCGGGTCCCGCTCACCGCCGACCACCGCAAGATCTACGACACCCACCTGCAGCGCGAGCGCCAACGTCTGCTCGGGCTGCTCACCGACTTCGAGGCCAACCGCGCCGCGATCTTCCGGTCGCTGACCACGCTGCGGCGGCTGGCCCTGGACGCCGCCCTCGTCGACGACGCCTACGCCGGGGTGACGTCGGCCAAGCTCGACCTCGTGGTCGACCAGCTCGTCGAGCTCGTCGCCGAGGGGCACCGGGCGCTCGTCTTCTCCCAGTTCCCCTCCTTCCTGCGCCGGGTGGCCGCCCGGTGCGCCCAGGCCGGGCTGGCGACCGTGTCGCTCGACGGCAGCACCAGGGACCGCGCCGGGGTGATCGCCGGGTTCAAGGCCGGCGAGGCACCGGTGTTCCTCATCAGCCTCAAGGCGGGCGGGTTCGGGCTGAATCTCACCGAGGCCGACCACGTCTACCTGCTGGACCCGTGGTGGAACCCGGCCGCCGAGGCCCAGGCGATCGACCGCACCCACCGGATCGGCCAGACCCGGCCGGTGCAGGTCACCCGGCTGGTCGCGGCCGACACCATCGAGGAGAAGGTCATGGCGCTCGCGCGGCGCAAGGCCGCGCTGTTCGACGCCGTGGTCGACGACGCCGCCGGGCGGTTCGCCGGCGTCCTGGACGCCGACGACGTCCGGGGCCTGCTGGGGGAGTAGCCCGACCCGCGGCGCTCAGCGCACGCCGAGAACGAACGGGTGCACGGCCGCCGCGCCCGCCTGACGCAGCAGCCGGGCCGCGACGGTGAGCGTCCACCCTGAGTCGGTCCAGTCGTCCACCAGGAGCACGCGGCGACCGGGCAGCCCGGACAACGCCGCCTCGTTGAGCTCCAGCCGCAGCCGTCGGGCCACGCCGGCCAGGCGCATCGCGGAGTTGACGTCGTGCCGCCCGGGCTCCTCGGCGCCCGGCGCCGGGCCGACGGCCCCGATCAGCGGCACACCCAGATAGGCGGCCAGGCCGTGGGCCAGGTGGTAGGTCAGCTGCGGCCGTGTGACGGAGCGCACGGCGACGACGCCCTCCACGACCACCGGGCGCTCCCCGCCCTCCTGGGTGCCGTCGCCGTGCAGGGCGTCCCAGTCGTCCAGCACGCGTGCCGCCGCACCGCGCAGGGCGACCGGGGTCTCGCCGTCGGGCGTCGTGGGGGCGAACAGGTCGCGGACCGGGTTGGACCAGCCGAGACCGTCGAACCGTGCCACGGCCCGTCCGGGCTCGGCGCGCTCGCCGGGGTCGATCTTGCCCTTGAGGTCCAGCCCGAGGGTGGCCAGTCCCGAGGGCCACATCTTGCGCGGCTCGACGCCGACGCCGGGTCGGTCCATCTCCGAGCGCGCCTCGGCGACGGTGTCGTCCGCGGGGGGCGGCGGCAGCGTCACGCCCCCGCAGCGGTCGCAGCGCCCGCAGCTCCACCCGTCGGGCAGCTGCGGGTCGTCCAGCTGCTCCCGCAGGAACCGCATGCGACAGCCCGGGGTCGCGATGAAGTCGAGCATCGCCTGCTGCTCACGGTGGCGGGTCTCCGCCACGCGGGCGTAGCGCTGCGCGTCGTAGACCCACTCGGCGCCGGTCGCGACCCAGCCGCCCTGCACGCGGCGCACGGCGCCGTCGACGTCGAGGACCTTGAGCATCGTCTCCAGCCGTGACCGCTTGAGGTCGACGTGCGTCTCCAGCGCGGCCGTCGAGAGCGGGGCCCCGGCGTCGGACAGTGCGGCGAGGGTGGCGCGGACCTGGTGCTCCGCCGGAAAGGCCTGCGACCCGAACCAGTCCCAGATCGCCTTGTCCTCGTGGCCCGGCAGCAGCACGACCACGGCGTCGTCGACGCCGCGGCCGGCGCGGCCGACCTGCTGGTAGTACGCGATCGGCGAGGACGGCGCGCCCACGTGCACGACGAAGGCGAGGTCCGGCTTGTCGAAGCCCATGCCGAGCGCCGAGGTCGCCACGAGCGCCTTGACCTCGTTGGTCTTGAGGTCCTCCTCGAGCTGGGCGCGCTGGGTCGGGTCGGTGCGTCCGGTGTAGGCCGCGACGGCGAGTCCGGCGGACCGGAGCTGGGCGGCGATCTCCTCCGCCGCCGAGACCGTCAGGCAGTACACGATCCCCGACCCGTCGATCTCCTGGAGCGCCTCGACGAGCCAGGCCACGCGGGTGGGCTGGTCGCCGAGCTCGAGCACCGCCAGGTGCAGTGACTCGCGGTCGAGCCCGCCGCGCAGCACGAGGACGTCGTCGCTGGTGGCGAGCGTGCCGTCGGCGCTCGAGACCCCCTCGCCGTGGACGGCCATCTGCTCGGCCACGTCGCGGGTGACCCGCTCGTTCGCGGTGGCCGTGGTCGCGAGCACCGGGATGCCCGGCGGCAGGTCGGCGAGCAGCGTGCGGATGCGCCGGTAGTCCGGACGGAAGTCGTGGCCCCAGTCGGAGATGCAGTGGGCCTCGTCCACGACGACCAGGCCGGCGTCCGCCGCGAGCCGCGGCAGCACCTCGTCGCGGAAGGCCGGGTTGTTCAGCCGCTCCGGCGAGCACAGCAGCACGTCCACCTCGCCGGCGGCGATCTGGGCGTGGATCGCGTCCCACTCGGTGACGTTCGAGGAGTTGATCGTCACGGCGTGGATGCCGGCCCGGTCGGCCGCCGCGATCTGGTCGCGCATGAGCGCCAGCAGCGGGGAGACGATGACCGTCGGCCCGGCGCCCCGTGCCCGCAGCAGCTGCGTGGCGACGAAGTACACGGCGGACTTGCCCCAGCCGGTGCGCTGCACCACCAGCGCCCGCCGGTGGAACGCGACGAGGGCCTCGATCGCGGTCCACTGGTCCTCGCGCAGCACGGCGTCGTCGCGGCCGACCAGCGCCCGCAGCGCGGCTGCGGCCTCGTCGCGCAGGGTGCTCGAGCCGTCGGCGCCGCCGGCGGTGTCCATCAGGCCGCGCAGCATCGCCAGCTTGGCCCGCCGCGTCGCCTCGGCGCGGTCAGCGCCCGCGGACGACCCGGGGGCCGCACCGGGTGCGGGAGCGGCCGCGGGACGGGCCAGGTGGGCGTCCGCCGGCGGCCCGCTCTCGTCGTCCGGCGGCGGGGCGTCGTCGTCCGGCGGCACGTCGGCGTCCGTCCAGACGGGCTCGAGGTCGGCGTACGGGTCGTCGGCGGAGGTCACCCTGCGATCGTAGGGGGCGGGGCGGACAGCACGGGTGCCGGTCCACAGCCTCAGCGGCGCTGCTCGCGCAGCAGCGCGACCGTGGAGGCGACCACGGCGAGGACCTCGGCGACCGCGGCGATGGTCTCGTCCCGGCCGAACATCAGCGGTCCGGACACGTCGAAGAACCCGACCGTGCCGGAGGCCACGAACGCCAGCAGGGTGGTCGCGCCGAACACGATGCCGCCGACCAGCGGGATCCAGTGCCGCCAGACGACGAGCAGCACCGCCAGCACGGCCCCGCCGGCGGCGTTGAGGAGGAACAGCGGGCCGACCACGTCCAGGTCCTGGTACCCCTGGTTCCACAGCAGGAGGTGCACGACCGCCGAGGCGGCCACGCCGACGGCGGCCGCCGAGCGCCAGAACCAGGCGACGTGCGTGCCGGACACGCCGTGCTTCGCTGGCACCGGTCCGCTGGGTGCGTCCATGATGGTCATGCTGCCACCGGAGCGTGAGATCCGTCACCCCTGACACCCGAGGAGTCGCCATGACGCCGTCCACCCCGCCCTGCTGCTCGCGCCGCCAGCTCCTGCGCGGTGCCGGTGCCGCCGCCGGCGTCGCGGTCGCCGGCGGGGTGCTCGTGGCCTGCAGCGAGGGCACCGACCCCGGCGCGTCCGCGGACGACGCCGCCTCGTCCGGCGCGGGCGAGGCGGTCGTCGCGCTCGCCGACGTCCCGGTGGGCGGCGCCGTGAGCGCCGAGGTCGGGGGAGTGCCGGTCCTGGTGACCCAGCCCGCGGAGGGCGAGGTGCACGTCTTCAGCGCGGTGTGCACGCACCAGGGATGCACCGTCACCCCGGGCGACGGCGTGCTCGAGTGCCCCTGCCACCGGTCCGTGTTCGCCCTCGACGACGCCGCGGTGCAGTCCGGCCCGGCTCCCGAGCCGCTGGCCGAGATCGCGGTCGAGGTGTCCGGCGGCGACGTCGTGGTCGTCTGACAGTTCGTAGACTGGGGCGGTGACCACCCCTGACGCCCCGGCCCTGCCGCTGCGCCCCGAGCTCGCCGACCAGGTGCCGTACGGCGCCCCGCAGCTCGACGTCCCCGTGCTGCTGAACGTCAACGAGAACCCGTACCCGCCCTCCGAGGAGGTCGTGGCCGGTATCGCCGCCGGCGTCGCCGACGCCGCGCGGACCCTGAACCGGTACCCGGACCGCGACTTCCCGGCGCTGCGCCAGGACCTGGCCGACTACCTCGCCGTGGAGTCCGGCGTCCGGGTCGCACCCGAGCAGGTGTGGGCGGCCAACGGGTCGAACGAGGTCATGCTGCACCTGCTGCAGGCGTTCGGCGGCCCGGGGCGCACGGCGCTGTCCTTCGCGCCGACCTACTCCATGTACCCGGAGTACGCGCGCGACACGCACACCCGGTGGGTGACCGGTCGCCGGGCCGAGGACTTCACGATCGACGCGACCACGGCCGTGGCCACGATCGAGGCCGAGCAGCCCTCCGTGATCCTGCTGGCGAGCCCCAACAACCCGACCGGGACCGCGCTGCCGCGCGCCACCCTCGAGGTGGTCCTGGAGGCCGCGGCACGGATCCCCGCCGTGGTCGTCGTCGACGAGGCCTACGCCGAGTTCCGACGCGCCGGGACGCCGTCCGCGCTGGAGCTGGTGGACACCTACCCGCACCTGGCGGTGACGCGCACCATGTCCAAGGCCTTCGCGGCGGCCGGTCTGCGCCTCGGCTACCTCGCCGCGTCGGCACCGCTCGTCGACGCCCTGCGGGTGGTCCGCCTGCCGTACCACCTGTCGGCCGTGACCCAGGCCGCCGCCCGGGCCGCGCTGTCCTACCGCGACGTCCTGCTGGCTCAGGTGGCGGACCTGCGTGCGCAGCGGGACGCGCTCGTGGCATGGTTGCGTCGGCAGCACAGCGCCGGTCGTCCGGTGCAGGTGGCCGAGAGCGACGCCAACTTCGTGCTCTTCGGGACCTTCGCCGACCGGCACGCGGTCTGGCAGGGGCTGCTGGACCGCGGCGTGCTGATCCGCGAGACCGGGCCGGACGGCTGGCTGCGGGTCTCGGTCGGCACCCGGGAGGAGACCCAGGCGTTCCAGGACGCGCTGACCGACGTGATCGCCGAACAGGAGCAGGGATGACAGGCCGCACCGCGCGCATCGAGCGCGCCACGAGCGAGTCGACCGTCGTCGTCGAGCTGGACCTCGACGGGGCCGGGCGCACCGACATCTCCACGACGGTGCCGTTCTACGACCACATGCTCACCGCGCTGGGCAAGCACTCGCTGATCGACCTGACGGTGCGCGCCACCGGCGACACCGACATCGACGCGCACCACACCGTGGAGGACACCGCGATCGTCCTCGGAGAGGCGCTCAAGCAGGCCCTCGGCGACAAGAAGGGCATCGCGCGCTTCGGCGACGCCCTCGTCCCCCTCGACGAGGCGCTCGCCCAGGCCGTGGTGGACGTCTCCGGCCGTCCGTACCTCGTGCACTCCGGGGAGCCGGCCGGGCAGGAGTACCACCTGATCGGCGGGCACTTCACGGGGTCCCTGACCCGGCACGTGCTCGAGTCGATCGCCCACCACGCGGACATCTGCCTCCACGTGCGCGTCCTGGCCGGCCGGGACCCGCACCACATCGTCGAGGCCCAGTTCAAGGCCCTGGCCCGTGCGCTGCGGGCCGCCGTCGCGCTCGACCCTCGGGTCGAGGGCATCCCGTCGACCAAGGGAGCGCTGTAGGTGCCCAACTTCCCCGAATCCGACCGGCCCGGCCCGTCCGGGTCGTCCGAGCCCGAGCTGCCGGAGGGCCTGGAGATCCCGGACGACCTGTCGGCTCTGACCGGTTCCGACGAGCCCGAGATCGCGGTGCTCATCACCCAGGTCGCCGACGCCGAGGCGCTCGCGGCGGCCTGCGTGCTGGCCCAGATCGAGGTCGACGCCGTGCCGACGCCGGTCGGCGCGCTGGCGGTCCTGCGCGACCGCTCCGGCGAGGCCCCGCGCGCCGCGGCGGCCCGCATCTCGCAGGTCGTCAAGGGGGTGCCCCTCGTGCTGGTGACGCGGGACGGCGAGCAGCTCACCTGCCGCCGCTACACCGACGGCGCCGACGACGGCGAGCTGCCGCCCGGGCTGGTGCTCGGCGGCGCGCCCGAGGCGCTGGAGGACCTGCTCACCGGCCACCTCTCGCTCGACGAGCTGCCCGGCGTGGTGTCCTCGGACGGGATCGGCCGGCTCAAGGCCGTCCGGATGCTCTCGGCCGTGTCCCGCAAGGCCCGGAAGAAGAAGTGATGGGCGCCTCGGAGACCCCCGAGCTGCTGCCCGAGGGTGGTGCCTCCGCCGAGCTCAACGCACGGCCCGCACCCGCCGCCCGGTCGTCGCACCGTCCGGGCGTCGTGGTCCTCGACTACGGGTTCGGCAACGTGCGCTCCGCGGTCCGTGCCCTCGAGCGTGTCGGTGCCGAGGTCGAGCTGACCGCCGACCGGCACGCGGCCGGGGAGGCCGACGGGCTGGTGGTCCCGGGCGTGGGCGCCTTCGCGGCCTGCATGGCGGGCCTGCGCGAGGTGCGCGGCGACCAGGTCGTCGACCGACGCCTCGCCGGCGGGCGCCCCGTGCTGGGCATCTGCGTGGGCATGCAGGTGATGTTCGACGCGGGCGTCGAGCACGGTGTGCGCACGGAGGGCCTGGGGGAGTGGCGTGGCGTCGTCGAGCGTCTGGACGCGCCGGTCGTGCCCCACATGGGGTGGTCCCGCGTGGAGGCCGCTACCGGCTCGACGCTGTTCCGCGGCGTCGAGGACGAACGCTTCTACTTCGTCCACTCCTACGCGGCGCAGTCGTTCACCCAGGGTCACGACGACGACGCCGACCCGCGCTTCACCCCGCCGCTCGTCACGTGGTCGTCGCACGGACCGGCGGACTCGCCGGCGCGGTTCGTCGCCGCCGTCGAGGACGGCCCGCTGTCCGCCACGCAGTTCCACCCCGAGAAGTCCGGCGACGCCGGCGCCACCCTGCTCGAGAACTGGGTGCGCTCGCTCTGACCGTCCTCTCCCACCACGACTGGAGAACTCCCGCATGACCGAACGACTGGTGCTGCTGCCCGCCGTCGACGTCGCGGACGGCCAGGCCGTCCGTCTCGTCCAGGGCGAGGCCGGCTCGGAGACCTCGTACGGCGACCCGCTGTCCGCCGCCCTCGACTGGCAGGAGGGCGGTGCCGAGTGGATCCACCTGGTCGACCTCGACGCCGCCTTCGGCCGAGGTGCGAACGCCGACCTGCTGGCCCGCGTTGTCCAGGAGGTCGACGTGCAGGTCGAGCTGTCCGGCGGGATCCGCGACGACGCCTCCCTCGAACGCGCCCTGGCCACCGGTGCCCGGCGCGTCAACATCGGCACCGCCGCGCTGGAGGACCCGGACTGGACCGCCCGCGTCATCGCCGAGCACGGCGACGCCGTCGCCGTCGGCCTGGACGTGCGGGGCACGACCCTGGCGGCCCGCGGCTGGACCCGTGACGGCGGTGACCTGTGGGAGGTGCTCGAGCGGCTCGACGCGGCCGGCTGCGCCCGCTACGTCGTCACCGACGTCACCAAGGACGGGACGCTGCGCGGCCCCAACGTGGACCTGCTGCGGGAGGTCGCCGCGCGCACCCCGGCCAAGGTCGTCGCCTCGGGCGGGATCTCCTCCCTGGACGACCTCGCCGCGCTGCGGACCCTCACCGGTGACGGTGTCGAGGGTGCGGTCGTCGGCAAGGCGCTGTACGCGGGGGCGTTCACGCTGCCCGAGGCGCTCGACGTGGCGGGCCGGCCATGAGGTCGATCCAGCCCACGAGCCAGTTCGCCGGCGACGACGGGTCCGCGGACGCCGAGCTGGTGCGTCGCCTCGAGGGGTGGCGCGCCGGGACGACGCCGCTGCGCGACGTCGTCGCCCGCCTCGCCGAGACGCGTGTGCTCGTCCCGGTCCTCGCCGAGGTCGAGTCGCAGGGCACCGTCGAGCACGACGGCGCCGAGCTCGCGGTCGACAAGGAGGCCTCGGCGGGCGTCGTCGCCCTCGAGTCGCCCGACGGGCGTCGCGCCCTGCCGATCTTCTCCTCGGTGGCCGCGATGCAGGCGTGGCGGGCCGACGCGCGGCCCGTGCCCGCCGAGGCGGCCCGCGCCGCCCTGTCGGCGGTGGACGAGAAGTGGTCGCTGCTGGTGCTGGACCCTGCCGGGCCGGTCACCGCCCTGGTGCCCCGGCCCGCCGTCTGGGCGCTCGCGCAGGGTGTCGAGTGGCGCCCGGCGCTGGTGCCCACCGACGACGGGCTGGAGGTCGACGCCGAGGTGGCGCGCGCCATCGCGGACGCGGCCGCCCCGGTGCAGCACGTCGTGCGCGCGACGGCGCTGCCCGGCCGGTCGGCGGAGGTGGCGGTGCGCCTGGAGCTGAACCCCGGGCTCGACCGCGCGGGCCTCGACGCGGTGCTCGGCCAGGTCAACGCGCGGCTCGCCGCCGCCACGGTGGTGGCCGAGCGCGTGGACTCCCTCGAGCTGCGCATCGCCGCCGCTCGCTGAGGCCGTCAGCAGGCCGGCAGCGGCGTGAACGCGCTGGTGTCCTCCAGCAGCTCGCGCAGCGTCGACTGCGGGACGACCAGGGAGCGTCCGTCGGTCGTCTTGGCGTAGACCACGCCGATGACGCGCCCGGCCTCGTCCAGGGCGGCAGACCCGGAGGAGCCAGGTTCCACGGGAGCGTCCGTCACGAGCACCTCGCCGAGGTTCTCGTTGAGCGGGTCGGTCGTGGTGCCGATGACCTCGCCCGCGGTGACGGTCAGCGCGCCACCGGACGGGTACCCGACCACGCTGACCGACGCCCCGGGCTCCGGGTCGGCCTCGGCCAGCTCGGGGGCGGACGGCAGCTCGTCCTCGGTGCGCACGACCGCGAGGTCGGCGAGGGCGGCCGTGCTCGCCGCCGACACGTCGATGTCGCGTCCGTCGTAGGTGTTGACCTGCAGCGACTCCGAGTCCGCCACGACGTGACGGTTGGTGATCAGCGTGGTGGCGTCCAGCGCGAAGCCGGAACCGGTCGACAGTCCCTGGCAGCCGACGTTGCGGATCCGCACAGCCATCCGCTGCACCGCGTCGAAACCGTCGGGGGAGAGCCGGGCCGACTCCTCGGGGTCCAGCGACGGGACCGCCACGGTCGGGACCAGGTCGGCCGGGACCGGTGGCGGCATGTCGGGCAGCGTGCCGCAGGACGCCGCGAGCGCCACCGCCGCCGCCACGACGCCCGCGCGCAGCGGTGCCCTCACCGCGAGAGCTCCTGCTGCAGCTGGTCGTTGGCCTCGGTGGCCTCGTCGCACAGCGCCTGCACGTCCTCGCCGAACCGCTCGAGGTCGGCCGGGTCGTAGGCCTCCCGGTTCTCCAGGTACCCGATCAGCTGGAACTGCGCCTGGGTGCACTGCCCGAGCGCGGTGGCCACGACGCCCGCCGCCTCGCTGACGCGGCGCTGGTAGTCCAGGTACTGCTGGCTGGCGACGTTCTCGTCGCCGAGCTGGGCCTTCTCGTCGGCGAGCGCGGTGATCCGCTCCGTGGCGGTGTCGAGCTGCTCGCGTGCGGCGACGAGCTCGGCGGTGACGCCGTCCAGCTCCACCTGCAGCGCCGCGACCTGCTCCGCGTATCGCTGCGCCTCACCCTCCCACTCGGCGGCGTGGTCCTCCCACGCGTCCGTGGTCTGCCACAGGTACCCGGCGGTGGCGACGGCCACGACGAGGGCCACGGCGAGCACGATCGTGGCGACCCGCCAGCCCCGTCCTCTCCGGGGCGTCCCGCGCCCGGGCGCGGGTTCGGTGCGGTGCACCGGCCCCGCGGCCTCCCAGGACGGCGTCGGCGACGTCATGTCAGACGACGGAACCCGTGTAGGACTCCCCGGGACCCTCGCCGGGGGCGTCCGGGACGACGGACGCCTCGCGGAACGCCAGCTGCAGGGACCGCAGCCCGTCCCGCAGCGACCGTGCGTGCTGGTTGCCGATGTCCGGTGCGCTGGCGGTGACGAGCGCGGCCAGCGCCGTGATGAGCTTGCGGGCCTCGTCGAGGTCGAGGTGCTCGGAGGCGTCGTCCTCGGCGGCGAGGCCGCACTTGACCGCGGCGGCGCTCATCAGGTGGACCGCGGAGGTGGTGATGACCTCGACGGCGGCCACGTCGGCGATGTCACGCGTGGCCCCGGTCGCGTCGAGGGGGTCGGTGCTGGCGTTCATGGGGTACATCTTGGCACCTTCGGGCGCCCGCACGGCCGAGGCCGGACCCGCGTCGGCGGGTCCGGCCTCGGGACGTCAGGTCACACCGGTCAGGCGGCGACCTCGGAACGCAGCTTGGCGCCGAGCTCGGCGTCCACGTGCGTCCAGTACTGGAAGAAGCGCTCGCGGATCTCGTCGATCGTGATCGCCTTGCCCTGACCCGTCAGGGTCTCGAGGAAACGCGCCTTGGCGGCGTCGTCGAAGACCTCCCGGTAGAGGGTGCCGGCCTGCCCGAAGTCGTCGTCCTCGGAGTGCAGGGTGTAGGCGGAGCGCATCAGCTCGCCGTCGGTCTCCCAGCTCCCCTCGGCGGTGCGCGTCGGGTCCGCGGCCGGGCCGCCGAAGGAGTTCGGCGTGTAGACCGGGTGCTCCGGGCCGTTGAAGTGGTACTGCATCGGGCCCTGGTGCATGTAGGTGTGCACCTCGGAGGCGTGCGGCTGGTTCACCGGGAGCTGGTTGAAGTTGGCGCCGATGCGGTGGCGGTGCGCGTCGTTGTAGGAGAACACGCGGGCCATGAGCATCTTGTCGGGGGAGATGTCCGTCCCCGGCACCTGGTTGCCCGGCGAGAACGCGGCCTGCTCGATCTCCGCGAAGAAGTTGCGCGGGTTGCGGTTCAGGGTGAAGGTCCCGACCTTGATGAGCGGGTAGTCGGCGTGCGGCCAGACCTTCGTCATGTCGAACGGGTTGAACCGGTAGGTCTTGGCGTCCTCGTACGGCATGACCTGGACCTTGACGTCCCAGGAGGGGTGCTCGCCGCGCTCGATCGCCTCGTACAGGTCGCGGCGGTAGTAGTCCGCGTCCTCACCGGCGATGCGCTCGGCGTCCTCGTTGCTCAGGTGCTCGACGCCCTGGTGCGAGATGAAGTGGTACTGCACCCAGAACCGCTCGCCCTCGGCGTTGATCCACTGGTAGGTGTGCGAGCCGTAGCCGTTGAGGTGGCGCCACGACCGCGACAGCCCGCGGTCGCCCATGAGGTAGGTGACCTGGTGGGCGGACTCGGGCGACAGCGTCCAGAAGTCCCACTGCATGTCGGCGTCGCGCAGGCCGGAGGCGCCGAGCCGCTTCTGGGAGTGGATGAAGTCCGGGAACTTCATCGCGTCGCGCAGGAAGAACACGGGCGTGTTGTTGCCGACGACGTCGAGGTTGCCCTCGGTGGTGTAGAAGCGCAGCGCGAACCCGCGCACGTCGCGCCAGGTGTCGGGCGAACCCTGCTCGCCCGCGACGGACGAGAACCGCAGCAGGGTCTCGGAGGTCGCGCCGGGCTGGAACACGGCGGCCGCGGTGTACCGCGAGACGTCCTCGGTGACCTCGAACTCACCGAACGCGCCACCGCCCTTGGCGTGCGGGTTGCGCTCGGGGACGCGCTCGCGGTTGAACGAGGCGAGCTTCTCGACCAGGTACCGGTCGTGCAGCACGGTCGGGCCGTCGGCACCGACCGTGAGGGAGTACTGGTCGCTCGCGACCGGGCTACCGGTCTGCGTCGTCGTGGGGGTCGTCATGGAGTGACGTCCTTTCTCAGGGGGTTGTGTCAGCCGCGGCACCGGGGGCACAGCCCCCAGAAGGTCACCTCGGCGAGGTCGACCGTGAAGCCGTGGTCGTCGCTCGGCAGGAGGCAGGGCGCGTGCCCCACCGTGCAGTCGACGTCCGCGACCGCTCCGCACGCGCGGCAGACGATGTGGTGGTGGTTGTCGCCGACCCGACGCTCGTAGCGGGCGGGGTGGCCGGCGGGTTCCATCCGACGGAGCAGGTCGGCGTCGGTCAGGGCGTGCAGCGAGTCGTACACCGCCTGGACCGAGACCGTGCCCAGCTCGTCCCGGACGGCCCGCACCACGGTGTCGGCCGTCGAGTGCTGGTGCTCACCGAGCGCACGCAGGACGGCGAGCCGTACGCCCGTCACGCGCAGACCGGCGTCGCGCAGCAGCTGGCGCTCCGCCGGTTCGTCGATCGGTGTCCTGGTCATGGCGTCACCCTAGATCGTTCTCTGGAATCATTCCAGTCTTGACGGTCGTGACGGGGTGACGGAGGCGACACGGGCTCCCGTGGCCGTCCCGGGGTGCCCCCGTGCTACAGTGTGTGGTCGACCGACCCGGCTGCCCAGTGGCCGGGTGCAGCAAGTGGAGATCATCCCACCCGAGCACCGACAGGCAGATGCCGACAGGGGCCGGGTCCGGTCGGACGACTCGCGTCGTCCACCAGGTCGTCCGTCGGTGCGGGGCACCAGCGGACGACGGTACCGATGGCCTCCGCCTGTTGACTCAGGACGGGGGCCTTTCTCGTTCCTGACGGTCGTCACGTCGAGCACCTAGGAGCATCACCATCAGCGAGCCTCGCATCAACGACCGGATCCGCGTCCCCGAGGTCCGGCTCATCGGCCCGGGCGGGGAACAGGTCGGCGTGGTCGCCACGGGAGTCGCCCTGAAGCTTGCCCAGGACGCTGACCTCGACCTCGTCGAGGTCGCCCCGGCAGCCCGTCCCCCCGTCGCCAAGCTCATGGACTACGGCAAGTACAAGTACGAGTCGGACATGAAGGCGCGCGAGGCGCGGCGCAAGCAGGCGAACACCCTCCTGAAGGAGATCCGGTTCCGTCTCAAGATCGACCCGCACGACTACGCCACCAAGAAGGGCCACGTCGAGCGGTTCCTCGCGGCCGGCGACAAGGTCAAGGTCATGATCATGTTCCGTGGTCGTGAGCAGTCCCGCCCTGACGCCGGCGTGCGTCTGCTGGAGCGGCTCGCGGACGACGTCGCGGAGCTCGGCTTCGTCGAGTCCATGCCGAAGCAGGACGGCCGCAACATGACCATGGTCCTCGGGCCGGTGAAGAAGAAGTCCGAGGCCAAGAGCGAGCAGCGCAAGCGGTCCGCCGAGGTCAACGCCCAGCGCAAGACCAAGTCGGAGGTCAAGGCCGAGGCGCGCCGCGCCGCGGAGGACCAGACCGCGCCGGAGCCCGTCGAGGAGCAGACCGCGCCGGAGCCGGCCGAGGAGCAAACCGCGCCGGAGCCCAGCGCCGCGGCGGGTCCGAAGCCGGGTCCGAAGCCCGGCCCTCAGCAGCGCTGAGCGCCGCACGAACCATCTGACACCGGGTCGGCCCCCACCGGCCACGGTCAGCATCACGTCCCCGCCCTCGGGTGGGTGACCGACACGAGGAGAGACGGCAGTCATGCCGAAGAACAAGACGCACTCCGGTGCCAAGAAGCGCTTCCGGACGACCGGCAAGGGCAAGCTCATGCGTGAGCAGACCAACGCCCGGCACTACCTCGAGCACAAGTCGAGCCGCCGTACGCGTCGGCTCGCCGTGGACCAGGACGTCGCCCCGGCCGACGTCAAGCGAATCAAGAAGATGCTCGGTAAGTGATCTCTCCGGCGGCTCGCGCCGCCGGGAGCACTTGTCGACCCGAACTGCAAGGAGCATCACGTGGCACGCGTGAAGCGGGCGGTCAACGCCCACAAGAAGCGTCGTACGACCCTCGAGCGCGCCAGCGGTTACCGCGGCCAGCGTTCCCGTCTGTACCGCAAGGCCAAGGAGCAGGTCACCCACTCCTTCGTCTACTCGTACCGTGACCGGAAGGCCAAGAAGGGCGACTTCCGCAAGCTGTGGATCCAGCGCATCAACGCTGCGGCCCGCCAGCAGGGTCTGACCTACAACCGTTTCGTCCAGGGCCTCAAGGCCGCGGGCGTCGAGGTCGACCGTCGCATGCTCGCCGAGCTCGCGGTCAACGACACCGCCGCGTTCAACGCGCTGGTCAAGGTCGCCAAGGACGCCCTGCCCCAGGACGTCAACGCGCCGAAGGCCGCCTGAGCTCCGGCTCGGTCTTCCAGGACGCCCGGACAGCCCTCCTGCCGATGCCCCGCATCCCGGACGTGACCCTCGCCAACCCGCGAGCAGGTCGCGTCAAGCAGGTCAGGGCGCTGTCCGGGCGTTCTGCACGTGCGAAGCACGGACAGTTCCTCGTGGAGGGACCCCAGGGCGTGCGCGAGGCCGTCCGGCACGCGTCCGCCCGGGTGCGCGACGTCTACCTCACGGCCCCCGCGGCGCGACGGCACCCCGAGATCCTGGACACGGCGCTGGCCGCCGGGCTGTACGTGCACCTGGGTACGCCCGAGGTGCTGGACGCCATGAGCCCGGACGCGCAGGGCGTCCTCGCCGTCGTGCGCACCGACGAGCCCGAGCTGGGCGAGGCCCTGGACCGGCGCAGGTCGCCGGACCGTCCGCTGCTCGTGGCCGTGCTGGCCTCCGTCCGCGACCCCGGCAACGCCGGCGCCGTGATCCGTGCCGCCGACGCGGCGGGGGCGGACCTGGTGGTGCTGGCCGGTGAGAGCGTCGACGTCCACAACCCGAAGGTCGTCCGCTCGACGGCGGGCTCGCTCTTCCACCTCCCGGTCGTGACGGGGGTGCCGCTGTCCGACGTGGTCGAGGGCGTCCGGGCCGCCGGGTGCGCCGTGCTGGCCGCCGACGGCACCGGCGACCACGACCTGGACGATCTGCTCGACGTCGCCGGCGCGAGCCCCGAGGGTGTGCCCGACCTGGCCGCCTCCGCCGCCTGGGTGTTCGGCAACGAGGCCTGGGGCCTGCCGAGCGAGGATCGGGCGCTGGCCGACGCCGTCGTCCGTGTCCCGATCCGTGGCCGGGCCGAGTCGCTGAACCTCGCCACCGCCGCCACGGTCTGCCTCTACGCCTCCGGACGCGCGCAGCGCTGAGACCCCGGCGCACCCGTCCGGGCATGACCGAAGGCCCCGCGTGGGACGAACACGCGGGGCCCTCGGCCGGTCGATGGGCCCGAGATCAGGCCGGGCAGGCGGCGTCGATGGCGCCGTCGACGTCCGCGCCGGGCAGCAGCACGTCCGCGTAGGCCTTCAGCACCACGTTCGCGGTACCGGGGTCGGTGCGGTGGATGTTCAGCACCGTGCTGAAGGGCAGGTAGTCGCCGCTCCCGATCGGCCACTCGAGCCCGTTCGCGGCCACGCCGCTCAGGACGCCGGTGTCCTGGAGCACGCCGATACCGAACTGCTGGCACTCGATGCCGGTGGGCTTGCCGCCCTCACCCGCACCCACCGGGGCGTGGGCGGAGGCCGAACCGGCGGCTCCCACCGTGGCCAGGGCGGCGAGGGCCGCGGACACGCCGGCGATCGCGATGCGCTTCATGGGTCTTTCCTCTCCTTCGGGGCCATGACACCCGTGTGTTCGTCGGGGACCCCTCGGTCGGATGCACACGGATCGAAGTTTTTTCGACGGATCACCCAGACCCCCGTCGACGCCCGGCCGTACGATCGGCGCGTGCGACTCTTCACGGCCGTCTACCCGCCCCGCGAGGCGCTCGAGCACCTCGACCTGGCGCTCGGCGGGGTCGGCGGCGGGTCGCCCACGGCGCCGGCCGGCGGCCCGCGCTGGGTGCCCCGGGAGCAGCGGCACGTGACGCTCGCCTTCCACGGAGGGGTTCCCGACGGGGCGGTCGAGGACTACGTCGCCGAGCTGGCCGCCGTGCTGGAGGGGACGGCGGCCTTCGAGCTCGTGCTGGTGGGCAGCGGGACGTTCGGCGGCCGCACGCTCTGGGTCGGTGTCGGCGGTGACGTGGACCGGCTGCGGTCGTTGTCGCGCGACGTCTCCGCCGCGGCCGCCGAGGCCGGGATCCACGGGGCGGACCGCGCCGGCGGGAGACCGCACCTGACGGTGGCCCGGTCCTCCGGCGCGCGGGTGGGCGGCGACCGGTCCGGCGGGCGCCGCGGCCGGCGTGGTGCGGAGCCGGCCGAGCCGGTCACGCCCTTCTCCCGGTGGGCCCACGCCCTGGCGGTCTACCGCGGGCCCTCCTGGCCGGTCCGGACGGTGCACGTGGTGGCCTCGCGGCTCGGCGCCGGCCGGTCGGGCGGTCCGGCCCACGACGACGTCGCGGTGCTGCCGCTCGCGGGACCATAGACTGTGCGGTGCCGCTCTCACACCACGCAGGAAGGCACGCATGACTGCGCCCGAACCGCTGCCCGACCCGCTGGACGTCGCCGCCCTGGACGCCGCGGTGGACGCCGCGCTGGCCGACGTCGCCGCAGCGACCCAGCTCGACGAGCTGAAGACCGTCCGCACCCGTCACACGGGTGACAAGAGCCCGCTGGCCCTGGCCAACCGTGCCATCGGGGCGCTGCCCGGCCCCGACAAGGCCGTGGCCGGCAAGAACGTCGGTCCCCGGCGCGGACGCATCAACCAAGCGCTCACGGCCCGGCAGGCCGAGCTCGAGGCCGAGCGCGACGCGCGGGTGCTCGTCGAGGAGACTGTCGACGTCACGCTGCCGACGAACCGGACCCCGGCCGGTGCCCGCCACCCGATCGAGCTGATCCAGGAGCGCGTGGCCGACTTCTTCGTCGGGATGGGCTGGGAGATCGCGGACGGACCCGAGGTCGAGGCGGAGTGGTTCAACTTCGACGCGCTGAACTTCGGTCCGGACCACCCGGCCCGCCAGATGCAGGACACCTTCTACGTCGCGGGCACCGACGGGGGAGACCGCACCGACGGTGCGAACCTCGTGCTGCGTACCCACACCTCCCCGGTCCAGGCCCGGTCCCTGCTGGCCCGCGGCGTGCCGCTGTACATCGCCTGCCCCGGCAAGGTGTTCCGCACCGACGCCCTGGACGCGACGCACACGCCGGTCTTCCACCAGGTCGAGGGCCTGGCCGTCGACGAGGGGCTGACGATGGCGAACCTGGTGGGCACCCTGGACGCCTTCGCCCGGGAGATGTTCGGCCCGGAGGCGAAGACGCGGCTGCGTCCGAGCTTCTTCCCCTTCACCGAGCCCAGCGCCGAGATGGACCTGTGGTTCCCGCAGAAGAAGGGTGGTGCCGGCTGGATCGAGTGGGGCGGCTGCGGCATGGTGCACCCGAACGTGCTGCGGGCCGCCGGCGTCGACCCCGAGGTCTACTCCGGGTTCGCGTTCGGCATGGGCATCGAGCGCACGCTCATGCTCCGCCACTCCATCGCTGACATGCACGACATCGTGGAGGGCGACGTGCGCTTCTCCACGCAGTTCGGGACGGAGATCTGATGCCCCGCATCGTTGCAGACTGGCTGGCCGACCACGTCGAGCTGCCCGCGGACCTCACCACGGAGCAGCTCGCCGCCGACCTGGTCCGGGTCGGGCTCGAGGAGGAGGAGATCCACCCCGCCGCGGTCTCCGGGCCGCTCGTCGTCGGCCGGGTGCTGGAGATGACCGGCGAGCCGCAGAAGAACGGCAAGACGATCAACTGGTGCCTGGTCGACGTCGGGCCGGAGCACAACGCGACCCGGATCACGGGCGTCGACGACGCCGACGTGCCCGCCGGTGGTGCGCGGGGCATCGTGTGCGGCGCGCACAACTTCGGCGTCGGCGACCTCGTCGTCGTCTCCCTGCCGGGCACGGTGCTGCCCGGCGGGTTCGCGATCGCGTCGCGCAAGACCTACGGGCACGTCTCCGACGGCATGATCTGCTCGACCAAGGAGCTCGGGCTCGGCGAGGACCACGGGGGCATCCTGGTGCTGACCGAGGCCGGGTTCGACGCCGCCGACCTCACCCCCGGGCAGGACGCGGTCGCGCTGCTCGGCCTGGGTGACGAGGTGCTCGAGATCAACGTCACCCCGGACCGCGGCTACGCCTTCAGCTACCGCGGCGTCGCCCGGGAGTACGCGCACTCGACCGGCGCCGCGTTCACCGACCGCGGGCTGGCCGAGGCGCTGCCCACCGCGCCGCCGGCCGCCACCGCGGACGGGTTCGCCGTCGCGGTGGACGACACCGCGCCGATCGACGGGCAGGTCGGCTGCGACCGGTTCGTCACGCGTATCGTGCGGGGGATCGACCCGACCGCGCCGACGCCGCCGTGGATGAAGCGGCGGCTCGAGGGCTCCGGCATGCGGTCCATCTCCCTGGCCGTGGACGTCACCAACTACGTGATGCTCGACCTGGGTCAGCCGCTGCACGCCTACGACCTCGACGCGGTCACGGCACCGATCGTGGTGCGCCGTGCGGCACCGGGGGAGCGGCTGACCACGCTCGACGACGTCGACCGCGCCCTGGACACCGAGGACCTGCTCATCACCGACTCGCCCGACGGCCCGGGCTCGCGGGTGCTCGGTCTGGCCGGCGTCATGGGCGGCGCGTCCTCGGAGGTCTCCGCGGCCACCACGGACGTGCTCGTCGAGGCCGCGCACTTCGACCAGGTCACCGTCGCCCGCACCGCCCGTCGGCACAAGCTGCCCTCAGAGGCCGCCAAGCGTTTCGAGCGCGGCGTCGACCCGCGCCTGCCCGCCGTCGCCGCGCAGCGCGTCGTCGACCTGCTCGTCGAGCTCGGCGGCGGCACGGCGGACCCGGCGGTGAGCGACCTGGACACCACCACGACCCCGGCGCCCCTGGCCATGGACGTCTCCCTGCCGACCCGTACCTCGGGCGTGCCGTACACCCGCGAGCAGGTCGTGCAGATCCTGGAGCAGATCGGGTGCACCGTGGCCGGTGACGACACCCTGACGGTCACCCCGCCGACGTGGCGGCCCGACCTGGTCGAGCCGGCGGCGCTGGTCGAGGAGGTCGTGCGCATCGCCGGCTACGACCAGATCGCCTCCGTCCTGCCGGCCGCCCCGGGCGGTCGGGGCCTGACGCCGGAGCAGCGCATCCGCCGCTCCGTCGCCCGGGCGCTCGCGGACGCGGGGCTGGTCGAGGTGCTGTCCTACCCGTTCGTCGGGCAGCAGGACCTCGACGCCCTCGGTCTGCCTGCCGACGACCCGCGCCGCACGGCGCTGCGCCTGGCGAACCCGCTGGCCGAGGACCGCCCGCTGATGCGGACCACGCTGCTGGTCAGCCTGCTCGACACCGCGCGGCGCAACGTCTCGCGCGGGATCGACGACGTCGCCGTGTTCGAGATGGGGCAGGTGACCCGACCGGTCGCCGACGCACCCGCGGCGCCGCAGCTGCCCGTGGGCGTGCGGCCCACCCCCGACCAGCTCGAGGCGCTCGCCGCCGCCACACCCGACCAGCCGCGCCGCGTCGCCGGTGTGCTGACCGGGAACCGCGTCCCCGCCGGATGGTGGGGGCCCGGACGGCCGGTCGACTGGGCCGACGCCGTCGAGGCCGCCCGGACGGTCGCCGACCTGGCCGGTGCCGAGGTCGTCGTCTCGAACGACCCCGACCACATGCCCTGGCACCCCGGTCGCTGCGCGCGGTTCGAGGTCGCCGGCGGTGACGGAGAGGTCCGGACCGTGGGGCACGCGGGCGAGCTGCACCCCAAGGTGCTCGAGGAGCTGGGCCTGCCGCGCCGCACCGTCGCCTTCGAGATGGACCTGTCGGCGCTCGTCGACGCCGCCGACGGGTCGCCCCGGGTCGCGGCGCCGGTCTCGGCCTTCCCCGCGGCCAAGGAGGACTTCGCCCTCGTCGTGGACGCCACGGTGCCGGCCGCCGACGTGGAGGCCGCCGTCGTGGCGGGAGCGGGTGAGCTGCTCGAGCGGGTCGAGCTGTTCGACCTCTTCACGGGCGAGCAGATCGGCCGCGGCAAGAAGTCGCTGGCGTACTCGGTCCGGCTCCGGGCCGCGGACCGGACGCTGACCGCCGAGGACGTCCGGGCCGCCCGGGACGGCGTGGTGCGGGTCACGGCCGAGCGGGTGGGGGCGGTGCTCCGTGGCTGAGCCCCAGGACCTCCCCGCGGCGCGGACGGCGTTGGTCACCGGCGCGACGCGCGGCATCGGCCGCGCCGTCGCGCTCGGGCTGGCCGACGCCGGCCTCGACGTGGCGCTCCTCGCCCGGGACGCCGACCGGCTGGCCGAGGTCGCCGAGCAGGTGCGTGCGACGGGTCGTACGGCCGTCGTGCTGCCCTGCGACGTCACCGACCCCGAGGCGGTCGCGAGTGCCGTGCGGCAGGCGGAGGACGAGCTCGGGTCGGTCGACCTGCTCGTCAACAACGCGGGCCGCATCGACGCCGAGGTCCCCCTGTGGGAGGCGGACGTCGAGGAGTGGTGGCAGGTGATGGAGACGAACGTCCGCGGTCCGTTCCTGCTCGCGCGGCACGTGGTGCCGGGCATGCTGGCGCGTGGCGGCGGCCGGGTCGTCGACCTCAACAGCGGTGCCGGGTCGCACGACATGACCTACTCCAGCGCCTACAACCTGTCCAAGACGGCGCTGATGCGCCTGGGCCAGCAGCTGCACGCCATGGGCCACGAGAAGGGTCTGCGCACCCTCGAGCTGGCACCCGGCGTCGTGGCCACGGACATGACCGCCGGGATGCGGACCCACGAGGGCCGTACGGAGTGGACGCCCGTCGAGCGCACCGTCGACGTCGCGGTCGCCTTCGCCCGGGGCGAGCTCGACGAGTGCTCGGGCTGGTTCGTGCGGGTCTCCGACGACACCCCGGCGTCGTTGCGGGAGACGGCCGCCGGCGCGACGGCCGCCGTCCCGCGCCGGCTGCGGGTGCTGCCGGCCGGGGACGACGACGCGCTGCACGGGCCGCTGACGGGACGCTGAGCCTCAGCCCTGGGCGTCGCGCCAGGCGACCCAGTCGGCGACCCTCGACAGGTCGTAGTCGGGTCCGCCGACGCCCAGGGTCAGGAGCGTGGCACCGGCCTCGAGCAGACCCGGCCCGGTCGCGGCGGGCGAGCCGTGGACCCCGACCGACCGCTCGACGAGACGACCGGTGTCGCGCCCGACGGCGGCGCCGTGCTCGTCGAGGATCGCCGACTTGCGGCGCAGCGTGTCGACGTCGCCGAAGGAGTGCCACACGTCGGCGTGCTCGGCCACGATCCGCAAGGTCTTCCTCTCCCCGCCGCCGCCGATGAGGATCGGGATCTCGCGCGTGGGCGCGGGGTTGCCGGCGGCGAGCCGCCGGCGGATGCGGGGCATGGCCTCGGCCAGCCCGGCGATGCGAGACCCGGCGGTACCGAACTCGTAGCCGAACTCCCGGTAGTCCTTCTCGAACCAGCCGGCCCCCATCCCGAGGATCAGACGCCCGCCCGAGACGTGGTCGACGGTGCGGGCCATGTCGGCCAGCAGGTCCGGGTTGCGGTACCCGTTGCCGGTGACGAGAGCGCCGATCTCGACGCGCTCGGTCTGCTCGGCCCAGGCCCCGAGCATGGTCCAGCACTCGAAGTGCTTGCCGTCGGGGTCCCCCGAGAGGGGGTAGAAGTGGTCCCAGTTGAAGACGATGTCGACGCCCAGGTCCTCGGCGCGCAGGACGGCGTCGCGGATCTGGCCGTAGTCGGCGTGCTGGGGCTGGAGCTGGACGGCGACGCGCAGCGGCCGTTCCGTGGTGGGGGAGTCCATGGAGCCACGCTACGCCCGGACGCCGTCACCCGGTGGTGACCACGACGAAGACGCGGCGGAAGGCGAGCGGGGTCCCGTACGGCTGGCGCGGGTAGGCCCGGCGCAGCGCGGCACCGTACTCGGCGTCGAACTGCTCCCGCAGGGTGGTGCCGTGGTCGGCGTCGTGGGCCTCCAGGGCCTGCAGCACGGGCTGCGCCCCGGTCGCGGAGATCCAGCGCAGCACCGGGTCCTCGCCGGGAAGGACGTGCGTGTAGGTCGTCTCCCAGGCGTCGACCGCGCGACCCGGTCCGGCCAGGATCTCGAGGTAGTCCGCCGGGTCGCCGACCGCCCGTCGGGGCACGGGACCGACCGCGTCGGCGTAGGACCCACGTGCCGCGACCTCGCGCAGCAGGCGGTGGCTCGGTGCGTCCTGGTTGCCGGGCACGGAGAAGGCGAACGTCTCGCGGGCGAGACCCGCGAGCGCCGGCAGCAGGTCCCGGTGGTCCGGCACCCACTGGAGCGTCGCGTTGCTGATCACGAGGTCCGGGCGTGACGGGACGCCCGTGGGCGGCCGGCCGGCGGCGAGGTCGCGCAGGTCGCCCAGCACGTAGCGTCCGTCGGGGTCGGCGGTGCGGGCGGCGTCGATCATGGCGGGGGACGCGTCCAGGCCGACGACGTCGGCGCCGGGCCATCGTCGGCGAAGCATCGCGGCCAGGTGGCCGGGTCCGCAGCCGAGGTCGAGGACGGAGCGCGGCGTGCCGGGCACACGGGCGAGGAGCTCGGCGAAGGGCCGGGAACGCTCGTCGGTGAAGCGCAGGTAGTCGGACGGCGACCAGTCGGGCACGGTGATCCTCTCGTCAGGGCAGGAGCAGCACCTTCCCGGTCGTGGCCCGGCCCTCGAGCGCGGTGTGCGCGGCCGCGGCCTCGGCGAGCGGGTAGGCGGCGCCCACGCGGACGTCGAGGTCGCCGTCGGCGGCGAGTCCCAGGACCTCGCCCGCGCGCCACTCGATCTCGGAGCGGGTGGCGGTGTAGTGGGCGAGGGTCGGGCGGGTGAGATACAGCGAGCCGCCGGTGTTGAGCCGCTGCGGGTCGAACGGTGGCACCTGGCCGGACGCGCCGCCGAACAGCACGAGCGTGCCGCGGGGGCGCAGCGAGTCCAGCGAGGCGTCGAAGGTCGCGCGGCCCACACCGTCGTACACGACGTGCACACCCGCGCCGTCGGTGAGTCGCCGCACCGCGGCGGGCAGCTCGGCGGTGAGGTCGTCCATCGCGGCGTAGTCGATCGTGTGCGCCGCCCCGGCCTCGCGCGACAGCGCCGCCTTCTCGGGCGACGAGACGGTGGTGACCACCCGTCCGCCGCGGGCCGTGGCGAGCTGGGTCGCGAGCAGCCCGACGCCGCCCGCCCCGGCGTGCAGCAGCACGTCGTGGCCGGGGCCGACCTCGAAGGTGGAGGCGACCAGGTAGTGGGCGGTCATCCCTTGCAGGGGGAGCGCGGCGGCCGTCTCGAGGTCCAGCGCGTCGGGCACGCGCACGGCGCCGGCGGCCGGCACGAGCGCGAGCTCGGCGTACGAGCCGGCGGCGTCGTGCCAGGCGACCCGGTCGCCGGGGGCGAACCCCCGGACCTCCGCGCCGACCTCCACGACGACCCCGGCGCCCTCGACCCCCACGACGTGCGGGTACTCCATCGGGTAGACGCCGGCCCGGCGGTAGGTGTCGATGAAGTTGACGCCGGCCGCCTCGACGCGGACCAGCAGCCGGCCGGGCCCGGGCTCGGGGTCGGGCAGGTCGACGGACTCCAGGACCTCGGGACCACCCGCGGCGCGGGCCACCACTGCACGCATGCGACGAGACTACGGCCTCCCGGGTGTCGTGTGACGATGTGGTCCGTGAGCACCCGTGCGGCGTCCCCTGGAGCGCCCCCCACGATCCGGGCGGCCCGGCCGGCCGACTGGCCCGCCCTGTGGCGGGTCGTCGAGCCGGTCGTGCGCGAGGGGGAGACGTACACCTACCCCACCGACCTCACGAGCGAGCAGGCGAAGGAGTTGTGGCTGGCGGAGCCGCCGGCCGCGACGGTGCTCGCCGAGTCGGACGGTGTCGTCCTCGGCACGGCGCGCATGGGGCCGAACAAGCCCGGTCACGGCGACCACGTCGGCACCGCCGCGTTCATGGTGGCGCCGGAGGCGCGCGGCCGGGGCGTGGCGCGGGCCCTGGCCGAGCACGTGGTCGCCTGGCACCGCGCCGAGGGGTACCGCGGCATCCAGTTCAACGCGGTCGTGGAGTCCAACACGGCCGCCGTGCGGTTGTGGCGGTCGCTCGGGTGGGACATCGTGGGCACGGTGCCCGGGGCCTTCCGCAGCCCGGCCCACGGGTACGTCGGCCTGCACGTGATGTACCGGGCGCTGGACCAGCATTCGGAATAGTTTCCGTGCCGCATGCATAGGTATGTATAGTGGCGCCATGGTCAGCACCCCCTCGACCCCGGCCCGGCTGCGCGTCGCCGTCGCGGGCGCCTCCGGGTACGCCGGTGGCGAGTTCCTGCGCCTCGCCGCGCAGCACCCGTCCCTCGAGATCGGCGCGCTCACCGCCCACGCCAACGCCGGCAGCCGGCTCGGCGCGCTGCAGCCCCACCTGCGGTCGCTGGCCGACCGCGTCCTCGCACCGACGACCGCCGAGGCGCTCGCCGGGCACGACGTCGTCGTCCTCGGACTGCCGCACGGGGCCTCCGGCGAGATCGCCGCGCAGCTGCCCGACGACGTGCTCGTCCTCGACCTGGGAGCCGACCACCGCCTCGCCTCGGCCGCCGACTGGCGCGCCTACTACGGGTCCGAGCACGCCGGGACCTGGCCCTACGGCCTGCCCGAGCTCGTCGTCGCCGACGGCGGCACCCAGCGCGACCGGCTCGTCGGCGCCCGGCGCATCGCCGTCCCGGGGTGCAACGTCACGGCCGTGACCCTCGGTCTGCAGCCGGGCGTCGCCGCGGGGCTGCTCGACCCGACCGACCTCGTGGCCGTGCTCGCCAACGGCTTCTCGGGGGCCGGCAAGGCGCTCAAGCCGCACCTGCTCGCGGCCGAGGGCCTCGGGGCCGCGTCCCCGTACGCCGTCGGCGGCACCCACCGGCACATCCCCGAGATCACGCAGAACCTGCGCACCGCCGGGGCGCACGCAGTGACGATCAGCTTCACCCCGACGCTCGTGCCGATGTCGCGGGGCATCCTCGCCACCGCCACCGCCCGGTTCGCCCCGGGCCGGCACGCCGACGCGGACGAGCTGCGCGCCGTCTGGGAGGCCGCGTACGCCCACGAGCCGTTCGTCGAGCTGCTGCCGGCGGGCCAGTGGCCGTCCACCGCCGCGACGATCGGCAGCAACACGGCCCTGGTCCAGGTCGCGCTCGACGAGGCGGCCGGCCGAGTCGTCACGGTCACCGCGATCGACAACCTCGTCAAGGGCACCGCCGGGCAGGCCGTCCAGGCGATGAACGTCGCCCTCGGCCTGCCCGAGACCGCCGGCCTCGTCACCGAAGGAGTCGCCCCGTGACCGTCACCACCCCCCAGGGCTTCCGCGCGGCCGGGGTCGCGGGCGGCCTGAAAGCCTCCGGTGGGCGCGACGTCGCCCTCGTCGTCAACGACGGCCCGTCGCGCACGGCGGCGGCCGTGCTCACCGGCAACCGCGTGCAGGCCGCTCCCGTGCTGTGGACCCGGCAGGCGATCTCCGACGGGGCCGCGCGTGCCGTGGTCCTGAACTCCGGCGGCGCCAACGCCTGCACCGGTCCCGAGGGCTTCGCCGACACCCACCGCACGGCCGAGCACGTCGCGAGCGTGCTGTCCGCCACGGCCGCCACGCCGGAGGACGAGGTCGGGGCGGGGGACGTGCTGGTGTGCTCGACAGGTCTGATCGGCGTCCGGCTCGACATGCCCGCGCTGCTGGGCGGGATCGACGCCGCCGCCGCCGGGCTCGCCGCCGACGGCGGGGACGACGCCGCGCACGCCATCATGACCACCGACACCGTCGCCAAGACGGCCGTGGCCGACCGCGAGGGCTGGAGCGTGGGCGGCATGGCCAAGGGAGCGGGCATGCTCGCCCCCGCGCTCGCCACCATGCTCTCGGTGGTCACCACGGACGCCGTCGTGGACCCCGCCACCGCGGACGCGGCCCTGCGCGCCGCCACCCGCTCGACGTTCGACCGCGTCGACTCCGACGGGTGCCAGTCCACCAACGACACCGTGATCCTGCTCGCCTCCGGCGCCTCGGGCGTCGAGGTCACCGCGCAGGCGCTGACCGAGGCCGTCACCGCCGTCTGCGCCGACCTGTCCCGCCAGCTCGTCGGCGACGCCGAGGGCGCCGCGCACGACATCGCCGTGTCCGTGCTCAACGCGACCACGGAGGAGGCCGCCGTGGCGGTCGCCCGGGCGGTGACCCGGTCCAACCTGGTCAAGACCGCGATCTTCGGCAACGACCCCAACTGGGGACGGATCGTCGCCGCCGTCGGCACGGTGCCCGAGGACGTCGCGCCCTACGACCCGCTGACCCTCGACGTGACGGTCAACGGCGTCCAGGTGTGCCGGGCCCAGGGCGTCGGCGAGCCGCGCGAGCTCGTCGACCTCGCCGCCGACCGGGAGGTGCACGTCGAGATCGACCTGCACGCCGGTACCGCGGCCGCGACGGTCTGGACCAACGACCTCACCCACGACTACGTCCACGAGAACAGCGCCTACTCCTCATGAGCGACCCCGTGACCGACCCCGAGCTCCGTTTCGACACCCGGACCGACCTGCGCCCGGACCAGAAGGCCGAGGTGCTCATCGAGGCGCTGCCCTGGCTGCAGGAGTTCGCCGGCGCCCTCGTCGTGGTCAAGTACGGCGGCAACGCCATGGTCGACGGCGAGCTCAAGGCCGCCTTCGCCCAGGACATGGTGTTCCTGCGCCAGGTCGGTCTGCACCCCGTCGTCGTGCACGGCGGCGGACCGCAGATCTCCACGATGCTCGAGCGGGTCGGCATCCGCTCCGAGTTCCGCGGCGGCCTGCGGGTGACCACGCCGGAGGCCATGGACGTCGTGCGCATGGTGCTGACCGGTCAGGTCCAGCGCGAGCTCGTGGGCCTGCTCAACGCGCACGCCCCGCGGGCCGTCGGGCTGTCCGGGGAGGACGCCGGGCTGTTCGGCGCCGTCCGGCGGCACGCCACCGTGGACGGGTCCCCGGTCGACGTCGGCCTCGTCGGCGACGTCGTCCGCGTCAACCCCGGCGCCGTGCAGGACCTGCTCGACGCCGGACGCATCCCGGTGGTGTCCACCGTCGCCCCCGACGTCGACGACCCCACCCAGGTGCTGAACGTCAACGCCGACACCGCGGCCTCGGCGCTCGCGGTGGCGCTGGGGGCCAAGAAGCTCATCGTGCTGACCGACGTCGAGGGGCTGTACACCGACTGGCCGGACCGCGGCTCGCTCGTCGAGGAGATCACCGCCGGCGACCTGCACGACCTGCTGCCCACGCTCAGCGCCGGCATGGTCCCGAAGATGGAGGCCTGCCTGCGGGCGGTGCAGGGCGGTGTGCCGCGCGCCTCGGTCATCGACGGTCGCCAGCCCCACTCCGTGCTGCTCGAGGTCTTCACCGCACGCGGCAACGGCACCATGGTCGTCCCGAACCCGACGGGGGAGGAGGGATGAGCGAGATGTCCGCGCGCCGCGACCTGACCACCCAGGAGTGGCAGAACGCCTACTCCGGTGCGGTGATGGACACGTTCGGTCCGCCGCAGCGGATCCTCGTGCGGGGCGAGGGCGCCTACGTGTGGGACGCCGACGGCAAGCGCTACCTCGACCTGCTGGCCGGGATCGCCGTCAACTCCCTCGGGCACGCCCACCCGACGCTGACGGCCGCCGTCAGTGCCCAGATGGGGACCCTCGGTCACGTGTCGAACTTCTTCGGCACGCCGGCGCAGATCACGCTCGCCGAGCGGTTGCTGGCGCTCGCCGAGGCACCGTCGGGGTCCAGGGTCTTCTTCGCCAACTCCGGGACCGAGGCCAACGAGGCGGCGTTCAAGATGGCCCGGCGCACCGGTCGCCCCCGGATCGTCGCCCTGGAGGGCGGCTTCCACGGCCGGACCGTGGGGGCGCTCGCCCTGACCCACAAGCCGGCCTACCGCGAGCCCTTCGAGCCGCTGCCCGGTGGCGTGGAGCACGTGCCGTTCGGGGACACCACGGCGCTGGAGGAGGCGTTCTCGCCGGCCGCCGTGTCCGCACGCGGCGAGGTCGCCGCGCTGGTGGTCGAACCGGTGCAGGGCGAGGCCGGGGTGCGCGAGCTGCCCGCCGGATACCTGGCCCTCGCCCGCCGGCTGACCGACGACGCCGGTGCGCTGCTCGTGCTCGACGAGGTCCAGACGGGCGTGGGGCGCACCGGGTCCTGGTTCGCCTACCAGCAGCCGGAGATCGGCGGCGGCGTCGTGCCCGACGTCGTCACGCTCGCCAAGGGTCTGGGCGGCGGGTTCCCGATCGGCGCGGTCATCGCCTACGGCGAGCGTGCCGCCACGCTGCTCGGCCGTGGCCAGCACGGCACGACGTTCGGCGGCAACCCCGTCGCGGCCGCGGCGGCGCTGGCCACGATCGGCGTCGTCGAGCGAGACCGGCTGCTGGCGCACGTGCGGCAGGTCGGCGAGACCCTGCGCCGTGCGATCACGACCGCCGGCAACCCGCTCGTCGCCGGCGTGCGAGGACGCGGGCTGCTGCTGGCCGTCGAGCTCACCCGGCCCGTGGCCGCGCAGGTGGCAACGGCCGCGCTCGAGGCCGGGTTCATCGTCAACCCCGTCGCCCCGGACGCCGTCCGCCTCGCCCCGCCGCTGATCCTCACCACGGACCAGGCCCTGGACGCCGCACGGTTCTTCGCCGAGGTCGCCGTGCCCGAGCCCCCGAAGGAGGGCTGAGATGCCCCGCCACTTCCTGCGCGACGACGACCTGTCGCCCGCCGAGCAGCGCGAGGTGCTGCGGCTCGCGCTCGACCTGCGCGAGTCGCCGTACGCACGCGCGCCGCTCGCCGGCCCGCAGAGCGTCGCCCTGCTGTTCGACAAGCCCACCCTGCGCACGCAGACGTCGTTCTCCGCGGGGGTCGCCGAGCTCGGGGGCTTCCCGATGGTCGTCGACGGACGGCTCGCACAGGTCGGCGAGCGGGAGTCCGTCGCGGACGTCACGCGCGTGCTGGAACGGCAGGTCTCGGCGATCGTGTGGCGGACCTTCGGCCAGGAGCGGATCGAGGAGATGGCGGCCGTCGCACAGGTGCCGGTCGTCAACGCGCTGACCGACCAGTTCCACCCGTGCCAGATCCTGGCGGACCTGCTCACGGTCGCCCAGCACCGCGGCGGCCTGGACGCACTGGCGGGCCAGCGGCTCGCCTACGTCGGCGACGCCGCGAACAACATGGGCGCCTCGTACCTGGTGGGCGGGGCGACGGCCGGGCTGCACGTCCGCGTGGCCGGCCCCGAGGGGTACCTGCCGGACGACGACGTGGTGCGCCGCGCCGAGGAGATCGCCGCCACCACGGGCGGGTCCGTCACGGTGACGACCGACGCGACGTCCGCCGTCACCGGCGCCGACGTCGTCGTCACCGACACCTGGGTCTCCATGGGCTCCGAGGCCTCCGCGGCCCGGCGGGCCACCGACCTCCTGCCGTACCAGGTGACGCCGGAGCTGATGGACTCGGCCGCCCCCGACGCGATCTTCCTGCACTGCCTGCCCGCCTACCGTGGCAAGGAGGTCGCCGCCGAGGTGATCGACGGACCCCGGTCGAAGGTGTGGGACGAGGCCGAGAACCGCCGCCATGTCCAGAAGGCCGTGCTGACCTTCCTGCTGGAGGACCGATGACCACCTCGCCCGGCCACGCGCCCACCACCAAGGCGGCCCGCCACGCCCGCATCACCGAGATCCTGCAGCGCACCGCGATCCACTCCCAGGCAGAGCTCGCCCGCGAGCTGGCCGGCGAGGGGCGGTCGGTCACCCAGGGGACGCTCTCGCGCGACCTCATCGAGCTACGGGCCGAGAAGGTCCGCAGCGCGTCCGGCGCCCTCGTCTACGCCGTCCCGGGGGAGGGCGGCGACCGCAGCGTGCGGGCCGCCGGCGTGGACGGCCACGACGGTGGTTACCTCGCGGCGCGGCTGGCCCGGCTCTGCGCCGACCTGCTGGTCTCCGCCGAGTCGTCCGGCAACCAGGTGGTGCTGCGCACCCCGCCGGGCGCCGCCAACTACCTCGCCTCGGCCATCGACCACTCCGTCCTCCCGGGGGTCCTCGGCTGCATCGCCGGGGACGACACGATCCTCGTGATCGGCCGCGACCCCGCCGGCGGCGACGAGCTCGCCCGCCGGTTCCTCGAGCTCACGGCGCCCCAGGACGCCTGAGCCTGCCAGACTCGACAACGACCGCAACGCAAGGAAGAAGACCCTCATGACTGATCGCGTCGTGCTCGCCTACTCGGGCGGCCTGGACACCTCCGTGGCCATCGGCTGGATCGCCGAGGCCACCGGGGCCGAGGTCGTCGCCGTCGCCGTGGACGTGGGCCAGGGCGGCGAGGACCTCGAGGTCATCCGCAAGCGCGCGCTCGACTGCGGCGCGGTGGAGGCCTACGTCGCCGATGCCCGCGACGAGTTCGCGAACGAGTACTGCATGCCCGCCCTGCAGGCCAACGGCCTCTACCTCGACCGCTACCCGCTGGTCTCGGCGATCTCCCGTCCGGTCATCGTCAAGCACCTGGTGCGCGCCGCCCGGCAGTTCGGCGCGACCACCGTCGCCCACGGCTGCACCGGCAAGGGCAACGACCAGGTCCGCTTCGAGGTGGCCACCACGTCGCTGGCGCCGGAGCTGACCTCGATCGCCCCCGTCCGGGATCTCGCCCTGACCCGCGAGAAGGCGATCGACTACGCCGAGAAGCACGACCTGCCGATCGCGACGACGAAGAACAACCCGTTCTCGATCGACCAGAACGTCTGGGGTCGCGCCGTCGAGACGGGGTTCCTCGAGGACATTTGGAACGAGCCCACCAAGGACGTCTACTCCTACACCGACGATCCGACGTTCCCGCCGGTGGCCGACGAGGTCGTCGTCACGTTCGAGCACGGTGTGCCGGTGGCGCTCGACGGCGTGGCCGTCACGCCGCTGCAGGCCATCGAGGAGATGAACCGCCGGGCCGGCGCCCAGGGGGTGGGTCGCATCGACATCGTCGAGGACCGCCTCGTGGGCATCAAGTCCCGCGAGGTCTACGAGGCGCCGGGCGCCATGGCTCTCATCGCGGCCCACCAGGAGCTGGAGAACGTCACCCTCGAGCGGGAGCAGGCCCGCTTCAAGAAGGGGGTGGAGCAGCGCTGGACCGAGCTCGTCTACGACGGCATGTGGTTCTCCCCGCTGAAGAAGAGCCTGGACACCTTCGTGGCCGACACCCAGAAGTACGTCTCCGGCGACATCCGCCTGGTGCTGCACGGCGGACGGGCCACCGTCACGGGACGCCGCTCGGAGGCGTCGCTGTACGACTTCAACCTCGCCACCTACGACGAGGGCGACGCGTTCGACCAGTCGCACGCCAAGGGCTTCATCGAGATCTACGGGCTGGCCGCCAAGCAGGCCGCCGCCCGCGACGAGCGGTTCGGCAACGGCCCGGACCTCGGGACGGGGACGCTGTGACGAGGAACGACGACAGCCTGCCCGACGGCGTCCCGAGCGACGGGCCGGTCGCTCTGTGGGGCGGCCGGTTCGCCGGCGGCCCCGCTCCCGAGCTGGCACGGCTGAGCAAGTCGACCGACTTCGACTGGGCGCTGGCCCAGTACGACATCCGGGGGTCGCGCGCCCATGCCCAGGTGCTGCACGCGGCGCGTCTGCTCACCGACGACGAGCTGACCGCCATGCACGAGGCGCTCGGCCGGCTGTCCGAGGACGTCGCCTCCGGCGCGTTCGTGGCGGCACCCGAGGACGAGGACGTGCACACCGCGATGGAACGGGGTCTGCTCGAGCGGGCCGGCGACGAGCTGGGCGGCAAGCTGCGCGCCGGACGGTCGCGCAACGACCAGGTCGCCACCCAGGTGCGCATGTACCTGCGCGACCACGCCCGCGTCATCGCCGAGCAGGTCGTGACCGTCGTCGACGAGCTCATCACGCAGGCCGAGGCGGCCGGCGAGGCCGTCATGCCGGGACGGACCCATCTGCAGCACGCCCAGCCGGTGCTGCTGGCGCACCAGCTGCTCGCGCACGCCTGGCCGCTGCTGCGCGACGTCGACCGGCTCATCGACTGGGACGTGCGGGCGGCCCGGTCGCCGTACGGCTCCGGGGCGCTCGCGGGCTCCTCCCTGGGTCTCGACCCGGCGGCGGTGGCCGAGGGGCTCGGGTTCGACGGCCCCGTGGAGAACTCCATCGACGGGACCGCGGCGCGGGACGTCGTGGCCGAGTTCGCGTTCGTCGCGGCGATGATCGGTATCGACCTCTCCCGGATCTCCGAGGAGATCATCCTGTGGAACACCAAGGAGTTCGGGTTCGTCCGCCTGGACGACGCC
Organism: Isoptericola sediminis; assembly: GCF_013085345.1. GTDB lineage: Bacteria > Actinomycetota > Actinomycetes > Actinomycetales > Cellulomonadaceae > Isoptericola > Isoptericola sediminis. Next base: position 3,524 of record NZ_JABFAJ010000021.1, on the reverse strand, counting down.
TGGTCGACGGGGTCGAGCATCATGCCGCAGAAGAAGAACCCGGACATCGCCGAGCTGGCGCGCGGCAAGTCGGGGCGGCTCGTCGGCGACCTCACGGGCCTGCTCACGACGCTCAAGGGCCTGCCGCTGGCGTACAACCGCGACCTGCAGGAGGACAAGGAGCCGGTCTTCGACCAGGTGAGCACGCTCACGGTGCTGCTGCCGGCCTTCGCCGGGATGGTGCGGACCCTGACGTTCGACACCGCCCGGATGGCCGAGCTCGCCCCGCAGGGCTTCTCGCTGGCGACGGACGTCGCCGAGTGGCTCGTGCGCCAGGGCGTGCCCTTCCGCGTCGCGCACGAGGTCGCCGGGACCTGCGTGCGGGTGTGCGAGGACCGCGACATCGAGCTGTGGGACCTGTCCCACGACGACCTGTCCGCCATCTCGGAGCACCTGACCCCTGCCGTGCGCGAGGTGCTCTCGGTGGCGGGCTCCGTCGGTTCCCGTGACGCGGTGGGCGGGACCGCGCCGGCGCGGGTGGCCGAGCAGCTCGACGCGGCCAAGGAACGAGCCACCGAGTTCCGCTTCTGGGCCGAGGGCTGAGTGACCGTCACCCCGGACGTGCTCGCCGTGCTGGTGCATAGCGTCCACGCCGCGGCGCCCCGGTTGCCCGGACCGGGTGCGCCGACCGCGTGGCGCCGCACCCGGCTCGTGTGCGTCGACGGGCCGGCCGGGTCCGGCAAGTCGACCCTCGCCGTCCAGCTCGCCGTCGAGCTCGACGCCCAGGTGGTGCACATGGACGACCTCTACGAGGGATGGCAGGACGGGCCCGACGGGGGGGCCCGGCGACTGGCCGACCTCGTGCTGGCCCCGCTCGCCGCGGGCGGGCCGGGGAAGTACCGCCGGTACGACTGGATCGAGGGCACCTGGGCCGAGAGCCACACGGTGCCCCCGGCGCCCGTCCTCGTCATCGAGGGGTGCGGGGCCGCCGCCCGCGGTGTCGACCCGTGGGCCGCGCTGCGCGTCTGGGTCGAGGCGGACGACGACGAACGCCTGCGCCGGGGCCTCGAGCGCGACGGCGAGGGGCAGCGGGGACACTGGGTGCGGTGGATGCGCGACGAGGCCGCGCACTACGCTGCTGAGCAGACGCGCGAGCGGGCCGACGTGCGTCTCGACGGTGTCGGGCGGCTGCGCGGACCCGCCCGGGCGAAGGAGGCGTCATGAGCAGCTCGACGCACGAGCAGGCCGCCGCGGTACCGTGGCAGGTCCCCGGGACGTCCTGGTACGCCCGCAGCGTCCACGACGTGGCTCGCGACCTGCTCGGCGCCTATCTCGTGCGCCGGCACCCCGACGGCGACGTGACGCTGCGCATCACCGAGGTCGAGGCCTACGGCGGCGCCGACGACCCGGCGTCGCACGCCTTCCGGGGGCCGACGGCGCGCAACCGGTCGATGTTCGGACGCCCGGGCCGGTTGTACGTCTACCGGCACCTCGGCCTGCACCACTGCGTCAACATCGTGTGCGGACCCGTCGGCGAGGCGGCCGCGGTGCTCGTCCGGGCCGGCGAGGTCGTCGAGGGACAGCCGCTGGCGCAGGGACGGCGCGAGGCCGCCGGCCGGTGCGACTCAGCCCGTCAGATCGCCCGTGGACCGGCGCGGCTCGCGGTCGCGATGGCGCTCGACCTGCAGGACGACGCCCGCGACGTCACCGAACCGTCGGGGACGGTCGTCGTCCAGCTGCCGGTGGACCCGTTGCCGCGGACCGTCGCGACCGGTCCGCGCGTCGGGGTGAGCGGCGAGGGGGCCGATCCTGCGCGGTTCGGCTGGCGGTCCTGGCTGGTCGACGAGCCGACCGTCTCCGCCTACCGCCCGGTGGCCGGGCGGGTGCGGTGACCCCCTGACCCTCCGGCAGCCCTCCGCCGGGACAGCTCCTCGGAGACGCCCGCGGACGTCGGGCACACTAGGGGGGTCGGCCCGCCCGGGCCGTCTCTGCTGATCTGAAGGAGCACCACGGTGACCGACGTTCTCGACGAGCTGCACTGGCGAGGCCTGGTGGCGCAGTCCACCGACGAGGCCGCGCTGCGCGAGGCACTCTCGAAGGGGCCGGTCACGTACTACTGCGGGTTCGACCCCACCGCGCCGAGCCTGCACCACGGCCACCTGGTCCAGCTGATCCTGCTGCGGCACCTGCAGCTCGCGGGTCACCGCGCCATCGCGCTCGTGGGCGGCGCCACCGGGATGATCGGGGACCCGCGCGAGTCCGGGGAGCGGGTCCTCAACACCAAGGAGACCGTCGCGGAGTGGACCGAGAAGATCCGCGCACAGGTGTCCCGGTTCCTCGACCTGACGGGGGACAACCCCGCCCGCGTCGTGAACAACCTCGATTGGACGTCCGGGCTGTCGGCGATCGACTTCCTGCGGGACGTCGGCAAGCACTACCGGCTCGGCACGATGCTGGCCAAGGACACCGTCGCGCGGCGTCTGCGCAGCGACGAAGGGCTGTCGTTCACGGAGTTCAGCTACCAGATCCTCCAGGGGATCGACTTCCGTGAGCTGTACCGGCGCTACGACTGCACCCTGCAGACGGGTGGCAACGACCAGTGGGGCAACCTGCTGTCGGGTGTCGAGCTGATCCGGCGTACCGAGGGTGTCGCGGTGCACGCCATGACCACGCCGCTGATCACCAAGGCCGACGGGACCAAGTTCGGCAAGACGGAGGGCGGCGCGGTCTGGCTCGACCCCGAGCTCATGAGCCCGTACGCCTTCTACCAGTTCTGGCTGAACCAGTCCGACGCCGACGTCGTCCGCTTCCTGAAGATCTTCACCTTCCGCAGCCGCGCGGAGATCGAGGAGCTCGAGCGGGAGGTCGCCGAGCGCCCCTTCGCCCGGGTCGCTCAGCGCACCCTCGCGAACGACGTGACGACGCTCGTGCACGGCCAGGAGGCGACCGACGCCGTCATCGCCGCCAGTCAGGCCCTGTTCGGGCGGGGCGAGCTGACCGAGCTGGACGCCGGCACGCTCGGCGCCGCGACGGCCGAGCTGCCGCGCGCCGTCGTCCGGCCGGGCGCCAGCGTCCTCGACGCGTTCGTGGACAGCGGTCTGGTGCCGTCGAAGGCTGCCGGCCGGCGGGCGATCGCCGACGGCGGTGCCTACGTCAACAACGTCAAGGTCTCGGACGACGAGGACGTCCTCGCGGCGGAGCGGCTGCTCCACGGGCGCTATGCCGTGCTGCGGCGCGGCAAGAAGACCCTCGCCGTTGCCGTCGTCGACTGACGAAACACCCTCTGACCTGCGCATTTGTCGTGCGGGTCAGAGGGTGTGTAATGTTCTGGTCGTTCGCCCGGCAGGGAGCGACGGACACCAGACCGGCACGATCCGGAACGGTGGCCGGTCTCGCTGAGCGGACTTCCCACAGACCTCTCGGATCAGGTACAGTTATGTGCCCGATCAGCTCGAGACGGTCGGTCCCACCGCTCGGATCTCTGAGATCGAGTTTGACGGGGCGGATCGGTTCGGGTAAGGTTGAAGGGTTGCCCCGGACGGGGT
>NZ_JABFAJ010000020.1 GCF_013085345.1 Isoptericola sediminis | reverse complement strand
CCCTTCCTGTCTAGGGCCACGTCGGGCGGGACGGTCCGTCCCGCCCGACGTGGCCCGCTCAGTCACTCCCAGTCGGCCTGCGCCATGATCTGGTCGGCGATGACGAGATCGGTCCGGGTGGTGATCTTGATGTTGTAGTCCTCGCCCTTGACGATCTTGACACGGTGGCCGGTGAACTCCGCCACCAGGTCGGCGTCGTCGGAGATCCGGTGGTAGTCCGAGGCGATGGCCTCCTCGTACGCCTTCTCGAGAAGCTCCCGCTGGAACACCTGGGGAGTCTGGCCGAGCCAGCTGTGCGAACGGTCCAGCGACCCGGTGATGAACTCCTCGTCGTCGACGGTCTTGAGCTGCACCACGGTCGGCATGCCCAGCATCGCCGCCCCGTTCTCCACCCCGGCGTCCAGCACGCGCTCGATCAGCTCACCGTTGACGAACGGGCGCACCCCGTCGTGGACCATCACGATCGTCCCGGACGTGGCCTGGAGCCCGAGCTGCGCCGAGATGAACCGCTCCGCTCCGCCGTCGACGAGCGTCACCGGGAGCCCGGCGTCCTCGATGAGGATCTGGTGGTAGACCTCGCGGTTCTCGGGGCTGATCGTCACGATGATCTCGTCGACGAGCGGGTGCACGAACTCACGCACCGTCTTCTCGAGGATCGTGACACCGTTGATCTTGACCAGCAGCTTGTTCCCGCCGAAGCGGACGCCACGGCCGGCGCAGGTGACGATGGCCGAAACCTTGTGGGACTTGTACATCAGTGCTGTTCTCTCCTCGGGGGAATCCGCCTCGGGCGGGGTCGGACCGGCATCACGGGCGTCGTCGACGTGGCCGGTGATGAGGGCTGCCGCACCGGCTCAGGCGAGCAGCCCCTCGCGGGCATCGGCCACGAACCGACGGATGGCGTCGAGCTCGTCCTCGACGTCCATGAGGTAGCCCTCGGGCCCGTCGAAGAGCGCGGCGTGGCGGGTACGCATGTCGCGGGTGTACGTGAGCGGCGGTTCGGGCACGTCGGCGAGCTGACCGGTGATGTCCCGGCCGAAGACCTCCTGGGCGACCGTCGCGCTGTCGATCGCCGGCGTCGCCACGTTCAGCGACTCGAGCCCGTGGTCGAGCGCGACCCGGACGTCCGCCCAGAGCCGGCGCAGGTCGTAGTACTGGAAGCGGCCATCGGGACGGATGTGCTCGACGCGGTAGTCGTTCAGCAGGTCGTAGACGATGCCCTTCTTGATCGAACGACCGTAGAGCTGCGGCAGCCGGACGGGAAGCAGGTCGAAGGCGTCCCCGAGTCGTCGTTCCATGTGCAGCCTGTTCGCCCCGTACGGGGTCAGCCCTGCCTCGGTGAGCGGGGTCGACTCGTCGGGGGACGTCCCGCCGGGATAGACGCACACGGTCGAGGCGAGCACCAGCTTGTCCGCCCTGACCGTCGAGAGCAGGTCGACGTACGCATCGATCTCGGCGCGGTCGGCCGCACCGTCCTGGTTGATGCGGTGCGAGTCCGCACGGGCGGCCGCGGTGACGACGAGGTCGTACTCCTGACCACGGATGTCATCGATGTTCGAGGTGTTGTACAGATCGTCGAACGCGAACTCTGCCGCGAGGTTCGACCCGATGAATCCGGTGTAGCCGATCAGCGCAGTCCTCACGCCACTCCCTCCGTACGTCGCTCGCGGGCCGCGAGGTCCGGACCATCGTAGACGACGGCCCGGCGGCCGCCCGCGCGGTGACCCGGGACGACGCCGGCGCGGACGGACCGGTCCGGGATGCCTCGTCGAGTGACCTGCGCCACAGTAGAATGAGAACATCGCGCGGAGGGTCAGGACGATGCACCGCAGGACTCGGTTCCACCAGGCTCTGGTGGCGGTCACGACCGCTGCCCTGGTCGCGGCGTCGGTCGCGGGTCCGACGGTCGCGGCCGAACCCGTCACGGAACAGTCCGAGGCCGTGTCGGCGGCACCCGACGCGTTCCGGCTCGAGGGCAGCGGGTACGGGCACGGCGTCGGGATGCCCCAGTTCGGTGCGTACCAGATGGCTCGTGAGGGCCGCACGGCGACCGGCATCCTCAAGCACTACTACACGGGTGTCGGGACCCCGTACCGCGACGTGCCCGGCGCGATCCGCGTCCAGGTCTACGGGCCTGACCCCTACGGGTACCAGGGCTACGGCGACACCGGCGTCAAGACGTGGGTGTCCATCGACTCCGGTTCGTGGCGGGTACGGGACGGCCGCGGCGACACCCTGGTGGCAGGCAGCGGAGCGACGACCCTGGCGATCAAGGCCACCAGTACCGGGAAGGTCAAGGTGTGGACCCGTGGCGCCGCCTACTGGGCCAAGGTCGTCCGCATCTACTGGTCGGGCACCCGCTACTACCGGCCGGCGGGCACGCCGGCCGTGGCGACCGTCGTGGGTGCGCACGGCGCCTACCGGCACGGACGGCTGACCACGACCGTCAGGGAAGGGATCCCCAACCTCACCAACGACGTCCGGCTCAACACCGAGTACCTGTACGGCATCGCCGAGATGCCGTCCTCGTGGGGTGCCTCCGGCGGCGAGCGCGCCCTGCGGGCGCAGGCGATCACGGCGCGGTCCTATGCGCTCTCCCAGCGGACGAACAAGAACCTGTGCCGGTGCCACGTCGTCGACGACGTCCGGGACCAGAACTTCACCGGCTGGAAGAAGGAGAACGAGGGCACGAACGGCTACTACGGGACGATCTGGAAGACCGCGGTCGACCGGACGAGCTCGTCGACGATGGAGGGGCGCGTGCTGGAGCACGACGGCAAGCCCGTGGCGGCCCACTACTTCTCCTCCAGCGGTGGCCGGACCGCGAACTCCGAGGACGTCTGGTCGTCGGTGGTCCCGTACGAGAGGTCGGTATCCGATCCCTACAGCCTGCGAGCCCCGGGGAACTCGTACTCGTCGTGGACCCGTACCCTCACCCAGGCCTCCGCCAGCAAGCTCTTCGGCCTGCCCACGGTGGTCTCGGTGGACGTCACGGCACGTTGGAGCAGCGGTCAGATGCGCTCGATCACCGCGACGAACCTCCACGGCACGACGTCGACGATCTCGGGAAAGGCCGATCAGATGCGCCGGTGGATCGGCCGGGCGACCACGGCCGGCAACCTGCCCGCCGCGTGGATCACCGGGATCCGCGGCTACTGACCGGGACGGACCTCGCGCGCCTCGCTCTCCAGCAGGACCGGGATGCCGTCGCGGACGGGGTAGGCCAGCGGGCGGTCCGGGTCGGTCGAGCGCAGCTCCGGGGCGCCGTCCGGTCCGACGGCGTCGACGAGCTCGGCCCCGGTCACGGGACAGCGCAGCACGCTGCGCACCCACGGGTCCATCCACGGGGTCTGGTCGTTCACAGGGCCTCCTCGTGCACGAGGGACAGGACGTCGTCCCGGAGCTTGGTCATGATGTCGTGGTCGGCGGCCTCGACGTTGAGGCGCAGCAGGGGTTCGGTGTTGGACGCGCGCAGGTTGAACCACCACTTGGGGTGCTGGTCGTCCCAGTGGGTGACGGTCAGGCCGTCGAGGGTGTCCACGACGGCCTCGGGGTAGGCGCGCTCGTAGGCGTCGCGCACCCGCTCGGTGGTCGCACCCGGATCGGTGACCCGCGAGTTGATCTCCCCCGACGCGCTGTACGGGGTGTACATGTCGGCCAGCGCGCCGGCGGGGTGGGGCTGCGAGCCGAGGGCTGCCAGCACGTGCAGCGCGGCCAGCATGCCGGTGTCGGCGAACCAGAAGTCGCGGAAGTAGTAGTGGGCGGAGTGCTCGCCTCCGAAGATCGCCGAGTGCTCGGCCATCGTCTGCTTGATGAACGAGTGGCCCACCCGGGTGCGCACCACGGTGGCGCTCTCGCCGAGCAGGTCGGTCACCGCCCGGGAGGTGATGAGGTTGGCGATGACCGTCGCGGGCCGTCCGGCGGCCTGCTCGCGGGCGATCTCGCGCATCCCGACCAGGGCGGTGATCGCGCTCGGGGAGACGGCCGCGCCGGTCTCGTCGACGACGAAGCAGCGGTCGGCGTCCCCGTCGAAGGCCAGGCCCAGGTCGGCGCCGTGGGACACCACGGCGCGCTGCAGGTCGGCCAGGTTCGCCGGCTCCAGCGGGTTGGCCTCGTGGTGCGGGAACGTGCCGTCCAGCTCGAAGTACAGCGGCACCACCTCCAGCGGCAGGCCGGGGAGCCCGGCGGCGTCACCCAGGACGGCGGGCACCGTCAGCCCGGCCATGCCGTTGCCGGCGTCGACCACGACCTTCAGCGGCCGCAGGTCCGACAGGTCCACCAGCGAGCGCAGGAAGGCGGCGTAGTCGCCCAGGACGTCCTGCTCGACGACCTCGCCCGGCGTGCCGGCGACCTCCGGCTCGGCGCCGTCGAGGATCTGCTGGGCCCGGTCGCGGATCTGCGCGAGGCCGGTGTCCTGCCCCACGGGCCGCGCCCCGGCCCGGCACATCTTGATCCCGTTGTACTCGGCGGGGTTGTGCGAGGCGGTGAACATCACCCCCGGCGCCTGCAGGCTGCCCGAGGCGAAGTACAGCCCGTCGGTCGAGCACAGACCCACGTCGACCACGTCCACGCCGCGAGACGTCACGCCCGCGGCGAACTCCCGGGCCAGCGCGGGGCCGGTGTCACGCATGTCCCGGCCGACCACCACCCGCGCCGCCCCGTCGGGCACCGCCACGACCTCGGCGAAGGCCAGCCCCAGGGCCCACGCCACCCGCGGCGACAGCTCCGCGGGCACCAGCCCCCGCACGTCGTAGGCCTTCACGATCTTCGTCAGGTCCGTCGTCACCCGCCCAGCCTACGGCGCGGAGGACGGGCGTCCGGCACGACGACGAGTGTGGTTGGGTGGGTCCGTGACCGTGCTGCACCCGCTCGCGAACCCCGTGCAGCGCTACGACTGGGGATCCCCGACGCGCATCCCCACGTTGCTCGACCTCCCGGTCGACGGCCTCCCCGTCGCCGAGCTCTGGCTGGGCGCCCACCGCAGCGCACCCAGCACGTCGGCAGGGGTCCCGCTGCACGAGATCGTGCGCGCCGACCCGTCGGCCGTCCTGGGCGACCGGGTCGCCGACCGCTTCGGCCCGCGCCTGCCCTACCTGCTCAAGGTGCTCGCCGCCGACAGGTCGCTCTCCCTGCAGGTCCACCCGCGGCCGCACCTGGCCCGGGCCGGGTTCCACCGGGAGAACCGTCTCGGGATCCCGGTCGACGCCCCCGAACGCTCCTTCCACGACGACCAGCACAAGCCGGAGATGGTCGTGGCGCTCACGGAGTTCGACGGCCTCGCAGGGTTCCGCACCCCACGCAGCACCCTGGCGCTCCTGGAGGGGCTCCCGGGCCCGCTCGTGGAGGAGGTCCGGTCGGCGCTCCGTGCCGACCGGTCGGCGACCGGTGTGCGGGCGGCCTTCTCGGCCCTGCTCTCGAGCCGCGGCGCGGCGTCCTGCCGTCAGGCCGTGGACGAGACCGTCGCGGCCGTCCGCGCCCGCCTGGAGGCCGGGTCACCGTCGGAGCGTGCCGACGCGACCGTGGTGGCGCTCTCCGCGGAGCACCCGGGCGATCCCGGGGTGATCGCCTCCCTGCTGCTCAACCGGGTGACGCTCGACCCCGGTGAGGCGCTCTACCTGCCTCCGGGCGAGGTGCACGCCTACCTGTCCGGCGTGGCCGTGGAGGTGATGGCGTCCAGCGACAACGTGCTCCGCGCCGGGCTGACCAGCAAGCACGTGGACGTCGAGGCGTTGCTGGAGTGCGCGTCGTTCGCGCCGCGCCGCCCCGCGACCCCGGAGATCACCACGTCGGGCAGCCGGGGACAGGTGGTGACCTACCGCGCACCGGTGCCGGAGTTCGCCCTGACGACGGCGGACGTCGACCCCTCCGAGGCGGTCGACCTCCCGACCTCGGGCCCACGGATCGTGCTCTGCCTGGACGGTTCGGTGGAGCTCACCGCCGGGGGTTCCGGAGCGGAGCCGCTCCGGCTGTCCCACGGGGCGTCGGTCTTCGTCCCCCACGACGCCGGGACCCTCTCGGTGACCGGGGCGGGGCACGTCGTCTGCGCCTGGGTGCCCTGACCGGTTCAGACGCCCGCGGCCGGCCCGCCGTCGGACTCCGCCCGGAGCACCCGGAGGTGGCCACGGCGCGCCGTCTCGGTCACGGTCGCCGGCTCCGCGGACACCGGCGTCCGGGTGGCCCGGCCGCCCCGTCCGGCCTCCCGCACGGCCTCGGCCAGCGCCGAGAGGTCGTCCTTGGAGGGGGCCGGCGTGTGGAACTCGGGCTGCAGCCGCACGACCTCCCAGCCGCGCGGCGCGGTGAGGCGCTCCGCGTGCTGGGCGCACAGGTCGTAACTGTGCGGTTCGGCACGCTGCGCGAGCGGCCCCAGCACCGCGGTCGAGTCCGCGTACACGTAGGTGAGGGTCGCCACCGCCGCCTGCGTGCATGCTGTCCGCGAGCACTGCCTCACCGATCTCACCCACGGAGAATACGTGCCGCGCACGGACCTGCGCTCCAGGCGCGCCGTCGGTCGATAGTCTCGGAGCGTGAACCTCACCGCACCGGGGTCAGGACCGCGTCGCCGGGACCGGCGCGGGCGGGGACCTCGGGGTCCTCTGATACCCGCCGACCTGCCCGCCCACCGCTCCCGCGCCGAGCGGTTCGACGACGCCGTCCTCGCGTCGCTCGAGTCCATCGAGCGCCGGTGGCCGGCCGTGGCCGGTGCGGAGCTCGGCGTCGAGGACGTGCCGCCCTCCGACCCCGCTCCCTGGGAGTCGTCCGGCGTGCCGCTCGGGCGGGTCTTCCCCGCGGCGTCGGGCCGGCCGGCACGGATCGTGATCTACCGCCGGCCGGTGGAGACCCGCTCGACGGACCCGGAGGACCTCGCCGAGCTGGTGCACGACGTCGTCGTGGAGCAGGTGGCGCACCTGCTGGCGCGGACGCCGGAGGAGATCGACCCGCGGTTCGGCGAGCGCTGACCCGCACCGGTCGTCACGGCACGTCGACGCGGCGGACCTCCTCCAGGCCGTCCGTCTCGGCGGACGCCGTCGGGTCGAGGGTGGCCACCAGCGAGCCGTCCGTGCCGGTCCCGTCGGACGCCGTGAGGCGCACGGACCAGACCACCCGCGCGGCGGGGGCCGCGCCGTCGTCGGACGACGCGGGGTCGACGACGACCGCGACCTCGGCCGCCACGTCGTCCGCGGGGACCTCGACGGTCCCCCCGACCGGGACCTCGACCTGTTCCTCGCCGGTCAGGCTCCCGTCGGCCGCCACACCCCGCAGGCGCACGGGCACGACTCCCGAGGGATCCACGTCCGGGGAACGGTCCGCCGGGACGGCCGACAGCACCACGGTCGCCCCCTGGGCCACGGCCGGGAGGCCGACCTGCCCCGCGTCGACGGGTCCCGCCGGCAACGACCGCCCCGCGTTCCACGCCACGTCGTAGGGGGTGCCGTCCACGACCGAGTCCTCCGGCTGCTCCCCGGGCAGCGCGAAGCGGGCCGCCCCGACCACCGGGACGTCGGCGTCGACGACGACCGTGTACGTCCCGGGCTCGAGGCCTCCCAACGGCACCGACGTCACCGCGCCCACGGCCAGGTCGACGACCTCGGCGCCGCGCAGCGTCACCCGGCCCTCCGGCCCGTACACGCTGACCCGGGCGACACCGGGCCGGCCGTCGGGGGCCAGGAGCCACAGGGCGGCCGCCTGCGGCGCGTCAGGAGCCTCGCCCCGGCCGACCACCCCGCTGGCCACCATCACCCGGGCCGGCGAGTCGCCCGGCTCCAGCAGGTCGACACCGGTCGGTACGAGCCCGTCGATGCCCTGGGTCTGCCACGAGGCCGTCACCCGGGCGCCGGCGGCACGGACGTGGACGGCGAGGCGGCGCTGCTCGGGTGCGAGCGAGTCGAGCCGGAGCACCTCCTGCTCCCCCGGCGCCACCGTGAACGCACCCTGACCGCCGATCGACACCGGGCCGTTCGGCCCGTACACCTCCAGGCTCACGGCGGCCGGCTCCACGCTCGGGTTCTGCACCGTGAGCAGTGCGGTCCGGCCGACCTCGCTGCCGCCGCCCACCAGCCAGTGGTCCGTCGCCGGAGCACGGCACGACGCGGCCGCCAGCCCCCGCAGGTCGCCCGCGGCGGTGCTCCCCGCGAGGGCCGCCGCGACGCGCAGCGGTGCACCGGCCCGCGGCTCGGCCCGGAGCACCCGGACGCCCCGGACCTGCTCGGACAGCACGTCCACCGCCGGACCCGCCGTGATCCCCCGTGCCCGCGTGCCGTCGAGACGCGCGAGGAGCGGCGTCCCGGCCGCACCCTCGACGGCGGCCGCCACGGCCGAGCGGCTCTCGACCGGGGCGGCCCCGAACTGGTCGTCCCCCACGTCGGAGCCGGCGGGCAGGCGCACCGGGCGCGGACACACGGCCACGGACGTCGGCGGCCGCACCTCGACCTGGCGCGTGGCCGCGGCGACCGCCACCTCGTCCGCGGCCGTCCACCGCTGCGTCCACTGCTCGCCGACCGCCGCGGTCGCGACGAGCGCTGCGGCGACGAGCGTGCCGGAGACGACCAGGCCCACGCGGCGCAGGGTCGGGGCGGCCCTCATCGGTTCCTCCGCCGGGACAGCGGCAGGGCCAGCAGCACGTAGACCACCAGCACCAGGCCGCACAGCGCGAACCAGGGCGGCCGTGACGGCGCGGCGTACCCGACGTGGACCTCACCGGCGTCCGCCCCGAGCACGAAGGCCTGCCGACCGTCGACCTCGGTCGCCGGCAGCCGCCGCCCGTCGACGTCCGCGCGCCATCCGGCACCGGCGGACTCCGCGAGGACCAGGACGCGGTCCGGGTCGCCGGTCCCCACGACGTCGTCCACGGTGCGGCCGTCGCTGTCGAGGGTGCGCACGGGGGCGGAGGCCCGTCCGTCCTCCGGGGCCGTGCGCAGCACGGTGGCCCAGGCGGGGCGCGGCCCCGCGGGGTCGACGCGCCACAGGAGCACGGAGCTCTCCGTCACGCGGCTCAGACCCGGCACGAGGTCGAGGGTCGTGACGAGCTCGGGGTCGCCGTCGGGAGGCACCTGGACGGCGCCCACACCGAGAGCGGACAACCGGTCCGCCAGCTCGGGGCTCCGGCCCGCGGCCACCTGGGCGGTGAGCGTGTCGAGCGCGGCGACGTCCGGCCGCTCCCGACCCGGCACGAGACCGGCCTCACGGGCCCGCACGACGACCGAGGAGTCGAGCATGCTCGAGCCGTCGCGACGGAGCAGCGTGTACTCCACCACCCCGTCGACCCGGTCGACCTGCAGGACGCGTGCCGACCGGGGGGCGGCCTGGAGCTCCTGCCCGACCGCCGGGACCACCCCGGCCGCGGCGGCCCGCAGCTCGCCGACGGCGGCGCCCCGGGCGTCGTCGTACCACCAGGCGCCGAGCCCGAGGACCGGGACGAGCAGGGCGACGACCGCCAGCGTGCCCGTGAGCAGGCGCACCGGACGACGGGTCCCGGGCTCCGGGACGGCGGTCAGCGCGGCGACCCCGAGCCCGAGCAGCACCACGGAGAGTCCGGGCGCCGCCCAGCCGTGCACCGCGCCGCCCGCGTCGTCGGCGGCCACGACCGTCCCGCTCGCGACGAGGGCCAGCAGGAGTCCGAGGACGGCGACACCGACGGCGAGCACCGCCGCGCGGCGGTGGCGACCCAGGAGGAGTCCGGCGGCCGCGAGCGCCAGGAGCCCGGTCCCGAGCACCCACGGCCCGGCCTCCTGGAAGGGCTGCCACGGCAGGTCGAGCCCGGCCGCCCACGGCTGCGGCGGGGTCGGGTGGCCCAGCAGCAGGGTGAGACCGTCGACGGCCCCGGCAGGCGTCGGCGTCCCGACGGAGGCCAGCAGCGGACGCCATCCGCCGGTGGTCCAGGTGGCGACGGCGTGCCACCAGAAGGGCAGCGCGAGGACGACCGCGGGGAGCAGCACGACCAGGACGCGACGCCAGTGCGTCCGGGCGACGACCAGTCCCACCACGCCGGTGAGCAGGGCGACCGCAGCGAGCGCCGGGGCACCGGCGACGACGACGCCCAGCAGCAGGCCGGCCGCCGCGGCCGCACCGAGCGACCCCCGGGGCGCCGCCGGGGGGCCGACGTCGTCGCGGGCCTGGCGGCCGAGCGCACGCAGCACCGCCAGGAGCAGCCACGGCAGGGCCAGGTGGGCGAGCACCGCGCCGAGACGACCCGTGGTGAGGGACTCGAGGAAACCGGGCCATGCCGTCCACACGAGCGCCGCCGCGACCCGCGCCCACACGGACCGGCTGACCGCTCCGGACCCGCACCAGGCGCCGAGCGCGGCCAACGGCAGCGCCGCCAGGACGAGCGCGTTGACCGCCGTCTGTGCGGCACCGCCGACCAGGGCGGTGAGGATCACCAGCACCCCCAGCCACGGGTCCGCCGGCGCCCCGGTGCCGAGACCGTCCTGCACCCATCCGGAGGTCGCCGCGTCGGCCACCTCGCCCAGGGCGGCGGGGGCGGGGAGCAGCGCACCCCCGACGACGCGCCCGCCGTCGGCGAGCACGCCCTGCCAGGACCCGAACGCGGCCAGGGCCAGCAGTGCCGTGCTCACCAGCACGACCGACAGGCCCGTCCGGCGGCGTCGGGCCAGGGCCGTCAGCTCGGCACGTTCGAGGTCGGTGACCGCCCGCCGGGTCCGGTGCGCCTCGGCCCGGGTGAGACGGGCGTCCCGACGGCGGGCGACGACGTCGCGCCAGCCCGCCTGCAGCGGGCGCAGGACCCGCCGCGGCATCCGACGCGTGCGGGCGGCACGCCGTCTGCCCCTGGTCAGCGGGACCAGCCGCAGCACCGTCGCCACCGGGGCGAGGAGCTCGTCGCGCGCCTGCCCCGGACGGGTGAGGGCCAGCCGGTAGGCCGCGGCGACGGGCGCCCACACGATCATGGCGACCATGGCCAGCGGGAGCACCGGCAGGGGGACACCGACGAGCCGGGTGTACAGCTGGCTGCGCCGCCGCGCGTAGGCGGAGGCGGACCGGCGCCCGCGGTGCCGGTGACCGCGGGACCCCCGCAGGCCGCGCAGCGACGCCTGTGCGTGATGGACGACGGCGTCCGGGACCACGACGACACGGTGCCCGGCGAGTCGCGCGCGGCGGCACAGATCGAGGCTGTCGCCGAACCGGCCGAGCTCCGGGTCGGTGCCGCCGAGGTCGGTCCACACCGTCCGCCGCACGAGCGCCCCGGCCAGGCCGACGGCGAGGACGTCCTCGCGGGCGTCGTGCTGGCCCTGGTCGATCTCCGAGTCGTCGATCCCGGTCATCCGACGGCCGAGCGGCGAGACGGTGTAGCCGACCTCGACCAGGACACCGGGCCGGTCGGGGTCCGGGGGCAGCGGGTGGCCGTCGTCGTCCAGGGGCCACCGCCGTTGCTTGCAGCCCGCGACCGCGACCGCCGACGAGTGCTCGACGGCGCGCAGCAGGGCCGCCAGGGCGTCGGGGGCGGGCGCCGAGTCGTCGTGGAGGATCCACAACCAGGTCGTGCTCTCCAGACCCAGCGCGGTCAGGGCCCGGTCGACGGCCTCGCCGAGGGTGCGCGAGCCGGACGCCCCGACGTACTGCCGGTCCCCGAGGCGCAGGTCGGGATGCTGTCCGGTGGAGGGGGCGGCGTCGACGTCGACGACGACGACGTCCTGGGGCTCCCGGACCTGCGCGGCCACCGCGTCGAGGGTGGCCGGGAGGAAGGGGGTGCGTCCGCGGGTGACGACGACGGCCGCCACGGTCACGGACTGCCGGGCCGGCACGCCCGTCACCGACCCGGGGGCCACGTCGTCGCGCGCGGCCCCGTCAGGTGTCCGGGTCAGGTGCGGTGCAGTCATCCTGAGCGCCATGATGCGGCGCCCCGACCCCGGCGTGTGGGATATCGGTCAGACGGCGCGCCGCTTGAGCTTTCGCCGTTCGCGCTCCGAGAGCCCGCCCCAGATGCCGAAGCGCTCGTCGTTCTCGAGCGCGTAGTCCAGGCATTCCGACCGGACCTCGCACGAGGCGCAGACCTTCTTCGCCTCGCGGGTGGACCCGCCCTTCTCCGGGAAGAAGGCTTCCGGGTCCGTCTGGGCGCACAGGGCTCGTTCCTGCCACCCGAGCAGGGTTTCCTCCTCGACGACGTCGTCGCCGCCGAAGAGCGGGAGGACCGGGGCGACCCGATCCGTCTCCTGACCGATGTCAGACGGGAAGGCCCCCTGGTCCCCGTCGAGCAAATTCCACATGGCGTGCCCCTCCATGCCGTCCTCGAAGAAACTGCATACCTGGAATTACACGCGTGTCATCTCGGGTCGTCAAGCCGAAATGTGCTAGGTGGCGCAATTCCATGACGTGTTCACACGGCACTGAGGTCCCGTTGAGGTACCTCTGAGGTTCCTGGACACCTCGTAGGGTGGTCCGGTGACCACCCCAGACACCACCGCGACCGGCCTCCTCGCCCGACTCACCGCCCTCGGCGGACGGCCCGCCCTGACCTGGTACGGCGACGACGGCGAACGGATCGAGCTGTCCGGCGCCGTGGTGGACAACTGGGTCGCCAAGACCGTCAACCTGCTCGTCGAGGAGTTCGACACCGAGCCGGGCAGCGACGTCGTCGTCGACCTGCCCGTCGGCTGGCGGCAGGTCGTCTGGGCCCTGGCCGCCGCCCGGTGCGGGGCGGACGTGGCGCTGCTCGACCCGGCCGCGGACTCTCCGGACCACGCGGACGCGGACGTGGTCGTCAGCTCCCGCCCCGACGCGTGGACCGGGACCGACCAGCTCGTCGCCGTCGCGCTGCCGGCCCTCGCCCGTCGCTTCGAGGGTGAGCTCCCGCCCGGCGCCGTCGACGCCGCGGGGGCGGTCATGACCTACGGCGACGCCATCGTCGTCGACCCGGCGGCCGGTGCGGGCACCCCGCTGACCGCGCTGGCCGGCGGCGAGCCCGTACCGACCACCGACGCCGATGCCGGGCGCGTCCTGGTCCGCGGGACCGGGGCGGTCGCCGAGGTCCTCGCCCAGGTCCTCGCCGTGTGGGCGGCAGGGGGTTCGGTCGTCCTGACCTCGGCCGCGACGGCGCAGGCCCTGGACGGCGACCCCGAACGGCTCGAGCGGCTCGTGGCCACCGAGCAGATCACGCGGGCCTGACTCAGGGACGGCCGAGGGCGCGGTAGGTCCAGCCGGCGGCCTGCCAGGCCTCGCGGTCCAGGGCGCCGCGGCCGTCCAGGACCTGGGGACGGGCCACCAGGGCGGCGGCGCGGGCGGGGTCCAGGTCGCGGTAGTGGCGCCACTCGGTCAGCACCAGCACCACGTCCGCGCCGGTCAGCGCCGCCTCGAGGTCGCGCTCGTAGGCCAGGGAGGGTTCCTTGCGGCGGGCGTTGTCGATCGCCTGCGGGTCGTGGACCACCACGTGACCGCCGAGCCCGTCCAGCCGTGCGGCCACGTCCAGGGCCGGCGAGTCGCGCACGTCGTCGCTGTCGGGCTTGAACGCCGCCCCCAGCACCGCCACCCGCGCCCCGGCCACGTCCCCGCCGAGGACCTCGACGGCCAGCTCGACCATGCGTGCCCGCCGCCGGGTGTTGATCGCGTCGACCTCGCCCAGGAATGCCACCGCCTCGCCCGCGCCGAGCTCGTCCGCGCGGGCCATGAACGCCCGGATGTCCTTGGGCAGGCACCCCCCGCCGAAACCGAGCCCGGCGTTGAGGAACTTGCGCCCGATGCGCTGGTCGTGCCCGATCGCGTCCGCCAGCCGCGTCACGTCGCCCCCGGCGACCTCGCACAGCTCGGCCATCGCGTTGATGAACGAGATCTTCGTGGCCAGGAACGAGTTCGCCGCGACCTTGACCAGCTCGGCGGTCGCGTAGTCCGTCACCACCTGCGGGGTCCCCTCGGCCAACGGCGCCGCGTACACCTCGTCCAGCAGCCCGGCCGCCCGCCGGCCGGCCTCACCGTCGGGCACCCCGTACACGATCCGGTCCGGGTGCAACGTGTCCGCCACCGCGAACCCCTCGCGCAGGAACTCCGGGTTCCACACCAGCGTGGCCCCCACCGCCTCGACCCGGGCGGCCAGCCGCGCCGCCGTCCCGACCGGCACCGTCGACTTGCCCACCACCACCTCACCCGGGCCCAGGTGCGGCACCAACGAGGACACCGCCGCCTCCACGAACGACAGGTCCGCCGCCCCCGAGCCCGCCGCCTGCGGCGTGCCCACGCACACGAAGTGCACCCGCGCACCAGCCACCGCCGCCACGTCCGACGTCACCGACAGCCGCCCGGCACCCACCGCCCGCGCCAGCAGCTCGTCGAACCCCGGCTCGAAGAACGGCGACTTGCCCAGCGCCAACGACTCCACCCGCGCGACGTCCACGTCGACCCCCACGACCTCGTGGCCCAACGACGCCATGGACGCCGCGTGCACGGCACCCAGATACCCCAGACCCACCACGGAGACCCGCATGCCTGCGAGTCTAGGTCGCGGACCCGCGCACCCCCAGGCGTCAGGGATGGCCGCTGCGTGAACACTCGGCGGCCGGCGGGTGCGGGTGAAACTTGCTGGTCGAGGCGCCGGACGGCCGCGTCGGGCGTGCGGGTGCCCAGGGGCGCTCGTAGCGTTCCTCGGGTGACCCACGCCGCACGCGCCGGGTGGAGGTCGTTGACGACCGCCCTCGTCGGCCTGCTGACGTTCTCACTGGTCGCCGTCCCCGGCGCTCAGGCGGTGCCCTCCGCCCCCGACAGCGGGACGCCGACGGCGTCCGGGGCGGCAGGACCTCTCGGGGCGGCACCCGACAGCCGACCGGAACCGGTCCGGGCGACGACCGAACGGACGGCGTTCGTGCCGGATCCCCGCGGCGCAGAGCGCCGGGGCGGCGGGGCGCACGACACCTCGGGAGACACCGGAGCCGCCGGCGACGCGCTCCTGGCCACCGCGGACGTCACCGGGTTCGGGGTCGTGGGCGTGACCTGGACCGGCGGTGTCGCCGCCCGGGCCCTCGACGTCGAGGTCCGCACCTCCCGGACGGCCGGTGCCACCTCCGACGGCGACACCGGCTGGGGACCCTGGGAGCACGTCGCCGTCGAGCCGTCGCCGCAGGGCACGCTGGACGGGACGGAACCGGTCGTCGTCGGTGACGTCGCGCAGGTGCAGGCCCGCGTGACCGGCCCGGCGGCCGGGTCCGTGCGCGACCTGGAGCTCTCCGTCGTCGATCCGGGGACGTCGCCGGCCGACGACGACGTGCCCGTACCGCCGTCGGCGACCTCGCCGCACGGTGCCGCCGTCGCCGCGGTACCGGTCCCGGATCGCCCCACGATCGCGTCACGCGCCGCCTGGGGGGCCGACGAGTCGATCATGAGCTGGACACCGCGGCAGGGCGACGTCCGCGCGGCCGCCGTCCACCACACCGCCGGCACGAACTCGTACTCCGAGGGTCAGGTCCCCGGGATCATCCGCGGGATCTACGCCTACCACGCCCAGACGCGTGGCTGGGGAGACATCGGCTACAACTTCGTCGTCGACAAGTTCGGCCGGCTGTGGGAAGGACGGGCCGGCGGGATCACCGCGCAGACGATCGGCGCCCACGCCCAGGGGTACAACAGCGTCTCCACCGGTGTCAGCGTCCTCGGCAACTACGAGTCGGCGACCGTGTCGAACGCCGCCGTCGGCGCCGTCGTGGACCTCCTGGCCTGGAAGCTCGCGCTGCACGGCGTGCCTGCCGACGGTTCGACCACGGTCGACGGCACACCCCTCGCCCACGTCTTCGGCCATCGGGACGTCGGCTACACGGCCTGTCCGGGCAGGACCCTGTACGAGAAGCTGGGCGAGATCCGGCGCCGTGCGGCCGCCATCCAGGAAGCGGCCGCAGCCCTCGACGTGCCCGACGGAACCTTCGTCGAGCGTCCGAACGGGACCTTCGCCCTGGTCGAGCAAGGCCGGAAGCACGTCGGCGGCTGCTCGATCGTGCGTGAGTACGGAGCCTCCTGCAGGAAGGCGATACCCGTCACCTGGGCTCAGTCGAACGCCCTCGAGCCGGGTGGCCGGCTGCAGCAGACGGTCCGCACCACGGACGGTCGGCTCTACCGCATCGTGGACGGCACGAAGCGTGAGGCCTTCGACATGGAGTCCCTGCGTCGCATCAACAAGGAGACACCGGTCGTGCGGATGGCGTTCAGCGCGATCGACCGGCTGTCCTACGGGTCGCCCGTGGTGCGGTCGGCCGTGGTGGTCGTGAACCGGGACACCGGGCGGAAACGCCTCGTGGTGGGTGGCCGCAAGCACGGCTACCTCAACAACCCGCTGTACCGGCGAACCCCGCTGGGCGAGCTCGACACCGCACGGCTCGACGGGCCGAGCGTGTCGTTGATGCCCCGGGTCCCGCCCACCACCGGAGTGGTGGTCCGCAGGAACGGACGCGAGTTCCTCGTGTCACGACAAGGCCTCGTGCGCATCGACGGCACCGGCAACGTCCGCGCCTCGGCCGTGACCCAGCACTGGAGCAAGGCACTGATGCTCTCCGTCCCCCGGCTCCCCGGCTGGCCCGAGCTCGTCGTGGTGCGGGTCCGGAAGCAGAGCCAGCTCTACGTCCTCCGGGACGGCGTGCTGCGTCCCGTCTCCCGGGCCCGCGCCGAGGACCTCAACGACGGCGTCAAGCCACCGGTCCACGTGATCCTCAAGGTCACGAAACGGCAGCTGCCGGAGGGTCCACCGCTCTAACCCTCACAGGATTTCTACGGGAACGGCGGTCCGCTGACGCAGAGATGTGGCCCGTGGCATCTATGCTCGCCTTTCGTGACCTACCCGCCTGCCCGCCACATCGCACCGCGAGACGGCTCCGCGACCGGGCCGGCGCACGCCCGCACGCAGCAGGGCACGTCCATCCTGCGCCTCGGCGCGCTGGTCATGACGGCCGTGCTCGCCTTCGTGGGTGTCGGCGCCGCGACGGCCGCCGTCACGCTCAGCGGGAACATCGCCGCCATCGACGCCGACGCCGCGCTGGGCGAGGACCGTCCGGAGAAGGTCGTCCCCGACGACCCCAACGCCGGCGCGCCGCTCAACATCCTCCTGCTCGGCTCCGACTCGCGCGAGGGGAACAACGGGAACGACGACGGCACCGAGGGTGCTCGGGCCGACACGACGATGATCATGCACCTGGCGGCGGACCGGTCCCGGGTGGAGCTGATGTCGATCCCGCGGGACACCACGACCGACATCCCCTCCTGCCCGACGTCGTCGGGTGGCGAGACACCCCCGCTGTACGGGGTGAAGTTCAACGCGGCGTTCTCCCAGGGGTACGACTACGGCCATGACGTCGAGTCCGGCGCGCTGTGCACGATGAAGACCGTCGAGACGATCTCCGACGTCCGCATGGACGGATTCGTGGTGGTCGACTTCTCCGGCTTCCGGAACATGATCGACGCGCTGGGCGGTGTCGAGATGTGCATCCCGAACGACATCGACGCACCCAAGGCGGACAACCTGGTCCTGTCGGCGGGCGTGCAGAACCTGGACGGCAAGACGGCGCTGCAGTACGCCCGGGCACGCACGGGCCAGGGCCTGGGCGACGGCTCCGACATCGGACGCATCGCCCGCCAGCAGGAGATGATGGCCGCGCTGGCGCGCACGGTGCTGGAGCAGAACATGCTGACCGACTCGGCGCGACTCCTGCAGTTCCTCGGCGCGACCACGGGTTCCCTGACGATGAGCAGCAACTTCGCCTCGGTCCAAGGACTCGCCGGGCTGGCGTACAGCGCGCGGGGGGTGCGGCCTGGGAACATCGCCTTCATGACCGTCCCGTGGCACTACGACCCGGACAACCCGGCCAACGTGGTGCTCGACGCGGAGGCTGCCTCCGTGTGGGACGACCTGCGGCACGACCGTCCGCTGAGCGAGGTCGTCGCCGGTGCCGACGGGTCGGGCTCCACCGCGGGGGACGGCGACGGCGGGTCGTCGGACGGCGGGTCGTCGGACGGCGGGGCCGACGGGACGCCCGAGGGCGACGCGGCCGCCGAGTCCGACGTCACGACGACGTCGGCCACGGACTCCGGCGCCGACGGGTCCGACGGATCGACGGCGACGCCGAGCGACGAACCATCCCCCGGCCAGACCCGCGACCCCCGCGAGGAAGCCTTCACCGGGGCCGACGTGACCGCGGTCTGCGAGGGATGACATGACCGACGAACGACGTATCCCGCCGAGCTTCACCCCCGCCGGGGGACGCAGCTCGCGACCGGCGTCGACCAACGACGCGATCTCGGTCGGCGGTTCCGAGCGACCGTCCCGCCCCACCGGGCGGGTCGGTCGGCGCGACGACGCCGTCCCGATGGAGCCCCGGGAACCCCGCGTCCGCCGCCAGTCGTCGCGCGAGATCCCCGTGGCGCCCGACCGACGCTCCGCCACGCCGGACCGCGCACCGCGCTCCTACCCTCCGGGCGGCGGCCGCACGGCGCGACCGGCGTCCCACGCGCCGGCCGCGCGCTCGAGCCAGCCCTCCGCGGTACGCGCGGGCGCCGCCCCGCAGCGCCGCACGCCGCCGCCCGCCGGCCCGCCCGCCGGGCCGCGCACGGGTTCCGGCGACGACGGCTTCCGCGTGCGCAAGGGGCGCGTCGCGATGCTCGTCCTGGCCGCGGTGCTCGTGCTGCTCCTGGCCTGGCCGGTCGGCCTGCTCGTCTGGGCCAACGGCAAGATCCAGCACACCGAGGCGCTCTCCGACGCGTCCGGGACCCCGGGGACCACGTATCTGCTCGCCGGGTCCGACGCCCGCGGGACCGGGGGCGTCGACGACGGGACGTCCGGTGCCCGCACCGACACGATCATGGTGCTGCACTCCCCCCGCAGCGGGCCCGCCTCCCTCATCTCGATCCCCCGGGACACCTACGCGGAGATCCCGGGCGAGGGCGCCAACAAGATCAACGCCGCCTACGCGTGGGGCGGCCCGCCGCTGCTGGTGGAGACGGTCGAGGGCCTGACCGGCCTCACCGTCGACCACTACGCCGAGGTCGGGTTCGGCAGCCTCGAGGAGATCGTCGACGCCGTCGGCGGCGTCGAGCTGTGCTACGACGAATCCGTCCAGGACAAGCGCAGCGAGCTCGACTGGGAGGCCGGCTGCCACGTGGCCGACGGCGCCACCGCGCTGGCGTTCTCCCGGATGCGCTACTCGGACCCGAAGGGCGACATCGGCCGGGCCGAACGGCAGCGCCAGGTCATCGGTGCGGTCGCCGACACCGCCGTCCAGCCCGGCGTGCTGCTCAACCCGCTCGACCAGGTCCAGCTCGTCGACGCGGGCACCGGCGCGCTGGTCGTCGACGAGGACACGGGGATCGTGGACCTCGGGCGGCTCGCCCTGGCCTTCCGGGCGGCGACGGGACCGGAGGGCGTCACCGGCACCCCGCCGATCGAGAGCCCGAACTACCAGCCCGGAGGCGTCGGCTCCACCGTGCTGCTGTCCGACGACGCCGACCAGTTCTGGCTCGACGTCCGCGACGGCGACCTCGAACCCGGCAGCACGGTCGGCGGGCTCTAGCCGCGGGCGGCCCGCAGCCGGTCGCCCTTGGCCCGCGCCACCTCGCGCAGCTCGTCCTGGAAGGCCACCATCCGCTGCCGCAGGGCCAACGACTCCGCGTCGGTCCCGGCCCCGAGGATCTGCGCGGCGAGCAGACCCGCGTTGCGGGCGCCGCCGATCGAGACCGTGGCCACCGGCACGCCCGCGGGCATCTGCACGATGGACAGCAGCGAGTCCATGCCGTCGAGGTGCTTGAGCGGTACCGGCACGCCGATGACCGGCAGCGGCGTCACCGCGGCGAGCATGCCCGGCAGGTGGGCCGCACCGCCGGCCCCGGCGACGATCACGCGCAGACCCCGGTCCGCGGCCGTGCGGCCGTAGTCGATCATCTCGGTCGGCATGCGGTGGGCGGAGACGACGTCGACCTCGCAGTCCACGCCGAGCTCGGCCAGGGCGTCGGCGGCTGCCTCCATGACGGGCCAGTCGGAGTCCGACCCCATGACGATGCCGACGGCGGGAGCGGTGCTCATCAGTCCTCCTGCGAGGTCTCGGGTGACTCGCCGCGCAGCAGGGCGGCGGCGGTGGTGGCACGACGGCGGACCTCGGCGAGGTCCTCGCCGCAGACGTTGACGTGGCCCAGCTTGCGGCCCGGGCGGACGCCCTTGCCGTACAGGTTGACGTGGGCGTCGGGGACCCGCTCGCCCACGGCGGGCAGGGCGTCGGTGAGCCGCTCGAGCGAGGATCCCAGCACGTTCGCCATGACGGTCCAGCGCGCGACCGGTGCGGTCGACCCCAGGGGCAGGTCCAGGACGGCGCGCAGGTGCTGGGCGAACTGGCTGGTGACGGATCCGTCGATGGTCCAGTGCCCGGAGTTGTGGGGCCGCATCGCCAGCTCGTTGACCAGGACGTGCCGGGCACCGTCCGGCCCGGTCGTCTCGAACATCTCCACCGCGAAGACGCCGGTGACGTCCAGGCCCTCGGCGATCCGCACCGCGACCTCGCGGGCCTCCTCGGCCTCCCCGGCCGACAGGTCGGGTGCCGGGGCGATCACCTCGGCGCAGACGCCGTCGCGCTGGATCGACTCCACGACGGGCCAGGTCCGGATCTCGCCCGAGGGGCGCCGGGCGACGAGCACGGCGAGCTCGCGGGTGAAGGGGACCTTGTCCTCGACGAGCAGCTCGGGGCCGCCGTCCAGGTGCGCCGCGATCCAGTCGTCGGCCTCCTCGGCGCCGCGGACCACGCGCACGCCCTTCCCGTCGTAGCCGCCCCGGGCGGTCTTGACCACGGCCTCGCCGTCGGCCGTCCCGGCGAGGAAGCCCGCCAGCGCCTCGCGCGCCGCGGCGGGGTCGCTCGGCAGAGCCGTCCACCGCGGGCAGGGCACGCCGAGCGCGGTGAGCCGACGGCGCATCACGATCTTGTCCTGCGCGTGCACGAGGGCTTCCGGACCCGGCCGCACCGGGGTCCCGTGGTCGATGAGGTCGGCGAGGAGCGCGTTCGGGACGTGCTCGTGCTCGAAGGTCAGCACGTCCGCGGCGGGGCGCCCGTCGGCCGGTGCGATCAGGTCCCGGATCGCCGCGTCGTCGGACGCCGCGCCCACCGGGGCGTCGACGACCACCTGGGCGGCGGAGGTCGAGGGGTCCTCGACGAGCACGCGCAGCCGCACGCCGAGCTCGGCGGCGGCGGGCGCCATCATGCGGGCCAGCTGGCCACCGCCGACGACGGCGACGACCGGGGATGCGGGATGCGGGGTGGCGGCAGTCACGGACGACGAGAATACCGTCCCCGCCCGGGCGATAGGCTGGCGGCCATGTCCCCGTCGGCCCCTGCACCCGCGCCCCCCGGGCCGTCGATCTGGCCGGTCCGGTTCGTGACGCTGATGTGGCGGCGTCGCGTGGAGCTGCTGCGCTTCGGGACCGTGGGCGGCCTGGCGTTCGTGGTCGACCTCGCGCTGTTCAACCTCATGCTGCACGGTCCGGTCGACGTCCTGGCCGACAAGCCCGTCACGGTCCGCGTCATCGCCGCGGCGGTCGCGACCCTGGTGTCGTGGATCGGCAACCGGTACTGGACGTTCGCCGCCCGACGCACCCGGCGCCGGGTCCGCGAGCTGGTCGAGTACGCCGCGGTCAACGTCGGCGGGGTCGCCATCTCGGCCGGGTGCCTGGCCTTCTCCCGCTACGTGCTGGGGCTGGACTCGGCGCTGGCGGACAACGTCGCCGCCAACGGCGTCGGGCTCGTGCTCAGCATGATCTTCCGCTACGTCATGTACCGCACGGTGGTGTTCCGCGGCGAGGGCTGACGTCAGCCCTCCTCGTGGTGCAGCCACCCGCGCCGGCGCCCGCGCGACGAGATCGTCGTGCCCGGTGGCAGGACGACCCGCGGGTCGAGGGTGCGCGGGACGCCCGCGAGGAAGATCCGGAAGACGGGCGGGCGGCGCTGCGCGAGCTCCAGGCGCCCGCCGTCGGCGGCCACGAGGTCGCGCGCCAGCGCGAGGCCGAGACCGGTGCTGCCCCCGGTGGAGGCCCCGCGCTCGAAGATCCGCGGGGCGATCTCGTCGTCGACCCCGGGCCCCTGGTCCGAGACCTCGAGGGCCACGGCGTTCTTCGGTCCGGAGGGTTTGGAACGGATCGTCGTGGTGCCGTCGCCGTACTTCAGGGAGTTCTCCAGCAGGGTGGCGATCACCTGGGCGAGAGCCCCGGGCGTGGCGAGCACGCGGTGGTCCTCGGCGACGTCGATCACCAGCTCACGGCCCGCCCCGGCGAACGTGTCCGCCCACTCCTCGTGCTGCTGGCGCACGACGTCGAGGAGCACGACGGCCTCCGTGGTCCCGCCCTGGGAGCGGCGTGACGTGGCGAGCAGGTCGTCGACGACCGTGACGAGCCGTTCGACCTGTTCGAGCGAGACCCGGGCCTCGTCGACGACCTCCTCGTCGCGAGAGGTCAGCATGATCTCCTCCAGCCGCATCGACAGCGCGGTCAGCGGGGTGCGCAGCTGGTGGGAGGCGTCCTGCGTGAACTGCCGCTCGGCCGCCAGGCGCCCGGCCAGCCGGTCCCCGGACCGGGCCAGCTCGGCCGCGACGAGGTCGATCTCCTCGACCCCGGACGGTTCCAGGCTCGGCCGGACCTGGCCGGACCCGAGCTGCTCGGCCGAGGCCGCCAGGTAGACCAGCGGGGCCGACAACCGGTTGGCCTGCCAGACGGCCATCGCCACCCCGGCCGCGATCGCCACCACTCCGGCGACGACCACGAGCGCGACCATCTGGGCGGCCTGGATGTAGGCCCCGCTGGCGGACACCTCGAACGAGACCCAGGCGCGTCCGCTCTCGGTCTGGCGAGCCTTGACGATCACCGGGTCGGAGGCCTCGTCGCCGTAGGTGAGCTGTTCGCCCCCGGGCAGGCTGACGGTCACCCGGGCGGGCAGGTCACCCTCACGCCCCTCGGCAGCACGCTGCAGCTGGTCGTCCGTGGGCCGCTCGTCCCGTTCGACGGCGCGCGAGACGGTCAGCGTGAACGCGTCGACGCGGTCGGAGATCCGCTGCTCGGCACCGGCGACGACGTACCGCGCCCCGAAGATGCCCAGCGGGACACCCAGCAGGAGGACGGCGACGGCGAGCGCCGAGATCGTCGCCTGGAGGACGCGACGACGCACGGCGCCTCAGACCTGCTGACCGAGCTCGAACCGGAACCCCAGCCCCCGGACGGTCGAGATGTACCGCGGCGCGTTCGCGTCGTCGCCGAGCTTGCGCCGCAGCCAGGACACGTGCATGTCGAGGGTCTTGGTCGATCCGACGGGGTCGGACCCCCACACGTCCCGCATGAGCGTGTCCCGCACGACCACGGAGCCGGCGTTGGCCACCAGGACCTTGAGCAGGTCGAACTCCTTGGTGGTCAGGTGCAGCTCCCGGTCGCCCTGGAACGCGCGGTGCGCGGACACGTCGACGCGCACGTCCTGCGCACGCATCTCCTCGTCCTCGGCGGCCTCGCCGTGGGTCCGCCGCAGCAGCGCCCGCACCCGCGCGAGCAGCTCGGCCAGCCGGAACGGCTTGGTCACGTAGTCGTCGGCGCCGGCGTCGAGCCCGACCACGAGGTCGACCTCGTCGGCGCGTGCGGTGAGCACGAGGATCGGCGTCGACAGGCCCCGACCCCGGATCTCGCGGGCGACGTCGAGCCCGTCGACGTCCGGCAGGCCGAGGTCGAGGACGACGATGTCCGCGTCTCCGGCGTGGTCGATCGCTCCTTGACCTGTTCCTTGCACGACGACGTCGTAACCCTCACGAGAAAGGGCCCGCGCCAAAGGCTCGGCAATCGCCGGGTCGTCCTCGGCCAGCAGTACGTGGGTCATTCCCTCATGCTAGCGGCATTACCCCTGGGCACGGCACGTCGGACACGACGGTGAGATCGCCCGACGTGGGGCATGTCACGAACCGTCGCGGATCAGACCCCGGGGGGACGTCCCCGGCCTTCCGTCTGCCTAGGCTAGCGGCCATGGGCTGGTCAGGACGGGTGAACCGGTGGTTCGAGGGGCACCGGTTCGGGGTCGACGCCGTCGGTGCCGGGACGCTCGCCCTGGCGGTGCTGGTCAGCGCCACCGATCTGTCCGGCGCCGGCCGGGGCCCCGCGGTGCTGGCCTGGTCGCTCGCCCTCGTCGTCCCCCTCGCCTGGCGACGTACCCACCCGGTCGCCTCCGTCGTCGCCGTGTACGCCGTGGGCCTCGCCCACCTGCTCTCCGGCCTGCCCCTGCTGCTGCCCGGGGACGTCGCGGTGCTCGCCGCCCTGTGGGCCGTCACCGTCTACGGACCACGCTGGGCCCACGTCACGGCGATCGTCTCCGCCGTCGCGGGATGCTTCCTCCTCGGTCCGGTGCTGGTTCTGCAGGAGGCCTGGTTCGGAGGGCTCGCGGACACGCTCGGGATCAGCCTGTTCTGCTCGACCGTCGCGCTGGCCGTGTGGGCGCTGGCCCTGGTGCGCCGCTACCGGCGCGTCACCGTCGAGGCGCTGCGGGACCGCGCCGAGCGGCTCGAGGTCGAGCGCGACCAGCAGGCCCGGATCGCCACCGCCGCGGAGCGTGCGCGCATCGCCCGCGAGATGCACGACATCGTCGCCCACTCGCTGTCCATCGTGGTCGCCCAGGCCGACGGCGGCCGCTACGCGGCCTCGGCCGACCCGCAGGCGGCCGTCCGTGCCCTCGGCGTCGTGTCCGAGACGGGGCGCGCGGCACTGGCCGACATGCGCCGCCTGCTCGGCGTCCTGCGCGACGACGACGCGGCGACGTCGCGCGCACCGGTCCCGGCCGGCGCCGGGCGGGCGGCCGACGAGACCCTGCCGGTCGGCCCCGACGGTCCGACCGGGCCGGCCGAGGGTTCACCGCCGGCCCCCGCGCCCCTGCGCCCGCAACCGGACGACGCCGAGCTCGACGGGCTCGTGCAGCAGTCACGCGGTGCCGGGATGCGGGTCTCGCTCGTCCGGGTCGGGACCGCACGCCGGCTCCCCCCGGGGGCCGGGCTCACCCTGCACCGCGTGACCCAGGAGGCCTTGAGCAACGTGCGCAAGCACGCCGGTCCGCGACCGCAGGTGACCGTGGTGCTCCGGTGGACCGCCGACGCGGTGACCGTCGACGTGACCGACGACGGGCGAGGTGCCGCCGCGGTGTCGGACGGCCGCCCCGGCTTCGGGCTGCTGGGCATGCGGGAGCGAGCAGCCGTGTTCGGCGGGAACGTCACCGCCGGCCCCCGTCCCGGCGGAGGCTGGCGGGTACGGTTCGTCCTGCCGGTCCCCGCCTCGGCACCCGCCACCCCGGGACGGTCCGAGGACATCGAGGAGCCCGTATGACCGCGCCGATCCGCGTCGCGCTCGTCGACGACCAGCAGCTCGTGCGCGCCGGGCTGCGGATGGTCATCGACTCCCAGGAGGATCTGACCGTGGTCGTCGAGGCCTCCGACGGCGCGCAGGCGCTGCGGCTGCTGGCCGACCACCGGGTCGACGTGGTGCTCATGGACGTGCGCATGCCGACGATGGACGGGCTGACGGCCACGGCCCGGCTCACGGCCTCCCCCGACGCGCCGACGGTCGTCGTGCTGACGACCTTCGACCTCGACGAGTACGTCCTCGAGGCGATCCGCGCCGGGGCGTCCGGCTTCCTGCTCAAGGACACCCCGCCGGAGGAGCTGCTCGCCGCGGTCCGGACGGTGCACCACGGCGACGCGGTCATCGCGCCGTCCTCCACCCGCCGCCTGCTGGAGCATCTCGTCACGGCGCTGCCGGCGTCGTCCGCCCCCGCCCAGCACGCGGCGCTGGCCGCACTGACCGACCGGGAGCGCGAGGTGCTGGTCCTCATGGCGCGCGGGCGGTCCAACACCGAGATCGCGGCCGACCTGTTCGTCGCCGAGACGACCGTGAAGACGCACGTCGGCCGCGTGCTCGCCAAGCTGGGAGCCCGCGACCGGGTCCAGGCCGTGGTCACCGCCTACGAGACCGGGCTCGTCCGGCCCGGGGCCTGAACCGGCCGCCGGGCCCCCGGCGGCTGCCCCTACCCTGGGTGTCGTGTCCCGCGAGTCCTCCCTCGAGCCCAGGTCCTCCACCGTGGAGGACCCGGCGCCCGAGCCGACCGAGGACCGCTGGGAGCGGCGGTTCGCCTGGCCGGTGATCGTCGCGGCACTGGCCTCCGTCCCGGCCGTCTGGCTGACGCTGCTCTCCGAGCCCTACTCGACGATCGGCACCGTGGGCAGCCTGCTCACCGGCGCCGTGCTGCTGTCGGAGACCGTCGTGCTGTTCGCGGTCTCCGGCGACAAGCGGCAGTGGGTGCGGCAGCACCGCTGGCTGGTCGGGGTCACGCTGGCCGTCGTCGTCTCCGCCGCGTTGGCGATCGGACCGGCCCAGCTCCTGCGGCTGGTCCGGGCCGTCGGGGCGCTGCGTCTGCTGCGGGCCCGGCACATCGTGCGGGCCGGCAGGCGCGTGATGGACCACTCCCGGATGGACAAGAGGTGGGAGCGGGCCCTGACCGGGGTGATCGTGGTCGTCGTGGCGGCCTTCGTGGCCGTGGTGCTCGCCGACCCCACCTCGCAGAGCCGCGTCCTGCTGGAGAGCCTCGTCGGCGGGCCGGTCTACGTCTGGATCGTCCTCACCGCCGGTCTGCTGCTGTCGGCGGCGATCTTCGTCCTCGTGCGGGCCCGCCTCCGCGACGACGGGTGACGCCCACCAGAATGGACGGATGACGACCACTCCTCTGACGTCCGCCACGCTCGAGCTGCTCCGCCGTCCGAACCCGGCCGTGATGGCCACGGTGACGCCCTCCGGTGCTCCCGTGTCGGTGGCCACCTGGTACCTCTGGGACGACGACTCCCAGCGCGTCCTGCTCAACCTCGACGCCGGCCGCGCCCGCCTGCGGCACCTCGAGCACGACCCGCGCGTCTCGCTCACCGTGCTGGACACGAACTGGTACCACCACGTGAGCCTGCGCGGCGAGGTCGAGCTCGTCGACGACCCGGACCTGGCCGACATCGACCGCCTCGCCCGCCACTACACCGACGAGCCGTACGTGGTCCGCGACCACCCCCGGGTGAGCGCCTGGATGACCGTGACCTCGTCCCACGTCTGGCCGCCGCGCTGAGCCGACGCTCTCCGGTTCCCCCTCCCCGGCGTCCGGGGGAACCCGGAGGCCACCCGGGTGGACGTCCTCCCTGAGGATGACCTGGACGCCCGTCGGGACCAGCCTGCAGACCGACGACGGCGCATCCGGCGCTCCGTAGCGTCGGTGCCGTCATCGCGCTCCCCGACGGGAGCCGCCAGCACCAGACATGCGGAGAGCATCCCGTGGACACCACCGTGTACGTCCCGATCGACGACGGCGCCCGTGACGCCGTGGCCCCCACCGACCACGTCCCGGCCGTGCGGGCCCGGGCCCTGACCAAGACCTACGGCACCGGCCAGGCGCAGGTCCGCGCCCTGGACGGTGTCGACGTGGACTTCGCGGCCGGCCGGTTCACCGCGATCATGGGGCCGTCGGGCTCGGGCAAGTCCACGCTCATGCACCTGCTGGCCGGCCTCGACAGCGCCACGAGCGGCCAGGCGTTCCTCGGGACGACGGACGTGACCGCCCTGGGCGACAAGGCCCTGACGAGGCTGCGGCGCGACCGCGTCGGGTTCGTCTTCCAGCAGTTCAACCTGCTGCCGATGTTCACCGCCGAGCAGAACATCACCCTCCCGGTCGAGCTCGCCGGCGGCACCGTCGACCGCGCCTGGTTCGACACGCTGGTGACCACGCTCGGGCTGTCCGAGCGGCTCACGCACCGCCCGAGCGAGCTCTCCGGCGGCCAGCAGCAGCGCGTCGCCATCGCCCGGGCGCTCATCGCCCAGCCGGAGGTCGTGTTCGCCGACGAGCCCACCGGCAACCTGGACTCCCGCAGCGGCGTGGAGGTCCTGAGCTTCCTGCGCCGCAGCGTCCGCGAGCTGGGCCGCACGATCATCATGGTCACCCACGACCCGACGGCCGCGGCGTACGCGGACAGGGTGGTCCTCATCGCCGACGGCCGGATCGCCGGGGAGATCTCCGACCCCACGCCGGAGGCCGTGCTGGCCGGGCTGGACGCGTTGCGCTCCCTCGAGACCCCCGTGTCCGACGACGTCACGCCGGCAGGTGCCTGATGCTGCGGATCACCCTGGCCCAGATGCGCCGCAGCGCCGGCCGGCTCGCCGCCGCGGGCGTCGCGATCGTCATCGGGACGGCCTTCGTCGCGGCCACGCTGCTGGCCTCCGGCGTCATCACCCGCATGACGTACGACTCCGTCGCGGCGCAGTACGGCGACGCCGACCTCGTGGTCGGCGCCACGCAGGACGCCCCGCTCGACGTCGACGCGCTGGCCGCGACCGACGGCGTCGCGGCCGTCGCTCCGGTGACGGCCATCTACGCCGAGCTGACCGACGGGGCCCGCTCGGTCTACCAGAGCGTCGTCCCCACGGCCGACGACCGGCTCATGCCCCTCGAGGTGACCGCGGGCGCGATGCCGTCCGCCGCCGGCGAGATCGCGCTGCCGGCCGACGTCGCCGACCGGCTCGGCGTCACCCTCGGGGACACCGTCGACGTCGGGCGCGACGTCGTCGGCGACGACGGCTCGTGGCGGCAGGTCACCGAGACGCCGGCCGTCGTCGGGTTGCTGGACGACCCGTTCGGGGCGTACGCGCGGACCGGTGGTGCCGCCGTCGTCGACGCCGCGACCTACACGACGTGGCAGACGGAGGCCCGGGGCGAGCCGGTCGCCGTCACCGAGGCCGCCGTCGTCGTGGCGGACGGCACGGACGTCACCGCGGCGCAGTCCGCGCTCGCCGGGACGGTCGGTGGAGCCACGAGCACGGACAGCGCACCGTGGGTGGTCACCACCGACGAGCGCGCGGCCGAGTCCGCCGCCGAGCTCACCGGCGGTCAGGACCTGATGTTCCTCGTGTTCGTGCTCACCTTCGCCGCGGTCGCGCTGGTGGTGGCCGGGCTGGTCATCACCAACACCTTCCAGGTGCTCGTGGCCCAGCGGGCCCGCACGCTGGCGCTGCTGCGCTGCGTCGGGGCGGACAAGGCCCAGGTCGGTCGCAGCGTGCTCACCGAGGCGGCGATCCTCGGCCTGGTCGCCTCGGTGGCCGGCGTGCTGCTCGGCACGGCGCTCGGGCAGACGGCCCTGTGGGTCGCCCACGCCCTGGACGTCCCCGTGCCGCTGCCGGGCGCCGTCGCGCTCACCTGGCAGGTCGTCGTGGTCCCGGTACTGGTCGGCACCGTCGTCACGGTCGGCGCCGCTCTGGTCCCCGCCCGGGTGGCGACCCGGGTGGCACCGCTGGCCGCGCTGCGTCCTGCCGACTCCCCCTCGACCTCGCGTCGCGCCGGGAAGGTCCGCCTGGTGCTGTCGCTGCTGACCGCGGCGGTCGGCTTCGGGCTGCTCGCGGCGGGCGCCGCGCTGGGCACGGTCTGGCAGGAGCCGACGCTCGGCCTGCTGGCCGGGATCGCCGGCGGTGCGCTGTCGTTCGTCGGGGTGGCCGTCGGGGCCGTCTTCTGGCTGCCGAGGGTCGCCGCGGCGGCGGGACGGCTCGTCGCCGCCTCGGGCCCGACGGCGCGGCTCGCGGCCGCGAACACGCTGCGCAACCCGCGACGCACGGCGACCACCAGCACCGCGCTGCTCATCGGCGTCACCCTGGTGGCGATGATGACCACCGGGGCCGCGAGCGCCCGGACGTCGCTGACGGCGGCGCTGGACGAGCAGTTCCCGGTGGACGTGATGGTGACCTCGACCGCCTCCGACGCCGACGGCGAGCAGGAAGCCCTGTCGGGCGAGCTGCGGGCCGACGTGGCCGCCGTGGACGGCGTGCGTGCGACCACCGACGTCTCGGAGATCCTCGTACGGGCGACGTCCGGCGCCGGGTCGGCGGCGACCTGGCTGCCACTCACCGCCATCGACCCGGCAGGCGGCGCGGAGGTGTTGAACGCCCCGGACGTCCTGGCGGACCTCGAGCCGGGCACGGTGCTCCTCGGTGAGGTCCAGGCGCAGGACCTGGCGCTGGGCACCGGGGACTCCGTCGAGCTGACGGACACCGACGGCGCGGTGACCGTCACCGTGGCGGTCGGTGCGTCCGGCGACACGAGCTACCTGACGACCGACGACCTGGCGGCGCTGTCCTCGGACGCGTCCGTGACGGGGATGTACCTGGCGCTGGACGACGGGGTGGACGCCGCGTCCGCCGTCGGCGCGATCCAGGACGTCGTGGCGGACTCGGGCGAGTCGGCCCAGGTCACCGGCGTCGCGTCCCAGCGCGCCCTGTTCGACCAGGTGATCGACACGATGCTGGGCATCGTCGTCGGACTGCTCGCGGTGGCCGTGGTCATCGCCCTGATCGGGGTGGCGAACACGCTGTCGCTGTCGGTCATCGAACGGCGCCGCGAGTCGGCGACGCTGCGGGCGATCGGGCTGTCGAAGGCCCAGCTGCGCGGCATGCTCGCGATCGAGGGCCTGCTCATCGCGGGTGTCGGCGCGGTGCTCGGCGTCGTGCTGGGCCTGGTGTACGGCTGGGCGGGTGCCGGGGCCGCGCTCGGGATCATGGGGGACGTGTCCCTGAGCGTCCCGTGGCTCGAGATCACCCTGGTGCTGGTCGTCGCGCTCGTGGCCGGCCTGGTCGCCTCGGTGGCGCCCGCCCGCACGGCGCTGAAGGCCTCACCGGTGGAGGCGCTCGCCACGGAGTGACGCCCGTCGGAGCCGCGGTCGTCCACAGGGTGTGGACGACCGCGGCGTGGGTGGTGGCGGGGATGACACCGTCGTGCACATGCCCGTCCGCCTCACGCTGCACCCCGACGAGGACGTCGAGCTGCCCGAGGGCGCGCGGCTCGGTGACCTGCGCGCCCCGCTCGCCGACCTCGTCCGGCGACCCGAGCTGCTGCGCGCCGAGCTGATCGCCGACGACCGGCCCGTCGGTGACGACGCCCGCGTGGGCCGCCGTCCGCTGCTGCCGGGGGCGGTGCTCTCCGTGGCCGGCCCGGGCGGCGGGAGGCTGCCGGCGGCCGACGTCGCCGCGCTGCGCAGCCGGTGGTTCCTGACCGCGGCGTCGGGTCTGCGCGCCGGGGAGCCGCGGGTGCTCGCCGTCGGGGCACCGCTGACGCTCGGTCAGCGCGATGCGCGGGTCCGGGTGACCGTGGACACCCGGGACCGGGTGCGGGTGCGCCGGCTGCCGCGACGGGCCGCCCCGCACCGTGTCCCCCGCCCGGTGACCCGGGGGCCCCGGTGGCGGCGGCCCGTCGCCCTGGCCCCGCCCGCCGGGCGCACCCGGCGGCTCGGGCCCTGGCCGCGCCGCTGGCGACCGGGCACGGAGCTCGACCTGGACGGCTCGCGATTCGCGCTGCACGCCTCGGGTGACGTCGACGTCTGGCTGGGTCCCCCCGCGGCCGCGCCGGACCGTCCGGCCGGTGCCGGGCCGGCGATGCTGATCACCGGGCTGGTGCCCGTGCTGGGCTCCGTGGTTCTCGCCGTCACCCTGCGCCAGCCGCTGTACGCCCTGTTCTCCCTGGTGGCGGTGATCGCCCTGGTACCCCAGGTCGCGGCCGTGCGCCGACGGCGGTGGGGCGCTGCGGACCCGGTCCCGCTCGCGCCGCCCCCGGTGGGCGCGGACCCGGGCCGGACCGGCGCACGGACGGCCGCGGCCCACCAGGCGTCCGACGGCGCATGGCTGCGCGTCCGGCGTGCGCACGCCGCAGCCCGGTCGGCCGCCGGCACGGCCCCGTCCGCGCCGACCCTGCAGACGCTGCTGCCCGACGGCGCCCTCAGCGTGCGCGGTCCGGCAGCGCCCGTGCGCAGCGTCGGCCGAGCGGTCGTGGTCGATCTGGCCGCCGCCGGGGCCGCCGTGGAGGTCCTCGGGGACGGACGGGACGCCTGGCGCTGGTGCCGGTGGATCTCGCCCGGCGACGACGGAACGGACTCGAGCGGGCCGTCCCGTGTCCTGGTCGTCGACTCCCCCCGGCCGGAGGACCTCGCCGCGGCGGACCGCGCGGCGCGCCGCGGTGACGTCGTCGTCCTCTGCCTGCCCGACGACGGGAGGGATCCGGCACCGCGGGAACCCGCCTGGTGCCGCACCAGATGGGACGTCACCCCCGACGGCCGCGTGCTGCGCACCGCTCCGGACGGTACGGACACCCTCGTGGCCGCCACGGGAGTCACCGTCGCGTGGGCCGAGCGGACGGCCCGCCGCCTGGCCGGGCTGCGTGCGCTGGGCCGCGACCCGGCACGGCTCGGTGAGGAGACCACCCCCGACCGGAGCGACGACCGCTCCGATCCCACCGACCCACGCATCCCGGCGACCGTCGCGCTGCGCGACCTGCTGGACGGATCCGAACCCGCCGCCCGCTGGGCCCGAGCGCGAGGGTGGACGATCCCGCTCGGACGCGGCGCCGACGGGACCCCGGTCGTCCTGGACCTCGTGGCGGACGGTCCGCACCTGCTCGTGGCCGGCACCACCGGCGCCGGCAAGTCGGAGCTGCTGCAGTCGCTGGTGCTCGCCCTGGCCGCGACCCGCTCCCCCGCCGACCTGTCCCTCGCGCTCGTCGACTTCAAGGGCGGCGCCTCCTTCGGTCGCTGCGCCGACCTGCCGCACGTGGTCGGGCAGGTGACCGACCTCGAACCGGGGCTGGCCGGTCGGGCCCTGACGGGACTGCGCGCCGAGCTGCGTCGCCGTGAACGCCTGCTCGCCGACCACGGCGTCGCGACGTCGGACGACCTGCCGGCCGGGACCTTGCCCCGGCTGGTCGTCGTCATCGACGAGTTCCGCGCCCTGGCCGACGACCTGCCGGAGTTCCTGCCCGGGCTGCTGCGGATCGCCGCGCAGGGGCGTTCGCTCGGTGTCCACCTCGTGCTGGCCACCCAGCGCCCGGCCGGTGCCGTCAGCGCCGACCTGCGGGCCAACGTCACCACCCGGATCGCCCTGCGCGTCGTGGACGTCGCGGACTCCCGCGACGTCGTCGAGCACCCGGCGGCCGCGGCCATCCGGGTCGGCGACCCCGGCCGCGCCGTCCTGCGCATCGGCTCCGCGCCGCCGCTCGCGGTGCAGTGCGCCCACGCCGGGGCGCGGGGCGACGGCACCGCCGGGCCCGTGCGACGGGTTCCGACCGGGTGGACGGCGGGGAGGCACGACAGCCCGCCCGTCCGGACGGACCGGTCCGCCGACGCCGGTGACCCCGTGGCGGACCTCGTGGCGGACCTGCGCCGCGCCGCCCACGGGCTCGGGCACCGGCCCGGCCCCGCCCCGTGGCTGCCGCCGCTGCCGGACCAGGTGGGTGCCGACGACGTCCGGCCCGGTGACGAGGACCCGCCGCCCGGCCCGGACCGGCTGCCGCTGGCGCTCGCCGACGACCCGGACGGGCAACGTCGTCTGCTCGCGTGCTGGCGGCCGCACGACGGCCACCTCGCCGTGCTGGGTGCGGCACGCTCGGGACGGACCACCGTCCTGGCCACCCTGGCGCACGCGGCACTGGCAGGCGGGTGGTCCGTGCACGTCCTCGCGCCGGACGCGGCCCACCGGGCCTTCACACCGTTCGCCGACCATCCGGGCTTCGGCACCCTGGCCGGCGCCGACGACCCGCGCCGGACGCGGCGGCTCCTGCGGCTCCTCGCGGCCGCTCCCGACCGTGCCGACGGGTCGCGCACGCTGGTCCTCGTCGACGACGCCCCCGGGCTGCGCGCCGCGCTGGCGACCTCCGACCCCTGGGACCCGCTGGTGACGGCGCTGGCCGCGGGACGGGCGGCCTTCGCGGTGACGGCGGACTCCGCGACGGTGGGCGGCCTCGCGGCGCGTGTCGGCCCGCGGGTGGTGATGCTGGGGAACGACCCGCACACGGCGGTGATGCTCGGGGTGCCGCAGCCGTTCGCCGGTGCCGGCGGGCCGCCCGGCCGCGCCGTCCTGCTGGGGAACCACGAACCACAGCTGTGCCAGGTGCTGCTCCCGGGCCACCCCCCGGCGGCGGCACTCCCCGCACCGTCGGGAGGGGAGCGGACGCCCCGGGTGCTGCCGCTGCCCACGGAGGTCGCCGCGGCGGAGCTCGACCTGGCACGGCGGGACCGCCGAGCGACCGGTACGGCCGTCCTGGTCGGGCTGGGCGGCGACGCCGCGGAACCCGTCGCCCTGGACGTGGGCGCGGGCGCGCTGGTGGTCGGACCGCGCGGCGCCGGCCGCAGCACGGTGCTGTGCACGGTCGCCCGCGCGCTCGCCGCCGCGGGGCGGCTCGCCGGCGTCGTCTCCCGGGACCCGGCGGTGCGCGCGGCGGCGGGCGACGCGCCCACGGCGGGCCGCACCTCGGTGGGTGTGCGAGAGCTGGTGGGGTCCCTCACCGCGGCAGGTGGAACCCTCGTCGTCGACGACCTCGACGTCGTGACCCAGTCCTGCCCGGTGGAGGCCGACCGCCTGGCCGCGCTCGTCGACGACGGCCTGACGGTCGTGGCCTCGGCGACGACACAGGGCGCGGTGATGGCCCACCGCGGCGTGCTGGCCGAGCTGCGTGGCCGGCGGACCGGGGTGGTCCTGGCACCGGGCGAACGCGGTGCGGACGAGGTGCTGGGCACCGTGGTGTCGGAGGTCGCCGACCCCGGTCCGCCGCGCCCCGGCCGGGGTGCCCTGGTGCAGGCCGGGCACGCGGTCTGCGTCCAGGTGGTACGGATCGACGCGGAGCCCGACGGCTCAGCCGAGCGTGTGCTCGACGACCCCCCGCGTCATGAGGCAGACCAGGACGACGGCAGCCAGCAGGAGCATCAGCACCCCGCCGAGCGTCGCGGCGACGGACCCGCTGGTGAGCAGCGCGATGCCGAGCAGCCCCTGGAAGATCTGCCAGCCGGCGACGGGCGAGCGGCCGCCTCGACGTCCCTGCCACAGCGCACGCGAGGCCCAGGCCAGGAACCACGCCAACGCGAGGAAGAACGCCACCGCGAAGAGGCTGATCCCGAGGCTGACGGACCGACCTCGCACGAGGTCGACGACCATCGCGCCGGCGAAGACCACCATCGCCAGGACCTCGAGACCGACCACGCCGACGACCGCGACCAGGGCCCGCGGAGGACGCGACGAGGGACCGGCGTCAGCCGGGTCGGAGGGGGCGTCGGAGGCGGGCATCGTGGCGATGATAAGGCTGACCAGGCCCGTTGTGCAGTGTGATGAAACCCTCAGGGTTCACGCCGGAGAAATCTTTGCGTAACCCCTTGTGCGGCGGTTCACGAGGTGTGAGTCTTGTTGGCAGATTCCGAACCCCCTGGACGACACCGGACCCGGACGGGCAGCCGTCGGCATGCGCCGGGACGGGCGCCCGCGGCAGGGGACGAGCACTGAGGAGATGACATGGACTGGCGCCACCAGGCGGCCTGCCTCGACGAGGACCCCGAACTCTTCTTCCCGATCGGCAACACCGGCCCCGCGCTCATGCAGATCGAGGAGGCCAAGGCGGTCTGCCGTCGTTGCGACGTCGTGGACACCTGCCTGAAGTGGGCCATGGAGTCCGGTCAGGACGCCGGTGTCTGGGGCGGCATGAGCGAGGACGAGCGCCGGGCCCTGAAGCGCCGCACGGCGCGCGCCCGCCGCGCCGGCTGAGCACGTCGCACCGCCACGAAGGCCCCTTCACCACGGGTGAGGGGGCCTTCGTGCGTGTCCGCCACCGCGGCGGCACCCCGCCGACGGCGGACCCGGCGGGTCAGCGGTGGGACTCCTCCCGCAGCTCCACGTCGAGCACGACCTCCGTCCCGCCCCCGTCCCGCGGCCGCCAGTCGATCGTGCCCCGCAGCTCGTTGGTGACCAGGGTCCTGACGATCTGGGAACCCAGCCCGCTGCGCGAGGAGCGGCCGAGCTGGTCGATCCCACCCTGCATCCCCACACCGTCGTCGGCGACGACCACGCTCAGCGTGGCCCCGTCGCGGCGGACGTCGATCCACACGGTGCCGGACTCGCGGTCGGGGAAGGCGTGCTCGACCGCGTTCGTCACGAGCTCGGTGAGCACGAGCGCCAGCGGCGTGGCGTCCTGGGCCGGGATCATCCCGAAGGACCCCTGCTGGGCGGTGTGCACCGAGGTGTGGGTCGAGGCGACGTCGGCCGCCATGCGCAGCGCGCGCTTGAGCATGTCGTCCAGACCGACCTGCTCGTCGAGGTTCTGCGACAACGACTCGTGCACCAGGGAGATCGTCGCCACACGCCGCATCGCCTCCTCCAGGGCCGCCCGCGCCTCGGGCACGTCCATCCGGCGCGCCTGGAGCCGCAGCAGCGCCGCCACGGTGGCGAGGTTGTTCTTCACCCGGTGGTGGATCTCGCGGATCGTGGCGTCCTTGGTCATGAGCTCGCGCTCACGGCGCCGCAGCTCGGAGACGTCACGGCAGAGCAGGACCGCCCCGATGCGCTGGCCGTGGTCGGTCAGGGGCAGCGCCCGCAGCGACAGGGCGACCCGACCCGCCTCGATGTCGGTCCGCCAGGGGGCGCGCCCCATCACCACCAGGGGCAGCGACTCGTCGACGGTGTTCTGCTGCTCCACGATCCCGGCGGTGACCTCGATCAGCGACTGGCCCACGAGGGGCCCGATGACGCCGAGGCGGTGGAAGCACGAGAGCGCGTTGGGGCTGGCGTACAGCACCTCGCCCTCGGAGTTGAGCCGGATCAACCCGTCCCCGACGCGCGGTGCGCCACGGCGCGGGCCCGTGGCGGCGTTGCGCGAGGGGTACTCGCCGCGTCCGATCATCGCCAGCAGGTCGTCGGCCGACTCGACGTAGTTGAGCTCCAGCCGGCTCGGGGTGCGCCCCGAGCCGAGGTTGGTCTGGCGGGCGACGACGGCGACGGCCCGGCCGTCGTGGACGACGGGGACGGCTTCCTCCCGCACGGCGTAGGCACCGAACCAGCGCGGCTCGCGCGAGCGTTGCGCGCGGGCCTCCGTCATCGCCGCGACGAGCTGCGCCGTCTGGCCGTCCGGGGCGAAGGAGCCCACGACGTCGTCGTAGTGGACGGTGGCACCCGTGCTCGGGCGGCACTGCGCCACGGCGACGAACCGTCCGTCCCGCGTGGGCAGCCACAGGACCAGGTCCGCGAACGCCAGGTCGGAGACGATCTGCCAGTCCCCCACGAGCAGGTGGAGCCACTCGCCGTCACCCTCGTGGAGGTCGGCGTGCTCGGCGATCAGGTCACTCATGGCGGACACGCCCACCACCCTACGGGCACGCACCGGCCCGGGCGGCGCCGGTAGGGTGTGGACGTGCACCTGACGGTGGAGCTGACCTACGCGGCGGAGACGACTGCCGTGGCCGCCGCGCTGAGCGACCCGGAGTTCCTGCGCTGGCGGTCCCAGGACCGTGGCGCCGCGGCCGCGACGGTGGTCGACCTGTCCGGTTCGCACCATGCCGGGTTCACCCTCTCCCTGCGTCGCACGGTGCCCACCGACGTGATCCCCTCCCAGCTCCGTCACGTCGTCGGCGACCAGCTGGAGATCCGGCAGGCCGAGGCGTGGGAGGCCCCCGTGGACGGCCGGTACGTCGGGACGGTGGTGGTCGAGATCACGGGCGCACCGGTCCGGCTGACCGGCACGCTGCTGCTCGCCCCGACCGAGGACGGCGGGACCCGGCACGTCGTCGAGGGCGAGGTGCACGCCTCGGTCCCGCTGTTCGCCGCGGCCGTCGAGGAGGCTGCCGCGAGTGCCGTGCGGCGGGCCCTGGAGGCCGAGGCCCAGGCCGCTCGGGACTGGCTGGCCCGGGGCTGACCGCCCCCGGGGGGTCGCCCGACCGCCACCGCTGCACGGCCCACGGCATGGGATGACGCGTCACACTTTCATAACGGGAGCGCTCCCATACCGCCTCTGACCTGCGGAGACGCGTGGACGACACGTCACCGTCCGACAACGTCCGCCCCGGCGGCTTGACGCGGAGGCGCTGGTGACGGAAGCATCACTCCTGGTCGTGGAAGCGCTACCATCCTCATCGAGGTGGTCGCGCTCCCAAAGCGTCCGACACCGATCGAACCAGACAAGGGAGTCACCGTGCTCAGCAGCACCCGCCCCCGCCGGACTCGCCGCCTCGCTGCGGCCACCGCCGGCATCGCGTCCCTCGGCCTCCTCCTCGGCGCCTGCTCGGGCGACACCGAGGAGAGCACCTCCGAGGAGGGCAGCGGCGAGACCGACGAGGAGATCACCCTCACCGTCGCCACCTTCAACAACTTCGGGTACACCGACGAGCTGCTCGCGCAGTACACGGAGGAGCACCCGAACGTCACCGTCCAGCACACGACGGCGGCGGAGGCCGCGGACGCGCGCACCAACCTGTCGACCAAGCTCGCCGCCGGTGGCGAGGGTCTGGCCGACATCGAGGCCGTCGAGGTCGACTGGCTCTCGGAGTTCATGCAGTACCCGGACCTCTTCGCCGAGATGCCGGCCATCGACGGTCGCTGGGTGGACTGGAAGGTCGAGCAGGCCACCACGCCCGACGGCAAGCTCATCGGCTACGGCACCGACATCGGCCCGGAGGCCATCTGCTACCGCTCCGACCTGATGGAGGCCGCCGGCCTCCCGTCGGACCGCGAGGAGTTCGCCGAGTGGCTCGGCGGCGACGGCGCGACCTGGGAGAGCTACTTCGACGCCGGCAAGGAGTACCAGGAGGCCACGGGCAACGCCTGGTTCGACGGTGCCGTCGCCACCTACCAGGGCATGATCAACCAGGTCGAGGCCGCCTACGAGGACCCGGAGACCGGGGAGCCCAAGGACATCGCCTCCAACACCGAGGTGAAGGACCTGTACGACCAGGTCCTCGCGGCCTCGGTCGACGACAAGCTGTCCGCCGGTCTGGAGCAGTGGGGCGACGACTGGTCGGCCGGCTTCCAGAACGACGCCTTCGCCACCATGCTCTGCCCCTCCTGGATGACCGGTCCGATCGAGCAGAACGCCGGCAACGTCGAGGGCTGGGACATCGCTGACGTCTTCCCGGGCGGCGGCGGCAACTGGGGCGGCTCGTTCCTGACCGTGCCCGCCTCCGGCGAGAACGTCGAGGCCGCTCAGGAGCTCGCCGCGTGGCTGACCTCGCCCGAGGTCCAGACGCAGGCCTTCACCGAGGCCGGCACCTTCCCCTCGCAGGTCGAGGCGCAGGAGTCCGAGGAGGTCCAGACCTTCGTCAACGACTTCATGAGCGAGGCCCCGGCCGGCGAGATCTTCACCTCGCGGGCGCAGGCCATCGACGGTGCCGTGTACAAGGGGCCGAACTACTTCTCCATCCACCAGGAGGTCCAGAACGGTCTCAGCCGTGTCGACCTGAACGGTGAGGACCCGGAGAAGTCGTGGGAGACCACGGTCGCCTCCGTGAACGAGCTGGGTCTCTGATCCGACCCGCCGGAGGGTGACGGGCCCGTCCGTCACCCTCCCTCACCACCCTGTCGGGCCGGTCGCCGACCCCGGCGACCGGCCCGACACGTGTCCGCCCCCACCGGAGAGACGTACAGGAATCACCTCATGGCCCTCATGTCCCCCACCCGGCCAGCGCACTCGCGCGGCAACCCCGACCGCCCGTCGCGGCGCATCGGGTTCTCCCAGCGGCTCGGCCGACTGGACGTCAAGGTCTCCCCCTACCTGTACATCTCGCCGTTCTTCCTGCTCTTCGCCGTCGTCGGGCTGTTCCCGCTGGGCTACACCGCCGTGGTGTCGGTCTACGAGTGGAACCTCCTGGGCGGTCAGGGTGACTTCGTCGGCATGCAGAACTACGTCGACGTGCTGCAGCAGCCGACCTTCTGGAAGTCCGTCGGCAACACGTTCTCGATCTTCCTGCTCTCCTCGGTCCCGCAGGTCATCATGGCGATCACCATCGCCGCCCTGCTCGACCAGAACCTGCGCGCGGCGACCTTCTGGCGCATGGGCGTGCTCGTGCCGTTCATCGTCGCCCCCGTCGCGATCTCGATGATCTTCGGCCGCCTCTTCGCCGACCAGTACGGCTTCATCAACGAGCTGATCGGGCTCGTCGGACTCGAGCCGATCGCCTGGCACGGTGACCGGCTGGCCAGCCACGTCGCGATCGCGACGATGGTCAACTACCGCTGGACCGGCTACAACACCCTCATCTTCCTGGCCGCGATGCAGGCCGTGCCCCGCGACCTGTACGAGGCGGCCGTCATCGACGGCGCCGGCCGCGTCCGCCAGTTCTTCTCGGTCACGGTCCCGCAGATCCGCGCCACCATCATCTTCGTGGTCATCACCTCGACCGTCGGCGGCATGCAGATCTTCGACGAGGTCCGCATGTACGACGCCGGTGGTCTCGGCGGCCCCAACCGTGACTGGATGACCACGGTCGTGTACCTCTACGACGTCGCGTGGGGCAACCAGAAGAACTTCGGCCGCGCCGCCGCGGTCGCCTGGCTGCTGTTCCTCCTCATCGTCATGATCGGCATGGTCAACTTCCTGGTGACGCAGCGGATCTCCACCGCCGGGCCGAAGCAGTCGAAGGTGAGCCGCAAGCACACCAAGCGCCTGCTCGCCGAGGCACGGGCCGCCGGTGCACCGGGCGGCGTCCGGATGCCGCCCACCCCGCCGGGGGCACCGGCCGGGTCCGGTATCCCCTCGCCACCGCCGACCCCACCCGCGCGACCGTCCACCGGCTCGCCCACCACGAACTCCGGGGAGGACCTCCGATGAGCTCCGTCGCCGTCACCGCACAGACCGCCGGTCCGGGCGCCGCGCGCGCCGCCGCCAAGCGCCGCCGCCGGGTGCCGCTCGGCGGGTCCACCCGGCGCGCAGGTCGCCTGACCTACTTCCTGCTGGGCGCGGTCCTGCTGATCTCGATCTTCCCGCTCTACTACACCCTGCTGCTGGGCTCGTCCGACTCGGTCTCGATCGCGCAGAACCCGATCCCGCAGTGGCTGCCGGACTCCAGCCTCTTCGCGCAGTTCCAGACGGTCATCGCC
This sequence comes from Isoptericola sediminis, assembly GCF_013085345.1. Classification (GTDB taxonomy): domain Bacteria; phylum Actinomycetota; class Actinomycetes; order Actinomycetales; family Cellulomonadaceae; genus Isoptericola; species Isoptericola sediminis. The sequence goes on along the minus strand of NZ_JABFAJ010000020.1, from coordinate 16,745 downwards.
TCCGACAGCATCAACTTCTGGAAGGCGCTGTGGAACTCCACGCTGATCGGCGTCTTCTCGTCGCTGTCGGTGGTGTTCTTCTCGACCCTCGCCGGCTACTCGTTCGCGAAGCTCAACTTCCGCGGTCGCGGTCCGCTGCTCGTCTTCGTCATCGCCACCATGGCGGTGCCGGTCCAGCTCGGCATCATCCCGCTGTACATCCTCATGAGCGAGATCGGCTGGTACGGCAAGGTGCAGGCGGTCATCGTCCCGGGTCTGGTCACGGCGTTCGGCGTCTTCTGGATGACCCAGTACCTCTCGGAGGCGCTGCCGTACGAGCTCATCGAGGCCGCCCGCGTGGACGGCGCGTCGATGTTCCGGACCTTCTGGTCGGTGGCGATGCCGGCGGCCCTGCCCGCGGCGGCGATGCTCGGGCTCTTCCAGTTCGTCCAGCAGTGGACCAACTACTTCTGGCCGTCGATCATCCTCACGTCGCAGAACCCGACGCTGCCGCTCGTGGTCCAGTCGCTGCGGGACAACTACTTCGTCGACTACTCGCTGGTGATGGGTGGCGTGTTCCTCGTGACCCTGCCGCTGCTGGTGATGTTCTTCTTCGTCGGACGCCAGCTCGTCGCCGGGATCATGGCCGGCGCCGTGAAGGGCTGACGCGGGACCTGCCGTTCCACATCTGGGGTGCCCGGACGGACCACCGTCCGGGCACCTCACCACTCCACACGGAAGCACTGCTGACATGACTCTCACCGCACCGGGCACTGGCGCCCGGCTCGCCGCCCCCGGGACGACCGTCCCCTTCGTCCCGTCGACGCCGCTGACCGGGACGACGCCCCACAGCAGCGGACGCGTGACGTTCCCCGAGGGCTTCCTGTGGGGCACGGCCACCGCCGCCTACCAGATCGAGGGCGCCGGCGCCGAGGACGGGCGCGGCGAGTCCATCTGGGACGTCTTCTGCCGCATCCCGGGCGCCGTGGTCCACGGTGACGACGGCTTGGTGGCCTGCGACCACTACCACCGCTACCGCGAGGACGTCGCGCTGATGTCCCGCCTCCACCTCGGCGCCTACCGGTTCTCCACCTCGTGGGCCCGCGTGATGCCCGACGGCCGGACGGTCAACCCGAAGGGTCTTGACTTCTACTCCCGCCTCGTCGACGAGCTGCTCGAGGCCGACATCCTGCCGTGGCTGACGCTGTACCACTGGGACCTGCCGCAGGCGTTGGAGGAGGCCGGCGGCTGGCCCGCCCGTGACACCGCCTACCGGTTCGCGGACTACGCCGTCACCATGCACGAGGCCCTGGGCGACCGCGTGACCACGTGGGCGACCCTCAACGAGCCGTACTGCTCGGCGTTCCTCGGCTACACCGCCGGTGTGCACGCCCCGGGCCGGACCTCGCCGGAGCTCGGCCTCGCGGCGGCCCACCACCTCATGCTGGGTCACGGCCTGGCCGTCGACGCGCTCCGGGCGCGCGACCCCGAGGCCACGCTGGGACTGACGCTGAACTGCACGGTCTCGGACCCCGTCGACCCGACGAACCCGGCGGACGTCGACGCGGCACGGCGTGACGACGCCATGTTCAACCGGGTCTTCCTCGACCCGATCTTCCGCGGCGCCTACCCGCAGGACCTCCTGGACGACGTCGCGCACCTGAACTTCGCCGACCACGTCCGTCCCGGGGACCTCGAGGTGATCTCGACACCGATCGACGCGCTCGGGGTGAACTACTACCACGGCAGTGCGATCGCCGCGACGCCGCAGTCCGGGGAGCGCCCCGACGGGACCGCCGGCCCCGAGGGAGAGCGCCCGGCCGACCCGTCGGCACCGGCCCGCGATCTCCGCTCGCCGAACCCGGTCCCGGAGGGCGTCCACGCGCACAGCCGCGGCCTGCCCCTGACCGACATGGGCTGGGAGGTGCAGCCCGAGGGCCTCACGCGCCTGCTCACCCGCTTGCAGCAGGACTACACGGGCCCGCGCGGCACGTCGCTGGTCATCACCGAGAACGGCGCGGCCTTCCCCGACGTCGTCGAGGCGGACGGCAGCATCGACGACCAGGACCGGCTGGACTACATCGACCGGCACCTGCGCGCCGTCAGGGACGCCATGGACGCCGGCGCCGACGTCCGGGGCTACTTCGCCTGGTCGCTCATGGACAACTTCGAGTGGGCGCTCGGGTACACCAAGCGGTTCGGCATCACGCGGGTGGACTACGCGACGCAGGAGCGTACCGTGAAGGCCTCGGGTCACTGGTACGCGGGGGTCGCCCGCGACAACGCCGTCCCGGCACGGGACTGAGCGGAAGGTAATCTCCGACCGTGGTCACGAAGCACATCGCACCGACGCTCGACGACGTCGCGCGCACCGCAGGGGTCTCCCGCTCGACCGCGTCGCGGGCGATCAACGGCGGTGACCGGGTGTCGCCGGAGGCGCAGCAGGCCGTGGACGCCGCGATCGTCCGGCTCGGCTACGCGCCCAACCGCGCCGCCCGGTCGCTCGTGACCCGGCGGACCGACTCGATCGCCCTGGTGGTCCCGGAGCCCGACGCCCGGATCCTCACCGACCCCTTCCTCGCGGGCGTCGTCCGCGGTGTGAGCGAGGGACTTGGCGGGACGGACCTGCAGCTCGTGCTGCTCCTGGCCCGCCAGGGCGAACGACCCGGCCACATCGCCCGCTACCTGACCAGCGGGCACGTGGACGGCGTCATCGTCGCCTCGCACCACAAGGACGACCGGATCGAGCAGGAGCTGCGCGGCGGCGCGCTGCCGGCCGTCTTCGTCGGCCGCCCCTTCGACTCCGCGGGCCTGCACTACGTCGACGTCGACAACCGGGCGGGAGCCCGCGTGGCGACGCAGCGGCTCGTCGACCGCGGCTGCCGCCGGATCGCGACCCTGACGGGTCCGCAGGACATGACCGCCACGCTCGACCGGTTCGACGGGTGGCGGCAGACGATGACCCGCGCCGGGCTGCCCACGGATGCCGTCGCCGAGGGCGACTTCACGGTCGAGGGCGGGACCGCCGCGATGGAGCGGGTCCTGGCCGAGCACCCGGACGTCGACGGCGTCTTCGCGGCGTCGGACCTCATGGCCACCGGTGCGCTCCACGTGCTGCACGCCCACGGCAAGCGGGTGCCCGAGGACGTGGCGGTGGTCGGTTTCGACGCGCTGGGGGCCGAGCGCACGACCCCGCGGCTGACCACGGTGCTCCAGCCGGTGGTCGAGATGGTCGCGGCGGCCACGTCGTCGCTGCTCGACATGCTGGGCGGGGAGGACGTCCACCCCGAACCGCGGATCTTCATCCCGCGGCTCATCGAGGGCGAGTCCGCGTAGCCCTCCGCCGCGGTGCGCGTCCCGGCTCAGTCGGCCGGGGCGCGCGCCGCGATCCAGTCGTCCAGGACCTGCCACTGGTCGAACAGCCAGGCCTCGCGAGCGGCGACGTCCCGCGGCACGGCACCGGGCGGGTGCAGCCACGCCCGCATCGTGACCGTCTTGTCCATCGGCAGCTCGCGCCACACGTCCCGCACGTCGACCAGCCGGTCCAGACCGGTGTGCGCCACCACCAGCACGGCAGCCTCGGGCGCGCCCTCCAGCGCCGCGTCGAACCCCCCGACGTGCGGCGCCATCACCTCGTGCATCGCCTCCGCCCGGCGGGCGAGGTCGTCGTACCCCGACCGGCGCAGCGCCTCGATCCGTGCCGCGCGGCGCCGCGGCGTGACGTTCCCGCCCTCGGGGAAGAGCACGAGGGCGTCGTCGGCCGTCAGCCCGGCGGCGATGCGGTGCACGGTCTCGCGGGCGCCGGGGTGACCCGCGGGACGCCGCGAGGCGGGCGTCACGAACGCGGCGGGCAGCCGGTTCATGAGGACGTCGATCGCCGGGTCCCACTGCATCGTGTCCTTGAGCACGATGGCGGGGGCGCGTCCGGACAGCCCGAGCAGCCGGTCGACGATGATGAACGAGTCCCCCGGGCCGGCGTGCCTGCTCAGCACCACGAGAGGCGCCTCCGGCAACGACAGCGCGTCCGGCACGTCCAGCTCGATGCGCAGACGCAGGGTCCAGCGCACCTGCCAGAAGAACAGGGCCAGCATCCCGCGGGCCAGCCGGACGTGCGCACGCCGGTACCACGGCCGGTCGGCGAACAGGCCGCACGCCGCGGCGAGCCACAGCCCGAACATCGCCAGCAGGGCCGTCGCGTCCCACACGATGTAGAACGCGGTCATCCACAGCAGCCGCAGCACCCGCAGTCCGCCGGGCACGACCCAGGTGAGCACGCCGCCGACCAGCACGGCGAACATCAGGGTGGTGGGGACCATGACGACGGCGAGGGCCACGACCAGCGGCGCGAGGACGACCCGGCGGACCCACCGCGGCGGCAGCACGTTCAGTCCTGTGCCGCGAGGTAGGTCCGGGTCCGGTCGTAGGAGCGCTCGATCCGGTGCCGGGTCGCGTCGAGCCGCTTGTACGCCCGGACCTTCTCGTCACCGGGCAGCGAGCCGCCGGAGGGCAGCACGTGCACCGTGACGTCCGCGGGGACGTCGGCGAGCTCGCGGTGGAACCGGTGCCGGCGCGAGATCTCGAAGGCGACCTTCGCCACGTCGGACGGGCTGCGCGGGGCCGACAACGGCTCCTCGATGCGCCCGACCTGGAGCACGTACACGGTGGTGGCCCCCCGGCGCACGGCCTCGCCGAGAGGGATCGAGTTGACCAAGCCGCCGTCGACGAAGTGCTCACCGTCGATGACGGTGGGCGGCATCGCCCCGGGCACCGAGGCCGAGGCCAGCACGGCCTCGACCAGCGGCCCGGTGTCGAACCAGTGCTCCGACGCCCGTTCGATGCTCGACGCGGCGACGACGAGGGGCACCTCGAGGTCGGCGAACGTCCGGCGCTCCCCCACGGCCTCCTCGATGAGCCGCCGCAGCTTGGCGGGGTCGTACACGTGCACCCGCGAGCGGGCCAGGTGCCGGACCTGGCGGTACCAGGGTTCGGCGTACACGGCGGCCGCCGTGGGCGACGCCCAGGCCTGCAGAAGGCGGTCGACGACGCCGAGGGTCGGGTCGGCCGCGACCGCGGCGCCGTTGATGGCGCCGACGGACGTCCCCACGATCAGGTCCGGGTGGACGTCCGCCTCGAAGAGCGCCTGCAGCATCCCGACCTGCACGGCACCGCGGACGCCCCCGCCACCCATCACGAACGCAGTCGCCATGTCCGCCATGCTGCCACGGCGGACGAGGACCGGCCGGGAGATCGGTCCGGTCACGGTCGTCCGTCCCCGACGTGGAGGGCGCGCAGCGCCCGGGGACGGGACCGTGGCCGGATCGATCTCCCCGGCCGGGCGGACCTCAGGCGCGCAGGTGCCCGTACCGGTGCTTCGTCCGGCTGACGGCCTGCTCGCGCAGGAACGGCAGGAGCTCGCGCCGCCCGGCGGCGAGCACCGGCTGGTCGAGCACGGTGACCTCGCCGACGCGCTCGACGGCGGCAGCGCGCAGCCCCGGCGCCTCGCCGACGACGCGGATCCGGCCGGTGACCCGGCCCTCGGCGACGGCGGCGGCGAAGTCCTCGTGCGAGACCGGGGTCTCGTGCGGCACGCCCCAGCCCGCGTCGGACGCGGGCACGACGACGGCCCGCACCCCGGCCCGGCGGGCACCGGCGAGCACGCGACGCACCTCGACCGGCAGGGCGCCGTCACCGACGCGCACCGTGACCTCGGGGACCGGGCGGTAGCGGAAGCTGTTCTCCTCCACCGACAGACCGGTCGGGTCGTGCGCGACCCCGAACTCGGCGTCCCACGCGGCGTCGTCGGAGGCCTCGGCCCAGGCGAGCCAGGCCTCGGGGTCCGCGGCGCGCGACGGCACGTCGGCGCCGTCGCTCCAGCGGCCGAGCTGGGCGACGTAGTTCGGGCCGCCCGCCTTGGCGCCCGGGCCGACGACCGAGCCCTTCCAGCCGCCGAACGACTGCCGCTGCACGATCGCGCCGGTGATGTGCCGGTTGACGTAGGCGTTGCCGACCTCGACGCGGTCCAGCCACGTCGCGATCTCGTCGGAGTCCAGGGAGTGGATCCCGCCGGTCAGGCCGAACGACACGGCGTTCTGCATCTCGACGGCCTCCTCCAGAGTCTCCGCGCGCATGATGCCGAGCACGGGACCGAAGACCTCGGTGAGGTGGAAGAACGACCCGGGGGTCACGCCGTCGCGCAGCCCGGGCGACCACAGCCGGTCCGGCTCGATCCCGGCCGTCGTGGCGACGTCGTCGAGCCGTCGGGGCTCGACCAGCCAGGACTCGCCGGGCTCCAGCGACGTCAGCGCCCGGTGCAGCTTGCCGGCGGCCGGCTCGGTCAACGGGCCCATCACCGTCGACAGCGACGTGGCAGGTCCGACGGCGAGCGACCGCACGGCGTCGACGAGCTGTCGCCGGAACCGCTCCCCCGTCACGGTGGACTCGTCGCCGACGGACCCCACGAGGATCACCAGCGACGACGCCGAGCACTTCTGGCCGGCGTGGCCGAACGCGCTGCGCACGACGTCGGCGACCGCGAGGTCGAGGTCGGCGGACGGCGTGACGATCAGCGCGTTCTTGCCCGAGGTCTCCGCGAGCACGGGACGGTCCGGGTTCCACCGGGCGAACATCTGGGCCGTCTCCAGCGCGCCCGTCAGCACCACCCGCGACACGTCGGGGTGGGTCACCAGGTGCTTGCCGGCCTCGCCGTCGGGCACCCGCAGGAACTGCACGGCGTCGCGGGCCACGTCGGCCGGCAGCCCGAGCTCGGGTGCGACGGCCTCCAGGGCGTCCTGGACCGCCTCGACCGCGAGCTCGTAGCAGCGCGGTGTCGGGGGCGCCGGCTTGGCGAGCACGGTCGACCCCGCCGCGAGCGCCGCCAGCACGCCGCCGATGGGGATCGCCACCGGGAAGTTCCACGGCGGCGTGACGAGCGTGACGCCGTCCGGGGCGAAGTCTGCGCCGTCGACGGTGTCGAGCGCCTCGGCGGCCGCCGCGTAGTAGGCGGCGAAGTCGATGCCCTCGGTGACCTCGGGGTCGGTCTCGGCGACGGTCTTGCCGGCCTCGTGCACGGCGGCGGCCACGAGGTCTCCGCGCCGCGCCTCCAGCCGGCGGGCGGCCTCGCGCAGCACGCGGGCGCGGCCGGCGGGCGGGACGGCCGCCCACTGCTCGCGGACCTCGACGGCGCGGGCGACGGCCTCGTCGATCCGGCCGGTGTCGGTCGTCTCGGGGGTCCGCACGGGTACGAAACCGCTGTCGGGGCCGACCAGGCGGGCGGCCCACTCGCGGTGCGCCGCCACGGCGGGGTCGGTGTCGACGGCGTTGTGGAAACCGGTCGGCGATCCCGGTCGGTCGGGCGACCCGTTCCCCGGCCGGGTCCGCGACCCGGTGTCCGACCCCGCGGTCGTACCGTCCGCGGCGCCGTCGTACCCGGCGGGTCCGTCCGCGGCACCGGAGGTACGACCGCGCGGCGTGGTGGCGGGCGTGTCGAAGCGGGAGGTGCGACGCGGGACGACGGCGTCCGGGTCCGGACGCAACCCGTCGGTCACCGACGCGCGGAACGCGATCTCCTGCCGCTCCATCGGGGTGCCGCGCACCCCGGGCTCGTCGGCCGCTGGGGCGAAGGCCGCGTGCACGAAGTTCTGCTCGGCGGCGTTCTCCTCGAGACGGCGCACGAGGTAGGAGATGGCCACGTCGAAGTCCTCGTCGCGCACCGCGGGGGTGTACAGCACGACCTGGCCGCCGTCCCGGGCGACCTCGGCCCGCACCAGACGCGCCTCGATCGGGGCCATCCCCTGCAGCATCTCGATGTCGAGCCCGGCGCTGACGTCGCGCGCACGGCCGAGGAGGATGGCCAGGGCGACGTGGAACAGGTTGTGGGAGGCGACGCCGAGGCGGACGGCGGCGGTCCGCTCCGGGGTCAGGTGCGCGTCCAGGATGCGCACGTAGTTGGCGTCGACCTCGGCCTTGGTGTCGTACGTCGCCGGCGCCCAGTCGTGCAGCTCGGCCTCGACGTGCTCCATCGCGAGGTTCGCGCCCTTGACCAGGCGCACCTTGACCGGGGCGCCGCCGGCGTCGACCCGCTGCTGGGCCCACGCGGTGAGCTCGTCCAGCGCCCCGAGGGCGTCGGGGAGGTACGCCTGCAGCACGATGCCGGCCGACAGGCCACGCAGCTCGGGGTGGTCCAGGACGTCCCGGAACACGGCCGTGGTCAGGGCGAGGTCCTTGTACTCCTCCATGTCGAGGTTGATGAAGACCCCGTGGTCGCGGGCCGCGCGGTACAGCGGCAGCAGGTGCTCGACCACGCGCTCGCGCGAGCCGTCGAGGTCCCAGGTGACGAGCTGGGCGGCCACGGAGGAGACCTTGACCGACACGTAGTCGACGTCGGGGCGCTGCACGAGTGCGACGGTGCGCTCGAGCCGGGCCGCTGCCTCCTCGTCGCCGAGCACGGCCTCGCCGAGCAGGTTGACGTTGAGGGTGTAGCCCTCGGACCGGGTCCGGGCGAGGTGCTTGCCCAGCCCGCGGCCCGCGTCGGCGACGAGGTGGCCGACGAGCTGGCGCAGCCGCACGCGGGCGGCCGGGACGACGACGGACGGCAGGACGGGGGCGACGGCGGCCCCGACCCGGAAGAGGGTGCGGTCGACGGGCGACAGGAACGACGCGGCGCCGGCGTCCCGACCGAGGCGGGAAAGCGCCTTGGCGGCGACCCGGACGTCCTGGGGCCGGGCGACGTCGTCGACGAACCCGACGGCGAGGTCGAGGCCCGCGGGGTCGGCGACCAGGGCGCCGAGGCGCTCGGCGGTCGCGCGCGTGCGGCGGTCCGCGCGGGTGACGACACCGTCGGTCCGCGTGGCCGCGTCGATCCAGGTGTGGGCGAGGGCGACGGCATCCTCGACCAGGTCGGCCGGGCTCACGGTCGCCTCGGGGCGGGCGCCGGGGTGGCCGGTTCCGCGATCGGTGGCATGGGTGCTCATGGCACCAGGGTGCGCCCGATCACAGCGTCCCGTCTTGTACAGAACGGGTCGCACGGAGCGCACTTTGCGACAACCCGACAGCAGGCAGGCCGTCACCAGGACCGCCCGTGGCCTGCGGGGTACGGTACCGGGACGGCCCACGACCCGGGCCGGTGACCATCCCGGGGCACCGCCGGGAGGCCCCTCCGACGCCTCCGAGGAGGAACCGCGTGACCACGACGTCGACCCGTCCGGAATCCGTGGGCGAGGCATCGCCCCTGGCGACGGCCCGGTCCCAGCTCGCGACCGCCGTCGCGCACCTGGGCTACGACGACGGGCTGCACCAGATGCTGGCCACGCCGCGCCGCGAGATCCAGGTCGCGGTCCCGCTGCACCGGGACGACGGCTCGCGGGTTCTCCTGGAGGGCTACCGGGTCCAGCACAACGTCTCGCGCGGGCCGGGCAAGGGCGGGCTGCGGTTCCACCCGAGCGTGCACATCGACGAGGTGCGCGCGCTGGCGATGTGGATGACGTGGAAGTGCGGCATCGTCGACCTGCCGTTCGGAGGTGCCAAGGGTGGCGTCGGCATGGACCCCGCCGACTTCACCCCCGGCGAGCTGGAGCGCGTCACCCGCCGGTACACCTCGGAGATCATGCCGCTGATCGGCCCCGACACGGACATCATGGCCCCCGACATGGGCACCGACGAACGCACCATGGCATGGGTCATGGACACCTACTCCGTCAACCGGGGGTACACGATCCCGGCGGTGGTCACCGGCAAGCCGCTGGCCATCGGCGGTTCGCTGGGCCGCGGCACGGCGACCAGCGCCGGCATCGTGCACGTCACGGCGGCCGCGCTCAAGGAGGCCGAGGCCCGGATGGACGACGTGCGCGTCGCGATCCAGGGCTTCGGCAAGGTGGGCGGGAACGCCGCGCAGATCTTCGCCGAGCGCGGGGCACGGGTGGTCGCCGTCAGCGACCGCTACGGCGGGGTGCGGACCGACGACGGGCTGGACGTGGCCCGGCTGGCCGAGCACGTCAGCGAGACCGGCAGCGTCGTCGGGTTCGGCGACGCCGAGGCGATCTCCAACGCCGAGCTCATCGCCCTCGACGTGGACGTCCTCGTGCCCGCCGCCGTCGAGGGCGTGCTGACCGCCGAGTCGGCGCGCACGGTGCGGGCCCGCTGGGTGGTCGAGGGCGCGAACGGGCCGACCACGACGGCCGGTGACGCCGTGCTCGCCGAGCGCGGGGTGACCGTCGTCCCGGACGTGCTCGCCAACGCCGGCGGTGTCGTCGTCTCCTACTTCGAGTGGGTGCAGGCGAACCAGACGTACTGGTGGTCGGCGCACGAGATCGCCGAGAAGCTGGCGCGGCGCATGGCCTCGGCCTACGGCGACGTCTCGGCCCTGGCCCGGCGCGACGGCATCTCCCTGCGGGACGCGGCGACGGTGATCGGCGTGCGGCGAACCGCCGAGGCGCACGAGATCCGGGGGCTCTACCCCTGAGACCCGCGGGGGACCCGACGGCGGCGCTCGCCGACCGGCTGCGGGACGCCGGGTGCGTCTTCGCCGAGGACGAGGCCGCGGTGCTGCTGCGCGCCGCCCCGGCCGGGTCGGCGCGGCTGGAGCAGCTCGTGGCGCGCCGCACCGCCGGTGAGCCCCTCGAGCACGTGCTCGGCGAGGTGGAGCTCGCCGGCAGGACGTGGACGGTGGGACCAGGCGTCTTCGTGCCCCGCCGTCGCAGCGAGGCGCTGGTCGAGGCAGCGCTGGACCGCCGCCCCGGGTCGGTGGACCCGACGGTCGTCGACCTGTGCTGCGGCTGCGGCGCGCTCGGCGGCGCCGTGCTCGAGGGGTTGACCGCGGCCGGTGCGCGCCCCGCGCTGCACGCCGTCGACGTCGACCCCGTGGCGGTCGGTTACGCCCGCCGCAACCTCGAGCCGCTCGGCGCCGCCGTCGCGACCGGCGACCTGTTCGACCCGCTCCCGCGCAGCCTGCGGGGCCGCGTCGACCTGCTCCTGTGCCACGCTCCGTACGTGCCCACCGCCGCCCTCGCCACCATGCCGCCGGAGGCGCGGGACCACGAGCCACCGACGGCGCTCGACGGCGGTGCCGACGGTCTCGACGTGCTGCGGCGGGTGCTGGGGCAGGCCCCGCGGTGGCTCGCACCGCGCGGCGTGCTGCTGTTCGAGATCGCGGCGCGGCAGTGGCCGGCGGCGCGACGGAGTGTGGCCGCCGCGGGGCTGAGGGCCGAGCGGGTACGGGACGAGGACCGGGACGCTACCGTGGTGGTCGCTAGGCGCGAGCGCGGCGACGGCGGACCAGGGTGACCACGACCGGGCCGACCACGGCCACGGCGGCGGCGACGCCGGCCGCGACCGCCACCGTCTGGTCGGTCAGCGGCCCCGTCGTCCGCCCGACGGCGATCCAGGCGAGACCCCAGCCGATCGCGAGGCCGACGGGGACCACCACCGCCGGGCGGACGGCGCCGTACCGGGCGACCGCGAGCGCCAGCACAGCGCCCACCGCCACGAGCGCGACGCCCCACCCGGTGGCGCCCAGGCCCAGCTCGCCGACGTCCGCCGCCTTCAGGGCCGCGGCGGTGTTGGCCAGCGTCGCCACGGAGACCCAGCCGAGGTAGAGGCCGACGGTGACGTCGGTGACGACGGCGTCGAGCACGCGGGGGGCGGGGGTCCGCACGAGACGCACGAGCACCAGGGACAGCACGGCGACGAGACCGGCGATGACGGCGACGCTGGCCCACAGCCAGCCGGCCTGCACGACGCCGATCCAGGCGGCGTTGAGCAGCATGGAGACGAGGATCCACCACGCCACGGACCGCAGACGGGGGTCGGCCGCGCGACCGGGCAGCGCCTGGACGACGGCGAACAGCACCAGACCGGTGTAGATCACCGACCAGATCGAGAACGCCGGGGTGTCGGGCGCCAGGACCGTCGCGTCGGCGGACAGCGCACCGTCCGCCGCCTCCTGGATCGGCTGGCCGCCGAACGCGCCGGAGCCGACGGCGGCACCGAGGATGGCGAGGAGGGCGCCGACGGCGACCACGACCTGCCGGACGCGGTCCCGGGCGGTGGTGGGGCGCTGGGGTGTGTCCTGAAGCGTCGTCATGTCCTCAGCATGCCAAACCTCAGCATGCTGAGCATCTCGGTCGGGCGACCGGCCTGCCGGCGCTACGCCCGGGTGCGGGGCTGCCGGTCGACCCACGCGGCCAGCGGCACCCGCGGCCCGGTGTAGAACGGGACCTCCTCGCGCACGTGGAGGCGCGCCTCGGTGGCCCGCAGGTCCCGCATGAGGTCGACGATGCGGTCCAGGGCGTCCGCCTCGAACGGCAGCAGCCACTCGTAGTCGCTCAGCGCGAACGTGCTCATCGTGTTGGCCCGCACGTCCTTGTACCCCGCGGCGGCGATGCCGTGGTCGCGCAGCATCGTGCGGCGCTCGGCCTCCGGGAGCAGGTACCACTCGTAGGACCGCACGAACGGGTACACGCACAGGTAGTCGCGCGGGGCCTCACCGGCCAGGAAGGCCGGGACGTGGCCCTTGTTGAACTCCGCGGCCCGGTGCAGGGCCACCACGGACCACACCGGCGTCAGCACGGCACCCAGGCGCGAGGCCCGCAGCCGCTGGTAGGCGCCCTGGACCGACTCGACCGTGGGGCCGTGCACCCAGACCATGAGGTCCGCGTCCGCACGCAGCCCGGCGACGTCGTAGACACCGCGCACGACGACGTCACCGTCGGCGCGGGAGGGGTCACGGTCGGCCTCGGCAGCGCCGCCCCACAGGGCGTCCTCGGCCTCGGCAGCGAGCGCGGCACGCTCGGCGTCGTCGGCCGGCACCGGCCCCGCGAGCGAGAACACCGAGATCATCGCGTAGCGGATGGACTCGTTGATCGCGGCGGTGTCGACGGCCTCGCCCGTGTCGGCGTGGATGTGCTGGTCGCTCACGGATGCTCCTCCAGGATCGCTCGGTCGCTCAGCGGTTGACGTCGCGCGAGCACAGCGCCGGGACGCCGCTGGGCTCACCGTCGCGGCGCAGGCAGCAGTCGACCTCGCAGACGGACCGGAACGGGGGCAGGGTCCCGACGGTCGCCTCGTCGACGTCCTCGCCGCGGGCCTTGGCCGCCCGCTCGAGCAGCAGGTCCACCAGCCCGGCCACGAAGGCGGGCCGCGTCCCCACGGTGCCGGCGCGCACGGCCGTCATCCCGAGCTCGGTGGCGGTCTCCATCGCCTCGGTGTCGAGGTCGTAGGCGACCTCCATGTGGTCCGAGATGAAGCCGATCGGCGCCATGACGACGTCGCGCAGGCCCTCGCCGGCACGCTCGGTCAGCAGGTCGTTGACGTCCGGCTCGAGCCACGGCTGGGTCGGCGGGCCGGACCGCGAGCAGTAGGCCAGCTCCCACAAGACCTCGTGGCCGCGCGCCTCGGCGACCCGGGCGGCGATGACGGCGGCGACGTCCAGGTGCTGGGTGGAGTACGTGGCCTGCGAGATGCGGGACGCCGCCTCCATCGTGTCCGGGATGGAGTGCGTGACGAACACGAGCTTCGCGTCCGCGGGCGAGCCGCCCTTCTCCTCCAGCGCGGCGTAGCCGTCGAGGACGGCCTCGACGTTGGCCTGCACGAAGCCGGGGTGGTTGAAGTACGACCGGATCTTGTCGAACTGGACGCCCGTCGACCCGTTCTCGTCGAGCTGACCGCGCTGCTGCAGCGTCACGGCCAGGTCCTCGCGGTACTGCCGGCAGCCGGAGTAGCTCGAGTAGGCCGAGGTGACGAGCGCGACCGCGCGCTCGGCACCGAGCGCCTCGAGCTCGGTGACGGCGTCGTCGGTGTACGGCTCCCAGTTGCGGTTGCCCCAGACGACCGGCAGCTCGATCCCGCGCGCGGCCAGCTCGGCCTCGATCGCGGCCTTGAGCGCGAGGTTCTGGTCGTTGATCGGGCTCTTGCCGCCGAACGCGTAGTAGTGCTCGCCGACCTCCTCCAGCCGGGAGTCGGGGATCCCCTTGCCCGCGGTGACGTTGCGGAGGAACGGGACGACGTCCTCCGGCTTGTTCGGGCCGCCGAAGGAGAACAGCAGCAGCGCGTCGTACGGGGTGGGATCGGCCGTCGGCCGGGGGGTCGTCGACATGGTCCCATCATCCACCGAGCCCAGGGGTGCTCCGGACCGCCTCGCCGCCGCCCCGCCGTGACATTGAACGGACAGGACGTCATCTTCGACCCCGCGCCGACCCGGACGTGCGCGGGTACTCTCGACGGACCCGGTCCGGACCGTGAGCGAGGAGGCCCCGTGACGAGCACCCGCACCGCCTCCGCGCCGGGCCGGACGGGACCCGCGCGACCGCCCGCCACGGTGGGCCAGGTGCGCACCACCGTGCAGGCGGAGGCGCTCGCCGCCCGCCTCCAGCACCCCGACCGCACCTGGCCCGTCGTGGTCGTCTCCACCCCGCAGGACCGGGGCCGCCCCTTCGTCGACGCGGACCGCGTGCTCGACGCCGTCCAGGGCCTGGCCGAGGTCGTCGTGATCCACGCGGGCGACCCGTCGTGGGCCTTCTCGCACGGCATGCCGGACGCCACCCAGGTCTACGGCGGCGCCTCCCGGGTCTACCCGGTGGGCGTCGGCTGGGTGCACGACGTCACCCGCTCGCCGCTGTGGATCGCGTACGACGCCGCCGAGGGCACGCGGGTGCACGACCGGCTCGTGCAGGACGCTCTGACGGCGGCCACGCGCGCCGGCCTCGTCACCGTGAGCCTGCTGTCGACCGCTCCCGCCGCCACCAGCGGCACGGTGCTCGGTCTCGTCGGCACGCGCGCACTGGTGCAGACCGCCGACGGCGCGACGGCGCAGGTGGCCCAGGAGCTGACGCTGCCCGTCGTGCCGATCGACCGGCTCCTGGCGCCGGGCATGGCGGTGCACGGCGTGCTGGACGCCGGGACGCGGCGTCTGGACGTGCGCGGCATGCTGCCCGACCCCGTCGCCCAGACCTCGCGCGTGCTGGCCGCCTACCCGGCCGGCGCCGTCGTGCCGGCGCAGGTGCACCGCGTGGAGGCCGACGAGGTCACCCTCGCCCTCGCACCGGCGGTGGCCGTGCGCGTGCACCGCGAGCACGCGAGCCGGGGCGACGACGACCTGCGCGACCTCTTCACCGTGGGCGAGGTGGTCGCGGCCCGCATGCAGCCACCCCGCCCCGTACCCGGTCCCGCCGGCGGCCACCGGCAGCCGGCGCTGCGTCTCGACGACGTCGACGACGCCGCCGGCGTGCTGCCCGCGATCAGCCTGCTCGACGGCGGACCGCCCTGGCTCCCGGCCCCGACCGTGCCCCCGGACGAGGATCTCGGCCCGGAGCCGACGACGGTCCCCGAGCCGCCCCCTGCTGCCCGCCCGACGCCCGGCCCCGGCCCGCGCCGCGCCGTGCCGCCACCGGGGCGCTCCCCCGCGCCGGTGCCCGCCGCCTCGACGTCCTGCCCGGACGACACCACCGAGGTGGACGCCTCCTCGCCCGGCGAGCGCAAGGCCCTGGTCCGGCAGCTCGAGCGGTCCGTGCACGAGTACCGTGCCCGGGCGCACCTCGCCGAGCGGGAGAACGTCGAGCTGCGCGCCGCGGTCAGGACGCTCGAGGTCGAGGTCGCGGGCCTGCGCGACCTGGCGCGCGAGCAGCGGGACCACCTCGACCGGATGCACCGCGACGCCGAGCGGTACAAGGCGCGGATCCGGTCCGCGCGCAAGCAACGTGCCGGGGAACCGGCCACCGCGGCGGCACCCGACCGGCTCTTCACGGACCCGGAGGACCAGCTCCGCCACGACGTCTACCGCGCCTGGGCCGAGCTGATCGGGCCCGACGAGAAGGTCGACTACCCGTTGCCCGACTACGACGTCGGTCCCCGGTTCTGCGACTCGCTCGCGGGACCGGGGCGCGGCTTCGAGGACCGTGTGCACCGGGCGATCGTCATGGTGCTGACCGGCCGGGCCCACGACGTCGCGGGCTACGAGCTGCACCGCCTGCGACGCGGGGACGGCGGCAGCGACCCGTACCGGGTCCGCGAGGCGGACGGTGCCCAGGCGATGCGCCTGTCGTTGCAGGTCAGCGCACCCCAGGCACGCCGGCTGCACTACTGGCAGCTGCCCGGCGGCGGGGTCGAGCTGTCCCGGGTCGTGCTGCACGACGACGTCGCACCCTGATCCCGGATCGTTCGCTCACGGCGAACATCCGACGCTGGCACTCTCGGGTCGAGAGTGCTAATTCTGAGGGTGTAGCCAGGTGACGCCGGACGGACCGGCGCACCCGTCGCGGATCGAGGTCGCGGGTGCGGCCTCGCCGAGGAGGTGATGCGCGATGGCTACGTACTGGGACCCGTTCCAGGAGATGGACCGGCTCTTCGGCTCCTTCCCCCTCACGGCGCGGAACGTCTCGGCCATGCCGATGGACCTGTTCCGCGAGGACGACCACTTCGTCCTGGCCGCCGACCTGCCCGGGATCGACCCCGGCAGCATCGACGTCTCGGTCGAGGACCGCACGCTGACCGTCCGGGCCGAGCGGACCGGACGCTCCGGCGAGGGCCAGTGGCTGCTCCGCGAGCGCCCGGCCGGCACCGTGGCACGTCAGATCACGCTCGGGCGCGGGCTGGCGCTCGACCACATCTCGGCCTCCTACGCCGACGGCGTGCTGACGCTGACCATCCCGGTCGCCGAGGAGGCCAAGCCGCGGCGCATCGAGGTGTCACACCGCTCCGAACCCCACACCATCGAGGCCGGCGGCTGATCGTCGCGCCAGGCCGCGGGCGGCGGTCGCCGGGACGCGGCGTCCCGGCGA
>NZ_JABFAJ010000019.1 GCF_013085345.1 Isoptericola sediminis | reverse complement strand
GACGACGGCCCGTACCCTCCGCGCGGAGGGTACGGGCCGTCGTCGTGCGGTGCGGGACCGTCAGGCCTTGGCGGCCTCGTCCGCGGACTCGCCGGAGTCCGCCGAGTCGGGCGAGTCGGCCGACGCCGCGGAGTCGCCGGACTCCGCGTCGGCGATCTCGGACTGCGCCGCCTCGGTGGCGGCCGCAGCGGCCTCGTCGTCCTCCTCGGAACCGATGAACTCGGTCAGGTCGACGACGTTGCCCTCGGAGTCCTTGACCTCGATGTCGCGCAGGGCGACGGCGAGCGCCTTGGACCGCGCGACCTCACCGACCATGGCCGGGATCTGACCGGACTGGTCGAGAGTCTGGATGAACTGCTGCGGCTCCATGCCGTACTGCTGCGAGGCCTGCACCAGGTACTCGATCAGCTCGCCCTGGCCCACCTGGACCTCGAGCTTCTCGGCGAGGGTGTCGAGCAGGATCTGGTTCTTGATCGCCTTGGTGGCGTCCTCGGTGACCTCGGCGCGGTGCTCGTCGTCCTCGAGGCGACCCTCCTGCTCGAGGTGACGGTTCACCTCGGCCTCGACGACACCGGACGGCACCGGCACCTCGACGGCGTCCAGCAGCTTCTCCAGCAGGGCGTCGCGGGCGGCGACGGCCTGGTTGGAGGACTTCGACGACGCGACCTGCTCGCGCAGGTCCGCCTTGAGCTCCTCGAGGGTGTCGAACTCCGAGGCCATCTGGGCGAAGTCGTCGTCCGCCTCGGGCAGCTCGCGCTCCTTGACGGAGGTGGCGGTCACCGTGACGGTCGCCTCCTCGCCCTGGTGGTCGCCACCGGCGAGGTTGGTGGTGAAGGTGGTGGTCTCGTCGGCGGAGAGACCGGTGAGGGCCTCGTCCAGGCCGTCCAGCATGTTGCCGGCACCGATCTGGTAGGAGACGCCGGAGACCGAGTCGACCTCCTCGTCGCCGACGACGGCCTTGAGGTCGATGACGACGTAGTCGCCCTCGACGGCCGGACGGTCGACGCCCACGAGGGTGCCGAAGCGCTCGCGCAGCGAGTCGAGGCGCTCGGCCACGTCCTCGTCGGAGACCTCGGTGGAGTCGACGGTCAGCTCCATGGCGGACAGCTCGGGCAGCTCCAGCTCGGGACGGACCTCGACGTGGGCCACGAACTCGAGCTGGCCCTCGCCGGCCTTCTCGGGGATCCCGGTGACCTCGACCTCGGGCTGACCCAGCGGGCGCAGCTCCTCGGCGCTGACGGCGTCGCGGTAGAAACCGGAGAGGCCCTCGTTGACGGCGTGCTCGATGACGGCACCCCAGCCGACGCGCTGGTCGATGATGCGCGGGGGGACCTTGCCCTTGCGGAAGCCGGGGATGTTCACCTGCTCCGCGATGTGCTTGTAGGCGTGGTCGATGCTCGGCTTGAGCTCGTCGTACTCCACCTCGACGGTCAGCTTGACCTTGGTGGGCTCCAGGGTCTCGACGGCGCTCTTCACTTCGATGGTCTCCAACTGTCGGGTGCGTGCGCGCGCGTCGTGCCGGAGCGGGCCGGCGCGGTGTGCTGCGGCGCGGGGATGCTTGCGATGCTTGTCGAACGACGCCCGGAGGACGGGCGCACGGGCAACCCGACGATCATACGCCACGCGCCCCAGGGGACGACACCGCCGGTCCAGTGGCACACCCCACGGTGTGGCGCCCCGCCCCCCCGGGAGACGGCCCTCAGAGGCCGACCGGCGCCAGGGCGACGGGGACGAGGAAGAGCATCATGAGACCGAGCGTCGCGACGCCGACCCACCCGAGCACGACGCCGGCGATCGCGATGCCACGGCCCTCCTGCGGGGCGTGCGGGGGCGCGTTGCTGATCTGTCGCAGCGCCACGTGACCGAACACGACGGCCAGGACGCTGCCGACCCAGCCGAGCCACAGGATGCCCAGGACCAACGAGGCGACCGCCAGGCCGTTGGTGCGGCGCACCGGGTAGTGCCAGCCGGCGCCGGGATGGCCCGGCGCCGGACCGGCGGGGCTCGGGTACGACGGCGGTGCGGCGGGCGTGGCCGACGAGTGCGGCGGCACCGGCCGCGTCGGGCGCTGCTGCGGGTGCTCGCCGCCGTCGGGTACGGCGTACGGGTCGTTCGGCACGGTCACGACGTCGACCCTAGCGGTCGCGACGGTCCAGCGGTGCGGCACCCCGCGCCGGTGGACCGTCCGGGTGCCACGATGGCCGGGCACGCCCGCTCCCGACCCGGAGGCCACGTCGACCATGCCGCACGAGAACAGCTCGGACGAGCGCCGCGACGCCCGGCGTCCGCGCACCGAACGCTTCCCGCGGTGGGTCTACGCCCGGGGCGACGAGCCGGACGCGCGCTTCTCCCTGGCGAACGAACGGACCCTGCTGGCCTGGATCCGCACCTCGCTGGGCCTGATCGCGGCGGGAACGGCTCTGGAGGCCCTCGACCTGCCGATGGAGCCGCACCTGCGGCTCGCCGCGGCGGTGGTGCTGCTGCTCGCCGGTGTCGCCGTCCCCCTGGTGGCCGCTGTCGAGTGGGCCCGGACCGAGCGGGCGATGCGACTGAGCGGCGAGCTGCCCGGCGCGACGACCGGGTTCCTGCTCGTCGTGACGATGGCCGTCGTCGGCGTGCTCCTGCTGCTCGCGCTGCTCCTGCGATGAGCGCCCCCTCCGCCCCGGATCCGGCGGGACCGGAGGTCCCGGGCCGCTGGGCCGAGCGCACGGCGCTCGCCTGGCGGCGGACCCTGATGTCCTTCGCCGCGGCCACGCTCGTGGCGATCCACGCCTTCCCCGCCGTCCAGGGTGCCAAGGCGCTGGCCGGAGCCGCCGTCGTCGCCCTCGTGCTCGTCACGCCGGGCTGGTGGTTCACCGCGCGTCACGCCCGCCACACGCGGGCCGGTCTGGAGCAGGAGGTTCCCCGGCTGCGGCACGGGCGCCGGATCGTGACCGTTTGCGCCGCCACGAGCCTGCTCGCCCTGGGCGCGCTGCTGCTCGTCCTGCTCGCCTGAGGAGGTCGCGGACCGTGAACCGGACACGTCCGCAGGAGCCCGGACATCACGGACCGACGCCGTAGGCTGAGCCCGTGCTACGCAAACGCCCCGCCGCCGTAGGCCCTGTCGAGACGCGCGGAGCGCAGCTCGCCGACGAGTTCGACCGCGCCGCCGACCGCTACGACCTGCTGACCCGGCTCAACCCGGGCTACCACGACGCCCTGCACGCCGCGGCGCGCGAGATGGTCTCGCTGCTGCCGCGGCGCTCCCGCGAGGAGCCGCTCGTGCTCTGGGACCTGGGGTGCGGTTCCGGGCTGTCGACGCGCGCCGTGCTCGACGCGGCCGGCGAGGACACCCGCGTCGTCGGGCTGGACGCCTCCGCCGGGATGCTGAGCCGCGCCCGGGCCAAGGCCTGGCCGCAGGGTGTGCGGTTCGTGCAGGCGTTCGCCCAGGCCCTGCCCGAGGTGGCGAGCGACCACGGCCAGCGGGACGCGGACGGCGCGTTCGCCGCCTACCTCCTGCGCAACGTGCCCGAGGACCAGCGCGACGAGGTCGTGGCCGCGATCCACGACGAGGTGCGGCCCGGCGGCTGGGTCACGCTGCAGGACTACCACGTCAAGGGCGACCGCGTGGCCCAGGCCGTCTGGACCGCCGTCTGCTGGGCGCTCGTCATGCCCCTGGCCGTCGTCCTGCGCGGCAACCCGTCGATCTACCGCTACCTGTGGCGCAGCGTCGTCGACAACGACAGCACCGCCCAGCTTCAGGCCCGCCTCGAGCGGGCCGGCCTCACCGACATCCGCTGGCGCACCGGCACGGGATGGCAGCGGGGCATCCTGCACACCGTCCTGGCCCGCCGACCCGAGAAGGACCTGACATGACCCGGCCCGTCCCGCCCGGCCGCGACGGCGCGGCCGTCCTCCACCCGGCAGCATCCGGCGCCGAGCGCGTCGCCGACGACCAGCACGTCGTCGTCGTCGGGGGCGGCATCGCCGGCCTCGCCGCGGCCGCGATCCTGGCCGAGCGGGGTGCGCGGGTCACGCTGCTCGAGGCCTGCGACCAGCTCGGCGGCCGGGTCCGCGCGTGGCCCGTCCAGGAGCACGCCGAGGACCCGGAGGGGCCCGCGGACGGCGACGGCCGCACGATGAGCCGCGGCTTCCACGCCTTCTTTCGGCAGTACTACACGCTGCGTGCGCTGCTGCGCCGCTCCGACCCGGAGCTCGACCACCTGGTGCCCGTCGCGGACTACCCGCTGCGCCGCGGCGACGGCCTGACCGACAGCTTCGCGGCGCTGCCGCTGACCCCGCCGGTCAACCTCGCGGCCTTCGTCGTGCGGAGCCCCACCTTCCCGGTCTCGGCGCTGCCCAAGGTGCACCTGCCGAGCGCCATCGAGCTCGTCTCGGTCTCCTACCCCGCGAGCCACGAGCGCTACGACGGCGAGTCCGCCCAGGACTTCCTCGACCGCCTGCGCTTCCCCGAGGGCGCACGACACCTCGCCCTGGAGGTGTTCGCCCGGTCCTTCTTCGCCCATCCGACCGACTTCGGTGCCGGCGAGCTGGTGGGCATGTTCCACACCTACTTCGCGGGGTCGTCGGAGGGTCTGCTCTTCGACGTCCCGGACGACGACTACGACACCGCGTTGTGGGCCCCGCTCGGCCGCTACCTCGCCGGGCTGGGCGTCGACGTCCGCACGGGCACCCGTGCCGAGTCGCTGGCGCGGGCCGAGGACGGCACATGGCACGTGCACGCCACCTCCGGGGACCTCACCGCGGACGCGGTCGTGGTCGCCACCGATCCGCGGGTGACCCGCGAGCTGCTGGCGCCGCTGGCCGACGAGGCGGACGGCGGCGCCGGGACCCCGGAGCGCCAGGACTGGCACCGCCGGGTGGCCGCGGGCCGCAACGCACCGCCCTTCGCGGTGCTGCGACTGTGGCTGGACGGCACGGTCGCGCCGGAGCGGGAGGCGTTCCTGGGCACCAGCGGCTACGACCTGCTCGACAACGTCACCGTCCTGGAGCGCTTCGAGCAGGGAGCGGCCGACTGGAGCCGTGAGCACGGGGGCTCGGTCGTGGAGCTGCACGGCTACGCCGTCGACCCGGAGCGGGACCCCGACCTGGCCGGCGACGGGCCGCGCGGGCTGGACACCGAGCGGCTGCGCACCCGGCTCCTGGAGGCCCTGCACGAGGTCTACCCCGAGACGCGCACCCT
This sequence comes from Isoptericola sediminis, assembly GCF_013085345.1. Classification (GTDB taxonomy): domain Bacteria; phylum Actinomycetota; class Actinomycetes; order Actinomycetales; family Cellulomonadaceae; genus Isoptericola; species Isoptericola sediminis. The sequence continues at coordinate 185,277 of NZ_JABFAJ010000019.1, read as the reverse complement.
GCAGGCGGTCCACGAGGAGCTCCTCGTCGAGGACGACTGCGGGCTGGTCGGCACGGGCCCCTGGCGCGACCGGCTGACCGTCGACACCCCGTACCCGGGCCTGGCCCTGGCCGGGGACGGCCTGCGCGTCGACTGGCCGATCGCCCTCATGGAGCGCGCCGCCGTGACCGGTGTGCTCGCGGCCAACCACCTGCTGCAGGGCTGGGGCGTGCGGGGCGAGGACGTCTGGACCGTCCCGCTGCAGGGCGTGCTCCGGCGTCGACCGGACCTGTCGGCCGCGGGCGCCGCCGTCGCCCGGACCGCGCGGGCCGTGCGTGACCGCCTCCCCGTCGGGCGGCGATGACGGCGCGACGGCGGGCGGTGCGCCCGGGCGAGCCGAGCTCACCCCGCGTGGAGCGGCAGGGCGCCGACGGCAGCCCCGGGGTGAGCACCGTGTGGCGTATCCGGTCGCTGGAGGCCGCCCGGCAGGTGCTGCGCGCCCGGCACGCCACGACCCAGGCCGGCTTCACCGCGGAGGCGATCCCCCAGGGCCGGCTCAAGCACCACCCGATCCTCGTCTCCGACGGGCCGCTGCACGACGAGCAGCGCCGCAAGGTCGCCCGGTTCTTCGCTCCCGTGGTCGTGGCCGAGCGCTACACCCCGCAGATGGAGGAGTGCGCCGACCGCCTGCTCGGCCAGACCCCGCCGGGCGGCCGCCTGGAGCTCGACGAGCTCGCGCTGCACTACACCGTCGAGGTCACCGCCGAGGTGGTGGGGCTCACCGAGTCGTCGGTGCCGCGGATGTCGCGCCGCCTGGTGAGCTTCTTCCGCCAGCCGCCCTTCGACATCACCCGCCGCGACCTGGGCCGCACCCGACGCCAGTGGATGCGGGCGGCGTTCAACGGGCTGCTGCCGATCGGGCGCTTCTTCCTGGCGGACGTGCGCCCGGCCATCCGGGAGCGCCGCCGCGAGCGCCGCGACGACATCATCAGCCACCTGGTCGACGAGGGCTACACCGACGTCGACATCCTCGTCGAGTGCGTCACCTACGGCACGGCCGGCATGGTGACCACGCGCGAGTTCGTCACGATGGCCGCCTGGCACCTGCTGCGCGACGACGCGCTGCGCGAGCGGTACGCGGTCGCCGGGCAGGAGGAGCGCTTCGCGATCCTGCACGAGATCATCCGGCTGGAGCCGGTCGTCGGGCACCTGTACCGGCGCGCGCAGGACCCGATCTGCGTCACCGACGGCGACGGCTCGTGGACGATCGAGGCCGGGGACCTCGTCGACGTGTGCGTCCGGTCCGCCAACGCCGACCCGCAGGCGCAGGCTCCGGACGAGGACGGCCTGGACCTGTGCCCGGGCCGCTCCCTGCCGCGCGGCGTCAACGCCGCGGGGCTCAGCTTCGGCGACGGCGCCCACAAGTGCCCGGGCCAGCCGCTGGCGATCCTGGAGTCCGACGTGCTGCTCACCCGGCTCCTGGCACGCTCACCGCGTCTCGTGCGGGAGCCCGAGGTGGGCTGGGACGACCTCATCGAGGGCTACACGCTGCGGGGGCTGGAGCTGGAGCTGCCGGCCACCTCCTCCGGCAGCCGGTGACGGTAGGTCCACGACGTCAGGGCCGTCACGAGCACCGCGAGCAGCACGCCGACGAAGATGTGCAGCGCCCGCAGGTCCCCGCCGAGCCGGCCGAGGGTGAACTGCACGGTCACCAGCACCGCCACCGCCAGGGCCAGCGCCACGTTGACCGGACCCGCGGAACGCCGGAGCACGAGGTAGACCACGACGGCCAGCCAGGCGACCCCCAGGGTGACCCAGGCGCCCACCCGGTGCTGGTCGAGGTAGCCCGGCTCTCCGCCGAGGTAGGCAGAGGCCCAGCCGGCCTGCGCGATGACGCAGCTGATGAGCACGGTCGCGGCGCTGCGCAGCCAGATCAGGTGCGGGTGGGGCATGGCGATCTCCTGTCGACATAGGGTGTGGCCCGGAGGTGGACATGGCGGACGTGGCAGTGGTCGGGCTGGGCCCGGCAGGGCGTGCCCTCGCCTCGCGGTGCGCGGCCCGCGGCCTGTCGGTGATCGCGGTCGACCCGCGGCCCACCGCGACGTGGACGCCGACGTACGGCCTCTGGGCCGACGAGCTCGGCGACCTGCCCTCCTCCGTGGTGCGCGCACGCGCCGAGAACCCCGAGCTGAGGGCCCTCGGCGCGCATCCGCTCGAGCGCGCGTACCTCGTCCTCGACAACGCGGCGCTGCAGACGGCCCTGCCCCTGGACGACGTCGAGGTGCGCGCCGGACGACTCGACGACGCGCAGGTCGGCGCCCTGCGCGCCGAGGCCGCGGTGGTCGTCGACGCGCGCGGCGCGCGACCCGGGGGCCTGCGCCCCGACGACCCGGCGCCGATGCAGACCGCCTACGGCGTCGTCGTGCCGGACGAGGCTGCCGAGCCGGCCCTCCAGGGTGCCGAGTCGCTGCTGATGGACTGGCGCACCGACTGGTCGGCGCAGGAGCGACCGACCGCCACCCCGACCTTCCTCTACGCCATCCCGGTGGGTGCCGGCCGGATGCTGCTCGAGGAGACCTGCCTGGCCGCCGCGCCGGGGCTGCCCGTCGCCGAGCTGCGGACGCGGCTCCGACGGCGCCTGCTGGCCCGCGGCGTCGACCCGGCCGTCGTGGACCACCCGCTCGACCGGGAGGTCGTGCGCATCCCCATGCGCGGCCGCGACGCTCCCCCACCGCCGGGGGTCCTGGCGGTCGGGACCGCGGGACGCGGCGGGCACCGCATCACCGGCTACTCCGTCGCGCACTCGCTGCGCCGCGCCGACGAGCTCGCGGGGGCCCTGGCGCAGGGGGACGTGCCGGACGAGGCCGACCCGATGGACGCCGCCGAACGCCTCCGCGAGGTCGGCCTGAACGCGCTGCTGCGGCTGAGCACGCAGGGCACGCTGGAGCTCTTCGAGGGTTTCGGCCGCCTCCCCGCCTCTCGGCGTCGCGAGCTCCTCGCCCGCAGCTCCGGCGCGGGCGAGCTGGCGCGCACCATGTGGGGGATGTTCACGCACATGCCGTGGGCCGCCAAGGGAGAGCTGGTCCGCGCCTCGCTGGGCACCACGCGGCCGCGCGGCTGACCCACGCTCCGTCGCGCACGTCGTCGCCGCGTCACCGATGCCGAGGACCTCGTCGGCTGCGTCCACACCCCGCTCCTCGCTCTCGGGCCCAGCCTTGCACACGGCCGTCCCGGAACGCGGCACGGGTCGCGGCGGTGCCACGATCTGCCGAGCATGCACCCGACCTGGTCTCGATGCCCGCGGAGACGCGTGAAGGGCCGCCGGCCCTCCACGACGCAGGTCGACGGCCCTTCGCTGTCTGGTCGGGGTGACAGGATTCGAACCTGCGACCCTCTGCTCCCAAAGCAGATGCGCTACCAAGCTGCGCCACACCCCGTGGTACCCGTCCGCCCGGGGACGGCGGGTCCGGTGGGTCAGTGTAGTGCGCGACGGCGGCACACCCGCCGCCGTACCGCGTGCGGAGGTACGGGTGCGACTTTGCTAGGCTGGCGCCCGCCGTCCGACGGGTTCGCCGTCGCGACCTGCTGTCGGACCGGTGCGGGCGTAGCTCAATGGTAGAGCCTCAGTCTTCCAAACTGATTACGCGGGTTCGATTCCCGTCGCCCGCTCGCTGACGTCGGAACGGCCCCGGTCACCGCGGTGACCGGGGCCGTTCTGCGTCCCGGCCCCCTCCACGCATGCGTGGGCGGACGTCGCCGGGTGCCGCTGGAACCCATCGAACCGCTCGATATGTGAGCGTGATCTTGTCGATCGGACCGTAGATGGTTAGGCTCGTCACTGCGGGACGTCCGACGCCCGCCGGAGCACTGCGCCACCGCACACCGCGCGCGAGGAGGAGGGACGCACGATGACCATCGCACCCTCCCCCGTCTCCGGCCCTGACACCTCCGCCGCCGCTCTGCCCGAGCGGCGGCCGACGTGCGTCCGCCCCGCTGCCTGCTGCTGTCGGTAGAGCGTCCGCCTCACGCCTGACCCCCCGGGGTCGTGGCGACCGCGCGACGCTCGCAGCCCGCTGGCCCCTGGAGACACCCCGGACGGCCCCGGCCGACGGCGACCTGCCGTCGGCGACCGGACACGACCACCGCATCACCCGACAAGTGAGGAACCTCCACCCATGACCATCTACGAGGACGCGACGAAGCTCATCGGCCGGACCCCGCTGGTGCGGATCAACCGCCTCACCGAGGGCGCCGGGGCGACCGTCGCCGCCAAGCTCGAGTTCTACAACCCGGCCAGCTCGGTCAAGGACCGCATCGGCGTCTCGATCATCGACGCGGCCGAGGCCTCCGGCGAGCTCCAGCCCGGCGGGACGATCGTCGAGGGCACCTCCGGCAACACCGGCATCGCCCTCGCCTTCGTCGGCGCCGCCCGCGGCTACCACGTCGTCCTGGCGATGCCCGAGACCATGTCCAAGGAGCGCCGCGCGCTCCTGCGCGCCTACGGCGCCGAGCTCGTCCTGACCCCCGGCTCGGAGGGCATGAAGGGCGCCGTCGCGGCGGCGGAGAAGATCGCGGCGGAGCGCCCCGGCGCGGTCCTGGCCCGGCAGTTCTCCAACGAGGCCAACCCGAAGATCCACCGGGAGACCACGGCCGAGGAGATCTGGGCCGACACGGACGGCGAGGTCGACATCGTCGTGGCCGGCATCGGCACCGGCGGCACCATCACGGGTGTCGGCCAGGTCCTCAAGGAGCGCAAGCCCGAGGTCCAGATCATCGCGGTCGAGCCCGAGGAGTCCCCCATCCTCAACGGCGGCGCCCCCGGCCCGCACAAGATCCAGGGCATCGGCGCGAACTTCGTCCCGGAGATCCTCGACACCGAGATCTACGACGAGGTCATCGACGTCAACGCCGAGACGGCCGTCGAGTGGGCACAGCGCGCCGCCCGCGAGGAGGGGCTGCTCGTCGGCATCTCCTCCGGTGCGGCCCTGGCCGCCGCCGCCCAGGTCGCGAAGCGCCCGGAGAACGCCGGCAAGACGATCGTCGTCATCATCCCGAGCTTCGGCGAGCGCTACCTGTCCACCGTGCTGTTCGCGGACCTGCTGGACTGATCCCCATGTCCGACTCCCCGGCGCGCGCGTTCCTCCGCCTCCTCCGCGAGGACGCGGAGGTCGCGCGCGCCCAGGACCCGGCGGCGGACTCCCTCGTCTCGGTGATGCTGACGTACCCGGGCGTGCACGCCGTGTGGCACTACCGGATCGCCCACGTGATGTGGCAGTCGCCCGGCCTGCGCATGCCGGCGCGGCTGCTGTCCCTCGCCTCCCGGCTGTTCACCGGTGTCGAGATCCATCCGGCGGCCCGGATCGGGCGGCGACTGTTCATCGACCACGGCATGGGCGTGGTCATCGGCTCCACGGCCGAGGTCGGCGACGACTGCCTGCTCTTCCACGGGGTCACCCTCGGCGGGCGGACCATGAATCCCGGCAAGCGGCACCCCACGCTCGGCGACCGGGTCATGGTGGGTTCGGGCGCGAAGGTGCTCGGACCCCTGTGGATCGGCGACGACGCGAAGATCGGCGCCAACGCCGTGGTCACCAAGGACGTCCCGCGCGGTGCCGTGGCCGTGGGCGTGCCCGCCCGCAACAAGGTCCCGGCCCCGCCGGTGCCCGACACGTCCTCGAACGGCGAGTCCCGCAGCGTGCCGCGGGTGATCGAGGACCCGTCCCAGCTCATCGAGTACGTCATCTGATTGCGATTCGGCAACGGGACTTGAACGTCTGTGGCCCGTGCCACTAAGAAGGAAAGTGGTGCGGCGCAATGGCGCGTTGCACCACTTACCTGTCTGACGCCCCAACGAGGCATCAGCCCCCTCCTGACGTCAAGAAGTCGTCACGTGAGCATCGCTTGTTCTAGTTGTCATAGAACTAGTATGCTCGTGCCGTGCTCTGGACCATCGACACGGGAAGCGACGAACCGCTGTACGCCCAGCTCGTCGCGCAGACCCATCTCGCCGTCGCGCGGGGCGATCTCGCGCCCGGCGACCGACTGCCCGCCGCCCGTGAGCTCGCCACGTCGCTCGAGCTGAACGTGCACACGGTGCTGCGCGCCTACCAGCAGCTGCGGGACGAGGGACTCGTCGACCTCCGGCGCTCCCGCGGCGCGGTGATCACCGCCGCCGCCGCGCGGGACCTGACCGCCGTCGAGGACGCCCTGCGCGCGTTCGTCGCGGCCGCCCGCGAGGCGCGCCTCTCCCCCGAAGCCACCACCACCCTCCTCCAGGAAGAGCTGAAGCGATGACCACGCCCCTCGACACGGTCCGCACCGACTGGCACGGACGCGCACGCCGCTCGACCCTCTGGTCCTCCGTGGCCGGGCTGGGGCTGACCCTCACGGCAGCGGCCGTCGTGCGGAGCTGGCGGGACGACCTGCCCGCCCGGGTCGCCACCCACTGGGGTCCTGACGGCACCCCGGACGCCACGATGACGGTCACCGGACTCGTGACGGCCGTGCTCGCGCTCACCGTCGGGCTCCTCGCCCTGTTCGCCGTCGTCGGACTGGTCTGGGGCAGCAGCGCCTCGACCCGCCGGATGGCGGCCGGTTCCGCCGTCTGGTCCGGGGGTCTCGGCGCTACCCTGCTGCTGGTCGGCGCCGGCGCCCAGCGCGGGCTCGACGACGCCTCGTCGGCGACCCTGTCGGGCTGGGCGGTGGCGGCGACGATCCTGCTGCCGCTGGTGCCGGCCGTCGTCGCCGCCCTGGTCGTCCCGGGCGACGCCCGGCAGCCCGCCGACGCCCCCGTCCCGCCGGAGGCCGCTCGCGCGCGCCTGGGCACGGACGAGCGGGCCGCGTGGCTGCGGACCGCGCAGGGCGGCACGGGCCTGGCGGTCGGCGCGGCAGCCGTCGTCGGCACGACCGTCCTCGCGGTGCTGACCCGCCAGTGGCCGTTGCTGCTCGTCCCGGCCGTGCTGACCCTGCTGTTCGCCGCGATGTTCGCGTTCCGGGTGCGCGTCGACGCCACCGGCCTCACCGCGCGCTCCGTCCTCGGGTGGCCGGGGACCCACGTCCCGGCGGACGAGGTCGTGGCGGCCTCGGTCGTCCACGTCGACCCCTTCCGCGAGTTCGGGGGCTGGGGCTGGCGCGTCGGGTTCCGGGGCGGACGGATCGGGATCGTGCTGCGCGCCGGTGAGGCCCTGCTGGTGGAGCGCACCGGGGAGCGGTCGCTCGTCGTCACCGTCGACGACGCGGCCACCGGCGCCGCGCTGCTCAACACCCTGGCCGACCGGTCCCGCCAGAACCGCACGCCCCACTGACGGTCAGCGATCAGGGCGGTACCGGGCGACCGTCGAGCGCGGGGCCCGGGCCGCCCACGCGTCCTCGACCGTCTCGGCGAGCACGTCGTCGTCCACCGTCTCCAGACGCACGAGCACCGCGGCGTACCCCTCGAAGTGCGGGATGGTGAAGTGCGACCCGGGATGCTCCGCCAGGACGGCCTGCTTCTCGCCCAGGTCCTCGACGGCGGCCGCGAGGATCGGACCGGCGGGCACCGGATCGTCGCCGAACCGGCGCAGGTCCGCCTTCCGGAACGGTCGCTCCCAGACGAACTGGCGGCCCTCGACCTTCCACACCCGCCACCCGCGCGAGGTGACCTCGGTGGTGCCCGGCAGGTCGAGCGCCGTGCGCGCCACGTCGTCGAGGGTCGCCATCACTCCAGGGTGCGAGGCGCGGGCCGCACGCGCACCTCGGCTACAGTGACTTGTCCGAGACCGCACGTCCCGGATAACACCGACTCGACGAGGAGCCCCATGACCACCCTGCGCATCGGCATCCAGACCGGCTACTGGTCCCGCAAGCCGCCGGCGGGCATCGTCGAGGCCCTGCAGCAGGCGGAGGCCGCCGGTCTGGACTCCGTGTGGACCGCCGAGGCCTACGGCTCCGACGCGTTCACCCCGCTGGCGTGGTGGGGGTCGCACACCTCGCGGCTGCGGCTCGGCACCGGCATCGCGCAGATGGCCGCCCGCACCCCCACCGCCACCGCGATGCAGGCGATCACGCTCGACCACCTCTCCGGCGGGCGCTTCGTGCTCGGTCTCGGCGCCTCGGGTCCCCAGGTCGTCGAGGGCTGGTACGGCCAGCCCTACAAGCGGCCGCTCGCCCGCACCCGCGAGTACGTCGACATCGTGCGCGAGGTGATCGCCCGCGAGCGCCCCGTCACGTACGACGGGGAGTTCTTCACACTGCCTGTCGGCGAGGAGACGCCCGGGGCGACCGGTCTCGGCAAGGCGCTCAAGCCGACCGTGCACCCGCTGCGGTCCGAGATCCCCATCCTGCTGGCCGCGCAGGGGCCCAAGAACGTCGCCCTCGCGGCCGAGATCGCCGACGGCTGGATGGCGGGCTTCTACGCCCCGAGCGCGGACGCCGAGCACCGCGAGCTCCTCGAGGCCGGGTTCGCCCGCCGCGCCGAGGAGCGGTCCCGGCCCGAGGACTTCGAGGTCGCGGCCACCATCCCGGTCGTGGTCCGCGACGACGTCGAGGCCGCGGCCGACCTCGTGCGCCCGCACATCGCCCTGTACGCCGGCGGCATGGGTGCCAAGGGCGCCAACTTCCACAAGGCGTCGCTGGACCGGCTCGGTTACGGCGAGGTCACCGACGAGGTGCAGCGGCTGTACCTGGAGGGCCGCAAGGAGGACGCGGCCCGGGCGGTACCCACGGAGATGGTCGAGGAGGTCGCCCTGGTCGGGCCGCCGGCCAAGGTCCGCGCGGACCTCGCCCGCTGGGAGCAGACGGCGCTGACGACGCTGCTGGTCCAGGGCGACCCGGCGTCCGTGGCGGTCCTGCTCGGCTGACTCAGGGCAACCAGACGGCGCGGCGCAGGTCCACCCGGCGTCCGTCGCGGGTCATCGGGCAGCCCTCGGCGCGCAGCTCGGTCAGGGCCTCGTCGAGGTGGTGGGCCGGCGGCGACCCGGCCGCGTTGACCACCCGCCACCACGGCAGGCCGCCGCCGGCCCGCGCCATGACCTGACCCACCTGTCGCGGCCCGCCCCGGCCGAGGACCTCGGCGACCGCCTCGGCGACGAGCCCGTAGGTCGTGGCGCGGCCGGGCGGGACCCGCTCCACGACCGCGAGCACCTCGGCGAGGTACTCGTCGGCGGGGCTCGGTCCGGTCGCGGTGGCCATGGCGCGAGGCTACCGGTGGGGATATCCCCTGGCGTGCCCCGGAGGGTCGGGCGAGGATCGAGCCATGCGCCTGGACACCCCCCTCCCGGACGGCTACCGCTTCCGGCCGCTCACCGCCGACGACCACCACGACGTGCTCGACCTCGACGCGTGGGCCTTCCCGGTCCCGGTCGAGACCGAGGAGATGGCGAAGATGCCCTCGCCCCTGACCTGGGAACGCGCCGTCGGCGTACAGGTCGACGGGGACACCCCGGACGGCTCCCCGCTGGCGGCGATGCACGCCTCCTACCCGTTCACGCAGTTCCCGGTGCCGGGAGGCACCCTGCCGACCGCCGGGCTGACCTGGGTCGGCGTCCACCCGCAGCACCGACGGCGGGGTCTCGCCTCGGCGATGATCGACCTGCACCTGGCCCGGTGCCGCGAGCGCGGGGAGCCGCTGTCGGCGCTGTACGCGGCGGAGTACGCGATCTACGGACGCTTCGGCTACGGGCGGGCCGCCGACGACGTCCGGGTGACCCTCCCCCGCGGGGCGGCGCTGCGGGACGTTCCCGGCGCGTCCGAGCACAGCGTGCGCATCGAGCACGCGAACGCCGAGCGCCACCGGGACCTGGTGCTCGGCATCCACCGTGCCGCCGGGCAGGACGTCGGCGGGCTCGGGCTGAACCGGCCGGGCTGGGCCGGCCCGGAGACCGCGGAGCTGCAGGCGCACCGCTGGTATGACCCGGCCGCCTTCCGCCAGGGCTTCGAGTCCCGTCGGCTGGTCGTCGTCGAGCGCGACGGCGAACCCCGCGGCTACGCCCTGCTGCGGCGCAAGCTCGACTGGGACGTGACCGGACCCCGCGGCACCGTGAACGTGGCGGAGGCCGTCGCGCTGGACACCGCCTCCTCCCGCGCGCTGTGGGGCGTGCTCGTGGACCTGGACCTCATGAGCGAGACCAAGCCGTTCCTCGTCGCCCCCGACGACCCTCTGCTCAGCCTGCTCGTGGACCGTCGCGGTGCGGACCTGCGGGTCTCGGACAACGTGTGGGTACGGGTCGTCGACGTCCCGACGGCGCTGGCCGGCCGCCGGTACGCGGCCGACCTCGACGTCACCCTGGCCGTCACCGACACCCGCCTGCCGGACAACGAGGGCGTCTGGCACCTGCGGGCCGAGGCCTTCGGCCCGGCGTCCTGCACGGCGTCGGAGACCGCTGCCGAGGACGCCGACCTGGCCCTGGACATCCGTGAGCTCGGCGCCGCCTACCTGGGGGGCACGGCGTTGACGGCGCTGGCGGCCGCCGGGCTGGTCACGGAGCGGACCACCGGGTCCCTGGCGCGGGCGTCGACCGCGTTCGGGTGGCCGGTCGCGCCGATGTGCTCCTGGGTGTTCTGACCGGGCCGCTCAGGCCTGGCAGACCCCGCACCAGTACAGGGTGCGCCCCGCCAGCTCCTTGAGCAGCACCGGCGTCGCGCAGACCCGGCACGGCAACCCGTCGCGGTGGTAGACGTAGAACGCCTGCTCGGCAGGCACCGCGTCCGGGTCGTCATCAGTGTTCTGCCGGGTCCGCCCCCGCGCTCCCGCCCCGGGCGCCGGGGGCGCGCCGGGCGGGGTGTCCCGGTCCCCGGGACGCGTCGTGACGATCCGCCCGGTGCCGGCGCCGTCGCGCATCAGCACCACGAGGTCGTCCCAGATCGCGGTGAGCGTCTCCGCCGGGACCTCGCGGCCCGGCCGCAGCGGGTCGAGGCCGGCCCGGAAGAGCGCCTCGGCCCGGTAGATGTTGCCGACGCCGGCGATCACCGCCTGGTCCATGAGCTGCTGGCCGACCGTGACGCGCGAGCGCCGGACCCGGGCGACGAACGCCTCGCGGGCGGCCTCGGCGGACGCCCGGCCGCCGTCGGACCGGATCGGGTCCGGCCCCAGACGCGCCACGACGTCGTCCTTCTCCGCCGCGGTGAGCACCTCGCAGGCGGTCGGGCCGGTCAGGTCCGCCACCGCGTGCGCACCCAGCAGCCGCACCCGGACGGCGCCGCGGGGCGCGGGCGGGGTCCACTCCCCCGCGGACGTCCGGTCGGGCGGCCCCGCGGGGGTGCTGTCCCGCTCGCCGATCCGCCGGCGAGGCGCCCCGATGGCGTGCACGACGTCGGCGCTGCCGTCGCCGGCGAAGGTCCAGGCGCCGTAGAGGCCCAGGTGGACCCGGAGCCAGCGGTCGTCCCCGGCCCCGGCGTCGAAGCGGCAGAACAGCTGCTTGCCCCACGCCTCGGCTCCCGCGAACGGCACGCCGTCGAGCAGCGCGGCGCCCGCGTCGAACCGCCCCTGCGGGCTGCTGACGGCGACCTGCTGCCCGGCGAAGAGCTCGTCGAGCGTCCGGGCCAGCCGGTGGACGGTGTGCCCCTCGGGCACGTCAGGACGCGGTCGGCCGGGCGGCCTCGTAGGCGGCGAGCTGGTCGATCCGGCGCTGGTGGCGGGCGTCGCCGGAGAACGGCTCCGCGACGAACGCCTCGACCAGCCCGGTCGCCTCGTCGAGGGAGTGCATGCGACCGCCGACGGCGACGACGTTCGCGTCGTTGTGCTGTCGGCCCAGACGTGCCGTCTCCGTCGACCAGGCGAGCACCGCGCGCACGCCCGGCACCTTGTTCGCGGCGATCTGCTCCCCGTTGCCGGACCCGCCGATGACGACGCCGAGCGACCCCGGCTCGGCGACGACGGCCTCACCGGCCGCGAAGCAGAACGCGGGGTAGTCGTCCTGCGCGTCGTAGGTGTGTGCCCCGTGGTCGACGACGTCGTGCCCGGCGGCGCGCAGGTGCTCGACGAGGTGGGACTTGAGCTCGAATCCGGCGTGATCGGCGGCGATGTGCAGACGCATGGCCCCATTGTCCACGACGAGGGCCACGGAGGACGCCGCGTCTCGCCGCCCGGGCGGCCGCGTAGTGTGGCGACATGACGACCGACGCGACCGGGCTGAGGTCCGGCATCGACACCGCTGCACTCGACGAGAACGTCCGGCCCCAGGACGACCTGTTCCGCCACGTCAACGGGCGCTGGCTCGCCTCGCACGAGATCCCGGCCGACCGCGCCATGGACGGCGCGTTCCGGGAGCTGCACGACCAGGCCGAGGACCAGGTCCGCGACATCATCACGGACGCCGGCGAGGCCGTGCGGTCCGGGACCGCCACCGGACCCCAGAAGCAGATAGGCGCGCTGTACGCCGGCTTCATGGACACCGAGCGCATCGAGGAGCTCGGCACGACCCCGATCGTCCAGGAGCTCGCCGCCGTCCGCGACGCCACCGACCGCGAGGGCCTGACCCGGGTCCTGGGCGCCCTGCAGCGCACCGGGGGCGGCGGGGCCGTCGCCTTCGGCGTGGACAACGACGCCAAGGACCCCGAGCGGTACGTGACGATCATGGTCCAGGGCGGCCTCGGCCTGCCCGACGAGGCGTACTACCGCGAGGACCAGTACGAGCCGGTCCGGGCCGCGTACACCCCGCACGTGGCGCGGATGCTCGCGATCGCCGGCGTCGGCACCGACGACTGGGGCGTCAGCCCGCAGGAGGCCGCCGAGCGCGTGGTCGCCCTGGAGACCCGGCTCGCCACGCACCACTGGGACGTCGTCCGCGACCGTGACGCGACGCTCACCTACAACCCCATGTCCTTCGCCGACCTGGTCGAGTCGGCGCCCGGGTTCGACTGGGCGGCCTGGGCCGACGCGCTCGGCGCCCCCGCCGGGGCGATGGACGCCCTGGTCGTGCGCGAGCCGTCGTTCGTCACCGGCCTGGCCGAGCTGTGGTCGAGCCTCCCGCTGCAGGACTGGCAGCTCTGGGCGGCGTACCATCTGGTCACCGCCCGGGCCCCGTACCTCAGCGACGACATCGTCCAGGCGAACTTCGACTTCTACGGCAAGGTCCTCTCCGGCGCCGAGCAGGTGCGCGAGCGCTGGAAGCGTGGCGTGAGCCTCGTGCAGGGCGCCCTCGGCGAGGCCGTCGGCCAGGAGTACGTGGCCCGGCACTTCCCGCCGGAGCACAAGGAGCGCATGGACGTCCTGGTCGAGCACCTCATCGCCGCGTACCGCGAGTCGATCGAGAACCTCGACTGGATGACCGAGGAGACCAAGCAGCGTGCGCTGACCAAGCTGGCGAAGTTCACCCCGAAGGTCGGCTACCCGGTCAAGTGGCGCGACTACAGCGGCCTGGAGCTGTCCGCTGACGACCTCGTCGGCAACGTCCGTCGGGCCCACGCCTTCGAGCAGGACTACGAGCTGGGCAAGATCGGCAAGCCGCTGGACCGCGACGAGTGGTTCATGACGCCGCAGACCGTCAACGCCTACTTCAACCCGGGGATGAACGAGATCGTCTTCCCCGCCGCGATCCTGCACCCGCCGTTCTTCGACCCGGAGGCCGACGACGCCGTGAACTACGGCGGCATCGGTGCGGTCATCGGGCACGAGATCGGCCACGGGTTCGACGACCAGGGTTCGAAGTACGACGGCGACGGCCGCCTCGAGGACTGGTGGACCGAGACCGACCGCACCGAGTTCGAGAAGCGCACGAAGGACCTCGTCGCCCAGTACGACCAGTTCCGCCCGGCCCAGCTCGGCGAGGACGGCCCGACCGTCAACGGCTCGCTGACCATCGGCGAGAACATCGGCGACCTGGGTGGCCTGTCCATCGCGATCAAGGCGTACCGGATCGCACTGGGCGGCTCGCTCGACGACGCCCCCGTCATCGACGGCTACACGGGCCTGCAGCGGGTGTTCCTGTCCTGGGCGCAGGTGTGGCAGGCCAAGGGCCGCGACGCCGAGGTGGAGCGCCGCCTGGCCACCGACCCGCACTCCCCCAACGAGTTCCGCTGCAACGGGGTGGTGCGCAACGTCGACGAGTTCTACCGCGCCTTCGACGTCACGGCCGACGACGCGCTCTTCCTGCCCTCGCAGGAGCGCGTCAGCATCTGGTGACGGCCACCGGCTGACCACCGCGGCGGACGCACCGACGCCCCGGACCCTCAAGGGTCCGGGGCGTCCGTCGTCGTGCCGGAGAGCTACCGGTCAGAACGTCCCGACGCCGGCCCGGGCCAGGGAGAACCCGTTGCCGCTGGGATCGTGCTGGCAGTACATGCCGTCGGTCTCGCTGGTGCAGGTGAAGTCGCCCTCGGTGCGGGACTCGCCGTAGGGCAGCTGCTCCATGTTCTTCGGCGCCTTCTTGGGCTTCTCCCCCTTGGCCAGGCACGGCAGCGAGACCTCACCGCCGCCGGTCAGCGTGACGGCGTACCCGCTCGTCCCGTCGCAGTCCTCCACCGGGACGGGCTGCTGGTCCCGCTCGGCCAGACCGCAGGTGACCTGGTCGGCGTAGACCTCGCAGGTGATGTTGCGCGACGGCGAGGCGAACTCGGTCACCAGCTCGCCCGGCCCGGAGTCGGCGTCCTGCTCGGCACCGTCCTGACCGTCGCCGTCGCCGTTCGCAGCGCCCTCGCCGGCGGCCTCCGCGGTGCCCTCGGCCTGGGTGTCGGGGAGGTCCGATCCGCCCAGCGCACCCACCGCGAACACGAGGGCGACGACGAGGAGGACGGCGTCCAGCGCGATGAACGCGATCCAGCCGGCGCTGAGCCGACGGCCCCGCCCGCCGACGGACGGCTGCTGCGTCGTCCCGGACGGCGGGGTGCCGCCGGGTGCGGCCGACGGCTGCTGGTAGGCGTACTGCTGCGGCGTGTAGCCGTACCCGTACTGCTGCGGAGGCATCCCCGCGGGAACCCTCGACGGGGCCTGCTGCGGGGGCACGGGAGCCGAACCCGCCACGGGGGCGGTCGCGTTCCACGCGGTCGTCTGCGCGGCGTGCGGGGAGGGGGACGCGGGCGAGGCCGTGGACGGCGAGGACGCCCCCGGGGCCGGGGGCACGGGGGCGTGCGGACGGGTCGCCTGCTCGTCCGGTGTCGCCGTCGTCTCCCGCCGACCGGCGCCGCGCGGCGCGAACGACGGCGGCGCCGCCGGGGCGGCGGAGGCCCGTCGGGACGCCGCGGCGGGCGAGGACGCGCCACCGGGCTCCTGGGGACCAGGGCCGGGCGGCGGGGGTGGCGGCACCGTGCCGGACATCAGCTCTCCCTCCCGCGCCGGTCGGTGCCGACGCGTCACATGCACCGAGCAGGATGTCACGATCGCGTGTCGGGGGTCGAACCCTTCCCCCGGACACCGGCTGAAACCTCGCGAATCCGTTCGGTCGGGCACCCAGGAAGTGGCATGATCGTCGGCGTGCCGCGACGACCTCGCGACACGCCGCCACGACCACCATGCGAGGGAGCACCCGTGCCCGGAGAGAACCTGACCCGTGCCGAGGCGATCGCACGTGCCGACGTCGTCACCGCCGTCGAGTCCTACGCGATCGACCTGGACCTGACCACCGGACCCGACACGTTCGCGTCGACCACCGTCATCCGGTTCTCGGCCACCGAGGGTGCGGGCACGTTCCTCGACCTCGTCGCCCCGCGGGTGCACGAGATCGTGCTGAACGGCCGCTCGCTCGACGTCGACGCGGTGTTCACCGACTCGCGGATCGCCCTCGACGGCCTGGCCGCCGAGAACGAGGTGCGCGTCGTCGCCGACTGCGCCTACATGAACACCGGCGAAGGCCTGCACCGGTTCGTCGACCCGGTCGACGACGAGGTCTACCTGTACACCCAGTTCGAGGTCCCGGACGCGCGCCGCGTGTTCGCCACCTTCGAGCAGCCCGACCTCAAGGCACCCTTCCAGCTGTCGGTGACCGCACCCGCCCGCTGGCAGGTCGTCGCCAACCAGCCGACCCCCGAGCCGACCCCGGCCACGCACGCGACCGACACCGGCGTCGAGGCGGCCCGCTGGGAGTTCGGGCCGACCCCGCGCATCTCCACCTACCTCGTGGCACTCGTCGCGGGCCCCTACGCCGTCGAGCGCGGCGAGGCGACGTCGTCGGACGGCCGCGTGGTCCCGCTCGGCGTCTACTGCCGCGCCTCGCTCTCCGAGCACCTGGACGCCGAGGCGATCATGGAGACCACCCGGCAGGGCTTCGGCTTCTACGAGGAGACGTTCGGCGTCGCCTACCCGTTCGACAAGTACGACCAGCTGTTCGTGCCCGAGTACAACATGGGCGCGATGGAGAACCCGGGCTGCGTCACCTTCACCGAGTCCTACGTGTTCCGGTCCCAGGTCACCGACGCGATCCGCGAGCGCCGCGTCGTGACGATCCTGCACGAGCTGGCGCACATGTGGTTCGGCGACCTCGTCACCATGAAGTGGTGGAACGACCTGTGGCTGAACGAGTCGTTCGCCGAGTACGCCTCCACCCTCGCCACCGCCGAGGCCACCGAGTGGGAGGCGGCGTGGACCACGTTCAACGCCATGGAGAAGACCTGGGCCTACCGCCAGGACCAGCTGCCGTCGACGCACCCGATCGTGGCACCGATCAACGACCTGGAGGACGTCCAGGTCAACTTCGACGGCATCACCTACGCCAAGGGCGCGTCGGTGCTCAAGCAGCTCGTGGCGTGGGTCGGCCGTGACGAGTTCGTCGCGGGTGTCTCGGCCTACTTCCGCAAGCACGCCTGGGGCAACACCGAGCTGCGGGACCTGCTGGTCGAGCTCGAGGCCACCAGCGGCCGCGACCTGTCCGCGTGGTCGCAGGCCTGGCTGGAGACCGCCGGGGTGAACACGCTGCGCCCGGCGATCGAGCTGGACGCGCACGGCCGCATCACCTCGTTCGTCATCGAGCAGTCGGCGCACGAGGACTACCCGACGATCCGCCCGCACCGGCTCGGGATCGGCTTCTACGACTTCGACACCGCCGGGAACGTGGTGCGGACGCGGTCGGTCCAGGTGGACGTCGACGGCGAGCGGACGGAGGTGCCCGAGCTCATCGAGCTCGACCGGCCGGCCCTGGTGCTGATCAACGACGACGACCTGGCCTACGCCAAGGTGCGGCTGGACGACGCCTCGTTGACCTTCGCCGTCGAGAACCTGTCGCGGATCGCCGACCCGCTGGCCCGCTCGCTGGTGTGGAGCTCGGTGTGGGACGCGGTGCGCGACGGCGAGACGCCGGCCTCGGCGTACGTCGACCTGGTGCTGGGCAACATCGCCGCCGAGACCGAGTCGACGACGGTGCGGACGACCCTGGCGCAGCTCGGCCTGGCCACCCGCACGTACGTGGCGCCGGAGCGGCGTGCCGCGACGCTCCAGCGGGTCGGCGACACGTTGTGGGCCCTCGCCCAGAAGGCCTCGCCCGGCTCCGACCTGCAGCTGCAGCTCGTGAAGTACTTCTCGGCGCTGGGGTCCACCGAGGACCACGTCGCACCGCTGCGCGGCCTGCTGGACGGGTCGGTCGTCCTCGAGGGGCTGTCGGTGGACACCGACCTGCGCTGGGAGCTGCTGCAGGGACTGGTGCTGCTCGGCGCCGCCGACGAGGCGGAGATCGACACCGCCCAGGCCGCGGACGACACCGCGACCGGTCGTCAGGCCGCGGCCCGGGCCCGTGCGACGATCCCGACGACCGCCGGCAAGGAGCGCGCCTTCGCCTCCGTGGTCGACGACTCGGACGCACCGAACGCGATCATCCGCGCCACGGCCTCCGGGTTCGTGCACGTGACGGACCCGGCGGTGCTGGAGCCGTTCGCGCAGCGTTACGTCGACGCCCTGCTGCCGATCTGGGACAGCCGCAGCTACCACATCGCCGAGGAGCTCGTGGAGGGTCTCTACCCGGCCCCGCTGGCCTCGGTCGAGCTGCGGGACACCGTCCGCGGCTGGCTCGAGACGCACCCCGACGCACCGGCGGCGCTGCGCCGCATGGTCGTCGAGGGGCTCGCCGGTACCGAGCGGGCCCTGGCCGCGCAGGCGGTCGACGCCGCCTCCTGACACCCCTCCGTGGAGGAGGACGCGGGCTCGGCCGGATCGCTCCGGCCGGGCCCGCGTCCGTCACCGCGAGTCAGCGCGATTCCTCGCGAGTCAGCACGTCGAGGGCCGAGTCAGGACGCCGCGGCCGAGGCCCGCGTCCGCACCCTCGCCGGTCTGACTCGTCGAGAACCGTCCTGACTCGCCGCCCGCGGCGCTGACTCGCGGGAGCCGGTGCTGACTCGCGACGGGTGGTGGCGACCTGCCTAGCGGGCGGAGGCCACCGCGGCGAAGAGCGAGCGGAGCCGGGCGTTGTCGAACAGGTCCTCGACCAGCACGTTGTTGCCCGCCGAGTCGCCGAGCGGCACCTTCCAGTTCGGGTACTCGGTGTCCGTGCCCGGCTGGTTCTGCGAGCGCCGCTCCCCCACGGCGTCGACGAGCTGCACCCCCACCAGGGCAGCGCGTGACCGGCGCAGGTACCGGTGCAGCCCCTCGACGACCTCGCGCTCGGACGGCGAGTCCCCGACCAGTCCGCGCTGGGACAGGGCCACCACGGCCGCCTGCCGTTCCGCCCGCGCCTGCGCCCGCAGGACCTGGGGGTCCTCCGTGAGCAGTCCGAGCCGGTCGCGCAGGTCGACGTGCTCCCCGGCGAGGTACCCGGCCGTGGGCGGCATGTCGTGCGTGCCGACGGTGGCGAAGGTCAGGTGCCGGTAGTCCTCCGGAGGGGTGGGCCGCCCGTCGGACTTCTCGAACCAGAAGACCGAGGTACCCAGCACCCCGCGCGAGGCGAGGTAGTCACGGACCCACGGTTCGAACACGCCCAGGTCCTCGCCGATGACGACGGCGCCGGCCCGGTGGGCCTCGAGGCAGAGGATCCCGACCAGGGCGTCGTGGTCGTAGCGCACGTAGGTGCCCTCGGTCGGGCGCATGCCGTCCGGCACCCAGAAGAGCCGGAACAGGCCCAGGACGTGGTCGACGCGCAGGGCGCCGGCGTGCCGCAGCGCCGTACGCAGCATGTCCCGGTACGGGGCGTAGCCGGCCTTGGCGAGCATCCGCGGGTTCCACGGCGGCTGGGACCAGTTCTGCCCCTGCTGGTTGTACATGTCGGGCGGGGCGCCGACGCCCACGCCTCGCGCCAGCACGTCGCCGAGGGCCCAGACGTCCGCGCCGTCGGGGTGCACACCCACGGCGAGGTCGTGCATGATCCCGAGCCGCATCCCGGCCTCGAGGGCGGTGCGCTGCGCGGCGTGCTTCTGCTCGTCGAAGACCCACTGCAGCCAGCAGTAGAAGTCGATGCGCTCGGCCAGCCGCTCGCGGGCCGCCGCCACGGCCGACGACGCCGGGTCGCGCAGCTCGTCGGGCCACGGGGCGCCGGCCAGCTCCTCGGTCAGGGCGCACCACGTGGCGAAGTCCTGCAGCCCCTGCCCCTGCGAGGCGACGAACGCCTCGTAGGCGGCCTGCCGGGCCGCCCGGCGGGGGGCGGTGTGCACGACCTCGAGGGCTGCCTTCTTCGCCTCCCAGACCGCGTCCCGGTCCAGCGCGCCGGCGTCCGTGTCCAGGTCGCGCACCGGGTCGGCGGCCCACTCCACGAGCGACCGGTCCGCCGCGGAGAGGTAGGCGGTCTCGAGGATGTCCTCGACCCGGACGTAGATCGGGTTGCCGAACCGGCGCGACGTCGGCAGGTACGGCGACGGCGTCATGGGGACCGTGGGTTCGGCCGCAGACAGGGGGTTCACCGCGACGAAGTCGGCGCCGGCCTGGTGCGCCGTCAGCCAGGCCAGGTCGGCCAGGTCCGCCAGGTCGCCCATGCCCCACGAGGTGCGGGACCGGACGGAGTAGAGCTGGGCGAGGACACCCCAGGCCTGGTGCTGCTCCAGGTCGTCGCCCAGCTCGAGCCGGGCGGGGGTGACCACCAGCGTGGCGGACCACTCCTGCCCCTCGGTCAGGGCGTGCAGGGTGTGCCAACCGAGCGGCAGGCCCTCCGGCACGGCGAAGGTCGCGCGCCCGACCGGGCGGCCGTCGACCTCACGCGGCGGGACGAAGACGTCACGCTGCTCCAGGTCCCGGCGACGCCGCAGCTCGTGCGGCCGGGCCTCGGGCTCGGCCCCGTCGAGCTCGACCCAGACGTGCACGGACGCGCCGTCGCTGACGTGCACGGCGACGTCGCGCGGCTCGCCCTGGCGCACCACGACGGTCGGGGGCAGCACCGCGCGCCACTCCTCGTCGCGGGCCCGGCGCAGGCTCTGGGACACCTCCTGGCGCGTCGTCGCGGCGATGCCCAGCGCGGTCAGCACCGCGACGAGAGTGGCGTCGGAGACGTGGGCGACGCCGCCGCCGAACTGGTGGTACTCGGTGAGCACACCGTGCGCCGCGGCGAGCTCGTGCAGCTCGCTGGGCGCATCGTCGTCGGAAACGGCCGAGGTCTGGTCGTCGAGGCTCACACGACGATCCTGCCACCATCGGCCCGGCCAGGCCGACACCGCGCGCCGATCGAGGCGCTTCCGCCCAGGTCGGCCGACCCGTCTGGCCGCCGGGACGGCCTACCGAGCCGCGTCGGCAGGACGTTACCGTGTCCTGCGTGCGTGATGAATCCGTGATCTTGTCCCTGTCGTCCGACACCACCCCGGCGCCCGAGCCCAGCACCTCCGAGGGGGTGCTGGAACTGACCCAGGAGGCCGGCAGCTCCTTCTGGCAGTGGTTCACCGGCTGGCCGCTGCAGGTCGTCCTCATCCTGCTGGTCGGCACGATCGTGCTGGTGGCGCTGCGCCGCGTCATCCGGCACACCGCCGAGCGCATCGCGACCGGCGGCGACAAGGCCCCCGCCACGTCGCAGCGCGACGCGAAGAGCTGGTTCGGCTCCCCGCTCGTGGAGGACGCCATGACCGTGGCGAACCCGCTGTCCAACGCACGGCGCGCCCAGCGTGCCCGCACCGTGGGATCGGTGCTCACCTCCACGGCGAACATCGTCGTCGGCGTGGTGGTGCTGCTCAGCGTGCTGTCGGTGGTGGGCTTCGAGGTGGGACCGCTGCTGGCCTCCGCCGGTGTGGTCGGTGTCGCCATCGGTTTCGGCGCCCAGTCGCTGGTGCGCGACTTCATCTCCGGCATCTTCATCCTCATCGAGGACCAGTACGGCGTGGGCGACTGGGTGGACCTCGGGTCCGGCGCCGAGGGCGAGGTCGAGGAGGTCCAGCTGCGGACGACCAAGCTGCGCGCGCTGGACGGCACGCAGTGGTGGGTGCGCAACGGCGAGATCCTGCGCGCGGGCAACCGCACGCAGCGCTGGTCGCGCGCGCTGGCCGAGGTGCACGTGCCGGTGGATGCCGACGTCGACGGGGTCCGGGCGGCGCTCGGCCGGGCCGGCGACACCGTCGCGCGCAGCGAGGAGCTCGGTCACGAGCTGCTCGAGCAGCCGTCGGTGCGCAGCGGCGTGGACTCGGTGTCGGACTTCTCGATGTCCTTCACGATCATGGCGCAGACGCGACCGGGCGCCCAGTGGACCGTGTCCCGGGCGCTGCTGCGGGCCGCGCAGGACGAGCTGCACACGATGGGCGCGGTGCGCGGCGAGCGCGTCGACGCCCCCGACAAGGCCTGATCGCAGACTGCTGCGGGCGGGTCCGGACGTCGCGACGACGCCGCGCCGGACCCGTCCGCCGGGGTCGCCGTGCCGTCAGGCCGAGGCGAGCCGTCCGTCGAGCTCGGCCGCGAGGTTGTCGGCCTCCGGGCCGACGATGACCTGGATGATCCGACCGGACCGCACGACGCCGAACGCCCCGGACTCCTTGAGCGCCGGCTCGTCGACCTTCCCCGGGTCAGACACCTGGACGCGCAGCCGCGTGATGCACGGCTCGAGCTCGACCACGTTCGTGGTCCCGCCGAGTGCTGCGAGGATGTTCTCCGCCTTGCTCATTCGGTCTCTCCCCAAGGTGTCGTCGGATTGCGCCGTTGCAGTTCCGTGATCAGCCTAACCCCTCGCCGCCTCCGACGGTGACCTCGGCCACGGTGGCACGGCCCCGTCGTCTGGGAAGATGTGCGCGTGACGACCCCCACCTTCTACGACGACGTCGGCGGACACGAGACGTTCGTCCGGCTCGTCGACGTGTTCTACGAGGGCGTGGCGACCGACGAGGTGCTCCGCCCGATGTACCCCGAGGAAGACCTGGGCCCCGCGAAGGAACGTCTGACGATGTTCCTCGAGCAGTACTGGGGCGGGCCGACGACGTACAGCCAGCAGCGGGGACACCCCCGGCTGCGGATGCGCCACGCGCCGTTCAAGGTGAACCCCGACGCCCGGGACCGCTGGCTGGCGCACATGCGCACCGCCGTCGAGTCCCTGGACCTGGCACCGGCCCAGGAGTCCCAGCTGTGGGACTACCTGGAGCGCGCGGCGTTCAGCCTCATCAACACCTTCGAGGAATGATGCGGAGCGAGGCGAGGGTGGGCCCGAGGAACGAGGGCCCGTCCCGACCCGAGCACAGCAGCATCCCGAGCAGCACCCGGCACCACCCCGCCCCGACGACCCGAGGAATGTGAACGAGCGTGAGCGACGCCCCCCACGGCCCCCTGGACCGGCTCCTGGCCGCCCTCGACCTGCGCGAGATCGAGGGCTGGGGCCCACGCGGCGAGGAGGACGTCTGGCGGGGTGAGTCCGTGCCCGGTCCCGGGCGCCGGGTCTACGGGGGCCAGGTCCTGTCCCAGGCGCTGCTGGCCTGCGGCCGCACGGTGGAGGACGACCGGCTGCCGCACTCCCTGCACGCCTACTTCCTGCGGGAGGGGGCGCTGGACTCGCCGATCGACTTCGCCGTCGAGCGGCTGCGCGACGGCCGGTCCTTCAGCGCGCGCCGGACGCACGCCATCCAGGCGGGCCGACCGATCCTGTCGCTGACGGCGTCGTTCCAGGTGGACCAGCCCGGCTACGAGACGCAGGCCGCCATGCCCGCCGACGTCCCACCGCCGGAAGAGGTGACCTCGGCGTTCGAGGCCCTGCGCGGCATCGACCACCCGGCGGCGCGGTACTGGGCGTTCGACTCGGCCTTCGAGCTCGCGCACATCGGGGGTGCGCTCTACGTGGGGCCCGCCGACGACCCCCGACCGGAGCAGATGGTCTGGATGCGAGCACGGCACGCGATCGACTCGGACGACCTGCTGCTGCACCGGGCGCTGCTGGCGTACGGCTGCGACCAGGTCATGCTGGAGCCGGTCCTGCGGGCCGCCGGCAAGTCCTGGGCGGACGTCGGCGGCACCGTGCCGATGGCGTCGCTGGACCACGCGATGTGGTTCCACCGGGACGCCCGGGCCGACGAGTGGCTGCTGTACGTCCAGGAGTCGCCGGGGGCGCAGGGCGGTCGCGGCCTGGGCCTGGCCCGCGTCTACGACCGCGCGGGCGCCCTGGTGGCCACGATCGCCCAGGAGGGCATGGTCCGCCTGCCCGCCTGATCCTCACCGCGTCGCGGCCGGCGCAGCGTTCAGGCTGTGCCCGAGGCGTTCGGGCGGCAGACTGACGAGGTGCGAACCGACGACTCCCCTGCCCCGGACCCGGTGACGGCCGCGGTCCCGACCGCCACCCCCGCCACCGTCGCCGTCACCGGCGTGACCGGTTACGTCGGCGGACGGCTGGTGCCCGAGCTCCTCGAGGCCGGGTACACGGTCCGCGCCCTGACGCGGAACCCCGACCGGCTCGCGGGCCGCCGCTGGGCCGACGACGTCGAGGCGGTGCGCGCGGACGTCTCCGACCTGGATGCGACGCGGCAGGCGCTCGACGGCGTCGACGTCGCCTACTACCTGGTGCACTCCCTCGGGACCGGGCGCACCTTCGAGGTGCGCGACCGCCGCAACGCCCTGACGTTCGCGCGCGCCGCCCGGGAGGCGGGCGTCGGACGGATCGTCTACCTCGGAGGTCTCTACCCGGACGTGCCCGAGGGTGAGCTGTCGCCGCACCTGTCCTCCCGCAAGGAGGTCGAGGAGATCCTGCTCGCCTCCGGGGTGCCGACGACGGTGCTGCGGGCCGCGGTGATCCTCGGCTCCGGGTCGGCGTCGTTCGAGATGATGCGCTACCTGACCGAGCGACTCCCCGCGATGACGACGCCCCGCTGGGTGGACAACCGCATCCAGCCGATCGCGATCCGTGACGTGCTGCGCTACCTGGTCGGAGCGGCCGCCATGCCCGCCGACGTCTCCCGCGGGTTCGACATCGGCGGCCCGGAGATCGTCACCTACCGGGAGATGATGCAGCGCTACGCCGAGGTGGCGGGTCTCCCCCGGCGTCTCATCGTCGGCGTCCCGGTGCTGACACCGCGGCTGTCGAGCCACTGGGTCGGGGTCGTGACGCCGGTGCCGTCCGGGATCGCGCGGCCCCTGGTCGAGTCGCTGCAGCACGAGGTGGTGTGCCTCGAGGACGACATCCGCCAGTACGTCCCCGACCCGCCCCACGGACGACTGGACGTCACGCGCGCCCTCGAGCTGGCCCTGACGCGCATCCACGACGGCGAAGTGACGACCCGGTGGACGTCGGCCTCGGTCCCGGGCGCGCCGTCGGACCCGTTGCCGACGGACCCCGACTGGGCGGGCGGGTCGCTCTACGTCGACGAGCGCAGCACGGTCGTCGAGGCGCCGAGCGAGGTGCTGTGGCAGGTCATCGAGGAGATCGGCGGCCAGGACGGGTGGTACTCGTGGTCGCTGGCCTGGAGGATGCGGGGCCTGCTGGACCGGATCGTCGGCGGGCCGGGACTGCGCCGCGGCCGCCGCGACGAGCACCGCCTGCGGGTCGACGACGCGCTCGACTTCTGGCGGGTCGAGGCCCTGGAACCGGGCCGTCGGCTGCTGCTGCGGGCGGAGATGCGGCTGCCCGGACTGGCCTGGCTGGAGCTCCGGGTCGACGAGTCGGCTGCCGAGATGACCGACGAGGACACGACGGGGCCTGCTCCCGAGGAGGCCGACGGACCGCACCGGACGTACTTCGCCCAGCGGGCGCTGTTCTACCCCCACGGCCTGCTCGGCCAGGCGTACTGGTGGTCCGTGGCCCCGTTCCACGGGATCGTGTTCGGCGGCATGCAGCGCAACGTCGCCCGGGCCGCCGAGCAGCGGGCCGCGAAGCAGCGGGACGCCGACGCGGGCGCCTGAGCGCCCCGCGAGCGCCGGCCCGCCGCGTTGTGGGCATGAAATCTGCAGCTCCGGACAGGTCCAGAGCTGCAGATTTCATGCCCACAACGGGTGGGGTGGGTCAGCGGCGTCGGCGGAACTCGATCGGGTCCTCCGCGAACCGCTCGAAGACGGCCCGCTCCTCGGGCGTGATCCGCCGCGGCCGACCCGAGGCGGCGTCGATCACCACGATCGTCGTCGTGGCCCGGGTGTAGGGCTCCAGCCCCGACGCGGGACCCGTCCGCGGGAAGCCGCCGTGCGCCCCGTCGTACACCTCGTAGCAGACCTCGAGGGACGCACCCCCGATCGCACCGATCCACATCTCCACGCGGACGGGGTCACGCGTGAATCCCAGCGGACGCAGGTAGTCGGCCTGCTGGCCGGCCACCAGGGTGTGCGAGGTCGCGTGCGGACCGGTGGCCAGAACCGCTGTCGGCCACGGGTCCTCGGCCTCCGGGTGCCGCCAGAACGCGGTGATCCGCGCGTCCTCGAGCAGCCGGAGCATCGCGACGTTGTTGACGTGCTGGTAGGCGTCGAGGTCCGACCAGCGCAGCGAGACGGGGACGTGCAGACGAGTCATGGCGGCATCGTCGCACGCTGACGGCAGGCGGCCGACCTCAGGCGGCGGCGACCGCCGCCGCCTCCCGGCACGTCGCCAGCGCCTCCATCTCGGCCGCCACCGGGCGGCGGACCTCGGTCTCGGCGACCTCGCTGACCGCGGCCCGGAGCCGCCGCCGGACCCGACCGGCGCGCCGTCGGGCACCCAGGGCGCCCGCCCCGCGGGAGAGCAGGGCGAGCAGCAGGCCGGCCACGATCCCCCCGAGGGCCAGTGCCGTGGGCCACGGCAGCTCGAAGGTTCCGCCGCCCCGGTCCGTGAGGTCCACGGTCAGGTCCGGCACGAGCAGCGGCGGCAGCTGGAAGTACGACAGCGCGGCCGCGAGTCCGAGCCAGCCGAGCCCCACCACCGCCGCGGCGAGCAGCAGCCACTGCAGCACCCCGACGACCCGCCACCACAGGGGACGACGTTCCTCCTCGAGACGCGTGCCCGCGACGGCCTGGTCCAGGGAGTCGGGCAGGCGGTCGATCGCCGTCGACCCGCGGTCCCGGGCGGCCAGCACCCAGGCGTCCGGCGCCCCCTCGGTGACGTGGTCGACGTAGGAACGCACCGCGGTCGCGGTGGCCGCCCGCACGCTCGGCCGGGTCTGCGGCAGGGACGTGCGCGCGAGATCCGGACGGTCGACCGGAACGCGCAGGTCGTCGCGTCGCAGTCCGAGCCGGCGCAGGGGGTCGTGGCGAGTCCGCCCGATCCAGCGGGTGACCGGCCAGCCGGTGGCCAGCCGCGCGTCCCGACGCGCCGACCTCCGCACCGCCTCGACCACGGTCGTCGCCCCGGCCGCGTCCTCGAGAGCGTCCACGAGCGCGCCCTGGGCACGGTCGGCGGCCCGGGCCGGCGGGGCCTGCCCGCTCGCGTCGAGGACCCGTCCGGCCACGGCTCGCACGTCGGCGGTCAGCCGGGCGGTGGACGCCTCGCGACGACGCGCCGCCTCGGCCAGCAGACCGCGCAGCGCGTCGATCCCCTGCCCGGTGCGGGCCGACACCGGCAGCACCCGGGCGCCACCCAGACCGTCGGCGGCCACCAGACGACGCAGGTCCGCGAGGAGAGCGTCCGTCTCCGCCGACGACAACCGGTCGACCTGGTTCAGCGCGATCACGACCACCTCGGACCGCCCCGCCAACGCGCGCAGGTATCGCTCGTGCAGCGCGGCGTCGGCGTACTTCTGCGGGTCGACGACCCACACCAGCAGGTCGGCCCGTTCCACGAGACGCTCGGCACGCACCCGGTGCTCGACCACCACCGAGTCGTGGTCGGGCAGGTCGAGCAGCACGAGACCCGTCGAGATGCCGGCCGGCCGGGTGCGACGCAGCACGCCGGTCGCCGGCGCCTGGCCCTCGACGGGTTCCATCTCGTGCCGACGCGGCACGTCCAGCCAGTCCAGCAGCTCGTCGGCGCCCTCGCCCCAGACCGCGGCGAGCGCGTGCGCCGTCGTGGGCCGCTGGACGCCCGGCTCGGCGACGTCGGCGCCGGCGACGGCGTTGAGCACGCTCGACTTGCCGGACCCGGTGGCTCCGGCGAGCGCCGCGACGGTGTGCTCGGCGCTCAGCCCGCCGCGTTCGCGGGCACGCTCGACCACGCCGCGCGCCGAGTCCGCCAGCTCGCGGTCCAGCCGCCCCTGCCCGGCCTCGACGGCACGGTCGAGCGCCGCGGTCCGGGTCGACAGGTCGGGGGCCTTCATGCACGGTCCTTCCGTCGCCAGCGCTTCCAGAACGGTCGGCGGGGTTCCTCCCCGGACGCCGTGGCGCCCGTGTCCCGCCCGGCGAGCGTCCCCGGCACGCGGGGGACCCCGTCGGGACCGGTCGGGGGGCGCAACGTCCCGGCACCCCGCAGCAGGCCCCCGCTCCAGGGCCGGGTGAGCCCGTCGGCCGGGCGCTCGCGCCCCGAACGTTCCGTCCGCGACGCCTCCGCGACGTCCTGCGCCGCGTCCCGGAGGCGCCGTCCGTCGGCCCGGTCGGCGCCGAGGGCGTCGAGCTGGGCGGTGTAGCGGGCCGCCTGCCCGCGCAGCACGGTGTCCACGCGAGCGGTGAGCCGTTCCTTGGCCTGCGCCGCCAGTCGCCGCACCGCGTCGTCGCCGAACACCGCCTCGAGCAGCTTCTGCCCGGCCACGGCCGTGCCGCCGGCGATCCCGATCTCCAGGCCGGTCAGCCCGGCGGTCGAGGCGAAGACGACCACCATGAGGCTCACGCCGAGGGCGTTGACACCGAAGGACAGGGCGCGGGCGGTTCCCCGGCGCCCCTCCCCCTGCTCGCGCACCAGGGCCAGGACGTCGCCCTGCCAGCCGCGGATGGCCTCGGCCACCTCGGCGCGCAGGTTCGGGGCGGTGCGGGACAGCTCGAGGCCGTCGAGCAGGGCGGAGCCGGCGACGTCGTCGCGCCAGTCCGCGTAGGTGCGTTCGGCAGCCTGCTCGGCCCCGTCGAGGAGCACGGACTCCAGGCCGTGGGCGATGGCCTGCTCGACCTGCGGCGCCTCCTTGGGCCGGCCCCGGAAGAACCGGCCGACGGCGTCGCGGACCTTGCCGACGCCGGCCTCGAGCGACCGGAAGAACTCGCCGGTGCCGATGAAGTCCTGCCACCGGGCGAGGACCTCCCCGCGCAGCAGGGCGCCGTCGGACGTGGCGGCCTCCACCTGGCGCAGCGCCTCGCGGTGGTGCCGCTCGACGGCGCCGCGCAGTCGGGCGTCGGCCGCCTGCTGGGCGTCGGCGGCGTCGGCCAGGGCGTTGGTGCGGCGCACGAGGTCGTCCACCACGCCGTCACGGGTGGCGGTGATGACGCGGGCGCGCGAGTCCGGGTCCCCGCCGACGCCGGACAGCCAGGTCGCCAGCTCGCTCACGGCGGACTCGGGCAGCAGCCCGTCGATCATCCGCTCCTCGCCGACGGCGCCCGTCTCGGGCACGACGAACAGCGACGCCTCGCCCAGGCCGTGCTCGGTCATGAGGCGCCGCAGGTCGGCGGCGACCTCCTCCGTCCCCGGGTCGACACGGTCGAGCACGAGGGCGACCTGCGCCCGCCGCGACGCGGCGGTGGTCAGCAGCTCCCAGGGGACGGCGTCCGCGTACCGCGCCGCGGTGGTGACGAACAGCCACAGGTCGGCCGCGCCGAGGAGCTGGCCGGCGAGCTCGCGGTTGGCCTCCTCGACGGAGTCGACGTCCGGGGCGTCGAGCAGAGCCAGCCCCTGGGGCAGGTTGGCGCTGGGCACCAGGCGCAGGGTCCGGGTCCGCGCCCCGGCCCCGTCGTGGTCCGGGGACGCCTCGGTCGACCCGCCGTGCGTCGCGACGCGTGCGAGCCCGGGCAGCACGCGGTCGGCACCGAACCAGCGCGCGTCCAGAGGATGGTGGACGAGCACCGGTGACCGGGTGGTGGGTCGCAGCACGCCGGGTGTCGTGACCTGTTCGCCGAGCAGGGAGTTGACCAGGGTGGACTTGCCCGCGCCGGTCGACCCGCCGACGACGGCGAGCAGGGGTGCGCGCTCGGCCCGGAGCCGGGGCAGCAGGTAGTCGTCGAGCTGGTCCGTGGCCCGCGCCAGGTCCTCGCGGGCGTGGGCAGCCCCCGGGACCTCCAGGGGGAGCCGCAGCGCGCCGAGCCGGGCGCGCAGCCCCTCGAGCGCGTCGACGAGGGCGGCGGTGGTCGCGTCCGAGGTCAGCGCCGAGCTCGCCGAGACCGGCTGCTCGGCGGGTGCGGTGGTGTCCTCGAGGGTCGACGACGGCTCGGCGGGTTCCTCCTGCGGGCCGGTCTGCGTCATGTGCCCAGTCTGCACACTCCGGACGTTCGGTGCAGGGACGTCCCGGTGTCCGTGTCGTCCCCTGCTGCGGCCCACCGGGTGACGATGCTGGTCAGGAGCGTCGTCGCTGCTCCGTGACCCCGAGCACGGCGAAGCCCGTGACCCGACGTCGTCGAGGTCACGGGCTTCGTCCGCGAGGGGAGGATCAGTCGCGGGTCAGGCGACGGTAGGTCACGCGGTGCGGCCGGGCCGCCTCGGCGCCGAGCCGCTCGACCTTGTTCTCCTCGTAGGAGGCGAAGTTGCCCTCGAACCAGTACCAGTTCGCGGGGTTCTCCTCGGTGCCCTCGTAGGCCAGGATGTGCGTGGCCACGCGGTCGAGGAACCAGCGGTCGTGGGACACGACGACGGCGCAGCCGGGGAACTCGAGCAGCGCGTTCTCCAGCGAGCCGAGGGTCTCGACGTCCAGGTCGTTGGTGGGCTCGTCGAGCAGCAGGAGGTTGCCGCCCTGCTTGAGGGTCAGCGCCAGGTTCAGACGGTTGCGCTCACCACCGGAGAGCACCCCGGCCGGCTTCTGCTGGTCGGCGCCCTTGAAGCCGAAGGACGCCACGTAGGCGCGCGACGGGATCTCGACGTTGCCGACCTGGATGAAGTCCAGACCATCCGAGACGACCTCCCACAGGGACTTGTCCGGGTCGATGCCGCCGCGGGACTGGTCGACGTAGGAGATCTTGACCGTGTCGCCGACCTTGAGGTCGCCACCGTCGAGGGGCTCCATGCCGACGATCGTCTTGAACAGCGTCGTCTTGCCGACGCCGTTGGGCCCGATGACGCCGACGATGCCGTTGCGCGGCAGCGTGAAGCTCAGGCCGTCGATGAGCTGGCGGTCGCCGAAGCCCTTCTGCAGGTTCTCGGCCTCGAGCACGACGTTGCCCAGGCGCGGGCCGGCCGGGATCTGGATCTCCTCGAAGTCGAGCTTCTTGGTTCGCTCGGCCTCGGCGGCCATCTCCTCGTAGCGGGCCAGCCGCGCCTTGGACTTGGTCTGGCGGCCCTTGGCGTTCTGCCGCACCCACTCCAGCTCGTCCTTGAGACGCTTGGCGAGCTTCTGGTCCTTCTTGCCCTGGACCTTCAGACGCTCCTGCTTCTTCTCCAGGTAGGTGGAGTAGTTGCCCTCGTAGGGGTAGAGCCGGCCGCGGTCGACCTCGCAGATCCACTCGGCGACGTGGTCGAGGAAGTAGCGGTCGTGGGTCACCGCCAGGACGGCGCCCGGGTAGGTGGCCAGGTGCTGCTCCAGCCACAGGACGGACTCGGCGTCCAGGTGGTTGGTGGGCTCGTCCAGCAGCAGCAGGTCGGGCTTCTCGAGCAGCAGCTTGCACAGCGCGACGCGGCGGCGCTCACCACCGGAGAGCACCGAGACCTCGGCGTCCGGCGGGGGGCAGCGCAGCGCGTCCATCGCCTGCTCGAGCTGGCTGTCGAGGTCCCAGGCGTCGGCGGCGTCGATGGCCTCCTGGAGCTCACCCATCTCGGACATCAGGGCGTCGAAGTCCGCGTCGGGCTCGGCCATGAGAGCGGAGATCTCGTTGAACCGGTCGACCTTCGCCTTGATCGGGCCCACGCCCTCCTCGACGTTCCCGAGGACGGTCTTGGACTCGTTGAGCGGAGGCTCCTGCTGCAGGATGCCGACCGTGTAGCCCGGGGAGAGGCGCGCCTCGCCGTTGGAGGGCTGGTCGAGCCCGGCCATGATCTTGAGGATCGTCGACTTCCCGGCGCCGTTCGGGCCGACGACGCCGATCTTGGCGCCGGGCAGGAAGTTCAGCGACACGTCGTCGAGGATGACCTTGTCGCCGTGCGCCTTGCGCGCCTTGTACATGGAGTAGATGAACTCAGCCACTGGCTTGCTTCCACCGTTCGATCGCGCTTCGTCTGGGGTTCCGGCAGGCACGCCGCCTCGCGGCGTGCGGCCGGTGACCCAGCCTACGCGACGGCGGCCTCCGCGGCGGGATCGAGGGCCTCATCGGGGTCGTCGGCCCCGTCGCGATCCGCCGCCGCGTCGGAACCGTCGTCCCACGGGTCGGCGGAGGCCGTCGGGCCGGCCGGCGCCCGCTCCGTGGCCGGGTCGTCGTGGGTCACCTTGGTGAACCGCGTCAGGCCGCGGGTCGCGTCGGGGCCGACGGCGTCGGCGTCGATGATCAGCGCGTACCGGTCCCGGCCCTCCTTGTCGACCCACTCCTCGGTCGAGGGGCGGCCCGTGACGACGACGGGCTGTCCCGGCGTGATCGACTCGCAGATCGTGCGCGCCGCACCGCGGAAGGCCTTGACGGTGAACCACGTGGTCCGTCCGTCGCGCCACTCCCCCGTGGCGGCGTCACGCAGCCGCCGGGTGCTGCCCACCCGGAAGCTCGTCCACGGCACGTCGTGGGCCGACAGGTGCAGCACCGGGGTCGTCCCGACGTAGCCGGTCACGGTCACCTTCGCGTCGCTCATCGCGTCCTCCTGGGATCCTCGGGCCGGCGCGGTGCCGGCCGTCCGCCCCAGGTTCACGTCACCGCGCCGGCTCGGTCCCCCTCGTCGGTCGCGTCGGTGGACGACGCGGCGATCTCGTCCGCTGTGGGTAGCCGGTGGCTCCCGGTCAGCGGTGCCGCCGACGGCAGCTCCCGCACGGACAGGGCGCGCTCGCGCACCTGTCGGTGCTCGCCGAGCACGCGCTCGGTGGGCTCGCCCAGCCGGGCCACCAGCACGTCCCGGACGGCTCGTCGCCCTTCGGAGCGCACCTCCTCCTGCCGACGCCGAGCCTTGCGACGACGCTGCACCACCCGCACGACCGCGAGCACCCCGGCCGCCACCACCAGGGCACCGCCGGACGCCGCCAGCACCAGCCCCCACGGCTGGGCCAGGGACAGGACGTCGCCGAGCGCGAGCCCACCGACCACCCCGAGCACGACGCCCAGGGCGAGGCAGACCCACGCCACCCGGCGCAGCGTCCGCGCGTGCCGCGGGCCGCTCACGTCCAGGTCGACCTCACGCAGCGCCGCGGTCACCGCGGCGCGCAGCTGGTCGGCGGAGGCGGCCGACTCGGCCAGCGACCGCTGCCACCCGGGACGCAGCGACGCCCCGGCGCGGGTCAGCCAGCGTGCGCGCGCCAGGGCGATCGCGTCCCGGTCCGGCGCGGGCAGCTCCGGCATCCCGTACCGGTTGCGCACCGCGGCACCCACCTGGCTGGCCACGGCGTCGAGACCGGTCGCGGCCACCACCGGTTCGAGCTCACGGTCGACCGCCGCGTCGAGCCGCCAGGGCACGTCCGCCGGCGTCTGCGCCAGCAGCGCGGCCCCGGCGGCGTCGAGCTCGGCCGCGGCCCGCCCGGCCGCGACGGACCGGCGCGCGCAGGCCTCCTCGAGCACCTCGCGCACCCGGGCGACACCTTCACCGGTACGCGCGGAGACCGGCTGGACGAAGACGTCGTGCAGGCCGTCGTCGGCGAGCAGCCGCTCCAGGTCCTCCACCAGGTTGTCACGCTGGGAGTCCGGGACGGTGTCGACCTGGTTCAGGACCACGACCATCGAGGACTCCGAACCGACCTGGGCACGCAGGTAGCCGGAGTGCAGGGCGTCGTCGGCGTACTTCTGCGGGTCCACGACCCACACCAGCAGGTCGACCAGCGGCAGCACCCGGTCCACGACCTCCCGGTGGGCCGGCTCGACGGAGTCGTGGTCGGGCAGGTCGAGCAGCACCAGACCCGCCATGGCCCCGGCGCCGTCCCCCTCGAGGACCTCGGAGTGGGTGATGCGCCGCTCGCGGTCGACGCCGACCCAGTCCAGCAGCGGATCGGCCTCGTCGGACCACGAGCAGGCCGTCACGCGGGCGGTCGTCGGCCGCTTGACGCCCACGTCGGCGAACGACAGCCGGGAGATCTTGTTGAACAGGCTCGACTTGCCCGATCCGGTGCCGCCGGCGAGCGCCACCACGGTGTGGTCGACGCCGAGGTCGAGGCGTTGCCGCACTCCCTCGACCGCGGTCCGGACCCGCTCGGCGGTCGCGGCGTCGAGACGCGGGCCGGCGAGGTCGAGGGCCCGGGCGAGGTCCTCGGTGCGGGCCCGCAGGGTCGCGTCGTGCGAGGGGTTCACGTGAGCCTCCTCAGCTCGGCGAGGCGCAGGCGCAGCGGGGACGCAGCGTCGTCGGCCAGGTGGGGTGAGTCCAGGCCCTCCAGGACGGCGTCGACCTCGCGGTCGACGACGGCGGCGGCCCGGTCGGCGAGGTCGTCGCGCAGTGCGTCGACCTGGTCGTCCAGCACGTCCCCGAGCACGCGGTCCAGCAGCCGGCGCGCGTCGTCGCTGCCGGCCGCCGCGGCGAGCAGCAGGGTCGCCAGACCGCGCTCCCCGAACGCCCGGGCGGCCGCGGTGACGGGCCGGGACGGCTCGGCGCCGAGGACGTCGGCGACCCGACGGTCGGCCTCGTCGGCCCAGGCGGAGACCGTCGCGGGGACGGCCTGCTCGCGGTCGGTCGCCCGGTCGTCGGCGTCCGGCAGTACGGCCGCGCCACCGGGCGGCGCGGCCGGACCGTCCAGCACGGCACGCAACCGGTCGGCGACACGAGCTCCGGAGGCCGTGAGGGTGTGCTCGGCGGCCTGCCGGATGTCCTCGCGCAGCAGGTCCAGCCCGGCTGAGCGGATCCGCCCGGCACGACGCGTGCTGCGGACGTGGTCACCGCGGAACTTCAGCCGGTCGATCCGGGCCGTGCCCGACAGCTCGCGCCACCGTGCCTCGACCGCGGCCCCCGCGACGACGCCGGCGCCGACGGCGTCCCGGGCGAGCCCCCGGGCGGCGGGCACCTCGGCCTCCACGGTGCGACGGAGCGTCGTCGCGGCCGCGGCCTGCGCCTCGACGGCGTCGGCCAGGGACGTCACCCAGCCCGGCAGGGCGTTCAGGGATCCCTTGAGCGTGCGCACCACGACGGCACGGGACCGCTCCGGCCCGGCCAGCATCGTGAGCCAGCGCTTGACCTGGGCGACCGGCTTGTCCTCGAGCAGCCCCTCGTGAGGGCCGACGTCGGGCACGACGAACAGCGGCGTGTCGACCATGCCGTGCGCACGGAGCCGGCTCATGAGGTCCCCGCGGATGGTGACCAGGTCCTCGCGCGGGACGCGGTTGAGCACCATCGCCACGGAGGCGCCGCGTTCGGTCGCCCGCGCCAGGGCCTGCCAGGGCAGCGCGTCGCCGTACCGGGAGGCCGTGGTGACGAACAGCCACAGGTCGGCGGCCTCGAGGAGCTGCTGGGCCGTGGACCGGTTCTCCTGGACGAACGAGTCGAGGTCGGGGGCGTCGAGCAGAGCCGTGCCGCGGGGCACGCCCTCGTGGTGCACGACCCGGGACAGCTCGGTGACCGGCCCCTCGGCGATGACGTCGGCGTCGGCCGGGTTGAAGGCGAGCACCGGTTCACGGGTGGTCGGACGCAGCACGCCGGCGGCGGAGATCTCCTCCCCCAGCAGCGAGTTGTACAGCGTCGACTTGCCGGCGCCGGTGGAACCCGCGACGACGACGATCGCGGGCGAGCTGAGCTCGGCCATCCGCGGCAGGAGGTGCTCGTCGAGCTGGGCGAGCAGGCGGTCGCGCGAACCCTCCGCCTCAGCGGCTCCGTCGAGGGGCATGGGCAGCCGCACCGCGGCGACGTCGCGCCGCAGGTCCTTGGCGACGTCGTAGACGGTGAGACCGATCTCCGCGTCCGCATCGGCGCCGGACCGTCCACCGAGGAACCGGCTCGAGCGCATGGAGGTAGTCACGCCAACATCCTGGCCTGCCGGGCGGTCGGTGCCAAACGCGCGCGCCGACCGGCCGACGTTTCCGCCGTCCGGACCAGGGCGGTCAGTCCTTCGGGCCGGACCCGTCCGCCTTGTGACCCGTCTCCCGCTCCCACGCGTCGAGCTGCTGGGTCAGGGCGCGCGCCAGCTCGAACACCTGCTGCGGCGGGATCCGCACGCGGGAGACGACCCGGGCGGGCATCACCCTCCCGCCCGTCTCGGCCCCGGTCGTCTTGTCGACGGCCGCCTTGGCCGGGGACTTCGCGGCGACGAAGTCGAGGACGAACGAGGCCGACGTGTGCCACACGGAGGCGAAGTCGGCGGGCACCCCCGTCTCGTGCTCGGTGGGCAGGTCGACCTGGAGCCGGAGCTCGCTGCTGGCCATGACGGTCCTCTCGCGACAGGGAGTCGGTCCCCTCGACCGTACCCGCCCGGACCCCCGACGACGGGGACCGACGGACCGGGAGACCCCGGCCGCGCCGGCCCGTCCCGGCCCTCGGCTAAACTCGGCACGCTTGCCTCCGTAGCTCAGCTGGACAGAGCGGGTCACTTCTAATGACTAGGTCGCGGGTTCGAATCCTGCCGGGGGCACCGACACCGCGACGCACGACGTCGTCGGCTCACCGACCGCCCTCGTGACCGGGACATCCCGGCCATCACCTCTCCTCGGCGCCGGGCGCACCATCCCCGTCGCACGCCGGCTGCCGGGCGCCACCCCGGCCGGCCGCGGTGGGTGAAGTCGGGCCCGCAACGTACTCCGGACGCCTCCCTCGGCTCCCTGTCAGAAAAGACCGTGCATGCGGTCCACCCCTCGAGGCATCCTCGAACCACACCGCGGTGACGTCGTCCGGACCCTTCCGGGCGCACGGGTGGCCCCTGGCCCGGGCCATGTCTCCCCACGTCACGAAAGAAGTCGATCCATGCATCCCCTCGAAGCACATGCCGTCGCCCGAGCCCTCCACGAGGAGCGGCAGGCGGAGGCAGCACGTGCCCGGCATGCCCGGGAGCGGCGCGCCGCCCCGCAGGCGTCAGCATCCCCGCGGCGGCCGCGACTGCGGCACCTGTTCCCGGTGCGGCGGCCGTCCGTCGGCCACGTGTCCGGCGCCCGCGTGGCATGACGCCCCGGCACGACCACCCGTCCACCGAGCCCCGGCGGACCGCGACCTCTCCGAGCGTCCGGACCGCCGGGGCTCCCTGCTGCGGCGGGCCGCTCCCCCGACCCGTGCCGCGCGGAACGTAGGCTGATCCCCGTGAGCCCGAGCAACCCGAACGACCGCATCGTGTGGATCGACTGCGAGATGACCGGCCTCGACACCCGGGCGGACGCCCTGGTGGAGGTGGCCGCCGTGGTCACCGACTCCGAGCTCAACGTGCTCGGGGACGGCGTCGACGTCGTCATCCGACCGCCGGCCGAGGCCCTGGAGCAGATGAACGACTTCGTGCGCGAGATGCACACGACGTCCGGCCTGCTCACCGAGCTGGACGCCGGCACCACGCTGGCCGACGCCGAGGCCCGCGTGCTGGCGTACGTCCGCGAGTACGTGCCCGAGGTCCGCAAGGCGCCCCTGGCCGGCAACTCCGTGGGCACCGACAAGGTGTTCCTGGAGCGGGACATGCCCGAGCTGACGGGCCACCTGCACTACAGGATCGTCGACGTGTCCTCCGTCAAGGAGCTCGCCCGCCGCTGGTACCCGCGGGTCTACTTCGCCTCCCCGCCCAAGGACGGGGGCCACCGCGCGCTGGCGGACATCCTGGAGTCGATCGACGAGCTGCGGTACTACCGCGAGGCACTGTTCGTGCCCCAGCCCGGTCCGGACACCAAGACCGCACGCCAGGTCGCTGCCCGGATCAAGGAGACCTCGGTCACGAACTCGACCTCGATGTCCTGATCACGTCCCTGACCATGTACACTTTTCGACGGCCGCAAAGCTCTGCGCGGCGGCCGTGGTGGCTATAGCTCAGTCGGTAGAGCGCCTGGTTGTGGTCCAGGAGGTCGCCGGTTCAAGCCCGGTTAGCCACCCCATCGAGACGGTCTCGGCGCGACGCGCCGGGACCGTCTCCTCGTCTCCCGGCTCGCTAGGATCGATCCCACGCACCGACGCGAGGGAGTCCGACCATGTCCGCACCGTCGTTCACCGACCCCACGATCGAGACCCGCGGCGAGCAGCACCTCGCCGTGGTCCGCGAGACGGTCGCCCTCGCCGACATCCCCGCTCTCTACGACCGGGCCCTCCCGCTGATCTTCGCGGCCCTGGGCCGCGCGGGCGTCGAACCCGTCGGGCCGCCGCTGGGCATCAGCCACCGCATGCCCGCCGAGACCCTCGACCTGTCGGTCGCCGTGCCGGTCGCGGAACCGTTCGCCGACGACGGCGAGGTCGCCGGCGAGACCCTGCCCGCCGGCCGGGCGGCCACGGTGCTGGTGCGCGGCGAGTACGACCAGATCGCGCCCGCCTACGAGCACCTCTTCGGCTGGGTCGCCGCCCAGGGCCTCGTCCCGACCGGGATCGCCTGGGAGCAGTACCTCACCGAACCGTCGCCGGGCGGCGACCCGTCCCGCACCGAGACGCTCGTCGGCGTCGATCTCGTGGGCTGAGAGCCGCCGCGACCGGCGGGTTCGCTCGCACACCGCGCCCAGGTGTGATCGGCTGGGGCCGGTATCCCCGCGAGCGCCCGGAGGCGAGCAGACCCGATGATCGAGTTCCGGTCGGTCACCAAGACCTATCCCGACGGCACGCACGCCGTGGACGACTTCTCCCTGGTCGTGCCCGCCCACACCACGACGGTGCTGGTCGGTTCCTCCGGCAGCGGCAAGACCACCCTGCTGCGGATGATCAACCGCATGGTGGAGCCGACGTCGGGCACCATCGAGATCGACGGCGAGTCGATCGCGGAGCGCGATCCCGTGCGGCTCCGGCGCAGCATCGGGTACGTGCTACAGAACGGCGGCCTGCTCCCCCACCACCGCGTCGTCGACAACGTCGCCACCGTGCTGCGGCTGGAGGGCACGCCCAAGCAGCAGGCCCGGGACCGCGCGATGGAGGTGCTCGACGTCGTCGGCCTGGACCGCTCGCTGGCCACCCGCTACCCGAGCCAGCTCTCCGGGGGCCAGCAGCAGCGCGTCGGGGTGGCGCGCGCGCTGGCCGCCGACCCGAACATCCTGCTCATGGACGAGCCGTTCGGCGCCGTCGACCCGATCGTGCGGGCCGAGCTGCAGACGGAGACGCTGCGCCTGCAGCAGGAGCTGCACAAGACCGTCGTGTTCGTCACCCACGACATCGACGAGGCGTTCCTGCTCGGGGACCAGGTGGTGATCCTCGAGACCGGTGCGCAGGTCGCCCAGATCGGCTCCCCGAGCGAGATCATCGAGAACCCGGCGAGCGAGTTCGTGGCCAGCTTCATCGGCACCGAGCGGGGGGCGCGGGCGCTGCGCACCAAGGAGACCGGTCACGGCACGGTGCTGGTGGACGCCACGGGTCGCACCCAGGGCCGGCTGGTCGGGGACGACGACGAAGGCACCGCATGAGCTGGGTCGTCGAGAACCTCGACCTCATCGGTCGGCTGACGGTCGAGCACCTGCGGCAGAGCGCGCTGCCCATCGTCCTGGGGCTGCTGCTGTCGATCCCGGCGGGCTGGTTCGCGTTCCGCTTCCGCCTCACCCGCGGCGTGGTGCTGACGGCCGTGGGCCTGCTGTACACGATCCCGTCGCTGGCGCTGTTCGCGCTGCTGCCGCCGCTGCTGGGCATCAGCTTCCTGTCGGAGGTCAACCTGATCGTCGCGCTGACGATCTATGCCGTGGCGATCATGACCCGGTTCGTCGCCGACGCGCTGTCCTCCGTCGAGCCGTCCGTGCGGCAGGCGGCCGACGCCGTCGGGTACGGCACGTGGCGGCGGTTCTGGCAGGTGGACCTGCCCCTGGCCGGCCCGGTCGTGCTGGCCGGCCTGCGGGTGACCGCGGTGTCGACCATCTCGCTGTGCACCGTCGGCATCCTCATCGGGATCGACAACCTCGGCTACCTGTTCACCAACGGCTACCAGCGCCAGATCATCCCCGAGATCCTCGCCGGCGTGGTCGCCGTCGTCGTCATCGCGCTGCTGGTGGACTGGCTGCTGGTGCTCGCGGGGCGGGCGCTCATGCCCTGGACCCGGAAGGGGGCGTGAGATGGACCTCTTCGCCGACGCGATCGCCTGGATCTTCTCCCCCGAGGCGCAGTCGGGTTCGCTGCCCCTGTCCGAGGCGATCTGGACGCACCTGGCGTTCACGTTCGTGTCCGTGCTCATCGCCGCGGCCGTGGCCGTCCCGGCCGGCTGGCTCGTCGGGCACACCGGCCGGGGTCGCGAGGCCGCGGTCGCGCTGTCGGGCGCGGCGCGGGCGGTGCCGTCGTTCGGTCTGGTGCTGCTGCTCGTCCTGGTCTTCGGGGTCACCCACAAGGTGGGGGCGTCGACGACGGCGTTCGTGCTGCTGGCGATCCCGCCGATCCTCGCGGGCGCCTACTCCGGCGTGGAGGCCGTGGAGCGCCGGGTGGTCGACGGCGCACGGGCGGTCGGCATGACGTCCCGCCAGGTACTGGGCAAGGTCGAGATCCCGCTGGGTCTGCCGCTGCTGATCGGCGGCCTGCGCTCGGCGACCCTGCAGGTGGTGGCCACGGTGACGCTCGCCGGGTACGTCGGGAGCTGGGGGCTGGGCTTCTACATCGTCCAGGGCATCCAGATCCGCGACTTCGCGCAGATCCTCGGCGCGGCGCTGGTCATCGTCGTGCTCGCCGTCGTGCTCGACCTGCTGTTCGCGCTGCTGGAGCGCGCGGTCGTGCCGCACGGCGTCGCGGCCCGACGCTCCGCCGACTGAACAGGACGAACCGGGCACCCCGTGCTTGACTGGGACGGCCCACGCCGACCTGGCACCTGGAAAGAGGCACACAGATGCGCACCACCCGACGCACCACCGCACTCGTGGCCGGCGCAGCAGCGGCACTGCTGACCCTCACCGCGTGCGGAGGCGACTCGGACCCGCTGGAGCAGGACACGGGCGACGGCGGCGAGGAGACGTCCTCCGACACGATCGTCGTCGGCTCGCAGGCCTACTACTCGAACGAGATCATCGCCGAGATCTACGCCCAGGCCCTGGAGGCCGACGGCTTCACCGTCGAACGCAACTACTCCATCGGCCAGCGGGACGCCTACATGCCGGCGCTCGAGGCCGGCGAGGTGCAGGTCTTCCCGGAGTACACCGGCAACCTGCTGCAGTACTACGACCCGGAGACGACCGCGACCTCGGCGGACGACGTCTACGCCGAGCTCGCCGACGCCCTGCCGGAGTCGCTGACCGTGCTGGACCAGTCACCGGCCACCGACCAGGACTCCTACAACGTGACGGCCGCGTTCGCCGAGGCCGAGGGGCTGACCTCGATCGGCGACCTCGCCGGCCTCGACGACCTCACGCTCGGCGGTCCGGCCGAGCTCGAGGAGCGCCCGTACGGTCCGCAGGGGCTGTCGGAGGTCTACGACGTCGACGTCGCGTTCGAGGCCACCGGTGACACGACCGTGCAGGACCTGGTGGCGGGGACGGTGGACGTCGCGAACGTCTTCAGCGCCGACCCGCGCATCCAGACCGAGGACCTCGTGACGCTGGAGGACCCCGAGGGTCTGTTCCTCGCCTCCAACGTCGTGCCGCTGGTCAGCACCGACGTGGCCGACCAGGTGGCGGACGTGATCAACCCGGTCAGCGCCGCCCTGACCCCGGAGGGTCTGGTCGACCTCAACGTCCAGTCCACCGAGGAGCAGCGCTCCAGCGAGGACATCGCCGCCGACTGGCTCAGCGAGAACGGTCTCGCCTGACCGTCCCGCACGCACATCGAGCGTGCTCCCCGGGCCCTCATTCGCTCAGGAAAGGGCCCGAGTGAGCACGCTCGATGCGTGTCCGGGGTGGCCTCAGCCGAGGCGGGCGACGATCGCGTCGGCGAGACGCTCCGCCGTGCCGGCGTCGCCGGCGTGCTTGAGCCACAGCGACGGCTCGGTGAGTTCCAGCTCGATGACGGTCGGGGTGCCGTCCTCGCCCGTGACGAGGTCGACCCGGGCGTAGAGGAACGGCTTCGTCACCCCGAGGCGGTCGTGCGCCACGGCGATCGCCCGGCGGGCCACGTCGACCTGCGCCGCGGTGGGCTCGACCGGCTCCATCTGCTCCTTGCGGTACAGCCCCGCGGTGGGCCGGCTCGGACCGGTCAGCAGCGCGTTCTTGCGCACCGCGTGCTGCACCTCGCCGTCGACGAAGACCAGGCAGGTCTCCCCGGCGGTGTCGACGCTGGTGACGTAGGGCTGGATCATCACGGCACGGCCGTCGTCGAGCAGCGCCTTGGCGTGCTCGATCGCCAGGGCCCGCGACTCGGCGCTCACCGGCTGGTAGCGGCCGGTGTCCTTCGCGCCCGCGGACACGACCGGCTTGACCACGAAGTCGCCGAAGGCCGGCATCCGGGTGTGGATGGCGCGCTTGCCCAGGTGGCGCTCGGGGTCGAGCCAGATCGTGGGGATCACCGGGACGCCCGCCTCGTCGAGGGTCTGCAGGTACGTCTTGTCGGTGTTCCAGGCGATGACGTCGGCGGCGTTGGCCAGGTTCGGCACCGACCGGGCCCACTCGATGAACTCGTCGCGGCGCGGGGAGTAGTCGTAGGTGGATCGCACCACGACGAGGTCGTAGGACGACCAGTCGACGTCCGGGTCGTCCCACACGACCGGCTCCGCGGTCACGCCGCGTGCGGCGAGCGCGGGGAGGATCGGACGGTCGTCCGCGTCGAGGTCGGGCAGGACGGAGCAGGTGGCGAGTCCGACTCGCTTCGTCGTGGTGGTCACGGGCCCCAGGATATCGGGGCCTCGCGGGACCGGGCGCGACCGACCGGCAGGCGGACCGCCCCGGCTCACAGGCCGTAGGCCTCCAGCAGGCGCAGCCACATCTCGCTGACCGTGGGGAAGGCGGGCACCGCGTGCCACAACGTGCCCAGCGGCACCTCAGCCACGACGGCGATGGTGGCGGCGTGCAGCATCTCGGCGGCGTCCGGCCCGACGACGGTCGCCCCGACGATCACCTCGCGCTCGCTGTCGACGAGCACCTGGACGCGTCCGCCGTAGTGCGGCGAGGTGACCGCGGCGCCGGCGACGCCGCCCAGGTCGACGGAGACGGTCCGCACCGGCAGGCCGGCACGGGTCGCCTCGGCCTCGGTCGGACCGACCCAGGCGACCTCGGGGTGCGCGAACACGACGTGCGTGCGCGCCCCGTGGTCGGCCCGGGCGGCGTACCGGCTCCACCCGGTGCCCGGCGACGCGGCCGCCGCCTCGCCGTCCCCGCCGGACCCGTAGAGGGCGGCGATCACGTCCCCGGCCACGCGCGCCTGGTACTTGCCCTGATGGGTGGTCCCGACCCGCCCCGTCACGTCGCCGCACGCGAACAGCCACGGGTGCCCGACGACGTCGCCTGCGACGCCCTGGACGGCGGTCGAGTCCTCGATCGTCAGGGGCGTGCCCGGCTCCAGCCCGACGCTGTCCAGCCCGACGTCCCCGGTGCGGGGGCGCCGGCCGGTGGCCACGAGCAGCTCGGCCCCGGTGACGGTCCCGGGCCCGTCGTCACCGGCGACCGTCACGGTGACGGGCCCTCCGGGTGCGGGCCGCTCGACCCGCTGGGCCTCGACCCCGAGGCGCACGTCCACCCCGGCGGCACGCAGCGCGTCGGCCACCATCTCCCCGGCGAAGGGTTCG
The DNA here is from genome assembly GCF_013085345.1 of Isoptericola sediminis. GTDB lineage: Bacteria > Actinomycetota > Actinomycetes > Actinomycetales > Cellulomonadaceae > Isoptericola > Isoptericola sediminis. The sequence continues at coordinate 142,314 of NZ_JABFAJ010000019.1, read as the reverse complement.
GCGCCCTCGAGCAGCCCCTCCCGGGCGAGCAGGGTGACCCGCGCGCCGAGGTCGGCGTAGGCCGTCGCCATCTCGACCCCGACGACGCCCCCGCCGAGGACCACCAGGGACTCGGGCACGGCCTCGGCCGCGGTGGCCTCGCGCGAGGTCCACGGGTTGGCGGCGGCGAGTCCGGGCACGTCCGGGACCACCGGCGCGCTCCCCGTGGAGACGACGACGGCGCAGCGCGCGGCCAGCCGGTGCGTCTCCCCCTCGGCGTCGTCGTCGACACCGGTGGCCGGGACCACCTCGACGAGACGTTCACCGACGAGACGGCCGTGGCCCCGCACCAGCGTGATGCCCACCGAGGCGAGCCAGTCCTCCTGGCCGGAGTCGTCCCCCTCCCCGGTCATCTCGTCGCGCCGGGCGAGCACCGCCGACACGTCCAGCGGGCCGGGGTCGGCGACGCCGGCCGCGTCGCGCGCCACCTGCCGAGCCGCCCCGGGGTGCAGCAGCGTCTTGGAGGGGATGCATGCCCAGTACGAGCACTCCCCACCCACCAGCTCGGCCTCGACGACCGCGACGGACAACCCGCCGCGCGCCGCCCGGTCGGCCGCGTTCTCCCCGACGGGGCCGGCCCCGATGACGATGACGTCGTAGGTCTGCTCCATCGGTGCATCGTGTCGCGTCGCGGCGGGTTCCGCAGCGTGAGTCGTGCTGCGGTGTCCCACCACCCGGGGACCGCGAGGTTGGGCGAACCCGACAACCGCTTGTGGGATTCGTGCACGATGGTAGGGCCGGGCTGGCCGACCGGACCGGCGCCCCGCACGCGGCGGGGACAGCAGAGTGGGATCGCCCCCGCACCGCGCACGACGAAGGAGCGCCGTTGACCGACACCGTCGCCGGGACCACGACCCGGACCACCACCACCGCCGACGCCGCGCGGATCGCGACCTTCGCCGCCCTCCTCGCCGTCCTCGGCCTGCCGGGGTCGATCGCGCTGTTCGGCAACGCCGTCCCGATCACCCTGCAGACGCTGGGGGTCATGCTCGCCGGGGCGATCCTGGGCGCGCGGCGCGGTGCGCTGGCCGTGCTGACGCTGCTCGCCCTCGTGGCGGCCGGGCTGCCGCTGCTCGCGGGGGGCCGCGGCGGGCTGGGCGTGTTCGTCGGCCCCTCGGCCGGATACCTCGTCGGGTTCGTCGCGGGCGCCTTCGTCGTGGGCTGGCTCGTCGAGCGGCAGCGCCGCGTGACCTTCCTCGGGGTGCTGGCCGCCGCGCTCGCCGGCGGGGTGGGCGTCGTCTACGCCGTCGGGATCCCCGTCCAGGCCGCGCTGACGGGCGTCCCCCTGCCCGAGACGGCGATGCTGTCGCTGGCCTTCCTCCCCGGGGACGTGCTCAAGGCGCTGGCCTGCGCCGCCGTCACCGCCGCCGTGGCACGGGCCTACCCGTCGGCGCTGCGCCGGCCGGGTCAGGAGGGCTGAGTGCCGGTCGCCCACCACGTCCTGCGCCACGCGCACGGCCCCGCCGCCGACCGGGTCGCCGTGCGCGGCGGCGAGCGCAGCCGCACCTACGCCGAGCTCGCGGCCGACGTCGTCGCGGGGGCCGGGCACCTGCGGGCCACCGGCACGGTCACCGGCGACCTCGTGGTGCTGTCGCTCCCCGACCCGCTGGACACCCTGGTCGCGCTGCTGGCCGTGGACCACGCGGGCGGCGTCGGACTGGTCGGCGACCCCGCCTGGCCCGGGCACCAGCGGTCCGAGGTGCTGCGCGCCCTGGCTCCGGCCACCGAGGTGCGCACCCCGCTCCCCCGCGGCCACGGCGGTCCTCCCCCGTCCCCCGGGCCCGCGCCGGACGCCTCGACCCCCGCCTGGGCCGGGTTCTCCTCGGGCAGCACCGGGCGCCCGCGGGCGGTGGTGCGCAGCCGCGGGTCGTGGACGGCGTCGTTCGAGCACGTCTCCCGGCTGACCGGGACCCGCCCCGAGGACACGGTGCTGGTCACCGGGCCGCTCACCAGCTCGCTGCACTGCTTCGCCGCGGTGCACGCCCTGGCGACCGGTGCCGGCGTGACGCTCGCACCCTCCGCCCCCGCCACGACGGCGGCGCTCGCCGCGGCCGACGTCGCCCACCTGGTGCCGTCCCGTCTCGACGACGTGCTCGACGCGCTCGACGCCGGGATGCCCTCCCGGCTGCGCACCGCCGTGGTCGGCGGGGCCGGGACGGACCCCGTCCAGCACGAGCGGGCCCGCGCCCACGGGGTCGAGGTCGTCACCTACTACGGCGCGGTCGAGCTGAGCTTCGTGGCGATCGACACCGGAGCCGGGCTCGTCCCGTTCCCCGAGGTGGAGGTCCAGGTGCGTCCGCAGCCGGGCACCCGCCTGGGCGAGGTCTGGGTGCGCTCGCCCTGGACGGCGACGGGGTACCTCGCCGGCGCCTCCGGTCCGCTGCGCACGGAGGACGGCTGGTGCACGGTCGGTGACCTGGCCGACCTGCCGACCTCCGGCACCCCGTCGCTGCCCGCCGACGGCGCGCTGCGGCTGCGCGGCCGTGGTGACGGCGCGATCCTCACCGCCGGCGCCACCGTGGTCCCCGAGGACGTGGAGGCGGCGCTGCGCCCGGTGCCCGGGGTGCGCGACGTCGTGGTCGTCGGGGCGCCGCACCGCCGGTTCGGCGCGGTCGTCGTCGCCGTGGTCGAGGCCGACGACCGGTCCGGCCTGCGCGCGCACCTCGAGCGCGTCGCACGCGCGACCCTCACCCCCGCGCAACGGCCCCGCCGCTGGTACCGACTCGCTGCGATGCCCCGGACCTCCAACGGCAAGGCCGCGCGGTCCGCGCTGGGCGCGGCCGTGGCGGGACACGACCCGTCCGCGCGCGTCGGCGACCTCACGGTGCTGCGGTGAGCGTGGTCGTCGCGGCACGCCGCACCTGGGTCGGGCGTCCTGCCGCCGGGCACGCCCACGCGGACGAGACACGGCTGGCCGCCGCGGTGCTCAGCGCCGCGGCGCAGGACGCGTCCGCCGGGCGGGTGGACGACGTGGTGCTGGGCAACGCCGCCGGGCACGGCGGGAACGTGGCCCGGCGGGCGGCGCTCGCCGGCCTCGGCCTCGCCGTGCCCGGGATCAGCGTGGACCGGCAGTGCGCCTCCGGGCTGGCGGCCGTGGCGACGGGCGCGGCGCTGGTCGACGCCGGTCACGCGGACGTCGTGCTCGCGGGCGGGGTGGAGAGCACGACCCGCGCCCCGGCACGGTCGCACGGCCGCCTCGACTACCGCCGGGCCTCGTTCGCCCCGCCCCCCTGGGCCGACCCGGAAGCGGGTGAGGCCGCGGACCGGCTCGCCCGCGCTCGCGGCGTCACCCGCGAGCGCCAGCACGCCTACGCCATCGCCTCGCACCGCCGCGTGCGCGCGGCCCACGAGGCCGGGCTGTTCGGGCCGGAGGTCACCGGCGTCGGCGGCCTGGACCGCGACGAGCACGCCCGACTCCTGCCCGGCCGGGTCCTGGACCGGCTGCCGGGCGCCTTCGGCCCCGACGGGTCGGTGACGGCGGCCTCGGCGGCCCCGGCCGCCGACGGGGCCGCCGCCGTGGCGATCGTCCCCGACGGAGCCCCCGGGCTGCGCGTCCGCGGTGCGGCCACCGTCGCGTGCGGTCCGGACATGCCTCTGCTCGCGCCGGTGCGGGCGGCGCGCACGGTGTGCGAGCGCGCCGGCGTGGGCCCGGCGGACCTGGCGGCGGTCGAGGTGGTCGAAGCCTTCGCCGTCCAGGCGCTCGTGGTGGCCGAGGACCTGGGGCTGGACCCGCTGGGTGACCCGCGCTGGAACCCGGACGGCGGCGCGCTGGGGGCCGGGCACCCCTTCGGGGCGAGCGGGGCGATCGCCGTCGTGCGGCTGTACTCCCGCCTGGTCCGCGGCGGTGCACCGGCCGGGGCGCTGGGCGTGGCCACGGCCGCCGGCACCGGGGGCGTCGGCGTGGCGCTGCTGCTGGAGGTCGTGCGATGAGCGAGATCGTGCTCGACGACGTCCACGTGCGGCGCGAGGGCCGGCACGTGCTGCGCGGGGTGTCGGTGCGGCTGACCGAGCGGCGGGTGGCGGTGATCGGCGCCAACGGGTCCGGCAAGTCGACCCTGGCCCGGCTGCTCAACGGACTGGTGACCCCGACGTCGGGCCGCGTGCTGGTCGACGGGCTGGACGTGCGGCGGCACGGCCGGGCCGTCCGTCGCCGGGTCGGGTTCGTCTTCACCGACCCGGACGCGCAGATCGTCATGCCGACCGTCGCCGAGGACGTCGCCTTCTCGCTGCGCGGCTCGGGGCTGTCCCGCGCGCAGGTCCGGGACCGGGTGGCGGCCGAGCTGGCACGGCACGGGCTGGCGGACCACGCCGACCACCCGGCTCACCTGCTCTCGGGCGGGCAGAAGCAGCTGCTCGCGCTGTCGAGCGTCCTCGTGACCGCCCCCGACCTGGTGGTGGCCGACGAGCCGACGACGCTGCTGGACCTGCGCAACACCCGGCTGATCGCGGACCGGCTGGCGGCCCTGGAGCAGCAGGTCGTGCTCGTCACCCACGACCTGGACCTCGTGGACGGCTACGACCGGGTGCTCGTGGTCGACGAGGGTCGCGTCGTGGTGGACGACGTCCCGGCCGTGGCCGTGCCGGCCTACCGGACGCTGATGGCGGCGCCGGTCCGATGACCGGGACCACCTCCGCGGCCCCGACCGGCGGCTCGCCCGTGCACCGGCTCGGCGCCGGCCCGAAGCTGGTGGCGCTGTGCCTGTGCTCGCTCGCGCTGCTGGGCGTGCACGGTCCGCTCGGGGCGGGGGTCGCCGTCGTCGGTGTCGTCGCGCTGCACGCGCTCGCCCGTCTCGGCCCGCGCGTGCTGTGGGCCCACGTCCGCCCGCTGCGCTGGGTGGTCGTGTGCCTGCTGGCGGTGCAGTGGTGGCTGCTGGGCCCGGTCGAGGCCGTCGTGCTCAGCACCCGGCTCGTCGCCCTGGTGGCCCTCGCCGGCCTGGTGACGGCCACCACGGCGACGCAGGACGTCCTGGACACCCTCGAGCACGCGCTGCGGCCGGGCCGCCGGTGGGGCGTCGACCCCGAGCGGGTGGCGCTCGTGCTGGCCCTGACGCTGCGTTCGGTGCCGGTCCTGGCGGACCTGGCCGCGCGGGTCCGGGACGCCCAGCGGGCACGGGGCCGGGAGGCGGACGTGCGCGCCTTCGCCGTCCCGCTGGTCGTCGGGTCCCTGCGCCGGGCCGACGCGCTCGGCGAGGCCCTGCGGGCCCGCGGGCTGGACGACTGAGTCAGACCCGGACGTACTCCAGGTCCGTCACCGAACGGCCGGCGTTCAGGCCCTTGCGCTCGAAGCTGGTCATGACCCGGCCCTCGAAGCGCGGGGCCCGGCCGCCCGGTCCGTGGGCGTTGCGGAAGCCGTCGGCGGCGTCGCCGACCTCCAGCATGACCTCGCCGTACTCGGCCCAGTCGGTCGCCAGCCGCCACCGGCCGCCGGGCCGGATCGCGCGGGCCGCCAGCTCGGCGAAGGCCGGGGTCACGAGACGGCGCTTGTGGTGCCGCTTCTTGGGCCACGGGTCCGGGAAGAACACCCACAGCTCGTCCAGGCTGCCCTCCGGCAGCCCGTGACCGAGCAGCTCGGCGGCGTCGACCTGCATGATCCGCAGGTTGTCGAGCTCGTGCCCGGGGTCCCCGCCGGCCACCGCCGGGTCGGCACCGGCGTGCCCGGCCCGCACGATGGTCTGCGCGACACCCGGCCGGTAGACCTCGACCGCCAGGTGGTCACGCTCGGGGTGGGTCGCCGCGGCGTGCACGACGCACTCGCCGAGGCCCGTCCCGATCTCGAGCACGAGCGGGGCGGTGCGGCCGAACTCCGCGACCGGGTCGAACTGCCAGTCCGGGTGCACCGAGAGGTCCCGGTGCTCGCGCGGGACGTCCACCAGGTAGCGGTGACGGCGCGTGTCCCACGCCTTCTGCTGCCCCGGGGTCAGACGCGCGGTGCGCCGCACGAAGCTGAGCGGACGGCGATGGTGACGGGTGTCGACGGTGTCCGGAGCGTCCTGGGGGACCTCCGGCTTCTCCTGCGATGGGTTCGGCACCGGACCAGGGTAGTCGTGACCGCGGCCCGTCCGAGTCACACCGAGGACAGCCCGATGAGCGCCAGCAGCGCCTCGCCGTAGGCGTCGGACGCGTCGCGGGCCTCGAAGACGCGCTGCTCGCCGAGCAGCTCGACCTCGACGGCGAAGACCTCTCCGTCGTACCGCAGGGCCCGGAAGGTCCTGCCGAGCAGCTCGCGGAGCTGGTCCTCGCGCGGCAGCCACAGCGTGTCGTCGAGGTCGACGGAGTCCAGCGCCCACTCGGTGGTCCCGTTGAAGCCCAGGATCGTGCCGGTGTCGAAGTGGTGCGCCTCCACCACGAGCGTCGAGACCGTGAAGACGTCCTCGAGGAGGTCGGGCGCGTCGATGTGGAAGCGGTCGCCGTCGGCGGGCTTCCAGAGGAGTCCCGCGTCGCGCAACCGGGTGGCGAGCTCCGTGGAGATCATCACCCCATCGTGCACCGTCAGGCCGTGGACGCCAACGGGTCGCCGTCGGCTCGGGCGGCCCGGCCGGGGTGCGCTCCCGGCCGGGCCGCGGCTCGTCGACGGGTCAGCCCTGCGGGTGGATCCCCACCTGCTGGACGGGCTGCGGCCCGGACTCGTACAGCACGGGCTTCACAGGTCCGTGCACGAGCTCGTTGACCTGCACGTCGACCAGGTCGTGCCCCGCGACCTGCGAGACGTCCGTCAGGTGGATCCTGACCTGCACGGCGCTTCCGCGGGGCAGCCCGGTGCTCCCCGGGTCGCGCAGCACGGCCTGCCCGCTGACGACGGCCTGCTGCCCGGCACCGTCCACGACCGCGTCCGGGAAGGCCAGGTGGCCGTCATGGCCGTCATGGCCCCCGCCGTGACCGCCGCCTTCACCGCCGACCATGACGCGGTGGACCTCGAGGTCCGCCAGGCGCAGCCCGTCGGACCCGGGCGTCTGCAGGACCAGCGAGCCCCAGCAGTCGATGGTCGCGCCCTGCGGCCGGCACGACGTCACGCCGTCACCGTCCGTCCCGCTGTGCGCCGTCAGGGCGATCCGCAGCCCGCCGTCGCGCAGCGCGGACGCCGGGTTGACCGCCGTCACGGTGACCCCGGGGGTGGACTCCCCCTCCGCCGCCGCGGCCACCTGGGCGGTCGCTCCGACGAGGAGCACCGCCAGCAGGGTCCGCGACAGCCTGCTCACCATCCTGGACATGTCCCACTCCTCTCCGCCGGCCGGCCGGGTCGGGTGCCACCCGTGGCGGCACCCGACCCACGCGGCCCGGCCGGATCAGCCCCGGCCGAGGGCGTTGCCGCCGCCCTGACCGCCGTTGCCACCTCGGGGACGGTCGGCCGGCCGGCCGCCGTTGCCGCCACCGTTGCCGCCGCCCTTGTTCCCGACGTTGACCACCAGGGTGACCGTGTCGTCGACGCCGTCGCCGTCGCTGTCGCTGAGCGTGCCGGCATCGGTCGCCCCGAGCCCGACGGCCGGCGTCGTGACGGTGATCAGGTACTCACCGCCGACGGGCTTCTGCCAGTTGTAGCCGTAGACGACCCGGCCCGTGGAGTTGACCTCCGCGCCGTAGGCGATCTCGTCCGCCACCACGACCGAGCCGTCGGTGGTGCGGATGTCGAGGGTGGCCCCGCCGTCCCAGGCCCGGACCTCCGGGTACGGGGACTCCTCGACACCGAGCGTCCCGTAGTGGGACTCACGGTCCAGCAGCGTCGGGTCCAGCTTCACCACCGTGTATCCCGGCATCGGGAACGCGGTCGGGTCGGCGAACAGGCCGATCTCCACCCGGATGGGCGTCCCGGCCTTCAGGGGGGCGTTCTGCAGGTTGTCCCCCCACTCGGCACCGACGGTCAGCGTGTCGGCCGCGGCCTCGGCGCAGTCGGCCTGCCAGGTGGCGATCCCCTGGACCCAGTAGTCCAGGTGCTCGTCGGGGATCCCGTCACCGTCGGTGTCGACGCCCTTCGTCCCGGCCGGGTCGACCGAGTCGTCGCCGTCCGTGCAGGTCCCGCCGAACGGCGACCCGGCCGAGCCGGGCACGAAGACGGTCGGGACGGACAGGTTGTTGGCCCCCAGCTCGCCCTCGTCGCCCGGGGGATGGGGCGGGCCGCCGCCCCCGGGCGCCGCCTGGACGCCGGTGATGCTCATCGTCGTCAGCAGGACCGCTCCCGCGACAGCTCCGACGCCACGTCGCGTCGACCTCGTCATCATGATCGTTCGCCTCGCTCCCGTGCGCGGGATCTCGACCACCGAGGGGCCACGCTGGTCCGGGGCGGCACCGGATCCCTGAGATGTCCTTCGATCGTCGCGCCGGACATCCCTGTCCGTACAGTGCAGGACGACCCCGTGCGACCGGGACCTTGGACGCTGACCCGACAATGCGGTCACGGCGGTCCGGGTCACCCGTGCTGGACCACCAGGGCCACGATCACGGTGGCGTTCCAGCACGAGTGCGCCACCACCGGCGCGGTGAGGCGCCCCGTGCCGACGAAGAGCGCCGTGTAGGTCGCCCCGGCGACGAGGATCGAGACCAGGTCGGGCACGGTCGCCGGCAGGTGCAGCACGGCGAAGAGCGCGACCGAGACCACGACGGCCACGGCCCGGGCCCGACGACGGTCGGCGAACACCTGCGGGACGGCACCGACGAGGACGCCGCGGAACCACAGCTCCTCGGCCAGCCCGCCACCCACCACGCCCAGGACGAGCGCGCCCACGACCGCCGACCAGCCGCCCGACGTCAGGCGCAGGACCTCCTGGACGCCCTCGTTCGCCACGCCCCCGGCCAGCGGGACGAGGACGCCCAGCTCGAGCGCCAGCCGGGGCGGGACCGTCGCCAGGGCCAGCAGCGTGTCGCGCCGCCACCGACCGGCCCCGATCCCGACGGCGGCGGGCCCGACCCCGCGGCGTCGCAGCCACCACGCGGCCGTCCCCGCCGCCCCCGCGAGCTGGACGGCGGCGAGGCCGACCAGCACGACCGGTCCGAGGTCGGTGAGGACGCCGACGACGATCGGCGCGCCCACGAACCACAGCAGGCAGCCGACGAGGAAGAGGGTGACGGTTCCGGCCCGGGTCCGGGCGCTGGTGCGGGAAGGGACGGTCGACATCAGGCACCTCACTGGCATATCGATTATCGTGATGCCATGACCCTAGCGTATCGATTGTCGATATGGCGTCGTCGGCGGACCGACGACGCCTCCACACCACGACGGACGGCCTCGCGCGCCGTCACCCTGCTGACCGTGCTGGCCGCCGTGGCCGCCCTGCTCGCCGGGACCGGTGCGCTCGTCGCGGACAACCTGCTCGTCCCCGTCACCTGGCAGGCGACGACCACCGCGAGCGACGACGGCCGCCACCTGCTGGGCGGGACCACGACCTCGACGCTGACGATCGTCGAGCCCACGGCTGGCGAGCGCCTGTGGGTGTTCGCCCCCGCCGTGGCGTGGTGCCTCACCGCGGTCGCCTGCGGGCTGCTGCTGCGCCGGGTCGTCCGGACGACCGAGACCGGCGACGCCTTCCACCCCGACAACGCGCGGCACCTGAGGCAGGTCGGCACGGTCGTGCTGAGCGGGGGCCTGCTGGCCGCGGCCGTCGCGACGGCCGGCCATCTCGTGCTCGTGCGCGGCGCCGTCGCCGCCGGCTCCCTCACGGCACCGGGGGCGACCGACCCGGCGGGCGAGGTCGTGGTGCCCGTGACGGCGTTCGCGGTGGCCGCGACCCTCTGGGGGGTGGCGGTGCTGCTGCGGCACGGGGCCGCCATGCGGGACGAGCTGCGAGGACTGGTGTGACACCACGCGACGACGCCACGGACGGCCCCCCGCACCGCGTGGTGGCCCACCTCGACCGGCTCCTCGAACGTCGTGGGCTGACCCTCGCCCAGCTCGCCGAGTCCGCGGGCGTCACGGTGGCGAACCTCTCGGTGCTCAAGAACAACCGGGCCCGGGCGATCCGCTTCTCGACGCTCACGGCGGTCTGCGACGCGCTCGGGTGCCAGCCCGGCGACCTGCTCAGCGTGGACCCCGGCCCGGACGGCGACGGTGACCGCCAGGCCGGCACGGACGGCACGGACGGCGCCTAGGGGACAGCACGAAGGCCCCCGGCGCCGGAGCGACGGGGGCCTTCGCGGTGGTGCGCCATCAGGGACTCGAACCCCAAACCCGCTGATTAAGAGTCAGCTGCTCTGCCAATTGAGCTAATGGCGCGACACGACGGCGTCGAGTGCTCGATGCCGGCCGCTGTGCACGCGGAGACCACGTGGTGAGCTCCGCGTGCGTGGTGCGCCATCAGGGACTCGAACCCCAAACCCGCTGATTAAGAGTCAGCTGCTCTGCCAATTGAGCTAATGGCGCGTAGCGGTATGGAACTCTACCAGCACCGCGGCGCGGGGTGACAACCGGATCTCGCCGCGCGGTGTGTGACCTCCGCGACAGCGGCGCAGGTCACAGGTACAGACCCGTCGCCCCGCCGTCGTCGGACCGCTCGGCGACGGCGTGCACGTCGCGCTCGCGCAGCAGCACGTAGTCGGTGCCACCCAGGTCGACCTCGGCACGCTCCTCGGGGTCGTAGAGGACCCGGTCGCCGACCTCGACCTGGCGCACGTGCTCGCCCTTGGCCACGACCTTCGCCCAGGCCAGCCGCTTCGGACCGCTGGCGGTGGCCGGGATGACGAGCCCGGCCGAGGACTGCCGCTCGGCCGAGTCGATCTCGGGGTCGACCAGGACCCGGTCGTGGAGCATGCGGATCGGCAGCGGTTCGACGGCCTGCTCGCCGTCCCCGGCCGCGGTGGGAGGTGCTGCGGGACTCACGGGGTCCACGCTACGCGAGAACCGTCCGCGCACCGCATCGCCCGACGTCGTCGCGCGACCTGCGGATAGGCTGAGCGACGGTCCCGTCCCCGCAGCACCAGGAGCACCCGTGACCCGTCTCGCCACCGGCGACACCGCCCCCGACTTCACCCTCCCCACCGCCGACGGCAGCACCGTGTCGCTGGCCACGCTGCGCGAGAGCGCCGAGCAGGGTGTCGTCGTGTACTTCTACCCCGCGGCGATGACGCCGGGGTGCACGAAGGAGGCCTGCGACTTCCGCGACTCCCTGGAGGCGCTGCAGGGGGCCGGGTACGCCGTCGTCGGCATCTCCCCCGACGAGCCGGCCAGGCTCGCCGCCTTCGCCGAGCGCGACGGCCTGACGTTCCCGCTGGCCTCGGACCCGGACCACGAGGTCCTGGAGGCCTACGGCGCCTGGGGCGAGAAGAAGAACTACGGCCGGACCTACGTCGGCGTCATCCGCTCGACGGTGGTGGTCGGCACCGACGGGACCGTCGAGCTCGCCCAGTACAACGTCAAGGCGACCGGGCACGTGGCACGGCTGCGCACGAAGCTGGGGATCGACGCCGCCTGACCCGGGCACGCCGCCCCGTAGGATCGGGGTGGCCACGCGCGAGTGGCGGAACAGGCAGACGCGCCAGGTTTAGGTCCTGGTGTCCTCGGACGTGCGGGTTCGACTCCCGCCTCGCGCACCATCCCGCGCCGCGCGGGCCGTCGCGGCGTACCGTCGAGGATGACGGCGCGCACGCGGCGCGAGCCGTCGCGGCGGTGAAGGGAGCGACGTCATGTCCACGCTGAGCGCATTCCTCAAGGCCCGGATCTCCGAGCTGCTGGAGCACGAGGGCAAGCACCGCGGGGAGCACGGTCACGTCCCGCTCACCCCCGAGCGCGAGGCGGAGCTGCGCGAGCTCCACGCCCACGCCGACCAGTACGAGCAGGGCCTGTTCGGTCCCGCGCAGGCCTCCTGGGCCGAGGGGCTGATGCGCGAGAGCGCGGCAGACTTCTCCGACCACCCCGACTACCGGGACGAGTGGCGACCCTGACGAGCCGCTCTCGAGCCGGGTGGCGCCCCGACGGGTCCGCCGCACCCTGCTGACCTGCACGCTCCCAGGGACTGAGACATTGGTTGCACGTGTCACCACCGTGTCACTAGGGTCGTGGGATCGCTCCCACGCGATCGTTCGGAGCCGGTGACGACGCCGGCGAGGCTGCCGACGGTCGTCGAGGCCGAGCGACCGACCGATGAGGTGAACGATGACGTTCTGGAACTCCGCCCGGCGTCGGCGCACTGCACGGATCGCGGTGCCCGCGCTCCTGCTGGCCGGCATCGTGTCCGCCACCGCTCCCCCGGCCTCGGCCGACGTCGTGGACGTGGGGTCGGGCAGCTACACGACCGACCCCGTCGGGCCGACGCCCGAGGGCTGCGCCGCCGTGACCGCTGACGCCCGCGCCTTCGTCACGCCGGACGCGCCCAGCACGCCGCTGCCCACCAACGACTGGTGGTCGTCGCTGGCGTACAAGTTCTCCGACTGCCGCTTCAGCACCCCGCTGCACGCCCACCCGGCGTCGTTCAAGCCCACGAACACGGGCCTCGGCATCGGCTACACCACCGAGCCCACCCTGAGCACCAACGAGTACCACTACGCCTACTCCCAGGACGTGCTCGCGGGCGTCAGCGGGCTCTCGGCCCAGGACGTCAAGGTGGCCGACTGGACCGACTGGACCGTGACCCCCGTGTGGGACGACGGGCAGCAGGCGCTGCGCGCGACCATCGGCCACGGGCTGCCGATCTCCTGGTTCGAGGCGACCGGCGGCGACGCACAGCTGACCACGCAGGGCCCGGCGTCCGTCTGGCTCGACGAGCCCGGCCGCATCGGGTTCACCTCCGGCGGCAGCGACTACCTGGCGGTCGCACCCGAGGGCGTGAGCTGGAGCGTGCGCGGCCGCTCGGTCACCGCGCCGACGCAGCGGTACGCGATCGCCGTGATGCCGGACGTGAGCCCGGCGCAGCGCGACGCGCTCGTGGACGACTACACCGCGGCGGGGCGCGCCCCGGTCACGTCGACCCGCATGGACTACAGCTACGACGAGGCCGCCGGCCAGGTCACCACCACCTACACCTTCGAGACGACCCCGTGGCCGGGTGCCACCGACGCCGGCACGGTCGCCGCGCTGTACCCGCACCAGAGCGCGTACCTGCAGGGTGCGACGCCCGCGACCGGCACCTACACCTCGGCGCGCGGTGACATGACCGTGCTCACCGGCGTCGACTCGTTCACCACGGCCACGCCGTTCGGCGGCGTCCTGACGGAGGTCCCCGCCGTCGCGACGGGCACCGGGGCCGAGCAGGCGGAGCTCGAGGCGCTGCTGGACCAGATCTCCGACCCGCTGGACCTCCAGCGGACCGACACCTACTGGACGGGCAAGGCGCTCGGCCGGGCGACCCGTGTGATCGAGATCGCCGACCAGCTCGGCCGCACCCAGCAGCGTGACGAGGCCCTGGCCTCGGTGCGCTCGGTGCTCACCGAGTGGTTCACCGCGACGCCCGGCAAGACCGAGCAGGTGTTCGGCTACGACGCCGAGTGGGGCACGCTCATCGGCTACCCCGGGTCGTACGGCTCGGACACCGAGCTGAACGACCACCACTTCCACTACGGCTACTACATCGCGGCCGCGGCGACCCTCGCCCGGTTCGACCCCCAGTGGGCGGCCGACTACGGCGGCATGGTGGACCTGCTCATCCGGGACGCGAACAACTACGACCGCACCGAGAAGCGGTTCCCGTACCTGCGCGACTTCGACATCTACGCGGGTCACGACTGGGCCTCCGGGCACGCCGGCTTCAACGCCGGGAACAACCAGGAGTCCAGCTCCGAGGGCATGAACTTCGCCGGTGCCCTGGTCCAGTGGGGCGAGGCCACGGGTGACACCGCGGTCCGCGACGCCGGCGCCTACCTCTACGCCACGCAGGCCGCGGCGATCGAGCGGTACTGGTTCGACTCCGAGGGCACCACGTACCCCGACGCGTTCGGGCACCCCGTGGTCGGGATGGTCTGGGGCGACGGCGGCGCCTACGCCACGTGGTTCAGCGGCGAGGCCGAGATGATCCAGGGCATCAACACCCTGCCGATCACCGGGTCCCACCTCTACCTCGGCACCTCGCCCGAGACGGTGCGCGCCTCGTACGACCACCTGGAGCAGGTCAACGGCGGCCCGCCGACCGTCTGGCAGGACATCCTGTGGCAGTACCTGGCCCTCGGCGACGGGGACCGGGCCCTGTCCCTGCTGCAGTCGACGACGTTCACCCCCGAGGAGGGCGAGACGCCCGCGCACACCTACCACTGGATCGCGAACCTGGCCGCGCTCGGCACGGTGGCGACCGACGTGCACGCCGACGACCCGATGGCGGCGGCCTTCGACGGGACGGGCGGCCGCACCTACGTGGCGTCGAACGTCACGGCGACGGACCAGACGGTGACCTTCTCCGACGGCACCGTCGTGGACGTGCCGGCGGGCCAGGTCGTGGCCACCGGCGCCCGGTCGTTCAGCGGGGGCGGCTCGACTCCCTGACGCCACTGCGCTGAGACGACGAACGGCCGCCCCGGGACCTGTCCCGGGGCGGCCGTTCGTCGTGCGGTGGTCTCAGTTCTGCTGCTGACCGTTCTCCGCGGCGGCGATCTGGGCGCGGACGTCGTCCATGTCCAGGTCCTTGACCGCGTCGACGACCTGCTTGAGGGCGGGCGCGGGAAGCGCACCGGCCTGGTTGAAGACCATGATGCCCTCGCGGAACGCCATCAGGGTCGGGATGGCGCTGATGCCGGCGGCAGCGGCGATCTGCTGCTGAGCCTCGGTGTCGAGCTTGCCGTGCACGACGTCCGGGTGCTCCTCGCTCGACGCCTCGTAGACGGGCGCGAACTGGCGGCACGGGCCGCACCAGGAGGCCCAGAAGTCGACCAGCACGATGTCGTTGTCCTTGATCGCCTGCTCGAAGGTGGAGTCGGTGAGCTCGACGGTGGCCATGCGAAGTCCTCTCGTTGGGATGTGCTGCTACGGGTGCGAGCAATAAAACCCCACTGGGTATTCCCGGCCCGTCGCGTCCGGCCTCCGACCAGCAGATCACACCTGCGCAGGCCCCAGCCACCGCGCGACTGGTAGAAACGAGGGGTGACCGACACCGCCGAGTTCCCGCCGGACGACGACAACGGGCCCGAGTCCGCCCCCACCGGCTGGCTGACGCCCGAGGACCTCGCCGCCGTGCGCGCGCAGCTGCCCCTGGTGTACGTCGACGCCGTCCCGGTACGCGTCGACGACTCGGGCGACGTCGTGGCCGTCGGGCTGCTGCTGCGCGCCAGCCCGCTGGGCAACATGACCCGCGCTCTGGTCACCGGACGGGTGCTGTACCACGAGCGGGTGCGCGACGCCCTGCTGCGACACATCGAGAAGGACCTCGGGCCCGTCGCGCTGCCGCGCGTGCCGGCCTCGCCGCAACCGTTCACGGTCGCCGAGTACTTCCCCACCCCCGGGATCACCCCGTTCCACGACCCCCGCCAGCACGCCATCTCGCTGGCCTACGTCGTGCCCGTCACCGGGGACTGCCGACCCCAGCAGAACGCCCTGGACCTCGCCTGGCTCACGCCCGAGGAGGCGTGCAGCGACACGGTGCAGGCCGAGATGGTCAACGGCCAGGGCACCCTGGTGCGCCAGGCGATGGCGCACGTCGGACGCCTCGACTGAGCCGGCCCGGGAACGAGCGGCCCGCCGTCAGCCGAGGTCGAGGACCGGCCAGCCGGCCAGGTCCGCGCGCATCCGCCGGTCGTGGGTGGCCACGACGACGGCCGCCGGGGTGCGCTGCAGCGCCGGCGTCAGGGCGTCGACCAGGTCGACGGACAGGTGGTTCGTGGGCTCGTCGAGCACGAGCAGGTGGGGGGCGTGCAGCAGCGCCAGCGCCAGGTCCAGACGGCGCTGCTGCCCCACGCTGAGCTCGGTCACCGGCCGGTCCAGCTCGTCCTCCGTGAGCAGCCCCAGCGCCGCGACGGGCACCACGTGGTCCGGGTCGAGCTCGCCGCGGTCCAGGAGCGTCAGCGCCTCGGCCGCGTAGGTGTCGAAGCCGCTCCGTGCGCCGTCGGGCACCCGCCCCTCCTGGGCGACGGTGCCGAGACGCACCCCCGGCCGCAGCGTGCGGGTACCGCGGGCCAGCGTGCCCGTCCCGGTGAGCGCCGACAGCAGGGTGGACTTGCCCGTGCCGTTGGGCCCCACGACGAGGAGCCGGCCCGACGGCGGGACCGCCAGCCGCGTCCCGGGCAGGTCGAGCATCAGGCCGCCGTCCGGGGCCACGACCCGGGGCGAGCGCAGCTCGACCAGCGGGTCGCCGGGGTCCCAGCCCGGCGACATCGCCGGCAGGTCCGGGAAGGCCAGCTCCAGCGGCGGGGGCGGGACGTCGAGCGCCTCGGCCTCCAGCTGCTCCACGAGGCGGTCGGCCGCCTTGACGTGGATGCGGGCTCGCGTCCCGCGGCGGTGCTTCTGGGAACCCTTGGGCGGGCGCCACTCGTCGGAGAGACCCTCGTAGGACCTGTCCCGGCGGAACCACAGCGTGGCGGCGCGTTCCTGCTCCGCCCGGTAGCGCTGCTGCCAGCGGGCGAGCATCTGCGCCTTGCCGAACCGGTAGGCGTGGTAGCCGGGCTGCCCGTACAGCACGGGCCGGCCGTCCATCGAGGGGTCGAGGTCGTAGACGGCGGTCGCGACGTCGTCCAGCAGCTGCCGGTCGTGCGTGACCAGCACGACGCCGCCGCGCCACGTCCGCAGCTGCTCGGTCAGGTAGTCGACGCCGGAGTCGTCGAGGTGGTTGGTGGGCTCGTCCAGCAGCAGCAGGTCGGCCCGTTCGACGAGCCGGCACGCCAGCCGTACGCGGTAGCGCTGCCCGACCGACAGCGTGTCGAGCCGGCGGGCGTGGTCGCGGACGGCACCCAGCCGGGTCAGCGCCTCGTCGACGCGGCGGTCGGCGTCCCACGCCGCGAGGTGCTCGACCCGGCCCAGCAGCTCCCCCAGCGCGCGCAGGTCGCCACGGTCGTGGTCGAAGGCCTCGGCGGCCCGCTGCAGGTCGGTGGCGAGCGCCCGCAGGTCGGCGAGGGTGTCGGCGACGAGGTCGCCGACGGTGCGGCCCGCCGCCTCCGTGAGCTCCTGGGTCACCAGCGCCGCCGACCCGTGCCGCTGGAGTCGTCCGCCCTGGAGCGGCAGGGTGCCGGCGAGCAGGTGCAGCAGCGTGGACTTGCCGGACCCGTTCTCCCCCACGACGCCCAGGCGCATGCCGTCGGAGACGCGCAGGTCCACGCCCCGGAGCACGGGGTGCTCCGGGTAGGCGTAGGAGAGGTCGGACGCGACGAGCTGCACCGGACCAGCCTAGGCACCTCGACGTGGGCACCCGACCGCTCGGCGGGCCGGCGACCGCTCGCAGGTCGGCGATGCGAGTGTCCCGGTGATGGAGTGTGCTGTGGTCAGGCCGCCGTGTCCGGCGGCAGGCACCCGAGAGGACCAGCACATGAGCGGATCGGACCCGGTGATCGAGGTCGTCGGGCTGACCAAGTCCTACGGCAGGTTCCCGGCGCTGCGGGGACTGGACCTGCAGGTGGAGCGGGGCCAGGTGCACGGTTTCCTGGGCCCGAACGGTGCCGGGAAGTCCACGACGATCCGGGTGCTGCTGGGTCTGCTGAAGGCGGACGGCGGCACCGTCCGGATGCTGGGGCAGGACCCGTGGTCGGACGTCGTCGCGCTGCACCGGCGCCTCGCCTACGTGCCCGGCGACGTGTCGCTGTGGCCGGGCATGACCGGCGGCGAGGCGATCGACCTGCTCGGCTCGATGCGGGGCGGCCTGGACGAGACGCGGCGCACCGACCTGGTCGAGCGGTTCGAGCTGGACCCGACCAAGCGGGGCCGGCAGTACTCGAAGGGCAACCGGCAGAAGGTCGCGATCGTCGCGGCGCTGGCCTCGGACGTCGAGCTGCTGATCCTCGACGAACCCACCAGCGGCCTGGACCCGTTGATGGAGGCCGTGTTCCAGGAGGTCATCAGCGAGGCCGGGCAGCGCGGGGCGACCGTGCTGCTGTCCAGCCACATCATGGCCGAGGTCGAGACGCTGGCCGACCGGCTCAGCATCATCCGCGAGGGACGGATCGTGCAGACCGGCACCCTCAAGGAGCTGCGCGGAGACGTGCGCACGACCGTGCGCGCCGTGCTCGAACGGGCTCCCGCCATCGACGAGCTGTCCTCGCTGCACGACGTCCACCTGGACGGCGACCGACTCACGGCGACGGTGGAGTCCACCCGGATCGGCGAGGCGATGACCTTGCTCACCGGGTACGGTCTGGTCTCGCTCACCGTCGAGCCGCCGTCGCTCGAGAGCCTGTTCCTGCGCCTGTACGAGGACGAGCAGGCGTCCGCCCCGACCGGGACGACGACCAGCGGCGAGACCGGGACCGCACCGTGAGCACGACGGCCACGGCCCACCACCCGGCGCACGCACAGCCCCGGGGCGGCCACCTGACCGGCACCGCTCCGCTGCTGCGCACGTCGCTGCGGCACGACGGGCGGCTGCTCGCCCCGTGGATCGCGATCGCCACCCTCTTGTCCGCCTCGTCGGTGCTGGTCTACCCCTGGGTGTTCCCCACCCAGCAGAGCCGTGAGGGTCTGGCGGCCGCCGTGGGGTCCAACCCCGCTCTCGGCCTGATCTTCGGCCCGGCCTACGACCTGTCCACCGCGGACGGTTTCAACGCCTGGCGCGCCCTGGCCCTCGGCGGCTTCCTGTCCGCCCTCGGTGCGATCTTCGCGGTGATCCGGGCCACCCGGGCCCAGGAGGACTCCGGCCAGGCCGAGCTGCTCGCGTCCGGCGTGCTGGGGCGCGGCAGCCGGCTGCTGACGGGCGCCGCGATGGCGTTGATCGGCTCCCTCGTGCTGGGCGTGGTCGCCGCTCTGGTCACCGTGCTGTGCGGCGGCGGGTGGGAGGCCACGCTGCTGCTGGGTGCCACCTTCACCGCGACCGGCTGGATGTTCACCGGCGTCGCCGCGGTGACCGCGCAGCTCGGTGCCGACGCCCGCACCGCCAGCTCGATGGCCGTGGGCACCCTCGGGGTGCTGTTCGTGCTGCGCGGTTTCGCCTACTCCGTCGACGCCCCGGGGTGGACCTCCTGGGTCAATCCCCTGTCGTGGATGACCGAGACCCGTCCCGCCAGCGGGAACACCTGGTGGCCGCTGTCGCTCGCCGTCGTCCTGACCTTGGTGCTCCTCGCCGTCGCGTTCACCCTCCAGGCCCGTCGCGACTTCGGCCAGGGCACGATCACGCCCGGCCCCGGCCCGGCCCGCGGGAAGGACACCACGGCCTGGCGCCTGGCCGTGCGGCTCAACCGCGGCCCCCTCGTCACCTGGGCCCTCGCGTCCCTCATGCTCGGTGTCGTCTTCGGCTACCTCGCCACCTCGATCACGGACATCTTCGGCGCGGACCCGGCCGTGCAGCAGATCCTCGCCGCCGGCGCCACGAGCCCCGACGAGCTCACCTCGGCGTTCGTCGTCACGATCCTCAGCCTGGTCGGCATCATCGCCGCCGTCCCCGGTGTGCAGATCATGCTCAAGGTCCGCAGCGAGGAGACGGTCGACCGCGTCGAGCCGATCCTGGCCACCGCCGTCTCACGGACCCGCTACTACGCACGTCACGTGCTCCTCGCCCTGGGGGCGTCGAGTCTGTACGTCCTGGTCGCGGGGGCGGTCATCGGATGGCTCGCCGGCACCGCCGACATCGGCGTCGGCGTCGGCGACGTCCTGCGCCAGGCCGTGGCCACCGTGCCCGCCGTCTGGACGGTCGTCGCGGTGTCCGTGGCGGTCGTCGGCGCCCGGCCGGCCGTCGCCCTCGTCGCCTGGGTCGGCGTCCTCGTCTCGTTCCTCCTCACCCTGCTCGGCCCGACGTTCGGCCTCGACGACTGGGTGCTCGGTATCAGTCCCTTCTGGCACGTCCCGGACGTCAGCGCCGCGGACGTCGACCTCACGGGGCTGGGCTGGATCAGCCTGGTCACCGTGGGGTTCCTCCTCGTCGGGTTCGTCGGCTTCCGCCGGCGGGACCTGGCCCGGTGACCGCCCGCGTCGAGGATCCCGCGGCGCCACGATCCGCCCGTCCGCGCGACGCGGACCTGGACGCGGCGTCCCGGGATCAGCCGCCGAACCGCTCCACGAGCCCGGCCAGGGTCGGCACACCGCGCGACGTGGCGCGCCGGGCCCCGGCCGCCTCCAGGGCCGGTGTCCCGTTGCTCTGCCGGTCGCGGTCGTTGTGCACGACCGCCCAGCCCGGTCCCCGGTCCACGACGGCGCACCGGCGGCGTCCCGCCTCGTGGGCCAGGACGTCGTCGGCGATCACCACGGTGCCCGGGAACAGGGTCAGCTCGCGGCGGTGCGCGTCCGGTCCGGCGTGCCGGTCCACGACCTGCTCGAGGAACGCGAGGGGGCGCACCAGGACCAGGTCGTCGTAGGGGGTGCGCACGGCCAGCGCGGTCAGGACGTCGTCCACCACGGCGTCGGGGTCGTCGCCCGCGAAGACCATCGTGCCGTTCGACCGGTACGGCTCGGCCACGGCCGCGCCGGCCTCGGCGAAGGCCGCCCGCAGGTCGGCCGTGGTGGGCTGCGAGCGCTGACCCTGGTTCAGGTTCCGGAAGAAGGCCACGTGCACGTGATCCATCCTGCCTCAACGGTCCGCTCTGACCCGACGCGTCCGGGCCCGGACCCCCCGTGGGGTCCGGGCCCGGACGTCGAGCACGGGGACGACGTCCCCTACTCGGTCTCCGCCACGGGGGACGTCACCCGGCGCGCCGGGTACCGCAGCTCCTCGACCATCTCCTGCACGTGCTCCGTCGGTGGCGTCGTCAGCTTCGAGACGACGACCGTGACGACCACGTTCACCAGCGCACCCAGCGCGCCGATGCCCTCCGGCGAGATGCCGAACAGGAACTCGTGCGACGACGTCCCGAACACCTCGAGGGTGTAGATCATGTACGCCCCGGTGAACGCCAGGCCGGAGATCATGCCGGACGCCGCCCCGACGGCGTTGGCGCGCTTCCAGAAGATCCCCAGCACGAGGATCGGGAAGAACGTCGACGCCGCCAGCCCGAAGGCGAAGGCGACCACCTGGGCCACGTACGCCGGCGGGTTGATGCCGCCGTAGATCGCCACCAGCACCGCGGCACCCATCGCGATCCGCCCCACGAGCAGGCGGCGCGAGTCCGACGTCGGCTTCTTCACGACCCGGAAGTACAGGTCGTGCGACACCGAGGAGGAGATGACGAGCAGCAGACCGGCCGCCGTCGACATCGCGGCGGCCAGGCCGCCGGCCGCGACCAGCCCGACGATCGGTGCGGGCAGCCCGGCGATCTCCGGGGTGGCCAGCACCAGGATGTCGTTGTTGACGATCAGGTCCGCACCCGAGGCGGGGTCGTTGCTCAACGTCGTGATCGTCGACGCGGAGTCGGAGACCGTCACCAGCCCCGTGGCGGCCCAGTTGTTCACCCAGGCCGGCAGGGCGTCCACCGCCACCCCGTTCACCGACTGCATGAGGTTCAGCTTGGTGAACGCCCCCACGGCCGGGGCCGTGGTGTACAGCAGGCCGATGAACACCAGCGCCCACAGCGCGCTGAACCGGGCACCGCGCACCGACTTCGTGGTGTAGAAGCGGATGATGACGTGCGGCAGACCCGCCGTGCCGATCATCAGCGACAGGGTCACCAGGAACACGTCGAGCTGGGGCCGCACGGCGAACGCCTCGGTGTACTGCTCGAGGCCGAACTCCTGGCTCAGCGCGTTCAGCTCGTCGAGGATCTGCCCGAACGTCACCTGCGGCACCGGGAAGCCGGTCATCTTCTGCGCGATCGTCCACGCCGGGATGAGGTAGGCGACGATCATCACCGTGTACTGGGCGACCTGGGTCCAGGTGATGCCCTTCATCCCGCCCAGCACCGCGTACAGGAAGATGACGCCCGCGGCCACGGCCACGCCGCCCTCGATCGTGAGGTTGAGGAACCGGCTGAACACGATGCCGCCGCCGCGCA
Organism: Isoptericola sediminis; assembly: GCF_013085345.1. GTDB lineage: Bacteria > Actinomycetota > Actinomycetes > Actinomycetales > Cellulomonadaceae > Isoptericola > Isoptericola sediminis. Next base: position 120,378 of record NZ_JABFAJ010000019.1, on the reverse strand, counting down.
TCTGACCCACCACGTAGGTGAAGGACACGATGATCGCGGCCACCGCCGCGATGAGCCGCACGTACTCCGAGTACCGGTCCCCGACGAACTCGGGGACGGTGAACTTGCCCCACTTGCGCAGGTACGGGGCGAGCAGCAGCGCCAGCAGCACGTAGCCGCCCGTCCAGCCCATGAGGTAGACGGAGCCGTCCGACCCCAGGAAGGCGATGAGGCCCGCCATGGAGATGAACGACGCCGCGGACATCCAGTCGGCGGCGACGGCGGCACCGTTCGCCACGGCGGGGATGCCCTGGCCCGCGACGTAGAAGCCCTTGGTCTCGCGGACGCGGCTGCGCCACGCGATGGTCAGGTAGGTCCCGAAGGACAGACCCACGAAGACGAGGGTCCAGATCTGGATGTCGCTCACAGCCGCCGGCCCTCCTCGTCACGCTCGGCCACGCCGTACTCGTCGTCGAGCCTGTCCATGCGCAGCGTGTACACGAGGATCAGGACGATGAACGTGTAGATCGAGCCCTGCTGGGCGAACCACAGCCCCAGGGGGAAGCCGAAGACCTCGATCGTGTTGAGCTGCTCGATGAACAGGATCCCGCACACGAACGAGACCAGGAACCAGATGCTGAGCAGCACGATCATCAGCCGCAGGTTCTTCTTCCAGTACTCCTGGCGCCACCCGTTGTCGGGCGGTGGCCCGGGATCCGGCGAGCTGCCTCGCTCGGTGTCGACCATCGGACGCTCCCTTCGTCGCGTTCCCCCGGACGTCGTCGTCCGGGGCACGTCCGTCCTCGTACGCACCCGAGCGAAGCGCAGCGGTGACCGCGGTCACAAGACCTTCACACCCCGGCGGCAGGGTCCGTCCCGCGAACGGTCGGCAGACGGCGCCCACCGGTCGCCCCCGCGCGACCGCACCGCTCGGGCGGCCCGACCGACCGCCCGCGGGACGAACCGTGCCGCTCACCGACTCCCGGGCTCCCTCCCGCCGTCCGGGACCTACAGTCGGACCCATGGCCTCGACGACGAGCACCTCCCTGGGCAACCTGCTGCGCGCCGGCGGACGCACGCCGGCCCGACGGACCCGGGTCTTCCACCCGGGCAGTCTGGGCATGCTGCTCGGGGCGCTCGCCGTGATCGTCGGCAGCCTCCTGCCCTGGGTCATCACCCCGGTCGGCACCCTGAGCGGCACCGCCGGCCCCGGGCTGTGGACGCTGTGCGCAGGCTTCGTCGCCGTGGCCGGCGCGGTGATCCCGCGCCGCTGGGTCGCGATCTCCCACAGCCTCGTCGCCGGCACCTCCGTGGCCTTCGTGGTGGGCTGGCAGCTCGTGCGGCTCGGCGAGGTCAGCGCGGCCACGGACTCCTGGGGCCAGGCCATGCCCGGCATCGGCCTGGTCATGGCGGCCGGTGGTGCCGTCGTGCTGCTCGCCACGGGTGTCCGGGTGCTGCGCTCCCCCGCCGTCGCCGCGTCATGACCCGGCGGGGCGCCCCGTCCGGCTCTTCCCCGCCGGCCCGGCGCTCCGTACAGTGCTCGGTCATGGACGACGACGTCGGCACGCGGGACACGCCCGCCGAGGTGGATGCGACCTTCCGCACCCTGCGACGCGTCGCCGTCGGCTACTTCGTCGTGTTCCTGCTCGGCGTCGCGGCCTTCCCGGTGCTGACGCTGACCCTCGACTGGTGGTCGCAGGCACGCCTCGTCGGCGGCATGAGCCCGGGCTTCCTCGTGGCTGCCTTCGGGCTGTACGGCTTCTTCGCCGTGCTGGGGATCGCGGCCGCCCGGCTGTCCTCGGCCGTGGAGCACCGGATGCTGGGCGAGGCCGCCCAGCCCGCGGACGACACCGTGGACGAGGAGGACGCCCGGTGACGCTGGCCAGCGGTCTGACGCTCACCGTCGTCCTGGCCCTCGTGTCGGTGGTCGCGCTGGTGATGCGCCCGCGCGGGACGTCGACCGTCGACTTCTACCTCGCCGGGCAGCGCGTGGGCGTGGCGACGAACGCGTGGGCGATCTGCGGCGACTACTTCTCCGCCGCCTCGTTCCTGGGCGTGGCCGCCGCGGTGTACGCCACGGGCCTGGACGGCGCCTGGTACGCCGTGGGCTTCGCCGCCGGGTTCGTCCCGGTGCTGCTGTTCGTCGCCGCCCCGCTGCGCCGGTTCGGCGAGTTCTCCATCCCGGACTTCCTCGGCCGGCGGCTCGGCTCGGAGCGGGTGCGGCTCGTCGCGGTCGGCGTGGTCCAGCTGGTGATCCTGTCCTACCTGGTCCCCCAGACGGTCGGGTCCGGCATCACCTGGGAGCTGCTGGTCGGTCAGGGCGTGGCCGGGCTGAGCCCGTACGCCACCGGCATCGTGGTGTCCACGGCGGTGGTGGCCGCCCTCGTCTCGTTCGGGGGCATGCGGGGCACCACGTGGACGCAGGCGGTGCAGTTCCTGCTGCTGCTCGGGGCGCTGCTGTGGCTCGCCGCGACCGTGATCGGCGAGGGCTTCCACTACGGCGACGCCGTGGAGCAGATCTCCACGGCGCCGCTGGGGAACCCGGCGCCGGACGGCGGGCTGGCCACGGAGCCCAACGCCCTGCACCCGGGCGAACCCGCGGTGTTCGGCGAACCGGGTGCCCGCTACGACGTGCTGGGCCAGATCGCGCTCATGGTCACGCTCGCGATGGGCACCGCCGGGCTGCCGCACGTGATGAACCGGTACTTCACCTCCCCCACCGGCAGCGCCGCCCGCACCACCACCGTGTGGGTGCTGTGCCTCGCCGGGGTGTTCTACGCCGTGGCGGTCATGCTGGGCACCGCGGCCCGCGAGATCGTCCCTGGCGCCGTGGCCGACAACCCGTGGCTCGACGAGCTCACCGTGGACGGCGTGCTGACGGTCCCGGAGCACGCGCTGCCGGTGCTGGGGCGGATCTACGGCGGTGACGCGGGGCTCGGCGTCGTCGCGGCCGGTGCCCTCATCGCCGTGCTGTCGACCATCGCCGGTCTGCTGCTCGCCGCGGCCGCGTCCTGGGGCCACGACGTCTACGAACGCCACCTCAACCCCCGCGCCACCCAGCGGCAGGCCGTGCGCGCCGGGCGCATCACCACCCTGGTGACCGCCGGCACGGCGGCCGGGATCGGGCTGGTGCTGAGGCCCGAGGCCTTCGCCGCCTCGACCCCCTCGATCGTGGCCACGATGGTCACCTGGGCGTTCGCGGTGGCCGGCTCCGCGCTGACCCCCGTGTTCCTGCTGTCGATCTGGTGGCGCCGCACCACGGCGGCCGGCGCCGTGGCCGGGATGACCACCGGCGTCGTGGTCGTGATCGCGATGCTGACCGCCGGGACGGTCGCCGACGGCTCCCCGTGGCCCGACCTGCTGCTCGCCCCGACCCTGCTGGCCGCACCGCTGACCACCGTGGTGACGGTCGTCGTCTCCCGGTCCACCGCGCCGCCGCCCGACGTCGAGCGGTCGTGGCTGATCATGCACGGCACGGCGGCCGACCGGCACACGCAGGCACTGGCCCGGCTCGTCCTCGCCGAGTCGCGCCGACGGCGCCGGGAGGTGCGACGTGCGCGGCGGTAGCTGGCTGCTGGCGGCGGTGCTCGTGGCGGCCTGGGGGCTGGTGTACCTGGTCACCCAGGTGCTGGTCACGCCCCCGCTCGGCGTGCTCGCGACGATGGTCGCCGGTCTCGTGGTGAGCACCGTCGTCGTCCTGGGCTACCCGTCGGCCCTGCGCGGACCGCGGTCCGGGTCCGGCACCCGCACGCGGGCCTGGCGCCCGGCCGCCCGGCCGCAGGACCCCCGCGGCCTGCGCGACGGTCTGACGATCGCCGCGGCGGGCCGGTCCGTCCCGCTGCGGAACGGGCTGACCCGGGACGCGGCACGGCGCACCGCCCAGCTCATCCGGCCGCTGCTCGGCGGGGACTCGATCGCCATCACCGACACTGAGCAGGTGCTCGCGTTCGTCGGCCCGGGCAGCGACCACCACAAGGTCGGCCAGGCGATGCAGACCCGCGTCTCCCGGCTCGCGCTCGGCAAGGGCCGCACCGTCGTCGTCCACGCCCGCGAGGGCATCGGCTGCCCCGAGCCCGGTTGCCCGCTGCGCACCGCCGTCGTCGCCCCGCTGGCGGTCGCCGACCGGATCGTCGGCACCCTGAAGGTCTACCGCACCCAGGACGAGCCGGCCCCGCGGGTGCTGGTGGACGACATGGCCTCGATGCTCTCCCTGCACCTGGAGCTGGCCGAGATGGACCGCGAGCGCCACCTGGCCTCCGACGCCCAGCTCGACGCCCTGCGGGCGCAGATCAACCCGCACTTCCTGTTCAACATCCTCAACACCATCGCTTCCAAGTCCCGCACGGACCCGGACGAGGCCCGTCAGCTCCTGCTGCGGCTGAGCGACTTCTTCCGCTACGCCGTCCGCCAGGACGGGCACTTCGCGGAGTTCAGCCAGGAGTACTTCTTCGTGCGCACCTACGTGTCGCTGGAGCAGGCGCGGTTCGGCGACCGGTTGCGGGTGCGCTACGACATCGACCCGCAGGTGCTGACCTCCCGCGTGCCGGTGCTGGTCATCCAGCCGCTGGTCGAGAACGCCGTCAAGCACGGGATCGCCGACTCCGTCTCGGGCGGCACGGTGCACCTGCGGGCCCGCGTGGACCCGCTGACCCGCACGACCTCGATCCGGGTCAGCGACGACGGCGTCGGCATGCCGCCGGAGACGCTGGAACGCCTCCTGGCCGGCCGGCGACCCGACCCCGCGGCGTCGGGCGCGCACCACTCCGGGGTGGGGATGTGGAACATCTCCCAGCGCCTCGACGCGTTGTTCGGGGACCGGTACTCGTTCGACGTCGCCTCGCGGCCGGGCAAGGGCACGACCGTCGACCTGCGGATCCCGCTAAGGTGACGCCCGTGCGACCGAAGGCGCTGATCGTGGACGACGAGGCCCCCGCCCGGGCCGAGCTGCGCTACCTGCTCGAGGAGGTCGGCCAGGTCCAGGTCGTCGGTGAGGCCACCAACGGCGAGGAGGCCCTGCTGCTGCTGGACTCCCTCGACTACGACCTCGTGCTGCTGGACGTGCGCATGCCCGGCGGCTCCGGCCTGGAGGTCGCCGCCGCCCTGCGGGACCGTCCCCGCCCGCCCAAGGTCATCTTCACCACCGCCTACCCGGACCACGCCGTGGACGCCTTCGACCTCGCGGCCGTGGACTACCTGCTCAAGCCGTTCGACGCCGACCGGCTGCAGCGTGCCCTGGAGCGCGCCCTGCGCACCGACGGCGGAGGCACCGTGGAGCCGGCCGCCGACCGGGGCGACGACAGCGCGACGAGCCCGCCGCCCGGTCCGCGCCCGCCGTCGGGCGGCGACGCCGACACCCTCGTGCGCATCCCCGTGCAGCGCGACGGCCGCACCGTCCTGGTCGACGGCGCCTCGATCGTGTACGCCAGCGCGGCCCGCGGCTACTCCTACCTCAAGCTCGCCGACGAGCGGCTGCTGGTCACGATGTCGCTCAACGAGCTGGAGCGACGCCTGCGCGGGCACTTCTTCCGGGCCCACCGGTCCTACCTGGTCAACCTCGACCACGTGCGCGAGCTCGTCCCGGACTTCCAGGGCTCTCTCGTGGTCGTCATGGACGACCGGCAGCGGTCCCGGGTCGAGGTCTCGCGGCGTCACGCCCGCGAGCTGCGGCGACGGTTCGGCATGTGACGGGTGCCCGGCCCGCCCCGTTAGGGTGAGGGCCATGACCACGCGTGCAGACGGCCGTACCCCTGACCAGCTCCGCCCGGTGACGATCACCCGCCACTGGAGCGAGAACGCCGAGGGCTCGGTGCTCATCGAGTTCGGCAAGACCCGCGTGCTGTGCACCGCGTCGCTGACCGCGGGCGTTCCGCGCTGGAAGAAGGGTTCCGGCGAGGGCTGGGTGACCGCCGAGTACGCGATGCTGCCGCGTGCGACCAACGAGCGCAGCCCGCGCGAGTCCGTCAAGGGCAAGATCGGCGGCCGCACGCACGAGATCTCGCGTCTCATCGGCCGCGCGCTGCGCGCCGTCGTCGACGTCTCGGCGCTGGGCGAGAACACGATCGTGCTGGACTGCGACGTGCTGCAGGCCGACGGCGGCACCCGCACCGCCGCGATCACCGGCGCGTACGTGGCGCTCGCCGACGCCGTGGAGTGGGGCACCCGGCACGGCGTCATCACCCCGGGCGGCAAGACGGTGCTGACCGGGTCCGTGGCGGCGGTGAGCGTCGGCATCATCGACGGCACCCCGATGCTGGACCTGCCCTACGTCGAGGACGTGCGCGCCGAGACGGACATGAACGTCGTCACCACCGGTGACGGCGCCTTCGTCGAGGTCCAGGGCACCGCGGAGGGCGTCCCCCTCCGCCGCGACGAGCTGGACGCGCTGCTCGACCTCGCGGTGGCGGGCACCACCGAGCTCACCGCCGCCCAGCAGGCGGCGCTGGCCGAGGGCGCCTGAGGTGGCCGGCGCCCCGGCGTCGGCCCGGCTGGTGCTGGCCACGCACAACCGCAAGAAGCTCGTCGAGCTGCTGGCGATCCTGCGCGCCGAGCCCGGGCTGGCCGACCTGCCCGACGACGCGGTCGTCACCGCCGGGGACCTGGACGCCCCCGAGCCGGTCGAGGACGGCGTGACCTTCGCCGAGAACGCGCTGATCAAGGCGCGCGCCCTGGCGTCCGCGACGGGGCTGCCCGCCGTCGCGGACGACTCCGGGCTCAGCGTCGACGTGCTCGGTGGCGCCCCGGGGATCTTCTCGGCCCGCTGGGCGGGCCGCCACGGTGACGACGCGGCGAACCTGGAGCTGCTGCTCGGTCAGCTCGGCGACGTGCGCGACGAGCACCGTGCGGCGGCGTTCGTCTGCGCGGCCGCCCTGGTGACCCCCGACGGCCGCGAGGAGGTCGCGATGGGCGAGATGCCCGGGGTGCTGGTGCGCTCCCCGCGCGGCACGGGCGGGTTCGGGTACGACCCGATCCTCGTGCCGGTCGAGCAGCCGGCCGGCCCGGACGGGACGCCGGGCAGGCGCACGTCGGCGGAGCTGAGCGCCGCCGAGAAGAACGCGATCTCCCATCGCGGCAAGGCGCTGCGCTCCCTGGCTCCGGCCATCGCGGCGGCGCTGCGCCCCTGACCCTGTCCGCCCGTCACCGTTGTGGGCATGAAATCGGCAGCTCGACCCGGGGGTCGAGCTGCCGATTTCATGCCCACAGCGTCCCGGGTGGTCAGGACGTCTGGCGGCGGCGCTGGGCGAGAGCGGCCAGCAGCCGCCAGCCGATCATCGTCAGCGCCAGGAACACCGCGGTGACCAGGCTGAACGACCAGGCGAAGCCCCCGGTGAACAGCGGGCGCAGCAGCAGGCCGAGAGCCGCCGTCGCGAACCAGATCGCCACGCCCGTCGGCCACGGCTGCGCGGGCGCCCGCCACCCGCGGGTCGCGAGCCAGCCGACGGCCAGCCCGATCACGAACGGCGCGGCCACGGCCACGACGTGACCGGCCGACCCCGCCGAGGCGTGGCTCGCCGTGCCGACGAGGGTGAAGGCCAGCACGCACACGAGGTCGGCGATCACGGCCGGCCAGACGGGAAGCTTCTGCACGGCGTCGAGCGTACCCACCCGCCGGCTCAGAGCGTGTGGACGCCGCCGGCGACGGCGAGCTCCGTCGGGCCGTCGAACACGCCGCGGGCCTCGGCGAGCGTGTCGGCCGGGTCCGTCCACGCGGGCAGGTGCGTCAGCAGCAGCCGGCCGACAGCCGCCTCGGCGGCGACCTTCCCGGCGCGCCGGCCCGTGAGGTGGATGCCGCGCTCCACGCCGTCGTCACGTCCCTCGAGGAACGCCGCCTCGCACAGCAGCAGGTCGGCGCCCCGTGCCCCCTCGACCAACCCGGGGCACATGTCCGTGTCCCCGGAGAACACCAGGGTCGCGGACTCCCCCGCACGGTCCGACGACGGCCCGGTCACCCGCACGCCGTAGGCCTCGACCGGGTGGTTGACCCGGAACGGCTCCAGCGTCATCGGGCCGACCCGGACCGGCGACCCGGGCTCCCAGGTGCGGAAGGCGTACTCGGTGGCCATGTCCTCGCCCGGTTCGAGCCCGTACATCGCCGCGGCCCGCTCGCAGGTCGCGGACGGCCCCAGCACCGGCAGCTCGCGCGGGACCCCGGTGCGGACGACGCCGCGCTCCGGGTGGTACTTGAGGTACACGTACAGCCCGCTCAGGTCCGAGCAGTGGTCGGGGTGCAGGTGGGACAGGCCGATCGCGTCGAGGTCGGCCGGGTCCACGTGACGCTGCAGCGGACCCAGCGCACCCGACCCCAGGTCGAGCACCACGTTCCAGGTCCGCTCCGCGTCGTCGGCCTGCACCAGGTAGCAGGACGCGGGCGAGTCCGGCCCCGGCAACGAGCCGGAGACACCGACGGTCACGAGTCTCATGCAGCCTCCACGAGGTCGACCTCCGGTCCGAGGAACCGGCGGGCCAGGTCCGCGAACGGTGCCGGGCTCCCGGTCGCGGCGAAGCGGTGCTCCGGCGCGGGAGCGTCCAGCGACCGCTCCAGGTCGTGCGCCACGAGCTTGCGGTACACGTCCAGGGCCGTCTCCTCCGCCGAGGACACCAAGGTCACGTCCTGTCCCATCACGTACGAGATCGGGCCCGCCAGCAGCGGGTAGTGCGTGCAGCCCAGCACCAGCGTGTCCACGCCGGCCGCCCGCACCGGGGCGAGGTACTGGGTCGCGATGTCGAAGACCTCCGGTCCCGACGTCGTGCCCTCCTCGACCAGCCGGACGAACTCCGGGCACGCCTGGCTCGTCACCTCGATCCCGGGGGTGACGGCGAAGGCGTCGTCGTAGGCCAGCGAGTCCACCGTCGCCTTGGTCCCGATGACACCGATCCGACCGGAGCGGGAGGCGACGACGGCCCGGCGCGCCGCCGGCAGGATCACCTCGACCACGGGGATGCCGCGGCGGACGGTGTACCGCTCGCGCGCGTCCCGCAACGCCACCGCCGAGGCGGAGTTGCAGGCGATGACGAGCATCTTCACGCCGTCGTCCACCAGCCGGTCCATCACGGCGAGCGCCATGGCACGCACGGCGGCCAGCGGCTTGGGCCCGTACGGGCCGTTCGCCGTGTCGCCGATGTAGTGCAGGCGTTCGTGCGGGAGCTGGTCGAGGATCGAGCGGGCGACGGTGAGACCGCCCACCCCGCTGTCGAAGATCCCGATCGGGGCGTCGTTCACGGCTGGCAGCCTAACGTCGCGACGTCCTGAGCACCGGTTTCGTGATCGGAGCCACGCGTGGCACGCACCACAGCACCGGGCCGCCGACAGCCCTCAGTCCGTGCCGCGGCGGGCCCTGAGGTCGGCGAGGAGCTCGTCCATCAGGGACTCCTGGGCGAACCCGGCCGCGACGAACACCCCGCCCCAGTAGACGCGCTGCTCGGCGTCGAACCCCGACGCCTCGTCCGGGTCCCCGTCGTCGCCGTCCTCGTCCTCGTCCTCGTCCTCGTCCTCGGACATCAACCCCGACATGACCTCGTCGTGCAGCCGTTCGACGTCCCCGTCGTCGTCGAGGCCGAGCCGCTCGGCGAGCACGAGCCGCACGTCCGTCAGGGCGGCGGCGAAGTCCTGGGCGCCGTCGCGCTCGACGAGCACCTGGTCGCCGTCCCCCGGGTCGGTGACCGGTTCGACGGACGGGTCGACGGTCTCGGCGAACCCCCGCAGCCGGGCGACCTTGCCGGCGGCCAGGTCCGTCTGGGTCAGGTGGCGGAACTCGGCGGCGACCTCCTCGTCCTCCCGGTGGGCGTCCGGCAGCAGCCGCTGGACGGCCGGGTCGCGCGGGACGCGAGCGACCCCCGTGAAGGCGACCTCGGCGGACTCCGCGGCGTCCTCGGGCAGCCCCGAGTCCGCGCTGAGCAGGTCGGCGACGTCGCGGGCGACGCGCGCCAGCACCTCGCGCTCGACGGGCTCCCAGGTGGCGACGTACCCGGCAGGGGTGGACCGGAACGGCGTCATGCCCCCTCCCCTGCCGCGCCCGGCGCGTCCGACTGCTGCATGGTGGCCCACAGGCCGAACCCGTGCATCGCCTGCACGTCGACCTCCATGCGCTCCTTCGGGCCGGTCGACACGACCGCCCGGCCCTCGTGGTGCACCTGCAGCATCAGGGTGCGTGCCTTCGCCTCGGGGTACCCGAAGTAGCTCTCGAAGACGTACGAGACGTAGCTCATGAGGTTGACCGGGTCGTTCCACACGATGGTGACCCAGGGGTCGGCGAGTCCGAACACCTCCTCGGTGCTGGTGTCCTCCTGCGTCGCCGCTTCCGTCATGCCACCACCCTACGGGGACGGCCGCGCGGGGGCGGGACCGCACGCGCCGCACCCGTTCCTCCTGCCCGAAGCGGCGCGCGCGCCGTACCGTAGGGGCATGACCGACGAGCGACGGGCCGACGACGACCCGGCGACGAGCCCCCTGACCGTCCCGCCGTCCTCCTCGGACGTCCCCCTGACCGCACCCCGGCCCTCGCTCGGGCTCCTCACCGACCGGTACGAGCTGACGATGCTCGCGGCGGCGCTCGCCGACGGGACCGCCCACCGCCACTGCGTCTTCGAGGTGTTCACCCGTCACCTCCCGGCCGGCCGACGGTACGGCGTGCTGGCCGGCACGGGCCGGCTGCTCGAGGCGCTGCCCGCCTTTCGTTTCGGGGACACCGAGCTCGACTTCCTGGCCCGGCAGCGCGTGGTCGACGACCGGACCCTGGAGTTCCTGCAGGACTTCCGGTTCACCGGGACCGTCACCGGCTACGCGGAGGGCGAGACGTTCTTCCCGGGGTCGCCCGTGCTGCAGGTCGAGGGCACCTTCGCCGAGGCGGTGGTGCTGGAGACGCTGGTGCTGTCGATCCTCAACCACGACTCCGCCATCGCCTCGGCCGCGTCCCGGATGACCAGCGCCGCGGTGGACCGTCCCGTGATGGAGATGGGCTCGCGGCGCACGCACGAGGTCGCCGCTGTCGCCGCCGCCCGGGCCGCCGTCGTCGGCGGGTTCGTCGGGACGTCGAACCTCGAGGCCGGCTACCGCTACCGGCTCGAGACGATCGGTACCGCCGCCCACGCGTTCACGCTCCTGCACGACGACGAGAGCTCGGCGTTCTCCTCCCAGGTCTCGTGGCACGGGGTCGGGACGACGTTGCTGGTGGACACCTACGACGTGCGGCGCGGCGTGGACCGGGCGATCGAGGCGGCCGGCACCGGGCTGGGGGCCGTCCGGCTGGACTCCGGCGACCTCGGGGCGATGGCGATCGACGTCCGGGCCCGGCTCGACGAGCTCGGGGCCACCGGCACCAAGATCGTGGTGACCTCCGACCTGGACGAGCACGCCATCGCCGGCCTGGCCGCCGCACCGGTGGACGCCTACGGCGTCGGCACCGCGCTGGTGACGGGTTCGGGCGCCCCGACCTGCGGGATGGTCTACAAGCTCGTGGCGCGCGCCGACTCGGCGGGCCGGCTGCAGGCGGTGGCGAAGGCCTCGGCGCACAAGTCGACCGCGGGCGGGCGCAAGGCGGCCGCCCGTCGGCTGGACGAGGACGAGCGGGCCGTCGAGGAGGTGCTGTTCACGGGTCCGGACGAGGACGTCGTGGCGTGGGAGCCGCCCGAGGAGGCCGCCGACGGCGGCCGACTGCGCCCCCTGCAGGTGCCGCTGGTCACGGACGGAGCGATCGACTCGCGGTGGGTCGGCGCCCACGGGGTGAGCACGGCGGCCGAGCAGCACACCAGGTCCCGCAACGAGCTGCCCCGGGGAGCCCGGCGGCTCTCGGCCGGCGACCCGGCGATCCCCACGGTCACCGAGTCGTTGTCCTGACCGGCCGCAGCGGGACCGCGGGAACGCGCGTCAGCGCTTGCCGACGAACCAGCCGCGCACGGTCTCGACCCGGGCGTCGAGCTGGTCGGCGGTGGCCAGCGGCACCTCGGGACCGCCGCAGCGCCGACGCAGCTCGTTGTGCACCTTGCCGTGCGGGGTCCCGCTCTTGCGCGCCCAGGCGGAGACCAGCTTCGACAGCTCCTTGCGCAGCGCCGCCGCCCGGCGGTGCTCCTGCTCGGACTGCTCCAGGACGGCCTCGCCGCTGGTGGCGCCGTCGCGGCCGCGGGTCTGCGCCGCCTGACGCTGTCGCAGCAGCGTGGAGACCTGGTCGGCGTCCAGCAGCCCGGGGATCCCCAGGAAGTCCTGCTCGGCGTCCGAGCCGATGTCGCCGCCGGTGCCGAACTCGCCGCCGTCGAACAGCACACGGTCGAAGGAGGCCTGCGCGTCCAGCGCCTCGAAGGAACCCGTCAGCTCGCCGGACGCCTTCTCCTCCTTGTTGGCCGCGGCCAGCAGGGCGGCCTCCGGGTCGTACTCGATCCCCTGCTCCTCGGCCGTCTGCGGGCGGTCGAGGGCGTGGTCGCGCTCCGCCTCCAGCTCGTTGGCGAGGCCGAGCAGCAGCGGCACGCTCGGCAGGAACACCGACGCGGTCTCGCCGCGCTTGCGGGCGCGGACGAACCGGCCCACCGCCTGGGCGAAGAACAGCGGCGTCGAGGTGCTCGTGGCGTAGACGCCCACGGCCAGCCGGGGCACGTCGACGCCCTCGGAGACCATGCGCACCGCCACCATCCAGCGGTCCGTCCCGGCGGAGAACTCGTCGATGCGCGCCGAGGCGCCGTCGTCGTCGCTGAGCACGACCGTCGGCGAGGTCCCGGTGATGCGGGCCAGGTGCCCGGCGTAGGCGCGGGCGTCGGCCTGGTCGGTGGCGATGACGAGGCCGCCGGCGTCCGGGACGGAGCGGCGCATCTCGGTCAGCCGCCGGTCGGCCGCCGCCAGCACCGAGGGGATCCACTCGCCGCGCGGGTCCAGGGCCGTGCGCCACGCCTGGGAATGCATGTCCTTGGTCATGTCCTCGCCGAGGCGTGCGCTGACCTCGTCCCCGGCGCGGGTCCGCCAGCGCATCTCGCCGGAGTAGGTCATGAACAGCACCGGGCGCACCACGTGGTCGCGCAGCGCGTCGCCGTAGCCGTAGGTGTAGTCGGCCCTCGAGCGCCGGATGCCCTCGGCGTCGGCCTCGTAGGTGACGAACGGGATCGACGCCGTGTCCGACCGGAACGGGGTGCCGGTGAGCGCGAGACGTCGCGTGGCGTCCTCGAACGCGTCCCGGATGGCGTCGCCCCAGCTCAGGGCGTCACCCCCGTGATGCACCTCGTCGAGGATGACGAGGGTGCGGGCGGCCTCGGTGCGCGCCCGGTGCAGGGCGGGCTTGGCGGCCACCTGGGCGTAGGTCAGCGCGACGCCGTCGTAGTGCGACCCGTGCTTTCCCTGGGCGTTCTTGAACGACGGGTCGATCCGGATGCCCACCCGCGCGGCGGCGTCCGCCCACTGGTGCTTGAGGTGCTCCGTCGGCGCGACGACCGTCACCCGCCGGACCACGCCGGCGTCGAGCAGCTCGGTGGCCACCCGCAGGGCGAACGTGGTCTTGCCGGCGCCCGGCGTGGCGACGGCGAGGAAGTCGCGGGCCGAGCGCTGGTGGTAGAGCTCCAGGGCCTCGGCCTGCCACGCCCGCAGGTTCGACGCCGTGCCCCACGGGGCACGACGCGGGTATGCGGGGCTGAGGTGGGAGGCGGCCGAGACCGAGGGCGACTGCGGCAGCGGTTTGGCCGGCTCGGCGGCGGCGGCGAAGAGGTCGACGGACTCCGACTCGGGGACCGGCAAGCTCACGACTCGGAGTCGGAGTTGCCGTCGTCGCCGTCCTGCGGGTCACGCAGGCCGTCGTAGATCTCCTTGCAGATCGGGCACACCGGGAACTTCGCGGGGTCGCGGCCCGGCACCCAGACCTTGCCGCAGAGCGCGATCACGGGCTTGCCGGACATCGCCGACTGCATGATCTTCTCCTTGCGCACGTAGTGCGCAAACCGCTCGTGGTCACCCGGCTCCGCCGACTGCTCCCGCGTGTCGGGGCGCTCGAGCACGCTCGTCCCCGACCCGGTGTCCTGCGAGGGGTCGGCCGGCGGGGTGGAGAGGGGCTCGCTCATGCGCCCCATCCTACGTGCCGGACATCGTGGGTCGAGGCGAACCGGCACCTCCACCGAGGCGTCCCGGACGGGTCACGAGTCAGGTCCGCACGCGCCGGGTCAGGGCACGTTCCGCCGAATCAGGGCGCTGCTGCGCGAGTCAGGACGGTCCTCCGCGAGTCAGGGCGGGCGGGACGAGGAGGTGCGCCCGCCGACGGTTCGGCCCGGGCGCACCGGGGCGCAGCGCGCGGAACGTCACACCGTGACGTGCTCCGCACTGCCGACCCCTGACCCGCGGCAAAGAGTCCTGACCCGCGACCGAGCATCCTGACCCGCGACCGGTCGCCCTGACCCGCGACCGATGGCCCTGACTCGCGGCGGAGCGTCCTGACTCGCGGCGGAGCGTCCTGACCCGCGACCAGGCATCCTGGCCCGCGGGTCAGAGGCCCTGCCAGGCCGGCTTGGAGTCGTACGTCTGCCGGTAGTAGCTCGCGAGCTGGAGCCGCGAGGCCGCGGCCTCGTCGACGAGCACCGTGGCGTGCGGATGGAACTGCATCACCGTCGCCGGCCACAGCGCCGAGACCGGCCCCTCGACCAGCTGGTGCACGGCCTCGGCCTTGTGCCGGCCCGTGGCCAGCAGCACCAGGTGCCGGGCCTCCATGATCGTGCCCAGCCCCTGGGTCAGGCAGTGGGTGGGCACCTGCTCGACGTCCCCGTCGAAGAACCGCGCGTTGTCCACCCGCGTCTGGGTCGTCAGCGTCTTGATCCGCGTCCGCGAGGCCAGCGACGACCCCGGCTCGTTGAAGGCGATGTGCCCGTCCGTCCCGATCCCGAGCAGCTGCAGGTCCACTCCCCCGGCGTCAGCGATCGCCCGCTCGTACGCCGCGCACGCGGCCGAGAGGTCCGACGCGAGCCCGTCCGGTCCCTGCACCTGGTCCGCCGGCCAGTCCACCCGCTCGGCGATGTCGGCGGCGATGACGTTGCGGTACCGCTCCGGGTGGTCGGCGGCCAGCCCCACGTACTCGTCGAGCATGAAGCCGCGGGCCTGGGCGAACGACAGCCCGCTCTCGGTGTGGCGTCGCGCCAGCTCGTCGTACACCTGCGAGGGGCTGGACCCCGTGGCCAGCCCGAGCACCGCCTGCGGCCTGCGCCGCAGCAACGCCTCGATCGCCTCGGCGGCCAGCACCGCCAGCTCCTGGGCGGGAGCGATCACGACCTCCATCGAGGTCTCCTTCCTGCGTCGGTCATGCGCCGTCGTCGGCCGTGCCGTCGAGCAGCGGGGTGATGAGCGCGTCGTACTCCCGGGCGACCGCGGCGACGTCGCCGCCGCGCGCGATCTCCTCGAACAGGTCCTCGTAGAGACCTCGGGACTCGATCTCCGCCCAGCCGGGCGCCGCCGGGGTGAGCCGTGAGGCCTCCGCCGTCGCCACCAGTGTGCGACCGAAGACGTCGTCGGTCATCAGGTCGGTGAACCGGGTGTCGGCGGGGCCCAGCCCGGACTCGGCGAGCATCGTCTGGTACGCGTCCGAGTAGACGACGCGCAGCAGGTCCTCGGAGAGCGCGGCGTTGCGGGTCAGCGACGAGATCGCCAGGTTCGAGCCGCCGGCGAACACCGGCGCGACCCCGCCGTCGACGCCCGGCAGCGCGAACACCCCCCACGTGTCCTCGTCGGCCATGCCGTCGCGGACCTCGACGCCCTGGTCGTCCCGGACCAGGTCCCCCATCTCCCAGCGGGCCCACGAGGGGGCCATCATCGCGGCCGCCGCCGGGACGCCGGACTCGACGCCGTCGTTGAGGTACTCCCAGTAGCCGGTGTCGACCTCGGTCGTGGGCAGGAACGAGGCGTGCCGGTAGACGTCCTGCCAGGCCTCGAGCCCGGCCACCGTGTCCGGGTCGGACAGCGTCGAGACCCACGAGCCGTCCCGTTCGACGGCCAGGTCGCCGCCGTGGGCGAACACCCAGGAGATCCCGTTGCGCCAGTCCTGGCCGCCCAGGGCGAACCCGGCACGACTGCCCGTGGTGAGCGTCGTGACGGCGTCGCCGAACTCGCCCAGCGTCTCGGGCACCTCGACCCCGGCGCGGCGCCACACGTCCTTGCGGTAGAAGACGTGGCGGGAGCCGAAGTAGTACGGCAGGGCGTACACGGTGCCCGCGACCGACCCCGCCTCGACGAAGGACGGCAGCAGGTCGTCCCCGCCGAGATCGGCGTACAGCGCCGGCGAGATCTCGCGGAACGCGCCCGCATGGGTGAACGTGGGGGCCTGCGTGTTACCGAGCTCGACGACGTCGGGGGTGGCGGAGGGATCGCCCAGGGCCCGGTGGAGGTCGTCGACGAGGGTGGGCCACTGCTTCTCCTCGATGGTCAGCGTCGCGCCGGGGTTCCGTCGCTCGAAGGTGGTCACGAGGTGGTCGCGCAGCTCGTCGCCGGTGTCGGCACCCACGAGCCACAGGACGATGTCGTCCGAGACCTCCGGCTCGGCCTCGCCCGCCCCGCACCCGGCGGTCAGCGTGGCGAGCACGACGGCGGTCGTCGCGGCCAGGGCGCGGCGGAGTCGCACGGTCGACGGTTCCTCTCGGTCGTGCCCGCGTCGGTGGTGTGCCGGACGGGCGGGGGTGTCGGTGGGCCGGTCGGGACGCGCCTCAGCGCAGGTCGGGCACCCGGGCGGCGTGCCCGCGCCCGACGACGGCGGCACCGACCGCTCCCACCGGGACCCGGCCGGGGGCCAGGCGGACGCGGCCGGGCAGGTCCAGGCTGCGCAGGAACCCGGAGGCTGCGGACTCGTCCTCGAGGGCCTCCTGCACGGCCTCGAGCAGCGGTTGCCCGAGCTGGGAGACGCCGCCGCCCAGGACGACGTAGCGCACGTCGACGCTGAGGACGAGGAGGCGGACGGCGGCCGCGACGGCGCTCGCGTACCGGTCGCGCACGGCGACGGCCCGCGGGTCCCCGGCCTCGGCCGCCTCGAACAGCTCGACCGGGGCGGGCCGGCCCGACGTCGTCGGCCAGACGGCGCTGATCGCCGAGCCCGAGGCGTAGAGCTCGAGACAGCCGCGCTGGCCGCACGCGCACGGCGGACCGGCGGGGTCGACGGGGACGTGACCGATCTCGCCGGCCGCCCCGTGGCTGCCGCGTCGGAGCCTGCCGTCCAGCACGACCCCGGCGGCCAGACCGGTGCCGAGGGCCAGGAAGGCCAGGTCGACCGGACCGGAGGCCGGGTCGGCGACCTCGAGGAGGTGGGCGGCCCCGACGGCGGCGACGTTCAGGTCGTTCTCGACGCCGACGCCGATCCCGCCGAGCCGCGCGGAGAGCAGCGTCGCGAGCTCGAGGGCCTCCCCGTCCAGGCCGAGGTTGACCGCGTGGCGCACGCTGCCGTCCACGGCGTCCACCAGACCGGGGATGCCGACGCCCACCCCGGTGACGTCCTCGACCGGGACGTCCGCCGCGCGGGTGACACCCTCGACGGCGCGCACGGCGCCGTCGAGGACGCCGCGGGGCCCGGGGGCCGTCGGGAGGCGCGTCTGCGCCGCGACGGTGCCGTCGGGGGCGAGCAGGACGGCGAGCGTCTTGGTGCCGCCGATGTCCAGGCCCACGCTGGGTCCGGGCGACGCCGGAGGCGTCGCCGTGCCGTTCTCGTCCACGTCAGCCCTTCACCGCCCCGGAGACCAGACCCGAGGTCATCCGCCCCTGCACGAACAGGAAGAAGACGATCACCGGCACGGCGATGAGCGTGGAGGCCGCCATGACCTCCGCCCAGTTGATGCCCCGGTTGGCCGACGCCGACAGGAAGCTGCGCAGCCAGATCGGCAGCGTCTGCGCCGACTCGGCGGGCAGGATCACCAGCGCGGTCGTGAACTCGTTCCACGCCTGCAGGAACGCGTACACCCCGGAGGCGACGAGCCCGGGGGCCAGCAGCGGGAACGTGATCCGCAGGAAGGCGCGCGGCCGTGAGAGCCCGTCGACCATCGCGGCCTCCTCCAGCTCGATCGGGACGCCCGCGACGAACCCGCGCAGCATCCAGACGGTGAAGGGCACGAGCATGGCCACGTACAGCACCGAGATGCCGATGACCTGGTTGAGCAGACCGAGGCTGGACATCATCTGGTACTGGGCGATGAACAGACCCTCGGCCGGCAGCATCTGGATGAACAGCACCGCGAGGATGAAGCTCGTCCGGCCCCGGAACCGCCACCGGCTGATGGCCAGGGCGGCGAGGAACGCGAAGGCCAGCACCAGCGTGATCGTCAGGAACGTCACCATGACGCTCATGCCGAGGGCGTTGAGGAACCCGGAGTCGGTGAGCACCGATCGGAGGTTGGTCAGCGTGAAGCTGACGGGCAGGAGCTGCGGGGTGTCGGCACCGAGGATCGCGTCCGGGGTGACCGCCGAGTTCATCATCCAGTAGACGGGGAAGACCCACACCAGGGCCATCAGCAGGCCGAGGGCGCTCAGCAGGATCTTGCCCGGCCGGATCCGACGACGGCGCACGGGACGTCGCTCCCCGGTACGTGCCGCGGGGGCTGCGGTGTCCGCAAGGACGGCGCTCATGCCGCGTCCTCCTTCATGAGATAGCGCACGTACGGGCCTGACAGGACCATCGTGAGCACCAGGACGAAGAGCGAGACGGCGGCGGCGCCGGCGAAGTCCTGGCTGCCCACCCCGAGCTCGTAGATGTAGTTGCCGAGCAGGTTCGTCTCGGAGATCGGGGCGCCGGCGTCCTGCAGGAGCCGGATCTGGGCGAAGACCCGCAGGTCCCAGATGATCTGCAGCAGCAGCACGATCGCGATGACCGGCCGCACGAGCGGCATGATGATCCGCCACAGGATCTGCCGCGAGCCCGCACCGTCGATGCGGGCGGCCTCGAGCACCTCCTCGGAGACCTGGGTGAGCCCGGCGTAGATGGACAGGGCCACGAACGGCACCGACATCCAGATGACGACCAGCGATGCCACCAGGAAGAACGTCCAGACGTTGCCGAGCCAGTTGTACCCGTCGAGGTTCTCCCGGCCGAGCTGGACGAACATCCAGTTCACGACGCCGTTGCGGTCGTCGAAGAGCCAGCGGAACACGGTCACGGCGGCGACCAGCGGGGTGGCCCAGGCCAGCAGCAGGGTGATCTGCATCGACATGCGCACCCAGCCGGGCACCGCCCGCATCAGCACCGCGAGGCCGAGGCCGAGACCGACGGTCACCAGGGCGTTGACGAGGCAGAACGCGATGGACTTCGCCACCACGGACCAGACCTCGGGGTCGGTGAAGATCCGCGTGTAGTTGTCCAGGCCGATGAACTCCGGCGGGGCACCGAACTGCTGCATGAGCCCGAACTCCTGCAGCGAGGTGATGATCTGCCAGTAGACGGGGTAGCCGAGGCCGACCAGGAGGGCGGCGACCGCGGGGATCAGCAGGAGATAGGGGGTGGCCGGCGTGCGCCGACGGCGGATCGCGATGCCGTCCGATCCGGCGGTCCTGCCAGTGGTCAGGGTCATGCGGTCCTCCTTCCCGGTCATGGGACGAGCGGGGTGGCGGCCTGGTCGTGCGGCGCCACCCCGCCCGTCAGGGTGTTGCGTGCGGTGACGAGCCGGTCGTCAGCCCGCCTGGCCGTTGAGCATCGGCGTGATCGTCTCGTCGTACTCGGCGGCGAGCTCGGCCACGTCACCGCCCTCGGCGATCTTCTGGAAGAGCTCCTCGTAGACCGAGGCACCCTCCACGGCGGCCCAGCCCGGGGCGGCCGGCGTCAGCTTCGAGTTCTCGGCGGTCTCGACGGTGACCTCACCGAACTTGTCGGTCTCCATCACCGAGGTGAACTCCGTGTTGGCCGGCCCCAGGCCGTTCTCGGCGAGCATCGTCTGGTACTCGTCCGAGTAGATGACCCGCAGGAGGTTCTCGGCCAGCTCGGGGTGCTGCGACTGGGCCGAGACCGCCATGTTCGAGCCACCGGCGAAGACGGGGGCCACGCCGCCGTCGACGCCCGGCAGGGCGAAGATGTCGAACTTGTCAGCGTCCGCCATACCGTCGCGGACCTCCTCGCCCTCGTCGTTCTCGGTGAGGTCACCGATCGACCAGCGGGCCCAGCCCGGCGCCATGATGGTCGCCGCGTCCGGGGCGCCGCCCTCGGCGGTGTCGTTGAGGAAGTCCCAGTAGGCCACGTCACGGTCGGTGGCGGGCAGGTTCGAGGCGCCCTGGTAGACGTCCTGCCACTGCTCGAGACCGGCGATCGTGTTCTCGTCGGAGAGGGTGGAGACCCACTCGTCGCCCTCCTTGACGGCGAGCTCGCCGTCGTGGGCGAAGATCCACGAGATGCCGTTGCGCCAGTCCTGGCCGCCGAGGGCGAAGCCGGACATGTCGTCGGTGCGCAGCTCCTTGACGGCCTCGCCGAACTCGTCGAGCGTCGTCGGGACCTCGAGGCCGGCGTCCGACCAGATGTCCGCGCGGTAGAACATGTAGCGCGAGCCGAAGTAGTAGGGCAGCGCGTAGACGGTGCCGTCGACCGAGCCCGCCTCGACGAAGGACGGCAGCAGGTCGTCCCCGCCCAGCTCCTCGTAGAGCTCCGGCGAGATCTCGCGGAACGCGCCGGCGTTGGTGAAGGTCGGGGCCTGCGTGTTGCCGAGCTCGACGACGTCCGGGGTGTTCTCGGCGTCAGGCAGCGCGGTCGTGAGCTTGGTGACCAGGTCGCCCCAGTCCTGCTCCTCGATGGTGAGCGTCGAGCCCTCGTTCTCGGCCTCGAAGGTCTCGACGAGGTACTCGCGCAGCTCGTCGGGGGTGTCGCCACCGGCCACCCACATCGTGAGGTCGGCGGCCTCCGGTTCGCCGGCAGCCTCGGACTCCGTGCCCTCCGAGCCGGTGTCGGTGGTGTCGCTGCTGCAGGCCGTCAGCGCCAGGGTCAGGGTGATCGTCGAGGCCGCGGCGGCGGCGACGAGTCGGGTTCTCTTCACGGGATGGTTCCTTCCACGGTGTTGCGGGGACGGCTCTGTTCGCGCCGCCGATGGATGAGGTTCGGAGGGACGGGTCACGAGACGCCGAGCTGGGCGCCCAGGACGAGGACGGCCGCCCCGGCCAGGACGACGTCGTCGTCCAGGGCGGCCATGCGCAGGTCCAGTCCGGCCGACGTGGCCGGCATGGTCCGCGCGGTGATGGTCTCGAGCGCCGCGGTCCGGAGCGGTTCCGCGAGCAGCTCGGGCGGGCCGGCGAGGATGACCTCGCCGAGGTTCAACGCACCGACGACGGGTGCGAGGGTCTTGCCGAGGGTGCGGCCGACGTCGGCCAGCACGGCCTCCGCCTCGTGCGCGTCGAGCCCGTCGGTCGCGCGCCGGAGCGCCGGGGCGGACAGGACCGTCTCGAGGCAGCCGCGCCGCCCGCAGGCGCACGGCTGACCGCCCTCCTCGACGACGGTGACGTGCCCGAGCTCGCCGGCGGCGTCACCGGCACCGTGCACGCGGGCCCCGTCGACCATGACGCCGGCGCCGACACCCTTGCCGACGGTCAGCACGATCATCGAGTCGCCGCCCCCGCCGTAGGTGTACTCGGCGAGCGCCGCGGAGTTGGCGTCGTTGGCCACGTGCACCGGGAGGCCGAGGCGGTCGGTGAGCAGAGCGGCCAGGGGCAGGTCGCTCCACTCGACGTTCGGCGCCTCGACGACGCGCCCGGTGTCGTCGACGACACCCGGCGAACCGACACCGATGCCGATGACGGGGCGGGTCGCGGACGCGACGAGGCGCCGGGCGAACCGGGCCAGCAGGTCGACCAGGTCCTGTCCCCGCCGGCCGTCGACCGGCAGGACCTGGCGGTCGACGGCCTCGCCGGTGAGGGTGAGGACGGCGCCGCGCAGGACGGTGTCGTCGGAGAGGTCGAGCCCGACGATCTGGTACGCGTCGGTCCGCATCCCCACGAGGATCGCCGGCTTGCCGACGCGGCGTCCGGGCTGCGTCCCGAGCTCCTCGACCAGGCCCTCGGCGAGCAGGACGCCGACGAGGTCGGAGACCGTGACCCGGGTCAGGCCCGTGGACCGGGAGAGGCCGGCCCGCGAGGTCGGCCCCTCGTGGAACAGGTGCTGGAGCACCAGCGACCGGTTGTGCGCCCGAGCGTGCTCGGGGAGCACCTTGGAGGTCGCTCGCAGACCGCCGCCCAGGCCCCGTCGGCTGGTGCGCGTCGTTGTCGTGGTCATGTTTGTTAGTAGAGCGTCCTTACAGATCGCCTGTCTATCGTACGGAGCCCTTCGTTATTTGATCGTTACCTGCGCCGAAGTCGTCCCGGACCGGATGTCACGGTCCTGGCACGGTCGCATCACGATCGGTGCGGAGGACCGGATCCTCGCTGGTCAGGGGCCTAGAGTCGGGGTCATGCCGACCCGCGCACTCGGTCGCCGAGCCACCGCCCTCACCATCGCTGCGATCCTCACGTTCGGGCTCGCTGCCTGCACGGGCTCCGACGAGAACGTCTCCGTCGGCGTGGACACCGCCACCGACGACGCGGCGGGCGCGTCCGCCGCCGACGCCGCGGCGGTCGCCGAGGAGTCCGTCGTCACCGAGGCGGACCGGACCGCCGCCGTCGACCGCGAGGTGGTGGTCACCGGGTGGATCGAGATGACCTCCCCCGACCCCTCCCGCACGACGGCCGAGCTGACCCGGATGGTCGAGGGGGCGGGCGGACGCGTCGACCAGCTCAGCGAGTCGCCCGACCTCGACGGCGAGCCGGGCCCCGCGTCGATGACCGTGCGGATCCCGGCGGCACGGACGACCAGCGCCGTCGAGGCGCTCTCGGAGCTCGCGACCGTCCAGCACGTGGAGGTCACGAAGGACGACGTCACGAGCCAGGGACAGAACCTGGACGCGCGGATCTCGGCCCTGACGACCTCCACGAAGCGCCTGGACGAGCTGCTGTCCCAGGCGACCTCGACCGAGGACCTGCTCGAGGTCGAGCGGGAGCTCGCGGCCCGCCAGGCGGAGCTGGACTCCCTGGTCGCCCAGCGCGAGGCGCTCAGCGACCAGGTCGCGATGTCGACGCTGCACATCCAGATCACCCCCCGGACGGCTCCGGTGACGGCGCCGGCGAGCGGGTTCGTCGACGGGCTGGAGACCGGGTGGAGCGCGCTCGTGGCCGCCGCGAAGACCGTCGTGCTCGTCCTCGGCGTGCTGCTGCCGTGGCTGCTGCCGATCGGTGCCGTCGGCCTGATCGTGTGGTTCCTGCGTCGGCGGCGGTCCTCCGCTCCCCCGTCCGGGCCGGGCCGGGGCGAGGACGACCCCCGGGGTCCGGGATCGCCCGCCCCGAGCACGGGCGCGCCGGACCGCGAACCCGAGCTGGTCGGCTGACCTCAGCCGGCCACCGGGCCGGCGGACCCGGGTGCGCCGGCAGGACGACGCCCGCCCCTCGAGCAGGTCACGTGCAGGTCTGGTGCACGGCCGAACGGTGTGCACGGCCGAGGGGCCCGGGACGTCATGCCCCGGGCCCCCTCGGCCCTGCGACCTCGGCCGCGCCGCCGTGCGACGGCGACCGGTCAGTCGGTCCTGGTCCCGGTGTCCGGCTCCCCGGACCCGGTCTCGATCTCGGTCTCGGACGGCGCTGCACCGTCGGTCGCGGAACGTTCGGTCGCCGCAGCGCTCCCGGTCGTCGCCCCGGACGACACCGCGGCCCCCTGCAGCGCGGCCGCACGTGCCGACGCTCCGCGTTGCCCCGCGCCGGCGCGCCCCATGAAGCGCCATCGGGCCATCAACCCGGCGAACTGGGCCTCGACGGCGGTATGGCGTTCGGTCCGCAGCGACTTGTAGAGGCTGAAGACCATCAGGAAGTTCAGGATGAAGATCGGGAGCCCGATCACCGTGATCACCTGTTGGAGCGCGGCGAGACCGTCCCGGCCGGTCACCCCGCCGAGGATGATCAGCGACGCGGCCAGCATGCCCTCGCTGACTCCCCAGAACACGCGCTGCCGGGTGGGACCCGAGTCGGCGGTGCCCACGCAGAGCATGTCGACCACCAGGGACGCGGAGTCCGACGACGTGGCGAAGAACAGGGCGACCACGATGACGGCGATCCCCGAGACCAGGGTGGCCGCCGGGTAGTTCTCGAAGAAGGTGAACATCGCCAGTGCCACGTTGTCCGCCACGGCCTCCGAGATCGCGCCTCCGCTGCCGCCGATCCCGTCGAGCTCCATCGCCGACCAGCCGAAGATGACGAACCACACCATGGTGAACACCGACGGGGCGATGAGCACGCCGCCGACGAACTGCCGGATGGTGCGGCCCTTGGAGATGCGCGCCAGGAACACGCCCATGAACGGTGCCCACGTGACGGTCCACGTCCAGTAGAAGACCGTCCAGCCGCCCTGCCAGCCCCAGCCTCCCTCGCTGGTGAACTGCGACATCGCGTCGTTCCAGAAGGCCAGCCCGATGAGGTCCTGGGCGTAGACGCCCACGCTCTCGGGGATCTGGCGCAGCAGGAACAGGGTGTCCCCGGCGATGAGGACGAAGATCATCAGGCCGACGGCCATGAGGATGTTGATGTTCGACAGGCGCTTCACGCCCTTGTCCAGCCCGGCCACGATGGAGCTCACGGCCGTGATGGTCAGCACGGTGATGACGACGACCTGCAGCAGCGTGCCGTTCTCGATGCTCGGGAAGAGCGCGTTGACCCCCGCCCCCACCTGGGAGGTACCGAGACCGAGGGAGACCGCCAGACCGAACAGGGTGCCGAGCACCGCGAAGATGTCGATCGTCTTGCCGATCGGTCCGTGGATGCGCTCCTTGAGGAAGGGGTAGAACACGGAGCTCACGCGCAGCGGCAGCTTGTACCGGTAGACGAAGTAGCCGAAGGCCAGGCCCGGCAACGTGAAGATCGCCCAGGTGTGCAGGCTGAGGTGGTACAGCGAGATCGACATCGCGTCGCTCGCCGCCTCGGCGGAGTACGGGGCCACGTCGTCGAACGGCGGCGTCGAGAAGTGCGAGATCGGTTCCGCCACGCCCCAGAACATCAGCACCGTGCCGATGCCGCCGGCGAAGAGCATCGCGAACCACGACAGGTTCGAGTACTCGGGCCGTGATTCGTTGTCACCCAGGCGCAGGTGACCGTACTTGCTCAGGGCCACGTAGGCGAGGAACACCAGCCAGAACGTCACGCCGATGATGAAGAACCAGCCCAGGTTGGTGACGATCCACTCCCGGCCGGCTCCGAAGGCGTCACCGATCTGCGTGGGGAACACCAGCAGCAGGAGCAGGAACAGCACCATCAGGCCGGCGGAGGTGAAGAAGATCGTGGGGTTCGTCTCCAGGCCCAGCCGCCGGGCGAGCCTGTCGAGTCGTGCTTCGGCCATGGCCGACCTCTTTTCGCACTCGGGCGGGTGGTCCCCGTCACGCCGGGATTCGTCCACCTTGGCGAAGGCGGACCACGCTGTCCACCGCTAGCGCGAATTCGTCGGACTCGTCGGGCCGGCCGTCTTCCCTGACCGACCGCGGCCCCCGGGCACGACGAAGGCCCGCCTGACGTGGTGTCAGGCGGGCCTTCGTCGTGACGAGTGGAGCTGCCGGGAATCGAACCCGGGTCCGGTAGCGCTTTTCCAGGGCTTCTCCGGGCGCAGTCTGCTGCGATTTTCTCGGCCCCCGCACTCACGCAGACAAGGTGCGGACGGGCCCAGTCATCTGGAAGTCCCCGCCGCCCCGATGACGAGGGCGACGAGCAGTGGCTCTCTAGATGACGTGAGCTACCGGGTCGAGAGCGCTCCCGGGCTCACGGACTTCGGAGCTCGCTCAGGCGGCGAGGGCGAAGTCGGTGCGCTTGTTATCGGCACCTATAGGTTTGCAGGCAAGCGTTAACGAGATGAGCACTGCATCCTCGGCCCGCTTCCCCTGGAAGCACGACCACCGTCGAAACCGATCAGCCCCTATGGATTTGTCAAGATCCGCACCGGCCGTGGCGGACCACCGCCGGTCTGTCCATCGTAGTGGATGAACGCCCCAGGTCGCACAGATATTTCCGCACCGGGGCAGCGCCGCCGCGAGCCGCGGCACGGTGCGCCGCAGCGCCGTCAGCCGAGCAGCTCCTGGCGTCGCATGGCGCGCTGGGCCTCCCGCAGGTCCTGCTTCTCGCGCAGGGCCTGGCGCTTGTCGAACTCCTTCTTGCCGTGGGCCAGCGCGATCTCGAGCTTGGCCCGCCCGTCCAGGAAGTACAGCCGCAGCGGGACGATCGTCTTGCCCTTCTCCCGGGACTTGACCCCGAGGCGGTCGATCTCGTCGCGGTGCAGCAGCAGCTTGCGTCGACGGCGCGGCGCGTGGTTGTTCCAGGTGCCCTGGAAGTACTCGGGGATGTGCGCGTGCTCGAGCCAGACCTCGTCGTGGTCGACGGTGACGTAGCTCTCGGCCAGCGACGCACGCCCCATGCGCAGTGCCTTGACCTCGGTCCCGGACAGGACGATCCCGGCCTCGAGCACGTCCTCGATCACGTAGTCGTGGCGGGCCTTCTTGTTGTTCGCCACGACCTGGCGCGGATCCGCCGACTGCTGCTTCTTCTTGGCGCCCTTGGACTTGTTGGACACGGTCTCCTCCTCCCTGGGTGACGCGACGCTCCAGGATACGCGGCCCCGGACCCGGGACCAGCGGATTTTCGCTCAGGGCGGTCACGCCGCTCCGCAGGTCAGTTCAGCCAGCCCCGCATCGGGTCGACCGTGCTGCCGTTGAGCCACACCTCGAAGTGCAGGTGGCACGCTCCGGAGGACCCGCTGCTCCCGGAGTACCCGATCACCTGGCCCTTGGAGACCTTCTGCCCGACGTAGACCACGTCGCGCGACAGGTGCAGGTACCGGCTCATGACGCTGTCCCCGCGGTGCCTGCCGTGGTTGATGAGCACGTTGTTGCCGGGGCTCGACCCGTAGTAGGCCTGCTCCACGTACCCGCTCTGGGCGGCGTAGATGGGGGTGCCGCAGTAGCTGCGGATGTCCGTGCCCGCGTGCAGCCGGGTGTAGCCGTACATCGGCAGGTAGCGCATGCCGTAGCTGCTGGTCACCACCCGGTAGTTCGTCGGCCAGCCCAGGAACGGACCCGAGGGGGTCGACGAGCCGCCGGAGCTGGACCCGCCTCCGCCACCCGAGCTCGAGCCACCGCCGGAGCCCGAGCCGGAGCCGCCTCCCCCGCCGCCCGAGCCGCCGCCGGAGCCGGAGCCTCCCCCGCCGCCCTGGCCCGACCCGCCACCGGAGTCCTGCTGGCCGCGCTCCGCCGCACGCTGCTCGGCGGCGCGCTGCTCGGCCTCTCGCTCGGCCTGCCGGCGTGCCTCGGCCTCCTGGCGTCGGCGCTCCTCGGCCTCGCGACGCTTGCGCTCCTCCTCGAGCCGACGGTCGCGCTCGGCCTGCTTGGCGATGATGTCCTTGATCTCGGACTGGAGCTGGTCGCGCTCGGCCTCGTTCTCCTCGAGCTCCGCGATCGTCTCGTCCCGCTGGTCCGCGATCGTGGCCTTGAGCCGCTTCTGCTCCTCGATGAGCCGCTCCACCTCGGCCTTGCGTTCCGCCGCCTGCTGCTCGGCCTCCTGCGCGACCACGACGTTCGCGTCCGCCTCGGCCTTGAGGACCGCGATCGTCTCCCGGATCGCGTCGAGCCGCGCCTGCTGGTTGCGGGCCACGGTCTCGGCCTCCTGCAGCTCGGTCACCGAGCGGGACCGGCTGCGCGCGGCCGACGCCGTCACGGACAGGTCGTCGAGGAACTCCTCCGTGGACTGCGCCCCCGTGACCAGCCCGATGGTGCTGGCGTCGTCCCCGCGGCGGTAGGCCTCGCGCGCCATCGCGGCGACGTCGTCCCGCGCCTCCTCGACCTTGCCCTCGCCGGCCTCGATCTCCTGGGCGACGGCCTTCTCCTCGTCCTCGGCGTCGGCCAGCCGGTCGGCGAGCACCGCCGCCTTGCGGCGGGCCTCGGCGAGGGCGGCCTGCGCCTCGGCGAGCTCGGCCTGCGCCACCGGCAGACGCCCCTCGACCTCGTTGAGGTCGAGCACCGCCTGGGCGAACTTGTCGTTGGTGTCCTCGAGCTCGTGCTGCAGGTCCTGGCGCTCCTCGCGCTTCTGGCGCTGCTGCTCCTCCGCGGCGGCACGCTGGTCGTCGAGCTCGTCGGCGACGACCGGTGCCGTCGGGCCGATCAGCAGCAGTGCGGCCAGCACCCCGGCGAGGGCGCGGCGCAGGCGGACGACGTCGGGCACGGCGGATCACACCCTCGTGTAGCGGTGGAGGGTCACGGCGGAGGACACGGCGGCGACCGCCACGGCCAGGCCCAGCAGCAGCGGGGCGATGGTGAGCACGTCGGCCGGAGTCACGTGCTCGACCCAGTCCACCGACGCGGCGAGCCAGTCGACGACGAGGTACTGCACGGCCGCCCAGAGCCCGACGACCGCCAGGACGGCCCCGAGCAGTGCCGCGATGGCGCCCTCGAGCATGAACGGCAGCTGGACGAACAGGGTCGAGGCACCCACGAGCCGCATGATCCCGGTCTCGCGCTGCCGGGACACCGCGGAGAGCCGGATCGTGGTGATGATCAGCAGCGCCGCCGCGACGAGCATGACGACGGCGAGACCGACGGCCACCAGCGAGGCACGGTTCAGCGCCAGGAACAGCGGGTCGAAGATCGCCCGCTGGTCCTCGACCACCTCGACGCCGTCCCGACCGGAGAGCACCTCGTCCACGACCTGGTACTGCTCGGGGTCGGCGAGCTGAAGGCGGAACGAGGCCTGCATGTCGTCCGCGGTGAGCTGGGTGCCCTGGTAGCCGTCGGGATACTGGGCGGAGAAGGCCTCGAAGGCGTCGGACTTCGACTCGAAGTACACCGTGGACACGACGCCGTCGAGCTCGGTGCTGATCGTGCGCTCCAGGGTGCTGATCTGCTCCGGGCTGGCCTCGCCCTCGGCGCACGTCGGCTCGGTGGAACCCTCGGGGCAGAGGAAGACCGAGACCTCGACGAGGTCGTACCAGTCACCCTTGAGCTTGTCGATCTGCACCTGCAGCAGCGCGGCGGCTCCGACGAACGTCAGGGAGACGAACGTCACCAGCACCACCGAGACCACCATCGTGGCGTTGCGGCGCAGACCACGCAGGACCTCGCCGAAGACGAACTGCAGGCGCACCGCTCAGGCCTCCTCGGCCCGGGACGCCCCCGACATCGCCCGGACCTCCTCGTCGTCGGTCTCCGCCGGCGGCGGGTCCACCCCCCGGGCCGCGGCCTGGTCGGCCGCACGTTCCGCGGCGACGTCACCGGGTTCGGGGCGCACCGAGATGCGGCGGGCGGGCACCCCCCGCCCGGGAGCGTCCAGGACGGCGACGGGGCCGACCTGCGGCAGGATCTCCTCGCGGCGGCCGTAGACGGCGTCCTTCTCGTCGCGCACGACGTGCCCGGTGGAGAGCTCGACGACCCGGCGGCGCATCTCGTTGACGATCTCGTCGTCGTGGGTCGCCATCACCACGGTGGTCCCGGTGCGGTTGATCCGGTCCAGCAGCCGCATGATGCCCTGGGAGGTCGTCGGGTCGAGGTTGCCGGTGGGCTCGTCGGCGAGCAGGATCTTGGGCCGGTTGACGAAGGCGCGGGCGATCGCGACGCGCTGCTGCTCCCCGCCGGACAGCTCGTGCGGCCGCCGCTTCTCCTTGCCGTCGAGCCCGACCCACTCCAGCACCTCGGGCACGGTGGTGCGGATGTGGTGGCGTGGGCGCCCGATGACCTGCAGCGCGAAGGCGACGTTCTCGTAGACGGTCTTGTTCGGCAGCAGCCGGAAGTCCTGGAACACCATGCCGATGCCGCGGCGCAGACCGGGCACCCGCCAGGGCGAGAGCCGGGTCAGGTCGCGCCCGGCGACGTACACCCGCCCGCCGGTGGGGCGCTCCTCGCGCAGCACGAGTCGCAGGAACGTGGACTTGCCGGAGCCGGACGCGCCGACGAGGAACACGAACTCGCCCCGCTCGACGTCGACGGAGACGTCGTCGAGCGCGGGTCGCGCCCCCCGTGCATAGACCTTCGAGACGTTCTCGAACCGGATCACGGCGTACCTCCCACCGGGTGGATGCCTGCCAGGCGCAGGCGTTCACCCGATCCGAGAGTCGCACGCGAGATCCTGCCCCCGATGGCAGACACGCGGCGTGTCGCGGGCACCGGTCCGTTGCTGGCCGCAATCGTCCGGGATTGTCCGGTGGGCCGGGCCGGCACACCTCGTGCCGGGTCAGGGCGGAACGCGCCGAGTCAGGCCCGACCGTGGCGCGTCAGGGCGTAACGCGCCGAGTCAGGGCCGGGCCGGACGGACCTCAGTTCTCCGACTGGTTGCGGCGCCAGCGGATGCCGGCCTCGATGAACTCGTCGATCGCGCCGTCGAACACGGCCTGGGTGTTGCCGGCCTCGTGCTCGGTGCGCAGGTCCTTGACCATCTGGTACGGGTGCAGGACGTAGGAGCGCATCTGGTCGCCCCAGCTCGCCTTGATGTCGCCGGCGAGCTCCTTCTTCTTCGCGGCCTCCTCCTGCTGACGGAGCAGCAGCAGGCGGGACTGCATGACGCGCAGCGCCGCGGCGCGGTTCTGGATCTGCGACTTCTCGTTCTGCATCGACACGACGGTGCCGGTCGGGATGTGCGTCATGCGCACGGCGGAGTCGGTGGTGTTCACCGACTGGCCGCCCGGCCCGGAGGACCGGAACACATCGATCTTCAGCTCGTTCTCGGGGATCTCGATGTGGTCCGTCTGCTCGATGAGCGGGATGACCTCGACCGCGGCGAACGACGTCTGGCGCCGTCCCTGGTTGTCGAAGGGCGAGATGCGCACCAGGCGGTGGGTGCCGGCCTCGACCGACAGGTTCCCGAACGCGTAGGGGACGTTGACCTCGAAGGTGGCGGACTTCAGGCCCGCCTCCTCGGCGTAGGAGGTGTCCATGACCTTGGCCGGGTAGCCGTGGCGCTCGGCCCAGCGCAGGTACATGCGCATGAGCATCTCGGCGAAGTCCGCGGCGTCGACGCCGCCGGCGCCCGCGCGGATCGTCACGACGGCCTCGCGGGCGTCGTACTCGCCGCTGAGCAGGGTACGGACCTCGAGGGAGTCGAGCTCCTTGCGCAGCGCGGTGATCTCGGACTCCGCCTCGGTCAGGGAGTCGGGGTCGTCCATCTCGTGGCCGAGCTCGACCAGGGTCTCGACGTCGTCGATCCGCTGGGACAGCCGCTTGACCCGCTCCAGCTCGTCCTGCGCGTGCGAGAGCGCGGAGGTGACCCGCTGCGCGTTCTCCTGGTCGTCCCAGAGGTCGGGAGCGGCCGCCTGCTCGGAGAGCTCGGCGATCTTCGCCTCCAGGGCAGAGGGGTCGCTCACCGACTCGATGGACTCGAGGGTGGAGCGGAGCCCCTTGATCTCGGCGGGGAAGTCGATAGTGGCCACGAGGAACCAGCCTACCTTTCGCTCACGACTCCCCCGGCACCGGCTGACCGAACATCTCGGCCGTGGTCCGGGCGCTCGGCCGGCCGGCGTCGACGTCGGCCCCGGCCTCGACGAGGACGTCGATCACGTGGGGGTCGCCCTTGAACACGGCCCCGGCGAGCGGCGACTGCCCCCGCTCGTTGAGCCGGTTCACGTCCGCCCCGCGCCGGGCCAGACCGCGGACGAGGTCGGCGTGCCCGTGGTACGCCGCCAGCATGAGCAGGGTGTTGCCGTGGGCGTCCGCGTGGTCCACCGGCACGCCGGCGTCGACGAACTCCAGCAGGAGGTCGGCGCCGGCCCGGGCCAGCTCGAACATCTGGTTCAGATCGACGGGGAGCTTGTCGTCGGCCATACCTCGAGCCTAGTGGACCGGGCCGGGCCGACGGCGCCCCGCCGGCCCGGCCCGCCGGCTCAGGCGGCCGCCACCTCCTCGCCGGGACCGAACACCTCGTGGTGGATGCGGCCCGCCGGGACGCCCCTGCGCAGGAGCTCGCCGCGGACGAGGCTCATGAAGGGCAGCGGGCCGCAGACGTAGACGTCCGCGTCGGCCGGCAGGTCGACGCCGTCGAGGTCGAGGTAGCCGGGGCGCAGGCCGTCGCCGACGGGCCGGGCGCCGAGGTCCTCGTACCACCGGTGCAGCGTCGCCGAGGGAATCTGGTCGACCAGCCCGGCCAGCTCGGCCCGGTGGGCGTGGCGCGCCGGGGACCGGTCGGCGTGCAGCACCGTCACGGGGCGGTCGGTGCCGGTGCGGCGCAGGTGGTGCAGGAACCCGATCATCGGCGTGATGCCGATCCCGGCGGACACGAGGACGAGCGGCCGCGTGCTCTCGGTGAGCCGGAGCTCGCCGAAGGGCATCGAGACCTCGAGCATGTCCCCTTCGAAGACCGTGGCGTGCAGATGGTTCGACACCTCCCCGGCCGGCGCGATCCGGTCACCGTCGTGCGACGCGGGGATCGCCTTCACCGAGACGCTCCACGCGCCCGGGTCCGCCGCGCCGGTCAGGCTGTACTGCCGGATCTGCCGCGCGCCGTCGGGCAGGCGGACGGCGACCGACAGGTACTGACCGGGCCGGCCGGCGGGCAGTGCGGCGCCGTCGGGGTCGGCGAGCTCCAGCGAGATGGTGTCGGGCGACTCCTGGACCCGACGCCGCACCCGGACCGAGCGCCAGACGTCACCGGTGGCGACACCCGCCTCGTCGTAGAGCCCCTGCTCGATCTGGATGAGCGCCTCGGCCATGTGCCAGTAGACCTCGTCCCACGCCGCGGCCACCTCCGGGGTGACGGCGTCGCCGAGCACCTCCGCGATCGCCTCGAACAGGTGGTCGTGCACGATCTGGTACTGCTCCGGGAGGATCCCGAGCGAGGCGTGCTTGTGGGCGATGCGTGCGAGCACCGACCTCGGGTCCGGCCCGTCCTCGTCGACGAGGAGCGTGGCATACCCGGCGATCGAGGCCGCGAGCGCCCGCTGCTGGTCGCCCTGCGCCTGGTTGCCGCGGTTGAACAGGTCGCGTTCGAGCTCGGGGTGCGCGGCGAACATCTTGCGGTAGAACAGCGGCGTGATGTCGCCGATCGCGGCCCCGACCACGGGAAGCGTGGCACGGACGACGGCGGTGGACTCGGCAGTGAGCATCGGGAGGGATCCTTCCTCGGGTACCTGCAGGGTGGCGGGCGACGTCACGGCGTCGACCCGGCGGGCGGTCCGGCTCCGAGGGTGAGGAGGACGGACCGGGTCGGTGGGGCGGCCATGTCGGCGATCGTCAGGGGGTCGAGCACGGCGAAGAAGGCCTCGCGCGCGCGGGCGAGCGCGCCGCGCAGCCGGCAGCCGTTGCGCAGGGGGCACGGGTTCGCCCCCTCGCAGTCGACCACCTCCCCGTCGCCCTCGAGGTCTCGCGCGATGCGACCGATCGACATGCGCTCGGCGCCGTCGGCCAGTCGCAGCCCGCCGGCGCGACCGCGGCGCGCCTCGACGACGCCGAGGCGCGCGAGCCGGGTGACGACCTTGGCGGCGTGGCTGGCCGGCACGTGCAGCTCCTCGGCGAGCACGCCGGTGGTGGCGTGCTCGGCCTCGCCGAGCACGGAGAGCCTCATGACGATCCGGAGGCCCAGGTCGGTGAACGCCGTGAGCTGCATGTCCGGCACCGTATCTAAAGACGCATCTCAGATTCGCCTTTTGATCGTGTGCATCACGTCACAGGCTGCGGAGGCCGTCCCGGACTACATCCACCGGCCGCGCTTGAACACCACGAACAGCACGACGGAGAACGCCACCATCAGGGTGACCGCCATCGGGTACCCGAACACCCAGTGCAGCTCGGGCATCACGTCGAAGTTCATGCCGTAGACGGCGGCCACGAGGGTGGGCGCGAAGAGGATCGCCGCCCAGCCGGAGATCTTCTTCATGTCCTCGTTCTGCCGGTGCGCCACCAGCGTCGCGTTGACGTCGAGGATCTGCCCCAGCGCCTCGCGGTACTCCGCCACCCGCGCGGTGGCGCGGGTGAGGTGGTCCGAGACGTCCTGCAGGTAGGTCTGGAGCTCGGTCGCGATGGCGGGCTCGGCGGACCCCGCGCGCAGCGCCTCCACGACCTCCGTCATCGACGAGGTCGCGTGCTGCATGTCGATGACTTCCTGGCTGAGCCGGTAGATGCGCTCGGCCACCGCGGCGTCGCCGCTGAACACCTGGCGCTCGATCTGCTCCTTGTCGATGGCCACGCCCTGCAGCACGGGGGTGTAGCCGTCGACGATGGCGTCGAGGAACCGGTAGACGACCGCCTCCGGACCGAGCCGCAGCAGGTCCTCGCCCGGGAGCAGCGCCCGGGCCTCCTCCTCGGACCCGAACGTCGACTCGTCGAGGCGCTCGGCCGGCGTGCCGTCGATCCACCGTCCGTCCTGGCAGAGCACGGCGACGGCACCCGGGCGCACCAGCACGTGGAACTCGGCGAGGACGACGTCCTCCTCCGCGTCGACGTACCAGGCGGAGCGCACCACGAGGAACAGCAGGTCGCCGTAGCGTTCGACCTTGGGTCGCTGGCGGGCGTGCAGGAGGTCCTCGACCACCAGCGGGTGCAGCTCCCAGGCCTCGGCGAGCTCGTGGATCGCGGCCGTCGTCGGCCGTGGGTAGAGCGACATGGTCATGCGGTCGGAGGCACCGTCGGCGAACCGCAGTCCGTCGGCCACGCTCGCACCCTCGGGGGCCGGGCTCGGGCGTCCGTCCTCGACGTAGCGGGTCAGGTGCGGGACCTCCGCCACGGCGGGCGTCGCCGCGACGCCCGACCGTCGGCGCAGCCTGTCCCTCCGGCGCGACGGCGGGTCCGTCTTCTCCCCCTCGACCATGCAGCCACCCCTCTCCTCGACCGTGAGCATACGCACGAGATGTCGGCCCAGCAGGGGCGGCACCGGCGTGGGCGCCACGCCCGACGCCGCCGGACCTGCTGAGGTGTGGGGCATGCGCACCGTCCTCAGCTGGGTTGCCGTCCTTCTCGCCGCCTTCGTGCTCGTCCAGGTCACCGGGTTCGGGAAGAACCTCGACCTCGACTCCCTCGCCGACAGCGCGGGGGCCATCATCCGTGACGCCGCCGAGGACGCCGCGTCCCTGGACGACACCGAGCCGGGCTCCGGGGACGGGGGGTCCGGTGACGACGGCTCGGTGGACGTCAAGGAGGTCACCCGGCAGCTCGACGGGCTCACCGTCAAGGGCAAGGCCCCGCAGACCGGCTACGACCGCGACGACTTCGACCACTGGACCGACCCGGACGGCAACGGCTGCGACGCCCGCAACGACATGCTCGCCCGCGACCTGAGCGACGAGAAGGTGGACGACGACGGCTGCACCGTCCTGTCCGGGACCTACGACGTCGAGCCGTACACGGGCGAGAAGGACCGCGCCTTCGAGCGCGGCAGCGACGACCTGGCCGTCTCCCTGGACGCCGAGCACGTCGTCGCCCTGCAGAACGCGTGGATCTCCGGCGCCCACGACTGGAACGACAACCGCCGCGAGAAGTTCGCCAACGACCCGGCGAACCTGCTCATGGTCGACCCCGGCGAGAACCGCACCAAGGGAGCCGCGAACGCCGCCGAGTGGCTGCCGCCGAACAAGGCGTTCCGCTGCGAGTACGTCGCCACCCAGATCGAGGTCAAGGCCGCGTACGAGCTCGCGATCACCCAGCCCGAGAAGGACGCGATGAACCGGGTTCTCGAATCCTGCTGACGATCCGCCGCCGCGCCGTGCGACCGCGGGCGTTCGGAGCAGACTGGACGTCATGGGCGACGACAGCGGACAGGACGCCCCGCGGCGGGGACGACGCCGTGCACTGACGGCGGCGCTCGCGTTACCGGTCGTGGCGGGCCTCGCCGCCGGCGCGGCGGTGCTCGTCACCGGTGCGCACCGACGGCTGGGCGCCACCGAGCCCGAGACGCGCGCCTGGTTGCCCGGCGACGAGCTGATGACCGGCGGCGTCGTGCAGGCCGACCGGGCGTGCACGATCGCGGCCACCCCCGCGGAGGTCTGGCCCTGGGTCGCCCAGATCGGGCAGGACAAGGCCGGTTTCTACTCGTTCGAGGCGCTGGAGAACCTCGTCGGGTGCCAGATCACCGGTGCCACGACCATCCACCCCGAGTGGCAGGACGTCCACCCCGGCGACGCCTTCCGGCTGCATCCGGACGTCGCGCTGCGGGTGGCCGACGTGAAGCCCGGCAGCGACCTCGTCGTGACGTCCCAGGGCGCCGACGGCGCGCCCGAGGGCCACGACTTCACGTGGGCCTTCCACCTGGAACCGGTGCACGTGGGCCCGGCGCCGGCGACGCGGCTGCACCTGCGCGAGCGGTACGAGTCGGAGCGGCCGGTCGACCGGGCCGTCTCCGAGGTGCTCAGCACGGTCAGCGCGGTGATGAGCTGGCGCATGATGCACCGGCTCAGCGAGCTGGCGACCGCTCCGCCGCGGTCCGGCTGAGCCACCTTCCACGACACGAGCAGGATGCCTCGTCGACGAGCCAACGGTGACAGCGAGGAGGGTGATCGGTATGAAGGAGACCGAGGTCGAGCGACGGTTCGCCGACCATCTCACCGCTCAGGGCTGGGAGGTCACGCTGGACGACCCTGGCTATGTCGACGTCATCGCGAAGCGCCCCGAGGAGATAACGCTCGTCGCGGAGACAACAGGTCACACCAGCAGTCCCGGACTCGACGTGGACACGATGGTCGGCCAGCTGCTCCGGCGCATGACGGACCTGAGCAGTGCGACGCGCTACGCCGTCGTCGTCCCGGAGGACGTGGTGCCGAAGGTGCACCGCATCCCGCGCGAGGTGCTGCGGACGCTGCGGATCGAGGTGTGGAGCGTCCCCGCGTCGGGAGCACCCGAACGCATCGACCAATAGGTACGTCGCGGCGGATCGTGGTCGTGGCCGGTACCCGGACGGTGGCGTCCGGGTACCGGCCACGCCGGTGTCAGGCAGAGGCGGTCGAGTCGGCCGTCACTGCGGAGCGGGCGGGACCAGGCAGGCCACGGGGTCCGACAAGTTGCCGGAGCCGTCGACGGCGGTGATCTGCGCGTCGCCCTGACCCTTCAGCGCCCAGTCGACGGCACCTGAGCCGGCCTTCTCGCGGGGATCGGCCCCGTTGGCCTCGGTCCACTTGATGTTGGTCGGGTTCGCGTAAGGGCCGAAGACGGTCCCGGTGCCGTCGTCGATGACGAAGACGTCGAGGGACTCAGCGCCCCAGACGTCGTCGGTCGCCGTGACCGTGTAGAACCCGTCCTGGTTCTGTCCCTGGCCACCCTCGCCGGGGGCGGCGGGGATCTGTCCGCCCGGGTTGGGTCCGGGCTCGCACGTGGCCGTCGGCGGCGTCGTGTCCACCCACTCCTTGGTCACGTCCACCGTGGCGGAGTCACTGTTGACGGTGACCGTGGCCGAGATGGTGTCGGTGCCCAGGCTGTTCGGCTCGACCGGGACGCTGTAGGTGAAGGTCACCTCACCGTCGGCGTCGGTCTCGCACGAGGCGGGGGCGCACGTCCCGGTCGCCCCGGCGTTCTGCCCGGTCACGGCGAACTCGACCGGCCATCCCGCCAGCTTCCCGGCGGGCCCGTCCACCGTGGCGGTGACGGTGTGCTCGTTGTCCGACCCGAGCTCGTTGGTGGCGGTCTCGGGAGTCAGGGAGAACGCGTACACGTCGTAGGTCTCGCACTGCGTGACCGTCTGCTCCGAGGACGCATCGCTCTTCGGCCCCGTGCCGGTCGCGGACGCGCACACCTCGTGCGCACCCGGCGCCTGGTCGGCCGCGGTGGCCGTGAAGTCCGTGCTCCCCGGACCGTCGAACGGAGGCGTCTGCGTGAGCGTGTCGAAGGACGTGCTCACCGTGTCGACCTCGAGGGCGACGTCCGTCATCGCGGTGTCGGTGACGTTCTGGACGATGTCGGGCAGCGTGGCCGGGTTCGGCACGTTGGTGCAGGTGCCGCCGGTCGCGTCGGCCATCGCCTGGAGCGTGCCGTCCGATCCGCCGGCGCAGCTCGCACCGCTACCGACAGCGAAGGAGTAGATCGTGGCACCCGCGGAGTCCAGCGCGGCAACTGCCGCATTGAAGTTGCCGCCGCCCAGGTTGGATTCGCCGTCGGACAGGAAGACGACGTTCTTGGACGCGGCCGTGGACGCGGAGACGCTGGTGCCCGCCGCTGTCAGTCCGGCGCTGAAGTTCGTGTCGTTGGGGTTGACCGCGCGCGGGGTGTAGAGGTTGACGCCTCCGATCACGATCGAGCCGATGACGACGTCGACTCCCGGGTCGTCCGGAGCCACGATCGGCTGGTTGCCGGCGGCGCCACTCATGTCCGCGGACGCGCCGCCGCGCCCGAACACGCTGACGCCGACGTCCTTGCCGGACCCGTCGGCGACCACCGCATTGTTGAGGTTGGTGACGGCCTGCTTCTCACAGTCCAGCACGGTGCCGCCGACCGATCCACAGCCGGCGCCGGTGCTCCCGCTGACGTCGACGACATAGGTCCAGTGCACGTTCGGCTCGCCCTCGCCGATCGAGGCACTGCCTTCGACGGGGACGTCGACGGTCGTCGACCCCGTCGGGACCAGGAACGTGTCTCCCGTGGTCGGGGTACTGACCGTCACCGACAGGTCAGCCCCGTTGGCCAGCGTCGTCGAGTCGGTCCCCGCCACCGCGTAGCCGGCCATCATCACCCCCGCTGCAGCCATTCCGAGAACGGCCCCTGCACGCATCGACCGCTTCATGGGTCGGCCCTCCTTCCGAGGTTCTGAAGGCGGCCCTGCGGTCGCCCACCAACCTGGCGACCATGACCTACGCGTGCCTACGAGAGCGTCACGACAACGTCACCAGCGCGTCACGCGCGACTCTCAGGCGGGGAACACGCCGCTGGAGAGGTACCGGTCGCCGCGGTCGCAGACCACGAAGACGATCGTCGCCCCCTCGACCTCCTCGGCCACCTGCAGGGCGGTCCAGCACGCGCCCGCCGCGGAGACCCCGCCGAAGATGCCCTCCTCGCGGGCCAGCCGGCGAGCCATCTCCTCGGCGTCGGTCTGGGAGACCTCCACGGTCCGGTCCACCGCCGACGGGTCGAAGATCCTCGGCACGTACTCCGGCGGCCAGGCGCGGATCCCGGGGATCCTCGAGCCCTGCGCGGGTTGCGCCC
This sequence comes from Isoptericola sediminis, assembly GCF_013085345.1. GTDB lineage: Bacteria > Actinomycetota > Actinomycetes > Actinomycetales > Cellulomonadaceae > Isoptericola > Isoptericola sediminis. Next base: position 81,366 of record NZ_JABFAJ010000019.1, on the reverse strand, counting down.
CGACGACCTGGACACCGGGGTTGCGCGACTTCAGGAACCGCGAGACCCCGGTGATCGTGCCGGTGGTGCCCATCGCGGACACGAAGTGCGTGATCCGTCCGTCGGTCTGGCGCCACAGCTCCGGACCGGTGCCGACCTCGTGGGCACGCGGATTGTCCGGGTTGCCGAACTGGTCCAGGACCCGGCCGCGCCCCTCCCGCTCCATCCGCGTCACGACGTCGCGGGCCTCTTCCATGCCACCCTTCGCCGAGGTGAGAACCAGCTCGGCTCCGTACGCCTTCATCGTCTGGATCCGCTCGGTGGAGGCGTCCTCGGGCATCACGATGACCAGGGGGTAGCCGCTGATCGCCGCCGCCATCGCCAAGGCGATCCCGGTGTTGCCGGACGTGGCCTCCAGCAGGGTGTCGCCGGGAGAGATCTCCCCGCGCTCCTGAGCGCCCCGGATCATGCTGATCGCGGGCCGGTCCTTCACCGAGCCGGCCGGGTTGTTCCCCTCGAGCTTGGCGAGCAGCACGTTGCCGCGGCGTTCGTTCTCCGACCCCGGCAGGCGCTGCAGACGCACCAGCGGGGTGTCGCCGATGACGTCCTCCATCGTGGGGTACGTCGGTGGGTTGCTCACCCGCCGGAGTCTACGGCGGCCGAGCTCACGGGCTGCCGGATGATCGTCCGCAGCCGTTCAGGCGCCACTCGCCGCGGGTCGGACAGGTAGATCTCGTGATGACGTCCGGCCAGCGCGCGCCCGGAGCCCTCGATGAACGCATGCAGGGCGTCCACCGTCGGCGCCTCGGCGGAGTACGGGCCGACATGCAGCACCTGCGCGGCCTCGCCGTCGCCGAACTGCTCCAGGCGGACGTCCGCCGGCAGGTCGCGTGCCGCCGTCGTGCGCTCGATGATCTCGGCCGCCGGGACCGCCGAGACCTCCTCGGGCAGGCTGATCATCATGGTCCAGAGCCACGCGGAACGGGGGAGCTCGCGGAAGCGCTCGATCTCCTCGGCCCACCACAAGCCCTCCAGCGGCATGACCGTGTACGCGGTACCGGTCTCCTCCTTGACCGCGGCGCGCAGGGCATAGGCGACCGGGTAGAGGCTCGTCACCGCGTCGAGGTACGCCGTACCCCCCGGTTCCCCCGCCCCGTCGACCAGCAGGTACGGCCGCGGCGGGACGGTGAGGAACTCCGGTGCGCGCGGCGCAGAGTACAGGGCGCGCAAGGACCTCTTGAGGTCGACGGCGGTCACGGCCTCAGCGTCTCGCCCGGCGCGACGTCCCGCACGCCGCCGGTGATGACGGTGCCGGCGAAACGGCGGCCGACCCCTGCCGCATCCACGTGCGGCAGGGGTCGGTGCGAGGTCGGAGTGCCTACACCGTCGTGTCCCCGAAGTCATAGGTACCGGTGTACTCGTCCGACGAGGTCGACGTGACCGCCATGGCGTCGGCGAACCGGCCGGCCGCACCTGCGCCGGCCGCAGCCGAGGCAACCCCGTAACCGGCCTCGGCCTCCGCTTCCACCTCGGCCTCGCTCTCGCTCTCGAGGATCGAGTCGCGTCCTTCCCGCTCGGACTCGTCGGCGGCCTCGGTGTCCTCGTCGTCGATCAGCAGGGTCGGGTCGGCGGCGTCGGCGGGGTCGGTCTCGACCGACACCTCGAGCTCGACGAGACACAGGTCCTCGCCCTCTGCCTCAGCCTCGTTGTCGACGCCCGACTCGGTCGGGACCCCGGCGACGGCGATCGCCACCGCCACCCCGCGGCACTTCGGGTCCTCCGCCCGCGCGTACGCCGTCACGGTGCCCGCCTCGCCTTCCGGCGGCACCGTCAGCTCGATCGTGATGTCGGTGCCCACCGTGCTCGCGGCCGCAGCCGAGAACAGCGTGGTCTCCACCTGCGCGTCCTGGTCGAGGGTCTCGTACCCGGCACCGCTGGTCCCGGCGGCGGCCGCTCCCGCGTTCCACCCGACCTCGGCTTCCGCCTCTGCCTCGGCCTCGACCTCGAAGAGGAGGTCGGACTCGTCGACGACGGGGTTCGGGAGGCCGTTGCGGTTGCCTGCGGCGGCGGGCCCGGGACGATCGATCTCCTCGGAGGTCACCTCGCGGCCGTCGAACACCTTCGTCGACGTCGACGTCGCGGTCGCGGCCTCCGCCGGGGTGGGCAACAGGCCGTTCTCCGCCTGGGCCCCGACCGCCGCGGCGCCGGCCGCCGCCGCGTTGAAGCCGGCCTCGGCCTCGGCCTCGGCCTCGACCTCGCTCTCGATCTCGATCTCGAGGTTGCCCGGCTGCGGCACGACGTCACCGTCGGCCGCGAGCTGGGGCCTGTCGTAGGTCTCGACCTGGGGGATGTCCGCCTCGGGCGTGGTGGACTCCCGGGGTTGAGCGCCATCCTCGCTGGTCGCCTCGCGGGTCAGCTCGGCTTCGCTCGTGGCGTCGCCGGTCGCTGTGGGGTCGGCGGTGGCTGACGTCGAGGGGTCGAGGTCGGGCTCGGCGGTCGCCTCGGCGCCGGTCAGGGCCGCGGCGTCCGCCTCGGCCTCGTCCCCCTCGAACGGCACGTCGTCGGTGTTGCGCTGCTGATCCTCGTCCGTCACATGATTTCGGCGGACGGTGTCGCCGGTCTTCCCGCGGGTGCTCGTCGAGGCAGCCGTCGATCTGCTCGTCCGCGAGGTGGCGGTGAGCCCTGACGCACCGCCAGCGCCGGACGCCACCGTCGCCACGGCGGCGCTGCCGTTCCCGGTCTCGGCTTCGGCCTCCGCCTCCGCCTCGGCCTCCGCTTCGGCCTCGAACAGGCCCGCACCGGGCTTCTCCATGCCGGAGGACAGGGTCGCCGGCGCCTCCGACGTCCACGCAGTGGTCGTCGTGGTGCTGTCCTCGTCGAGGAACAGCGCTGGGGTCTCGCGGTTGACGGGTGCCGCGGAGGTGGACACGGCCGTGCCGACCCGCCCGGACGTCGTCGCGAAGTCGCCGACGCCGCTTCCGATCGCACCGCCCGTCGAGGCGGCGGCCGCCGCGCCCATGTCGACCTCGGCTTCTGCCTCGGCTTCTGCCTCGGCCTCGGTCTCGGCCTCGGTGTCGAGCTGCAGCGCAGGGGTGTCGCTCGCGGAGACCGTCTGGATGACATCTTCCTCGCCGGTCGCGTCGCCGGCGTCGTCCCCCTCGGAGTCCTTCCGCTCGTCGCGATAGCCGACCTCGGGCGAGATCGGGGCGGTGGAGCCGCTCGTCGCCGACGAGGTATCCGCTGCCCGACTGGCGTCGGCCGCCACCGGTCGTGACACGCCGTCCTCGAACAGGTACACGTCCGTGCCGACCGCACCGCTGGCCACAGCCGTCCCCGCGGCGGCACCTGCCGCGCCGTTACCGGTCTCGGCCTCCGCTTCGGACTCGACCTCCGCCTCGGCCTCACCGTCGGCAGACAAGAGAGGTGACGGCGACACGGCCGCCCAGCCGACCTCGGCGTCGGTCGAGGTGTTGGACGAGCTGATGTCCGTCGCGAACGGCGCGGGCCGGCGCGTGGTCAGCGTCGTCGACGCCGAGGTCTCGGCGCCCGACAGCGCGCTGTTCCCCGAGGCGGCCCCCGCACCCGCGACACCGACGGCACCGGCCGCCGTGCCCGGTGCCACCTCGACCTCGACCTCCGACTCGGCCTCACCCTCGGCCTCGGCCTCGAGGTCGAAGTCGGTGTTCGCCCCGGGTTCGTCGGTCACGATGAAGTTCGCGGTGACGGTCTCGCCTGCCGCGCCCGTCCCCCCGTCCTCGGCGTAAGGCGTCGCCTCCAGCAGGTACTCCCCCTCCACCAGGTCGAGTGCCAGCAGATCGGTACCGTCCTCCGGCCCGACCGTGAACGGGGCCTGGTCGTCGACCACCACGTCCCCGTTGATCTCGAACACCACCGACCCGGGCTTCGCATCGTCCTCGAACCGCGCCACGATCGTGTACGGCGGAAGGTCGTCGGTCGCGAGGACCGCGAACGCGCCCAGCTCGTCGATGAGGGCGTCACTGGTCGCGTCGACGACGTCGAACCCGTCGATCGCCACCACCGAGGAGTCCGTCGTCGTGATTTCCGTGGTCGACTCCTCGGTCTGGACCACGGCGGCGACTCCCTCCGGTCCGACGAGGAGTGCCGACGCCGCAGCGGCGATCACCGCCACAGTCAGCAATGTCTTGGGGTGCGCCGCCGCGCGTCGGGAGCGCGCGTCGAGGGTCGGGACGTCGCTGTCCACCACGGAAACCTCTTTGTCAGGATGTTGGGGAAAGATGCGCTCGAACGGGACCGAGCTTGACCGAGCGTAGCGAAGTTCACACTTTCTGCACGTTCGGCAGTCCATCCCGGGGACCAATCGCGGTCGTTACCGGGGATCAGCCACACCTGTGACCGGCGGTCGCCTGATCTACATCCCGACGAGCACCACGAGCTCGTAGACGTCGATCCGCTCGCCGTCCACCGTCAGCTCGAGCACCATTGGGCTCTCCCCCGGCGCCGTACCGGTGATGTTGAACCGCCAGGCCGGCAGGAACGAGTGCCGCACCTCCGGGTCGACCTCGCTGAAGTCTCCAGGCGAACGGGCCGGACCCAGGTCGACCGGGCCGTCGACCGCGATCACGGCGTCGTCGTGGTCGGCCACCTGCCACGCCGTGTCCGGGAACCCGGCGTTCGCGGGCAGGACCAGCTCCACTTCCTCCCCCACATCCAGGTTCACCTGCTCGCCGTGGTTCAGCGCCTGGAGGTACTGCGGCTGGTAGGAGAACAGCTCCCCGCCGCAGCGGTTGGCCACGGCGGCGGTCTCGGCCGCGCAGGCATCGTCGACCACGTCGACCGTGTACTCCGCGACGTCGACGCGTTCGCCGTCGACGACCAGCTCGAAGCGCAGCCGCGTGCGGCCCAGATCGCCTCCCACGAACCCGAAGACGGTCGTCGAGATGTGCGGGTCGCCGGGGTCGCCGGACCCTGGAGGCGGAACCTCGTGCTCGCTCGTGGTCAGCCGCAGCACCGCGTCATCGACCTCGACGAGCTCCCACGCCTGGTCGGGGTGGAGGTTGTTGCCGTCAAGACCGACCCAGAGCTCCTCCTCCGGCTCGACCGCGGCGAGCCACCCGCTGTCCCAGGCGGACAGGTCGAGCGGCAGATCGCGGTAGTCGGACCCGAGACAGCCCGCGACCAGCAGGGCCGACGCGGCCGACAGCACCAGGCCGGCAGGTCGTCCACGCGATCGGGCCACGCCCCCATCACCCCATCTGTCACGATGCGAGAGACGTCTTTGTCCGCCCTGGCACGTCAGCGTCGAACGTGCACGGTCGCCGTGTGACTCATCGTCGATGACAAAGAGGACCGAGGCGCGTTCAGCCGGGAGAAATCACCCTCATCACCCGGTGGCGCCCGGTGTGCCGGGGCCATGCGCGCAGGCGGGACATGGCGCGAACCGGATAGGCCTCTGACGCGGCCGCCCCCCACCGTGCGGCGACGTTGCCCGGCAGTCGTCCACGGCGGATCATCGGGACCCGACGGCGGCGAACGGCTCGGCACGCCCGTCCGCCCAGACCACCAGCCCCGTCTCCCCCGCCCGCGTCCGGAGCCAGTCGCGGCCGTCGGCACCGAGCGCGAAGGCACTCGTGGCGTCGATGTCCGCCCACGTCAGGCTCGGCCCGACGACGGTCACGGACGCGAGCGCCGTCGGCGTCCGCCCGGAGCGCGCATCCACGACGTGGTCACCCCGGTGCGCGAGCCCGGAGGTCGCCACGGCGCCGTCCCGCACCGGCACGACGGCGACGAGCCGCGCCGGGGCGTGCGGGTCCTCGATCCCGACCCGCCAGGGCTCGGCGTCGTCGCTGGCCACGCGGCACACCATGTCGCCGCCGGCCGAGAGGCAGAAGTCCGTTCCCTCCAGTGCGCGCAGGTGCCGGGTGGCCCGCTCGATCGCCCAGCCCTTGACGACCCCGCTCGGATCGAACGTCTCCGTGCCGTCCGGGTGCCGTTGCACGACGTCGAAGGCGCCGTCGGACGCCCGGCGCGCCTCCTCCCCCAGTGCCAGCACCTCGACCACCTCGTCCGGCAGGGCGTCGGCGTCGATCTCGCCGCGTGCCAGCCGGCTGATCACCGAGTCGGGCCGGTAGGTGCTGAAGGTGGCGTCCACGTGCTGCAGCTCGGTGACCACCAGGTCCCAGGCCAGGTCCGCCGTCGGCCCGTCGGCGTGAACACCACGCAGCGCCAGGCTGATGGGCATCCCCATGACGTGCACGACCCGGCGGCGGACCGCCGGCTGGGTGGTCGCCATGCCGCTCACAGCCCCGCCTGGTCGAGCGCGCTCTGCAGCGACTGCGTGTACCCCGTGCTCGTCACGGTGGCGCCGCTGACCATGTCGATCGAGGCGCTCTGGGCGTCGAGCGTCTCCTGGACGAGCACCGGCAGCGCGTACCCGTTGATCTGGCGGTCCTTGCCGTTGTCGTCCGGGTACAACGGGACGTCGACGGCGGTGATCTCGCCGTTCTTGACGGTGATCTCCACCTGGAGCGGGCCCCACCGGGTCTGGACGACGTCGCCGGACGCCGTCGTGCTGCCGGACCCGGACGACGACCCCGAGGAGCCGGAGCGGCCGGAGCCGGACGATCCCGAGCTGCCGTTCGAGGACCCGGACCCGTTCGAGGTGTCGGTCGACCCGGAACCCGTCGACCCGCCGCCCGAGTCCGTCGTGCCGCTGCTGGTCGACCCGGAGCTGCTCGTTGATCCCGACGTGGTCCCGGTCGCCGCCTGCACCACCGACGTCGAGGTGCTCAGCGCGTCAGGGTCGGTCGAGGTGCGATAGCCCAGCAGCAGGACCAGGACGGTGACCGTCGACAGTACCCAGAGGACGATCTTCTTCATCGCGCGTCACCATCCGAAGTCTTCGCTGTGGAGCTGCTCGGCGGGGACGCCGGCAGCGAGGGCGGCCTCGCGGACGCTCTGCGTCCAGGCGGGCGGTCCGCAGACGTACACGTCACGCTCGGCGACGTCGGGCACCCAGCCGCGCAGGACCCGCTCGTCGTCGTCGCCGTCGAACCCGGGCCCGACCCACGAGCCGTCGGCCCGGCGTCGTCCGGGCAGGCGCACCACCCCGAGCCCGCGCGTGGCGGCGAGGTGGTCGAGCTCGGCCGCGAACAGCGGGTGTTCGCGGTACCGCTCGATGAGCACGGCCTCCCCGGGGGCGTAGTCCAGGCCCTCGGCGAGCGCGCGCAGCGGTGCAAGCCCGGAGCCGGCACCGATCAGCAGCACCTTGCGCCGGGTGCGCGCGCGGCGGGTGAGGCGGCCGTAGGCTCCCTCGACGACGACGCGGGTGCCCGGCTGCAGGTCGGCGGCCGCGGTGCTGGCCGGACCGACGGCGGCGACCGTCACGCGGGCGGAGCGGGACGTCGGGGCGCTGGAGACCGAGTACGGCTTGCCCCGGGTCCAGCCCTGCTGGCCCAGGAACCGCCAGACCAGGAACTGCCCGGGCTCGACCAGTCGGTGCAGGCGCCGGCCCGTCAGGTGCACGGACACCACGCCGGGCGCCTCCGGCACGACGCCGGTGACCTGGATCTGGTGACGCCAGGTGCGCCAGGCCGGCAACGCGACCCGCCACACGAGGACGGCGGCGAAGACCAACGCCCACACCGTCCACCACACGGCGGTGACGGCGGGGCGGGCGAGGAACTGCTGCCCGGTCCAGAGCTGGTGCGGCAGGGCGAGCGCCGCCCCGAGATACCCGTACAGGTGCAGCAGGTGCCACGACTCGTAGCGCAGCCGGCGTCGGGCGGCCCGCACGCTGGTGACCACGACCAGCACCAGCGCCACGGTCGCGCCGACGGCCAGCAGCATGCCCGGGTACTGCCACATCAGCTCCCAGAACGTCGCGGGCCATGCGGTGATGCTCCCCGCGGCGTACCCCCAGGTGATGAGGACGAGGTGGGCGACGAGCAGGTTGAACGACCACAGGCCGACCAGCCGGTGGATGCTCACGAGCCGGTCGCGCCCGAACGCCGCCTCCAGCGCGGGCACCCGGGCCATGAGCAACACCTGGGCGAGCAGCAGCGCCGCCGACGCCAGCCCCGTGATCTGCCCGAGCGAGGTCAACGCGGTGTCCCAGGCCGTGAGGGCCTGCAGACCGCCGTCGGCGGCCCACATCCAGTCGACGCCGAGCAGCGCGAGCCACAGCGCCGCCACGGCGACGTACCGGACGGCCGCGTCACGCCGGACGCGGGACCGCGGAGGGTGCCGGTCCGCCACGAACGGGACGGAAGGGCCGGGGTGGCTCGTCGTCGCTGTCATAGGTCCACAGTGCGCGGCCTACCCGGGGAGAGCCTGCGACGAACCTACGAATTGCCTGGGGATCGCGGCGGCGGACGCCGACGACCGACAGAACCTGCTCAACCTGCGCGTGCCGTTGCCGTGGCGGTCACGGTGATGCCACCGCCGAAGGCTTCGGTGAACCACCGAATCAACGGCGGGTGGGAGGTGGCGACCAGGCTCACGCGGGCGCTGCGGCCGTCCGGCGTGGCGGCCTCGTGCACCCTCACGCCGCGCAGTCCCGGGGCCGAGGACGCCGGTTGCACGGCCAGGTGCTCGGCCACCGCGGCGCGCACACCGTCGTCCGTCAAGGTCAGCACGCCCGACCCGTCCGGGGCCATCGCCTCCCCGTAGTAGGTCTCCCGGGCCATCGAGTCGGCACCTGCCACCGCCAACGAGTCCGCCAGGTCGAACAGGTGCTTGCGGTCCAGGTGCACGGACGCGGCCGAGGCCACCATGCCGACCAGCATCAGCCCCACCGCGACGAAGCCCGCGGTGAGCAGCATGATCCGCCCTTCCTCGCGTGCCGCCGTCACGGCCGGGCCCCGACGTGCTCCTCGACCGGTGCGACGTGGGCCGCCTCGACCGGGATGCTCAGCGGCACCCAGTCCTGCAGCGCGGGCGGCGCCAACGGCAGCGGCACCTCGACACGGACCCGCACGCCGACCGTCGCCCCCGGTGTCAGGCACGGGTTCGCCGAGCACTCGAGCTCCAGGACATCGGCGCCGTCGACGACAAAGCCCTGATCTGCCAGCGCCACCTCCGTCGCCGCCCGAGCACGTGCGGCACCGGTCGCCGACGACTCGGCGGTCACCACGGCCCGCGCGGCATCGCGGGCCGCGCCCTCGACGGCGAACCCCGCGGCGTGGATCTGGCCGACGGTGACGACCAGGTACACGAGCGGGACGAGCAGCAGCACACCCACTCCCAGGAACTCGACCACGGCGGCACCTTCCTCCCCCGACCCGGTCGGTGACGACTCGGGGTGGTCGGGGCCGTCTGGACGCCCGGTCATGCCGACTCGTCCACGGCATGCCCCTCGACGGTCATCGCACCTGACGGGCCGAGCAGACCCACCACGGGCAGCGGCGCAGTGACCGTGACGCGGACGAGGTCCAGTCCACCGCGCCTCGTCGTGCCGACCACGACATCGCCCGCGTACCGCTCGCTCAGCGCCGACGCGAGCAGGTCCCTGGTCCGCTGGGCACCGGCACCGAGGTCGTGGTCGGTCCGCGCCGCCAGCCGTGCGCCTTCAGCCGCCGCATCGATCGCGACGGCCCGGACGTGCAACGCCAGCGCGACCTGCACGACGCCGAGGAAGAGCGCCACGAGCAGCGCCGAGACGAGAGCGAACTCCGCCACCGCCGAGCCGCGCTCACCGTCGGAACGGCCGGCCGCCGAGCCGTCGGCTCGTGCCCACGACCCGGACGTCACAGACCCGTGACGCTCTCGATCGCCTGGGTGAAGGCGTCCTCGAGCAGCGGACCCGCCAGTGCCCAGAGCGCGACGACCAGACCTGCCGTCATGAGCGTGACGAGGACCCAGCCGGGGACGTCGCCGCGTTCCGGGTCGTCGGCCTCGGGCAGGTGCCGGTCGGCCGTGCGTTCGGGCGGGTTGGTGGTCATGGTGCATCCTTTCGTCGAGGTCACAGACCGATCTGCAACGTGGCCAGGGAGGGGAAGACGGCGAAGACGACCGTGATCGGCAGGATGAGGAAGACCACCGGCACCATCGTCCCCGTCGCCCTGTGTTCCACCGCCCAGGCCACCACCCCCGCCGTCCCCGGGGCCGAACAGGCGCGGGTCCACGCTCCCGGACACCTCGAGCTGCCGCGGGACGCCGCCCTCGATCTGGCTCATCGTGACCTTCACGTCCAGCAGCGCGAGCACCTCCGCGCGACGCTCGGCAGGCAGGTTCGGCAGCCGCTGCGCCGCCCGGGTCGCCAGGGCTGCGAGGTCGGTCAGGCGCTGAGCCCGCGCTGCCGCGTCAGCCTGGACGACTCGTAGGACACCCAGCCGCTCGGACAGTTCGGCGTGCTCCCGCTCAACCTGCGCCAGCGCCTCGCGCAGCGGAGCCGGGTCCTCGGCGAGCAGCAACTCCCGCGCGGCGTTCACCCGCGCTCGCTCGAGCCGGGCTACCTGCTTCTCAAGCCGGTCGAGTTCGTACTCGCCGGACTCGTCGGGCTCGGCCTGGACCCACTGGGCGGCGAGCGTCCGCAGCCGTTCCGGGTCGCCCAGCAGCGACACGACCTGCTGCCAGACGGCCTCGTTGACCGCGTCGGCGTCGACCTGCGGGCACGAGCAGCGCTCCACCCCGACGCCGCGGTGCCGACGCCCGGTGCAGCGGTAGACGGCCCGGCCCTGGTGGGCGAGCCACGCCCCCGTGTAGTGCTTGCTGCACGCGCCGTACAGCCGCGCCGTGAGTTCGAGCGAGCGGACCCCGGAACGCGGCCTCCCAGTCGCGCGTCGGCCGAGCTGCCTCTGGATCGCCTCGAACTCCTCGCGGGTCAGTGGCGGGTCGTCCAGGAGCGTCTCGACTGGCTCCCCGTGTAGTGGCTTGCCCTCCCGGTCCAGCCGGGTGTGACGTCCGCCGCGGGCAGAGTCGGCCTGGCCCCAGACCCGGCGGCCGTCCCACAGCACCGGGTTGGAGAACGTCTTACGTACGACCTCGTAGGACCACCTGCCGCCCTTGCGCGAGCGAAGCCCGAGGTCGTTGAGCCGGTCGGCGACCTCGCCGGAGGACAGCCCGTCGCGCACGAACCACAGGTGCACGGCTTCGATGATCTGCCGCTCGCGCTCGTCCGGGACCGCGCGCGCTTCACGCTTGGAACCCTCGAGCCGCCAGCCGAACGGCGGCTGTCCACCAGGCCACCGACCCGGGGTCCGGGCTGCGGCACGCTGGCCCGCGACGGTGCGCTGCACGATCCGGTCGCGCTCGGCCTCTGCGACTGAGAGCAGCACGTTCCGGGTGAGCCGCCCCTCGATCGTCGACAGGTCCATTCGCTCCTTGACCACCGCGACGGTCACCCCGAGTTCGGACAGGGTGTCCATCTCGGCGACGCCGTCGTGGACCTTGCGGCTGAACCGGTCGAGCGCCGCGACGACCACGGCGTCGAACTTGCCCTCGCTGGCGTCCTGCAGCATCGCGCGCCAGGCCGGGCGGTCGCGGTCGGTACCGGACCTGCCGCCGTCCGTGTAGACCTCGACGACCTCCCAGCCCTGGCGTTCGGCGTAGTCGCGGCACAGCCGGTCCTGGTCGGCGAGGCTCGTGTTCTCGACCTGGTCGGCGGTCGAGACGCGCCGGTAGACGGCGGCCCTCATCACGCGCTCCTCTCGTCCTCGGAGCGGATCGACACGAAGTCGGGGGTCGTGGTGACCGCCTGGATCTGGCCGGAGGTGAGGCCGACGTAGGTGGCGGTCCGGATCAGCGCGTCGAGCGCTCCCTGGTACTGCACCACCTCCTGCAGCGTCTGGTGGCTCAGGCCCTGGGTCTGGTAGCCCTGGTCGAGGAGTTCCATCTGGCGGTTCGTGTCGTGCCGCAGGTCGCCGAGGCTCCGGCGGAGGCGGTCGGCGGCAAACTTCACGTCCTGCAGGACGTGGGCCTGCTCGACGGTCTCGACGTGAACGGTCTTGGTGTCCATCGCTCTCAGCGCTCCTCAGGAGACCCGGCTCGAGCTGGCGATCTCGAACTCGAAGTCGAGTTCGTTGAGTAGCCGCTCGGCGACGTCCCGGGCGTGCTGCGGGTCGGTCGCGTAGACCGTGATGGAACGGCCCATCTCGAAGGTCAGGTCCTCGAAGTAGACCTCGTAGTCGCCAGCGGCGACGGTCGCGGTTTCCATTGTTCTCAACTCCTGGGTGGTTCTCGTTGGAGGAATTACCTCCAATTCCAGATAACCACCTGAAATCAATTACCCACAAGATATGTTGTAGTTGTGTTCTCGGGCAGGAGCCTTCTGACAGGCCACCCCACCCAGGACACGTCGAGACCCTCTGTCAGCCGTTGCCGAACTTCGCTCGGCGCTCGGCCTCGCGCTGACGGCGACGCTCCGCGATCTCGTCCTTCTTGGTCCTGTGACCCGGCTGCTGGCGCTTGCCCGCGTCGCGCTGCTGCTGGCCGATCCGCTCCAACACGCGGTCGAGCATCCGCGACAGCGCCGCGACGTCACGCGCCGAGTTCGTCTCGTCGATCTGGCGCGCCAGCCTGTCGCGCAGCGCGACCAACGCCGCCAGCTCGTCGCCCTTCACGGCCTCCTCGAGGCTCGCTGCCCAACTCTCTATTCGTCGTCAAGTGAATCGCCTCCTACGGAATTGGGTTGCGAAGGGGTCTCCTCGGCTCTCCGTCGACCTTCCAGTTCTCGATCGGCTTCTGCGGCGTATCCGGGTAATGCGACTCACGGGAAGGCCCTCCGGCAACGACGGCCGGAATGAGACTTGAACTCAGTGGTGTGGAACGAAGTCTCGGGGGGAGATCGCAGTATCTCTCGGGTGCGTCGACGATTACGGGGGAAGGTTCCCTCCCCCTGTCAGTCGGGGACGGCGGAGTCGAAGCGGGAGCACCGTGCGGGTCGTCGGCTTGCCGGCACCCCCGCCTCGAGCGTCCGTTCACGCCTTGTCGCCGGTGTCCTCGTCCGGCGGCGTGGGCGGGTCGAACTCGATCGCCTCGGTGCGGTGGTCCAGCCGGAACGTCCCGACGTCCGGGCGTGAGGCGTAGGTCAGGTTGCCCCACCAGTCGGTCTTCATCACCGCCGGGGTCTGGTCCGGGACCTCGTGGCCCTGGTTGTCCACCTTCGGCTTCATCCGCTGCTTGATCTCGATGACTGCTTCGACGTAGCGCTTGCTCGGCATCTTGCCGCTCCTTGTCTGTGTGTTCGTGCTGGTCGGTACTGCCTGCCTGGTACTGCCTGGTGTGGGCAGGGGTTGGTGGTCTACCCACCCCTGCCCTGGTCCACCCCCGGGGAATCCCTCCCGGGTAGGCGGGCCACCACCCCCGGCCCCCGGGGTGACTGAGAGGGGGAGCCACCTCGAGGGGCTGGGAGCCGGGGCGGTCCTCACTTGAGGTACTGCGGCTTGCGCGCGTCCTTGACCGACTTCTTCACCGCCGCCTGGGCTTCCAGCGCCGCGGCTTCCTTCTCGGCCCGGGCCTGGGCGACGGCCTCGAAGGCCTGCGCCTCCTGCTGAGCCGCGGCCTGCGCCGCCTGCTGAGCCGCCGCGGCCGGGTACTCGTCGTACAGGCTCGCGACGACCCCCAGCAGTTCGACGACGCTGACGCCGCCGGTGTCCCGGTCGAGCTGCTTGATCGGCAGGTCGTCGGTCTCGATCACCGGGTTGCCCGCGAACCGGTTGTTGAAGGGCTGACCGGTCGTGGCCCACGTGGCCATCTCGTCCACCTCGTCGGCCTGGACGATCGCGTCGATCAGGGCCTGGGCCGCCGTGTGCACGTTGGCGCGGGCCTGGTCGTGCTGGGTCTGCCAGGTCGGGTCGGCCGCGACCTTCAGGTACTCGCGGTGGTAGTCGGCCGAGATCAGGCTGGCCTGGTCCTCGGCGGTGTCCAGGAACGCCCGGGCAGCGTCGCGGCGAGCCACCACCGCGTCGTAGTTCGGCGTCGGGTCGGTGGGGTACTCGCCGGTGTCGCGCAGGATCTGCGCGGCCCTGCGCCGGTCGGCCTGCTTCGCCTCGACCATCGCGGCCGAGCCGTCGCCGGTCGCGTCCAGGTCCTTGACCGCGGCCTTGTACTTGGCCTTGAACTGGTCCCACTCGTCCACGAGCGGCTGCAGGGCCGCCGGGACCTTCCCGGCCGGGGGCCGGTTGGAGGGCTCGAGCGCGGGGGCCGCACCGAGCGGACCGGAGCCGGAGCGGAGCTGGCTGTTCGGACGGTACTTCATGGTTGTTCCCTTTCGTTGCGTCGCCGGTGTCTCCGACGTCGCGGTGGTGGTGAGCGGTTCGACCTGCAGCGTCCGGCCGCAGGAGGTCTCGACTTCGCGTCCGGCAGCGCCGGGTGCGAACAGGTGGTGGCCGCAGTCGCCGGGGCAGGCGACCCGGAGCGTGCCGCTGGGGCCGGGCTCGCTCACGACCTGCACCACGCCGCGCGGGCGACGCTCGGAGCGGCGTCGGGCCGGGGGGCCGTGCTTGACCCGGCCGACCTCGTCCACGTCCCAGCCGACTGCCCGCGCCAGGCGGCGGGCCTCCTCGGGCTCGCCCTCGTTCCAGGTGTTGCGGATCGTGGTCGCGTGCCGGCTGTCGTGGCCGGGCAGGAACTTCCCGCCCCTGGTGAGTCCGCCGCACCCGCAGGAGCAGTCCCGGCCGGGAGCTGCGTGTCTCATTTCGACCCGCCCCCGTCGCGCTCGCGCAGCATCCGGGACCTGGCCCGCAGCCGGTGGGTCGCGCAGAGCCCGGCGGAGAACACGTCGCGGTCGCATGCCTCGACGAGGCACTTGCGCTCCGGCGTGCTCAGGGCAGGCCACCCGCACACCTCGTCCAGGTGCTGCTGGACCCAGTCGCCCACGGTCTGGTCCTCGGCTGCCTTGCTCACGGGGTGCTCCTTCGCTGAGTGGTGGTACCGGGTCGGACGCTCCGCGAGCGCCCCTGTGAGGACCGTCGGTTCCCGTGGTTCCCGCTTATAAAGCGCGGGAACCGAGGAACCGCGTCCGGGCTGGTTCCCGGGAACCGCTGGGAACCGACCGGGAACCGAGAGGAACCGCAGGTCAGAGGGGGTGCGGGCTGGGAACCGATAGGTGTCGTCACCACGTCTCGTCCACCTCCTCGTCGGACAGGCGGTTCCCGGCCGGTTCCCCGGGCTCCTCGGTGTCCTCGCGGTACCCGCGGACGACCTCGTACTCGTCGCCGGACTTCCTGCGCAGGTACTCCTCGCTGACCAGCAGCGAGAATGCGCGTCCCTTCGCTTGTGCCTTGCCCGGGACGTTGAACTGCCCGTTCTCGTCCTTGCCCTTGACGACGACCGACCGGGTGGCGGGTCCGTAGGTCTCGAGCCAGACGCTGATCCGCTCCATCAGGTGGGTCGGGCGGAACTCGTCGGGTTCAGCCTCGGCGTGGTGGTGCTCGACGAGTTCGGCCTCGTGCACCAGCGGGTCCGCGTGCCGCGTCAGCACCAGCTTCGTGTGCGGCACCTGGTGCCGGTGCGCCTCACACGCCAGCACGAACCGGGACTGGCTGTCGCCCTGGCGAGTGAGCCTCCAGACGGCGTCCACGTCACCGGACTTCGCGGAGCCGCCGCGCTGGCCCTTCGTCTCGTCCTTACCGGCGTGGTCCATCCGGATCAGCGAGACACCGCGCTGCTTCAACGCGAGGCCGAGGTGGCGGTACATATTGAGCCAGGTGTCGTTGTCGTTCTCGGGGCCGTCGACGGCGCGCGAGACGGTGTCGATCACGACCACCTCGACGTCGTGCTCGTCGACGTACTCGAGCAGCCGCTGTGCGCCGAGCCGGGTGTCGAGCCCACCGAGGACCGGGAACGACAGCAGGTGCAGGTTCGACAGGTCGAGTGACTCGTCGTGGCCCATCGACTCGAGCCGGGGCAGCAGGTCGCCCATCGGGTCGTTCTCGTAGTCGAGGTACAACACCCTGTGCGGGCGTGGCGGGGTGGAGCCGAGGACCTCGGTCCCGCACGCGATCCCGACCGCGACCTCGAGCATGAGCAGCGACTTGCCGACCTTGGGCAGCGAGTACAGGACCACAAGCCGCCGTGCGGGCAGCAGCGGGTAGACGATCCAGTCCTCAGAGCTGCCGCCCTCGCGGTACTGCCGCCAGGCTTCGGCCCAGTCGAGCGCCGTGAGCGTGGACGGCGGTTCGGCGTCGGAGTCGTCGTCGGCGACCTTGCGGGGCCGGGCCTCGCCGCGGCGGAGGCCGGAGCGGAGCGTCGCGCGGGTCTCGTCCTTCCCGAGCCCGGCTTCGAGCGCGACTTCGGTGAGGCGCTCCTCGACCTCGGCCCGGTCCAGCAGGCCACCCCCCACCATCCGGCCGAGGTAGTACGCCTTCGCGTTGAGGGTCCCGTTGCGCTGCCCGTTCACGGCGTCGGCGAGGTCCTCGCAAGCCGCGTCGAGCGCAGCCAGGGCCTGAGCCTCGCTGACCGGCGCGTCGCCGTCGTCCCCCGGGTCGGGGGTGGTGGCCTGCAGCAGTTCGAGCACCCAGTCCGGCAGCGACTGCGGCTCGGTGTCGTCGGCGACCTCGTAGCGGCGTCCAGAGACGTGAGTGGAGCCAGGCGCGACGACGAACCCGCCTGCACCACGGACGTCCACCTCGAACCCGAGAGCACGCAGCGCGTCGGAGTTGCGCACCTCGACGTCGTCGGGCACTCGGAACCAGTAGTGGAAGCCCTTGCCGGTCCTGACCTTGAACGTGCTTGGCACGTCGTGGCCGTACGCCTTGCAGAGCCGCTCGAGCTCTCGCTTGCGGTCGGCGTCCAGGACGACGAGCCCGGACGGCCCGCAGGCGACCCCGAGGTTGCCGCCGAAGCGGTCGAGCCAGCGCCGGACCTCCGCGGGTTCGGAGGTCGCCCTCGCCTCCCAGCCGGTGATCGTGGGGTGCTTGCCGGCACTCGCGCAGTGGTCGCGGCTGCAGGTGCACTCGCCGTCCGACGTCACCCGGCGGAGCGGGAACAGCCGCACGCCCTCCGGCAGCCCAGCGAAGGGGTCGCGCTGGCCGTCCCGTGAATCGGGAGTGGTCGCCGGTGCGTCCGCCGGGGTGTCGGAAGTTCCGTGAGCGCGGACGGCCTGCAGCGTGCGGGAGTCGAGACGGGGAGCCATCAGCGGTCACCCCCGTCGACCTCAGCCTCGAAGCAGGCGCGGCACAGGCCACCGACCACGAAGACCCGCACCCGGGGCCTGCCCGGCTGGAAGTGCAGGAGCTGGAACCGGATGACCTGGAAGTCGCCGGGCTTGGAGCCTCGGGACACCGGCGGGACGTAGGTACGGCACCTGTCGCAGGTGCGCCCCTCGAAGGGGTCGCAGAGAGGGCCGACCGGCTTGCAGAGCATCATCGTGCACGCGGCGGGCCAGGACCCGACCGGCAGACGGTTGAGTTCGCGGGAGACCCGGCGGTGGCACTCGTCCACCTGGGCGAGCATCCAGGCCGTGGGCTTGTAGTTGGTGTCGGGGCCGAAGTAGCGAACTTCGCCGTCCTGGGAGGGCAGCCGTGAGTTCATCGCGGGCCACCTCCCCGACGCTGCGTCGCGGGCGGGGTGTCGGTGGTCGGCTTCTCGTCGCCGAACAGCAGCGTGGCGAGTGCTGAGATCTGGGCTTCGCTCAGCGGACGGTAGGTCCATCGAGCGGTCGCTTGAGTAGGCATGGGTCAGGTCCCTGAAAGATCCGTCGTTAGCCCACGAGGCGTCGCCTCGCTTCGGGATCGGGAGCCTGCCCTGGCGGCTGGCCGTCCGCGGCATTCGCGGCGCTTCCGTTGACTCGGGACTCTGCCTGCCCTGGCGGCTGGCGGGTACCGGTGCGGTGTGCCCTACAAGTTCCACGAAAGCACAGCAGCCACCCCTGCAACAAGTAGACTCACGAGACGGACTAAACGCGTGTGAACACAGACCGACCCCCGCCTCGAGCACGAGGAACGCGGGGGTCGGTCCGTGACGGACGTGTTCAGGGGCACGCCTACACGACGATCGGACCACGCGACGTCACCGCCGGACAAGGTCCTCGTTATCGTCCCACTTTGCCGCGCAGCGGGCGTCGGGGCGTCCGGGTAGCGTCCAAGGTGACCCCCGGGAGGGCATCGTGGCGAAGCGCAAGGGGAAGTTGACGGAGAGGGAGCGGCTGGGCAAGGCCGAGAAGGCTAAGCGCGCTCGGGACGCCGCCTACCGAGCTGCACTCGGACTCTCGGAGGGGGACCCACTGCCCAAGGAGATCGGCACGGTCGAGGGGCACGGTGGCGCGCAGCACGTCCGGCGGCGTGCGGCACCCGAGCGCTCAAGCACCGACCGACGCCGCCGGGCATGACCCCAAGGCCCGGGCGACGGCCGGGTCTGCCGCCACTGGTCGATTGGGAAGATTGGGCTGGAATCAACAACCCGTGTCTGGCTGGGGTGGAGGTCGCCAGCCTGGCCGGTCCGGTCAGGCTTCGTTCTCGCCGTCAAGTGGGATGCCCTGGTCGCGTTTGAGCTGCGCAGGCATCTCGTACGTCAGGTGGATCAACTGTCGTACGAACCTCCCGAGGCCACTTGCCTCGGCGGCGGTGACCTCGTCGTAGTCCTCCGGGTGCGCTCCCTCGTTACCGAGCTGGTTCAGGTGGTCGGCCCAGTCCCACAGGCCCTCGTGCAGCTTGCCAGAGGACTTCATGTGCTTCAGCGCGGGCTTCAGGTGTCGCTCATTCTTGGCCTCGTCGTCTCCCTTGTCCTTGATGAAGAGGTGCAAGGCGGAGCGAAACATCACGGCGGCTGCGCGGTTCGCCCCGATGCTCAGGCAGCGCATGCCCTCGTCGTACGCCGACGCGACGGCGAGTGGGACCTGGGGGTCCAGGACGCCCGCACCCGGCGGCGGGTAGACATGTTGCAGGTTCCTTTCCATATGGCCGTACCGCTCGGTGACCACGACCGTACGGTCGGTGCAGCCGTTGCAAGTCAGGACGTCGACGCGCTCATGCAGGTCGGCCGCAGAACCCCTGCCCCTGCGCAGGACCACTCCCTCTCCTTCCACGGTGAAGTTGGAAATGCGTCCGCACCGCGGGCACGGCCCTGACGGGTCGGCGGGAGTCGGGAGGCTGTCGGGATTCCGCGCTGTGTCTGCCATGCCCGTAATGGTGCCACCAGGGGCCGACAGCCGGGCCGGTTCAAGGTGCTTTCCGGTCATTCTCGTGAGCGACCGAAGCCCGGCAAGTGGCGGGCGGCCCGGAAGATCTTCACCCGTTCCCGGCGTGTCGAACCTCGACGAGCCGCGCCGAGGCGAAGGCACCCGGTCTGGCGAGAACTGCTAGTCGTGACGCTGCGACCGGCGGAGCAATCGCCGGTGATCGACCGAGCGTCCGGCCTGTCCGACCAGGCGGCGACGCCTCATCTTGTTCGGTCCGGGTGGCGCACTAGAACCAGTCAACTTCTCAGGCCGCACTGACGCACCCGGAAGCAGTTCAGCCAGTATCTCCATTCGCTCCTTGGCCAACTGCTGTTGAACACGTCGCGTCTCCCTAATGTCCCTCCGAACCGCGTTGTCGGTGTGTGCTCGAGCGTCCTCTAATCGCTGGGGGAAAGCACTTTGCCGCACCGAGGCTCGATCGACGTCGGACCGTGCTTCATAGTAGAGCATGGCGTTCTCAAAGTCGCGTGGACCAAAAGGAACGGTTGAATCAAACAGGCCATGCTCTTCCGCACGCAATCTCACTCGTTCCAGCCGCTCACGAGCCTCCTTCAAGAGGCCTTCCTGACGCTTGCCCTTGGCCCTAAGCTTCCAATACTCAAAGCGCATCTTCGCCCGGTGGCGTCTAAGGCGCCAGATAATCTTGCGGGCATCTCGTGAGTTGCCTGCGAACGCAATGACCGCCAAGATCATCACGGGCTCAAGGAGAACTGCTACCGCCAGTACCATAACGGCCGCTAGGGCAAACTGTTGACTCCATTCCGCGACCTGTTCGCCACGCGCCAGTCGCAGAATCGCGATAAGGGAAACCAGTTCCGCACCAAACGCGAGCACAAGGGCCGACGCCCTCGAGATCGCAATGCTCCGCGCCGCCCCTACAGTCGCGGAGAGCGAGCGAACAATCTCGGTTCGCGCATTGATAGTGACCGGCAGCGCTAGCACAGGTAGGACGGTTGCTACGACGACCCAAAATTCCACCACAAGTGCAGGCTAGCCGTTTTGTTGACCCCTACCCGGTGGACGGCGGGGTCTGGGCGGGCGAAATTCCCACGCGGACGGTCCTCACTCCCGGAGCAGGCAGTATCCGGAATTTCATGGGAGGGAACACCACCTGACGGGCACCATCATGGCGACCTCCTTCTTCCCGCCGGCCTCCATCAGCGCCCGACGCCCGGACTCCCGGACGTCCTGTGCCTGGGCACGGAGGACGTCTGCCAGAGGTGTGCCGCGCTCCAGCGCGACGGCCACGCCTTCGGCGAACCGTGACAGCGTCGGCAGACCGGTGCGGTCGGCCATCGCCGTGAGAGCGGCCGTGATCGGGGCTCCCGCCCGGACGTCGGCCAGCATCGCGGAGAACTCGCCGGACAGCTCGCCCCGGGCAGTCGTCGCGACCCGCTCGAGCGCCGGCACCGGCCCCTCGCCGGCCGTGACTGCGAGCGCCAGAAGCTCTGCGACGGTGGGGAACTCGGCGAGCATCCGCTCCTCCCGCCGCCGTGCAGCACCGGAGAGCCTCTGGTCACAGCCGACGAAGCCGGTCGCACCGGCGAGCAGCACCAGGACGGCCAGCACGACGACCGAGGAGCCTCGGGTCGCGGCGAGCAGGACAGCCAGCAGGAGACCGCCGGCCAGACCCAACGTCGTCCACACGAGCTGCCGTGCGCGGAACTGCTCGACGGTCTCGCGCAGACCGGCACGGTCCAGCCGACGCTGGACGTCCTCTCGCGTCGAGCCGAACCGCTCGAACCACGCGGCGGCGTCCTCGACCCACGGGGCGAGGAGCTGCTCGAGCACCCCGAGAGGGCCGCGCGTCGCCTGCTCGCGCAGCAGCCCCGAGGTCGCGTCCCGGGGCCGCAGGGTCGGGGCGAGCCGCTCGTCGAGCCTGATCCGTCGCCCCCGGACGCCGGAAGCCACCAGCAGCAGGCCGCATCCCGCGAGGAGGCCCAGCAGGGCACCGGTCACGATCGGCGTCATCGCAGCACCCGACCTTCCTCGGGCAGCCGGCCGATCCGGCGCATCGCGCGGTATGCCACGACGGAGCAGGCCGCACCGGTCAGCAGCACCGCGACCCCTGCCGCCGAGTTGTACGCCTGCGCCGTTTCCGGACGACTGGCGAGCAGGGCCAGCACGACCCACGGTCCGGCGGCTGCCACCCGCGCACCGTTCACCGTCCAGGACTGACGCGCCTCGAGCTCGCCACGGGTCTGCAGGTCCTGGCGCAGGAAGCTCGACAGGCTGCGCAGCAACCGACCGAGGTCCGTCCCGCCGACCTCACGTGTCAGGCGGAGGGCCTCGATGATGCGGTCAGCCACAGGGTCGGCGAGGCGGTCCTTGAGGAGATCGAGGCATTCGCCGAAGCGCCCGGTCGCCCGGTGGTCGGCAGCGAACTGGGCGAACGGCTCCCGCAGGGCCTGCGGCCCACGTTCGCCGAGCTGCGCGACCGCCTCCGGCAGGGAGAGACCGGCCCGCACGCCGCTGGCGAGGTGGTCGACGACGTCCGGCCACACCTCGCGCAGGTCGTCGCGGCGTCGGCGTGCCCGTGCCCGGACCAGCGCCTCCGGCGCCACGACCGCCATGACCGCGAAGCAGGCGGCGATGGCCGGGGACCGCGTCAGCACCAGCCCGAAGAGGAGGACGACGAGGGCGAGCCCGATGCTGAGGACGTAGAGGGCCGCCGGGGTCACCGTCGGCGCACCGGCCTGGACGAGCAGGTCCTGCACCGTGCGGTGTCGGCGACTGTGCCGCCGGCCGCGCTCCGGCTGCTCCCAGCAGGACCACCAGAGGCAGAACAGCCCGGCGCCGCCGACGAGCCCGACGACCACACCCATCAGCGCTCCCCGGCCAGCAGCGCGTGCACGTCGACGCCGACACGCTCGAACTTCTCGACCTCGGCCGGGAAGCCGTCCCCGCGCACGAGCTCACCACCGGCCGAGGCGGGCCTGCGACGGAAGAGCTGGGCCGTCTCGACCCGCCCTTCCTCGACCCGTCCCGTCACCACCACGATCTCGCGACACTGCCGCACACCTCCCGGCGTCACCCCGAGGTGCACGACCACGTCGAGCGCGCTCGCGACGGTCGGCGTGACGAACCGGTCCGAGATGTTCTCACCGGCGAGCAGCGGAAGCGTGCACATCTTGGTGATCGCCTCACGGGCCGAGTTCGCGTGCACGGTTCCCGTCCCGGGGACGCCCGCGTTCAAGGCGATGAGCATGTCGAGGCTCTCGGCCTCCCGCACCTCTCCGATGACGATGCGGTCCGGCCGCATCCGCAGCGCCTCCTTGACCAGACGACGCAACGGGATCTCCCCGGTCCCCTCGAGACTCGGTTGCCGGCA
This sequence comes from Isoptericola sediminis, assembly GCF_013085345.1. Taxonomy (GTDB): domain Bacteria; phylum Actinomycetota; class Actinomycetes; order Actinomycetales; family Cellulomonadaceae; genus Isoptericola; species Isoptericola sediminis. Next base: position 58,960 of record NZ_JABFAJ010000019.1, on the reverse strand, counting down.
CTGCATCGCGACGTGGTCGCGCACGGGCAGTCGCAGCTCGAAGACCTCCTCGCACGAGATGACGCGTTGACCGGCCGGCGTGGACCCCGCCAGAGCGTTGAGCATCGTCGTCTTGCCCGCCTGCGTGGCACCGGAGACCAGGATGTTGGCCCCCGCACGGACGGCCGCGTCGAGGAAGGCGGCAGCGTGCGCGGTCAACGAGCCGAGGCGGACGAGGTGGTCGAGGTGGTGGGCACGCACGACGTGCTTGCGGATGTTGACAGCCAGGTGCTCGCGGGTGACGTCCGGGATCACCACGTGCAGGCGCTCGCCGCCAGGCAGGGTGGCGTCGACGAACGGCGAGCTCAGGTCGAGCCGGCGCCCCGAGGACTTGAGCATCCGCTCGACGAGGTCCCGGACCTGCTGGCCCGTGAGCAGCGTCGTCGTCAGCTCGCTGACTCCGCGACGCGCGACGAACACCTGGGCCGGGTTGTTGATCCAGATCTCCTCGATCTCCGGATCGTCGAGGTAGGGCTGCAACGGACCGAACCCGCCGAAGGTGTCGATGAGCGCACGAGTGGTGGCAGCCGGGTCGACCAGCGGCGGAACGACCCCGAGGGTGGCCCGGTCCCCGTAGTCGGCCACGGCCTCCCCGACCAGGCGGTCGAGTCCGTGGCGATCGGTCACCGGGTCGATGCCACGGCGGCGCACGAGCTCGCGGACCTCGCCGGTCAGCAGGCTGCCCGCCTCGTCGTGGGTCAGAACGTCGGCGTCCACCCGTGGAACCTCTCCGTCGGGGTCAATCGGGCAAATCCACTCAAGCGCGACCGAGCGTAGCGAAGTTCCCGCCCGCTGCGCCTGGGGCCATCCACCCTGTGGACAACTGCGAGCGGGGCGGAACCGGTGTGACCGCAGGACCGGGCTCGTCCGGCATCACTGTCGCGAGCCGAGATCCCCGAGGCGAGGACCACCGAGCATGGCTAGCGTGAAGTCCGATGGAAGTGATGACCACGGTTGCGACGCTGCTGGCAGGGGTCGCGGCGATCGCCGCCCCCATCCTCGCGTTGCTCTCCCGAGCGTGGTCTGGCGAGTTCTCCGCTCGTAAGCTCCACCGGCTGCAACGACTGGCCACGCTCCGCGCGACGCTGGCCGAACAGGGCCAGGCCACCGGCGTGCTGGATGAGCGGATCGCCGAGGAGATTCGACAGATCCAGAGGGAGACGGTTCTGGAACGGGACAACCATCTGAGGCAGAAGCTGTGGAAGAAGGCGCCAGGGAGGCGGTTCGTCTCAGGACTGTTGGTCGGAGTCGGAATCGCCTCCGCACTTCTTGGATGCATCTACTTCATCGTGTCGATCTTCGAAGGCCCGGCGACGGGTCCTCAAGACCTCGGAGCGAGCGACTTCCTGGTCAGCGGCGCAGTCTTTGTCGCACTCGGCCTGATCACGATCATTCCCACCGTCCGCTGGAGAGCTCGCGTGCTCGATCGGCTTCTCAGCACCCACCTGGCGAAAACCGCGGAGGGGTATGAGGTGCCCTGACGGGCGTGCGCCGGTGACATGGCGCCCGAGCAACGTCGCCAGAGATCGATGCAGCACCGCGGGGAAGCGGTGCACGATGCCCGGCGGTCCGATACCCGGCTCGGTCCAGCCCGCCGACCGACCTCCGTCGGTAGTGTCGCCTGCATGACGTCCACACCTCGGTGGCGCCAGGTCGCCGCCGCCACCGGCCTGCTCTCCGACGACGGGACGATCGCCCAGACGATCTTCGCCGAGATGACGGTGCTGGCGAACCGCACCGGCGCGGTCAACCTCGGCCAGGGCTTCCCCGACGTCGACGGCCCGGACTACGTCAAGGAGGCCGCCAAGGCCGCCATCGACGCCGGTCGCAACCAGTACGCCCCCGGCGACGGCGTGCCCGAGCTCCGCCACGCCATCGCCGACCACCAGCGCCGCCGCTACGGCCTCGACGTCGACCCGGACACCGAGGTCCTGGCCACCACCGGGGCGACCGAGGCGCTCACCGCCGCGATCCTCGCGCTGACCGGGCCGGGCGACGAGGTCATCACCCTGGAGCCGTACTACGACTCCCACGCCGCCGCGATCGCCATGGCCGGCGCCACCCACGTCCCCGTGCCGCTCACCGCCGACCTGCGCCTGGACGCCGACGCCCTGCGCGCCGCGGCGACCGACCGCACGGCGATGATCCTGGTCAACACCCCGCACAACCCGACCGGCACCGTGCTGACGCGCGCCGAGCTGGAGCAGGTCGCCGCCGTCGCCCGCGAGCGCGACACCCTCGTGCTCACCGACGAGGTCTACGAGCACCTGGTGTTCGACGACGCCGTGCACGTCCCGATCGCCACGCTGCCGGGGATGGCCGAGCGAACCCTGACGGTGTCGAGCTCGGGCAAGACGTTCAGCCTCACCGGCTGGAAGGTCGGCTGGATGCACGGCCCCGCGGACCTCATCACGGCGGTGCGCACGCTCAAGCAGTTCATGACCTACACCTCGGGGTCGGCGTTCCAACCGGCGATCGCCCTCGCGCTGGCCGACGAGGAGACCCCGCGCGCCCTGGCGGCCTCCCTGGCGGAACGCCGCGACCTGCTCTGCGCCGGCCTGGAGCGGGCCGGTTTCGACGTCGTCGTCCCGCAGGGCACCTACTTCGTGGTGGCCGACGGCGCGGCGCACATGGAGCGGCTCGGTCTCGAGGACGGCCACGAGCTGTGCCTGCGGCTGCCCGAGCTGGTGGGAGTGGTCGGCGTACCGGTCTCGGCGTTCTGCCGACCCGGGTCGACGGCGGCGCAGACGATGCGCTCCCGGGTGCGGTTCACGTTCGTCAAGCAGCCCGAGGTGCTGCGCGACGGCATCGAGCGGCTGGCCGCGCTGACCCGCTGACCCGAGTCCTGACTCGCCGCGCATCGCCCTGACCCGCGGCACACGGTCCTGACTCGGCAGGGACCGACCCTGACCCCTGCCGAGGTCGTACCTTCCGTCACGTGGTCGTACCCCGCGGGTACGACCACGTGACGGAAGGTACGACCCGGGCGACGTGGCGACTCGGGCGACGTGGCGACCTGAGCGACGCGGCGGCCCGGGACGGGACCGGGCGAGGCGGGGTCAGGCGCCGGCGACGAGCGAGACCGCGACGGCCACCATGATCACCGCGATGACGCCGTCGACGACCCGCCACGCCCCCGGCCGGCGCAGCACCGGAGCCAGCAGGCGGGCTCCGTAGCCCAGCGCGGTGAACCACACGATGCTGGAGAGCACGGCACCGGCGCTGAACAGCCAGCGGTCGTCCCCGTAGGTGGCCGCCACCGATCCCTGCAGGACCACGGTGTCCAGGTAGACGTGCGGGTTGAGCCAGGTCAGCGCGAGGGCCGTCAGCAGCACGGGGCGCAGGCGCCGCCCCTCGTCACCGGACGCGCCGTCGGTGGCAACGCGCAGTCCCTCCTCGCCGCGCAGCGCCCGCCGGGCGGCGAGCGCCCCGTACCCGAGCACGACGGCGGCACCCGCCCAGCGCGCGACGTCGACGATGACGGGGTTGCGCTCGACCAGCGCGCCGAGGCCCGCTCCCCCGGCCGCGTACAGCACGGCGTCGGAGGCGGCGCACACGAGCACCACGACGCCGACGTGCTCGCGGCGCACCCCCTGGCGCAGCACGAACGCGTTCTGGGCGCCGATGGCCAGGATCAGGGACAGCCCGAGGCCGAAACCCGCGAGGAGGACCAGCACACCGGGCACCCGACGAGGACGCCGTCGCTCAGCCGCACACGCCGGGCAGCAGCGACGGGCTGGGCGACGGGCTCGGCGACGGGTCGGAGGTGCCGGGGTTGTCCGCGCTCACGGTGCCGCCCTGGCCACCCCCGCCGGCGCCGTCACCGGACTCGTCGACCGCGCCGTCGGACCCCGCAGACCCGGTGCCCTCGTCGGCGGTGGTCTCCGCCTCGACCACACCGTCCTCGGGCGAGTCGCTCGGCGTGGGTGTGGGCGTGGGCTCGCCGTGCAGCGGGACGTCGTCGGCGAACCGCTGCCACAGGTCGGCCGCCTCGTGGGTCCAGACCACGCGGTTGGCGTCGGTGGGGGCCTCGACCACCGGGACCGACTCGAAGACGATGCTGGACGGGTCGACGTTGCGCAGGCTCCAGGCCAGACCGGCCAGCGCGCTGGGGCTCGCCAGCTCCGGGCTGGTGGACATCGACTTCAGCGACGCCCGCACCATCCGGTACAGCTTCGGGGTGTTGGTGATGAGGTTCTGGTCGAGGACCTCGCGGAGCATGGAGTCCACGAACGCCTGCTGACGCTCGATGCGCCGCAGGTCGCTACCCAGCTCGAGCCCCATGCCCTCGCCCTTGCGCACCCGCAGGAACTGGATCGAGGTCTCACCGTCCAGCACCTGGCGTCCGGCGTCGAGCTCGAGGTCGCTGTACCGCGAGTCGCCGATCACCGGTTCCGGCAGGCACATCGGCACCCCGCCGAGGGCGTCGACGATGTCGACCACGCCGGCCATCTTGACCACGACGTGGTCGTCGATCGTCAGGCCGGTGAGCGACTCGACGGTCAGGAGCGTGCAGGCCGCAGCCGCGGTGAGGTCCTGCTCCGGTCCCCCGCCCAGGGAGAACGCGGTGTTGAACATCGCGTTGCTCTGGGGCGCGGTGGAGCTGCCGTCGGGGCGGGGGCAGGACGGGATGTCCACGAGCGAGTCGCGCGGGATGGAGATCGCCTCGATACGGGTCCGGTCGCCGCTGATGTGCATCACCAGCGTGCTGTCGGAGTGGAACTCGTCCCCGGAGCCGGCGATCGCGGCGTTCTCCGCGTCGCGGTAGTCGGTCCCCATGACCAGGATGTTCCGGTCCTGGCCGGCGAAGGGGTCGCTCGGGTCGGCCGGCTCGTCGGAGGCCGCGGCCACCGGGTCGCGTTCCGGTCGCTGCCGGCCGATCAACGCGTCGACGTCGGAGACCTCGATCTGCGACTTGAGGTCCACGTAGGCGGCGATCGAGGCCGCTCCGACCAGCGCGAGGACCGCGGTCACCCCCAGGGCGACCCAGCGCAGTACTGGGTGCCCGGCAAGGTGTCCGAGATGCCGGGGACTGGATTCCTTCACCCTGTCACCCTAAACCGACGCCTCCTCGCACGGGCGGTCGACGGCGTGTCCCGGGCTCAGGCGAGGTGGACCCACCCGCCACGGCGGAAGGCGGGCGTGGCGAAGGCGAGCACGCAGATCGCCGCGGTCCACGCCCCGAGCATGACCGTGGTCATCGCGACGGCGTCACCGCCGAGGACACCGACGAGCGGCGAGACGGCACCGGCGGTCCCGGCCTGCACGGCGCCGATGACGGCGGCCGCGGACCCGGCCCGCTCACCGTGGCGGGACAGCGCGATCGCCGAGGCGTTGGCGGGGATGAGCCCCTGGAAGGCGAGCACGATCCACAGCAGCGCCAGCAGGCCGAGCAGGCCCCCGAACTCCGTCCGCGCGACCACGACCAGCCCCACGGCGAACACGCCCTGCAGCACCAGCGCGGCCCGCAGCAGGCGGATCGGCGCGACCCGGCGCACCAGGGCGGCGTTGATCTGGGCCGAGACGACCAGGCCGAGACCGTTGAGGGCGAAGAGGAGGGAGAACTGGGTGTGGCTGAGGCCGTAGTACTCCTGGAAGACGAACGGCGAGCCGACGACGTAGCTCATGAGCACGGCCTGGCCGAGGCCGGGCAGGACCGCGAGCCCCATGAAGTGCCGGTCGCGCACCAGGTCCCGGTAGCCGCGCAGCACGCTGCCGGCTCCGCCGGGCTGGCGGCGTGCCGCCGGCAGCGTCTCGGGCATGGCGCGCCAGACGACCACGGCCAGGCTCGCCCCGCCGACCGCGAGGACGGCGAAGACCCAGCGCCAGCCCGCGGCGGCGGCGACCGCGGAGCCGAAGGTCGGCGCGAGCATCGGCGCCACGCCGATGATGAGCATGAGCCGCGACAGGATGCGGGCGGCCTCCGCCCCGACGAAGCGGTCGCGCACCACGGCCATCGCGGCCACGGTGCAGGCGGCGTTGAAGAACCCCTGCAGCAGCCGCAGGACGATGAGTGCCGACATCGTGGGCGCCAGGGCGCACAGCAGCGAGGTCACCACGTGCAGCGCCAGCCCCCACACGAGCGGGGCGCGGCGTCCGAACCGGTCCGAGAGCGGCCCGATGACGAGCTGGCCGGCGGCGCCGCCGATGAGCATCACCGAGACGGACAGCTGGGCGTAGGAGGCCGTGGAGCCGAGGTCGTCGGCGACCTCGGGCAGCGACGGCAGATACATGTCGACCGTGAAGGCCGGCAGGGCCGCGAGAGCACCGAGCATGAGGATCCAGCGGAACGGCGAGCGGGCGCGCTGGAGCACGGTGGTCTTCTCGGGCATGGGCTTCATGCTATCGAAACGATACGACGATCACGAGGGCCGCTCGCCGTGACCCCTCTCACCGCCGATGTCGGCGGTCCGGGGGACGATGACCTCATGTGCGGCCGCTTCGCCTCCTTCACCGACGCCCAGGACCTCGCCGACGAGCTCGCCGTCGCCGAGATCGCGGACGACGCCCGCCTGCTCGGGCCACGCTGGAACGTCGCCCCGACCGACTCGGTGCGCATCGTCGTCGAACGTCCCCGGCGCGAACCCCTGCCCGACGGCGGCACCACCGCCGGGGAGATCACCCGCTCGTTGCAGGTGGCCCGGTGGGGGCTCGTCCCCTCCTGGGCGAAGGACCCCGGGATCGGCGCCCGCATGATCAACGCCCGCCGCGAGACCCTCCTGGAGAAGTCCGCGTTCGCCAAGCCGCTGGGCGTCCGGCGCTGCCTCGTCCCCGCCGACGGGTACTACGAGTGGCGGAGGCTCGAGGCTCCGCCCGGCACCCGCAGGACCCCGAAGCAGGCGTACTGGATCCGGCCCGCCGAGGGTGAGGTCGCCGCCTTCGCGGGGCTCTACGAGTTCTGGCGGGACCCCACCCGCGCCGACGACGACCCCGACCGGTGGCTCGTCTCCACGACCGTCATCACCACCGCGGCGGCGGACGGCCTCGAACGCATCCACGACCGGATGCCGGTGGCCCTGCCGCGGCAGGCGTGGGACGCGTGGCTCGACCCGTCCGTCGACGCCGAGCACGCGAGCGCCCTCCTGGAGAACCCCTCGGCACCGATGCACACCCGGCCGATCGGACCCCGCGTCGGGAACGTCCGGTTCGACGACGAGGGACTCATCGCCCCCGACCCGGAGCCGCGGGACCCCGAGCCGGTGCTGCTCTGAGGCCTCAGCCGGTGTAGGCGCGCTGCAGGCGCACCGGGGTGATCTCCCCCAGGCCCTGGACCTCCCGCGGCGCCTGCGCCGTCAGGGCGTAGCGCGCCGACGAGGCCAGCAGGGCGGCCGTCGGCGGGTCGACGAGCACGGTCGCCGGCTCGGCCAGCTCCGAGATGCGCGAGGCCAGGTTCACGTCCGGGCCGAACACGTCGCCGAACCGCGACAGGACGCGCCCCCAGACGAACCCGACGCGCACGGGGATCTCGTCGGTGGAGTGGGGCGCGGCCAGCCCGAGGGCGCACTCGGCGCCCGTGGCGACGTCGTCGGCGACGAACAGCACGGCGTCCCCGATCGTCTTGACCACGCGACCGCCGGCCTCGGTGATGACGTCCCGGGCGCGGGACTCGAAGAGCTGGACGTACTCGGACAGCTCCTGCGACCCGAGGCCGGCCGTGCGCTTGGTGAAGGACACGATGTCGGCGAACCCGATCGCCCGGCGCAGCGGCAGCTGGTCACCCGGCAGCCGGGCCTCGTTCGAGCTGCCGAACTCGGTGGCGAACCGGCCCATGAGCGCGGCGAGCTGGCGGCGCCAGGCGTGCTCGAGCTGCCGGGCCAGCACGTCGGCGAACCCGGGGATCCGGTCCACCGCGGCCAGGCGCGCGCTGACGTCGTCCAGGGCGTAGCGACGACCCAGGTGCTCGACGAACGCCTCCACCTGCCACAGCGCCAGGCGGTCCGAGGTGTGCCCCAGGGACCGGACGAGGGTCATCTGCGCCTGCTGGTCGAGCTGCCCCTCCTCGATGAGGGTGCCGATCTCGCGCAGCGACTCCATGTCGGCGGCCGTGAAGCGCGCCTCCTCCGGGTGGGTGACCGGCAGACCCAGCCAGCGCCAGTAGTTCTCGACGAACTCCGTGGAGAGCCCCGTCCCCGCCACGAGGTCGGCCAGCGTGTACACCCGCGGCCCGCCCAGGATGGCCTCGTCGGTGCGGCGGGCCGTGTCGGCACGCTCCTGAGCGGTGCGATCACGCGGGTCGGGGGAGGTCTGGCTCGTCACGGGGCCACTGTAACGGGGGTCACCTGTGCGGGACCTGGACGTCCGGGGGCGGTCCGCGCCGGGACTCAGACCGCGCGCAGGTGGTGCACGTCGCCCGCGGTGACGACTCGCTCCCCGGCGGCCGTGGCCAGGACGAGCGCCCCGTCGTCGGCCACCCGGACGGCCTCGCCGTCGACGACGTCGCCACCGCCCGCGAGCTCGGCCCGCACGGCCCGGCCGAGCGTGGCGCTGACCTCGGCGTACTCCCCCGCGAGCCCGGCCTCGACCGCGTCGCCCCCGGCGGCCTCCCAGCGGGCGACCAGCGTGAAGAGCTCCCCCGTGAGCCCGACGAGCAGCTCACCGCGGTCGAGCTCCTGGCCCGCCAGCGCCAACGACGTCGCGGCCGGCACCGGCAGCTCGTCGACGGACTGGTCCACGTTGAGCCCCACGCCCACCACGACGGCGGTGCCCTCGTGGCCCTCCCCGGGGTCGGCCGGGGCGGCGTCCGGCACCACCTCGGCCAGGACACCCGCGACCTTGCGGTGCCGGCCGAGTCCCTCGCACTCCGAGGGGGCCGGCAGCAGCACGTCGTTGGGCCACTTGACCCAGGCCGACACCCCCTCGGCGCGCAGCGTGCGCGCCAGGGCCAGCCCGGTCAGCAGCGGCACCCAGCCGAGCTCGTCGGCCGGGACCTGGGGGCGCAGCAGGAAGGACACCGTCAGCGCCGCCCGCGGCGGCGTCTGCCACGCCCGGCCGGCCCGACCGCGCCCCGCCTGCTGGTGCTCGGCGACGAGCGCCGCGGGGATCTGCGTCCCGGCGCGCGCCCGGGCGACGAGGTCGCTGTTGGTCGACGCAGCGGTCTCCACCAGGTCGACCCGGGCGAGGGGTCCGGTCGGAGCGAGCAGGACGGGTCGCAGCGCGGCGACGTCGAGAGGTGGGCGCGTCATGTCTCCATCGTGGTGCCTCGCGGCGGGTTCTCGGGACCATTCGGGTCGAGTTGTAGGAATCCTCCAAGATCACCGGGGTCGACACGGCCTGTCGCGCATCGCCCCGCGCGCCGGGGAGTCCTAGGGTCGCCAGTGTGAAGACCACTGCCGAGAAGCTCGCCGAGCTCGACCGACGCCGCGCGGCCGCGGTCACCGAGCCCGAGGAGAACGCCCGCACCAAGCAGCACGCGCGCGGCAAGAAGACCGCCCGCGAGCGCATCGACGACCTGCTCGACGAGGGCAGCTTCACCGAGCTGGACGCCCTGGCGATGCACCGCAGCCGCAACTTCGGCATGGACAGCAAGCGCCTGCCCGGCGACGGTGTCGTGGTCGGCCACGGCACCATCGACGGCCGCCAGGTCTGCGTGTTCTCCCAGGACTTCACCGTCTTCGGCGGGTCTCTCGGCGAGGTGCACGGCGAGAAGATCGCCAAGGTCCAGGACCTCGCGCTGCGGATCGGGGTGCCGATCATCGGCATCTCCGACGGCGGCGGGGCCCGCATCCAGGAGGGTGTGGCCGCGCTGACGCAGTTCGCCGAGATGTTCCGCCGCAACGTCGCGGCCTCGGGCGTCGTCCCGCAGATCTCGCTCATCCTCGGGCCGAGCGCCGGCGGCGCCGTGTACTCCCCGGCGCTGACCGACTTCATCGTCATGGCCGACCAGACGTCGAACATGTTCATCACCGGCCCGGACGTCATCAAGACCGTCACCGGCGAGGACGTGGACTTCGAGACGCTCGGCGGTGGCCACACGCACAACGCCACCTCCGGCGTCGCGCACTACCTGGGTGCCGACGAGGACGACGCGATCGACTACGTGCGCCACCTGGTGGGGTACCTGCCGCAGAACAACCTCTCGGACGCGCCCACGTTCCCGCCCGAGGAGGAGACCGCGCTGGAGGCCACGCCGGACGACGAGGCGCTGGACGCGATCGTCCCGGACGGCGACAACCAGCCGTACGACATGCGCACGGTGGTCGAGACGGTCCTGGACCCGGACTCGTTCCTCGAGGTGCAGCCGCTGTACGCGCAGAACGTGCTCGTCGGGTTCGGCCACGTCGAGGGTCAGAGCGTCGGCGTCATCGCCAACCAGCCGCAGTCGATGGCCGGCACCCTGGACATCGCCGCCTCGGAGAAGGCCGCCCGCTTCGTGCGCACCTGCGACGCGTTCAACATCCCGGTGCTGACCTTCGTCGACGTGCCGGGGTTCCTCCCCGGTGTCGGCCAGGAGCACGACGGCATCATCCGCCGCGGCGCCAAGCTCATCTACGCCTACGCCGAGGCGACCGTGCCGCTGGTCACCGTGATCACCCGCAAGGCGTACGGCGGGGCGTACATCGTCATGGGGTCCAAGCAGCTGGGCGCCGACGTCAACCTTGCGTGGCCGACGGCGCAGATCGCCGTCATGGGCGCCTCGGGGGCCGTGAACATCCTGCACCGGCGGGCGCTGAAGACCGCGGCGGCGGACGGGCAGGACGTCGAGGCCGAGCGGACCCGGCTCACCGACGAGTACACCGACGCGATCGTCAACCCGTGGGACGCGGCCGAGCGAGGCTACGTCGACGCGGTGATCCGCCCCTCGGAGACCCGCGTCCAGGTGGTCCGGTCGCTGCGAGCCCTGCGCACCAAGCGCGCCAGCCTGCCGCCGAAGAAGCACGGCAACATCCCCCTGTGAGGGACGTGTCTGAGAAGATCGAGCGATGAGCCACGAGGACGCCACCCACGGACCGGCGCCGCTGGGCGACGTCGACCCGGACCCGATGCACCGCGCCGTGGACTCGCTCGCCGAGGCGCTGCACCGGTACGTCGACGCGGCCGTCGGGGTGCGGGCCGAGTTCGGCGCCACCGAGGCCGACGAGGACCCGCGGATCCTCGCGCTGGAGAACCAGGTCGGCACGCTCAACGCCGCCCTGTTCGACACGCTGCACGACGCGCTGGGGATGCACCCGGACCTGACGACGTCGGTCTGGGAGCCCGAGCCCGGCACGCAGGTCGAGGACGAGTCGGAGGACCTGCCCGAGGGGACGGTCTCCGCGGAGGTGTTCTACCTGGGCTTCGTCGTCGCCGACCCGCCGCCCGGGGCGTCGATGACGCTCGACGGCGTCATCGAGCTGCTCGACGAGGCCGGTCAGGACGCGGCGACCCGGATGACCGAGGGCGGGTACCAGGTGATGGAGTGGGCCGCCTCGCGCGGCCTGGCCCCGGGTTTCGGCAACGACCCCGACGACGAGGAGGACGCATGACCCCCCAGGTACGCGTGGTGCGCGGGGCGCCCGACGATCTCGAGGTCGCCGCGCTCGTGGCCGGTCTGGCGGCCGTGTCGGCGCAGGACGACCTGCCCGACGACGTCGCGCCCGTGGACGAGTGGACCAACCACGCCCGGAACCTGCGCGGCAACGGTGCGGCCACGGCCCGCAGCTTCGGCGGCCGGTCCGGACGCCACAACATGGACGCCTGGCGCTGGAGCTTCCGGTCGTGAGCGTGCGCTGGCAGCAGGTGGACTCGGCCGCCGCCGTCGACGCACCGCTGGGCGACCTGCCGACCCCCGAGCGGCCCGGCTGGCTGCGTCGCTGGCTGTGGGCCCCCGCCCTGGCGGCGAGCGCCGGCGTGTACGCGACGCAGCGCCTGGTCGAGAACCCCTCCGGTGAGCTCGAGCTGGGCCTGATGCTGGCACTGCTCGCCCTGCTCGCGGTCACCGCCGTGGCGGCCCTGGTCCGCTACCGCGACGACCAGCGGCTCGCCCGCGAGACCCGAGGAGTGGAGGCGCTGCGCCGGGACGCCCGGTCGACGACGGGCTCGGTGACGGTCACCGAACGTCCCGTCGGCGACGGCGTCATGCTGCGGGGACTGCTCAGCTACCCCCGCGACGGCGACACGGCCGAGGACACGTGGTCGCTGCTCGTGTCCGACGGCGACCCCCTCGGCCCGCGCCCGGGCGATCCCGTCGCCGTGTGGTGGGCCCCGGGCTCCGACGACGTCGTGGCCCGCTACCACCGCGACTGGGCCGACCAGGTCCGCCGCCGGACCCGCTGATCCCCCGGCCCCTCCCGGCCGCCCGCTAGGTTGGGCGAATGCGTGACCTGCCCTGGGACGGCTGCCCGAACGTCCGTGACCTCGGAGGTCTGGTGACGCCACTGTCACCGACGGGCCGGACGCTGACGGGGCGGGTCGCGCGCGGGCCGCGCCGTGAACGGCTCACGGCGGCGGGCTGGACGGCGGCCCGTGCCTGGGGCGTGCGCACCGTCGTGGACCTGCGCTGCGCCGACGAGGTCGGCCCCCGCGACGGCGACCCCGTGGTCCCGCAGGCGGCGCACGACGGCGTCACGGTGGTGGCGGCACCCACCGAGGACCGCGCCGACCCCGAGTTCCGCCGGACCTGCTTCCCGATCCTCGACTCCCCGGAGTACTGGCCGCACAACTGGCGGATCCTGCCGGACCTCGTGCGCACCGCCCTCGAGGCGGTCGCGGACGCCAGGCCCGGGGTGCTCGTGCACTGCTCCGCGGGACGCGACCGCACGGGCATGATCAGCGCCCTGCTGCTGGGGCACGCGGGTGTCTCCCCGGACGACGTGGCCGACGACTACGCCGCGTCCGTCCGCGCGATGGCGGGCCGACCGTCCCACGCACCGACGGCGGACCGGCAGCAGACGTGGACCACGGCACAGGTGGAGTCCTGGGTGTCACGCACGACGCCGCTCGTCGCCGAGGTGGCGGCACGCACCGAGGAGGCGTTCGACGCCGTCGGCCTCGCGACGGAGCACCGCCGACGGCTCCGCGCGCTGCTCACCGCGACCACGGCGGGGGACGACCGGAGGGAATCCCCTCGACACGCTGGGATAGCCTCGGTCGGGTGACCCACGACACCCTCGGCGCCGCCACCTCGAGCGCCACCGCGCCCCGCACCCCCACCGCCCTCGACGCCGCCGCGGACGCCTACGTCCTGCGGTCCGCCGCGCTCGACCCGATCGCGGCCTCGTTCATGGGCCTGCCCGGGCACGACCACGAGCTGCCGGACTTCTCGCCCGCCGGTCACGAGGCACGTGCCGACCTGGACCGCGCGATCCTGCGCGAGCTCGACGAGCTGGAGGCCGCCGGCGAGGCACCCGTCGACGACGTGGACCGGGTCACCCTGGCGGCGATGCGCGAGCGCATCGGCCTGGGCCTCGAGCTGCACGCCGCGGGCGAGGTGCAGGCGATGCTGAACAACATCGCCTCCCCGGTCCAGGAGCTGCGCGACGTGTTCGACGTCGTCCCCACCGGGACCGTGGAGGCCTGGGAGAACATCGCCGCGCGGCTGAACGCCGTCCCGGAGGCGCTGGCCGGCTACACCGCCTCGCTGCGCTGGAGCGCCGAGCGGGGCCGCGTGGCGGCGATCCGTCAGGTGCGCGCCGCCGTCGGGCAGGCCCGCGACCTCGCGGGTCCGGAGTCGACGTTCACCGCCCTGGTGCGGGGTGACGACGCCGCGCGCGTGCTGGACGACTCGGCCGCCTGCAGCCTCGTGCGGGCCGAGCTGGAGCGGGGTGCCGCCGCCGCGTGCGCGGCCTACGGCGAGCTGGCGGACTTCCTGGAGCACGAGCTCGCACCGCAGGCCCCGGAGCACGACGCCGTGGGCCGCGAGCGCTACGCGCTGGCCTCCCGCGCGTTCCTCGGCGCCACGGTCGACCTGGACGAGACCTACGAGTGGGGGCTGGCCGAGCTGGCCCGCATCGTGGCCGAGCAGGAGGCCGTCGCCCGGGAGATCGCGGGCCCGGACGCGACCGTCACCGACGCCGTCGCGGTGCTGGACGCCGACCCCGAGCGGCAGCTGCACGGCACCGACGCGCTGCGCACCTGGATGCAGACCACGGCCGACGCGGCGATCGAGGCCCTGGCCGGCACGCACTTCGACATCGAGGGCCCGGTCCGGACCGTCGAGTGCCGCATCGCTCCCACCCAGACCGGGGGCATCTACTACACCCCGCCGAGCGACGACTTCTCCCGTCCGGGCCGCATGTGGTGGTCGGTCCCGCCGGGCGTCACGGAGTTCACGACCTGGCGCGAGACGACGACCGTCTACCACGAGGGGGTGCCGGGGCATCACCTGCAGTGCGCCGCGGCGGTGTCCGCGTCGGACACGCTGAACCGGTGGCGCCGCCTGGCCTGCTGGGTCTCCGGCCACGGCGAGGGCTGGGCGCTGTACGCCGAGCGCCTCATGGCCGACCTCGGGCACCTGGACGACCCGGGTGACCGGCTCGGCATGCTCGACGCCCAGCGGCTGCGGGCGGCCCGCGTCGTCCTCGACCTGGGCGTGCACCTGGGCAAGCCGTGCCCGGAGGAGTGGGGCGGCGGCACCTGGGACGCCGAGAAGGCCTGGCACTTCCTGACCTCGAACGCGGACATGGACGCGGACTTCCTGCGCTTCGAGCTGGACCGCTACCTCGGCTGGCCGGGCCAGGCGCCGTCGTACAAGGTCGGCCAGCGGCTGTGGGAGCAGATCCGCGACGAGCACCGCGCGGCGGCCGAGGCCCGGGGCGAGGAGTTCGACCTGCGGGCCTTCCACGCCCGGGCGCTGGGTCTGGGGTCGGTCGGGCTGGACGTGCTGCGCTCCTCGCTCGCCTGACGTGCAGGGGGTCCTCACCGGGTTCGCGATCATCGGGTTCGTCGTCGCGGCGGGCTACGTCGCCGCCCGGCTGCGGATCGGTGGGGTCCACGCCCGGGAGGCGCTGAACCGGGTCGGGTTCTTCATCGCCTCCCCGGCCCTGCTGTTCACGATCGTGGCCGACGCCGACCTGGGCCGGCTGCTGGGGGCCCCACTGCTCGTCCAGCTCGTCGCGGCGCTGACGGCGGCCGGCGCGTTCGTGGTCGTCAACCGCCTCTGGTGGCGGCTGGAGGTCCCCGAGACCGCGATCGGCGCGCTCGGGTCGGGATACGTCAACGCCGGCAACATCGGCCTGCCGGTGGCCGCGTACGTCATCGGCGACGCCACGGCGGTGGTGCCGATCATCGGCCTGCAGCTGCTCGTCGTCTCGCCGCTGGTGCTGCTCCTGCTGGACTCGGCCACCAGCCGACGGGTGTCGCTCGGGTTCGTCCTCAGCCAGCCGGTGCGCAACCCCATCATCCTGGGCGCCCTGGCCGGGGCGGCGGTCTCCCTGACCGGCGTGACGGTCCCCGACGTCGTGCTGGCCCCGCTGGAGATCCTCGGCGGCGCCGCGGTGCCGATGATCCTGCTGGCGTTCGGCATGTCCCTGCACGG
Source organism: Isoptericola sediminis (assembly GCF_013085345.1). Classification (GTDB taxonomy): domain Bacteria; phylum Actinomycetota; class Actinomycetes; order Actinomycetales; family Cellulomonadaceae; genus Isoptericola; species Isoptericola sediminis. The sequence goes on along the minus strand of NZ_JABFAJ010000019.1, from coordinate 43,470 downwards.
CTCGCGGCCGCTGCGCGGCGAGGAGGGCCGGGCGCCCGTGGTCCTGGCGACCGTGCTCAAGGCGCTGGTCATGCCCGCGGTCGCGTTCGCCGTCGCGCGGTTCGGGTTCGGCCTGGACGACGAGGCGGTCGCGACGGCGGTGACGCTCGCGGCCCTCCCGGCGGCGCAGAACATCTACAACTACGCGGCCCGGTTCCGGCGGGGCGAGGTGCTGGCCCGGGACACGGTGCTCATGACGACCCTCGCCTCGCCCGTGGTGATGATCGCCGCGGCCGCCCTGCTCACCTGACGTCGCTCCGGACGTCGTGGGCATGCCATCTGCGGCCCCGCCCCCGACGAGAGCTGCAGATCTCATGCCCACAACGTCGGGGGTGGGGCGGGTAGGGTGCCGAGCGTGACGCGACTCGTCCTGGCCAGCCAGTCCCCCGCCCGCCTCTCCACCCTGCGCAGCGCCGGCGTCGACCCTGCCGTGATGGTGAGCGGCGTCGACGAGGACGCGGTGCTCGCCGCGGCCCGGGAACGCTACCCGGACCTGCCGCCGTCGGACGCCGTGCTCGTCCTCGCCCAGGCCAAGGCCGAGGAGGTGGCCCGCCGGATCGAGGAGGGCGACGCGGGCGACACCGACGGCCTGGTGCTGGGCTGCGACTCGATGCTGGAGATCGACGGCGAGGTCGTCGGCAAGCCGGCCGACGCGGACGAGGCACGCGAGCGCTGGCGCACCATGCGCGGCCGGTCGGGTGTGCTGCACAGCGGCCACTGGGTCGTCGACGCCCGCGACCCGGACGACGGCGGCACCGGCGCGACCATCGGCGCCACGAGCTCGACGACGGTCTGGTTCGCCGACCTCGACGACGAGGAGATCGACGCCTACGTCGCCACCGGCGAGCCGTTGCACGTGGCGGGCGCCTTCACGATCGACGGTCTGGGCGGCCCGTACGTCGAGCGGCTCGAGGGCGACCACCACGGCGTGGTCGGGGTGTCCCTGCCGCTGCTGCGCGAGCTGCTGGCGGAGATCGACGTGCCGTGGCACACCCTGCGCGACGGCACCGGAGCCTGACGAAACCGCCAACGCACGCCCCTCCCCCGGGCCCCCGGACCCCCGGTCCATGTGGGATGTGCACAAACGGCCGTGACCGGCGTTGGCACCCGGCACAGACTTCTCCCCGAGGGCGCGGGGAGTACGGGCTGAGCGGTCGGTGCGCGTTACCGTGAGCCGTGCCCTCCATCAGCAAGGTCCTCATCGCCAACCGTGGTGAGATCGCCGTCCGCATCGCCCGTGCCTGCGCCGACGCCGGCATCGCCTCCGTCGCGGTCTACGCCGACCCGGACCGGCAGGCGCTGCACGCCCGGCTCGCCGACGAGGCGTTCGCGTTGAACGGCGCTCGCGCCGCCGACACCTACCTGGACGTCGACAAGCTGCTCGACGTCGCGCGCCGCTCGGGCGCCGACGCCGTCCACCCGGGCTACGGGTTCCTGTCGGAGAACGCCGGCTTCGCCCAGGCGGTCCTCGACGCCGGGCTCACCTGGATCGGCCCGCCGCCCGCCGCGATCGAGTCGCTCGGCGACAAGGTCAGCGCCCGGCACATCGCCCAGCGGGCGGGCGCCCCGCTCGTCCCCGGCACCGCCGACCCGGTGGCGGACGCCGCCGAGGTGCGCGCCTTCGCGGCCGAGCACGGCCTGCCCATCGCCATCAAGGCGGCCTACGGCGGCGGTGGCCGCGGCCTGAAGGTCGCCCGCACCGACGACGAGATCGAGGAGCTGTACGACTCCGCGGTGCGCGAGGCCGTGGCGGCCTTCGGCCGCGGCGAGTGCTTCGTCGAGCGCTACCTCGACCGTCCCCGGCACGTGGAGACGCAGTGCCTGGCCGACGCGCACGGCAACGTCGTGGTGGTCTCCACCCGCGACTGCTCGCTGCAGCGCCGCCACCAGAAGCTGGTCGAGGAGGCCCCCGCCCCGTTCCTGACCCCGGAGCAGGAGGCCGAGCTCGACCGCGCCTCGCGCGCCATCCTGCGCGAGGCCGGGTACGTCGGGGCCGGCACGTGCGAGTTCCTCGTGGGCACCGACGGCACGCTGTCGTTCCTCGAGGTCAACACCCGCCTGCAGGTCGAGCACCCGGTGACCGAGGAGGTCACGGGCATCGACCTGGTGCGCGAGCAGCTCCGGATCGCCGACGGCGAGGAGCTCGGCTACGACGGCACCACGGTGCGCGGCCACAGCCTCGAGTTCCGCATCAACGGCGAGGACCCGGCCGCCGGGTTCCTGCCGGCCCCGGGCACCGTGTCCACGCTGCGCTGGCCCTCCGGGCCGGGCGTGCGCGTCGACACCGGCGTCGTCGAGGGCGACAGCATCTCCGGGCTGTTCGACTCGATGATCGCCAAGCTGATCGTGACCGGCGCGAACCGCACGCAGGCCGTCCAGCGCGCGCGTCGCGCCCTGCGCGAGCTCGAGGTCGCCGGCATCCCGACGGTGGTCCCGTTCCACCGTGCGGTGCTGGAGGCGACCGACTTCGTCCCGGCCGCCGGCGAGGACGCCACCGCCGACGACTTCGCCGTGCACACCCGGTGGATCGAGACGGACTTCGCGGGCGAGCTCTCGTCCCTCTCCACCGCCGCCCCGGCACCCGCCGCCGACGGCGAGGAGGCGGTCGAGGAGGCCCCCGAGCGCGTCGTCGTCGAGGTCGGCGGTCGCCGGCTCGAGGTCGTGCTGCCGGCGGGTCTGGGCATGGCCGCGGGCCGCGCCCGGCGCGCCGACGCCGCCCGTCCGGCACGCCGCGCGCGCCGCAACGGCCGTGCCGCGGGCGGCGGCAACGCCGGCACGACCCTCGCCTCCCCGATGCAGGGCACCATCGTCAAGGTCGCGGTGACCGAGGGCGACGAGGTGGCCGAGGGCGACCTCGTCGTCGTGCTCGAGGCGATGAAGATGGAGCAGCCCATCACGGCCCACCGGGCCGGCATCGTCACCGCGCTGACCCTGGAACCGGGCGTCGGCGTGTCCGCGGGCACGGCCATCTGCGAGATCTCCTGACCCGTGCGCCCCGTGCTGCCAGGTCCTGCGCACCACCGACACCCCGGTGACGGCTGGGTGACCTGCGGCGACCACCGCCACTGGGGGCTGCACGGGGCCGCCGGGCTGTTCCTCGTGCGCCACGACGTCAGCGCCTCCGGCGAGGTGACCGACGTCGTGCTGCAGCACCGGGCCACGTGGTCCCACGAGGGCGGCACCTGGGGCATCCCGGGCGGAGCCGTCCACCCGACCGAGTCCCCCGAGGCGGGTGCCCTGCGCGAGGCCGCCGAGGAGGCCGGGATCGACCCGGCCGGGGTGCTCGTCGTCGGCGAGCACGTGCTCGACCACGGGGTGTGGACCTACACCACCGTGGTCGGTCACGTGGCCGACGGCGTCGAGCTGGTCCCGGCGGCGACCGACCACGAGAGCATCGAGGTGGCCTGGGTCCCGGTCCCGGCCCTGGCCGAGCTGCCGCTGCACCCCGCGTTCGCCGAGGCCGTGCCGCGCCTGCTCGCGATAGCCTCCCGAGGGTGAACCCGACCTCGCGCGACCGGCACCTGCTCGTGCTGCTCGCGCTGGTCACGGCCGTGGTCGCCGAGCTCGTCCGGGCGAGCGGACCGCTGCTCGACCGCGCCCTGGCCGACGGCGTCGCCACGGCATCGGTCGCCGCGGTGGTCACGTACCTCGCGCCGACGGTCGTCGTCGCCGCGCTGACCCTCGGCCGGCCGGTCACGGGGCGCACCGTGCTGGTCGCGGTGTCCGTGCTGGTGGCCGCGCGCCTCGCCCTCGAGCTGCTCGGGACGCGGATCGCCGCCGTGCCGCTGGCCCCCGAGCTGGGCGTGGTCCGGTTCTACGGCGGGCTGGGCACCGTCGCCCTCGGCCTCGGCACGCTCGTCCTGGTCGCCGCGCTCGCCTCCGGGACCCCGCCCGCGGCCGCCGGCACCGGGCAGGACCGCGGCGGCGCGCCGGGTTCCCTCGTGGCCCGCGGCGTGACGCTGGGTCTGCTCGGCTCCGCCGCCGTGCTCGTGCTGCTGGACACCTGGGACGCCGTCTGGCGCGCGGACGTGGCGGGCTGGACCGTCACGGCCGCTCTCGGCGCCGGAGCCCTGTGGACCGCGGTGCGCCTGCGCCGCGGCCCGGCACGGCCGGGCGCCCGGGGGCTGTGGCTGCTCGGGCCGTTCGTCGCCCTCGGGGTGCAGTCGTTCGCGAACCCGGCGTTCGTCGCCGCGACCACCGAGCTGCCGATGGCGGCCGCGGCGGCCGGCACGGCTCTCGCAGCCCTCGCGGTCGGGATCGCGCTGTCCGTGCACCGCCCCGTCGTCGGGCCGTGGGCGTCCGCCGTGACCTTCGTCGGCGGCACCTGGCTGCTGTTCCTCACCGTGCCCCGCCTCGCCGACCCGCCGATGGTCTGGTCGGTGACGTTGCTTCTCGTGGCGGCGGTGCTGCCCGCTGCCGGGGCCCGGACGCTGACCGCCGCGTGGTCGCGACCGGCCCGGGACCTCGGCGGCCGGCGGCTGGTCGGGGTCACGGCGGCCACCGGCCTGGGCACGGCGCTGCCCCTGCTGCTCTACCAGGTGCACTTCGACGTCCCCCTGCCGGTGCCCGCGGGCCTGGTGCCCGTGGTCACGGCCGCGACGGTCGCCCTGCCCTCCCTCATCGGCTCACGCCGGCTGGCCCGCCTGACCCCGACCGCGGGGCCTCTGCTCACCGGTGCGGTGGCCGCGCTGGCGGTGGTCGGCGTCGTGGTGACGGCCACCGCGGACACGGGCCGCGACGGTGCGCCCGGTCCCGGCCCGGCGGACCGCGGGCAGCTCACCGTGCTGTCCTGGAACGTGCACTACGGCGTCAGCGCCGACCCGTCGGTGCGCCTCGGCGAGATGGCCGAGGTCATCCGCTCCTCCGGCGCCGACGTCGTCGCCCTGCAGGAGGTCTCCCGCGGCTGGGTGGTCGGCGGCGGGGCCGACATGCTGACCTTCCTGGCCCACGAGACGGGCCTGGAGCACGCGTTCGTCCCCGCGGCGGACCGACGGTTCGGCAACGCCCTGCTGTGGGACCCGGCCCGCGTCACGGCGAGCGACGTGGAGCGCGTCGAGCTGCCGTACGGGGAGGGCCCGCAGGACCGGTCCGCGCTGGCCGCGACGTTCCGTCCACTCGACACGGCCGGGCCGGCGAGCACCGAGCAGGTCCGCGTCGTGGTCACGCACCTGCAGCACCGCGAGGAGAACGGGGCGACCCGGCGCGACCAGCTCGAGACCCTCGTCGCCGCCGAGCCGGTCGACGGCCCCTACCTGCTGGCCGGCGACCTGAACGCCGAACCGGGCTGGCCCGAGCTCGAGGTCCTCGCCGACGCCGGGCTGGTCAGTGCCCAGGACGCCGCCGGCGACCCGGCCGCACTGACCTCGCCGGCCGCTGCTCCCCGCTACCGCGTGGACTGGGTCTTCGTCTCCGCGGACCTGACCGTCACGTCGTTCGAGGTGCTGGACGTCGTCGCCTCCGACCACCGGCCGCTCCTGGTGACCGTCGAGGGCGCCGACGGGACGGCGGGCTAGAGGTTCCCGGCCGAGGCGAGACGGGGCCCGCCCGAGCCGAGCGGTGCTGCCGGGTGATGTCGACCCTAGAAGTCCTGCGGAGCCCGGCGTACTGTGATAAAGGGAATCCGCATCGACGCAACGGGGGCGTCGGCCGGGTCCGGGGACGCCCAGGTATCAGCGGTTCCCTGGAGAGGAATCGATCATGTTCACCCAGCGAGTCGCCGCTGCCCTGGCAGCGGTGGGGGCGGCGGTGCTGCTCGCCGCGAGCCCGGCCATGGCCGCACCCAACGGCAATCCGCACTTCATCGGGAACTTCATGGACGCCTCCCTCGGCGGCGACTACTCCCTCACGGTCTCCTTCAAGGAAGCGGGCCTTCCCAGCGGCGCCGTCGAGACGGTCACCGCAACCGCCGATCTCGAGGCGACGTACCAGTGCATCAACGGCGGGGGCAACAACCCGGCCGACCCGAAGAAGACCACGATCAGCACGACGGTCTCCGGCAGCGACGAGTTCACGGCCGGGAAGAACGGACAGATCAAGGGGTCCGTGACGCTGCAGGTCGTTCCCGCCGACGAGGCGCTGGACTGCCCGAACGGACAGACCTCCACGCTGACCGCCGGCACCTGGTCGAACATCTCCATCGAGGACGAGACGAGCGGGGCCTTCTACTCGTTCGGCGACGAGTCGTTCTCGTTCGGGGCTCCTGTCGGCCACGGCAACAACTAGGAGAACGGACACCGCATCAGGAGCCGGGCAGCGGTCCGGCTCGCACGACGCCGCCCCCTTCCCGTCGCCGGTTCGCCTGCCGACGACGGCGAGGGGGGCGGTTCCGCGTCCGTCGCCGACGGGCCCGGTGTCAGTCCGTCAGCTGGCCGTGCAGCACCCGTGCGGTCTCCCCGATCGTGCCCGTGAGCGACGGGTAGACGGTGAACGCGTCCGCGACGTCGTCGATCGTGAGCCGGTGGGAGACCGCGAGCGTGATCGGGAAGATCAGCTCGCTGGCGCGGGGGGCCACGACGACGCCGCCCAGTACGACCCCGGCCTCCGGGTGGGCGAACAGCTTCACGAAGCCGTCGTGCACGCCGTGCATCTTCGCGCGCGGGTTGCGCGCCAGCGGCAGCGTCGTGGTGATGTAGCGGGACCCGCGCTCGCGCAGCCGGGCCTCGGACTCCCCCACCGTGGCGATCTCCGGGGCGGTGAAGATGTTGGCGGCCACCGTGCCCAGCCGCAGCGGCGCGACGGCGTCGCCGAGGGCGTGCGCCATCGCGACCCGGCCCTGCATCGCCGCCACGGACGCCAGCGGCAGCACCCCCGTGCAGTCTCCCGCGGCGTAGACGCCGCGCACCGAGGTGCGCGAGACGCGGTCGACGTCGACGTGACCGGACGGGCGGACCGCGACGCCGGCCTCGGCCAGCCCGAGCCCCTCGGTGTTCGGCACACCGCCGACGGCGATGAGGACGTGCGAGCCCTCGACCACGCGGCCGTCCTCCAGCGTGACGGCGACACCGTCGTCGGTGCGCTCGGCGGCGGCGGCCCGCGAGCGCGACATCACGGTCATGCCGCGGGACCGGAACACGCCCTCGAGCAGCTCGGCGGCGTCCTCGTCCTCACCGGGCAGCACCCGGTCGCGCGAGGAGACGAGCACGACGTCGGAGCCGAGCGCCTGGTACGCCCCGGCGAACTCGGCGCCGGTGACGCCCGACCCGACGACGATGAGCCGTTCCGGCAGCTCGTCCAGGTCGTACAGCTGGGTCCAGGTGAGGATGCGCTCGCCGTCCGGCTCGGCCGTCGGCAGCGTGCGCGGCGTGGCACCGGTGGCGAGCAGCACGATGTCGGCGTCCAGGGTCTGCTCGGCGCCGCCGTCGGACGGGGTGACCACCACCCGGCTGGGGCCGTCGAGGCGCCCGGAGCCCTCGACCACGGCGACGCCCTCGCGCTCGAGACGGGACCGGATGTCGGACGACTGGGCGGCCGCCAGGGCCAGCACCCGGGCGTTGACGGCCTCCAGGTCGACCAGCGCCCGCCGGGTCTCCTGGTCGTCCCCGGGGACGACCGGGGACCCGCCGGTGCGGATGCCGAGCTCGGGGGCGGACTCGGCGAACGTGAGCCACTCGGCGGTGGCGATCAGCGTCTTGGAGGGGACGACGTCGGTCAGCACGGCCGCGCCGCCGAGCCCGTGGCGCTCGACCACCGTCACCTCGGCTCCCGCACGTCGGGCCACGAGCGCGGCCTCGTAGCCTCCGGGGCCGCCGCCGATGACGACGACGGTGCGGTTGGGTCCGGCAGGGGCAGTCTTCTCGGCCATCACGGGTGCCATTGTGGCAGCACCGGCGGACCGCCGTTCGCAGGGATACCCTCGGGTCCATGAGCACCACACCTGCTACGACGCCGGATCTCGACGATCCGGCCACCGACCCGTTCGACGTCGCCCGCGCAGCAGCCGACCACATCGCCGAGGTCACGGGCGTCAGCGGCCACGACGTCGCGCTCGTCCTCGGGTCCGGTTGGGGCGGCGCCGCCGAGCTGGTCGGCGACGTCGTGGCCGAGTTCCCCACCCACGAGATCCCCGGGTTCGCGCGGCCCTCGGTGGACGGGCACGTCGCCACGACCCGCTCGATCCGGGTCGAGCGGCCGGACGGTTCCACCCGCAACGCGCTCGTCATCGGCGGACGTACCCACCTGTACGAGGGCCGCGGGGTCCGGCGCGTCGCGCACGGCGTGCGGACCGCGGCGGCCACCGGCTGCACGACGGCGGTCCTGACCAACGGGTGCGGCGGCCTGCACATGGCCTGGCGCCCCGGGCAGCCCGTGCTGATCAAGGACCACCTGAACCTGACCGCCACCTCCCCGCTGGAGGGGGCCACCTTCGTCGACCTCACCGAGGTCTACTCGGCGCGGCTGCGCGACCTGGCCCGGACCGTCGACCCGGAGCTGCCGGAGGGCGTGTACGCCCAGTTCCCCGGCCCGCACTACGAGACGCCCGCCGAGGTGCGGATGGCCGGCGTGCTGGGCGCCGACCTCGTGGGGATGTCCACCACGCTGGAGGCGATCGCGGCGCGGCACGCCGGCATGGAGGTGATGGGGATCTCGTTGGTGACGAATCTCGCAGCCGGTGTCAGCCCGCACCCGCTGTCGCACGCCGAGGTGCTCGAGGCCGGACAGGCCGCCGGCCCGCGGATCAGCGACCTGCTGGCCCGCATCGTCCGCGAGATCTAGGGGGAAGACCAGGATGACGGAGTCCTTGGACGAGCTGCTCGTCCGCGTCGAGCACTGGATTCGACACGACATCGACGACACGGACGTCGACGAGCTGACCCGCCTGGTCGGGTACGCCTCCGCCGACGGCGGCACCCGGCACCCGTCGGCGCTGGCGGACCTGCGGGACCGGTTCGACGGCACCCTGGAGTTCGGCACGGCCGGTCTGCGCGGCACGATGGCGGCCGGCCCCAACCGCATGAACAGCGCCGTCGTGGTGCGTACCGCGGCCGGGCTGGGCGCCTACCTGCACGACACGCTCGGCCCCGGTGCCGGTCCGCGCGTCGTGGTCGGCTACGACGCCCGCCACCGGTCGGCGACCTTCGCCCGGAACACCGCCGCGGTCCTGACGGCCGCCGGCGTCGAGGTCCTGCTCCTGCCGGCCGCGCTGCCGACGCCGGTCCTCGCCTACGCCGTCCGGCGCCTGGACGCCGACGCGGGCGTGATGGTCACCGCGAGCCACAACCCCGCCGCCGACAACGGCTACAAGGTCTACCTCGGGGGTCGTGTCGTCACCGACGAGGGACAGGGCGCCCAGCTCGTCTCGCCCCACGACGAACGCATCGCGGCTCACGTCACGGACGTGGGCCCTGCCGACGAGGTCCCACGCGCCGACGACGGGTGGACCGTGCTCGGGCGGGAGATCGTCCAGGAGTACCTCGCCTCGCTGGCGCCGCTGCGCACCGCCGCACCGGACGCGGCCGCGAACCTGACGATCGTGACGACGTCGTTGCACGGCGTGGGCGGGCCGATGCTCGCCCGGGCCCTCGGCGACGCCGGGTTCACGCGCGTCATCCCCGTCGAGGAGCAGGTCGCGCCGAACCCCGACTTCCCGTCGGTCGCGTTCCCGAACCCCGAGGAGGCCGGGGCGATGGACCTGGCGCTCGGGCTGGCGATCGACTGCGGCGCCGACCTGGTGATCGCCAACGACCCGGACGCGGACCGCTGTGCGGTCGCGGTGCTGGACATCACCCAGGGCACCCACCAGGGCGTGGAGACCGCACGGTCGAGCGGCTGGCGGATGCTGCACGGCGACGAGGTCGGCATCCTGCTCGGCAGCGAGGCGGTGGCCCGCTCGGTCGGCCGTCCCGGTTCGACGGTCGCGAGCTCGGTGGTGTCCTCCCGTGCGCTGGCGCGGATCGCCGCCGACGCCGGGGTGGACCACACGACGACCCTGACGGGGTTCAAGTGGATCTCCCGCGCACCCGGCCTGGTGTTCGGCTACGAGGAGGCGCTCGGCTACTGCGTCGACCCGGAGCACGTCCGGGACAAGGACGGGATCAGCGCCGCCGTCGTGGTGGCCTCCCTGGCCGCACGGCTCAAGGCCTCGGGTCGCACGCTCATCGACGCGCTCGACGACGTGGCCCGCGCGCACGGCCTGTTCGTCACGGGCCAGCTCTCGGCCCGGTTCAGCGACCTGTCCGAGATCCCCGCCGCCGTGTCACGGCTCCGGGCCGAACCGCCTCGCGAGCTCGGGGGGTCACCGGTGCGGGTCGTCGCCGACCTGGCGGACGGCTACGAGGGACTCCCCCCGACGGACGGCGTCCTGCTGCTGGCCGAGGACGACACGCGGGTCGTGGTGCGCCCGTCGGGCACGGAGCCGAAGCTGAAGTGCTACCTCGAGGTCGTCACGGACGTCGGGGTCGACGCGACGGCGCTCGACGTCGGCACGGCACGGGTCGAGGCCCGGGAACGGCTGAACTCCCTCGCCAAGGAGATGAACGCGGCGCTGGGCTTCTGACGCCACTCGCCCTCCGCCGACCGCGTCACCATCACCATCACCATCAACAACGAGCGTGCTCGTTCGGTCCCTCATCTCATCGGATGAAGGACCGAACGAGCACGCTCGTCGGTCACGAGGGGGTGGTCACGGAGGGGATCTCCTCGGGGGCGGTCAGGACGGGGTGGCCGCGATGGCGGCGTCGTCCTGCTCCACGGCGGACTTCCAGTCCTTCTTCACGGCGCGCCAGGACTCGTCGTCGTGACCACGTCGCCAGTAGCCGGACGCCGACAGCAGCTCGCGCGGCACGCCCAGCACGGTGCGGGCCCACCGGCGCAGCTCGCGGACGCTGCCGGCCTCGCCGTGCAGGAACGCGTGCGGGACGCCGTCAGGCAGCTCGCCGGCGGCGTGCAGGCCCCGGACGGTGTCCTCCAGCGTCGCGGTCCCGCGGTGCACCCAGGTCAGCGTGACGTCCGCCGCCGTGTCGACCGGCAGCTCGTCCTGCGGACCGGCCACCTCGACGACGGCGTGCGCCCGGGCACCTTCCGGCAGCGCCTCGAGCGCTGCCGCGACGGCGGGCAGCGCCGACTCGTCACCGACGAGCAGGTGCCAGGGAGCCGCGGGGTCGGGCGCATAGCCGCCGCCGGGTCCGAGGAACGTGACCTCGTCCCCCGGCCGGACCGTGGCGGCCCAGGGCCCGCCGAGGCCCTCGTCGCCGTGCACCACGACGTCCAGGTCCCAGGAGGCGCCCCGGACGGCACGGATGGTGTAGGCCCGCACCACCGGCCGCGCGCCCTCCACGGGCGGCGGCCCCAGCACGAGCTTGACGTACCGGTCGGTGCACCCGGTCGGGTCGACGTCGGGCAGGTCGCCCCCGGACAGGGTCACCCGGACCATGTGCGGGGTCAGCCGGCGCACGGCGCTGACCGTCGCGGTCCTCGGCGTGCGCCGGTCCGCGGGCGGAGCACCGCGGCTCGCCGTCGTGTCAGTCATGGTAGGCAACCCTAACCTCCGACGGCGGACCCGTCAGCGGGGGCGGCCCCGGATCAGTAGCCGTCGGTCCCGGCGGGCGCCTCGTCCGCACCGCCCTCGTCGAACCCGGCGAGCACCGCACCGGTGCCGGAGAGCCCGAGCCGGGTCGCGCCGGCGGCGATCATCGCCTGCGCGTCGTCCAGGGTGCGCACGCCGCCCGACGCCTTGATCCCGAGGCGGCCGCCGACCGTGGCGGCCATCAGCTCGACGGCGTGCACCGAGGCCCCGCCGGACGGGTGGAAGCCCGTGGAGGTCTTCACGAAGTCGGCCCCGGCGGCCTCGGCGGCCCGGCAGGCGGCGACGATCTCGGTGTCCGTGAGAGCGGCGGACTCGATGATGACCTTGAGGATCTTGTCCGACGGCACGGCGGCACGGACCGCGGCGATGTCCTCCTGGACGAGGTCGAAGCCGCCGGCCTTGGCCGCACCGATGTCGATGACCATGTCGACCTCGTCGGCACCGTCCAGCACCGAGCGCGCGGCCTCGGCGGCCTTGATCTCCGAGGCGTGCTTGCCCGAGGGGAACCCGCACACCGTGGCGACGGCGAGCCGGCCACCGGCGGACTCGACCGCGTGCGAGACGAAGGTGGGTGAGACGCAGACGGAGAAGACCCCGAGCGCGGCACCCTCGGTGACCAGCGCGGAGACGTCGGCGGCCGTCGCCTCGGGCTTCAGCAGCGTGTGGTCGACGTAGCGGGCCAGCGCGGCACGGTCGGTCGGGACGGTCGGGTCGGTCATGGGTTCGGTGCTCATCGCAGAGCCCCCTCGATCTTCTGGTAGCCGGGCAGGATCAGGTCGTCGACGAGCGCGCGCCGCTCGTCGTGGTGGATGAAGGCGCTCCACGCGGCCGTCATGGTGACGTCGGCGAGGTCGTCGATCGTCCAGCCCGCCTCCGAGACGAGCAGCCGCATCTCGTGCGACATCGACGTCCGCGACATCAGCCGGTTGTCCGTGTTGAGCGTGACGGCGAAGTCGAGCTCCTTCAGGCGGGTGATGGGGTGGTCGGCGACCGTGGTGACACCGGGCGCGGCGGCGGTCTGCAGGTTGGAGACCGGGCACACCTCCAGGGCGATCTGGTGGTCGCGGACCCAGTGCGCGAGCCGGCCGAGCGTGGCGGACCGGTCGTGCTCCGAGAAGACGATGTCCTCCATGATCCGCACGCCGTGCCCGAGCCGGTCGGCCTGGCCCAGGTGCACCGCCTGGGAGATCGACTCCAGGCCGGCGGCCTCACCCGCGTGGATCGTGGTCGGGAAGTTCTGCTCCGCCAGGAAGCGCCACACCTCGGCGTGCCGGTCCGGGGCGAAACCGTCCTCGGGGCCGGCGATGTCGAAGCCGACGACCCCGGCGTCGCGGTAGGCGACGGCGAGCTCGGCGATCTCGACCCAGCGGTCGGTGTGGCGCATCGCGGTGACGAGCTGGCCGACCCGGATGGTGCGGCCCTGCTCGGCCGCCTCGCGCACACCCTCGTCGATGCCGTGCTGCACGGCCTCCACGGTGTCGGGCAGGGACATCCCCCGCTGCAGGTGCTGCTCGGGCGCCCAGCGCTGCTCGGCGTAGACCACGCCGTCGGCGGCAAGGTCCAGCACGGCCTCGCGTGCCGCCCGGGCCAGCGCCTCCGGCGTCTGCATGACCGCGATCGTGTGGTCGAAGGTCTCGAGGTAGCGCGGCAGCGACCCGGAGTCGGCGGCGTCGCGGAACCAGGTGGCGAGCGCGTCGGCGTCGGTCGCGGGCAGCTCGTGCCCCACCGCGTCCGCGAGCTCGAGCACCGTCTGCGGCCGCAGCCCGCCGTCGAGGTGGTCGTGCAGCAGGACCTTGGGCAGATCGCCGATGGCGTCGAGAAGGGCTTGCGTCATGGCCCCCAACCTACCTGCGCCCACGGCGCGGCGGAGGACTCCTCCGCGGCGCCGTGAGCGGACTCACGCGGACGCGGTGCCGCCGAGGTCGTCCGGATCGTCGGACGGCACCTCGATGTCCTGCTCGACCACGTCCGCCTCGTTGGCGGACCCCTCCAGGTCCGGCCGGGGGAAGCCCGGGTGGTAGTCCTCGACCTCGGCCTCGTGCTGCGGCCGCGCAGGCGGCGCCCCGGCCTCCTCGACCAGGCTCGTGGTGTCGTCGGGGGTCTCCAGACCCGCGTCCCGCCAGGCGTCGTTCGGGGTGGTGCTCATGCCCCCATGGTGTCGTGCCGAGCGCCTCGACGCGAGGTGGCTCAGTGCAGACGGTCCAGGACGATCGGACGACGCGACACGGCCGTGCCGACCGCGCCCAGCGACCACCCGCCGTCGAGCGCGTCCAGGGCACGCTCGAACCGCTCGGGCGTGTCCGTGTGCAGCGTCAGGACCGGCTGACCGGCCGCCACCTGCTCGCCCGGCCGCGCATGGATCTCGACGCCGGCGCCGGCCTGCACCGGGTCCTCCTTGCGGGAGCGACCCGCACCGAGGCGCCAGGCCGCGACGCCGACGGCGTAGGCATCGAGCTCGGTGACCACGCCGTCGCGGTCGGCGACGACCTGGTGCTGGTGCGTCGCCGTCCGCAGCGGCGCGTCCGGGTCACCGCCCTGCGCGGCGATCATGCGCCGCCAGACGTCCATGGCCCGTCCGTCGCTCAGGGCGCGGCGGACGTCGTCCTCGTCCGCGGGACGGCCGGCCGCGGCGAGCATCTCGACGGCCAGCGCCACGGTCAGGTCGACGACGTCGTCCGGGCCGCCGCCGTCGAGCACCTCGACCGACTCCCGGACCTCCAGCGCGTTGCCGGCCGTGCGCCCGAGCGGGACCGACATGTCGGTCAGCAGGGCGACGGTGCGGACCCCGGCGTCGGTGCCCAGCTCGACCATGGTGCGGGCGAGCTCGCGCGCCTGGGCCAGCTCCTTCATAAACGCGCCGGAGCCGACCTTGACGTCCAGGACGAGCGCGCCCGTGCCCTCGGCGATCTTCTTGGACATGATCGAGCTCGCGATGAGGGGCACCGCCTCGACGGTGCTCGTCACGTCCCGCAGCGCGTAGAGCTTCTTGTCCGCCGGGGCGAGTCCCGCACCCGCGGCGCAGATGACGGCGCCCACGTCGTCGAGCTGGGCGAGCATGTCCTCGTTGCTCAACGCGGCGCGCCACCCGGGGATCGACTCGAGCTTGTCGAGCGTGCCGCCCGTGTGGCCGAGACCGCGGCCCGAGAGCTGCGGGACGGCCACGCCGAACGCCGCGACCAGCGGGGCCAGCGGCAGGGTGATCTTGTCCCCCACGCCACCGGTCGAGTGCTTGTCGGCCGTCGGTCGCGTCAGCGAGGAGAAGTCCATCCGCTCGCCCGAGGCGATCATCGCCTGCGTCCAGCGGGAGATCTCGCCCCGGCTCATCCCGTTGAGCAGGATCGCCATCGCGAGGGCGGACATCTGCTCCTCGGCGACGACACCCCGCGTGTAGGCGTCGATCACCCAGTCGATCTGGGCGTCCGACAGGTGGTGGCGGTCCCGCTTGGTGCGGATGACGTCGACGGCGTCGAACGGTTCGCTCATCGTTCCAGGTCCTCCGGTCCGAACGCCTGCGGCAGCAGGTCGGACATGGGTACGACGCCGAGAGGCGTCTCGACGATCAGGTCGGCACCGCCGTGCTCCCACAGCAGCTGGCGGCAACGGCCGCAGGGGGTGATGACGCGGCCGCGGGCGTCGACGCACGTGAAGGCGGTCAGCCGCCCGCCACCACCGGTCACCAGGGCCGAGACGAGGGAGCACTCGGCGCACAGCGTCACGCCGTAGGCGGCGTTCTCGACGTTGCAGCCCACCAGCAGCCGGCCGTCGTCCGCGTACGCCGCGGCGCCGACGGCGTACCCGGAGTACGGCACGTAGGCGTGGCGGGTCACGTCGGTGGCGGCCGACCGCAGGGCGTCCCAGTCGATCGAGGACGTCACGGCGCTACTCCTTCGTGTAGGGCCTGGCCAGCGCTGCTGGTGGCCGCGACCGGCCGACGAGCCCGGCGACGGCGAACAGCGTCACGATGTACGGCAGCATCAGCATGAACTGGCTCGGGACCGGCGACCCGACGACCGAGAGCACGTTCTGCAGGTTCGTGGCGAACCCGAACAGCAGGCCGGCCAGGGCCGCCCGGATCGGGTTCCACTTGCCGAAGATCATCGCGGCCAGGGCGATGAAGCCCGCACCCGCGGTCATCTCGCGGTTGAACTGGTTGATGGAGACCACCGTGTAGAACGCACCGCCCATGCCGCCCACGGCACCGGCGATCAGCAGCGCGCGGTACCGGGTGCGCAGCACCTCGATGCCGACGGTGTCCGCGGCGCGCGGGTGCTCGCCCACGGCACGCAGCCGCAGCCCCCACCGGGTGCGGAACAGGCCGTACCAGACGAGGAAGACGACGACGGGCATCAGGTACACGACGATCGTCTGGTCGAACAGCACCGGGCCGATGACGGGGATCCGCTCGAGGAACGGGATCGGCAGGCGCTCGAACCGGGTCGTGGAGTTCAGCGTCTGGGTGTTGGGGACCAGGACCAGCGAGTAGAAGAAGCTCGTCAGGCCGATCACCAGCACGTTGAGGACCACACCGACGATGATCTGGTTCACCCGGTAGGTGATCGTGAAGACCGCCAGGACGAGGCCGACCAGCGCGGCGGCGATCATGGCCGCCACCAGCCCGGCCCACGGGCTGTTGGTCAGCGACCCCACGACCGCCGCGGTGAACGCACCGGCCAGGAGCTGGCTCTCGATGGCGATGTTGATCGTGCCCGACCGCTCACCGATGACACCGCTCAACGAGCCGTACACCAGCGGCACGGACAGCGCGACGGCGCCACCGAGGAGCCCGACGACGGACAGGTCGCGCGGGCTGCCCGCGGCGGCCCAGGCGAGGAAGCCGAAGAGCAGGGCGGCGGCGTACACGCTGGTCACCCACAGCGGCGTCCGGCGACCGTCCCGGGTCGCCAGGACCGAGACGACCAGCAGCGCCGCGGCGACGGCGGCGCACACCCAGGCGGTGCCCATGCCCGGGATCACGTACACCGGGATCTGGAAGAAGTCCGTCGGGGTGGACAGGGCGAAGCGTGCGCTGCCCTCGCGCGGGGCGAGCAGCATCAGCAGGGCGTACAGCGCCAGCACGACGGCCAGCGCGATCGGCGTCTTCCACGAGATGGTGCTGACGGTGCGGGGCGCGTCCGGCGCACCCGTGGTGGCGCCGTCCACGGTCGGGGCGGTCATGCCGCCACCTCCTTCCGCGCGGCCTGCGACCGCTTCTTCTTCGGCTTGCTGCCCGGCTGCGGGAGCCGGAAGATCGCGCGCACCAGCGGCGGTGCCGCGATGAACAGCACGATGAGGGACTGCACGACGAGCACGATCTCGATGGGGATGCCCTCGGCGGCCTGCATCGCGGAACCACCGGCCTTGAACCCGCCGAAGAGGATGCCCGCACCGAGCACGCCGATCGGGTTCGAGTTGCCCAGCAGGGCCACGGTGATGGCGTCGAAGCCGATCCCGGCGTCGATGTCCGCACCGAACCCGGTGGTCACGGTCCCGAGGACCTGGGTGACCCCGGCCAGACCGACCAGCGCACCGGCGACGAGCATCACCGAGACGGTGGACCGCGAGACGTCGATGCCGGCGACCCGCGCGGCGCGCGGGTTCTGCCCCACGGCCCGGTAGGAGAAGCCGACGGCCGAGCGGTTGAGGATCCACCACACGACGGCGACGGCGATCAGCGCCAGGATGAAGCCCCAGTGCAGGTTGTACCGCTCACCGAGGAGCGGGGGCAGCTGTGCGGACTCGGGTGTCGGCGGGGTCTTCGGGTTCGCCGACCCCGGTGCCTGCATCAGCCCGGGCGTCGCCAGGAAGTACGACAGCAGGTAGAACGCGACGTAGTTGAGCATGATCGTCACGATGACCTCGTGGGCCCCGGTGCGCGCCTTGAGCAGACCCGCTATACCGGCCCACAGGGCGCCGGCGAGGATGCCCGCGACCAGGGCGAGGATCAGGTGGAGCGGGAACGGCAGCCCGGTGACGCCGAACCCGACCCAGCCGGCCGCGGCGGCGGACATGAGCATCTGGCCCTGACCACCGATGTTGAGCAGGCCCGCGCGGAAGGCGATCGCCACGCCGAGACCGGCGGCGATCAACGGCGTCGCGTTGGTCAGCGTCTGCGTCAGCGGCCGGATGGCTCCGGCGAACGTCTCGGCCTGGAAGTTGTACACGGCCCCTTGGAAGAGGGCCGAGTAGGCGCCCCCGACGGCCTCTCCGACCGCCGCGAACGTGTCGGAGGGCCGGGAGAAGAAGTAGCCGGACGCCTGCTGGACGGCCTCGTCGGTGACGATGATCATCAGCGACCCGGCGAGGACGGCGAGCAGGATCGCGCCGAGCGACACGGCCCAGCCACCGGAGATGATCCGGTGGAAGGCGTCCTGCCAACGGTCTTCGTCGGCCTCACGGGCACGTTCCTGCTCGAGCGCCTCGGCGAGGCCCGGGTCGGCCGCGGGGTCGACCTTTTCCATGTCGGCCGCGAGCCGGTTGTCGGAGGAGTCGGCGGAGTGCCGGTCCGGAGTCTCGCTCACGCGGCGTCTCCTTCGCTCTCGGGCGCGACGCCGGCCATCATGAGGCCGAGCACGTCGCGCGGGGTGTCGGCGGGCACGATGCCGACGACGCGACCGCGGTACATGACCATGATCCGGTCGGCGAGGGCCACCGCCTCGTCGAGCTCCGTCGAGACCACGACGACCGGGATCCCCTGGTCACGGGTCTCGACGATGCGCTTGTGGATGAACTCGATGGAGCCGACGTCGACGCCGCGGGTCGGCTGGGCCGCCACGAGCAGCCGCAGCTCGCGGGACATCTCCCGCGCGAGGACGACCTTCTGCTGGTTGCCGCCGGACAGGCGGCCGACCGGCAGGTCGATACCCGTCGTCCGGACGTCGAACTCGTCGACCTTCTCGCGCGCGAACTCGTCGCGCAGGCCGAGCTGCAGGGACCCCGCCCGCACGAACGGTGCGCCGTCGGTCCGGTCGAGGATGAGGTTCTCGGCGATGGTGAACTCGCCGACCAGGCCGCTGGTGCTGCGGTCCTCGGGCACGAAGCCGACTCCCGCGTCGAGGACCTTGCGGACGCTGCGGCCCTTGAGCTCCTCGCCGTCGAGCCGGATGGACCCCTCGAAGTCCGGGTACAGGCCGATGAGCGCCTCGGTGAGCTCCGTCTGCCCGTTGCCCTGCACGCCCGCGACCACGAGGATCTCGCCGCCGTGGACGGTGAAGCTGACGTCGTCGACGACGACCTGGCCGTCCGGGCGCGCGACCACGAGGTGCTCCACGGCGAGCTCGTTCTCGCCGTGCCGCGGGGGCTCCTTGTCGACGGTGAGCTGGACCGCCCGGCCGACCATGAGCGAGGCGAGCTCGTTGTCCGACGCGGTCGGCTCGGCCTCGCCGACGACCTTGCCGTGCCGGACGACGGTGATGCGGTCGGCGACCTCGCGCACCTCGCGCAGCTTGTGGGTGATGAAGACGATGGCCTTGCCCTCGTCCTTGAGCTGACGCATGATCGCCATCAGCTCGTCGGTCTCCTGCGGGGTGAGCACCGCGGTCGGCTCGTCGAAGACGAGCACCTGGGCGTCACGGCTGAGCGCCTTGATGATCTCCACGCGCTGCTGGACACCGACGGGCAGGTCCTCCACGAGCGCGTCCGGGTCCACGTGGAACCCGAAGCGGTCGGCGGTGCTGCGGACGGTCTCGCGCGCCGCCGCCAGGTCGAGGATGCCCGGGCCCGACGTCGTCTCGTGGCCGAGCATGACGTTCTCGGCCACGGAGAACACCGGCACGAGCATGAAGTGCTGGTGCACCATGCCGATCCCGGCGCCCATCGCGTCGCCGGGGCCCTCGAAGTTCTGGACCTCGCCGTCCAGGAGGATCTCGCCCTCGTCGGCGTCGTAGAGCCCGTACAGGACGTTCATCAGCGTGGACTTGCCAGCGCCGTTCTCGCCCAGGAGGCAGTGGATCTCCCCCGGTTCGACCACCAGGTCGATGTGGTCGTTCGCCACCAGCGCGCCGAAGCGCTTGGTGATCCCACGCAGCTCGAGCCTCATCGCGGTCAGCCGCCCTTTCCTTACGTTTCTGCCGGCCAGCCTAGGCCGCGCCGCACGGCGGGACACGGTGGGCGAACCCACCGTGTCCCGCCGTGCGGCAGTCGGTCCTCAGCCGGTCACTCGGCCAGGTACGACGTGACCTCGAGCTCGCCGTCGATGATCTGCTGGCGCAGCTCGTCGACCTCGGTCATGAGCTCCGGGTCCACCTTGTCCTCGAAGTCGTGCAGCGGAGCCAGGCCGACGCCCTCGTTCTCCAGCGTGCCGACGTAGGTCTCCGGGTCGAACTCGCCCTGACCCGCCGCGAGGACGGCCTCGTAGGTGGAGACGTCCATCCGCTTGAGGATGGAGGTCAGCACGTACTCCTGGGTGGTCGGGTCCGTCTCGTAGAAGTCGGCGTCGACGCCCACGAGCGCGACGTCGCGCCCGGAGTCCTCGATCGCCGCGATGGCCGACTGGTAGATCGGGCCACCGACGGGGAGGATCACGTCGACACCCTGGTCGAGGATGTTCTTCGCCGTGGTCTTGGCCGTCTCGTTGGCGGTGAAGCCGCCGGTGAAGGCACCGTCCTCGCCACCGGAGTAGCCGATGACCTCGACGTCCGCGTCGTTGACCTCGTTGTAGTGCTCGACGCCCTGCTTGAAGCCGTCCATGAAGATCGTCACGGTCGGGAACGGCTGGCCGCCGAAGGTGCCGACCTTGCCGGCCTCCGAGTAGCCCGCCGACAGGTAGCCCGCCAGGAACGCGGCCTCGGCCGTGTTGTACAGCAGCGGCTTGATGTTGTCCGCGTCGGTCTCGCCGTCGAAGTCGTTGTCCGCGGCGTCGTCGACGAGGATGTAGTGGGTCTCCGGGTTGGCGTTCGCCGACTCGACCGTGTCGGCCGAGAGCGCGAAGCCCACCGACACGATGGCGTCGCAGCCCTGGTCGACCAGCGACTGCAGGTTCGGCTGGAAGTCGGTCTCGGACTGCGACTGCACGTCCGTCAGCTCGGCGCCGAGCTCCTCGGCCGCCTGCTGGGCGCCTTCGAAGCTGAGCTGGTTGAAGCTCTTGTCGTCGAAGCCGCCCTGGTCGGAGACGATGCACGGGGAGAAGTCGACGGCCTCGGTCTCGGCCCCCGTCTCCGTGCTCTCGTCGGCCGTGTCCTCCGGGGCCGCTCCGCACGCCGCGAGGGTCAGCGCGGCCGCGCCGGCGAGGGCGGTGAACTTGATCGCACTCTTCACCTGTCGCTCCTGTCGATGAGGGTGGTGGGTGAGCCCGGGATCGTCCCCGTCTCACGATCAGAGATGACAGCCTAACCATGCGTGCGGGCCCGCAGAACCACGAGCCCAACCCGTGTCCGAGTCGTTATCGAATGGGAACAACGGCGGAATGACGTACGTCACAGCCGGTCGGGATCACCCGAGCGCGACCCTCGCCAGGACCCGCGCACCGATCGCGATGGCACGCTCGTCGACGACCAGGTCGCCCTGGTGGATGTCGTACCGACGCTGCCCCGGGGTCGCGGTGCCGAGCCGTGCCATCGCCCCGGGCACCTTGGTCAGGTACCAGGCGAAGTCCTCCCCGCCCAGGGACTGCTCGGTGAGCACCACGCCGTCCTCGCCGAGCACCGCGGCACCCGCCGCCTCGAGGGCGGCCGTGACCTCGGCGTCGTTGTCGACCGGCGGGACGCCGCGCAGGTGGTAGACGCTCACCTCGACGTCGTACGGGGCCACCACCTGCTCGACGGCGTCGAGCAGGACCTGGCCGGCGCGCTCCCACGCCCGCACGTCCAGGCACCGCAGGGTGCCCTTGGCCACCCCCGTGGCCGGGATGGCGTTGTGGGCGTTGCCCGCCTCGACGGCACCCCAGGTGAGGTTGACGCCCGAACGCGGGTCCAGCCGTCGCCCGAGCACCGCCGGCACCTGGGTGATGACCTGGCCCAGGGCGTAGACGACGTCACCGGTCAGGTGCGGCCGGGAGGTGTGCCCGCCGCTGGAGGAGAGCGTCACGGTGACGAGGTCGGAGGCGGAGGTGATGGGGCCGATGCGCGTCCCGAGCTGCCCGACGTCGAGCTTCGGCTCGGTGTGCACCGCGACGATCCGCTCCACCCCGTCCAGGACACCCTGGGCGAGGACGTCGTGGGCCCCGCCGGGCATGATCTCCTCGGCCGGCTGGAAGATCAGGCGGACCCCGGTCTCCAGGAGGCCCTCCTCGGCGAGCCGCGCCAGGGCGAGACCCGCGCCGAGGACGACCGCCGCGTGGACGTCGTGGCCGCACGCGTGCGCCACCCCCGGCACGGTCGAGACGAAGTCGCAGCCGCACACGTCGTCCAGGGGCAGGGCGTCGATGTCGGCGCGCAGGGCCGTGCGCCCCCGGCCCGGGACGTCCGGGCCGACGTCGCACGTCAGCCCGGTCCCGTCCAACAGCCGGGGCTGCAGCCCGGCGGCCCGCAGCCGCTCGGCGAGCACCGCGGTCGTCCGGACCTCCTGACGTGCCGTCTCCGGGTGGGCGTGCAGGTCACGGCGCACCGCCACGACCTCGTCCTCCAGCGCGGCGACGACCTCGTCGAGGCGCGCCCGGGCCGCCGCGCTCACAGCAGGTCCTCCCGCCCGTGGTCGCGGACCGCGTCGACCATGCTCCGGACCTGCTGGGCGCGGGCACGGGTGGTCACCAGGACGGCGTCGGGGGTGTCGACGACGACCACGTCGTCGATGCCCAGCAAGGTCACGGTCCGGCCGCTCGCCGGGACGACGACCGACCCGGCGCTCTGGACCCGGACGACGTCGGCGCTCTCGCCGAGCACCTTCGACCCCGCGTCGTCGTCGGCAGGCAGCAGCGCCGCCAGGGAGTTGAAGTCACCGACGTCGTCCCAGCCGAACGGGCCCGGGACCATGGCGACGCCGCCGTCCGCGGCGACCGGCTCGGCGACGGCGTGATCGATGGCGATCCGCTCCAGCCCCGGCCAGGTCTCGGCCAGCACCCGCTCACGGTCCGGCGTGTCCCACGCCGCGGCGATCCGGCGCAGCCCGTCGTGCAGCGCCGGGCGCTGCGCGGCCAGGTGACCGAGCAGCACGTCCGTGCTCGCGACGAAGATCCCGGCGTTCCAGCGGTACTCCCCCGAGGCCAGGTAGGTGCGCGCCGTCTCGGCGTCCGGCTTCTCCGTGAACCCGCTGACGTGCACGGCGCTCGGCGCCCCCTCGAGGCCGAGGGGCTCGGCCCCGTGGACGTAGCCGAACGCGGTCGAGGGGCGGGACGCGGCGATGCCGATCGTCGTGACGTACCCCGCCCGGGCGGCCTCCACCGCCTCGCGCACCGAGCGTTCGAACTCGCGGGTGCCGGAGATGACCTGGTCCGCGGCGAAGGACCCGAGGACGACCTCGCCGTGGCGTCGCTCCAGCACGGCCGCGGCCAGCCCGATCGCCGCCATCGAGTCGCGCGGCGACGGCTCGGCCAGCACCTGGTCCTCGCCGAGGCCGGGGAGCTGGGCGCGCACGGCGGCGGCGTGCGCCGTGCCCGTGACGACGACGACGCCGTCGGGACCGGTGAGCGGGGTCAACCGGTCGGCGGTGCCCTGCAGCAGGCTGCGCCCGGAACCGGTCAGGTCGTGCAGGAACTTCGGGGCGCCCGCGCGCGAGAGCGGCCACAGACGGGTCCCGGACCCCCCGGCGGGGATGACGGCACGGAACCCGGGAATAGCAGAAAGCATGTTCGCAGCATAGTGACGCCGGGCGTCGGGACGACGTGACCCCTGTGGGATCGATCACAGATCCACCACGCGGACGCCATTTTTCCGGCGGCCGTGACCCGATCGCAACCGGGTGTCACTACAGTGTCCTCACGTAACCCCGCCAGCATCCGCCAATGGAGGCCCCACCGTGCCGACTGCCCCCGCTGGCACGCTCTACCGCGGCCGTGAAGGCATGTGGTCCTGGGTCGCGCACCGCGTGACCGGCGTGTCGATCTTCTTCTTCCTCCTCGTGCACGTGCTCGACACGTCGCTCGTGCGCGTCTCCCCCGAGGCGTACAACGCCGTCATCGGCACCTACCAGACGCCGATCATGGGGCTGGGAGAGGCCGGCCTGGTGGCCGCGATCGTCTTCCACGCGTTCAACGGCCTGCGCATCGCGCTCGTCGACTTCTGGTCGGAGGGGGCCCGCTACCAGCGAGTCATGCTCTGGGTCGTGCTCGGCCTGCTCGTCGTGACGATGGCCGGATTCCTGCCCCGCCACCTGATGAACGTGTTCGGAGCCGAATGATGACTACGCAGACCGACATCCCCACGCCCCGCTCCCCGTACGTGCGCCGCAAGACCACGCGGGGCAACTACGAGCTGTACTCGTGGGTCTTCATGCGGGCCTCCGGCGTCCTCCTCGTCGTGCTGGTCTTCGGGCACCTCTTCGTGAACCTCATGGTCGGCGACGGCGTCAAGGCCATCGACTTCGCGTTCGTCGGCGGCAAGTGGTCGAGCCCTTTCTGGCAGATCTGGGACCTGCTGATGCTCTGGCTGGCCATGATCCACGGCACCAACGGCGTGCGGACGATCATCAACGACTACGCCCAGCGGGACGTCACCCGCGGCGTGCTCAAGAGCCTGCTGTACCTGGCGTTCACCATCACCGTCGTGCTCGGCACGCTGGTGATCTTCACCTTCGACCCGTGCCCGCCGGACGCCCCGGCGGAGCTGCTCGCCTCGTTCTGCACGGCCTGAGCCGCGCGCACCACCCCACCCGCTGAACCACCACCGTCCGCAGGAGGCATCGGAACCGATGCAGACCCACCAGTACGACGTCGTCATCGTCGGCGCAGGTGGCGCCGGCATGCGCGCGGCGCTCGAGGCGTCCAAGGGCGCCCGCACCGCCGTCATCTCCAAGCTGTACCCCACGCGCTCCCACACCGGCGCCGCCCAGGGCGGCATGTGCGCCGCCCTGGCGAACGTCGAGGAGGACAACTGGGAGTGGCACACCTTCGACACGATCAAGGGCGGCGACTACCTCGTCGACCAGGACGCCGCGGAGGTGATGGCCAAGGAGGCCATCGACGCCGTGCTCGACCTGGAGCGGATGGGACTGCCGTTCAACCGCACGCCGGAGGGCCGGATCGACCAGCGCCGCTTCGGCGGGCACACGCGCAACCACGGTGAGGCGGCCGTGCGTCGCGCCTGCTACGCCGCGGACCGCACGGGTCACATGATCCTGCAGACGCTGTACCAGAACTGCGTGAAGCAGGACGTCGAGTTCTACAACGAGTTCTACGTGCTGGACCTGCTCACCGACCACGACCTGACGACCGAGCAGATCGAGGACGGCGCCGAGGTCAACGCCACCGGCGTGGTCGCCTACGACCTGGCCACCGGCGAGCTGCACGTCTTCCAGACCAAGGCGGTCGTGTTCGCCACCGGCGGCGCGGGCAAGATCTTCAAGACGACCTCCAACGCCCACACCCTGACCGGTGACGGCATGGCGCTGGCCTACCGCCGCGGCCTGCCGTTGGAGGACATGGAGTTCTTCCAGTTCCACCCCACGGGTCTGGCCGGCCTGGGCATCCTGCTGTCCGAGGCGGCCCGCGGCGAGGGCGGCATCCTGCGCAACGCCGACGGCGAGCGGTTCATGGAGCGCTACGCCCCGACCATCAAGGACCTCGCGCCCCGCGACATCGTGGCGCGGTCCATGGCGAACGAGGTCCGCGAGGGCCGCGGCGCCGGCCCGAACAAGGACTACGTCCTGCTGGACCTGACGCACCTCGAGCCGGCGCACATCGACGCCAAGCTGCCGGACATCACCGAGTTCGCCCGCACCTACCTCGGCATCGAGCCGTACACCGAGCCGGTGCCCGTCTACCCCACCGCGCACTACGCGATGGGTGGCGTGCCGACGAACATCAAGGGCGAGGTCCTGCGCGACGGCCACAACGTCGTCAAGGGGCTCTACGCCGCCGGTGAGGTCGCCTGCGTCTCCGTGCACGGGTCCAACCGTCTGGGCACCAACTCCCTGCTCGACATCAACGTCTTCGGCAAGCGGGCCGGCCGGTCGGCCGCCGCCTACGCGCAGACCGTCGAGCAGCACCTGCCGATCGTCGAGGAGCCGACGGCACGGGTCGAGGCGCAGCTCTCCGAGATGCGCGACCGCCCCGACGGCGAGCGCGTCGCCGACGTGCGCCAGGCACTGCAGGAGACGATGGACGCCAACGCCCAGGTCTTCCGCACCGACGAGTCGCTGAACAAGGCCGCCGCCGAGATCCGCGAGCTGCAGAAGCGGTACCGCAACGTGTCGGTCCAGGACAAGGGCTCGCTGTTCAACACCGACCTCCTGGAGGCGATCGAGCTGGGCTTCCTGCTCGACATCGCCGAGGTCACCGTCGTCGCGGCGCTCAACCGGCGCGAGTCCCGGGGCGGTCACTACCGCGAGGACTTCCCGGACCGGGACGACGACAACTACATGCTGCACACGATGGCGTACCGCCGTCCGACGTCGGCCCCCGACGCCGCCGACGGGCATGTCGCGGGCTACTTCGACCACGTCGAGGACTTCGGGGACTACAAGGTCGTCCTCGGGTCCAAGCCCGTCACCATGACGCGCTACGAGCCGATGGAGCGGAAGTACTGATGACTGCTGTTCTCGAGAACTCGACCGACACCTCCGGCTCGGAGTCGCAGGCGGGTGCCGTCTCCTCCTTCCAGGTCACGCTGAAGATCCGCCGGTACAACCCGGAGGTCGCCTCCGAGCCGTACTGGGAGGAGCACACGGTCACCGCGCACGGCACCGACCGTGTCCTGGACGCCCTGCACAAGATCAAGTGGGAGCTCGACGGCTCGCTGACGTTCCGCCGGTCCTGCGCGCACGGCGTGTGCGGCTCGGACGCCATGCGGATCAACGGCCGCAACCGGCTGGCGTGCAAGACGCTGCTGAAGGACATCAACCCGGACAAGCCGATCACCGTCGAGGCCATCAAGGGCCTCCCGGTGCTCAAGGACCTCGTGGTCGACATGGAGCCGTTCTTCGCCTCCTACCGCGAGATCATGCCGTTCCTCATCACCTCGGGGAACGAGCCGAGCCGGGAGAACATCCAGTCGCAGGCCGACCGCGACCGGTTCGACGACACCACCAAGTGCATCCTGTGCGCGGCGTGCACGTCGTCCTGCCCCGTGTTCTGGACCGACGGCCAGTACTTCGGCCCGGCGGCGATCGTCAACGCCCACCGGTTCATCTTCGACTCCCGCGACCAGGGCGGCACCCAGCGCCTGGAGGTCCTCAACGACAAGGAGGGCGTGTGGCGCTGCCGCACGACCTTCAACTGCACCGAGGCCTGCCCGCGCGGCATCGAGGTCACCAAGGCGATCCAGGAGGTCAAGCGGGCGATGATCACCCGCGCCTTCTGAGCACCTGCCTCACGCGGTGAAGCCCGGCACGACGACCGTCGTGCCGGGCTTCGCCGTCTGCGCAGCGGGTCAGGGGGCGTAGCGCCCGCGGCGCACCCCGCGGACCACCGGGCTGTACGGCTTCCCGTGACCGGCGCCCTGGCGCGCCATGCGCTCGATCTCCTCGGCGTGCCGCATCGCCTCGACCTCCTCCTCGGCGCGGACCACCTCGTCCATCCGCGGGGGGTCGTGCATCCAGGCGCAGATCATCAGCAGCACGCGGGACAGCACGTTCGCGAGCAGCAGGATCGTGCCGAGGGTGACGAAGGAACCGAGCAGGATGTTGCTCGACACGCTCGACGTCACCAGCGAGGTCCCCGCCGAGCGCAGCGCTCCCGAGACCGCCGCGGCGACCAGGCACCCGATGACCATGTCCCGACGCCGGCGCGGCCGGACCCTGCTCAGGACGCGCACCATGAGGAAGACGACGACGGCGTCCAGCACGAGGGCGACCGCCAGGCTCCCGGCGGAGAGCAGCACGCCCAGGGCACCCGAGTCACCGAGCCAGTCCTCGACCTGGGTGGTCACGATGCTCGCGGCCGCCGTCACGACGATCATGGAGCCGAGCAGGACGAACCCGGCGAGCTGCCAGACCTTCGCCAGCACGGGGTTCACCCCGACGACGGGCGCGTCGAACATGGTGCGGATCGAGTGGCGCAGCGCGCCCATGAAGCTGATGGCGGTCCACAGCAGCACCACGGCGGCGACGAGCGTGGTCACGTTCCAGAGGTCCTGGACGACCAGGTCCGCGGGATCGAGCTGGTTCTTGCCGTCACCGATCAGCCCGGGCAGCCACAGCTCGATCTCGTCGATCACCGCGTCCCTGAGCTCGGGGTCGCCACCCAGGGTCCTCGAGAACACCGAGTATCCGATCGTCAGACCCGCACCGAGGGCGAACAGCGCCGTGTAGGCGATCCCGCCCGACAGCAGGTTGCCGCGCCGGGCCATGTACCACTGCAACGCGCGGACCTCACGCCGGTCCTTGACCCAGCCGACCAGGCGCGTCGCCCGGCCCTTCCACCGATCGAGACGTTCGGACACGCCCTCGACCCTAGCCGCCGGTCCCGTCGGCGGTGGGGCCTTGCCGTCGGCGCGGCGGCGACCGCGGTCAGGACGGCCGGAGCATCTGCTTCCGGCCGCGCAGCGTGAACGGACGCTGGGGACGCCAGACGCCATCGTCCCCGTGCTCGTACTGCCAGATCTCCGAGACCTCGAAGACGGCCTCGTAGCCGGCCATCTCGTCGAAGGCACGGTCGAGCGCGGGTTCGGGCACCTCGTGGGCGATCGTGACGTGCGGGTGATAGTTGAACCGGAGCTCCTGGGCGAGCACCCCGGACCGGGTCTGCTGCTCGAGCAGCTCGCACTCGGCGATGCCCTCGGCCAGCGTCATGAACACGACCGGGGACACCGGCCGGAACGTGCCGGTACCCCGCAGGTGCACCCGGAACGGAGGCATCTCGTCGGCGACCTTCCGCAGGTGCTCGCCGACGGTCGGCATGTCGGCACGGTCCACGACGGTCGGCCCGATGACGGTGATGTGCGGCGGGATCGCCTGGGCCAAGGGGTCCTCGAACCGCGACCGGGCGTCCTGCAGCTGCGAGGCGTACGGCTCGGGCACCGCGATGGCGATGCCGATCCGCACCTGGCCGGGGCCCCGGGGAGGGATCCTCACCGGACGCCCCGCGGCAGCAGCCCGAAGCGGTCGAAGAGCCGGTCCTTCACCCCGCCGGCGATCTCCCGCGCCCGGGCCGCGCCGTCGTCGAGCACCTTGTCGAGCTCCGCCGGGTCCGACAGGTAGGTGTTCGCGCGCTCCTGGAACGGCTCGAGGAAGGCCACGACGGCGTCGGCGAGGTCGACCTTGAGGTACCCGTACCCGCGCCCGTCGTACTCCGCGGCGATGTCGTCCACCTCCCGGCCGGTCACGGCCGAGTAGATCGACAACAGGTTGGAGATCCCGGGCTTCTTCTCCCGGTCGAAGTAGACGGCGTAGGAGTCGTCGGCGTCGGTGACCGCCGACTTGATGGCCTTCGCGGCCTTCTTCGGGTTCTCCAGCAGCCAGATCACGCCCTTGCCGCCCGCGTTCGACTTCGACATCTTCGCGGTGGGGTTCTGCAGGTCCTGGATCTTGGCGGTGGCCGTGACGATGTGCGCCTCGGGCACGACGGCGGTCCCGGCGCCGAACCGGGCGTTGAGCCGCTCGGCGAGGTTCCGGGTCAGCTCGAGGTGCTGGCGCTGGTCCTCGCCGACCGGCACCAGGGCGGCGTCGTAGACCAGGATGTCCGCCGCCATCAGCACGGGGTAGGTGAACAGCCCGACGGTGGTGCCGTCGGTGCCCTGGCGCGCCGACTTGTCCTTGAACTGCGTCATGCGGCTGGCCTCGCCGAACCCCGTCTGGCAGCTGAGCAACCAGGCGACCTCGGTGTGCTCCGGCACGTGGGACTGGACGAACAGGGCCGAGCGGGCCGGGTCGACGCCGCCCGCCAGGTACTGCGCGGCCGTGGCCCGGGTCCGCTCGCGCAGCGCCGCCGGCTCCGGGTTGACGGTCAGTGCGTGCAGGTCGACCACGCAGTACAGCGCCTGGTAGTCGTCCTGCAGCGCCACCCACTGCGTCAGCGCACCCAGGTAGTTGCCCAGGTGCAGCGAGGAGTCGGTCGGCTGCATGCCGGACAGGATGCGCGGGCGGGTGCCGGACGGTGCGCCCGGTGCGGAGGGGGATGCGGACATGGTCTTCATTCTGGCAGGTCTGACGGGTGGGCCTGAATCACCCGGGAGGTCGAGGTCGTGGGACGCGCGGGGCGAGACCGTCACGTGGCCTCGTCGTCGAAGGGTGCGGGCCCGTCGAGGGGCGCGTCGCCCGGGGGCCGTGCGGGCGTGGGCGGGCCGGCCGACGCCATGGGCACGGCGGTGTTGCCGGCCACGCCCAGGCCTCCTGCCGTCGCCGTCGCCCCGGCCGCGGCCCCCGCCGCCGCACCGGCCCGTGCGGACGCCCGCTGCGCGGGTCGGGCCGGAGGGTCGTCGAGCAGGGCTTCCTTGACGATGCGTCGGGGGTCGTACTGACGCGGGTCGAGCTTCTGCCAGTCGACGTCGCGGAACTCGTCGCCCAGCTCGTCGTCCACCCGGGTCTTGGCGTCCTGCAGCATCACCTTGCCCTGACGGACCAGCCGCCCGAGCTGCGCGGCGTAACGCGGCAGACGCTCGGGGCCGACGAGCACCAGCGCCAGCACGATGATGACGACGAGCTCGCCCCCGTTGATGCCGAAGACTCCCACGTCCGACAGCCTAGTCCGTCCCGACTCGCGGGCGGTACCGCGCCGTCCTCATTCGCTGGCGCGCTCCTGCAGCACCACCCGCACCTCGCGCTCCTCGCCGTCGCTGCGCACGCGCAGCGTCACCGCGTCGCCGGGCTGGCGGGCCCGGATCGCCACGATCAGCTCGTCGCTGCGGGACACCGGCCGGTCGTCGATCGCGAGGATCACGTCGCCGGCCCGCACGCCGGCGACGTCGGCCGGGCCGTCCGGCGTGACCGGCGGGATGCCCTCCTGCGCCTCGGTGGACACCTGGACGCCCTCCCCCGAGTACGAGGTGTCCAGCAGGACGCCGATGACGGGGTAGGTGGCCTGGCCGGTCTCGATGAGCTGCTCGGCCGTGGTGCGCGCCTGGTTGGCCGGGATCGCGAATCCCAGGCCGATGCTGCCGGTGGCCTGCGTCGCACCGGGCGGCTGGGCGATCGCGGAGTTGATGCCGACGACCTCGCCGTCGGCGTCGACCAGCGGTCCCCCGGAGTTGCCCGGGTTGATGGCCGCGTCGGTCTGGATGGCGTCGATGAACGCCGTCGTCGCCTGGTCGCCCGCCTGCACCGGACGGTGCAGGGCGCTGACGATCCCCGCGGTGACGGTCGAGTCCAGCCCGAGCGGCGCACCGACGGCCAGGACCGCGTCACCGACGACGACGTCGTCGGAGTCGCCGAGCACCAGCGGGGTCAGTCCGTCGACGTCGATCTTGACCACGGCCAGGTCGTAGTCGCTCGTGCGCCCGACGATCTCGCCGTCGTGCTCGCTGCCGTCGGCGAGCACGACCACGACGTCACCGCCCCCGCCGGCACCCGGCGCGACCACGTGGTCATTGGTGAGGATGTACCCGTCCTCGCGCAGCACGAACCCGGACCCGGAGGAGCCCCCGCCCCCGGAGCGGGTGATCTCCAGGGACACCACCGAGGGCAGCACGCCGGCCGCGATGGCGGCGTGCGACCCGGCCGGCCGCGAGTCGTCCGCACCGTCGTCCTGCACCCCGGCGCTGACCGGGAGGTCGGCGCTGACCGGGGCGTCCTCGCCCGCGCGGTCGGTGATCCGGCCGCCGAGCAGCCCGCCGAGCAGGCCGACGACGAGCGCCAGGACGACGACCAGCGCCGTCCGCCCGGCGCCGAGGGACACCGGACGCCGACCGTGGGCGGCGTGCGGCGGTGGAGCGGCCGGGGCCGTCGTGGGGGCCACCGGCGCCTGCGGAACCGTGGGTCCCGCCTCGTGCTCGACGTGCTCGTCGGCGGGCCGTTCCTCGGGGCGGTCGGCGACGGAGTCCTCGGCAGGACGTGGCGCCCGGGCGGCGGGCGTCGGCGCGGGGTCGGGGCGACGGGCCGGGGGCTCCGGGGTGGCGAAGAGGTCGTGGTCCGGGGATGTCATGGGAGGGTGAGGGCTCCAGTCACGGTCGACCAGCCGCGGGTGATCTGCGGCAGGACTCCGGCGTCGTAGTCACGTTCCGGGAAAGCGGCGACGATCTCGGCGAGGACGTCCTCGGGTGCGTCGGTGGTCACCTCGACGACGACGTCCCCAGCCTGCCACGCCACGTGCCAGGGGTCGCGCGAGAGGACGACGACGTCACCGGGGCCGGCCTCGCCGGCCCGGACCGACGCACCGGTCTGCTCCGCCAGCCGCCCGACCTGCTGGCGGACGACGACGGGGCCGTCGGGACCGGTCAGCTCGATCACGCAGGACGTCGCCCCGGCACGCACGACCGCCACCTCGTAGCCGGGCGGCAGCGACGACGGCGTCGCGAACCCGGTGCCGCCGAGGCCGGCCTCGCTCACCGGCTCACCGGCGGCCGCGTCCGACCCGGCGAGGGTCGTCAGGGCGGACACGCGCGAGGTGTCCGGCGTGACGACCGGCGCCTGACCGAGCACGAACAGCGCACAGCCGAGCACGCCTGCACCTCCGGCACCGACGAGCAGGGCCCGACGCCGTCGGCGGCGTCGCTCGGCGCCCACGACGTCACCCGTCAGGGTGGTGTGCCACGCCTCCGGCGCAGCCCACCCCGTGTCCCGCTCCGGGGCTCGCAGCGGGTCGCCGTCCGCGGGCGGGATCGAGGCGGACAGGTCCAGCAGACGCTGGGTGAGCTCGGCCGTGGGGTGGACGTCCGCGGCGGAGGCCAGCCGGCGGCGGGCCGCACGGGCGGACTCGAGCTCGGCGGAGCACAGCGGGCAGCACGCGACGTGGGCCAGGGCGCGCTCCGCCTCCCCCGGCGGCAGCTGCCCGTCCGCGAGCGCGCTCACGCGGTCCCCGAGGTGGGCGTTCATCGGACCACGTCCGCGCGACGGTGGTCCAGGACGTCCCGCAGCTGGGCACGGGCCCGGTGGATCCGCGACCGCACGGTCCCGATCTTGATGCCGAGCGTGACCGCGATCTCCTCGTAGCTCAGCCCCTCGATGTCGCACAGGACGACGGCGGCGCGGTACTCGGGCCGCAGCCCGTCCAGCGCGGCCTGGACGTCGTGGTCGAGGTTGCCGTGCTCGTACCCGCGTTCGGGCCGGCTGCGGTCGTCGGTGGACTGGACGCGCGAGGCGTCCTCGCCCATGGCCTCGAAGCGGATGCGCTTCTTGCGCCGCACCTGGTCGAGGAAGAGGTTCGTGGTGATGCGGTGCAGCCAGCCCTCGAACGTCCCGGGGGTGTAGCTCGACAGCGACCGGAACACCCGCAGGAACGTCTCCTGGGTGAGGTCCTCGGCGTCCTGGCGGTCACCGGTCAGCCGGTAGGCGAGCCGGTAGACCCGTGCGGAGTGCTCGCGCACGATCTCGTCCCACGTCGGTGGGACCCACGTGGCGGTGCCGCCACCGGCTGTCTCGGTCATCACGGTCATCGTGCCATGCGAACGTGTGAGCAACCTGGGAGGTTCCCACGTACCATCGGCCCAGCGATCAGGGGGGCCGAGTCATCTTCACCGAGGCGGAGGCCCAGGACGACCGCCGGGTCGCCTGGGCGTTCAGCGAGTCGTTCCTCACCGAGGACGCGACGCTGCGGCGTGCCCGCGAACGGGCGTTCGGGCTGGGCTGCCCCACCATCTCCCCCGGCACGGGTGCGTTGCTGCGGGTGGTCGCGGCGGCGACCCAGGCACGGACGGCGGTCGAGATCGGCAGCGACGCCGGTGTGACGGCGCTGTGGGTGCTGCGGGGCATGCTGCCCGACGGTGTCCTGACCACGATCGACCCGGACCCGGCCCGACAGCGCGCCGCGAAGGCGGTGTTCGCCGACGAGCAGGTCGCGGGCTCCCGCACGCGCGTCATCACGCGACCTCCGCTGGACGTCCTGCCGCGCCTGACCGACGGGGCGTACGACGTCGTGCTGGTCGCCGTCGACGCCCTCTCGCTCGCTCCGCACGTGGAGGCGGCCATCGGGCTGCTGCGGCCCGGCGGTGTGCTGGGCGTCGTCGACGCGGCGCTCGCCGGCCGTGCCACCGACGCGGAGGGCCACGGCGAGACAGCCGCGGCCGTCCGGGCGGTGGCGCTCGCCGTCCGCGCGGACGACCGGCTCGTCCCGGCGATGGTCCCCACCGGGGACGGGCTGCTGCTCGCCGTCCGGCGCTAGGGACGCCCGCACCGGTCCCGGAAAGACGCGACGGGCGTGGTCCGGGGGCCGCACCCCGTCCCACGCCCGTCCGTCACGGGAGTCTGCTGCCGATGTCGTCAGCCGACGACACCCTGGAGGGCCTCGCCCAGCTCGCCGGCCTCGGTCGCGTTCAGCTCGACGACCAGCCGACCACCGCCCTCCAGCGGAACACGCATGACGATGCCGCGTCCCTCCTTGGTGACCTCGAGGGGCCCGTCGCCCGTCCGCGGCTTCATCGCAGCCATGTGTGGCTCTCCATTCCGTTGTCCGGTTCCTCCGCCCCGTTACTGCACGTGGCAGGATGAGGTGCGTCTCACCATTCTACTGGCCGACCCGGACAGCCGGTGTCAGGCGAGGCCGCGCAGCGCGACCCGCGGGGGCGCCTCGTCCCGCACGGCGGCGACCATCTCCAGCGCCTGGCGGGTGGCCGCGACGTCGTGGCTCCGGAACACCTGCGCGCCGTGCCACGCCGCGAGCGCGGTGGCGGCGAGGGTGCCCGGCAGCCGCTCCTCCGGGGCGAGGTCCAGGGTCTCGCCCACGAAGTCCTTGCGGCTGAGCGCCATGAGCACCGGGTACCCGAGCGCGACCAGCTCCGGGGTCCGGCGCAGCAGGTGCAGGGAGTGCCACGTGTTCTTGCCGAAGTCGTGGGTGGGGTCGACGAGCACGGACGACGGCGGCACGCCGCAGGCGACGGCCCGCTCGGCGCCGGCCCGCAGCGTGGCCAGCACGTCGTGCAGGACGCCGTCGCGGGGGTCGCCGGCGTCGGCCCCGTCGGCGACCGGATAGGCCACCCGATAGGGGTCGGTCCGGGGCTGCGCCCCGCCGGTGTGGGAGCAGACGACCCCGACCCCGGCCGCGCCGGCCACCTCGACGAGTCCCGGGTCGTGCCCCGCCCAGGTGTCGTTGACGAGGTCGGCCCCGGCCTCGATCGCCGCCGCCGCGACCTCGGAGCGCCAGGTGTCGACGCTCAGCAGCAGCTGCGGGATCTCCTGGCGGACCCGGGCCAGGAAGGGGACGACCCGGTCGATCTCCTCCGCCGCGCTCACCGCAGGTCCCGTCCCGGCGCGGACCCCGCCGACGTCGAGGATCGCGGCGCCGTCGTCCCAGGCCCGGTGGGCGGCGGCCAGCGCCGCGCCGTCGTCGGCGAGCCGCGCCGGGGCGTAGAAGGAGTCGGTCGTGCGGTTGACGATCGCCATGACGACCGGTCGCCGCGCCCCGTCGGCGTCCCGGCCGACCTCGCGACCACGCAGGACGAGCGGGGTGCCGGCCGGTGGGATCACGCGCGACGCTCGGCGGCGAGCTGCCGCCCGCGGCGGATGACGTGGGAGACGGCGTCCTCCGCGCTGTCGGTCACGTACAGCAGGTCCAGGTCGGACTCCTTGATCATGCCGCGCGCGGCGACGACGGTCCGCAGCCAGTCCAGCAGGCCGCCCCAGTAGTCGCTGCCGACGAGCACCACGGGGAACTCGGTCACCTTGTGGGTCTGGACGAGGGTGAGGGCCTCGAAGAGCTCGTCGAAGGTGCCGAAGCCGCCGGGCAGGACGACGAACCCCTGCGCATACTTGACGAACATCGTCTTGCGGGCAAAGAAGTACCGGAAGCTCACGCCCCGGTTGACGTGCTCGTTCATCCCCTGCTCGAAGGGCAGCTCGATCCCCAGGCCGACGGAGGTGCCGCCCGCCTCGGCGGCACCCTTGTTCGCCGCCTCCATGATCCCGGGCCCGCCGCCGGTGATCACCGAGTACCCGGAGGCGACCAGCAGCTTGCCGACCAGCTCCCCGAGCGCGTAGTCGGGGTGGTCGGGTGCGGTGCGGGCCGACCCGAACACCGACACGGCGGGACCGACCTCGGCGAGCGCACCGAAACCCTCCACGAACTCCGCCTGGATGCGCATGACACGCCACGGGTCCGAGTGGACCCACTCGGTCCCCTCCCCCGGTGCCAGCAGGCGCTGGTCGGTGGTGGAGGTCGGGATCTGCGTGCCCCGCAGCAGCAGCGGTCCCTTGCGGTACCCGCGGCCGGTCTCGGGAACACCCTCGTCGGTGCGTTCGCTCATGGATCGAGCCTATGACCAGTTCCGGAATCTCGGAGCGGGTGATATCCCCACCCTGCACTGTGTGCGTGAAGAGAACGTGGATACGCTCCAAGCGGACTTGACATTCGTCACACCTGCCGGTATGTGGGCAGATCGGATAGATCGGACGAGACACATGCGCATCAGGAGTTCACACCGCAACGACGCGACAGCTCCACGCCGGGCCCGCTTCTCCGGTCCCGTCGCCGCACTGGCCGCCACGACGCTCGCCCTCGGGTCCGTCGTCGCGCTGAGCACCAGTGCCTCCGCCGTCCCGAGCACCTTCGAGATCGACGGCAACCAGACCACCGACGCCACGCTCGACTGGGAGACCGCCGACCCGGACGTCATCCAGGACCCGATCGGCAACGCCGACACCACGACGTTCGCCGGGTCCAACAAGGAGGACCCGAACAACCCGGCCCAGGGCTGGCCCAACTGGAGCGCAGGCAACCCGGGCACCAACTCGGGCAAGTCCGACCTCGGCAACGTCCTGGTCGACAGCGAGGTCGTCAACGACGGCGACGAGTACACCCAGTGGCTGCATCTCGCCTGGGACCGCGACGGCGACTCCGGCACGGTGAACTACTACATCGAGCTCAACCAGAAGGACAACCTCGACATGATGAACCCCGACCGCACGGTCGGAGACATCAGGATCGTCGTCGAGGAGGACGGCAACAACGACCTCATGTGCATCGGGGTCGACACCTGGAACGGCTCCGAGTGGGCCGACCGGCAAGCGTGTGACGGCCTGTTCACCTTCGCCGTCAACTCGGAGTCGATCCTCGACTACTTCGACTCGGCGAACGCCGACGAGAACGACATGATCAGCGCCGACCGGTTCGTCGAGATGTCGCTGAACCTCACCGAGCTCGGCATCGGCACCCTGTGCCCGGCAGCCGGGTTCACGACGCTCAACATGCGGACCGAGACCGGCGAGTCCCTCAACTCGGCGCTCAAGGACCTCGCCACGGGTGAGATCGACGTACCGAGCCTCTGCGCGGACCTGACGATCGTCAAGGAGGACGAGGCCGGCAACCCGCTGCCGGGCGCGACCTTCACGATCTTCCCGGACCCCAACGACCCGGAGAGCATGGAGCCGTACGAGTTCACCGTCGGTGAGGACGGCACGTTCAAGCTCCCGGAGATCGGACAGGACC
Organism: Isoptericola sediminis; assembly: GCF_013085345.1. GTDB lineage: Bacteria > Actinomycetota > Actinomycetes > Actinomycetales > Cellulomonadaceae > Isoptericola > Isoptericola sediminis. The sequence goes on along the minus strand of NZ_JABFAJ010000019.1, from coordinate 6,376 downwards.
TGTGGGGCACCGAGTTCACGATCACCGAGATCGAGGCACCGGAGGGCTACCTGCTGCCGGCCGAACGGTCGCAGACGATCACGGTCGGCCCGGCCGAGTCCGCGACGGTCACGTTCACCGACCCGAAGCCGTGGGAGCCGCTGGAGATCGACGTCACGGCCGAGCAGTTCGTCACCCGCACGTGGACGAACGACAAGAAGGTCGACGGTGAGAACGAGGTCCTGCTGCCCGCCGAGCAGGAGTCGATCGAGCTCGACTACATCATCGAGGTGTACGAGAGCGACACGATGCTCGAGGAGGGCGGTCGTACCGTCGAGGTGACGGTCGACAACCCCAACGAGGACCCCGTCACCGGGATGCTGACGGTCGACCTCGAGGACAACTTCTGCACCCTCGAGGGCACCGACCTCGACATGTGGGAGAACGAGTTCGCCAGCGGCCCGAACGTGTTCGAGGTCGTCTGCGACGACCCGCCGCTGTACGGCGAGGTCGAGGCCACGGTCACCTGGGACCGCGGGGACTACCCGCAGACCCAGGACGATGTCGACGACCCGGAGAACGCTCCCCAGGGCGAGGCGTCCGACAGCGTCCAGCTCATGGAGGTCACCACCGACAACGGCCTGCCGGCCGTGGACGTCTACGACGACTTCACCAACCCGGACCTCGAGCCCGAGTACCTGCAGACCGTCACGGCCACCGGGAGCGAGCACACGACGGAGGTCAAGTTCTCCCAGGTGATCGAGGTCCCGCTGGGTGAGTGCGTCGAGGTCGTCAACGACGGGTACATCGTCGCGGTCGAGGACGGCCCCGACGGCGACCGGATCGACTCGGACACCGAGATCGTCGATGTGTGCCGCGAGCCGGGAGCCGACCTGACGATCTACAAGGTCGACGAGAACGAGGAACCGCTCCCCGGCGCGACCTTCTGGATCAGCCCGAACCCGATGGACCCGGAGGGTGAGGACCCGTACGAGTTCATGGTCGACGACAACGGGATGTACACCTTCACCGACGTCGTCCACTTCGGCGAGTACGAGGTGACCGAGGTCGTGGCCCCCGAGGGCTACCTGCTGCCGGCCGAGCGGAGCCAGGACGTCACGCTGGCGTCCGGTGACGAGAAGGCGCTCACCTTCGTCGACCCGATGCCGTGGGAGCCGCTCATGGTGGACGTCGACGCGGAGCAGTTCATCGACCGGACGTGGACGATCGACAAGGAGGCGAGCGCCACCAAGATCCACCTGCCCGCCGACAAGTCCACGGCGACGGTCGACTACACGATCGAGGTCATGGAGAGCGACCCGTTCCTCGACCCGGACGTGGACGAGCCGAACCGGATGGTCTCCGTGGTGGTCGAGAACCCGAACGACGAGCCCGTCACCGGGATGATGACCGTCGACCTGGACGGCGAGGTCTGCACCCTCGACGGCACCGACCTCGATGAGTGGGAGCACGAGTTCGCGAGCGGTACGAACGACTTCGCGGTCACCTGCTCCGACCCGCCGCTCTTCGGCACGGTCGAGGCCGTCGTCACCTGGGACCGCGGGGTCTACCCGCAGACCCAGGAGGACGTCGACGACCCGGAGAACGCTCCTGCGGGCGAGGCCTCCGACAGCGTCGAGCTCGCCGAGGTCACCACCGACAACGGCGTGACGTCGGTCGACGTCTGGGACGACTTCACCAACCCCAACGAGGAGCCGATGCTGCTCCAGACCGTCGAGAGCACCGGTGGCGCGAACACCACGACGATCGAGTTCTCCCGGGACTTCGACGTCGCAGCCGGCGCGTGCATGACGGTGGACAACGTCGCCTTCATCGTCGAGACCGGGGCCGGTGCCGACGGTGAGCGGATCGACGAGGACGACGCCTCCGTCGAGATCTGCCGTGACGCTCCGAAGCCGACGCCGACACCGACGCCCACCCCGACGCCGCCGACGCCGCCGCACGAGCTGCCGCGGACGGGTGCTGACATGGCCATGGCGGCCCTCGCCGCCCTGCTGCTCATCGGGACCGGCGCCGGGATCATGTTCGTCCGCCGCCGCAACCAGGGCTGAGTCCCTCACACCGGAGCCGGTGGCACCGTCCCTCGGGGCGGGGCCACCGGCTTCGTCGTGCCCGGCCGCTCCCCGCTCTCCGTCGGCGGTCGCCCATCTTCGGGGCCGCCCGAAGCGCGCCGACCAGCTCGGCGCGCACGCCACCGGAGCCCTGGCATCACAGCGTTCACGACCCCGATGCGCGACGACCGGGTGAACTCCGCATCCTGCACTGTGCGCGTGAAGAGAACGTGGATACGCTCCTAGCGGACTTGACATTCGTCACACCTGCCGGTATGTGGGCAGATCGGATAGATCGGACGAGACACATGCGCATCAGGAGTTCACACCGCAACGACGCGACAGCTCCACGCAGGGCCCGCTTCTCCGGCCCCGTCGCCGCACTGGCCGCCACGACGCTCGCCCTCGGGTCCGTGGTCGCGATCAGCACCAGTGCCGCCGCCGCCGTCCCGAGCGACTTCGAGATCGACGGCAACCAGGTCACCAACTCGACCATCGACTGGCAGACCGCCGACCCCGACGTCGTGCCCGACCCGATCGGCAACAACGACACCACCACGTTCGCCGGGTCCGACAAGGAGGACCCGAACAACCCGGCCCAGGGCTGGCCCAACTGGTCACCGGGCAACCCGGGAACCAACTCGGGCAAGTCCGACCTCGGCAACGTCCTGGTGTACAGCGAGATCGCCGAGGACAACGGGGACTACACCCAGTGGTTGCACCTGGCGTGGGACCGCGACGGCGACTCCGGCTCGGTGAACTACTTCATCGAGCTCAACCAGGAGCCGAACCTCGACGCACTGAACCCCGACCGCACGGTCGGTGACATCAGGATCGTCGTCGAGGAGGACGGCAACAGCGGTTTCACCTGCATCGGCGTCGACACCTGGGACGGCTCGGACTGGAGCAACCGGCAGGGCTGTTCCGGAGACCTCTCCGACGTGGCCGTGAACACGGAGTCGATCACCGACTACTTCAACTCGCCGAACGCGGTGAACGGCGAGATCACCGCCGACCGGTTCGTCGAGGCCTCGCTGAACCTCACCGACCTCGGCATCGGCAGCCTCTGCCCCGCGGCCGGCTTCAGCACGCTGAACATGCGCACCCAGACCGGTGAGGCCGGCGGCTCCGCGCTCAAGGACCTCGCCACCGGCGAGATCGACGTGCCGAGCCTGTGCTCCGACCTGACGATCATCAAGGAGGACGAGGACGGCGAGCCGCTGCCCGGCGCCACCTTCACGATCAGCCCGAACCCCAACGGCGGCGAGGACCCCTTCGAGTTCACCATGGGCTCCGGCAGCTTCACCTTCCCCGAGATCGGCCAGGACCTGTGGGGCACCGAGTTCACGATCACCGAGATCGAGGCGCCCGAGGGCTACCTGCTGCCGGCCGAACGGTCGCAGACGATCACCGTCGGACCGGCCGAGTCCGCCAGTGTGACCTTCACCGACCCCAAGCCGTGGGAGCCGCTGGAGATTGACGTCACGGCCGAGCAGTTCGTCACCCGCACCTGGGAGAACGACAAGCAGGTCGACGGTGACGACGTCCTGCTGCTGCCGGCCGATCAGGAGTCCGTGGAGCTCGACTACGTCGTCGAGGTGTCCTGGAGCGACACGATGCTCGACCAGGGCGGCCGCACGGTCGAGGTCACGGTCGACAACCCCAACGACGAGCCGGTCACCGGCAACCTGAGCGTCGACCTCAACGGCGACTTCTGCCAGTACATGGGGACCGACCTGGACGAGTGGGAGAACGCGTTCGCCAGTGGTGAGACCGTCCTGTCGGTCGAGTGCCCGAACCCGCCGCTGAACGGCGAGGTCGACGCCACCGTCACGTGGGACCGCGGTGTCTACCCGCAGACCCAGGACGACGTCGACGACCCGGAGAACGCTCCCCAGGGCGAGGCGTCCGACAGCACCACGATCATCACCACCGACAACGGCCTGCCGGCCGTGGACGTCTGGGACGACTTCACCAACCCCGACCTGCCGCCGACGTACCTCGGCATGGTCGAGGCCACGCAGGACGCGGGCTCCGAGGAGTTCCCGGTCAGCCAGGTGATCGAGGTCCCGCTGGGTGAGTGCATCGAGGTCACCAACGACGGCTACATCGTCGAGGTCGAGGCGGGCGCCGACGGCGACCGGATCGACACTGCCACGGAGGTCGTCGAGGTCTGCCGCGAAGCCCCCGCCGACCTGACCATCTACAAGGTCGACGAGAACGAGCAGCCGCTGCCCGGTGCCGTCTTCACCATCAGCCCGAACCCGATCGACCCGTCCGGTGACGACCCGCTCGAGTTCAGCACCGGCGAGAACGGGATGTACACGTTCTCCGACGTCGTCTACTTCGGCGAGTACACGGTCACCGAGATCAAGGCGCCCGAGGGGTACTTCCTGCCCGCCGAGCGCAGCCAGGTGGTCACCCTCGCCACCGGCGACGACAAGGCCCTCACCTTCGTCGACCCGCTGATCTGGGAGCCGCTGGAGATCGACGTCACCGCGGAGCAGTTCGTCACCCGGACCTGGACGAACGACAAGGAGGCGGACGCCACCCGGATCGACCTGCGGGCCGACGAACCCTCGGCCACGATCAACTACACGGTCGAGGTCATGGAGAGCGACACGTTCCTCGACCCGGACGCCGACCCGGCGCGCGCGGTCACGGTCACGGTCGACAACCCCAACGCGGACCCGGTCACGGGCATGCTCACCGTCGAGCTCGACGGCGAGTTCTGCACCCTCGAGGGCACCGACCTCGACATGTGGGAGAACGAGTTCGCCAGCGGCATGAACGAGTTCATGGTCGTCTGCGACGACCCGCCGCTGTACGGCGAGGTCGAAGCCACGGTCACCTGGGACCGCGGGGACTACCCGCAGACCCAGGGCGACGTCGACGACCCGGAGAACGCTCCCCCGGGCGAGGCGTCCGACAGCGTCGAGCTCGAGGAGGTCACCACCGACAACGGCGTGATGGCCGTGGACGTCTGGGACGACTTCACCAACCCGGACCTGGAGCCCGAGTACCTGCAGACGGTCACCTCGACCGGCGGGGCGAACACCACGACCATCGAGTTCTCGAAGGAGTTCGAGGTCCCGCAGGGTGAGTGCATCGACGTCGACAACACCGCCTACATCGTGGAGACCGAAGCCGGCGCCGACGGTGAGCGGATCGACGAGGACAGCGCCACGGTCGAGATCTGCCGCGACGCCCCCGCCGAGCTGAAGATCGTCAAGGCCGCCCAGAAGCTGCACGAGGACGACGAGGACGTCTGGCTGCCGGGCGCCACCTTCGAGATCATGCCGAACCCGCTCGACCCGGAGAGCGAGGACCCGCTGGTCGTCGTGACCGGTGAGGACGGGACGTACACGATCGAGCAGATCGCCGACTTCGGCGAGTACACGGTCACCGAGACCGCGGCTCCCGAGGGCTACCTCCTGCCCCCGCCCAGCGAGCGGGAGCGGATGGTCGAGCTCCTCGAGGGCGAGACCACCGAGGTCTACTTCGTCGACCCGCTGCAGTGGGAGCCGCTGGACATCGAGGTGATGGGCAAGGGTGAGCAGTTCGTCAGCCGCACCTTCACCGTCGACAAGGAGGCCGAGACCCACCCGGTCAAGCTGCCGGCCGACCAGGCACGGACCACCGTCGAGTTCATGGTCCAGGTGGTGGAGGGTCCGACGACCCTCGACGACGCCACCCTCCAGGCCTCGGTGGAGGTCTCGAACCCGAACGACAACCCGGTGATGGCGACCGTGGCTGCGACGTTCGAGGAGGAGGCGTGCCTGATCGACGCCGAGGACGCGGACGAGGCGATGGACGGGATCCAGTTCTGGTTCCCCTCCGGCGAGAGCCTCATGACGCTCACGTGCGAGAACGTGAACGACTTCGAGGGCGTCCTCGCGGCGACCGTCACCTGGGACCTCGGGGAGTACCCGCAGACCCAGGAGCAGGTCGACGACCCGGAGAACGCCGGCGAGGGCAGCGCGTCCGACGCGGTCGACATCGACCCGACCGTCGTCGACAACGGGCCGACCTCGGTGGAGGTGTGGGACGACTTCACCACGCCGGACCTCGCACCGACGATGCTCGGGACCGTGAAGGCGAAGAAGCCCGGAGCCGTCACGGAGTTCCCCGTCAGCACGACCGTCACCGTCGAGCAGGGCAAGTGCCTGGACGTCACCAACGAGGCCTACCTCCTCGCCGGCGACACCGAGCTCGACCGCGACTCGGCATCCGTGGAGGTCTGCCGGGACGTCCCGGTGACGCCCCCGCCGACGCCGCCGCTGCCGCGGACGGGTGCTGACATGGCCATGGCGGCCCTCGCCGCC
>NZ_JABFAJ010000001.1 GCF_013085345.1 Isoptericola sediminis | reverse complement strand
ACCCCGTCCGGGGCAACCCTTCAACCTTACCCGAACCGATCCGCCCTGTCCAACTCGCTACTGCGAACCGGTGAGCGACCTGCTCGAGGTCAGGCCCCTGCCTCGTCCGAGGGGCGCACGAAGCGTCCTGTCCGTTCGAGGAGAGTTTCAGCCCCGGCGGCCACCTCGCGGTGTCCGTTCCCTGTCGGGCTGACGTGAAAGAACATTACACGTCCCCGGCACCGAGTCCAAGCCCGTGCGGGGTGACCCGGCGCACAGTGACCGCCGACACCGTCGTCGCAGGTCGTGCAGGGTGGACTGCGCCGCGGAACGAGGCGGTTCGCGCTAGGTTCGCACCGTGAGCGCACCACCCGTCGTCGCCCGTCCCGCCCGCGCGGAGGAGGCTGCCGAGGTCGCCTGGCTCGCGGCCCTGACGTTCCCCCTCGCGTGCCCGCCCGGGACCTCGACCGTCACCATGGCCCACCACATCGCGCACCGGCTCACGCCCGAGACCTTCCGCAGCTGGATCCGGGCCGACGACTGCTCCCTCCTCGTCGCCGACGCCGGCGGACTCGTCGGCTACGCGCTGCTGCTGCGGGGCGAACCGAACGGCGCCGCCGAGCGCGAGGCGCTGCGGACGGCCGTCGGCGCGGGACCGTACGTCGAGCTGTCGAAGATCTACGTCCATCCCGACCGGATGGGTGACGGGACGGCCGGCGTCCTGATGACCGGGGCCGTCGAGGCCGCCCGCGAGCTCGCGCCCGGGCTGCCGCTCTGGCTGGGGACCAACGGGGACAACGCCCGCGCCCAGGCCTTCTACCGCAAGCACGGGTTCGCCGTGATCGGCGCCCGCACCTATGACGTCGGGGGTGTGCAGCACGACGACGTGGTCATGCTGCACACCCCCGTGGAGTGAGCGGGTCGGCCTCAGTCCTTCGTGGAGAAGGCCGCGTCGAAGGCTGCGTCCGGCGGGTCGAACGCGAGCCGGCGCACGAACTCCAGTCCCTCGGGCGCCCCGACGAGGCGGTCCATGCCGGCGTCCTCCCACTCCACCGACAGCGGGCCGTCGTACCCGATGGCGTTGAGCATCCGGAAGGAGTCCTCCCACGGCACGTCGCCGTGGCCGGTGGAGATGAAGTCCCAGCCCCGCCGCGGGTCGGCCCACGCCAGGTGGGACGACAGCCGACCGTTGCGACCGTTCAGGCGCTTCTTCGTGTCCTTGCAGTGCGCGTGGTAGATGCGGTCCTGGAAGTCCCACAGGAAGCCCACGGGATCGACGTCCTGCCAGACCATGTGGCTCGGGTCCCAGTTGAGGCCGAAGGACTCCCGGTGCCCGATCGCCTCGAGCGTCCGCTGCGTCGTCCAGTAGTCGTAGGCGATCTCGCTCGGGTGGACCTCGAGGGCGAAGCGGACGCCGACCTCCTCGAAGACGTCGAGGATCGGGTTCCAGCGGTCGGCGAAGTCCTGGTACCCCGCCTCGACCATGTCGGCCGGGACCGGCGGGAACATCGCCACGGTCTTCCAGATGGAGGACCCGGTGAAGCCGACGACGGTCCGCACGCCGAGCTTCGCGGCCATGCGCGCGGTGTCCTTCATCGCCTCGGCCGCCCGCTGCCGGACGCCCTCCGGGTCGCCGTCGCCCCAGATCTCCGGCGCCAGGATCTCCTGGTGCCGCCGGTCGATCGGGTCGTCGCAGACCGCCTGGCCGGTCAGATGGTTCGAGATCGCCACGATCTGCAGCCCGTGCCGGGCCATCAGGTCCTGGCGGCCCTGGACGTAGTCGGCGTCGTCCCACCGAGACACGTCGAGATGGTCGCCCCAGCAGGCCAGCTCCAGGCCGTCGTACCCCCACTTCGCGGCATGTCCGGCCACCTCCTCCAGGGGCAGGTCCGCCCACTGCCCGGTGAACAGGCTGATCGGTCGTGTCATCGTTCTTCCTCTCGTTCGTCCCGGACCCGACGGTGCCGGGCCCCTGATCCAGTCATCGACGGCGGCGCCACCGAAGAGTCACGGCTGCGACGCCGGCGGCCGCGAGCGCCACCAGGGCCCAGCCGGTCCACCCGGGCAGCCCCGCCGGGAAGGTCTGCGACGACGCGGAGTCGTCCGCCATCGCCGCGTCACCCTCCGCGCTCCGGGGTTCGTCCGGCTCGTCGGTCGCGGCGGGCGCCTCGGCCGGCGCCACGACGTCGACCTCCGTCGACACCTCGACCTTCTCCGGTTCCTCCACCTGGGCTGTCAGCGTCCAATGGCCCTCGTCGAGCAGCTCGGCGTCGGAGCGGTACCAGCCGACGCCCTCGGACGCCGACACCAGGGTCACCGGCCCGACCTCCTCGCCGCCGTCGGACACGGCCCGGACGACGACGACGGCGGACTCCTCCACGGGATGCCCGTCGCCGGCCCAAACCAACGACGCGGAGACGCCCCCGCCGCCGTCGGTGCCGAGCGCGACGTCGATCTCCCCGCCGTGCGCCGAGGCCGGACCGAGCGCCGGTCCCATGCCCACTCCGAGCGCGAGCGCCGTCACGGCGCCCGCTCGAGCGATCCTTCTCATCGTCCTGCTCCTTCATGACGTCGACCCGTCGGCACGGGCCCCGAGAGCCCTCGGCACGGGACCGGAGCGCATCCGTCCCGTACCGAGGGTCGGCCGACCGTGGTCGGCCGATGCCGGCGGCTGCCCCGCTGCACCCCGCGGACGCCCTGGGCCGGGGTCGTCCGCAGGGCTTCGGCGCAGCAGTGCTCGCCGCCGGCGGTCTGGCGAGGGGTGTGCGCCGGGGATCAGGGCCTCCGGCGCACACCCCGGTCCCTCAGTCGCACACCTCCTCGACGGTGGCGATTAGCCGCGCCTTGCCCGAGGGGCTGAGCGTCCAGTCGCCGGTGACCGTGAGCTCGGTCTTCCGCTCGGGCGAGGCGATGATCCGGTAGTCGCCGGGGGCGAGGTCGTCGAGCTCCTTGACCTTGCCGTCCGCCGAGCCGTCGACCCACCGGTGCACGGTGTAGCTGCGCACCCCCGGCAGCGTCTCCGGCGAGATCGAGCCGCCGGCGTCGCACGTGGCGGCCTCGACCGCCACGTCCGGGGTGTTCGGGTCGGGGCACTCCGGCTCCTCGAGCGTCACGAAGAGCACGGCGAGCCCGTTGTCCCGGACCTTCCAGTCACCCTCACCGACGAGGAAGAACCCGTCGGCCGGTCGGGCGGCGACCCGGTACTCCCCGGGAGCCAGGTCGTCCAGGTCGTCCAGGCGGTCGCCGGCCGAGCCGTCGACCCACTCCCGCACCACGTAGGACCGCACACCGTCGAGGTCGGCCGGGAGCAGGGAGCCGCCGGTGACGACCTCCGCCCCGTCCGCGTCGTAGGAGCACGTCGGCTGGACGGTCTCGACCGCCGGCACGACCGGGCAGTCCGGCTCGGCCAGGGTCACGGTCGTCTGCAGGCGGCCCTGGAAGATCTCCGACCAGCCCTCGGCGGCCACGAGCTCGTAGCCGTCGGCGGGCCAGGCCCGCACCACGTAGTCACCCGGCGGCAGGTCCGACCCGTCGCCGATGTAGGTGCCGAGGTCGTCGGCAGCCCGCACCACGTAGCGCTCGACACCTTCGGTCCCCACCCCCAGGACCGCACCGTTCGACACGACGGTGGCGCCGTCGTCGTCGAAGGAGCAGGTCGGCTGGGTGAGCTCGACCGCGGGGGTCGCCTCCGTCAGCTCGGGCTCGGCGATCGTGAGCTCGATCGTCTCGCCGGTCACGGACTCGTCGCCCGCCGAGGCCCGCACCTGGACGGTGTGGGCGCCGGCTGCGGAGATCTCGAGCGGAGCGGTGTACTCCGCCCAGCCACCGTCGTCGACGTTGACCTCGCGGTAGACCTGAGCACCCTCAGGTCCACCGGTGGTCTCCACCGTGACGGTCACCGGGCCGAGCCACTGCCCGTCCGGGCCGTCCGGCTCCGACGGGTCGAGCAACGCGACCACCTCGAGCGGCTCGGCGGAGCCGAGCACGCGGAAGTAGTCGAACGACGCCGTGGCCACCGACTGCTGCGAGGCCCCGAGGGCGTACAGCCCCACCCGGGCGTCCTGCAGACCCTCGTGTGTCACCGCGTCGGCGAAGGACGTCCAGTCCTCGCCGTCCGCGCTGTACTCGGCCGAGAACGTCGTCCCCGACTTCGTCAGCCGCAGGTGCCACACCGACGACGTGAGCTCCTCCACGCCAGGCTGCGGGTCCTGCACGACGGCGTCGACCTCGCTGCGGAGCTCGAGACGCTGCGTGACGGGGTCGCCCGCCGCGTTGTCGGTCACGAGGTCGAGCTTGACGTAGTTGTCGTCGTCGCCGTAGACGATCAGACCGCCCTGCTGGTACTGCTGGTCGAACGTCGACCCGTCGACGACGGTCTCGACGGTCCAGTCACCCTCCGGCTGGTCCTGCACGACGATGTTCGGCGTGCTGGTGTTGTCGCCGGTGTAGATGTCGGTGGCCGTGGTGTCGATCTCCAGCGCGCCACCGGTGACCCGGTAGCCCGTCGGGTCCTCGCGCACCACGTCCCAGCGGCAGGTGTCGAGGGCGTCGCCCTCGAACTCGTCGTCGGGACCGGGGGCCGCGGCCGTGTCGTCCGGGGTGATGTGGAACCAGTCGAACTCGGCGTCCACGATCTCCGCCGACGAGCCGGTGCCCGCCAGGGCGACGAGCCCGATCTGCGGGTCGTCGATCCCGGTCAGCGACTTGGTCTCCGGCATGGACGTGAACTCCATGCCGTCGTCCGAGTACGACGCCGTCAGGTCGTCGCCGTCGCTGCTGGACAGCCGCACGTACACCGTGTCCGGGTAGTCGGCGCCGAGCGCGGCGGTGTTGGAGTCGCCGACCTCGTTCGGGGCGCCGTCCTCCTCACGGATGTACTGGAAGATGCGCGTCGCGGGGTCGCCCGGTGACGAGCGGCCCTCGAGGACCATCTTCGCGTAGTTGTCCGCGTCGCCGTAGATCAGCAGACCGGCCTGCTGGTACTGCGCGTAGGCCGGGATCGTCACCTTGGCGGTCGCCGTGAACGGACCGTCGGGCAGGTCCTGCAGGACGAGGTTCGGCACCGTGACGTTGTCCGTGCCGTAGATGTCCGTGGCCGTCGCCGGAATCGTGAGGACCCCGTCGGCGACCTGCAGGTCCTGGTTGCGGTCGAGCACGGTCCACCGCTCCGGGTCGAGCTCGTCCCCGAGGAAGTCGTCCGACCGGCCGGACAGGCACAGGGTCGGCTCCGGCGTCGTGCCCGAGACCTCCACCTCGACGTACTCGACGGCGTAGGCGCCGCCCTCGTCCGTGACGCGCACCTGGAGCCGGTACGTGCCCGGTTCGTCGTAGGTGTGCTCCAGGGTGGCCGAGCCGCCCTCGACGAATCCGTCGCCGAGACCGACGTCCCAGGCGTAGGAGAGCTCGCCCATCCCGTCCGGGTCGGTGGCGTCGGCGGTCGCCGAGACGGTCAGCGGAGCGTCGCCCGCCAGCGGGTCGACCGTCAGCTGGACCTCCGGCCGCTCGTTGTCGGTGACACCGCGTCCGTCGATCTCCATCCAGTTGGCGTTGATCCCGCCGGACAGCAGCACAAAGTGCAGCGATCCGGACCCACCGGGAACGTTCGTCAGCTCGGTGGACACGTCGACGTACTGCTGCCAGTCACCCGTGTCGGGCACCGTGATCGAGCCGATCTCGGGACCGTCGGGAGCGTCCCAGCGCACCGAGACCTCACCGCCGCCGCCGGCGGACGCCGCCCGCAGCGAGATCGCGTCCACGTTCGCCAGGCTGACCGGCTCGTGGGCCCAGAAGTCACCGGGCTCGATGTAGCCGATGTTCTGGCCGCCGCCGGCGCTGTCACCGGTCTCCTCGATCTGGACGCCCGGGTCCCCCGTACCGTCGCCGATGCCGTCCGCACGACCGGTGGCCGTGAAGAACTCCGACTGGACCAGCTTGGGCTGGAGCACCTGCAGGTCGGTGGTGGTCAGCGGCGCGCCGGCGTCGCCGCCGTCGTCGGTGTAGAACGCCTCGATCACCCAGAAGATGTTCGACTCGATGCCGTGACCCTCGTCGCGGGCGGTCTGGATGACGCCCGAGCAGCCGGTCAGCTCGTCGAACGGGTGCGCGTGCGAGTCGTGCCCGAGCGAGGTGAACAGCGAGACGTCCTCGCAGGCGACGTCACCGTCCGGGTCGTTGACGTCGATCTCGTAGACGACCTGGTCGCCCCACTCGAAGAACCCTCCGTTCTCGGGGAAGGTGATGCTGACCTCGGGTGCGACGTTGCCGACCACGACCGTCACGTTCGCGACGCCGGTCTGCCCCGACTCGTCGGTGGCGACGAGCTGGGCGGTGTAGCTGCCGTTCTCGGTGTAGGTGTGCGTCGGGTTCGCCTCGGTGCTGGGCTCCGAGCCGTCGCCGAAGGTCCACTGCAGCGTGATCGGGTCGCCGGACGGGTGCCGGGTCCCCTCCGAGGAGAACTGCACCGTGAGCGGGGCGAGTCCGTCGGTGACGTCCGCGGACGCCCTCGCGATCGGCGCCGGGTCGCCCTCGACGTAGTTGACCCGGTAGACGCCCGAGCTGTCGTTGTTGCCGCCGAATCCCGAACCCCAGTCGACGACGTACAGCGCGCCGTCCGGACCGAAGTCGAAGTCCATCGGACGGTCGAAGCCGACGCTCGGGTCGAAGACGCCCGGCAGGATGCGGTTGATGTCGACCAGGTCGTCACGCTGCTCGCCCGCGAGCTGGAACGAGTACATGCGCCCCTGGTTCCACTCGCCGAACAGGGCCTTGCCGTCCCAGTACTCCGGCCACTTCACGTCCGAGTCGAGCTCGGCGTCGTAGGTGTAGACCGGGCCGCCCATGGGCGCTCCGCCGCCACCGATCTCGGGGAACAGCGGGTTGGTGGAGTAGCCGTACCAGACCTCGGCCTCGACGGCCGGCGGGAGCTGGGTGATCCCCGTGTTGTGCGGGGAGTCGTTGACGGGGCCGCCGGCGCAGTCGAACTCCGCACCGGACTGCCCGGTGGCGAAGTCGTACGCGTGGTAGGCGTTGTTGTCACCGGTGCAGTAGGGCCAGCCGTAGAAGCCGGTCTCGCTCACGACGTTCCACTCGACGGTCCCGGCCGGGCCGCGGTCCGGGTTCGCCGAGCCGGCGTCCGGGCCGTAGTCCGCGACGAGCACGTTGTCGGTCGTCGGGTCGACGCCGATGCGGAACGGGTTGCGGAACCCCATCGCGTAGATCTCCGGCAGCGTGTCCGCCGTGCCCGGGGCGAACATGTTGCCCTCGGGGATCGTGTAGCCGCCGGAGTCCTGCGGGGTGATGCGCAGGATCTTGCCGCGCAGGTCGTTGCTGTTGGCCGACGTCCGCTGGGAGTCGTAGTTCTCCCGGCCGTCGCGCTCGTCCAGCGGCGCGTAACCCTGCGACTCGAACGGGTTCGTGTTGTCACCGGTCGCCACGTACAGGTTGCCCGCGGAGTCGAAGACCATGTCGCCGCCCGCGTGGCAGCAGGTCTGGCGCTGCGTCGGGATGACCAGCACCGTCTCCTCCGTCGCCGGGTCGATGGTGCCCGACGCGGCGTCGAAGTCGAACCGCGAGACGCGGTTGTGCGGGCCGTCCTCCCCGACGTCCTCCGGGGACCAGAACAGGTAGACCCATCCGTTGGTGGCGAAGTCGGGGTCCAGCACGACGCCGGTCAGCCCGTCCTCGTTCGACTGGGTGACCGCCAACGTCATCGCGGTGCTGGTGGTGTTCGACTCCGGGTCGATCACTCGCACGCGACCGTCCCGCTCGACGTAGAAGACGGTGCCGTCAGGGGCCACGTCCAGCATCATCGGGTTGGCGGTGTCCTCGTCGAGCGGCACCATCTCGTAGCTGTCGCTCTGCGTGGCCGCGCAGTCGGAGTCCACGACCCCGGCCGCCGTCTGCAGACCGCCGAGCAGGTGCTCGAGGAACTCCGGCTCGCTGTAGGAGGCATCGGTGTGGCCGCCGCCGGTGTACCAGGACCGGCCGCCGTCGTAGGCCTGGCACCACGCGGTCGGGTGCTCGGCACCCATCGCGCCGCTGCCGGCGTCGTACGTGGACTCGTCCAGGGACGCGAGCACGTGCACGTCGTCACGCGGGTCGGTGCGGAAGTTGTACCACTCGTCGAACCGCTCCCACCGCTCCGGCAGGTGCTCGGTGGAGGCGTGGACGTGATCCTCGACCTTGACCGTGGCGTCCTGGTTCTGGGGGTGGGAGTTGAAGTAGGCACCGACGAGCTCGCCGTACCAGGGCCAGTCGTACTCGGTGTCGGACGCCGCGTGGATGCCGGCGTACCCACCGCCGTTCTGGATGTAGCGCTCGAACGCGGCCTGCTGGTCGGCGTCCAGCACGTCGCCCGTCGTCGAGAGCCACGCCACGACGTCGTAGTTCGCGAGGTTCTCGTCGGTGAACGCACCGGCGTCCTCCGTGGCGTCCACGGAGAACCCGTGCTCGGTCCCGAGCTGCTCGATCGCGGCGACGCCCGCCGGGATCGAACCGTGGCGGAAACCGGCCGTCTTGGAGAAGACGAGCACGTCGAACGGGTCGGACTCGGCCGGTGCCGCGGCGAGCGGTCCGGTCGGAGCGGCAGGTGCTGCCGCGACGGCCGGCGTGGCGCCGGCGACGGTGATGGGAGCTGCGACCGCGAGTGCGGCGGCGACGGCGAGGAGCCGTCCCCCCACGCTCGTGGCTCCCCAGAGCCTTCTACTCACCAAGATCTCCTTCGTCGTCATCGTCGAACGGGTCTGGCTGCGCTCCGGGTGCGCCACGCGTCGGCCCTGACGTCGTGAGTCACCGGGTCGTTCCGGTCAGTACTGCTCGCCCCGGTCCCGGGCATGCTCCTCTCCACTCGCGGACCGGGGACCTTCCAGGTCGGCCGGGCAGGTCCGTCAGGGCAGCTTGATCCAGCGGTGCTGCTCCGCCGCGCTGCGCTCCACGGCGTCCAGCACCCGCTGGACGTCCAGACCGTCGGCGAACGACGGCGCCGGGTCGGCACCGTCCGCCAGCGCGCCCACCAGGTCGACGACCTGGTGCGTGAAGGCGTGCTCGTAGCCCAACCCGTGCCCGGCCGGCCACCAGGCCCCGATGTACCGGTGCTCGGGCTCGGTGACCACGATGCGGCGGAAGCCCGCCGTCGTCGCCGACTCGGACGCGTCGTAGAAGTGCAGGACGTTCATGTCCTCGAAGTCGAACGCGAGAGACCCGGCAGAGCCGTTGATCTCGATGCGGATCGCGTTCTTGCGGCCGGCGGCGTAGCGGGTGGCCTCGTAGGTCGCCATCGCGCCGCCCGACATGCGGCCGAAGAAGACGGCGGCGTCGTCGACGGTGACGGGTCCGGTCTCCGCGCCACCGGAGCCGGACAGACCCGAGAACTCGGTGGCGACCGGACGTTCGCTGACGAACGTCTCGAGCATGCCGGCGACGCCCGTGAGCAGCTCGCCGGTGACGAACTGCGTGAGGTCGACGACGTGCGCGCCGATGTCACCCAGCGCGCCGGACCCTGCCTTGTCCTTGTCGAGCCGCCAGTTCAACGGGGTCGACGGGTCCGAGAGCCAGTCCTGCAGGTACTGCGCGCGCACGTGGCGGATCTCGCCGATGCGCCCGTCGACGACGAGCTGCCGTGCGAGCTGGATCGCGGGGACGCGGCGGTAGGTGAACCCGACCATCGCGTGCACCCCGCGGCGCGCGGCGCGGTCCGCGGCCGCCACCATCTGCTCGGCCTCGGCGACCGAGTTGGCCAGCGGCTTCTCGCACAGCACGTGCTTGCCGGCGTCCAGCGCGGCGATCGCGATCTCGGCGTGCGTGCTGCCGGGAGTGCAGATGTCGACGAGGTCGATGTCGTCCCGCTCGAGCAACCGACGCCAGTCGGTCTCGGCGGACTCCCAGCCGAGCCGCTCCGCCGCGGCGGTGACCTTCTCCCGGTTCCGTCCGGCCACCGCCGTCATCTCGGTGCGCATCGGCAGGTCGAAGAAGCGGGGTGCGGTACGCCACGCGTGGGAGTGCGCGGCGCCCATGAACGAGTAGCCGACCATGCCGACGCCCAGGCGGGCGCGGTCTGCTGCAGCCATTGGTGAGTGTCCTTTCGTTCCTCGTGCGGCCGGTCCCGCCGTCGGGCAAGACCGCGGCGGCGGGGCGCTGCGCCCCGCCGCCGGGGGGTGTCGTCCAGGTCGGGTCAGGAACGGAACCCGATGTCCATGAACTGATCGACGTTGTCCGCCGTGACGACCGGTGCGAAGAGCTGGACGGTGCGCGGGACGGACGACGACGCGAGGTCGTCCAGGTCCTTCTCCTGCGCGACCAGCCGGGCCAGCTTGATGCCGTCCGCCGCCTGGGTGGACGGGTACACGACAGTGGCCTGCAGCACGGTGTCACCGGACTGGATGTGCTCCATCACGTCGAGCGAACCGGCGCCGCCGACCATGAAGAACTCGTCGCGGCCGGCGTTCTCGATCGCCTGGAGGACTCCGACACCCTGGTCGTCGTCGTGGTTCCAGATGGCGTCGATCTCCGGGGCGGCCTGCAGCAGGTTCGCCGTGACCTGCTCACCGCTCTGGACGGTGAACTCGGCCGAGACCTGGTTGTCGACGTCGAGGCCGCAGTCGGACAGCGCGTCCGCGAAGCCCTGCGACCGGTCCTGCGTCAGCGGCAGCGAGGCGATGCCCTGGATCTCCGCGACGACGGCGTCGGGCTGGTCACCGAGCTGCTCGCAGATGTAGGTGCCGGCGCTGACCCCCATGCCGTAGTTGTCGCCGAGCACGGTGGACCGTGCGGCGAACGGGCTGGAGAACTCCCGGTCGACGTTGATGACGGGGATCCCGGCGTCCATGGCCTCGGTCGCGACGTCGGTGAGCGCGGCGCCGTCGAACGGCAGCAGCACGATGGCGTCCACGCCGTCGGCGATGAACGTCTCGATCTGGCTGATCTGCACGTTGACGTCGTTCGTGCCTTCCGCGACACGCAGCTCGACGTCCTCGTACTGGTCGGCGGTGTCCACGGCGGCCGAGGTGATGGCGCCCATCCAGCCGTGGTCGGCCGCCGGGGCCGAGAAGCCGATGGTGACGGTGTCCCCGGGCTCGTCGTTCATGGTGCCGCCGGCGGAGCCCTCCTCGGAGCTCGTCTCCCCGGAGTCACCCTCCTCCTCGGCCGGTTCGTTGCTGACGCAACCGGCCAGCAGGGCGGCCGAGGCGGCCAGGGCGAGCGGGGCCGCGATCAGACGACGGCGGCGGGTGGTACGTGCGGACATGATCTTCCTCGATTCGGTCCGGTGCGTGCTGGGACGGGTAGGGGTCGGAGGGACAGGGACGGCTAGCCGGCCTTGGAACGGCGGGCGAAACGCTGCTGGAGCAGCACGGCGGCGACGATGATCGCCCCGCGGGCGATCTGCTGCACCGAGCTGTCGATGTTGTTGATGATGAAGACGTTGGTGAGCGTCGCGAAGATGAGGACGCCGATCACGGTGCCGACGATCGTGCCGCGACCGCCGACGAGGAGGGTGCCGCCGACGACGACCGCGGCGATCACCTCGAGCTCGAGGAGCAGGCCGTTGGTCGACGACCCGGCACCGGTCCGGGCGAGCAGCATGACGCCACCGATGCCGACCGTCAGGCCCGAGAGCCCGTAGACGTACATCAGGTGACGCTTGACGTCGATGCCGGCGAGGCGGGCCGCCTCCCGGTTGCCGCCGACGGCGACGGTACGGCGGCCGAAGGTGGTCCGGTTGAGCAGGAACCAGCCCGCCACGGCCACGACGACGAAGATCCAGACGATCTTCGGGACACCCAGCAGATCGCCCTGGAACGTGGTCTCGAAGGACGGCTGGTCGACGATCTGCGTGCGGCGGTTCGCGATGAGCTCGGCGAGCCCGCGGGCCGCGACGAGCATGGCGAGGGTCGCGATGAAGGCGACGACGTTCCCGTAGGCGATGACCACGCCATTGATGAGTCCGGCGGCGAGCCCGACCAGGAGCGCGCAGCCCACCATGACGATCCAGCCGTACTGGTCGGCCATGGTCTGGGTGGCCAGGGTCGAGGCCCACACCGTCGTCAGGCCGAGCAGGGACCCGACCGAGAGATCGATGCCACCGGTGGTGATGACGAAGGTCATCCCGATCGCGATGACCCCGGTCACGGCGGCGAGGCTCAGGACGATCATGAGGTTGGTCAGGCTCGCGAACCGGTCCCCGCCGGTGAGGAACCCGACCAGGCACAGCAGGAGGAGGGCCGCGACCAGCCCGAGGTTGCGGACGGTCGCGCCGGACAGGCCGGAGAGCCCGGGGAGCCTGCCGCGGGTGCGGCGGCCCCCGGCCCGCGCCGTGGGTGTGTGGGTCGCCGCACCGGACGACGTCTGCTGCTCGCTCACGCGACACTTCCTTCCATGACCATGTCGAGCACCTGGTGCTCGTCGATCTGCTCGGCGGGCCCCTCGTGCACGACCTGCCCGTCGGAGACGACGAGGACACGGTCGGACAGGCCCAGGACTTCGGGGATCTCGCTGGAGACGACCAGGACGGCGGTGCCGGCGTCGGCGAGGCGACGCACCAGGTCGTAGATCTCGGACCGCGCTCCGACGTCGACGCCGCGAGTGGGCTCGTCGAGCAGCAGCACCTCGCAGCCGTGGACGAGCCACCGGGCGAGCATGACCTTCTGCTGATTCCCTCCCGACAACGTGCGGATCGGCCGTTCCACGTCGTTCGGCCGGAGCTCGAGCGCCGCGGCCTGCTCTGCGGCGGCAGACCTCTCGGCCCGTTCGTCGAGCCAGCCGCCCCGGGCGATCCGCGCGAAGGACGACAGGGTGACGTTGCGATAGACGGGCTCGTCGAGCAGCAGCCCCTGGCTCTTGCGCTCCTCAGGGGCGAGGCCGATGTCCGCGGCCACGGCGGCTCCGACCGAACCGCGCCGCAAGGACTTCCCGTCCAGCTCCACCCGGCCGCGGGTCGCACGGCGCGCCCCGTAGATGGTCTCGAGGATCTCGGACCGCCCCGACCCGACGAGCCCGGCGAGGCCGACGATCTCGCCGGCACGGACCGTCAGGGAGACGTCCGAGAAGACGTCGGCCAGCGCGAGGTCGGTGACCTCGAGCCGGACGGGCGCGTCGTCCGGGACGCCGGGACGCTCCGGGAACGCGTACTCGACGTTCTTGCCCGTCATCAGCTTGATCAGCTCGTCCGTCGCCGTCGTGGAGACGTCCAGGTTCCGACCGACCGTGACCCCGTCCTTGAGGACCGTGATCCGGTCGCCGATCCGGCGGATCTCCTCGAGGCGGTGCGAGATGTAGACGATGGCGATGCCCTGCTCGGTCAGCTCGTCGACGACACGGAAGAGGTTGTCGACCTCGCCGGAGTCGAGCACCGCCGACGGCTCGTCCATGACGATGACCCGCGCGTCGCGGGACAGAGCCCGCGCCATCGACACGATCTGCTTCCCGGCGGCGGACAGGCTGCCGACCTCACGGTGCGGCGAGATCTCCGGGTGCCCCAGCCGGTCCATGAGCTGCCGGGTCCGCTGCGCCGCGGAGCGGCGGAGCGTGAACCCGGCCGACGCGAGCTCGTGCCCCAGGTAGATGTTCTCGGCGACGGTGAGGCCGTCGACGACGTCGAGCTCCTGGTACATCGTCGCCACGCCGTGCTCGAGCGCGGTGTCGGGGTGCGGGAAGGCGATCTCGTCGCCGTCGAGCCGGATCGTGCCGGCCGTGGGCTGGTGCGCCCCGGCCAGCACCTTGATGAGAGTGGACTTCCCGGCGCCGTTCTGGCCGAGCAGACAGTGGACCTCGCCGGCACGGACGTCGAGGTCCACTCCGTCGAGCGCCTTGGCACCCGGGAAGTGCTTGACGATCCCTTGCATCTGCAGCAGCGGCGCTGCGGGGTCTTCGGTGACCATGCGACGACCATAGGGCCACCTTCTGTTCGACGTCAATCATAAGTTCCGGTACTTTCGGATCGTTACCCCCCCGTGATACACGGTTCGTCGACACATGCAACAGAGAGAGGAGGCGTGGTTGACTGTGCTTATGGAAGGGCTGGCGAAGTTCCCCCCACGACCCACGGGGGCCGGAGCGATGTTCCAGCTGCTCCGGGACGGAAGGCCACGCACACGCGCCGCGTTGGTCGCCGCCACGGGGCAGGCACGCTCCACGGTCGCGGCGCGCATCGACGCGCTGCGCGAGATCGGGTTGCTGGCCCCGGCCGGCGAGGCGTCGAGCACGGGTGGACGACCACCGTCGACGTTCGCGTTCGACCCCACGTCGCGCATCGTGCTCGGCGTCGACCTGGGTGCGACCCACGCGCGGATCGCCGTCACCGATCTGGCCGGGGAGCCCATCGGGCACCTCCAGGAGCCGCTCGCGATCGCCGACGGCCCGACGCGCGTCCTCGACTGGGTGGCCGAGGCCGGTGCCAAGGTCATCGCCCGGGCGGGCCGTCGGGCCGACGAGCTCGTCGGCATCGGCATCGGGCTCCCCGGGCCGGTGGACCACACCACGGGCCGACCGGTCAACCCTCCGATCATGCCCGGCTGGGACGGCACGGACGTCCCCGGCGAGCTCTACGCCCGGCTCCGTGCCCCGGTCCTCGTCGACAACGACGTCAACATCATGGCGCTGGGCGAGCACCGCACGATGTGCCCCACCGTGAGCGACCTGCTGTTCGTCAAGGTGGCGACCGGTATCGGCGCCGGCGTCATCATGGACGGGGAGCTCCGTCGCGGTGCCCAGGGCGCGGCCGGCGACCTCGGCCACGTCACGGTGCCCCGCGCCGCCGACATCCCGTGCCGCTGCGGCAACACGGGGTGCCTGGAAGCCGTGGCCGGCGGCGCCGCGATCGCGTCGCGGCTGCGGGACCAGGGTGCTGCGGTCAGCAGCACCGCCGACATCGTCGACCTCGTGCGCGCCGGCGACCTCGCCGCGGGCCAGGCCGTCCGCCAGGCGGGCCGGGACATCGGTACCGTCCTGGCCGCGTCGGTAAGCCTGCTCAACCCGGCACGCATCATCGTCGGCGGCGTCCTCTCCGAGGCCGGAGAGCACCTCATGGCCGGGATCCGCGAGATCGTCTACCAGCGCTCGCTGCCGCTGGCGACCCAGCATCTCCGGATCGCCACCACCGGGGCCGGTGCCGAGGCAGGTGTCGTCGGAGCGGCGCACCTCGTGACCGAGCAGTACCTCTCGGCCGCCTCGATCGACACCCTCATCACCGCCAAGGAGGACTCGTGAGCACGCGCACCGCCCTGGTCGTCCGCGGAGGTTGGGACGGGCACGACCCCGTGGGGACGACGGACGTCTTCATCCCCGTTCTCGAGGACGCCGGGTTCGAGGTCTCGGTCGAGGACTCCCTCGAGGTCTACGCCGACGAGACGGCGATGGAGCGCACCGACCTGATCGTCCAGTCGTGGACGATGGGTGACATCCTCGTCGACGAGATGCACGGCCTGCGGGTGGCCGTCGAGAACGGCACCGGGCTCGCCGGCTGGCACGGCGGCCTCCTCGACGCCTTCCGGAACGCGACCGACTACCACCACCTGGTCGGCGGACAGTTCGTCGCCCACCCCGGCGACCTCGTCGAGCACGACGTCGTGGTCCGTCCCGAGCGCGCCGACCACCCCGTCGTCGCCGGGCTGGCCCCCCGTGCGCACCTCACGACCGAGCAGTACTGGGTCCAGTCCGACCCCCTGTGCGACGTCCTGATGTCCACGACCCACGAGGTGCGGCCGGGCGTGCCGTGGCACGAACCGGCCACGGTCCCCGTGGCCTGGACCCGTCGCTGGGGCGCGGGCAAGGTCTTCGCCTGCACCGTCGGCCACACGGTGGCGGACGTCCGGCACCCCACGATCCACGAGGTGATCTCGCGCGGCATGCTCTGGGCGGCACGCGACCCGCGCTGACCGGCGACGTCCGGGCCGTCCGTCGCCCCGTCCGGATGCGAGTCAGTCGCCCAGGGCCTCCGGGCCGCCGTCGAGCAGCACCGTGAACTGCGCCTCGTCGAGGATCGGGACACCGAGCTGCTCGGCCTTGGTGGCCTTGGAACCGGCCTTCTCCCCCGCCACGACGTAGTCGGTGTTCTTCGACACGGACCCGGCGGCCTTGCCGCCCGCCGCGACGACGGCCTCCTTCGCGCCGTCCCGCGAGTAGTTCTCCAGCGACCCCGTGACGACGACGGTCAGCCCGGCGAGCGGGCCCGTCGGCCCCTCGGCGGCCTTCTCCGCCATCACCGCCGGCCCGGGGTGTCCCGGGGTCTCGAAGCGGACGCCCGCGCGGGCCCAGGTATCGACGATCTCCCGGTGCCAGTCGACGTCGAACCAGGCCTGGACCTCGTCCGCGATGACCGGGCCGACGCCCTCCACGGCGGCGAGCTCGTCGCGGGACGCCGCACGGATCGCCTCGAGCGAGCCGAACCAGTCCGCGAGCGCGCGGGCCGCGACCGGGCCGACGTGCCGGATGTTGAGCGAGACCAGGATCCGCCACAGGTCCTTGACCTTCGCCCTGTCGAGCTCGTCGAGGAGCTTGGTGGCCTGGGCGTTGGGCTCGTACAACGACTCCCCCGCCTCGACGGCTGCTCGTTCGTCGACCTTGGACAGCTTGCGCTTCTTCTGGAAGGGCCGCACCGCCTTGACCGTCTGGACCGAGCCGTCCGGCATCTCGAACTCGGCCGACTCCCCGCGTCCGTCCCACTCCTTCGGCAGGCCGGTCTCGGAGTCCCGCACCACGGCGCGGATCGGCGCGAGCTCGTCGAGCGTCAGGTCGAACAGCCTCGCCTCGGTGCGCAGCGGCGGCTCCTTCGGCTCGAGCGGTTGCGTCAGGGCCGCCGCGGTCACCTCGCCGAGCGCGTCCACGTCGAGCCCGCCGCGGGAGCCGATGTGCTCGACACGGCCCCGCACCTGGGCGGGGCAGGACTCGGCGTTCGGGCACCGCAGGTCGACGTCACCCTCCTTCATGGGCCGCAGCGGCGTCCCGCACTCGGGGCAGTCCGCCGGCATCACGAAGTCCTCGCGGGGATAGCCGTCGTCGGCGAGCGCGGTGACCGGGCCGAGGATCTCGGGGATGACGTCGCCCGCCTTGCGCAGCACGACCATGTCGCCGATGCGCACGCCCTTGGCCTTGACGACGTCCTGGTTGTGCAGGGTGGCCTGGCGCACCGTGGACCCGGCGACCAGGACGGGCTCCATGACGGCGTACGGTGTGGCGCGACCGGTCCGCCCGACGCCGACCTGGATCGCGAGGAGACGCGTGTTCACCTCCTCGGGCGGGTACTTGTAGGCCGTCGCCCAGCGCGGCGCGCGGCTGGTGGCGCCCAGGAGGCGCTGGTCGGCCAGGGCGTCGACCTTGACCACGATGCCGTCCAGCTCGTGCTCGATGTCGTGGCGGTGCTCGCCGAAGTGGTCGATCATCTCGAGCACCGCGTCGACGCCCTCCACGACCCGGTTGTGGGGAGAGATCGGGATGCCCCACCGCGCGAAGAGGTCGTAGGCGTCCGAGAGGTTGGCCAGCTCCTCGTGCTGCCCTTCCGTCCACTGGAGCGCGCCGACACCGTGCGCGTACAGGCGCAACGCCTCGATGCGGGCGAGCCCCGCCTCGTGCTCGAGCCCGGTCTTCTTGTCCAGGAGCTGACGCAACCCGCCGGCGGCGGCGTTGCGCGGGTTCGCGAACTGGGGGAAGCGGCGCAGCGCGGCCACGCGGGCACGGTCCTCGTCGAACTCGCGGGCGGCCGCACGCTCCCGCGCCTCGGCGACCGCCCGGTCGCGCAGCTCGACCTGCAGCTCGTTGAGCCGCGCGAAGGACGCCGTCGGGATGAACACCTCCCCGCGGATCTCGACGACGTCCGGGTGCTCGTCACCGTCGAGCCGGTGCGGGATCTGCGCGATGCGCAGCGCGTTGGCGGTGATGTCCTCGCCCGTCCGGCCGTCCCCGCGGGTGGCGGCGCGGACCAGGCGCCCCTGCTCGTACAGCAGCGCGATGGCCAGGCCGTCGATCTTGACCTCCGACAGGTAGCCGACGGCGCCTCCGGGCACGTCGAGGTCGCGGGCGACCCGTGCGTCCCAGGCGCGCAGCTCGTCCGTGCTGAACACGTTGTCGAGCGACAGCATCGGCTCGAGGTGGTCGACGTTCGCGAACGCGGTCGAGGCCTGCCCGCCGACGCGCTGGGTCGGCGAGTCCGGCCGGCGCAGCGCCGGGTGGGCGGCCTCGAGCGCCTCCAGCTGGTGCATGCGCGCGTCGTACTCCGCGTCGGAGACCTTCGGCGCGTCGTGCTGGTAGTAGGCGGCCTGGTCCTCCTCGACGAGGGCGACGAGCTCGGCCCAGCGACGCTGGGCCGAGGCCTCGTCGAGCGTGGACGGGTCGAGGGTGGCGTCGGTGTCGGTCACGCTCCCATCTTGCCGTGGGACACCCACACCGCACGTCCGCGGCTCAGAAGGACGCCGACCGGGGTCTGGTGGCCGACGCCGGCTGCGGGAGCGCACCCCCGCCGCCCGCGGCGTCGAAGGACGCCGACCGCCCGCGGTTCGCGGCCGCCGGCACGCCGCCGCCACCGGCACCACCGCCCTGGGCGCCCTGGCCGCCCGGCGCCGCGCCGCCGGCCGCCGGACCGCCGGCCCCGCCCTGGTTCCCGGCGTTGCCCGGGCCCGGGTTGGGCCCGTTCGCGGCCCCGCCCTGCTGACCGCCCCCGGCCTGGGCACCGGCGGAGTCGGAGCTCTTGCCGATGTCCCACAGCGAGATGCCCTCGAGCTTGATCGACGGGCTACGCAGCGAGCCGGAGGCCTTGAACCGCAGCAGGGTGAAGAACTTGTCCACCTTGTCGGAGGCGTCCTGCCACTTCTGCTGGCGGGCCTGGCCCGCGGCGTCGTAGCTGAGCAGGAGCTGCCCGAACCGGGCCGGCGACGGCCGGTTCGCCCGCGTGGTGTCGGAGACGGTGAACGTCCCCTGCTTGTTCTTCTCGAAGTTCTGGCCGGCGCTGACGGGTGCCCGCCCGTCGGAGTCGACGTACCGCAGCGGGTTCGCCGCCGCGTAGGTGTACGCCGAGAGCAGGCCCGGGTCCGCGACGACAGCGTCGGGGTCCTCGGTGAGCAGCGGCTCGGTGGACAGGAACCGCTGGTCCCGCCACGAGTACCACCGCTCGCCGAAGTTGACCGTCTTGTAGGTGCTGTCGTTCCACCCGCCGGCGAACAGGTACGGGGTGTCCTGGATCCGGCTCTGGCCGGCGACCCACTTCTGACCGGACGGCAGGTACTCCAGGTACTGGAAGACGCTGCCGACCTCGTCGGTCACCACTCGCAGGCTGCCCTGCAGGTCGGTGTGGAAGAACTGCACGTACAGGTCCTCGACCGGCGGGCACAGCCCGTCGCCGTCGGGGTCGGCGGCCCCGACGTCGCAGGCGCAGGCCTGGGTCGCGGGGTCGCACACGCAGTTCTCGTCGACGGTCGGGTCGCAGCCCTCGGGAGGCTGCGGCGCCGGGGCCGTGCGGTGGCTGGCGACCTTCGTCGTGCCGAGGTAGATCTCGGCGTACCGGTGGCCGTCGTTCTCGAGCCGCCAGGCCTCGTTGACGAAGAAGTACGTGCCGCCGGGCCCCCGCTCGAGCACCAGGTTGCCGTCGGCGTCGTAGCGGTACTCGGTGTCGTTGCCGTCCTCGCCGACCTCGACCAGCCGGTCCTCGGCGTCCCACACCATGCGGCGGTCCAGCTCGGAGGAGTCCGAGCTCGCGCAGGGCTCGGTCCACCCGGTCATGTTGCCGTTGACGTCGTGCTCGTAGCTGCGGCCGCCCGCCCGGACCACCTGGTGCGGGTGGTCGGGGTCGAACTGCTGGTCCAGCCACGCGTACGTCGACTCGGGGTCCTGGTTGTCCGAGCCGCCGCCCGACCCGCTGTACGGGTCGCACTGCGGCTCGTCCGTCGACCCGGAGTCCGGCAACGAGCCGTCGCCCTTCTTCGAGTTCGTCTTCTGCTGCGAGCGCCCCGGCCCCTTGCCCCCGCCGTTGCCGGTCGTGGACTCGGTCGCGGTCGCCTGGGTGACGTCGACGAGGTTGCCGTTCGGCGTCCGGTCCGCGGTGTACTCGTAGGTGCGGTCCTCCTGCCGGTCGACGTAGCGCCCCTCGGCCCCGGCCAGCCGGTAGTGCTGGTCGTAGGTGTACGCCTGCTGGGCGGGCCCGGGCAGGTTGTTCGCCGGGATGTCGCCGAGCTCGTCGAGCGTCCCGGCGGACCCGCCGTCGTAGAGCGCGTTGGCGACGTCGGTGACGTTGCCGACGACGTCGTAGGAGTACCGCAGCTCCTGCAGCTCGCGGGCGACCGAGGTCGTACCGTCCCACTGCTCCTGCGCGGCGGCGTCCGTCGCGATCCCGGTGAGGAACCGGCGGTCCGGGTCGTAGTCCTTCTCCGTGGTGACCCCCGTGCCGGTGGTCACGGTGCGCACCTCGCCGAACTCGTCGTAACCGGCGTGGGTGACGTAGACGATCTCCCGGTCCGGACGCGGCACGGGATCACCCTCGACGGTGTAGGCGTCGTGCTGCGGCGCCAGGGACCACAGCCCGGAGACCTGGCCGCCCAGGTCGTACTCGTGGTGCAGCACCTCGCCGGTGCCGCCGTCGTCACCCGGGTACGTGAGCGTCACGACGCGCTGCAGCGAGTCGTACTGCCACCGCGTGGCCCACGTGGGCTGCGGCTCGTCCTGGCCGATGCCGAACGGGTCGATGCCGCGGGTGACCGCCTCGGTGGAGACGTTGCCGTCCACGTCGTAGGCGTACTCGCGGGCCACCGCCGGGGTCGCCTCGCGAGCCACCCGGCCCTCGCTGTTGCCCGGCGCGCCGGCCCCCAGCTCGTCGCCGTAGGTGTACTCGACGTCGCCGGTGTCGTCCGGGTAGGTGATGCTGCGCAACCGGTCGAAGTCGTAGGCGTAGGCCACCGACGTGCCCTCGGCCCGGCGCACCTCGTCGACCGTCTCCGCGACGTCCCCGGCCGGGGTCCAGGCCCGTTCCAGGAGCCCGGAGTCGGGCGTCTCGACGGACGTGCCGAGGTCCAGCATGTCGTAGCCGTAGCGGCTCACCGCGCCGGCCGTGTCGGTCACCTTCGTCAGGCGGGCCAACGGGTCGTAGGCGTACGTGGTCAGCAGCGGCGTCGTCCCGGTCCGGGCGGACTCCACGATCCGCTCGTCGCCGATCCCGGCGGCCGGCAGGGCGTCCAGCAGCCCGTCCGTGGTGCCGCCGGTCGGCGCCGGGCTCTCCACCACGGCCAGCACCGCGCCGCGCACGTCGGAGAACCGCTGCACCTCCCGCTCCAGCGGGTCGGTGACGGTCACGCTCGCGACCTGGTGGCTCAGGTGCGGCGGCTCGGTGATGTCGTAGGAGCGCCGCTCGACGCTGCCGTCGGGCAGCACCACCCGCGTGAGCCGGTCGAGCAGGTCGTACCGGCGCTGGGTCGGGTCCGTCACCGGCACGTGCGTGTCGGCCGGGTCCCCCGACGAGTTCCGGGTGTTGTAGGTCCTCAGACCCGGCGGCAGGTCGCCGCCCCCGGGATACGTGACCTCCTCCACGACCGGGTACCACTCGCGCACCTCGCGCCCCAGGGCGTCGAAGTCGACGGCGCCCTCGACGACCATCGCGGGCGTGTCGCCGAGCGCGACGACCTGCGCGTCCCGCTTGCGCTGCACCACGCGTGCCATGCCGTCGACGAACGCCGCGGTGTCGAGGGTGTCGGCCGCCGGGGTGCCGTCCGCGAGCACGGCGTCGTGGTGGCGTGCGGCCGCCCACGCGTGCCCGTCGGAGTTGAACCCGCCGTAGGCGTAGGTCACCGTCGCCGGGCCCGACCCGCTGCCGTCGCAGGCGAAGTCCCCGGACTCGCGGGGCGTGGCCACCGCGGCGATGCGCCCGAGCGCGTCGTAGCAGTACTCGGTGGTGTTGCCGTTGGCGTCCGTCGTCGTCGCCGGCAGCCCGACCGTGTAGTCGTACGTCGAGGTCGAGGTCACCCCGTGCGAGTCCGTCACCTGGGCGATGTCGGTCACGCGGTGGTCGTCGTAGACGTAGTCCACGCAGTAGCGCTGCTCCTCCGCAGCGCGCGTGGCGGCGTCCACCTCGTCCTGCGGGGCGTCTGCCGCGGGGACGCAGCCCTCGAACACCGACTCCTCGGGCAGCGCCGGCGGCGTGCCGCCGCAGGCCGAGGAGTCGGTCTCGCCCGTGAGCACGTTCGCCGGGTACCGCACGGCGTCGTAGTTGCCGTACGGCTCGAACGCCATCTCGGTCACCGCGACGACGTCGTCGCCGCAGACGTCCTGGCCCTGCGTCTCCACGATCCGGATCGGCACGGCGTTGCCGCACAGGTCGAGGCTGCCGTCACGGTACTTCAGCACCTCACCCGAGTCGTCGGTGCCGGCGTGCACCGCCACGGTGGCGGGCACCTGCACCCACGAGCTGTCGTCGCCGCCGTAGCGCGGCGTGGTGCACGGCGGATACGTCGTCACCGTCGTGGTGTCGTCACCCGTCGTGCCGGTCTCGGCGTGGTCGACGGCGGTGAGCGTGTTGCCCAGCCCGTCGTAGGTGAAGTCGGTCGTCCGGGCGTGCCCGTCGCCGTCGGCGTCGAACCGGGTGAACGTCTCGGACGTCAGCCGCGGGGCCAGGGCGAGGTCGAAGAGCGCCGTGCGGGCCGGGTCCCCGACGTCGGGCACGACGCCGGTGAACTCGTCGCCGTTGGCGGGCTCGCCGGCACCGGGCTCGCCGACCACGACGTGCGCCAGCTCCCACGTGGTGTCGGTCCGTTCCAGCAGCCGGTCGTCGCCCTCGGTGTCACCCGGTGCGAGCAGGTCGACACGTTCGGCCAGCCCGTCGTCGAACGGGGTGTCGTTGCGGTACGTCCAGCGGGTGATGCGCTGCAGACCCGGGTCGTAGGACGGGCCGTCGGCCGGGTCGGCGTCGACGTCGTACTCGCGCTGCTCGACCGCGTCGAAACCGAGCATCGTGCGGTGCAGGTGGTCGTAGGCGTCGCCGGAGTAGGAGAACTCCCGGCGCTGGACGTCGGTGCCGTCGCCGGGCCGCCCGTCGTCGTACTCCACCTCGCTCATGACCCACAGCGAGTTCGGCTGCACGATGCTGTTGCCGGTGCGCTCGTAGTCCACCCGGACAGCACCGCCGAGCGGGTTCTTGACCGCCTGGAGCAGGTTGGTGCGGCCGGCCTGGTTCAGCCGGACCTCGACGTGCTCGTCGGTCAGGCTCTCCACGACGTCGAGGTGGCCGTCACCGTCCATGTCGGTCATGTCCACGACGGTCCGCGAGCGCTCGTAGCCGCCGTGCACGCCGGGGTTGATGATGACGTAGCAGGCCACCAGGCAGATCGGGCCGACGGAGACGGTGAAGTCGAAGCCGCCGTTGACCGAGGTGCTGCGGGCCAGGTCGGCCCGGTTGTCGATCGTCAGGTCGCCGACGCCGAAGTCGGGCGACGGGTACGTGCCCAGCACCTTCGCGGTGCGACCGTTGCCGTCCGCCGCACCGAAGACGGTCTTCGGCGCGCTCTCGTTGCCGTCGGCGTAGACCATGCGGTCCAGCACCCCGTCGCCGTCGACGTCGATCCAGGACGCCTCGGACAGGGTCCCGCCCTCGGCACCCCCGACGCCGCCGCCGAACTCGTAGGCGTTGAGCTGGAAGCCGCCGGACAGCGCCCCCGACACGCTCTCGGAGGCCTCGAACACTCCGCCCGACCACTTCACCGGGTCGGCGTATCCGTAGCCGGTGCCGAGCGCCACCTGCACGCCGCTCTCGGACCAGGTCTCCACGAGGTCGGTCACGCCGTCGCCGTTGACGTCGTCGAGGTCGACGCTGACCTGGACGCCCTGGCCGGTGCTGTCGCCGTCGGGCAGGAGGTCGTCGACGCCCCCGTCGAGCCCGTCGGTGTTGTCGCCGAACGGGTTGGTCCACTGGCCCTGGATCGAGAAGCCCAGCCCGATGCTCATGCCGCGGGTCTTGTTCTTGGACGTCCCGTTCTGGGCCCCGACCGTCGGGCTGCCGGCGGAGGTCTTCGTCTGCTCGCTGCCCTCGATGGAGACGGGCGACCCGCCGAGACCGCCGCCGACGGAGACCGCCGTCGAGATCGTGTTCTCGACCTCGCTGCCGCTGTCCAGGCTGCCGCCGCGCGGACCGGTGTAGTCGGCGTCGCTGCCGGAGCGCACGTCGGGGAACCCGTCGCCGTTGAGGTCCTGGAAGTCGGTGACCGTCCGGCCGCCGCCGATGGCCCCGCTGAGGCTGGCCGGCCCGAGACCGAGCGCGGCGTTGAAGTCCCCGTCGATGGTCAGCACGCGGGGTGCCGGGCGGGCGTCGTCGCTGCTGCCCGGGCTCGTCGAGCCGCCGGACGTGCCGCCCGGGTCGACCACGGCGATCTCCTCGCCGATACGGGTCGAGCGGATGCCGGTGGCCGTGACGAACAGCCCCTCCTCGGACGCCGCGCGCCAGCGGTCGGCGGCGTCGCCGTCCGGACCGGGCAGCGGGAAGTAGGGCAGGGCCTTGTCGAACGAGTCCGCCACCTTGTCGGCCGACGACCCCAGGTCACCGGGCTCGCCGGCGACCTCGGTCGCGTCCGGGGCGTCCGGGATCTCGGTGTCCTCGTCGAAGTCGTCGACGCCCTCCGGCTCCAGCTCGAAGTGCTCGCGCTGCAGCAGGGCGTCGCCGCGCGGCTCGTCGGGGTCGTCGCGGGGGATGTCGGGGTGGTCGGCGTCGTAGCCGGCGGCGGTCCACCCGCGGTTGCCGGAGGCGAACACCGTCTGGACGTCGGGGGCCACGAGCCGGGCGGTCAGGTCGTCGGCGCCCTTGTCGTCCTCGTCGTCGTCCGACGTCGCCACGACGCTCAGGCTGCCGTTCTCCAGCACGTGGGCCGCCATCGGGGCGTCGTGCAGGGAGACCTCGACCCAGTAGTCCTGGCCGGGCTCGGCGTCGAAGTCCAGGGTCGTCTCCCCCTCGACCCGGTACTCGGACGGCAGCACGAACGGCCCGTCGTCGTGGTTGTGCTCGACGGTGAACTCGTCGGACTTGGCCACCACGCCGACGATGCCGTGCTCGTCCTCGCTCTTGACCGTCACCACGGCGGGCGAGGACGCCCACGCCTCGTCGCCGGGCTCGACCTCGAGGTAGTCCCAGATCCGGTCCGCCACGACGTCGACGTCGAGGGAGAAGGTCCCGGCCGCGTCCGGCGACCAGGGCAGGTACGGCCCCGTCACCTCGTCGGAGACGGAGAAGACCCGCACCGACGGGATGACGACGGGCCCCGTGGAGGACGGCAGCACGGCGTCGGCCGGCAGGTCGTCCGGCGTGGCCTCGCCGTTCGGGCCGGTCTCGGCGACCGGGTCGGCGAGCTCGAGCTGGACATCCAGCGCGAGCGACCGCGGGTCGACCGGGGAGTCCGAGGCGACCTCCAGCGCGAGCCAGTCGGGGTTGTCCACGACGCTGTCGCAGTCCTCGGCGTCACCGTCGTCGAAGCAGCCGGCGGGCTCGGCCACCTGGCCGACCTCGGACACGTCGAACGTGTAGGTCAGCTCCACCGACGTCGGGGCGACCTCGATGGGGTCCTCCCCGGGTGGTGCCTCGGGTTCGTCACCGGGGGCCGGACCGGCGCCCAGCAGCCCCTCGGCACCTCCGTCGGGGGTGAGGGTGACGACCGACGAGGTGCCCTCGGTCGAGCCGGCGTTGAGCCCGTGGCTCGCGACGACCTCGACGTCGTCGGTCAGCAGGCCGGTGCGCTCGAGAGTGACCGTCAGGGTCACCTCCCCGGGGTTCGGCAGCAGGGTGCGGCCGCCGTCCCGCCCGAACGTCGTGAAGTCCTCGGCGGCGTCGTAGGACAGGACGTCGCGTCCCTGCGCGTCCGGCAGCGGGTCGCTCGTCGACACGCCCGACCCGACGGACGAGTAGCTGATCGCCGGCGCCCACTCGACGAGGTCGTCGGTGCCGTTGTCGATGACGTGGGTGCGGAAGAAGATCTCGTCGCCGGCGTCCACCGACACGGAGACGGCATGGTCGACGCTCGGGCTCGCGCCGGTCAGCGTCTCGTCGAGCGGGCGCTTCGGCGTGGTGTCCAGGGTCTCGATCATGACCCGCACGCCGTCGCCGTCGTAGCTGCCGGCGTCGGCCAGGGTCGCGGTCCCGGTGACGTCGACGACGCCGTCGTAGGGCGCGACCCACCGCCGCACGGTGTCGTAGCGCGGCGCGGAGGCCTCGAGGAGCTCGTCGACCCCCTCCGGCTCGGCACTGGCGAGCTCCGAGGAGAAGCTGCCCATCGGCACCGCGGTGCCGGCGGAGGAGGCCACGAACTCGATGGAGCCGTCCGACTCGTCGTAGACGCTGAAGAACACCTGCCAGCCGCTCGACCCCTTCTTGATGAGGTCGGGACGGCCGTCGGCGTTGACGTCCGAGAAGTACCGGTCCGCCCAGTCGAACCCGAACGAGCCGCCGACCTGGGTCGAGGCCACGGGGTAGAACTCGGCGTGCAGGTCGACGCCGAAGTCGGTGCCGGTACCGATCTTGGCCTCGTCGATCGTCATCGGCGCACCGAACCGGTCGGCGTGACCGGACAGGTCGTCACCGGGGCGCGAGAGGTTGCGGGCGTACTTCACCGCGCCGTTCTCGACCCAGACACGGTCCGGCAGGCTGTCGCCGTCCATGTCCATGAACGTGGTGACGTCCTCGCTGTTGCCGCCCGAGAGGTTGAACGACCCGCCGAACGAGCCGATCTTGCTGGGTGCCACCGGGTTGAACCCGATGTACGAGCCGCCCTCGGCACCGCCGCGGAACGAGGTGGCCAGCGCGCTGGAGGCCGACACGTTCGACCCCGTGCTCACCGAGGAGTCGGTGTCGGTGTCCCAGCGGACCGGGTCCCCGAACAGGTCGAACGCGTCCCCGTCGCGGGGTACGTCGTCGAACCACTTCATGCGGTGCCACGCCTCGACGACGCCGTCACCGCCGAACTGGCCGACGCGCTTGACCAGGCTCTTGTCGAAGGGACCGGTCTTGTACTCCAGCGCGTACCCGCCGAGCAGCTCGCCGAGGTTGCCCGCGTCGATCTCGCCCGGGCCGTCGTCGGTGCGTGCACCGGGGGCGTGGTAGCGCACCTGGATCTCGCGCAGCAGGTCCGCGGTGACCACGGGGGCGCCGCCCGAGGCGTCCACCAGCGGGTCGGGCCGGGCGTCCACGGAGCCGCCGGAGGCGACGGTGGTGCCGCCGACGTCGCCGTCGCGCAAGAAGTAGACGCTGTACGGCGGGTCGTCGACGACCCCCTCCGAGTCCGGCTCGACGTCGAAGCCGGTGTAGGTGATCTCCCGCAGGTACATCTCCAGGCCCGGCCCGCTCGACGAGCTGCCGTAGCCGACCCCGGTCGCGGTGTCGTACTCGAAGCGCATGACGTTGCCGGAGATGTCCTCGACGTACGTCAGGGGCCAGTGGAAGGCGTTCCCGGCCGCGGTGGTCAGCACCTGTCCCTGGCCGTCCGGGTCGCCGCCGTACCAGCGGTCCGTGCCGTCCTTGTCGGTGACCTGCCACCAGTAGGCGCCGGGGGTGTCCCCGTGCCGGACGATGCGCTCGTACTCGGTCTCGACCTGTCGCACGAAGTCGGTGCGCGGCCCGGCCTCGCGCGCCCCGTAGTCGCCGCCGTCCCGGATGGAGTGCGGGAACAGCCGTGCGCCGTCCAGCGCGTAGGTCTCGGTCTCGACGTCGGCGGCGAACCGGGGTGCGCCGTAGGTCGGGTCGACCGCGATCGCCCCGGCGTCGAGGTCCCAGCCGAGGCCGAGCCAGCCGTTGCCGCCCGAGGAGTCGTAGGTCAGGTCGAGGTCCGGCTCGACGCCGGCGCGGCCGGGCGGCACGAGCACCGGGTAGGACATCTGCGCGGCCCCGGCGCTCGTCGGGTCGGGCGGCTCGACGAGGGACAGCGCCTCGGTCGGGTCCCCGTAGTCCAGCTCGGCGAGGTCGACACCCCCGAGATCGTCCGGCGACGTGCCGGGGACGTCGTCGAGCGTCCCGACGGCGGGGTCCGCGAGGGGCTCCGCGACGCCGGGTGCCGCGGTGAGGGTCACCACCAGGGCGGCCGAGGCCGCCATCGCGGTGGCCGTGGTCCATCGTCGTGCCGCCGTGCGTCGCTCGCGCCGGGCAGGTCCTGCGGCCATGGGAGTCCCCTCTCGCACGGCCGAACGCCCGCCCGACCTCCCCCGAGAGTAAGGATGTGATCTGCGCCACGGCCGGGCGGGAGGGTCCTCTGCCCGGGATCTCACCCGGGTGAAGCCGGACCAGGGTGCACCTCTGGGAGGATGGAGCCATGTCCACGACGCTCGCCGACCTGGGCATCGACGTCGACCTGCGGGTGACGCCCTGGCACTACCCGGGCCCGGCCGCTCCCACATCGGGCCTGCTGCACGACGGCACCTTCGGTGCGCTCCGGCACGACGGCGGCACGTGGATCGGCGAGGACGGCACCTCGCTGGACGAGCTGCTGGGACGCGCCCGCGTCCCCCCGCGACGCCACCGGCACGCGGTGGTCGCCATCGGCTCCAACGCCGCTCCCGGGGTGATGCATCGCAAGTTCACCCGGCTGGGCGTGAGCACGACGGTGCCCATGCTGCACGGCGCGCTCTCCCACGTGTCGGTCGGGCACATCCCCCGCGTCAACCCGGCGGGCTACGTCGCCGCCGTCCCGCGCACGGCGCCCGACGTCCGCAGCGCCGTCGTCGTCTCCCTGCTCACGACCGAGCAGGTCGTGGCGCTGGACGCGACCGAGCACAGCTACGTCCGCCGCTCGGGCGCGGACGGCCTGCACCTGGCCGGGCACGACGGGCCGTGGTCGCTGTACGTCTCCACGATCGGCGCGATCTCCGGCGCGGACGGCGCGGCCGTGCCGCTGGGCACCCAGTCGGCGCTGTGGGACCTGCTCCACGTCGACGCCGAGCTGGCGGCGGTGACGGGCCGGGGAGGTCACCGGACGGTCGCCCGACGGCTCGCCGCCGACCGGCGTCTCCGTGACCGCGTGAGCCGCCACCTCCTCGAGCGCGGCCGGGTCACCGGGACCGGCCTGGAGTCGCTCGCGGCCGCGGCCTGAGGAGATCATCCCTGGTCAGACCTATCGCCCGGAGTGTCCGCCCCGCTACGATTCAGGCGTTTGAGACCGAATCGATCCAAGGACGCTCATGAAGATCGCTGTCGTCGGGGCCGGGTTCGCAGGACTGGCCAGCGTGAAGACCCTCCGCGAGTTCGGCCACGAGGTCACCGTGTTCGAGAAGGCCCCCGACGTCGGCGGCGTCTGGAGCTCGACCCGCCGGTACCAGGGTCTGTTCACCCAGAACAACAAGGACTCGTACTCCTTCACCGACCTGCCCATGCCGAAGGACTACCCCGAGTGGCCCAGCGGTGAGCAGGTCCAGGCCTACCTCGAGCAGTACGTCGCGGTGAACGACCTGGCCGGGTCGCT
The DNA here is from genome assembly GCF_013085345.1 of Isoptericola sediminis. Lineage (GTDB taxonomy): Bacteria > Actinomycetota > Actinomycetes > Actinomycetales > Cellulomonadaceae > Isoptericola > Isoptericola sediminis. Next base: position 134,245 of record NZ_JABFAJ010000001.1, on the reverse strand, counting down.
GCGGCTGTCGACCGAGGTCGTGCGCGCCGAGCTGACGGACGCCGAGGACGGCTGGCTGGTCACCGCGCGCCGCAGCGGCGAGGCGGTCGGCGACCCGGAGCGCTTCGACCACCTGGTGGTGGCCAACGGGATCTTCTCCGACCCCGTCATCCCCCGGTTCGAGGGGATGGCGCAGCTCCTGCGGGCCGGCGGGAAGGTCGTGGCCTCCGGCCAGATCGGGTCGGTCGAGGACGCCCGCGACAAGCACGTCGTCGTGGTCGGCTACGGTAAGTCCGCCTGCGACGTGGCGGCCGAGATCGGCCCCGTCGCCGCCTCGACCTCCGTCGTCGCACGCCAGCTGCTGTGGAAGCTGCCCAAGAAGCTGGGCAAGGCGCTGAACTACAAGTACCTGCTGCTGACGCGCCTCGGGGAGGCGCTGTTCCGCTACCAGACGCTCGACGGCTCGATGGAGCGTTTCCTGCACGGAGCGGGCGACCCGGTCCGGCGGTCGATGGTCTCCAGCGTCGGCACCGTCTCGCGCAAGCAGCTGCACCTGGACGAGCTGGGTCTGGTCCCGCGCGGCGAGTTCTCCGACATCGCCCGGTCGACGGTCTCCCTCGCCACGGACGGCTTCTACGAGCAGGTGGCCGACGGCACGATCGTCGTCCACCGGGACACCGAGATCGAGCGGTTCGCCACGGACGACGACGGCGCCCCCGTGGCCGTGCTCAGCGACGGCGACACCGTGCGCGCCGACCTCGTGGTGTGCGGCACCGGGTTCCATCAGCGCGTGCCGTTCCTGGACGCCGACCTGACCGCGCGGCTCCTCGACGACCGGGGCAACTTCCAGCTCTACCGGCAGGTGCTCCCCCACGACGTGCCGCACCTGACGTTCGCCGGGTACAACTCGTCCCTGTTCAGCCCGCTGTCGGCCGAGATGGCCGCCGTCTGGACCGCCGCCCACCTCGCGGGCGCGATGGACCTGCCCCCGGACGAGGTCCGCCGCGAGCACGTCGCCGACAGGGTCGACTGGATGGAGAAGCGCACCGAGGGCCGGCACGCCCGGGGCACGAACGTCATCCCCTTCTCCCTGCACCAGATCGACGAGATGATGCGCGACCTCGACGTCGACCTGCCGCGCCGGACCCGGGTGGCCCAGTGGCTGCTGCCGGTGGACCCGGGTGCCTACCGTCGGGTCGCGGACACGGTCCGGGAACGGGTCACGACGTCGGCCTGAGCCGCGGTCAGCGGAACCGGACCGGGAGCTCGCGCGGGTAGCGGAACCACGCGGAGCGCACGACGGGCACCTGGTCCGGTTCCGTCGCCAGCTCGATCTCGTCGACGCGCGCCACGACGTGCCCGACGATCAGCCGGGTCATCAGCGGGGCGGTGCGGTGCGCCGGGCAGGCGTGCGCGCCCAGGCCCCAGGTGAGGTGGAACCGGGAGTCGACCTGCTCCCACGGGTCCACCGCCTGCACGGCGTCGTCCCCGTTGGCCGCCACCACCGCGGGCACGACCGCGTCGCCGGCGGCGATCGGCTGGCCGCCGAGCACCGTGTCCGTGATCGCGTAGCGCGGCAGCAGGTGCGGCATCGGCGGCTCCCGGCGGGAGATCTCGTCCAGCGCGTCGTCCAGGGACAGCCGCCCACCGTGCAGCCGCGCGCCGAAGGCCGGGTCGGCCACGACCCGACGGATCGCGCTCGCCGCGGCGGCGGTCGCGGCGTCGTGCGCGGTCCGGAACAGCGCCCCGACGGCGCCCATGAGCTCCAGGTCGTGCTGGTGGCGCGGGTCCGCGATGAGGGCCGAGGCGAGGTCGTCGCCGGGCTCGGCTCGCCGGCCGGCGACCATCGTGGCCAGCAGGTTCTCCATCTCGTCCGCCGCGTCCGGGGCGTCCTCGCCGCCGGCGCCGAGGGCGACGGTCAGCTCGTGCATCCGGCGGGCGTCGGCGAGGGTCATCCCCAGCAGGTCGGCGAGGACCCGGACCGGCACGTCCACGGCGTAGTCGGCGACCAGGTCACCCGCGCCGCGCGCCGCCAACCGGTCGAGGGCCGACGTGCAGGCCACGGTCACGGTGCGGGCGAGACGCCGCTCGTCGAGCGTCGCGAGCGCGTCCTGGACCGGCCCGCGCAGGCGCCGGTGCTCGGCCCCGTCGACGTCGAGGAGCGAGTCACGGGAGGCCAGGACGGCCCGGACCGGCGACCTCCAGGCGACCAGGCGTTCCTGCTCGTAGCGCCAGCGGCGGAACTCCCGGGTGAAGTGCACCTCGTCGCGCAGGAGGCTGCTGACCTCGTCGTAGCCGAGCGCGAGCCAGGCAGGCACCCCCGGTTCCAGGTCGACCGGGGCGACGGCACCCCACCGCGACCGCAGCGCGTCGTAGCGCTGGTGCGGGTCGGGTGCGCCCGCGAGATCGGCCAGCAAGGGCCGGTCCGCCACGTCCTCGAGGCGGACCACCCGTCCCGCGGCGGTGATGCTCATGCCGCCGCGGCCTGGCGCGCACGCTGCTCGAGCGCGTGGGCGACCAGCGTGGTGAGCGCCTGGACGGCCCGCGGGCGACCCCGGACGTCACCGCTGACCACGGGCGTGCCGGCCGGCAGGTCCAGCGCGGTGCGCACCTCCTCGACGCTGTGCCGCGGGGCGCCGGGGAACTCGTTGACGACGACGGTGAGCGGCAGCCGCGTGTGGTCCTCGAGCTGGTCCAGGACCTCGAAGCTGTCGGCGAGGTTGCGGGTGTCGACCAGCACCAGGACGCCCACCGCACCGTCCGCCAGGCCGGACCACAGGTCCCAGAAGCGGCGCTGCCCCGGGGTGCCGAACAGGTAGAGCGCGGTGTCACCGCCGACCGTGACCCGCCCGAAGTCCATCGCGACGGTGGTGGTGGACTTCTCCCCGGTGCGTCGGTCGACGCCGACGCTCGCCGTGGTGATGCTCTCCTCGGTGCTGAGCACCGGGATCTCGCTGACGGACTGGATCAGCGTCGTCTTGCCGACGCCGAACGGGCCGACCACCAGCACCTTGACCGATCGCTTGACCGTCGCGGCGAGGTGTCGAGCCCGGGCCGGTGCGGTGCCGGCCGGGTCAGAGGCTGCGGAGTCCATCGAGCACCTCCTCGAGCAGCTCGGTGTCGGGCAGGTCGTGCGTCGCCGTCGAGCGCAGCGCCAGGAAGCCGCCGTCGAGCAGGTCGGAGGCCAGCACCGCCACCAGGCTCACCGGCAGACGCAGGTAGGCGGCGACCTCGGCCAGCGCCAGCGTCCCGCGGCAGGTGCGCAGCAGCGTGTGCTGGTGCCGGCCGGCGTGGCTCGGCAGCTCGCGCCCGTCGTCGACCGTGCACAGCAGCGTCTCCGGGCGCAGGGTGTTCCGGGTCGGGCGGGACCGCCCGCCGGTCAGGACGTACGAACGCACCGGGTGGTCGCGGTAACCCTCGGTGTCCATCGTCCGCCCCCCCCTCAGGCCCCGACCGGGTCCGTGCCGAGCGCCCGCTCGCCGATCATGAGCACCTGGGCCTGCATCTGCTGGGCGACCAGGCCCGGGTCGACGCCGGCGTCGGTCACCACGGCGAGCCGGGACCCGTCGCCGGCACCGCGGACGAAGAGGAACCCGCCGCCGAACTCGACCACGACCTGGCGCAGCCGGTCGCCCTCGCCGAACTCCCGGCCCATCGACAGCCCCAGCGCGACGAGGCCGGCGCAGGCCGCGGCGACCTTGTCGGCGGTGTCGGGGTCCGTGACGTCCGTGCGGACCTTGACCAGGCCGTCCGAGCTCAGCACGACGGCGTGCCGGACCCCGCGGACCCCCGAGACCAGGTCGAGCATCCAGCTGTCCGGGTGGTCGGTCGCGGGCGGCGTGTCAGCGCTGCTCTGCGTCGTCATCTGTCCTCCGAGGTCCCGTCGCGTCGGACGGATCATGGGTGTCCGTGTCCTGCAGCGGCGCTGCGTCGGTGCCGGCGAAGAAAGCGCCGATCCAGGCACCGGCCTCCTCGGCCGTCGGTTCCGGCGCCGGGGGCGCCGACGGTGCGGTGGAAGGTGCCTGGACAGAGGGGATGCCGGGGCCGCTGGTCGGGGTGCGGCCCGTGGCGGCGCGACGGGAACGGCGCTGCGGCAGCACGGGCGGGCCCGCGGAGGACACCGGGTCGGAGGCGGACCGGGGGTCCGTCAGGGCCTCGGGGATGTCGGCGCCGACCGGTGCGGGGACCGGCGGCGGCTCGTCGACGCTCGCCGCGAGCACGTCGGGCACGTTGTCGACCGTCTCGGTGATCTCCTCCGGGATGCGGACGACCGCTCGCAGACCGCCGTAGACGGAGTCGGCGAGCTCGACCCGGAGGCCCAGCGAGCGGGCGTACGTCCCCACGACCGCGAGCCCGGTCTGCGGGACCTCGCCCAGGTCGGAGATCGTGATCTCGTGCTCGCCGGCCGCGATGCGCCGCACGCGGTCCAGCTCCCGCGGGTCCATGCCCACGCCGCAGTCGTCGATCTCGATGACGGCGCCGCGCTGCACCTGCCGGATCACGACGAGCACCTGGGTGTTGGGCGGGGAGCACTGCGTGGCGTTGGCGAGCAGCTCGGCGATCACGTGGATCAACGGTTCGACGGCCCGACCGGTCACCGCGAGCCCGGGGTCGCCGGAGACTTCGACGCGCCCGTACGCGGTGATCCTCCCGGCGGCCCCGCGGACCACGTCCGGCAGGGCGAGCGGGGCGTCCCAGGCCTGGCCCGGCCGGCGCTGGCCGCAGAGCGCGACGAGGCTCTGTGCCTGGCGGGCGTGCTGGGCGGCCGCGTGGTCGACACGCATGGACGTCTCGAGCACGTCGTGGTCGGCCGCGTGCCGCTGCGCCATGCGGGTCGCTTCTTCCTGGATGCGGTGGGCCGACGCCTGCACCTTGCGGCTCAGCGCGATGACCGCCGTCTCCACCGCGGCCCGCTCGCCGGCTCGCTCCGCCTCCAACGCCTCCGCGGCGCGCCGGGTGTCGTCGAGGTGGCGGGACGTCTCGTCCAGGGCGACCGCCAGCTCGTCGCGCTCGGCCGCCAGCGCACGGAACGCGGCGTCCTCGCGGCGTGCCGCCCCCGACAGCAGGACGGCGGCGAGGACCGGCAGCAGCAGCGCGGCGGCGCCCACGACCCACACGGACCAGCCGGGACCCCGCTGGCCGAGCAGCGGCAGGGCCGCGATGCACAGCACCATCGCGGCGACGCACACGGCCGCCAGGACGCGACCCATCACGGGCGGTCTGACTGAGGTCGTCGTGCTCACCGCACCCCCGGTCGGCAGGATGGCGGGTTCCGCGAACCCCCCGGACGGACTGTGGGGGTGTCGGCCCCCTGACCAGGGTGTTTCTACCACAGGGGACCCGCGCGCGAAAGGGCGCCCCACCGTCGGGCGGACGACACCGGGATAGGGTCCCCGCATGAGTGCCGACCCGCTCCCGCCAGCCGCCCGTCCCGACCCCCCGGACCCCGACACCGACCCGTTCGGCTGGCTGGAGGACGTCGTCGGCGACGAGTCGCTCGACTGGGTCCGGCAGCGCAACGAGCACGCCCAGCAGGCGCTCGGCGGAGCGGACCTGACCAGGACGCGGGCGGCGGTCCGCGAGGTGCTGGACTCGGACGACCGCATCCCCGCGGTGTCCCTGATCGGCGACCACCTCTACAACTTCTGGCGCGACGCCGCGCACGAGCGCGGCCTGTGGCGTCGCACGACGCCGGACTCGTACCGCAGCGAGGACCCCGCGTGGGAGACGGTGCTCGACCTCGACGCCCTGGCGGAGGCCGAGGACGAGTCGTGGGTCTGGCACGGCGCCTCGGTGCTGCGCCCGACCCCGGAGCAGCTGGCGGCCGGGGAGCCGTGGCGCCGGGCGCTGGTCGACCTGTCCCCCGGCGGGTCGGACGCCGACGTGACGCGCGAGTTCGACCTGGTCGAGAAGCGGTTCGTCCCGGCCGCCGACGGCGGGTTCCACCGCCCGCTGGCCAAGGGCGGGCTCGCGTGGGCGGACGAGGACACCGTGTACGCGTTCACCGACCTCGGCGAGGGCACGACGACGTCGTCCGGCTATCCGCGCACCGTCGTGCTCTGGCGTCGCGGGACGGAGCTCACGTCGGCCCCGGTCGTCTACGAGGGCTCCACCGACGACATGGCCGTCATGGGCAGCCGCTCGCGCACGCCCGGCTTCGAACGCGACCTGGTCCGCCGGTCGATCGCGTTCTACCGGTCCGAGACGTACCTCGTCGAGGGCGTCGGGACCCCCGGGCAGGAGCTGGTGCGCGTCGACGTGCCGCTCAGCGCCGAGACGGGTCTCCATCGCGAGTGGCTGACGATCGAGCTGCGCGAGGACTGGGAGGTCGACGGCCGCACGTACCCCGGCGGCGCCCTGCTCGCCGTCGTGCTCGACGACTTCCTCGCCGGCTCGCGGGACCTCACCGTGCTCTTCGAGCCCACCCCGTCGACGTCGCTCGTCGGCGGCGCCTGGACGCGGCACCACCTCGTGGTGACGGTCCTCGAGGACGTCGCGCACTCCGCGTACACCCTCACCCCGCCGGACCTGGACGCCGGAGACGACACCCGGTCCCCCTGGGCCCGTGGCGACCTGCCCGTCGGGGGCGAGCTGCTCACCGTCGGCGTCCGGGCGGTCTCGACGGTCGACAGCGACGACGTCTGGGTGACGCGCAGCGGGTACCTCGAGCCCACGACGCTCGCGCTCGCCACCGTCGTCGGGGCCGGCGAGGAGCCGCGCGAGCCGGAGGTGCTGAAGACGGCACCCGCGTTCTTCGACGCCTCCGGGATGGTCGCCGAGCAGCACTTCGCGACCTCCGACGACGGCACCCGCGTGCCCTACTTCGTCGTCGGACGCTCCGACCTCGTGCGGCCGGCCGACGGGTCGGGGCCGGGGACGGCACCGACCCTGCTGTACGGGTACGGGGGGTTCGAGATCCCGCTGCTGCCCGGGTACTCCGGCACGGTCGGCCGTGCCTGGCTCGCCCGGGGCGGGGTGTACGTCGTCGCGAACATCCGCGGCGGGGGCGAGTACGGGCCGTCGTGGCACCAGGCCGCCCTGCGCGAGAAGCGGCACCGCGCGTACGAGGACTTCGCCGCCGTGGCCCGCGACCTCGTCGCGCGTGGCGTCACCACGCCCGAGCACCTCGGTGCGCAAGGCGGCTCCAACGGCGGCCTGCTCGCCGGGAACATGCTCACCCGGTACCCCGAGCTGTTCGGGGCCGTGGTCATCCAGGTCCCGCTGCTGGACATGCGGCGGTACTCCCACCTGCTGGCCGGCGCCTCGTGGATGGCGGAGTACGGCGACCCGGACGTGCCCGAGGACTGGGACTTCCTGCAGACCTTCTCGCCGTACCACCGGCACGACCCGGCACGGGAGTACCCGCCGGTGCTGCTCACGACCTCGACGAAGGACGACCGGGTGCACCCGGGCCACGCGCGGAAGATGGCGGCGAAGATGCTCGCCGCCGGCCAGGACGTCACGTACTACGAGAACATCGAGGGCGGGCACGGCGGCGCGGCGAACAACGCCCAGGCCGCGCACATGGCCGCTCTCGCGTGGACGTTCCTGCACGACCGGCTCTCCTGACGGGTCCGCGCTGCGGGCCGCCGGTCAGGAGTGGGGGACGATCGCCGTGATGAGGGTGCCGTCCGCCCGCCGGTTGCCCGCCAGCGCGCGCCGGCCCGGACGCCCGTGGCGCACGGGTCCCTGGCCGTCGAGCGGGACCCTCGCGGGCACCCCGGGGCGGACCGTCACCTCCTCGCCCCGCACCGCGACCGTCACCCCGCCGCCCGTCTCGGCCACGAGCTCGATCGACCCCGGCAGCACGGTCACCCGCAGGCGTGTCCCCTTCCAGGTCAGGCGGTACGTCAGGGACTCCCAGCCCCGCGGCAGCCTCGGGTCGAACGTCAGGTCGCCGTCGTGGTCGCGCATGCCGCCGAACCCGCTGACCAGGACGGCCCACGTCCCGCCGGCCGAGGCCACGTGCACACCGTCGGCGGCGTTGCCGTGCAGGTTCGCGAGGTCGACGTAGACGGACGACAGGAAGTACTCCAGCGCCAGCCGGTGGTACCCGACCTCGGCCGCGATGATCGACTGCGCGACGCCGGACAGCGTCGAGTCCCCCGTCGTCAGCGGGTCGTAGTACTCGAAGTTCGCGAGCTTCTGCTCGGGGGTGAACAGGTGCCCCTGCAGGACCATCGCGGCGACGACGTCGGCCTGCTTGAGCACCTGGAAGCGGTAGATCACCAGCGGGTGGTAGTGCAGCAGGAGGGGCCGCCGGTCGCGGGGAGTGCGGGCCAGGTCCCAGATCTCCCGCTCGAGGAAGTGCGAGTCCTGCGGGTGGATGCCGACGCCCTCCTCGAACGGGATGGCCATCCGGTTGCCCGCACGCGCCCACTCCATCGGTTCCGAGGGCTCGAGCCCCAGCCGCTTGACCAGGTGCTCGTACTCCTCGGGGTCCTCCCTGCGCAGGGCTCCCACGACGTGCGCCGCGGCGCGGAGGTTGAAGCGGGCCATGACGTTCGTGAAGAGGTTGTCGTTGACGACCGTCGTGTACTCGTCCGGTCCGGTGACACCGTGGATGTGGAAGAGGTGGTCGCCGTTGGCACGCCAGAACCCCAGGTCCGCCCACAGCCGGGCGGTCTCCACGAGGATGTCCACGCCCTCGCGGTGCAGGAAGTCCGTGTCACCCGTCGCCCGGGCGTACTGGAGCAGCGCATAGCTGACGTCGGCGTCGATGTGGTACTGCGCCGTGCCCGCCGCGTAGTAGGCCGACGCCTCCTCCCCGTTGATCGTCCGCCACGGGAACAGCGCACCGCGCTGGGACAGCTCCCGCGCCCTGCGGCGGGCGGCGTCGAGCATGTGGTAGCGGACACGGAGCGCGTTGCGGGCGAACCGCGGGCTCGTGTACGTCAGGAACGGCAGGACGTAGATCTCGGTGTCCCAGAAGTAGTGGCCGCCGTACCCCGACCCGGTCAGCCCCTTGGCCGGCACCCCGCTGCCCTCGCTGCGCGCCGTGGCCTGCGCGACCTGGAACAGGTTCCAGCGCACCGCCTGCTGGATCTCCTCCTGTCCGCCGATCTCGACGTCCGACCGCTCCCAGAAGTCGTCCAGCCAGGCCCGCTGGTCGGCGTACCGCTCCGCCAGCGCGCCGTCCGCCGCCCGGTCGAGCGTGCGCCGGCAGCGGTCGACCAGCTCGCGCGGCGGGACCCCGCGCGAGGTGTGGTACGCGACGGTCTTCGTCAGGCGGACCGGGCGTCCGGGCTCCGCCTGGACCCGGAACACGTGCTTGGCGAGGTCCTCCTCGACCTGGGTGCGGACGGTCCACTCGTTCTCGGTCTCGAACCGGTCGTCCGCCGCCACCGCGAGGGTCATCCCGGAGTTGGTGCACCGGTAGCCCAGCACGAGCCGCTCGTCGTCGCCCCACTGCGCGCGGGGCTGGAGCACCCGGCCGCGGAAGTCCTCCGCCTTGCGCGGGTCGAACCCCTCGCCCAGGGCGGCGGAGCTGACGTGGTACTCGTCCTCCCCGTCCTGCCGGTTGAGGATCTGCGAGGAGATCGCGACCGGCGCGGCCGCGTCGAGGAGGGTCACCTCGAAGGTCATGACGGCGAGGTGCCGCTCGACGAAGGAGACCATGCGGTCCGAGCGCACCCGCACCAGCTTGCCCGACGGCGTGCGCCACAGCAGGTCACGGCGCAGCATCCCGTCACGCAGGTCGAGCGACCGCTCGTACTCGAGGAGGTCGGCGACCGGCAGCAGGAGCGGCTCGTCGTCGACGTAGAGGCGGATCACCTTGGTGTCGGGCACGTTGACGATGGTCTGGCCCACCTTGGCGAACCCGTAGGCCTCCTCGGCGTGGCGGATCGGCCACGTCTCGTGGAAGCCGTTGACGAAGGTCCCGTGCGCGAAGGACTCGCGCCCCTCCTCGACGTTCCCGCGCATGCCGAGGTAGCCGTTCCCGACGGCGAACAGGGTCTCCGTCGTGCCGAGGTCCTCGTCGGAGTACCTCGTCTCGACGAGGCGCCACGGTTCCGCGGGGAACCGCTGCCGGTCGACGGTCCTCTCCTCGTCGGGCGTCTTGAAGCTCACGCGGCACCCCGGGGGCGGGGCCCGTCGAGCACCGAGGCGTCGACCTCACCCAGGTCGGCCACGACGAGGTCGGCGCCGTGCTCGCGCAACGCCTCGGCGCCCACGCCGCGGTCGACCCCCAGCACGAGGCCGAAGGGTCCGGCGGCGCCGGCGCGGACGCCGGAGATCGCGTCCTCGACGACGACCGACTCCGCCACGGGCACACCGAGCAGCTCGGCGGCGCGCACGTAGGTGTCGGGCGCCGGCTTGCCCGCGATGCCCTCGCGGGTCGCCACGTTGCCGTCGACGACGACGTCGAACCGGTCGGCCAGGCCCGCGGCGGCGAGCACGGCCGGGGCGTTCTTGGACGACGAGACGACGGCGACCCGTGCACCCGCGCCGGTGACGGCGTCCAGGAACCGCACCGAGCCGGGGTACGGGTCGACACCCTCCTCGACGAACATCCGGTTGACGATCTCGTCCTTGCGGTTGCCGAGCGCGCAGACCGTGTCCTCGCCCGGGGGGTCGTCGGCCGTGCCGTGCGGGATCCGGACACCGCGGGACGCGAGGAACGTCGCGACACCGTCGTAGCGGGGCTTGCCGTCGATGTGGGCGAAGTAGTCGGCCTCGGTGTACGGCTCCAGGCCGTGGGCCGTGGCGTAGGGGGCGAAGAGCCGCTCCCAGGCCCGCATGTGGACCTCGGCCGTCGGGGTCAGGACCCCGTCGAGGTCGAAGAGCACGGCACGCAGGGCGGGCATCCGGGATCCTTCGGGTCGGCACGGGAGCCGACCGGCCCCCACCCCAGGCTATAGGCACCTGGGGCGCGAACCGCCGGTGAAGCACGCCGCGCACGCCCGGCAGGGCACCGGCCCGTGGTCCGGTGCCCTGCCGGGACGTGCGAGGGTCGTCGTGGTCAGCGACCGAGCGACGTGTACCCGCCGTCGGACTTGCGGGCCTCGGCAGCCGCCTTCTGGGTGGTGCCGTAGTAGGCCGCGACCATGATGTCCTTCATGTCCTGCAGCATCGGCAGCCGCGGGTTGGCCGGGGCGCACTGATCCTCGTAGGCCCGCATCGCCAGCGTGTCGAGCCCGCCGATGAAGGCCTCCTCGGCGACACCCTGCGCCTGGAACGACGGCTCGATGCCGATGCTTCGCGTCAGCTCCTCGACCGCCCGGGCGTAGGACTCGACGCCCTCGGCCGGGGTGGCGGCCGGCAGCCCGAGGTGCTTCGCGATCTGCTGGTACCGCTCCGGGGCGACGTACCGCTCAGCCTTCGGCCAGCCGGTGACCTTGCCCGGCATGAGGCCGTTGTAGCGGATCGCGTGCGGCAGGAAGATCGCGTTGGTGCGCCCGTGCACGAGCTTGAACGTGGCACCGACGGTGTGCGACATCGCGTGCACGATGCCGAGGAACGCGTTGCCGAACGCCATGCCCGCCATCGTCGCCGCGTTGTGCATCTTCTCCCGCGCCTCGATCGCCTCGCCGCCCTCGAGGACGGAGGTGCCGATGTTCTCGAACACCAGCTTGATCGCGTGCAGCGCCAGGCCGTCGGTGAAGTCGTTCGCGTAGACGGACACGAAGGCCTCGGTGGCGTGGGTCAGCGCGTCCATGCCGGAGTCGGCGGCGAGCTTCGCCGGCATCGTGGCGGTGAGCACCGGGTCGACGATCGCCACCGACGGGGTCAGTGCGTAGTCGGCCAGCGGGTACTTGAACCCGGTCGAGTGGTCGGTGATCACGGCGAACGGGGTGACCTCCGCCCCGGTGCCCGAGGACGTCGGGATGCAGACCAGCTGGGCCTTCTCGCCGAGCTCCGGGTACCGGAACGCCCGCTTGCGCACGTCGAAGAACTTCTCGCGCAGGTCGCTGAAGGCCACCTCGGGGTGCTCGTACTTGAGCCACATGACCTTCGCGGCGTCCATCGGCGAACCGCCGCCGATCGCGATGATCGTGTCCGGGCGGTGGTCCCGCATCAGCAGGGCCCCGCGCTCGACGGTCTCGACGCTCGGCTCCGGCTCGACGGTGTCGATGATCTGGACGGCGACCTTGTTGGTCCGGCGCTGGAGCACGTCGAGGATCTTGTCGACGATCCCGAGGGACTGCATGACGCCGTCGGTCACCACGGTGACGCGCTCGACGTCCGGCATGTCGACCAGGTACTGGATCGCGTTGGGCTCGAAGTACGTCTTCGGCGGCACCTTGAACCACTGCATGTTGTTGTTCCTCCGCGCGACACGCTTGATGTTGAGGAGGTTCACGGCGCTGACGTTGTTCGACACCGAGTTGTGCCCGTAGGAGCCGCAGCCCAGCGTCAGCGACGGGATGAGCGCGTTGTAGATGTCCCCGATGCCGCCCAGGGCGCTCGGCTGGTTCCACAGCACCCGCACCGCCTTGACGGCGTGCCCGAACCGCTCGGCGAGCTCGGCGTCCGTGGTGTGGATCGCCGCCGAGTGGCCGAGACCGTCGAACTCCACCATCTGCTCGGCGAGCCGGACCCCCTCGTCGGTGCTGCGCGAGCGCAGGACGGCGAGCACGGGCGACAGCTTCTCGCGGCTCAGCGGCTCCTGCGGCCCCACGCCGGAGATCTCGGCCAGGAGCACCGAGGTGTCCTCCGGGACCTCGAAGCCGGCCTGCTCGGCGATCCAGGCCGCCGGCCTGCCGACGGCGGCGGCGTTGAGCTTGGCACCGCTGCAGGCGGCCGTGTCGGCGCAGGCGCCGAAGAGGTACTCCTCGAGCCGGGCCTTCTCCTCGGGGGAGGCGACGTAGGCGTGCATGGTCCGGAAGCCGTCCATCACCTCGTCGTAGACCTCGTCGTCGATGATGACGGCCTGCTCCGAGGCGCAGACCACGCCGTTGTCGAAGCCCTTGGACAGGACGACGTCGTTGACGGCACGGCCGATCTTCGCGGTCTTCTCGATGTAGGCGGGGACGTTGCCGGCGCCGACGCCGAGGGCGGGCTTCCCGGCGGAGTAGGCGGCGCGCACCATGGCGTTGCCGCCGGTGGCCAGGATCAGCGAGACGCCGTCGTGGTGCATCAGCGCGCTCGTCGCGGCGAGGCTGGGCTCGGTGACCCACTGGATGCAGTCCTCGGGCGCGCCGGCCTCGATCGCGGCGTCGCGCACGATCCGGGCGGCCTCCGCGGAGGAGCGCTGGGCGTTCGGGTGGAAGGCGAAGATGATCGGGTTGCGCGTCTTGAGGGCGATGAGGCTCTTGAAGATCGCGGTCGACGTCGGGTTGGTGACCGGGGTGATGCCGGCGACGACCCCGACGGGTTCGGCGATCTCGACGATGCCGCGCAGCTCGTCGCGCGCGACGACACCGACCGTCTTGAGCTCGGCCATCGAGTGGGTGACATGCTCGCAGGCGAAGATGTTCTTGGTGGCCTTGTCCTCGAAGACACCACGCCCGGTCTCGTCGACCGCGAGCTGGGCCAGGTTGCCGTGCTCCCGCAGCGCCGCGACCGACGCCTTCTTGACGATGTGGTCGACGTCCTCCTGCGTCAGCGTCGCGTAGGCCGCCAGCGCCTTGAGCCCGCGCTGGACCATCGCGTCGACGGCGACCTCCGGCGCCGGGGGCTCGACCGTCGGGACGTCGGTCGGCGTGACCTCCGGTGCGGCGCTGGTCGTGGTGGTGTCGGTGCTCATGTCGCCCTCCCCTGAGGGGCTGTGGCCGTTCCTCGGCCTCCGGATCTGACAAGTGAAGACTTTCACAAGATGTGGTCAGACCACAAGTGGTCAGGGCGAGAGGCAGGACACATCCGCAGGTCAGATGGCTGAGGCAACCATCTGCGACGGGTGGCGCGGGGTCAGTCCGCGGCGCGCTCGGCGAGCGCCTCGGCCACCCGGCCCAGGTTCGCCAGTCCCGCCCGGTGGTCGTCCACCGAGCCGGGCGTGCGCCGCGGGGCCGCCAGGACGGTGACCGACTCGAGCCCGGCGGCGGGCAGCCCGATGCGGCGCCACGGCTCGGCGACGAGCCGCACGAGACCGCCCAGCTCGGGGCCCGCGCACTGCGACACCGTGGCCGGGGGCAGGCCCGCCCAAAGGCCGACCTTGCGCTCGGTCGCCCGCGCCACGAGCTCCCAGGCCCGTTCGTTCCAGCCCTCGGGGCCGACGTCGGCCAGGTCCAGACCGATGGCGTCGGCACCGGCGAGCACCACGGGCGGGATCCCCACCCACGTGCCGCCGAGGTGGACGACGACCGTGGCACCGGCGTCGTGCACCGCCTCGACCACGGGGCGCAGACCCTCGACGATCTCCGGACCGGGCACCCCGCGGATGCGCGAGTACCCGGAGAAGGTCGGCAGGACACCCGCGTGCACCTGCCCGAGCAGCGGTTCGGCGAGCTGCACGACGACGTCCGCGCCGGGCACCTGGTCGCGCACCTGCGCGACGTGGTCGGCCAGTCCCACGGCGAGCGCCTCGGTGAGGGCCGCCCGACCGCCGACATCGGCCAGCACCCGGTCGCCCCGCGCGGACCACAGCTCGGCGGCGAGGGTCCACGGGCCCGTCACCTCAACGGCCAGCGGCCCCGTGTACCCGTGCCCGGCGATCGCCAGGGTGGCGAGGTCCTCGGCCAGCAGGGAGCGGGCGCGCCGGGCGTCGACGCCGTCGTGGTCGGCGAGCTTCCAGCCGTGCGGGCCGAGCTCGACGGTGTGCTCGGCCAGCAGCAGCGAGGTCCGGGCGGTCGCCCCCGCACCCGGACCACGGCCCGTGAGCTGGACGAGGAACGGGATCGGCTCGACGCCGGTGGGCAGGTCGGCGAGGTCCCCAAGCACGGTCTGCTGGGCCTCCAGCACGTCGCGCTCTCCCCCCGGCCAGGGCCCGTGCCCGCTGACCGCCGTCACGCGTGCGCCACGGTGGCCGTCGGGGCGGCGTTGGACACGGCACCGGCGCGGCGCGCGCCGGAGACGGTGCCCTGCCCCAGCACCTGGGTGCCGCGGTAGACCACGATCGACTGCCCGGACGCGATCCCGCGCAGCGGCTCGCCGAGCCGGACCTCCAGGCCTGCCGCGCCGTCGTCGGACGTCGCCCGGACCTGGGCGGGGACCGCCCGGCCGTGTGCGCGCACCTGGACGGTGACGTCGGTCCAGTCGGTCGGGGCCGGGACGAGCCACGTCGCCCGGCCCGCGTCGATGCGGTCGACGGTGAGCAGCTCGGAGGGGCCGACGACGACGGTGTTGGACTCGGTGTCGACGTCCACGACGTAGCGGGGCTTCCCGTCGGCGGCGGGGCGGCCCAGGCCGAGGCCCTTGCGCTGGCCGATCGTGTAGGCGAACGCGCCGCGATGCTCGCCGACGACCGTGCCGTCGGTGTCCACGACCTCGCCGGGCTTCTCCCCGAGGCGGTCGCGCAGGAACCCGCGGGTGTCGCCGTCGGCCACGAAGCAGATGTCGTAGGAGTCCGGCTTGGCGCTGACCGAGAGCCCGCGGCGCTCGGCCTCGGCGCGCACCTCGTCCTTGCTGGCGAAGTGGCCCAGCGGGAACACCGAGCGGGCGAGCCGCTCCGGTCCCATCACGGCGAGCACGTAGGACTGGTCCTTGGCGTCGTTCGGCGAGCGGTGCAGCTCAGGGCCGTCGGGGCCGTGCTCGATGCGCGCGTAGTGGCCGGTGGCCACGGCGTCGAAGCCCAGGGCGGTGGCCTTGTCGAGCAACGCGGTGAACTTGATGTGCTCGTTGCAGCGCACGCACGGGTTGGGCGTGCGGCCGGCGGAGTACTCGGACAGAAAGTCCGCGACGACGGTCTCCTCGAAGGTCTCGGACAGGTCCCACACGTAGTACGGGATGCCGAGCACGTCGGCGGCGCGACGGGCGTCCCCCGCGTCCTCGATGGAGCAGCAGCCCCGCGACCCGGTGCGGAACTGGTCGCGGTTGCGGCTCAGGGCCATGTGGACCCCGACGACCTCGTGCCCCGCCTCGACGGCGAGCGCGGCGGCGACGGCGGAGTCCACTCCCCCGGACATGGCGGCCAGGACTCTCATGCGGCACCTCCGGTCAGCGGGCGAGTGGAGACGAGACCGGCGGCGCGGGCGCGGTCGGCGACCTGGGGCAGCGCCTCGAGCAGCCGGTCGACGTCGTCGCGGGTGGACGTCGCTCCCAGGGAGAAGCGCAGGGCGCCGCGGGCGTCGGCCTCGTCGACCCCCATGGCGAGCAGCACGTGGCTGGGCTGGGGCACCCCGGCCTGGCAGGCCGAGCCGGTCGAGGCCTGCACGCCGGCGGAGTCGAGCAGGTACAGCAGCGAGTCCCCCTCGGCGCCCGGGAACGTGAAGTGGGCGTTGGCCGGCAGGCGGGCCGGTCCGCCCGAGGACGTGGTGGCGGCCGGGTCGGGACCGCGCAGGACGGCGTCGGGCACCACGGCGCGGACGCCGTCGACCAGGGCGTCGCGCAGCGCGGCGAGGCGCTCGGCACGTTCGGCGCGGTGGGTGACGGCGTCCTGCAGCGCGACCGCGAAGGCCGCGATGGCAGCGCCGTCGAGCGTGCCGGACCGCACGCCGCGCTCCTGGCCGCCGCCGTGGGAGACGGCCTCCAGCGGGAGGTCGCGGCGGGCGAGCAGCGCGCCGACGCCGACCGGTCCGCCGAGCTTGTGCCCGGTCACGGTCAGCGCGTCCACGCCGGAGGCGGCGAACCCGACCTCGACCTGGCCGACGGCCTGGATGGCGTCGGTGTGCACGGGGATGCCCTGCTGGTGGGCCAGCCGGACGACCTCGCGGATCGGCTGGACGGTCCCGACCTCGTTGTTCGCCCACATCACCGAGACGAGCGCGATCTCCTCGGGGGCGTTCGCGAGCTCGGCCTTGAGGGCGTCGAGGTCGATGCGGCCCTCGTCGTCGACGTCGAGCAGCGTGATCTCGGCGCCGGCGTGCCCGGCGAGCCAGAAGGCCGGGTCGAGCACGGCGTGGTGCTCGACGGCGGAGATCAGCACGCGCCGTCGGCGGGAGTCCTGGGTGCGGCGCCCCCAGAAGATGCCCTTGACGGCGAGGTTGTCCGACTCGGTGCCGCCGCCGGTGAAGATCACCTCGCTGGGGCGGGCGTCGAGGGCGGCGGCGACGGTCTCGCGCGACTCCTCGACGGTGCGCCGGGCGGAGCGTCCGGCCGAGTGCAGGGACGAGGCGTTCCCGGTGCGGGAGGCCTCGGCGACGTACGCCTCGAGCGCCGCCGACGACATGGGTGTCGTGGCGGCGTGGTCGAGGTAGGCGCCGGGCGCCCGGGGGTCTGTCACGGTCATCAAGTCTACGAACCGTGACGCCCCCGTCCCGCATTCCGCGAATCAGGACCGATCTCGCCGGGTCAGGGCACTTTTCCGCGGGTCAGGGCACTTTTCCGCGGGTCAGGACAAATCTTCGCGGGTCAGTACCGGTCCTGGCGAGTCAGGGGCCCTTCCCCGGCCACCGCCGACGGATCCGCACGGGCCGGGCCCTGACTCGTGCGGATCCGCCCTGACTCGGCGAAGCGTGTCCTGACTCAGCGGCCGCCGCGGGGCTCGCGGAAGGGGCCGGGCCCCTGGTGCTGCCCGCGCGGCATCTGCCCGGCACCGGCCGGGAACACCTGGACCGTGGATGGCCGCGGCCCGCGCCAGGCACCGGCCGGGACCGTCTCGCCGTCGGCCAGGTAGTCCGGGAAGTACGACGTCTGCGCGCCCCAGCTGCCGTCGTCGCCCGGGTGCTGGACGTTGACGTACGCCATCGAGTCCCGCACGTCGACGACCGGACCACAGGTCTCGGCGCTGCGCGGCACGGCGAGGAACTGCTCGACCCGGCCCCGCTCCGCGCCGTCCAGCGTCACCTTGAACAGGCCGTCGCTCTTCTGGATCGACGACGGCTGGCCGTCGGTGGAGATCCACAGGTTGCCGTCGGCGTCGAAGGCGACGTTGTCGGGGCAGGAGATCGGCGAGACCTTGTCGGCCGGGAAGCCGGAGAAGTAGGTCGAGTCGTTGACCTCGGGGTCGCCGGCGACGATCAGCAGGTTCCAGGTGAACGTGCTGGCCGTCTGGTCGCCGCCGTCCTCGATGATCTCCACGACGTGGCCGTCGCGGTTCGACCCGCGCGGGTTGGCCTCGTCGACGCCCGGGTAGCCGTCGCGGGCGCGGTTGGAGTTGTTGGTGCAGGCGACGTAGATGCGGCCGGTGAACGGGTTCGGCTCGACGTCCTCGGGGCGGTCCATCTTGGTGGCACCGACAGTGTCGGCCGCCACGCGGGTGAAGACCAGCACCTCGGCGAGCGACATGCCGTCCACCTGCGACTCGCCGTCGAGCACCAGCGGCAGCCACTCGCCGGTGCCGTCGAAGGCGCCGTCGGAGGGCACCGCGCCCGACCCGTCGATCTCCGAGGCCGGGGAGTCGCCGTCGAAACGCGCGACGTACAGGTCGCCCGAGGACAGCAGTGTCTTGTTGTGGGCGCGCGCCCCCGCGCTGTTGCCCTCGCGCATGCGGTCGGTCGAGACGAACTTGTAGACGTAGTCGAACCGCTCGTCGTCGCCCATGTAGACGACGGCGCGCTTGTCCGCGGCCAGGATGACGTTGGCCCCCTCGTGCTTGAACCGGCCGAGCGCGGTGTGCTTCACCGGCGCGGCCGTCGGGTCGTACGGGTCCATCTCGACGACCCAGCCGAAGCGGCGGTTCTCGTTCTCGTAGCCGGGGTTGTTGCCGTCGAACCGCGGGTCGTCCAGCTCCCAGCCGTAGCGGGTGGCCGTGTTGCGCAGGCCGTAGCGGGCGTCGCGCGCGTCCTGACCGTTGACGCGCAGGTACCCGTGGAAGTTCTCCTCGCCGGAGACGACGGTGCCCCACGGGGTCGTGCCGCCGGCGCAGTTGTTGAGCGTCCCGAAGACCTTGGTGCCCGTCGGGTCGTCGATCGTCTTCAGCAGGTCGTCGCCGGCGGCGGGGCCGTCGATCGTGAACTCCGTGCCCAGGTGGATGCGGCGGTTCAGCGGGGCGATGCGCGAGTACTCCCACGGCGTACCGGTCTTGTCGCGGGTCACCTCGACCACGGACATGCCGTGCGCGGCCCGCTCGATGGCCCGTCGCGTCGCGGCGTCGTAGGAGGCGTCGAACATGATGTCCGGGTTGGTGTACTCGTGGTTGGCCACGAGCACGCCCTTCGTCCCGCGACGGGTCTCCACCATGGACCGGATGTGCCGCGGGCCCTCGGGCAGGATGTCCAGGTAGTCGCAGTTGTAGCCGAACTGCCGGGCCTGCTGCTCTGGCGTCTGCTGAGCCGGGTCGAAGGCGCGTCCACTCGGCAGGATCGGGTCGCCCCACCGGATGATCGGCGACCACGCGTAGCCCTCGGGGACGACGAAGGCGTCCTGCTCCATGGGCTGGGCGGCGATGGCACCGAACGCCAGGCCCTTGACCGGCTTCTTCCCAGCGACGGTGGCAGCCGCGGCGGGCGGGGCGCCGAGGGCCTGGGCGCCGACGACGACGGCGGCGGCCGCGGCGGCGGCGCCGCCGAGCATGACGCGGCGGCTCAGCGCCCGCGAGGCGATGTCACGGAAGTACTCGTTGGCGCTGAGGTTCGGCGCGGGGTGCGCGCAGGCATCGGCGCACTTGAAACGGCACGTCGCCGCAGCACGCTTGCCGCGAGCGTAGTGGGGCGTGGCCACCACGGGCAGCTGCGGCCGGGACTCGGGCGTGATCGTCATCGGGCTCTCCTGGGCAGAGGGGGCATGACCAGCCCTGACGCTAGGAACGCTGCGTGGCGGGACGGCGTCAACCACCTGTCACCAGGGTAAACAGCGGATGAGTGCCCGGGGTCAGCCGAGCGAGGCCACCCACTCGCTGGAGCCGTCGGTGAACCCCTGCTGCTTCCAGATCGGCACCTCGGCCTTGAGCTCCTCGATGAGGTCGCTCGCGGCGGTGAAGGCGGCCTGGCGGTGCCCGGCGGCCACGGCGGCGACGACGGCCACGTCCCCGACCTGCAGGTCCCCGGTGCGGTGCACGACGGCGGTGCGCACGGTGTCACCGGTGACCGCGGCCGTGCGGGTGGTCACCCGCTCGGCGACCTCGTGGAGGATCTCGGCGGCCTGCGGGTGGGCCTCGTAGTGCAGGGCGGTCACGCCGCGGCCCTCGTCGTGGTCGCGGACGTGCCCGACGAACGTGGCCACCGCCCCGCAGGTGTCGTCGCGGACCAGGTCGCTCAGCTCGACCAGCAGGCCGTCGAGCGGGGTGTCCAGGACGTCGGCGCGCAGGACGGTCGCCCGGTCCGTCGCCGTCCCGGCCTCGTTCGCGACTCCTGCCTCACCCCCGTCCGCCGCGGTCGTACCGTCCGTCCCGGGGTCGTACCCGGCGGGTGCGACCCCGGGACGGACGGTACGACCGCGCGAGGCACCGGTGTCGTGGTGGTGGTGGCCGTGGCCATGACCGCGGGAGTGCCCGCCGTCGTGGTCGCGGCCGGCGAGCTGGTCGACGGCGTGCGGCAGCACGTCGGCCAGGGCGTCGAGCCCGTCGACGACTCCGCCGACCGACCCCGGCAGGTTGACGATCAGGGTGCGGTCGGCGACCCCGGCGATCCCCCGGGAGAGCGCGGCACCGGGGACGGCCTTCTTGTCCGGGTCCGTGGGGGCCAGCGACCTGGCGCGCACGAGCTCGGCGATGCCGGGCACCTCGCGGTCCAGCACGGCGCGGGTTGCCTCGGGGGTCGCGTCCGTCGGCGAGATCCCGGTGCCGCCGGAGGTGACGATGACGTCGGGTGCGGCGTCGTCCCCCTCGACCAGCTCGAGCAGGGCGTCCCGGACGGGTTCGCCGTCCGGCACGACGACGACGGGCAGCATCTCCCAACCCCGGGCGGTGAACCACTCGGTCGCTGCCGGTCCGGAACGGTCCTCGTAGACTCCGGCGGCGGCGCGCCCGGAGGCGACGACGATCGCGGCCCTCATGCCTGCTCCTCCCGGGTCCAGTCGCCCGACTTCCCGCCGGACTTGGCGACGACCTCGATGTCGGTGAGGACCGCGGCCTTGTCGACGGCCTTGATCATGTCGTACAGCGTGAGCCCGGCGACGGTGACGGCGGTCAGCGCCTCCATCTCGACGCCGGTGCGGCCGGTGGTCTTCACGGTCGCGGTGATCTCGACGTGGTCGCCGGTCGGGGTGAGGTCGAGGTCGACACCCGAGAGCGGCAGCGGGTGGCACAGCGGCACGAGGTCAGGCGTGCGCTTGGCGCCCATGATCCCCGCGATGCGGGCCGTGGCGATCGCCTCGCCCTTGGGGAGGTCGCCGGACGCGATCCGGTCGACGACGTCGGCACGGGTGCGCAGCACGCCACGGGCGGTCGCGCGGCGCTTGGTCACGTCCTTGGCGGTGACGTCGACCATGTGGGCCGCGCCGTCGTCGCGGTAGTGGGACAGGTCGCTCATCGGATCTCCCAGTAGTCGACGTCGTCCCCCGCGTCGAGGTGCGCGACGCCGGGTGGCACGTGTACCAGCAGCGTAGCCATCGCGAGGTGGGCCAGGAGGTGGGATCCCGGCCCGCCGACCATCTCGACACGACCGTCGGCGTCGAGGCGGCCCCGGCGCACCTGGTGCAGCTGCTCCGGCGAGTCGATCGCCTCGGCGAGCGGCGCCCGGCCGCGGGGCCGGTGCGCGGGCACCGCGCCGGTGGCCTCGGCGAGCACGGCGCGCAGGAACAGCTCGAAGGAGACCAGGACACTGACCGGGTTGCCGGGGAACGCGACCAGCGGCACGTCGCGCGTCGCGGTCGGGCTGCCGAGCGTGATCGTGCCGAGGCCTTGCGGCCCACCGGGCTGGACGGCGACGTGCCCGAACCAGGCGTCCGTGAGGGTCTGGCGCACCACCTCGTAGGCACCGGCGGAGACGCCGCCGCTGGTGACGACGAGCGCGACGTCGTCCGGCGCCTCGGCCAGGACGCTGCGCAGGGCGGCCGGGTCGTCCGGCACCACGCGATGGGTGACACGGCACCCCACCTCGGCCAGGGCGGCGGTCAGGGCGGCCCCGTTGGCGTCGTAGAGCTGTGCCGGGCCGAGCGACTCACCGGCCGCGACGAGCTCGGAGCCGGTGGAGATCAGCAGCACGTGCGGCGGCTCGGCGACCTCGACCTCAGAGACACCCGCGGCGACGAGGACGCCGAGCTGCGCCGGACCGAGCCGGGTGCCCGCGGGGACGACGACGTCGCCGGCGGCGACGTCGGACCCTGCGCGTCGGACGAAGGTGCCCGGCGCCACCGGTGCGCTGAACCGGACCGTCGCTGCCATGCCGGGCTCGGGAAAGGCCGGCGGGTCGGCCTCCTCGATCTTGATGACGGCGTCGGCGCCGTCGGGGATCGGGGCACCCGTCATCACGGGGGCCGCGGTGCCGGGCGCGAGAGGTGGCGGCTGCGTGCCCGCCGGGACCGGCGCCCCGACCGGCAGCTCGACCGGGTCCGACGGGGTGGCGTTGGCGAGGTCTGCGGCGCGGACCGCGTACCCGTCCATCTGCGAGTTGTCGAAGCCCGGCAGATCGATGGCGGCGACGGCGTCAGCAGACAGAGTTCGCCGCTCGACAGCCAACGCGGCGGCTTCGCTGAGCCATGACGCCAGCAGCACCCGTGTCGCGCGGCGATCTGTCCGCAGATGGGCAAGGACCGCATCGCGCGCGACTCCTTGATGCTCATCTACGGGCCGCCGGCCAGCGTCATGATCCACGTCAGAACTCTACGAGGCCACAGCGCGCACGATCGAGTCGTTGGGATAGACCGCTCGGGCTCCTTCACGCCTGCTCGGTGCGGGCCTCCAGCGGCAGGTCAGGGAGGCTGTCGATCAAAGAACGTGCACCTTCCAGAACCTACATGGCGGCAAACAGGATCCCCAGGAGGCCGATGACGACAGCACCGACTCCCCAGGCCGGCACGACAAGTCCAGTGTGTGGTCCACCCGCGAGGTGGTCGAGGCGGTAGCGCGCACGTCGAGGAACCACTCGCTCCAGCAACACCTGGATGCGAGCCGCGAGCGGTCGGTGAAGGACGAGCACGCCGACGCCGCACATCAGGACGAGCACAGACACGGTGGCGAACACGATCTCCACCAGCTGAACCATTCAGGTGTCATACCACGAGGGCGTCGGCCCTCCGCCGTGGTGGCATGAAGAGCGGCCACCACGGGCCCGTCCAGCCGCACGACAGCGAGCCTGCGGTGGCACCGGAGTCACTGCCTGGCTCCTGACATGCGGATCTAGAATGACTCGCATGCCGCAGATGAGGATCAGCGAGGCCGCCGTCTACCTCGGCGTCAGCGACGACACCGTCCGCCGCTGGGTCGACCGCGGGCTGCTCACCGCCGACCGCGACGACTCCGGCCGCAAGGTGGTCGACGGCTACGAGGTGGCGATGGTCGCCCGCGAGCACGCCACCCCGCCCGGGCTGCCGCACGGCATGAAGAGCTCGGCACGCAACCGGTTCGTCGGACTCGTGACCGACCTGCAGGTCGACACGGTCATGGCACAGGTCGAGCTGCAGTGCGGGCCGTTCCGGGTGGTGTCCCTCATGAGCAGCGAGGCCGTCCGCGACCTCGGGCTGGAACGCGGTTCCGTCGCGGTGGCCACCATCAAGTCGACGAACGTCGTCATCGAGACACCTGACCGGGGCAACCCGTGACCGCGGCACTCCCCCGCCGCACGCCGCGCGCACCCGTGGCACTAGTCGTCGCCGCGAGCGCCGCCGTCGTGCCCACCGCCTGCAGCACCGGCACGGCGACCGAAGACGACACCACGCTGACCGTCTTCGCCGCCGCGTCCCTCACCGCGGCGTTCGAGGAGATCGCTGCGGACTTCGAGGCCGATTATCCCGGCGTCGACGTCCAGCTCAACCTCGCCGGGTCGTCCAGCCTGGTCGCGCAGGTCCAGCAGGGCGCCCCGGCCGACGTCGTCGCCACCGCCGACACCGCGACCATGGACACGCTCGTCGCGGACGACCTCGTCGGCATCCCGCAGGCCTTCGCCACCAACACGCTCGAGATCGCCGTCCCGTCCGGCAACCCTGCCGGTGTCACCACGCTCCAGGATCTGACCGTCCCGGCCGTGAACCTCGTGGTCTGCGCACCCGAGGTGCCGTGCGGCGCCGCCACGACCGACGTCGTCGACCACGCGGGCCTCACGCTGCACCCGGTCAGCGAGGAGCAGAGCGTCACCGACGTCCTCGGCAAGGTGACCGCGGGCGAGGCCGACGCCGGGCTCGTCTACGTCACCGACGTCGCCCGCGCCGGCGACCGGGTCGAGGGCATCCCGTTCGACGAGGCCGACGCCGCGGTGAACACCTACCCGATCGCTACGGTCGGCCGGACCGGACAGAGCGCCGACCAGGCCGACCGCGCCCAGCAGTTCGTCGATGCCGTCCTCTCTCCCGACGGCCAGGCTGTGCTCGCCGACCTCGGGTTCGCCGCACCATGACCGCCCCGGTCACCAGCGAGCGCGCCGCGACCAACCGCACGCGGCGCGACCCGGCCGAGGTCCCCGCCGGGCTCCCTCGCTGGGCCTACCTGCCCGCCGTCGTCGGCGGCCTGTTCGTCGTCCTGCCCCTGGTCGCGATGGGCACCCGCGTCGACTGGTCGAACTACTGGGGGCTGGTCACCAGCGAGTCGGCCCGCGCCGCCCTGGTGCTCAGCCTGCAGACGGCGACGGCGAGCACGCTGCTGTGCCTGGTGCTCGGCATCCCGATGGCGCTCGTGCTGGCCCGCGGACGGTTCCCCGGCCAGCACCTGCTGCGCTCCCTCGTGCTGGTCCCGCTGGTGCTGCCACCCGTGGTCGGCGGCGTCGCGCTGCTGTCCACGTTCGGCCGTCGCGGGCTGCTCGGGGAGTCGATGGAGGTGCTCGGCCTGCAGATCGCGTTCTCGACGACGGCGGTGGTGCTCGCCCAGAGCTTCGTCGCCCTGCCGTTCCTCGTCGTCAGCCTGGAGGGGGCGCTGCGCACGGGCGGCGAGCGGTACGACGTCGTGGCGGCGTCGCTCGGCGCGAGCCCGACGACGGTGCTGCGGCGCGTGACCCTGCCGCTGGTGTGGCCGGGCCTGGTCTCCGGGACGGTGCTGGCGTTCGCGCGGGCGCTCGGCGAGTTCGGCGCCACGATCACCTTCGCCGGCAGCCTGCAGGGCGTCACCCGCACGCTCCCGCTGGAGGTCTACCTGCAGCGGGAGACCGACCCGGACGCGGCCGTGGCGCTGTCGCTGCTGCTGGTGGCCGTCGCCGTCGTCGTCATCGCCGCCACCAGCCGCCGGGGCGCTGGAGGTGCCGTGCGATGACGTTCACCCTGACCGCCACCGTCCCCTCCCGCGGCCTGGACGTCCGTCTCGACGTCGCCGAGGGCCGCACGCTCGCGCTGCTCGGTCCCAACGGGGCCGGCAAGTCCACGGCCCTCGGTCTCGCCGCCGGGACGCTGCGCCCGCACGACGGCGAGATCACCCTGGACGGCCGGGCGCTCGCCGGCGCGCGGGACGGACGCCGCACGGCGTGGGTGCCCACGCACCGCCGTCGGGTCGCGCTGCTCGCCCAGGACCCGATGCTGTTCCCGCACCTGAGCGTGCGCGAGAACATCGCCTTCGGCCCCCGCGCCCAGGGCACCGGGCGCCGCGAGGCCGCGGCACGAGCCGACCGGTGGCTGGCGGAGATCGGCCTCACAGACCTCGCCGACCGCCGCCCGGCCGCGCTGTCCGGCGGGCAGGCGCAGCGCGTCGCGATCGCCCGGTCGCTGGCCGCCGCGCCCCGGCTGCTGCTGCTCGACGAGCCGATGGCGGCCCTCGACGTCGACGTCACCCCCGCGCTGCGCCAGACGCTCCAGCACCTGCTCGCCGAGCAGACGACGATCCTGGCGACCCACGACGTCCTGGACGCGCTGCTGCTCGCGGACGAGGTCGCCGTCGTCGACGGCGGGCGCGTCGTCGAACGCGGCCCGACGGCGGAGGTGCTGTCCCGCCCGCGCAGCGCCTTCGCTGCGTCGATCGCCGGCCTCAACCTGCTGTCCGGGACCTGGACGTCCGAGGGCGTCGCCACCGCGGGCGGGGAGGTGGTGCACGGGCACGGCGCCCCCGACGTCGCCCTCGGCACCCCGATGACGGCGGTGTGCCGGCCTGCGGCCGTCGCCGTCCACCTCGATCCACCGCACGGATCGCCGCGCAACACGTTCCGCGCCACGGTGCGGTCCCTCGCACCCCACGGCGACCTCGTCCGGGTGCGCACCGACCGGCTCGCCGCCGACGTCACGCCCGGATCGGTGGCCGAGCTCGGGCTGGCTCCCGGCCGGGAGGTCTGGCTGGCGGTCAAGGCTGCCGAGGTCGACGTCTACCCCGTGTGAGGATCGGCGGTCAGACCTTCGGGTCAGCGTGGTCGGCGAACCAGGACGCCATGTCCTCGAGCGGCCTGTGGTCACTCGCGACACCCATCACGAACGCTTCCGCGTCGTCCACGTTCGCGACGAGCCGCACGCCGTTCTTGCGGTAGAAGATCACCACGGCGAGCCACGACAGCCGCTTGTTCCCGTCCTGCAGCGGGTGCAGCCGGTTGAACGAGTCCATCAGCGCCGCGGCCTTCGCGTGCAGGTGGGGGTACAGCTCGGTCCCGAACACCACGGCCTGCGGGCGCTGCACCGTCTGGTCGAGCAGACCGACGTCGCGCACCTCCCACCGGTGGTACTCGATGATGGCGAAGACCTCGGTGAGGCGAAGGTACTCGACCGCCGCCGTCACGCGAGGCGGTCCAGCAGCGGCTTCCAGCGGGCGGACTCCTCGGCGACCCAGCGGTTGATGTCCTCGTGCGGCGCCTCGTCGAGAAGGCGTTCGAGCGCCTCGGCCTGCGTGACGTGCTGCCGCGCGGCACGCTCCCGCAGCTTGTCACGCACGGCGACGGGGACCTTGATCGTGGTCATCTCTCCGGCGGTCATACCGGAAATCATACTTCGCGGTCCGCGGCCGGACGAGGTGTCAGGACGACACGTCCGCCGTCGTGAACCGGCTCCAGGCCAGGGCCCCGAAGATCGCGACCCACGCCCCCTGAACGGCCAGGCCCGCCAGCAGCGTCGAGGCGTCCACCTCCAGGCGGAGGAACTCCCCGAAGTCGAGCCAGTGGTGCGTGAGCAGCCCCGGGTGGATCGCGGAGAGCTGCGGCAGCGCGTCGAGCACCCCGCTGACGATCGCCACGACCACCGTCGAGGCCATCGCGGCTACCGGGACCTCGGTGAGCGTCGACAGGAACAGGCCGACGGCGACCAGACCGGTCAGCGACGCGATGACGTAGCCGACGACACCCAGGGTGCGCAGCATCCCGGCGGCGAGCGGGATCGTGTCCCCCGAGAGCAGCACGACGTCGCCCACCCCGAAGTAGGCCGCACCCGCCGCCAGGCCCACGACGGCGATCGCCACGACCGCCGCTCCCGCGAACGCCAGGGCGGCGACCGCCTTCGCCAGCAGCAGCCGGGTGCGTGGGACGGGCACCACCAGCAGGTAGCGCAGGGTGCCGGTCGACGCCTCCCCCGCGATCGCGTCGCCGGAAACGATCGCCACGCACAGCGGCAGCAGGAACGGCAGGCAGCTCACCAGGGCCGCGAACACGAGGAACACGCCGTTGCCGGTGACGCGGTCCAGGAACGGCGGCCCCTGGCCGGCCACCGGCGTGCTCTGCGTGACGAACAGGACGGTCCCGATGAGCAGCGGGACGGCCGCGAGGCCGGCCAGGAGCACGAGGTTGCGCACCCGGCCGAACACGAGGCGCAGCTCGCTGCGCAGCAGGCGGGCGGTCGCGCGGGCCGGTGCCGCCGGGGCCACGGGGACGGGCGTGTCAACGATCGACATCGAAGCCCTCCCCCGTCAGCCGGACGAACACGTCCTCCAGGGTGGGCCGGCGGACCTCCAGGCCGAGCAGGTCGACGCCGTCGCCGACCACCGCCTGGGCGACCTTCTCCACGGCGGTGCCGCCCAGCGGTGCGGCGACCACCTCGCCGTCGACGCGCACGTCCTCCAGCCCGAGCCCGGTCAGGACGCGGGCCACGTGAGCACGCTGGTCCGGGCGGGTCATCACCCGGACCTCGGTGGTCCCCGTCTCGGCGATCTCGGCGCGCGTCCCCTGCGCGAGCAGCTCGCCGCGGCTCATGATCCCGACGTGGGAGCACACCTGCTCGATCTCGCTGAGCAGGTGGGAGGAGACGAGCACGGTGGCCCCGCCGTCGGCGAGCTCGCGCACCAGCGCCCGCACCTCACGCGTGCCCTGCGGGTCCAGGCCGTTCGTGGGCTCGTCGAGCAGCAGCAGGTCCCGCGGCCGCAGCAGCGCCGCCGCGAGCCCGAGCCGCTGCTTCATCCCCAGCGAGTACTGGCGGTACTTCTTGGCCGCGGCCGCCGTCAGCCCGACCCGCTCGAGCGCGGCGTCGATCCGGCCCGGGCGGGACTGCGGCGACGCCGTGGCGTCCACGGCGTCCAGCCGCTCGAGGTTCGCCCGGGCCGACAGGTACGGGTGGAACGCCGGACCCTCGACCAGGGCGCCGACGCGCGGCAGCACCACCGGGCCCCCGCCGGGCATCGACGAACCCAGCAGCTCCACCGACCCGGCCGTGGGCGACACGAGCCCGAGGAGCATGCGGATCGTCGTCGTCTTGCCCGACCCGTTGGGGCCGAGGAACCCGTAGACGGCACCCCGCGGGACGACCAGGTCGATGTGGTCGACGGCGACCTGCCCCGAGCGGAAGCGTTTCGTCAGGCCACGGGTGCGCACCGCGGGTTCCGCGGCGGGCCCGCCTGCCGTCATCCGGCGAGCTCCTCGAGCGTCGCCGGCGGCACCGCCCCGGCCAGGACCCGGCCGTCGTCGGTCACCAGCACGGACAGCAGCGCCGAGGTCAGCAGCCGCCCGCCGTCGACGGGCGTGGTGAGCTGGTCGTACAGCGCCTGCGTGTCGAGCTCGGGGATGCCCGGCAGCTCGCCCTCCTCGGCGTCCGTGAACTCCTCGAGCAGGTCGTCGGCACCGCTGGAACCGGTGCTCCCCTCGGGCAGCCGGCCCTCGGCCGTCGCGCCGAGGATCTCCTCGACGTCCACGTCGGAGACCTCGACCACGGTCTCCCAGCCGGTGCCCGAGACCGCGAACCCGGCGTCCTCGCCGAGTGCCTCGCTGCCGGGCTTCTCCATCGTGCCCGGCTCGGGCAGCGGGACCTCGACCTCGCGCACCTCCGCACCGGCCGGCGGCGAGAAGTCGAAGACACTGGGGTCGGGGGCGTCGAACGACACGTCGGTGAAGCCGACCTCGAGCGCCGGGTCCTCGGTGTCCTGGACGCTCCAGACCTGGGTGCGCAGCACCACGGAGGTCTCGGCGTCGACGGCGACACGGATCCGGTCGACCAGGGTGCCGTCGGTCTGCGGGCGCAGCTCCACCTGGTAGGCGGAGCGCCCGGCGACCTCGACGGGGTCGGTGGTGGTGATGTCGGTGTAGATCCGTGCCTGGGCCAGGGCCAGGTCGGCCGCCTCGGACGGCGTCGGGACGTCGCCCTCCACGCTCGGCTCGGCCGCCTCGTCCGCGAGCGCCTCGTACCGCTCGAGGTCCGCGGGGTCGACGACGTAGTGGACCGCCTCGTCGTCGGCGCTGGAGTACGTCCACGCCTCCGGCCCGGAGCGGACCACCGAGTACTCCGAGACGTCGCCGAGCAGCGCGGCCCGCGAGGCGTCCTCGCCGTCGGACCAGACCCGCATCGTGGTGCTGCCGCCGAGCAGGTCGAGCGGGCCGGCACCCTGCAGCTCGGAGACCGTGACGTCCGGCAGGCCGAGGCGCGCCGTGTACACCACGGTCCCGGAGACCGGGACCTTCTCGGCGTTCGCGACACGGTCCACCAGCTCGTCGGCGGTGACCGCGGGCAGGTCGTCGCTCGCCACGGCACCGACCGCGGCGGGGACGAGGAAGGCGGCGGCGACGGCGCCGGCGGCGACCGCCGGGACCGCCCACCGCACCCGGGGCGAGAGGCTGCGCGTGGTGTCCATGGGACCACTGTGGCCGAGGGTGCCTGAGACCAGGCTGAGAACGACGTCGCTGGGCACGCGGACGGTTCCCGTCGGTGCCATGCTGCGGTGGTGCGCATCCTGGTGGTGGAGGACGAGGCGGTGCTCGCGCGGGCCCTGCGTCGTGGCCTGCAGGCGGAGGGCTTCGCGGTCGACGTGGCGGCCGACGGCGACACCGGGCTGCAGCTCGCCCTCGAGGACGACCACGACGCGGTCGTCCTGGACCTCATGCTCCCCGGACGGTCCGGCCTGGAGATCCTGCGGGAGATGCGGCGCGCGGAGATCTGGACGCCCGTGCTCGTGCTCAGCGCGAAGGACTCCGACGACGACGTGACCCGCGGCCTGGACGTCGGCGCCGACGACTACCTGGCGAAGCCCTTCGCGTTCAGCGTGCTGCTCGCCCGGCTGCGCGCGCTGCTGCGCCGCGGGGCACCGCCACGCCCGGCGGTGCTGCAGGTCGGGAACCTGACCCTCGACCCGGCCACCCGCGAGGTGCGGCAGGGCGGCGTGCCCGTCGAGCTCACGACGCGGGAGACGGCGCTGCTCGAGCACCTCATGCGCCGGCCCGGCGAGGTGCTGACGAAGGTCGAGCTGCGCGACCATGTGTGGGACGCCGCGGGTGACGACCTCAACGTCGTCGAGGTCTACGTCGGCTACCTGCGCCGCAAGCTCGGCCGGGCGGCGGTCGAGACCGTGCGCGGCGCCGGGTACCGGGTCGTGGGACAGTGAGTCGCCGGGCCGGGGCCCCGGGCTCGTCGCTGCGTCTGCGGCTCACGCTGGTCGCCGCCGGGCTGACGGGCGCCGCCCTGGTCCTCGGCGCGCTGGCGCTGACGACCGTGGTGTCCCAGAGCCGCATCGCCGCGACCGACGCCGTGCTCGCCGGCACGGCCGACCAGGTCGCCGAGCTCGTCGCCGAGGACCGGCTGCCCCGGGTGCTGGCCGCCGACGAGCCCGGCGAGATCGTGCAGCTCGTCGACGCGTCCGGCCGCGTCGTCGCGTCGTCGCCGAACGCGAGCCGGACGCTCCCCCTGCTGGCCCCCGCCGTCCTGGACACGACGCCCGACGGGGCGCAGACCCGCCAGGACTCTGCCTACGGGTCGGGTCCGGTGCGCGTGCTGGTGGACACGCTGCCCACGGGAGAACGGGTCGTCGCCACGCTCCCGCTGGCCACCGTCGAGGGCGTCCTCGGGGCGCTGCGCCTCTCGCTGGGCCTCGTCGTCCCGCTGCTGACCCTGGCGCTGGGCCTGGTCACGTGGGTGCTGCTCGGGCGGGCGCTGCGACCGGTGGAGGAGCTGCGCGCCGCCGCGGACCGCGTCAGCGGTGTCGGTGGTCCGGGCACGCTGCCGGTGCCGGAGGCCCAGGAGCTCGCCGCGCTGGCCCGGACCCTCAACGCGATGCTCGACCGGCTGGAGACGTCGGCGCAGCGGCAGATCGACTTCGTGGCCGACGCCGCCCACGAGCTGCGGTCCCCGATCGCCGCGCTGCGCACCAGCATCGAGGTGGCCGGAGAGCACCCCGAGGCGTACGAGCGCACCGAGCTGATGGCCGACCTCCAGCACGAGGTGGTCCGTCTGCAGAACCTGGCGGACGACCTGCTCGTCCTCGCCCGGGTCGGCGCGTCCCCGCTGGAGGTGCAGGACGTCGACCTGCGCGAGGTCGTCCGTGAGGCCGCCGGGGACGTCGACCTGCGCGGCGAGGGCCGGGCGGTGGTCGACCCCTCGGCGGTCGTGCGGGTGGTGCGCAACCTGGTGGACAACGCCCGGCGGTTCGCCGACGGGCGGGTCCGGGTCGAGGTGAGCGACGGGGTCGTGACGGTCGACGACGACGGTCCCGGCGTCCCGGCGGCGGACCGCGAACGCGTCTTCGACCGGTTCACCCGGCTCGGGTCCGGGCGGGGGCGCGACGCGGGCGGGGCGGGCCTGGGACTGGCCATCGCCCGGGAGATCGCTCGCGAGCACGGCGGCGAGGTCACGCTGGACGACGGCCCCCTGGGCGGGTTGCGTGCCACGGTCACCCTGCCGACCGGACGGGTGTGATCGGCGCGGCGGACACCTGGGAGGATGGTCACAGGATCCCTGCGCCCGCGGGGAGCAGCATCGAGGAGGAGCCCATGACGCCCGTCGACCTGGGCATCCCCCGCCCGCCGACCTCGTGGCAGGACGCCGCGCTGCCCGCCGACCGACCGGACGTCCGGGGCCTGGTGGACACCTTCGGCCGCGTGGCCACCGACCTGCGGGTGTCGTTGACGGACCGCTGCAACCTGCGCTGCACCTACTGCATGCCCGCCGACGGGCTGCCGGCCCTCGCACGGGACAAGGTGATGACGCGCGCGGAGATCGCCCGGCTGATGGGCATCGCCGTGCGCGACCTCGGGGTCCGGCAGGTGCGGTTCACCGGCGGTGAGCCGCTGCTGCGCCGGGACCTCACCGAAATCGTGGCCGACGTCGCGGCGCTCGACCCGCGCCCGGAGATCAGCCTGACCACGAACGCCGTCGGCCTCGACTCCCGCGCGCAGGCGCTGCGCGACGCCGGGCTGGACCGCGTCAACGTCTCCCTGGACACGCTCGACCCCGACACCTTCGCCCGCCTGGCCCGGCGCCCGTTCCTGGAGCGCACGCTGGCCGGCATCGAGGCGGCGGCCCGCGTGTTCGACCTGGTCAAGATCAACGCCGTGCTGGTGCGCGGAGTGAACCTGGACCACGCCGCCGACCTGCTGTCCTGGTGCCTGGAGCGCGGTTTCGAGCTGCGGTTCATCGAGCAGATGCCGTTGGACGCCGACCACGCGTGGGACCGCACCGCGATGGTGACCGCGGCCGAGGTGCGCGAGCTGCTCGGGGAGCGGTTCACCCTGAAGCCGGACGCCGAGCCCCGCGACGGAGCCCCGGCGGAACGGTTCGTCGTGCGGTCCCACAACACCGGCGAGCGGCTCGGCCGCGTCGGCATCATCGCCTCGGTGACCGAGCCGTTCTGCGGCGACTGCCGCCGCACCCGGCTCACCGCCGAGGGCGGGATCCGCGACTGCCTGTTCGCGCACACCGAGACCGACCTGCTCCGGCCGCTGCGCGAGGGCGCACCGGACGACGTCGTCGCGGACCTGTGGCGCACGGCCATGTGGGGCAAGCGGGCCGGTCACGGCATGGACGACGCGTCGTTCGTGCAGCCGGAGCGGACGATGAGCGCGATCGGAGGCTGAGGACGTGCTGGAGCTGCGCTACTTCGCGGCGGCCCGGGCCGCGCTGGGACTCTCGGGCGAGTCCCTCACGATGCCCGACGGGGCCACCGTCGGCGACGTCGTCGGGCGCCTCGGCGCCCGCACGCCCGGGGCCACGCCGGTGCTGGCCCGCTGCTCGGTGCTGGTCGACGGCCGCCGGGCGGCACCGGACGACGTCGTGCCCGACGGCGCGACGGTCGACCTGCTGCCGCCCTTCGCCGGCGGCTGAGCCCGGGGCGCCGGGCGCTCCGCGCCCGGACAGCGCTGTGGGCATGAATTCTGCGGCCGTGGATCGGTCCACGGCCGCAGAATTCATGCCCACAGCGGGAGAGACGGGGCTACCGGGCGGCCTTGTGCTCCCGGATGACCTCGGCGGCCTGGGTCAGCACGTCGGACAGCTCCCCGACGACGGCGAAGTCGCAGATCTCGAAGATCGGCGCCTCGGGGTCGTTGTTCACGGCGACGATGACCTGCGAGGCCTGCATGCCGCCGCGGTGGTGCGGGGCACCGGAGATCCCCGCACCGACGTAGAGGCGCGGGGCGACGGTGACGCCCGTCTGGCCGATGTACCGGTCGTACCAGCCCTCGAACACGGCGTCGCGGGTCGCGCCCACGGCCGCGCCGACGGCGTCGGCGAACTCGTGCACGGGCCCGAAGTCGCCGTCGGTGCCCCGCCCGCCCGCGACGACGATCGCCGCCTCCTCAAGCGTGGGACGGTCCGTGTCCCGCACGGTCTCGGTGCGGGAGGTGACCGCCGGCAGGTTTCCGGCGACGTTGACGACGAACCCCTCGACCTCGGTGGCCACGGCGGTCTCCGCCGGCTGCGGGACGACGGCGTTGGCCCGGACGGTCAGCGCGGCGACGTCGGTCGTGACGCGGCTCGCCGTGTCCCAGGACCCGGCGAAGACCCGCTTGGTGCCGACGATGTGCCCCTGGTCGTCCTCGGAGACACCCGCGGCGTCGATGATGACGCCCGCGCCGAGCTCGCGCCCGGCCAGGGCCACCGCCTCCTTCGCGCCGAACGTCGCCGGCGCGAGCACGACGTCGGCGTCGGTCAGGCGCACGGCGGCCGCCAGCACGGCGGCGACGACGGCGGACAGGTGACGGGAGTCGCCCCGCAGGTCGGCGGGCAGCTCGGCCTGGTGGACGGTCTCGACCCCGTACGCGCCGAGCTGGGCGAGCGCCTCGACGCTCGGCGCCTCCAGGGTCACGGCCTCGACGCGCCCCAGGGTGCGGCCGAGGGTGAGCAGCTCCAGGACGCTCGAGCGGACCTCGCCGGCCGGGTCGAGCAGGACCAGAACGGTGCGGTTGTGCGTGGGTTCAGCCATGTCGTCGACTCCGTTCAGACCAGCTCGTGGCGGATGAGGTACTCGGCCAGGGCCTTGCCGCCCTCGCCCTTGTCCTGGACGAGCTCCACGGCGGGCTTCTCCGGGCGGGGCGCGGCGTGTGTCGTCTCGGTGCGGGCACCGGCCGTGCCCACCTGTCCGGGGTCCAGGCCCAGGTCGGCCGCGCTCCAGGCCTCGATCTCCTTGGAGCGGGCGGCCATGATGAGCTTGAAGTTGGGGAAGCGCGGCCGGTTCGCGGTGTCCGCGACCGACAGCACGGCCGGCAGCGGGGCCAGCAGGGACTCGGCGGCCTCGTCGGTCTCGCGGGTGACCTCCACGGACCCGTCGAGCAGGGCGATCTTCTTGGCGAAGGTGACCGCCGGACGGTCCAGCTCGGCGGCCAGCAGTGCCGGGACCACGGAACCCAGGCCGTCCAGGGCGGCCATGCCCGTGATGACCAGGTCGACCGGTGCCTCGGTCTCCAGCCGGCGGACCGCGGCCGCGAGCGCCGTGGCGGTGCCGAAGTAGTCCGACCCGGCGAGCGCGTCGTCGGAGACCCGCACGCCGCGGTCGACACCCATCTGGAAGGCCTTGCGCAGCGCCATGTCGCCCTCGGGCGGGGCTACGGTCACGGCCACGATCTCGCTCGACGCCTGCTCGGCCTCGTCCAGGGACTCGACGAGGCGCAGCGCGGCCTCGAGCGCGTTCTCGTCGAGCTCGTTGAGCGTCCCCACGCCCGGGTCGCGGTCGACCCGACAGTCCACGAACTTCCGCTCGGCGTTGATGTCCGGCACGTACTTCACGGGAACGGCGATGCGCACGAGGAACCCTTCCGACGGTCTCGAGGATCAGGGTCGGGGTGGCGGACACCACCCTCGGCCCGAGCCTACTCGTCGCCGCGCGACCCTCCGACACGAGTCCACGTCGCACGACGTCGACGTGACCATCGGCCTCCCACGGTCCACCATGGGTCCATGGAGGCCGCCAGACCGAAGGTCACACCCCTCACCCGTCCCACCCGGACCCGGAGCCACGTCCCTCCGCTCGGGGTCCGTCCCACACCCGACGGCGGCATCGACGTCGCCGTGCTCGCCTCGCACGCCCACGGCGTCGAGCTGTGCCTGGTCGACGTCGTCGACCCGGACAAGGACCAGCACGACCCCGACCGGTACACCGAACGTCGCATCACCCTCGACGGGCCGACGTACGGCGTCTGGCACGGCCATGTGGCGAACGTCTCACCCGGTCAGCGGTACGGGTTCCGCGTGCACGGTCCCTGGGACCCGGGCGCCGGGATGCGGCACAACCCCGCCAAGCTGCTGCTGGACCCGTACGCGCGGGGCATCGAGGGCGAGGTCGCCTACGTCCCGGCGACGCTGGGCGGCGGCGCGGGCGACGACGGCGGTCCGGACGAGCAGGACTCCCTGCCGTACGTGCCGCACGCGGTGGTCATACCCGCCGAGCAGGGACCCCGGTCCTCGCAGCGTCCCCGTGTGCCGTGGGCGGACACCGTCGTGTACGAGGCGCACGTACGGGGCCTGACGCTGCTGCACCCGGAGGTCCCCGAGGAGCTGCGCGGCACCTACGCGGGGCTGGCGCACCCGGCCGTGATCGAGCACCTGACCTCGCTGGGCGTGACGACGCTGGAGCTGCTGCCCATCCACGCCTCGACCGCCGAGCCCTGGCTCGCCGGCCGCGGGCTGACGAACTACTGGGGCTACTCCACGATGGGGTTCTTCGCCCCGCACCCCGCCTACGCCACGGCGGCGGCCCGCGAGGCCGGTCCCGCCGCCGTCCTGGACGAGGTCCGGGGCATGGTGCACCTGCTGCACGAGGCCGGGATCGAGGTGATCCTCGACGTCGTCTACAACCACACCTGCGAGGGCGGCGACGACGCCCTGCACCTGTCCTGGCGCGGCCTGGACAACACGCTCTACTACCTGCACGACGGCGGCACGCCGGCCCGGCTCGCCGACGTCACCGGCACGGGCAACACCCTGGACTTCCGGCGCACCCGGGTGGTGCAGATGGCCCTGGACTCCCTGCGGTACTGGGCGGAGGTCGTCGGGGTGGACGGCTACCGGTTCGACCTCGCCGTCACCCTCGGGCGCGACCACGACGGCTACAACCCGGACCACCCGTTCCTGTCCGCGCTGCGCACCGACCCGGTGCTGTCAGGGCTCAAGCTGGTCGCCGAGCCCTGGGACGTCGGACCGGGCGGCTGGCGGACCGGCCGGTTCCCCGCCCCGATGGCGGAGTGGAACGACCGGTTCCGCAACGCCGCCCGGTCGTTCTGGCTGGAGGCCGCCCGGGCCGGGTCGCACGGCGCCCCCATGCACGGGCTGCGCGAGCTCACCACGCGCCTGGCGGGTTCCGCCGACCTGTTCGGGCACTCCGACCCGCCGCTGATGCGGGGGCCCGTGGCGTCGGTCAACTACGTCACGGCGCACGACGGGTTCACCCTCGCCGACCTCGTGGCCTTCGACCACAAGCACAACGAGGCCAACGGCGAGGACAACCGCGACGGCACCGACGACAACCGGTCCTGGAACCACGGTGTCGAGGGGCACACGCCCGAGGGCGACGACGCCACGACCGAGCCGTGGTCCGCGGTCGTCCCGCTGCGCCGGCGCTCGCAGCGCAACCTGCTGGCCACCCTCCTGCTCGCCGCCGGTACCCCGATGATCACCGCCGGTGACGAGATGGGTCGCTCGCAGGGCGGGAACAACAACGCCTACGCCCAGGACACCGCGATCTCCTGGGTGGACTGGGACCTGGACACCGCCGACCGGGAGCTGCTGGCCACGGCCCGCTACCTGGTCGGCCTGCGCAGCGAGCACGCGGCGCTGCGCGCGGAGTCGTTCTTCCTCGGCAGCCCGCGGCCGGGCGAGCACCACCCGGACCTGTTGTGGTTCGGCACCGACGGCGTCCTGATGGACGCCGAGGCCTGGGCGGTGGACGGGCGGCGCCTCATCCAGATGCTGCGTCCCGGTCCCGGCGACGACGAGGCCGACGTGCTGTGCGTCCTGCACGGCGGGCTGGAGGACGTCGTGCTGACGCTCCCGGAGCCGCTCGAGGGCGCCGGACCGTGGCAGCGCGTCTGGAGCTCGACCTGGGACACCCCCGACGGACCGGAGCAGGCCGACGAGGAGGAGACCCCGGGCACGGCGCTGGTGGAGTCGCTGAGCGTGGAGGTGTTCGTGGCGCGCCGCTGACGGCACGACCCTGGGCGAGCCGTCCCGGCTCTGCCAGACTGCGCGCATGACAGACGCCGAGGTCATCGTCATCGGGGCCGGGCTGTCCGGCCTGGTCACCGCCACCGAGCTCACCGCCGCCGGGCGGCGCGTGGTGCTGCTCGACCAGGAGCCGGAGGCCTCCCTGGGCGGGCAGGCCTGGTGGTCCTTCGGGGGGCTGTTCCTCGTGGACTCCCCCGAGCAGCGGCGACTCGGGGTGCGCGACTCGGCCGAGCTCGCCTGGGCGGACTGGCTGGGTTCGGCCCGCTTCGCCCCGGGCGCCGAGGACGGCGAGGGGCCCGACCGGCACGGGTACGCCTGGGCCAAGCACTTCGTCGAGGCCGCCTCGGGGGACCTGCGCTCCTGGCTGCACGCCAAGGGGGTGCGCTGGTTCCCGCTGGTGCAGTGGGCCGAGCGCGGCGGGTATCCCGCCGGCGGGCACGGCAACACGGTGCCGCGGTTCCACGTCACCTGGGGCACCGGGCCGGCGATCGTCGAACCGTTCGTCGCCGCCGCCCGGGAGGCCCGCTCCGCCGGGCTGCTGGACCTGCGCCTCCGCCGTCGGGCCACGGAGCTGGTCGTCACCGACGGCCGGGTCACCGGGGTGCGTGCGGAGATCCTGGCCGACGACGAGGCCGTCCGTGGGGCGCCGTCGTCGCGCGAGGTGGTGGGCACCGAGGAGCTCTCCGCCGGCGCCGTCGTCGTCGCCTCCGGCGGCATCGGGGCGAACCACGACCTGGCGAGGGCCCGCTGGAACCCGCGGCACGGCGAGCTGCCCGCCCGGATGCTGTCCGGTGTCCCCGACTCCACCGACGGGCTCATGCTCGGTCACGCCGCCGACGCCGGGGCTGCCCTCGTGCACGAGGACCGCATGTGGCACTACCCCGAGGGCATCGCCAACCACTCCCCCGTCTGGACGAACCATGGCATCCGCATCCTGCCGGGACCGTCCTCGCTCTGGCTGGACGCCGACGGCGGACGGCTCCCGGCGCCCCTGTTCCCCGGGTTCGACGCGCTCGGCGCGCTGCAGCACGTGACCGCCCGCGGGGACGACCACTCCTGGTTCGTGCTCAACAAGGCGATCATGGAGTCCGAGTTCGCCCTGTCCGGGTCCGAGCAGAACCCCGACCTCACCGGCAAGGACCTGCGGCTGCTCGCCCAGCGGGTGCTGCCCGGTGCCGTCGGTCCGGTCGCGCGGTTCGCCGCCGAGTCGCCGGAGTTCCTCTGGGCCGACACCCCCGAGGAGCTCGCCGGGCGGATGAACGCGCTGACCGCGGCGACTCCCGGGTCGCGCGGGCACGTCGACCCGGCCGCGTTGGCCGCCGTCGTCCGTGCCCGCGACGCCCAGGTCGCCTCCGGGCTCGGCAAGGACCCCCAGGTCGTGGCCACGCGGGCCGCCCGCGACTTCCGGGTGGACCGGATGATCCGCGTCTCGCCGCCGCGGCCCCTGACCACGCCGAAGGACGGCCCGCTGCTCGCGGTGCGGCTGTCGGTGCTGACCCGCAAGACCCTCGGCGGGCTCTGGTGCGACCCGTCGGGCCGGGTCCTGCGCGACGACGGCTCCGTCGTCGACGGGCTCTGGGCCGTCGGCGAGGCCGCGGGCTTCGGCGGCGGCGGCGTCCACGGGCACCGGGCGCTGGAGGGGACGTTCCTGGGCGGGTGCCTGCACACCGGCCGCGTCACCGGCCGGGCGCTGGCCGCCGACGGCTGACCGGCCCCTCGTCCTCCGGCCCTGAGACCGCTGCCGCCCGACCCCCTGGCCGCCTGGCCTTCGCTCCGTGTCGCGAGGTCGTACCGTGCGTCGGGCGGTCGTACTCCGCGGGTACCACCGCGTGACGCACGGTACGACCGGGCGGCGGCGTCCACAGGTGTCCGTCGACCACCGGCTGTCCACAGACGAGCCACCCCAGCCGTCATCGGCCGCCCGGGCGGTGGCAGCGTCGCCCCATGCCGAACGACGACGTTCCCACCACCGCCCGACCCACCCGGCCACGACGCCCCGGTGACACCGCGCCGGTCCGCCCGCGCGACGTGCCGACGGCGCTGCGGTTCCGCGACGACCGGCGAACGGCCGTCGAGCGCCGACGACGACGGGGCGAGCTCGTCCGACGCCGACGTGGCCGGTACTTCCCTCCGGTGGCCGACGACGGCGGGGTCGCGCTGCGTCGGGAGCGGACCGTGCTGCAGCTGGTCGGCGCCGTCGCCTCGACCCTGCGGACGGACTTCGTCTTCTCCCACGAGACGGCTGCGCTGCTGCACGGCCTGAGTCACTATCGCCTCGGCGAGCAGGTCCACGTGTCCCAGGCCTGGAAGCCGCCGGCCCGGCCGAGCGGCCGACAGCTCCGCAGGCACCCCGTCGACGTCCCGCCCGGCGACCGCACCCTGGTCGGCGGGCGACCCGTCACGACGCTGGAACGCACGCTGGTCGACTGCGCGCGGTCGCTGCCGGGCGACCGATCCCTGGTGATCGCGGACTCGGCGCTCCGGGCGGGCGCCGACCGGCGCCGGGTCGATCGGGTGCTGGCCGAGGCGGCGGGGCGGCCGGGTGTCCGCCGCGCCCGCCGGATCGTCGCGCTGGCGGACGCCCGCGCCGAGTCCCCGGGCGAGTCCCTGGTGCGCTGGCACCTCGACGAGCACGGGTTCGCACCGCCCGACCTCGCCGTCCCGGTGCTCACCGAGGTCGGCACCTGCTGGGTCGACCTCGGGTGGCCGGACCGTCGGGTCGGGATCGAGTTCGACGGTGCCGTGAAGTACTCCGGGGGCACCTACGGCGACCCCTCTCGTCGACTGGTCGCCGAGAAGCGACGCCACGACGCCCTCGTCGAGGCGGGATGGATCATCCTGCGTCTGGTCTGGGCGGATCTGACCGATCCCGCACGGCTGGTCGATCGCGTCTCACGTGCCCTGGCGTCGGCTGAGGTCCGGCGATGACGCCCGGTCGTACCTCCCGTCGTGCGGTCGTACGCGGCGGGTACGACCGCACGACGGGAGGTACGACCGGGGAGTCGGGGACGGTCGGGGGCGACTCGGCATGCCGTCACTCCGCCCCTCGTGCCCGGTCCCTGGCGAGTGGCGGCCGTCGAGCTGCCTGGCGGTCCTCGGGATGGCCGACTGACCGGGGTCCGGGCATGTTGGCGCGCACTCCCTTGCGTGCCTGGCTAGCGTGGGGGGCGTGACGTCGCCGAAGCCCGCCCCGCCCCAGCCCATCGGTCGCATCCCCGTGCTCGAGGTCTCCCCCGTCGTCGAGGGTGGGCGCTGGCCCGCCAAGGCGACGCCCGGTGAGGTCGTCCCGGTCGAGGCCACCGTGTTCCGCGAGGGCCATGACGCCG
Source organism: Isoptericola sediminis (assembly GCF_013085345.1). Lineage (GTDB taxonomy): Bacteria > Actinomycetota > Actinomycetes > Actinomycetales > Cellulomonadaceae > Isoptericola > Isoptericola sediminis. Next base: position 93,194 of record NZ_JABFAJ010000001.1, on the reverse strand, counting down.
TCAACGCCACGGCCGTGCTGTTCACGCCGGACCGACGGCTGCACTCCTGGGCACCGATGGAGGACATCGCCCCCGGTCTGGACCGGTTCCAAGGGTTCCTGCAGCCCGACGCCACCGGGGACTGGTCCTTCCGCGTCGAGGCATGGTCCGACCCGTACGCCACCTGGGCGCACGACGCGACCATCAAGATCCACGCCGGCCAGGACGTCGAGCTCATGCTCACCGAGGGCGCCCTGCTGTTCGAGCAGATCATCACCCCACGCCTGCAGCGCCGGCGGACCCCCGAGGAGGCGGAGCTCCTCGAGCAGGCGGCCCGCGAGCTGGCGAACACCGCACGACCCGCCGAGGCTCGGCTGGCGATGGCGACCACCCACGCGGTCCGCGACGCGCTGCGCCGGATCCCGCTGCGGAAGCTGGTGACGCCCAGCGCCACCTACCCCCTGCGGGTGGACCGCCGCCTGGCGCAGACCGGCGCCTGGTACGAGATCTTCCCCCGCTCGGAGGGTGCCACCCGGTCCCATGACGGCACCTGGCGGTCGGGCACGTTCGCCACCGCGGCCCGACGCCTGCCGGCCATCGCGGACATGGGCTTCGACGTCGTGTACCTCACGCCGGTCCACCCGATCGGCACGACGTTCCGCAAGGGCCGCAACAACACCCTCGAGGCCGAGGCCGGCGACCCCGGCAGCCCGTACGCCATCGGCTCCCCCGACGGCGGCCACGACGCCATCCACCCGGACCTCGGCGACGAGCAGGACTTCAAGGCGTTCGTCGACGCCGCGCGCGGCAACGGCCTGGAGGTCGCTCTCGACCTGGCGCTGCAGTGCTCGCCGGACCACCCCTGGGTCACCGAGCACCCCGAGTGGTTCACGGTCCGGGCGGACGGCTCCATCGCCTACGCGGAGAACCCGCCGAAGAAGTACCAGGACATCTACCCGCTGAACTTCGACAACGACCCGACGGGCCTGTCCCACGAGGTCCTGCGCATCGTGCGGCTCTGGATCGACCGCGGGGTGACGCTGTTCCGGGTGGACAACCCGCACACCAAGCCGCTGGACTTCTGGGAGTGGCTGCTGGCGGAGGTCCGGGCGACCGACCCGGACGTGATCTTCCTGTCGGAGGCGTTCACCAAGCCCGCGATGATGCAGACCCTGGGCCGGATCGGCTTCCACCAGTCGTACACGTACTTCACGTGGCGGAACACGGGCGAGGAGGTCACCGAGTACCTCGCCGAGGTCGCCGGTGAGCAGGGCGCCGTGATGCGCCCGGCGTTCTGGCCCACGACGCACGACATCCTGCCGCCGTACCTGCAGCACGGCGGGGTCGCCGGGTTCGCCGTCCGCGCTCTGCTCGCCGCGACGGGCAGCCCGACCTGGGGCATCTACTCCGGCTACGAGCTGGTGGAGAACGTGCCCCGCCCGGGCGTCGAGGAGCAGATCGACAACGAGAAGTACGAGTACCGGCCCCGGGACTGGTCGCAGGGCGACGACATCGGCATCGCCACCCTGCTGCGGCGGCTCAACGAGATCCGTCGCGACCACCCCGCGCTGCAGCAGCTCCGCAACGTCACGATCCACCCGACCACGAACGACCAGGTGATCGCCTACTCCCGGCGCGTGCGCGCCGAACACCTGCCGGCCGCCGGCCGGCCCGGAGCCACCCAGGACGACATCGTCCTGATGGTGGTCAACCTCGACCCCCACCACACCCAGGAGTCGACCGTGCTGCTCGACCTCGAGGCCCTCGGTCTCCGCAAGCCCGACGACGTGGAGGACCAGCCGTTCTTCACGGTCCACGACGAGCTGTCCGGGACGAGCTATCCCTGGGGCGCGCATCCGTACGTCCGTCTCGATCCCCAGGTCCAGGTCGGTCACGTGCTGAAGGTGGTGCCGGCATGAGCTCGTCGACGAGCACCGGCGGCGTGGACGTCCCTCGCCCCATCACCCGGCAGATCCCCGTCCAGGCGCTCCCGCCGCGCCGCCAGCCCGAGCCGCCGCCGCTGCCGAAGCCCGGCCTCACCGAGGACCCGGAGTGGTACCGCAAGGCGGTCTTCTACGAGGTGATGGTCCGTAGCTTCACCGACTCCGAGGGCGCCGGCTCCGGTGACCTGCGCGGCGTGATGGACCGGCTCGACTACCTGCAGTGGCTGGGCGTCGACTGCCTGTGGCTGCCGCCGTTCTACCCCTCGCCGCAGCGGGACGGCGGCTACGACGTCGCGGACTTCACCGCGATCGCCCCGCAGTACGGCACGCTGCAGGACTTCAGCCGGCTCATCGAGGCGGCCCACGCCCGGGGCATCCGGATCATCATCGACCTGGTCATGAACCACACCAGCGACCAGCACCCGTGGTTCCAGTCCTCCCGCTCGGACCCGGAGGGCCCGTACGGCGACTTCTACGTGTGGTCGGACGACGACACCGCGTACGAGGACGCCCGGATCATCTTCGTCGACACCGAGACGTCGAACTGGACGTTCGACCCGGTCCGCCGGCAGTACTTCTGGCACCGGTTCTTCAGCCACCAGCCGGACCTCAACTACGAGAACCCGAAGGTCGCCGAGGCGATGTTCGACGTCGTCCGGTTCTGGCTGCGCTCGGGGGTCGACGGCTTCCGGCTCGACGCCGTGCCCTACCTGTACGAGGAGGAGGGCACCAACTGCGAGAACCTGCCGCGCACGCACGAGTTCCTGCAGCAGGTGCGCCGGATGATCGACGAGGAGTTCCCCGGGCGCATCATGCTGGCCGAGGCGAACCAGTGGCCGCAGGACGTCGTGGACTACTTCGGGACGAGCGAGGACCCCGAGTGCCACATGTGCTTCCACTTCCCGGTGATGCCGCGCATCTTCTACGCGCTGCGCGACCAGCGGGCCACCCAGCTGCTCGACATCCTGGCCGACACCCCGGAGATCCCGGCCGCCGGGGGGCAGTGGAGCACGTTCCTGCGCAACCACGACGAGCTCACCCTGGAGATGGTCTCCACCGAGGAGCGCGCCGCGATGTACGGGTGGTACGCTCAGGACCCGCGCATGCGCGCCAACGTGGGGATCCGCCGCCGGCTCGCGACGCTGCTGGACAACTCCCGCAAGGAGATCGAGCTCGCCCATGCCCTGCTGCTGTCGCTGCCGGGCAGCCCGTGCCTGTACTACGGCGACGAGATCGGCATGGGCGACAACATCTGGCTGCCGGACCGTGACGCCGTGCGCACCCCCATGCAGTGGACGCCGGACCGCAACGCCGGATTCTCCACGGCCGACCCCGGCAAGCTGTACCTGCCGCTGAACCAGTCGCTGGTGAACCACTACCACCACATCAACGTCGAGGCCCAGCTGCACCAGCCCACGTCGTTGCTGCACTGGGTGCACGGCATGCTCGGCGTGCGCCGCCTGCACCCCACCTTCGGCACGGGGACGTTCACCGCCTGCGAGGTCGACGACGAGGCGATCCTCGCCTTCGTCCGCTCCGACGACGAACAGCTCGTCGTGGCGGCCAACCTGTCCACGACCGCCCGCTCGGCCACGATCTCGCTGCCGGGGATGGAGGGCTGGTCGCTGACCGACCTGTTCGGCGGCGGACGCTTCCCCGAGGTGTCGGACGACGGCACGGTGCGGCTCTCCTGGGGTTCGCGCGACTTCTACTGGCTCATCGCCACACCACCGGACCAGCACGACGACGAGGGGTAGACCAGATGATCGACGTCTCCGTCCAGCACGCAGCACCCGACCCGAGCGTCGGCGACCTGCTCGCGGCCTGGCTCCCGACGCAACGCTGGTTCCCCGGCGGGCCGTCGGTCCAGGCCGAGCCCTGGTTGGCGGTGACGTTCGACCAGGAGGAGGTCGACCTCGCACCCCCGGAGGGTGCGCACGGCGACGTCGTGCTGCTGCTCACGCGGCTCCGCGGCCCGGAGCTGCCCGGCGGGGAGGTCGTGGCCCAGGTCCCGCTCGTGCTCAGCGACCCGGAGGACGTCAGTCTCGGCCACATCGGGACCGTGGAGACCGCCACCGGCGAGGTGGCGGTGCACGACGGCGGGGCGAACCCGGCGTGCTGGGTCGCGCTGCTGCGCGCGATGGGCGTGGCCGGCGACCCCACCACCCTCACCGAGCGCGGCCGGGTGCTGGCCGGCGAGCAGTCGAACACCTCGGTGATCCTGCCCGGTGTGCCGTCCCCCTCGGGCGCCGGCGGGATGCTGAAGATCCTGCGCACCATCGCCGACGGCCCGCACCCGGACGTCGTCGTCCCCCAGGCCCTGACGGCCGACGGCTGGGAGGGCGTGCCGCGGTTCCTCGGCGCCCTCGAGATCGACACCGACGACGGCGCCGTGCACCTGGCGATCCTGTCCGAGCTGGTGCCCCACGCCGAGGACGGTTTCGAGATGGCGTGCGACGTCGCCAGCCGCGGTGAGCCGTTCGTCGAGCAGGCCGACGCGCTGGGCCGGCTGGTGGCGGAGCTGCACCAGCGCATGGCGACGCTGCTGCCGACCGGGCCGCCGCTGGACGCCGCACGGTTCGTGGCCGGGCTGCGCCGCCGCGCGGACCGCGCCGTCGCCGAGGCCGAGGTGCTCGCGCCGCGGGCGGCCGAGGTCACGGCTCTGCTGGACGATCTCGAGCGTCGGCTCGCCGCCCTGCCGGAACCCGTGACGACCCAGCGGATCCACGGTGACCTGCACCTCGGTCAGACCCTGTTCAGCGAGGGCTGGAAGGTGCTCGACTTCGAGGGCGAGCCGCAGCGCTCGGTCGACGAGCGCACGGCACCCGACCTGCCGCTGCGCGACGTGGCGGGGATGCTGCGCTCCTTCGACTACGCCGCCGCGGTGGGCGAGGCCCCCGAACCCGCGAGCTGGCAGGCCGAGGCGGCGGACGCCTTCCTGGCCGGCTACCGCAAGACCGTGGCGGACCACGCCGGCATGGACGAGGACACCGCGGCGGTCGTGCTCGACGCCCTGGTGCTCGACAAGGCTCTGTACGAGGTGGTGTACGAGTCGCACCACCGCCCGACGTGGCTGCCCATCCCCCTCGGCGCCGTCGACCGGCTGCTGCGGGACTGACCGCCGGTGACGCGTGCGTGTTGCGGACGCGGCCCGGAGAAGGACGTGGAAAGGTGGACGACATGACGTCCGTGCCAGCAGCTGTCGACCCGGAACTCCTCACCGCCGTCGCGCGCGGCACGACCCACGACCCGCACTCCGTGCTGGGCGCGCACCTGCTGCCCGCCGAGGCGGGCGGCGCCCCCGCCGCCGTCGTGCGCGTGCTGCGACCGCTCGCCGACGAGGTCGTGGTGCTCACGGTCGGCCCCGCCGGGGAGGAGGAGCACCCGGCGACGCACGAGGCGGGCGGCGTCTGGAGCGCCGTGGTGCCGGCACCGACCGACGACAACGGGACCCGGCACGCCCCCGACTACCGGGTGCGCACCCGCTACGCCGACGACGTGCACACGGCCGACGACCCGTACCGGTTCCTGCCCTCCCTCGGCGAGGTCGACCTGCACCTCGTCGGCGAGGGCCGGCACGAGGAGCTGTGGAAGGTCCTCGGGGCGAACCGTCACGTCTACCCGAGCGCGCGCGGTGACGTCGTCGGGACGTCCTTCGCCGTGTGGGCGCCGAACGCCCGGGGCGTCCGCCTCGTCGGGGACCACAACCGCTGGACGGGCATCCACCCGATGCGCTCCCTCGGCTCCAGCGGCGTGTGGGAGATCTTCGTGCCCGACGTCGGGCCGGGGACGCGGTACAAGTACGAGATCTGCGGCCCGGACGGGATCTGGCGGGCCAAGGCCGACCCGCTGGCCAAGGGCACCGAGGTGCCGCCCGCCACCGCCTCGGTCGTCGTGCACAGCGACCACACCTGGCAGGACGACGCCTGGATGGAGCAGCGTGCGTCCCGCGACCAGCACGGCGGACCGATCAGCGTCTACGAGGTCCATCTCGGCTCCTGGCGTCCCGGCCTGGGGTACCGGGAGCTGGCCGAGCAGCTCACCGACTACGTCGTCGAGCAGGGGTTCACGCACGTGGAGCTGCTGCCGGTCGCCGAGCACCCCTTCGGCGGGTCGTGGGGCTACCAGGTCACCAGCTACTACGCACCGACGTCCCGGTTCGGCAGCCCCGACGACTTCCGGTACCTGGTCGACCGGCTGCACCAGGCCGGCGTCGGCGTCATCCTCGACTGGGTGCCCGCCCACTTCCCCCGGGACGAGTTCGCCCTGGCGCGGTTCGACGGCACCCCGCTGTACGAGCACGCCGACCCCCGCCGCGGCGAGCAGCCGGACTGGGGCACCTACGTGTTCGACTTCGGCCGCCGGGAGGTGCGCAACTTCCTCGTCGCGAACGCCACCTACTGGTTCGAGGAGTTCCACGCCGACGGCCTGCGCGTCGACGCGGTCGCGTCGATGCTCTACCTCGACTACTCCCGCAACGAGGGCGAGTGGACCCCCAACGTCCACGGCGGACGGGAGAACCTCGAGGCCATCAGCTTCCTGCAGGAGGCCAACGCCACGGCCTACCGGCGCTCCCCCGGCGTGCTGATGATCGCCGAGGAGTCCACCGCCTTCCCGGGGGTCACCCGACCGACGGACGCCGGCGGACTCGGGTTCGGCCTGAAGTGGAACATGGGCTGGATGAACGACACCCTGCAGTACGTCTCCAAGGACCCGATGTACCGCAGCCACCACCACGGCGAGCTGACCTTCTCGCTGGTCTACGCGTTCTCGGAGCAGTACGTCCTGCCGATCAGCCACGACGAGGTCGTGCACGGCAAGGGCTCGCTGCTGCGCAAGATGCCCGGCGACCGGTGGCAGCAGCTGGCCGGCGTGCGCTCGTTCCTCGCCTACCAGTGGACCCACCCGGGCAAGCAGCTGCTCTTCATGGGCTGCGAGTTCGCCCAGGAGGCCGAGTGGAGCGAGGGAGCCGGTCTGGACTGGTGGAGCCTGGAGGACGCCGGGAACGCGGGCGTGCAGCACCTCGTCCGCGACCTCAACGGGCTGTACCGGGCGACGCCGGCCCTGTGGGAACGTGACTTCGACGGTTCCGGGTTCGAGTGGATCGAGGGCGGGGACGCCGCCCGCAACCTGGTCGCCTACGTCCGCCGTGCGGCAGACGGCTCGCCGGTCGTCGTGGTGGTCAACTTCGCGGGCGTGCCGCACGAGGGCTACCGGCTGGGGCTCCCCCACGGTGGTGCCTGGTCCGAGGCCCTCAACACCGACGCTCCCCGCTACGGCGGTTCCGGCGTCGTCAACGAGGGTGACGTCGTGGCCGAGGACGTCCCGTGGCAGGGGCGCGAGCACTCGGCGACGGTGCGGGTCCCCCCGCTCGGCGCCCTGGTGCTCACGCCCCGCTGACCACGGCGGGCGTCAGTACAGGTACATCATCATCTTCTTGCGGGCCTTGACCACGCGGGAGTCGGACGTGCCCACGACCTCGAACAGGTCGACGAGCCGCGCCCGCAGCTTCTCCTTGCCCTCGGCGTCGGCCGTCGGCATGAGCTGCAGGAGGCGGTCGAACGCGTCGTCCACCTTGCCGCCGAGCATGTCCATGTCGGCCACGGCCAGCTGGGCCTCGACGTCCGCCGGGGCGTCCGCCGCCGCGGTGCGCACCTGCTGCAGGTCGGCACCGCGGGTGCGCTGCATCAGACGCACCTGGGCCAGGCCGGCCACGGCCTGGGCGTCGGTGGGGTCCTGCGTGATCGCGCGGGAGTAGGCGGTCTCCGCCGCCTCGAGGTCGTCACGCTCGATGGCGTCGTACGCCTCCTGGTGCAGCGGGGGCAACGGCTCCTCCGGCTCCTCGGCCGGCTCGTCGGACTCCTCGGCCCCGCCCGGGGCGGGAGCCCGGCCCGTCACGCCGTTCTGCTCGGCGGCCGCCAGGACCTGGTCCAGCACGCCGCGGATCTGCTCCTCCGAGGCCGCCCCCGCGAACAGCGGGAGCGGCTGACCCTGCAGCACGGCGACGACGGTGGGAACGCCCTGGGGCTGGAACGCCGAGGCGATCTGCGGGTACGCGTTGGCGTCGACGCGACCCAGCAGGAACCGGCCGGCGTACTCGTCGGCGAGCCTGCCCAGGGTGGCGCCGAGGTCCGCGTTGGCCTGGTCCGTGGGCATCCACAGCAGGATCACGACCGGGTACTTCGTCGAGTCCTGCACGACCTGCTGGAAGTTCGCGTCCGTCACGTCGACAACGTAGCCGCCGGCCGTCGGGGCGCCTCCCGGCTCCCCCGGAGGCGGGGACTGGGGCCGGTTGAGGGCCGACAGGTCGACGGCGCCGCGCGGGCTGAAGCTCGGCTCGGGCGTGGGAGTGCTCATGGGCACATCCTACGAAGTCTGCGCCGACGTCTCAGCCGTCGTCCTTCTTCCGGTCGGTGTTGCGTTCGCCCGGGATGTCGTTCGCGGCAGCCGTGGACACGTGCGAGTACCCCAGCGGGCGGATCGGCTCCTCGGACCCGGCCGGCGGCACGTAGAGGGCGACCTGGTCGGTGTACTCCACGTAGAGCTGGTCGGTGTTGTCGGCGTCGCCCATCAGCGTCTTCTGGGAGGGCGTCAGCGGGCCGATCTCGCCGTCCTCCTCGACAGTCACCCGGATGTTGCCGTCGAGCGCACCCATGACCACCGCACCGCCGTCGGACGTGCGGACCGCGACGACCTGGTCGTCCCGGGAGGCGAACGCGATCTTGTACTCGCCGTCCGCCTCCTTGAAGGCGTCCGCACCGCGCACGCTGCTGGCGTCCTTCTGGACCCGCTTGACGAGGTCCGTGCTCTCGCCCGGCAGCTCGAACGCGCCGGCGTGCTCGGAGTCGTCCGGCCCCTTGGCCACGAGGTCCGCGTACTGCGAGAGCGCCTGTCGCGGGGTGGCCCGCAGCGAGTCGTCGTCCGGCGCCACGGCGTCGGAGCCGATCGCCTCGGGGTCGGCGAAGTTCGGCAGCGTCGTGCCGGGGATGAGCTGCACCCACGACCACAGCTTGTAGTTGTCGCGGGCCGAGTCCTGCTGGTAGGCCACCAGGCGCGGCACCTCGAGGTTCTCGGTCGGCTGCGTGATGGTGAAGCTCACCCGCGGCCACGACTCGGTCGTGGGCAGGATCATCGCCTCGAGCTCGGTCGGGATCCTCGTGACGAGCGAGTCGTCACCGCTCTTCTTCGCGACCTCGATCTGGGTGCGGCGCACCTCCAGCGCCGGGCCCTCCACGCGGGGGCGCAGCTGGTCGGGCTTCTCGTTCTCACTGGCCTTCGTCAGCGACCCGGCGACCTCCTCGACCACGCGGGTCTGCTGCGCCGCGGTCAGCGCCGGTCCGGCGACGGGCTCGTCCGGCTCCGGGGTCGGCAGCTCCTCGGCGCATCCGGCCAGCAGGACGACGGTGGTCGCCACACCGGCGACGGTCGCGCGCCGGCGCCCGGGCCGGCGGGTGGAGTCCTTCATCGCTTGTCCTCGTCACTCGTGTCGTCGTCGCTCGTCGGCGTGCCGGCGGCGGTCGTCCCGCCGAAACCCCAGGTCTCACGCCAGGCGGAGGCCCTGCGGTCCGCGGCGGACTGCGCGGCACCGGGGTCCGCGGCCGACGGCGAGGAGGTTCCTCCGGGGCGCGGCACCACGGGGGTCTGGCCCGTCAGGGCGCGCAGGGCGCGGCCCATGCCGCCCATGCCGGACTGCTCGGCGGCCTTGCGCTCCTCCTCGCGACGGCGCAGCTCACGTCGCGTGAGCGGCCGCGCGGCCGTGTCGTCCGACCCGGCGGTGTCCGCCGAGGAGGCGGGGGCGGTGGGCAGCGCCGGCGCGGGAGCAGGCACCGGCGCGCCGCCGGCGGACGGCTCCGGTGCCGGGACGGGGGCGTCCTGTGCGTCGGCCGGGTCGGCGTCGCGACGTAGGCGCGTGCGGCGCCGGAAGCGCCCGGCGACCGGCACCTGGTCGGTGCCGCCGGCCGCGTCCTGCGGGTCGGTGCCCTGCGTCGGCGCGTCCTCCGCGGCCGGGGCCGTGCCGTCGTCGTGCGGGGCGTTCGGTGACGCGGCCACCGCGCCGGGCCAGGTCCCGCCGGAGCGGGCCGCCGCCGCGCCCGCGCCCGCGCCGACGGCCGGCCCGAACGGGGAGGTGCCGGACGGCGTGCCGGTCCCGGGGGACGTCGTGCCGCTCGAGGAGATCGTGGGCGACGCCGCGCCGGCCGTGGCGCCGGCGGTGCGGCGCTTGCGGCTCCGGGTCGTGCGCCGCGACATGGCCAGCAGCACCAGGCCGATGATCAGGAGCACACCACCGACACCGACGGCGGGCCACAGCAGCGGCGTCGAGACGTCGCGGTCCCACGTCAGCTCGAGCGTCGGCGCCTCGGCCGGAGCCGCCTCGTCGGCCTCCGCCGCCTCGGCGTCCTCACCCTCGGACTCCTCGGCGGGGGCGGCACCGGTCGCCGCGGCGAGCAGGACCCAGCGGCCCGGACGGTCGGTCCAGCGCAGGCTCACCTGCTCGGCGTCGACGAGCTCGGTGTCCCACATGTCGGAACCTGCGGGGTTCGGCGGCGGTTCGGCCTCCGCACCCCCCTCGCCGTCCTCCGAGGACTCGGCCTCCTCGTCCGCGGCACCGGCGACCTGCTCGGTGGAGAGGGTCTCCCAGTCGCTCAGCCCGGTGACCCGGGTGTACGGGTCCTCACCGAGCCACCCCGCGACGTCGACCTCGCGGCCCACCACCACGGCGACCTCCTGCCCCTCGGGCACGGAGGCCGTGACGGTGACCTCGGAGTCGACCAACCCGAGCACGCCCGGGTCGGTGACGACGAGCGTGCCGTCACCGGCGGGTCGAGCCGTGGCGACGACGGAGTCGGACTCGCGCAGGACGGTCGCGGTCGCGACCCCGAACGCGATGGCTCCCAGTCCGGCAAGGACCAGGACGACACCCAGAATGCGTTGCAGCACCGAGCTTCCCTTTCGACGTGGACACCTCAGGATAAGGACGCGCGAGCAGCGGCCGGACGCCGGGTGGCGTTCGGCCGCATCGGTTCACGAACCCTTCACGAGTCCGGTACCAGCATCCTCGACCCTCCCACGCCTCGACCACCGGCAACAGCCGGACGGCGCCGCGCGGGCGCCGGGGCGGCACGTCCCAGCGCCGTACCTCACCCGCCCACGGGTGTCGGTGGGCCTCCCGGGCCACTATTCTGATCGGTGCCTTCCCCTACTCTCAGCGGTGCCGGGGCACCCACGACGTCCGGAGGTCCTCCCGTGTCCGACGAGCGCACGCTCTTCCCGATCACCATGCGTGGATACGACCGCGCCGCCGTGGAGAGCCAGATCTCCCGTCTCGAGCAGGCCCTGGAGGAGGCACGCCGCAACGTCGAGGCCACCGACTCGCGGGCGATGCAGCTGTCCTCCGAGCTGGCCGACGCCCACCGGCAGCTCCGCGAGAGCGACAAGCCGTCGTACGCGGGCCTCGGCGCCCGTGCCGAACGGCTGCTCCGCTCGGCGGACGAGCAGGCGGCCGAGGTGCTGACGCAGGCGAACCAGCAGGCCTCCGACATCATGGCCCGCGCGAAGCTCGCCGCGGGGCAGGTGCGCCAGCGGGCGGAGTCCGAGGCCTCCGAGCTGCTGTCCAGCGCTCGCCGCGAGGCCGAGGAGATCCGCTCGACGACGGCCGCGGAGGCCGAGGGCGCGCTGCAGGGGGCCCAGCGTCGCGCGGAGGAGCTCGTCGGGTCGGCCGAACGCGAGGCCGCGCTGATCACCAGCAGCCTGACCACCGAGGAGAACGAGCGCCGCGCCGGCCTCGAGCACGAGATCGGCACGCTGCGCACGACGGCGGAGCGGGAGGTCACCGAGGCGCGCGTGCAGGCGGACCGGGAGATCGCCCAGCTCCGGGCCTCCGCCGCCGCCGAGTCGGCCGCCCTGCGCGAGGAGGCCGAGCGCGAGGCCAACGACCTCATGGAACGCACCCGCAACGAGGCCGCCCGCATCGTGGCCGAGGCCAAGCACCAGGCGGCCGAGTCCGCCAACTCCGTCACCTCCGAGCTCGAGGACCTGCGCGAGCAGGCGCGGACGACGCTCGCCGACGCCGAGCTGCAGGCCGCGCAGACCCGCGAGCGCGTCGAGACCGAGGCGGCGCAGCGGCACGACGCCGCACGCGCCGAGATCGAGCGCATCGTGCGCGAGGCGGAGGAGCATGCGGCGGAGGCGGAGAAGCGCGTGGCCGCGGCCCTGCAGCAGGCCGACAAGGTCCGGTCCGAGTCGGACGCCTACGTCAAGGAGCTGGTGGCGGACGCCCGCCGGACGGCCGACTCGATCGTGTCCGAGGCGCGGACCTTCGCCGAGCAGACGATGTCCGACGCCCAGGCGGAGGCCGACCAGAACCGGACCGCCGCCGAGCGCCAGCTCGAGGACCTCACCCGCCGCCACGACTCGATCAACTCCTACCTCGAGGAGCTGCGGGGCCTGCTCGGCACGGAGAAGGCCCGGGAGGTCGCCGCCGAGGCACCGGCCGACGAGCCCCTCGAGGAGCCCGTCGCGTCTCCCGCCGCCTCCTCCGCGGAGTCCCCCGCGGAGCCCGCGGCGGAGGAGCCCGCGGCCCCTGTCGTGGAGGCCGAGCAGGACGACGAGCCGGCCGAGGAGGACAGCTACTCCCGGGACCTCACCCCGGCCCAGCGCGCCCGCTTCGCGTCCACGCAGTCGGCCGACCCGGGCAGCGCCTCGTCGGCTCCCGCGCCCGACGACTCCCCCGCCGCCGAGAGCTCCGCGCCGTCCCGGAACTGACCGGACCGTCGAGGGGCCGTCGCCGTGGCGACGGCCCCTCGGTGTCTCCGGGGCGGCTCAGAGCTGGGCGACGACCCGCTCCTGCAGCGCGGCGAGAGCGTGCGCCACGGCGGCGGGCTCCTCGATCGTGCTCAGGTGCGCGGCGTTCGCCACCACGTGCAGCGTCGCGTCCGACGCCGCGTCCACCATGTGCTTGGCCTCGTCGATCGGCGTGATCGAGTCCTCGGCACCGACGACGACGGCGACGGGACCGGGGAACCGGTGCAGCACGTCCGTCCGGTCCGGCCGGGCCGCCATCGCCCGCTGGGCCCACGCGACCGCGGACGGGGACTGGGAGCGGATCCAGTCGTAGACCGTCGGGTAGAGGCTGCGCCGCTCCATCTGGCTGGTCGGCCCGAGCAGCTTGTCCGGCATCCCCATGACCGCGTCCAGCGTCTGGGAGTCGGCCACCGTCCGCGCGGCGGCCAGCCGTCCGGCCCGCGCCTCGTCGGTGTCGGCCGTGGACTTGGTGTCCACCAGCCCGAGCCCCTGGACGATCTCCGGGTGGCGCTCGGCGAGCGCGAGGGCGACGTAGCCGCCCATCGACATGCCGACCACGGCGCCGTTGCCCTCCCCCGCCGCGCGCAGCGCCGCGTGCACGGCGTCCGCGGCCGCCTCGAGGGTGGGCGGGAGCTGACCCAGGTCGCTGTGGCCGAAGCCGGGAAGGTCCACGGCGACCACCCGCAGGCCGGGCGGCAGCTCCGCGACGACCGGGTTCCACATCCGGTGGTCCAGGGGGAAGCCGTGGAGGAGTACCAGCGGGACGCCCGCCCCGTCGTGCAGGACGTGCGTCGCCAGGGTCGAGGGCGTCATGGTCGTCATCCTCTCGTCGGAGCGTTGCGGAGGTCCGAGGCGTGCTCGACCTCTCCGTCGTAGTGGGTCGGCAGCGGCGCGTGCCCGGGCAGCACGTGCTGGACGATCTCGTCGAGCACCCGGCGGACGGCCGGCTCACCCACCCACAGGTGCTTGGCGCCGTCGACGCCGATCACCTCGGCCTGCGGCACCCGGGCGAAGCGCTCGCGCGCCTCGGCGGGCTGCAGGTAGTCGTCGTGCTCGGGCACCAGCACGACGAGCGGCTTGCCGAACTCGGCCCAGCGGTCCAGGTCCTCGTCCGTGGCGCGGTGCAGCGGGGGCGAGAGCAGGACGGCCCCCTCGATGCTCGGGTCGGCCCCGTGCCGCAGGACGAGCTCGGTCCCGAAGCTCCAGCCGACCAGCCAGGGGCGGGGCAGCTCGCGGAACTCGGCGAGCTCGAGGGCCGCCGCCACGTCGTACCGCTCGGCGTCGCCGCCGTCGAAGGCGCCCTCGGAGGTGCCCCGCGGCGACGAGGTGCCCCGGGTGTTGAACCGGAGCACCGCGAGGTCGGCCAGCTCGGGCAGGCGCCACGCGGCCTTGCGGTACACGTGGGAGTCCATGTATCCGCCGTGGGTGGGCAGCGGGTGGAAGGTCAGCAGCGTCGCCACCGGGTCGCGGCCCTGCGGCTGGGCGAGCTCACCGACGAGCGTCAGCCCGTCCGCGGTGTGCAGGTCGACATCCTCCCGACGGGCGGGCAGGACGGTCATCGAGCGGATCTGGTGGCCGGTGGCGGTGTCCTCGTTCATCACTGACCAGCCTAGTTCGCGCCCGATCTCCTGCCCGCCGGACGCGCGCGTCCTGCGACGTCAGAGCAGACGTCGCCGCCGCTGCCAGCAGGACGCGTGCCAGTGCCGGCGGTCCTCGAGGCCGGCCGCCTCACCACCCCACGCGTCACGCTGCCACGCGACCACGTGGGGCGTCCCGGGCGGGATGGTCTGGCGGCAGGCGGGACACGTGTAGGCCTTGTCGCCGCCCGTCACCCGCCGGACCGTCCACTCGCCGTCGTCGGCGCTCTCGTGCCGGATGCCGCCGAGCGCTCGGTCCATGTCGAGGGGCTGGTGCTCGGCACCCCAGGGACGCTTGCGGGAGGGTCGACGTGACGGCATGTCCCCATTGTGGCGTGCGGGGGGAGGAACCACCGGCCGGGCCGGGCCGTTAGAGTGTTCGGGGTCCGTCGACCGGACGAACCACCCCGCGACCGAAGGACTACTCGTGAAGCTCCGTACCCCCGCAGCCCTCGGCGTCGCGCTCGCCGCCGCCCTCGTGCTGGGTGGCTGCAGCGACGACGCCGACGCCCCCGACAGCACGGAGCCGTCGGCACCCTCGTCGGCCTCCGCCGACTCCACCGCGCAGGCCGAGCCGACCGAGGAGGACATCGCCGCCGTCGAGTCGATCGAGGTCACGGGCGAGCCGGGCTCCGAACCGGAGCTCTCCTTCGACGACATCGAGGTCTCCGTCCCGACGCACCGCGTGGTGGACGAGGGTGACGGGACCGAGATCAGCGAGGGCATGAAGCTCACCATCCACTACGTGACCTACGACGCCACGGGTCAGAAGATGAACTCGACCTGGGAGGTCGACTCCCCGCAGAGCATCGTCCTCGGCGAGCAGTCCGACCTGCTCATCTCGCCGCTCGAGGGCCAGTCGGTCGGCACCCGCTTCCTGCTGGCGAACCCGATCGCCGACCAGCAGGGCGAGCCGACGACCGCGGTGAACCTCATCGAGGTCGTCGACGCCTACGAGATCCCGGAGCGCGCCGAGGGCGAGGCCGTCGAGCCCGAGGAGGGTCTGCCCACCGTCACGCTGGGCGAGGACGGCGCCCCGTCCGTCGAGATCCCGGACGGCTACGAGGCCCCGGACGAGCTCGTCGCCCAGACCCTCATCCGCGGGGACGGCGAGGAGGTCTCGCCCGAGCAGACCGTGACCGCGCACTACACCGGCTGGACCCTGGACGGCGAGGTCTTCGACTCGTCCTGGGAGCGGGGCGAGCCCTCGGCGTTCTCGCTGCAGCAGGTGATCCCGGGCTGGACGGACGGCATCTCCGGCCAGACCGTCGGCAGCCAGGTGCTCCTCGTCATCCCGGCCGACCAGGCCTACGGCGCCGAGGCCGTCGAGGGCAACCCACTGGCGGGCGAGGACCTGGTCTTCGTCGTCGACATCCTCGACGTGGAGTGATGCGGGCTCCGCACCGGACCTGACCCCCGCGACGGCGGGCCACCTGCACGGGTGGCCCGCCGTCGTCGTAGTGTCGGAGCCATGGACACCACCGACCGCGAGGTGCTGACCTGGTCCGACTTCGGCGACGGGGTGCGCCGGCTCGCCGAGCAGGTGGTGGCGAGCGGTTTCCGTCCCGAGGTCGTCGTCGCGATCGCCCGCGGTGGGTTGATCCCCGGCGGAGCCGTGGCCTACGCCCTCGGGACGAAGGGCGTCGGGACGATGAACGTCGAGTTCTACACCGACGTCGGGCGGACCCTCGACGACCCACGCGTCCTGCCGCCGCTCATGGACACCGCGGAGCTGCCGGGTTCGCGGGTGCTCGTCGTGGACGACGTCGCGGACTCCGGCCGGACGCTGGACCTCGTGATGCGTCTGGTCCGGGAGAAGGGCGCCGAGGCGCGTGCTGCCGTGCTCTACACGAAGCCTCGGTCGGTGTACCGGCCGGAGTACACCTGGCGCGAGACCGACCGCTGGATCACGTTCCCCTGGTCCGCCGAACCTCCGGTGGCCGGCGCGGGCGACGGCCGGAGCCGCTGACGCCGGCGGGACGACCGCCCGCACCGACCCGGAGCACGGTCGCCGAGACGTGCGAGGGCCCGGCGACGGCCGATGCCGTCGCCGGGCCCTCGTCACGAGCACCTCGGAGCGGGTCAGAAGTCCCAGTCGTCGTCGGTGGTCTCGACCGCCTTGCCGATCACGTACGACGAGCCGGAACCCGAGAAGAAGTCGTGGTTCTCGTCCGCGTTCGGGCTCAGCGCCGCGAGGATCGCCGGGTTGACGTCGGTCTCGTCCTTCGGGAAGAGCCCCTCGTAGCCGAGGTTCATCAGCGCCTTGTTGGCGTTGTACCGCAGGAACTTCTTGACGTCCTCGGTGAGCCCCAGCTCCCCGTAGAGCGACTCGGTGTACTCGACCTCGTTCTCGTACAGCTCGAAGAGCAGGTCGAAGGTGTAGGCCTTCATCTCGTCCTGCTCGGCCGGCGAGAGCTTCGCCAGGCCCTTCTGGAACTTGTAGCCGATGTAGTACCCGTGCACGGCCTCGTCGCGGATGATGAGGCGGATGAGGTCGGCCGTGTTCGTCAGCTTGGCCCGGCTCGACCAGTACATCGGGGCGTAGAAGCCGGAGTAGAACAGGAACGACTCGAGCATCGTCGAGGCGACCTTGCGCTTGAGCGGGTCGTCGCCCCGGTAGTACTCCAGGACGATCTCGGCCTTGCGCTGCAGGTGCGGGTTCTGCTCGGACCAGGCGAACGCGTCGTCGATCTCCTTGGTGGAGATCAGCGTGGAGAAGATCGACGAGTAGCTCTTGGCGTGCACCGACTCCATGAACGCGATGTTGGTGTACACCGCCTCCTCGTGAGGGGTCAGGGCGTCCGGGATGAGCGAGACCGCACCGACGGTGCCCTGGATGGTGTCGAGCAACGTCAGCCCGGTGAACACCCGGGTCGTCATGAGCTTCTCGGCCTCGGACAGGGTGTGCCACGACTGGATGTCGTTGGACACCGGCACCTTCTCCGGCAGCCAGAAGTTGCCGACCAGGCGGTCCCAGACCTCGAGGTCCTTCTCGTCCTGCAGACGGTTCCAGTTGATCGCGGTGACGCGGTCGATGAGCTTGAGCTGACCGGTGGGTGACATGGCGGATTCCTTCGGGGCGTGGGTCGACGACGAGGGCGAGCGGCGGGGGGTCAGAGCATGCAGCTCACGCAGTTCTCCACCTCGGTGCCCTCGAGCGCCAGCTGCCGCAGCCGGATGTAGTACAGCGTCTTGATGCCCTTGCGCCAGGCGTAGATCTGCGCCTTGTTGACGTCACGGGTGGTCACGGTGTCCGGGAAGAACAGCGTCAGGCTCAGCCCCTGGTCGACGTGCTGCGTCGCCGCGGCGTAGGTGTCGATGATCTTCTCGTACCCGATCTCGTACGCGTCCTGGTAGTACTCCAGGTTGTCGTTCGTCATGTACGGCGCCGGGTAGTACGCGCGACCGAGCTTGCCCTCCTTGCGGATCTCGATCTTGGCGGCCACCGGGTGGATCGAGGACGTCGAGTAGTTGATGTAGCTGATCGACCCGGTCGGCGGCACCGCCTGGAGGTTCTGGTTGTAGATCCCGTGCGCCATGACGGACGCCTTGAGCTCGCGCCAGTCGTCCTGGGTCGGGAGGTGCACGCCGGCGCCCGCGAAGAGCTCGGCGACCCGCTCGGTGGCCGGCTCCCACACGGCGTCGGTGTACTTGTCGAAGTACTCCCCCGAGGCGTAGGCGGAGTCCTCGAACCCGCCGAAGGCCCGGCCACGCTCGATCGCGAGACGGTTCGACGCCGCGATCGCGTGGTAGGCGACCGTGTAGAAGTACATGTTCGTGAAGTCGACGCCCTCGACGGAGCCGTAGTGGATCCGCTCGCGCGCGAGGTAGCCGTGCAGGTTCATCTGCCCCAGCCCGATGGCGTGCCCGAGCTCGTTCGCCTTCTTCACCGACGGCACCGACTCGATGCTCGTCTGGTCCGAGACCGCGGTCAGCGCCCGGATCGCCGTGTCGATGGTCCGGCCCAGGTCGGGCGAGTCCATCGCCTTGGCGATGTTCAGCGAGCCCAGGTTGCAGGAGATGTCCCGGCCGACCTCGTCGTAGGACAGGTCCTCGTGGAACGTGGAGGCCGTGGAGACCTGCAGGATCTCCGAGCACAGGTTGGAGTGGGTGATCCGCCCGGCGATCGGGTTGGCGCGGTTCACCGTGTCCTCGAACATGACGTACGGGTAGCCCGACTCGAACTGCAGCTCGGCGATCGTCTGGAAGAAGTCCCGCGCACGGATGGTCCTCTTCGTGATCCGGTCGTCCGCCACCAGCTCGTCGTACTTCTCGGTGATCGAGATGTCGGCGAACGGCTTGCCGTAGATGCGCTCGACGTCGTACGGGCTGAACAGGTGCATGTCCTCGTTGCGCTTGGCCAGCTCGAACGTGATGTCCGGGATGACCACGCCGAGCGACAGCGTCTTGATGCGGATCTTCTCGTCGGCGTTCTCGCGCTTGGTGTCGAGGAACCGCAGGATGTCCGGGTGGTGGGCGTGCAGGTAGACCGCGCCGGCGCCCTGGCGTGCGCCGAGCTGGTTCGCGTACGAGAAGGAGTCCTCGAGCAGCTTCATGACCGGGATGACACCGGAGGACTGGTTCTGGATGTGCTTGATCGGCGCACCGTGCTCGCGCACGTTGCTGAGCAGCAGCGCGACGCCGCCGCCGCGCTTCGAGAGCTGCAGCGCCGAGTTGATGCTGCGCGCGATCGACTCCATGTTGTCCTCGATGCGCAGCAGGAAGCAGGAGACGGGCTCGCCGCGCTGCGCCTTGCCGACGTTGAGGAACGTGGGCGTGGCCGGCTGGAACCGCCCGGAGATGACCTCGTCGACGATGTCGCGCGCCCGCTGCTCGTCGCCGGCCGCCAGCCCGAGGGCCACCATCGAGACCCGGTCCTCGAAGCGCTCGAGGTACTTCGTGCCGTCGAACGTCTTCAGCGTGTACGAGGTGTAGTACTTGAAGGCACCGAGGAACGACTCGAAACGGAACCCGGCGGCGTACGCCCGCTGGAACAGCTCCTTGACGAACGAGCGGGAGTACTTCTCGAGGACCGCCGGGTCGTAGTACTTGTTCTCGACGAGGTAGTCGAGCTTGGCGTCGAGGGTCTCGAACTCGACCGTGTTCGGCAGCACGTGCTGGCGGAAGTACGCCGACGCGGCCTCGCGGTCCTTCTCGAACTGGATCTTCCCGTCCGGCCCGTACAGGTTCAGCATGGCGTTGAGCGCGTGGTAGTCCATGTCGCTCTGCTGCAGAGAGGCGCCCGTCGTGGTCGGCGCCGCCTCGGACGTCGTGGCGCTCACGCCGAGATCAGTGACTGTCGTTGCCAAAATCGTCCCAATCCGTCACGGACGCGTTGGGCGTCCTCGGTGGTGCCGAGCAGCTCGAAGGCGTACAGGTACGGGACCTGGCACTTCGCCGCGATGATGTCACCGGCGATGCAGTAGGCAGCGCCGAAGTTGGTGTTGCCCGCCGCGATCACGCCGCGGATCAACGACCGGTTGCCCTCGTCCCCGAGGAACTTGCGCACCTGCCGAGGCACCGCACCGCCCTCGTTGCCCCCGCCGTAGGTGGGGGCCAGGAGGACGTAGGGCTCGTCGACGGTCAGGAAGCCGTCGGCGGGCCGCAGCGGGATGCGGTGCACCGACATGCCGCGCTCCTCGAGACCGAGGCGCCTCACGAAGCGGTGCGTGTTCTCCGAGACGCTGGAGAAGTACACGAGCGAGCCCATGTCGCTCTCCCCCCGTCGGACGTGCTGCGGTGGTACCGGCCCGGTCGCGCGGGTCGAGTGCGCGACCGGGCCGGAGATCGTCAGGCCGTGACGGCCTGCTGCGCCGCGAGGGCGCTGATCTGGTCGGGGCGGAAGCCCGACCAGTGCGTGTCACCCGCGACGACGACCGGCGCCTGCAGGTAACCGAGCTCACGGACCATCTCGAGCGCCTGGGCATCCTCGGTGATGTCCACGACGGAGTACTCGACGCCCTTGCGGTCCAGTGCCCGGTAGGTCGCGTCGCACTGCACGCAGGACGGCTTGCTGTAGACCGTGACGCTCATCTCGCACTCCCCTGTCTCTGCCGCCCCCCGGGCGGCCGGTCGATGTCCCCTGACAACCTGGCCTCGACGTCCGAACCGGACGGTCGCGGCTGGGTCGGCGGCCCCGCGAAGGGCCCTCACCAGGAACGACACCGGTGGAACTACGTCGATGTGATTCACCTCGGAGCCTTCGGCCCCGACGTGCTCTCAACACTACACCTAGTGTTCGCCGCGCACCTGCCCACGACATGTTGTGTTTGTCATCGCTGTGATTTCACCCGTGTAGTTCTCCGCGGAGGCCGTGGACGACGCGCCGCGAGCCTGTGGACCCAGCATCCCAGGAGCCTCCGACACGGCCGCGCGACGCCGTCCTCCGACCGGCCGTCCACGCCGGTCCGCCGTGTCCGCAGGCCGCCCACCGACGGTCCACACGGTGTGGACGGCCGGTGTCCACACCATGTGGACGACCCGGGACCGCGGATGCCCCGCGGGTTCGTCGAGACGGGGTGCGGACCGCCCGCACCGGCGTGTCGTCTGCGGCGCGTCGGTCGCTCCGGCTCCCTGCCGTGGCGCGACTCACCCTCGACGGTCAGACGGGGCGGCCGCCCCGGCACACGTGCTGGACCCGCAGGTCCCGGTCGACCACCAGGACGTCGGCCCGGCGCCCGGCGACCAGTCCCCCGACGTCGGTCGCCCCGAGCACCCCTGCCGGCACCCACGAGGCGCTCCGGACGGCGGCCACCAGCGGGACCCCGGCCTCGACCGCGCAGCGGACCACGTCGATCAGGTGCGCGGTGCTGCCGGCGATCGCCCCGCCCTCGGGGTCTTCCGGGTCGGCGAGCCGTGCCACGCCGTCGCGGACCACCACGGACATCGGGCCGAGCTCGTAGTCCCCGTCGTCCATCCCGGCCGCCGCCATCGCGTCGGTGACGAGCGCGACCTGGTCCACGCCGACCGTCTGCATCACGGTGCGGACGGTGGCGGGGTCCAGGTGCACGCCGTCGCCCACCAGCTCGACCACGAGGTCGCCCCGCGACGCCGCCGCCAGGCAGGCGGCGACCGGCCCCGGGTGACGGTGGTGCAGCGGACGCATGCCGTTGAACAGGTGCGTGGCGGTCATCCGCGACGAGCCACCGGCCTCGGCCAGGTCCGCGGCCACCTGCCGCAGCAGCGCCTCCGACTGCTCGGTCGTGGCGTCGGTGTGCCCCAGCGAAGGCACGACGCCGGCGCGCACCAGCGCCGTCGCGACACCGCCCGGCCCGGTCACGCCGTCGACCTCGGGCGCGACGGTCATGGTGCGCAGATGGCCCCGGGACGCCTCGCGCAGGTCGCGCACGAGCCGGACGTCACCGGGGACGAGGCGGCTGGGGTCCTGGGCGCCGCAGCGGGCCGCGGACAGGAACGGTCCCTCGGCGTGGATCCCCGCGATCTCCCCCGCGTCCGCGAGGTCCGCCAGCAGAGCGGCCCGTGCGAGGAGCGTCTCCCGGTCGGCCGTCACGAGCGAGGCCAGCAGCGTCGTCGTGCCGTGGCGCCGGTGCTCCAGCACGGCCGTCATCGCCTCGTCGACGGAGGTGGCGTCCGGGAAACCCGCCCCGCCGCCGCCGTGGTTGTGCAGGTCGACCAGGCCGGGCAGCACGTAGGTGCCGGGCGGGGGTTCCTCGGCACGGGCCACCTCGTCACCCACGCCGGCGGCCGCGGCCTCCTCGAGCGGGCCCGCCCACACGATCCGGTCGTCGGCGACCACGACCGCGCCGTCACGCACCAGTCGGTCGGGCGTGACGACGTCCCCGCGCAGCGCGAAGACGGACGGAGGGCGGGGGCTTTCCTGAGCATCGGAGGGATCGGTGACCATGCACCCATCCTGCCGCACCGCGCTGACCTGGGCCGCGCTGTCTCGTCCGGCTAGAAGAGGCGCGAGTCCGGGTCGTCGACCCCGCGCATGGCGTCGTAGTCCAGGACCAGGCAGTCGATCCCCCGGTCGCCGGCCAGCACCCGGGCCTGCGGCTTGATCTCCTGTGCCGCGAACACGCCCCGAACCGGGGACAGCAACGGGTCCCGGTTCAGCAGCTCCAGGTACCGGGTGAGCTGCTCGACCCCGTCGATCTCGCCGCGCCGCTTGATCTCGACGGCGACGGTCCCGCCGTCGGCGTCACGGGCCAGGATGTCCACCGGGCCGATGGCGGTCATGTACTCGCGCCGGACCAGCGAGTGGCCGGTCCCGAGGAGCTCGATCTGCGCGGCCAGCAGCTCCTGCAGGTGCGCCTCGACGCCGTCCTTGACCAGCCCCGGGTCCACGCCCAGGTCGTGGTCGGAGTCGTGCACGACGTCGTAGAGGTCGATCTCCAGGCGGTCGTCCGACTTCTGGTGCTGGACGGTCCACACCGCCGTCACGCCCCGGGCAGCCGACTCCTCGTCGGGCTCCGCGGCGGACATGGTGCACGGCGGGCTCATCCAGTTCAGCGGCTTGTAGGAGCCGCCGTCGGAGTGCAGCAGCACGCTCCCGTCCGCCTTGACCACCAGCAACCGGGTGGCCAGCGGCAGGTGGGCGGTCAGGCGACCCGTGTAGCGGGCCGAGCAGCGGGCGACGACCAGTCTCACGCTCTCCCCTTCGTGGCTCGGTCAGACGACGAGATCGCGTCGTCCGGGCGGGGCGGACTCCAGCCAGGAGGCGAGTCCGGCATAGGCCCCCGCTGACATCGTCAGCTCGAAGTCGGTCCCGTCGTACCGACAGCGCACCAGGTACTGGTCGACCTGGCCGGCCAGGTCGAGAGGTGCCCGGCCCGTCACCTCGAGCCGGTCACGACGCCAGCTCCGTGCGGGGCGCGGCGCCAGGGACCAGCACCGGAACCAGTCGATCCGGCCCACGCCGTAGTGTGCGATGCCGGCCGACCACGCGCCGGACGGGTTGTCGCCGGGCCGGGCACCGCACTGGAACGACCCGACCCGGCGCGACAGCCGGCGCAGCCGCGAGCCCCCGACGACGAGCACGAGGGCGAGCACGAGCACGACGGCGAGGACCGTCCAGAGCACGTACCCCACCGTCGCCGCCCCCTCAGGCCAGCGCCGACTCGCGTCCGGAGACCTCGGTGACCTCGTCGACGACGATCGTCACGACGTCGTCGTCCACCGAGAGGAACCCGCCGTCGACGTGGACCTCGACGGCGACCTGTCCGGCTGCGGTCGAGACCTTGACCGTTCCCGGCCGCAGCACCGCCAGCATCGGGGTGTGGCCGGCGAGGATGCCCACCTGGCCTTCGGCGGACGGGGCGCTGACCTCGCGGGCCGCTCCGGACCAGACCTTGCGGACCGCCGCGACCAGGTCGACGTTCAGCTCTGCCATGTCGGGCTCCAGGGTTCTTCAGTCGAGAGTGGTGCGGCGTCGCCCCGCCGCCACCGTGGTGCACGGCAGGGCGACGCCGTCGGGATGCGTGACGTGGCCGTCAGGCCCCGTACTCCTTCTGGATCTTCGCCCAGTTGCGCTCGAGGTCCTCGAGACCGCCGATGTTGTAGAAGGCCTGCTCGGCCACGTGGTCGTACTCGCCCTCGGTGATCTTCTTGAAGGCCTCGACCGTCTCGCTCAGCGGGACCGTCGAACCCTCGACACCCGTGAACTTCTTGGCCATGTACGTGTTCTGCGAGAGGAACTGCTGGATGCGGCGGGCGCGCGCCACCAGCGTCTTGTCCTCCTCCGAGAGCTCGTCGACACCGAGGATCGCGATGATGTCCTGCAGCTCCTTGTTGCGCTGCAGGATCGACTTCACCGCGGTGGCGACGTCGTAGTGCTCCTGGCCCACGTAGCGCGGGTCGAGGATGCGGGACGTCGAGGTCAGCGGGTCGATCGCCGGGTACAGACCCTGCGAGGCGATCTCACGGGAGAGCTCCGTGGTCGCGTCGAGGTGGGCGAACGTCGTCGCCGGCGCCGGGTCGGTGTAGTCGTCCGCCGGCACGTAGATCGCCTGCAGCGAGGTGATCGAGTGACCACGGGTCGAGGTGATGCGCTCCTGGAGCAGACCCATCTCGTCCGCGAGGTTCGGCTGGTAGCCCACGGCGGACGGCATGCGGCCGAGCAGCGTGGAGACCTCGGAACCCGCCTGCGTGAAGCGGAAGATGTTGTCGATGAACAGCAGCACGTCCTGCTTCTTCACGTCGCGGAAGTACTCCGCCATCGTGAGGGCGGACAGGGCGACGCGCAGACGCGTGCCCGGCGGCTCGTCCATCTGGCCGAAGACCAGGGCGGTCTTGTCGAAGACGCCGGCCTCGTCCATCTCGTGGATCAGGTCGTTGCCCTCACGCGTGCGCTCACCGACGCCGGCGAACACGGAGACACCGCCGTGGTCCTGGGCGACACGCTGGATCATCTCCTGGATGAGGACCGTCTTGCCGACGCCCGCACCACCGAAGAGACCGATCTTTCCACCCTGCACGTACGGGGTCAGCAGGTCGATCGACTTGATGCCCGTCTCGAACATCTGGGTCTTCGACTCGAGCTGGTCGAACGCCGGCGGCTTGCGGTGGATCGGCCACCGCTCGGTGACCTCGAGCGTCTCGCCCTCGGCGAGGTTGAGCACGTCACCGGTGACGTTGAAGACCTTGCCCTTGGTGACGTCACCGACGGGCACGGAGATCGGGGCGCCCGTGTCGGTCACGGTGGCACCGCGGACCAGACCGTCGGTCGGCTTCAGGGCGATCGCCCGCACCAGGGAGTCGCCCAGGTGCTGGGCGGTCTCGAGCGTCAGGGTGAAGGTGTTCTCGTCCTCGCCCTGGCCCGACAGGTCGATCTCGACCTGGAGGGCGTTGTAGATGTCGGGGATCGAGTCCTCGGGGAACTCGATGTCGACGACGGGGCCGATCACGCGCGCGACACGGCCGGTCCCCGGCTCGCTCGCGGCGGCGCCGTGCGCTGCTTCCGCGGTGGTGGCGGTCATTGCTTGCCTCGCTTCGAAAGGTTCGGGTGTGAGTTCGTCGATCGACGACGTCGGACGTGGTGCGTCACGACGCCGCGAGGGCGTCAGCACCCGAGACGATCTCGCTGATCTCCTGGGTGATGTCCGCCTGGCGGGCCTGGTTCGCCAGGCGCGTGTAGGTACGGATCAGGTCCTGGGCGTTGTCCGTCGCGGTGTGCATCGCGCGCTGGCGCGAGGCCAGCTCGGAGGCCGCGGCCTCCAGCATGAAGCTGAAGATGCGGCTGCGCACGTACCGCGGCAGCAGGGCGTCGAGGACGGCTTCGGGCGACGGCTCGAAGTCGTACAGCGGCAGGGCGTCGTTCTCCCCGGGCACGGCCACTCCCTCGACGACCTCGAGCGGGAGCATCCGCACGCGCCGGGGACGCTGGCTGACCATGTTGACGAACTGCGTGTAGACCACGTGCAGCTCGCCGACACCGCCCTCGGCCTCCGGGGCGAGGAACGCGCCGAGCAGGGTGTCGGCGATCTCCCCGGCCACGTCGGCCTGCGGGCTGTCCGAGCCGTACGACCACTGGCCCGCCATCTCGCGCTCCCGGTAACGGAAGTACGAGATCGCCCGACGGCCGGTCGCGTAGAGGGCGACCTCCTTGCCCTCGGCCTGCAGCCGGGCCACGACGCGCTCGGTCTCGCGGATGATCGAGGCCGAGTAGGAGCCCGCCATCCCGCGGTCCGAGGCGATGACGAGGACCGCGGCCCGGTTCGTGTCGGTGCGCTCCGTGGTCAGCGGGTGGTCGGTCGCCGTGTGCGTCGCGACGGCCGACACGGCGCGGGTGATCGCCCGCTCGTACGGCGCGGCCGCGGCCGTCCGGCCACGGGCCTTGCCGATGCGCGAGGCGGCGATCAGCTCCTGCGCGCGGAACACCTTCTTCAGCGACTGCGTCGACTTGATCCGCTGCTTGTAGACGCGCTGGGATCCTCCGGCCATACGATCAGCCCTTCTTCTGCACGACGAGCTGCTCCTGCTCGGCGTCCGCGGCGTCGGTGTCCGGCTCGCCGCCGACCAGCGGGGAGCCGTCGCCCTTGAGGAAGCCGTCGCGGAAGTCCTCGACGGCCGCGGTGAGCGCGTCCTCGGTGTCCTGCTCCAGCTTGCCGGTCTCCACGATGGTGGTGAAGACGTCGGTGTTGCGGCGCAGGTGCTCGATGAACTCGGACTCGAAGCGCTTGACGTCGTCCACCGGGACGTCGTCCAGCTTGCCACGGGTACCGGCCCAGATGGAGGCGACCTGCTCCTCGACCGGGTACGGCGTGTACTGCGGCTGCTTGAGCAGCTCCATCAGCACCGCACCACGGGCGAGCTGACCGCGCGAGGCGGCGTCGAGGTCGGAGGCGAACATGGCGAACGCCTCGAGCGCGCGGTACTGGGCCAGCTCCAGCTTCAGCGTGCCGGAGACCTTCTTCATGGCCTTGACCTGGGCGTCACCGCCGACGCGGGAGACCGAGATACCGACGTCGACCGCCGGGCGCTGGTCCGCGTTGAACAGGTCGGACTGCAGGAAGATCTGGCCGTCGGTGATCGAGATGACGTTCGTCGGGATGTACGCCGAGACGTCGTTCGCCTTGGTCTCGATGATCGGCAGACCGGTCATCGAACCGGCGCCCATCTCGTCCGAGAGCTTCGCGCAACGCTCGAGCAGCCGGGAGTGCAGGTAGAAGACGTCACCGGGGTACGCCTCGCGGCCCGGCGGGCGGCGCAGCAGCAGCGACGTGGCGCGGTAGGCCTCGGCCTGCTTCGACAGGTCGTCGAAGATCACCAGCACGTGCTTGCCGGCGTACATCCAGTGCTGGCCGATGGCCGAACCGGTGTAGGGCGCGAGGTACTTGAAGCCGGCCGGGTCGGAGGCCGGGGCCGCCACGATCGTGGTGTACTCCAGCGCGCCGGCCTCCTCGAGGGCGCCGCGCACCGAGGCGATCGTGGAGCCCTTCTGACCGACCGCGACGTAGATGCAGCGCACCTGCTTGTCGGGGTCGCCGGAGTCCCAGTTCGCCTTCTGGTTGATGATCGTGTCGATCGCGATCGCCGTCTTGCCGGTCTGGCGGTCACCGATGATCAGCTGACGCTGACCGCGGCCGATCGGGATCATCGAGTCGATGGCCTTGATGCCGGTCTGCAGCGGCTCGTGGACCGACTTGCGCTGCATGACGCCGGGGGCCTGGAGCTCCAGGGCGCGGCGGCCGTCGGTGTCGATGTCGCCGAGACCGTCGACCGGGTTGCCCAGCGGGTCCACGACGCGGCCGAGGTAGCCCTCGCCGACGGGGACCGACAGGACCTCACCGGTGCGGCGGACCTCCTGGCCCTCCTCGATACCGGTGAACTCGCCGAGGACGACGACACCGATCTCGCGGACGTCCAGGTTCAGCGCCAGGCCGAGCGTGCCGTCCTCGAAACGCAGCAGCTCGTTGGCCATGGCGCCGGGCAGGCCTTCGACGTTGGCGATGCCGTCGGCGGCGAAGGTCACGCGGCCGACCTCTTCGGTCACCGCTCCTTCGGGCTCGTAGGACTTCACGAAGCTGTCCAGCGCGGCGCGGATCTCTTCCGGCCGGATCGTCAGCTCAGCCATTGCTCTTCTCCTGTCGTGGCCGCAGTCTGCGACCGAACGTTCGTCTGCGCCGACCCACGGCCGGCTGGGCGTCAAGTTGTCAGCCGGCCAGCCGGCGACGGGCGTCAGCCAGGCGGGACAGCACGGTGGAGTCGACGACGTCGGCGCCGACCTGGATACGCAGCCCACCGACCACGGCCGGGTCGACCGTGACGTTGAGCTGGACGGCACGCCCGTAGGCACGTTCGAGGATCTCGCCGAGGCGCTCCTCCTGTGCCGCGGAGAGCACCGAGCCGCTCGTCACCGACGCCACGAGACGGTTGCGGCGCTCGGCCGCGACGTCGCCGTACCAGACCAGCGTGGGGACGAACCGACGTCCGCGCAACGAGGTCGTCGCGCGGCGCGCCAACGCCACCGTGATCTCGTCGGCCTTGCCGGCCAGCAGCGCCTCGACCAGCCCGACCCGCTGCTCGCGGGCCGAGGTCTCGTCCGAGAGGGCCTGGCGGGCAGCACGCTGCCCGACCAGGGCGCGGGTCAGGACGAAGAGCTCGTCCTCGACGGTCTCCAGCGCGCCCCGCGACTCCGCCGCGGCGAGCATGGCGTCAACCGCCAGGCGCTCCACGGCGTCACCGAGATCGGCGTCGCTCGACCACCGCGACCGGACCAGGCCGGAGACGAGGTCGACGACACGCTCGTCGAA
This sequence comes from Isoptericola sediminis, assembly GCF_013085345.1. Lineage (GTDB taxonomy): Bacteria > Actinomycetota > Actinomycetes > Actinomycetales > Cellulomonadaceae > Isoptericola > Isoptericola sediminis. The sequence continues at coordinate 64,622 of NZ_JABFAJ010000001.1, read as the reverse complement.
CCCGTCGGCCAGCACGGCCGTGACGAGGCGCGCCTTGTCCTCGCCGTCCCGCGAGGGGTCCGCGAGCGAGCGGCGCAGCGGGGCCGACCCGTCGAGCGCGCTCACGACGGCGAACAGCTGCTCGCCCAGCGTGGCGGCCTCGGTCCCTGCGGACCGCAGCACCGGCTCGAACCGCTCCTGGGCGGCGGCCAGGGATGCTCCGCTCGTGCCTCGCATCAGCCCTCCTCGCTCCTCGTGGTCGCGACCTGCTCCGCCTCGAGCTCGTCGAGGAACCGGTCGACGACGCGCGACTGGCGCGCGCTGTCCTCCAGCGACTCACCGACGATCTTGGAGGCGAGCTCGGTCGCCAGGGTGCCGACCTCGGTCCGCAGCGAGACCGCCGCGGCCTGACGCTCGGCCTCGATCTGACGGTGCGCCGTCTCGACGATGCGTGCCGCCTCGTCGTTGGCCTTGGCCTTCAGCTCGGCGACGATGGCCGTGCCCTCGGCACGGGCCTCCTCGCGCGTCTTCGAGGCCTCGGCACGGGCCTCGGCGAGCTGCTGGTGGTACTCCGCCAGCGCTGCCGCAGCCTCCTGCTGCGCCTTCTCGGCCTTGGCCAGACCGCCCTCGATCTTCGCCGTGCGCTCGTCCAGGACCGCCTGGAACCGAGGCAGGACGTACCGGTAGAAGACGACCGCGATGACGGCGAGGACGACCGACGACCAGATGATGTCGTACCAGGCGGGGATGAAGAGGTCGATCCCCTCCGCTGCCGTTTCTTCCGCCGCCACGATGACCGGGGCGGCGGTGTGCGCCGCCGCCATCACGCGGCCGGGAACAGGAAGCCGGCGACGAGGCCGAGGAGGGCGAGCAGCTCGACGAAGGCGACACCGAGGAACATGGTGGCGCGCAGCTGACCGGCGACCTCGGGCTGGCGGGCCATGCCCTCGATCGTCTTGCCGATGAGGATGCCGAGACCGATGCCCGGGCCGACCGCGGCGAGGCCGTAGCCGACAGCGTTGAGGTTACCGGTGACCTCGGCGAGGGTGGTGACGTCCACTGGGTTTCCTTCCGTTGGGCGTCGGGCCGGTCGGCCCGACGTCGCTGACTTGCGTCTGGGTGGGTAGGTGGGCGTGCCGTGTCAGGAAGCCTGATCCGCCAGGATCAGTGCTCCTCCTCCAGCGACAGGCTGATGTAGACCGCGGCGAGCAGGGCGAAGATGTACGCCTGCAGCAGCGCGACCAGGATCTCGAACAGGGTGACGGCGAAGCCACCCGCGAGGGTCAGTGCGGCGATGCCCTTCAGCGCCGGCGCCGCCTCGAGGAGGAAGAACTGGGTCGCCGCGAAGCAGAGCACCAGCATGATGTGCCCGGCGATCATGTTGGCCGCGAGTCGCAGCGCGAGCGAGAGCGGCCGGACCACGAGGATCTGCACCAGCTCGATCGGCGTGACGATGAAGTAGATCGGCCACGGGATCCCGGGCGGGAAGAGGTTGTTCTTCAGGTAGCCGCCGAGGCCGTGCTTGGCGATGCCGACCCACCAGTAGGTCACGAAGACCCACAGCGCCAGCACCAGCGGCAGGCCGATACGGGCGGTGCCGGCCATGTTGAGGAACGGGATGATGCCCGTGATGTTGAACGCGAGGATCGACAGGAAGATCGTCGTCAGCATCGGGACGAAGCGACGGGCGTTCGTCTTGCCGAGGATCTCCTCAGCGATCTGCACGCGCACGAAGTCGAGGATGATCTCGATCGCGCCCTGGAAACGTCCGGGCACGAGCTTCGCGCGCCGCGCGGCCACCACGAAGACGGTCAGCAGCACCGCCATCGCGATGATGCGGATGATCCAGATCCGGTCGATCTGGAAGATCGTGTCCTCGAAGAGGATCGCCGGCGGGAAGAATTCGTCGATGGACGGCACATGGAAGCCGCCCTCCCCTTCGGAGGCGGCGAACAGCATGGGGGTCGCTGACGTGAACAGGAGGACTCCCGGGTGGTCGAAGGTCTTTCGGCACTCCACGCTGAAGCGGGCACGCCATCGGACCTGGCCGTCATGGATTCGCGGACAGCCTACTAGATGAACTCGGATGGTCCGACACCGAAGGGCCACTTCGGCAGCGGAATCGTGCGGCTTGTGAACAATGGCACGTGCGGAGCCCCCGCGTGGGGGCTCCGTCGCAGGTCAGGGCTGCACGTAGGGCATCCGCGCCCCGCGCACGGCCTGGTAGTCCAGCAGCGCCGAACCGACCGCTCCGAGGGCCAGCACGACGAACAGCACGTAGGGGTCGTAGAAGTCCGCTCCGCGCAGCAGCACCAGCACGACGACGAGCACCACGATCTTCGCCAGCCAGGCACCCATGACACCGGCCGCCATGGCGGTCGGCGACGCGCCGACGGTGCGCTGCATCGACCAGATCGTGGTGGCGCAGAAGAACGCTGCCAGCCCCGCACCAACGAGGGCGCCCCAGACGCCCGCCGTCCCGGCCACCAACCAGCCGACGAGGCCGCCCCCGACGGCCAGCACCCCGACCAGCAGCAGCGTCGACCGCATGGCGCGACGCAGCATCGCGCGCTCGGAGGACCGGACCTCCTCGTGCGTGCGCCCCTCGACGCCCTCGGGCTCCTCGGGGCGGTCCGGGGTGGCGTTCTGCTCGGTCATGGTCGGTCTCCTTCTCCGGAGGGCGTCGGGGTGGACGACACCGCCACCGGGTTCGCCCCCGAGGCCACGTCGTCGTCGAGGAAGCGCCCGCGCGTGCGCAGCGGGCCGAGCGTGAGCACCAGGGCCACGACGACCGCCACGACGAGCCAGGCGAGCACCACCTGCCAGCGCCACGCCACCAGTGCCGCCGTGCCGAAGGCGAAGACCGCCGTCCAGACGTACAGGATGAGCACGGCGCGGCGGTGCGAGTGCCCCAGGGCCAGCATGCGGTGGTGCAGGTGCATCCGGTCGGGGGCCATCGGCGACTTGCCGGCGGCCAGCCGGCGGACGACCGCCATCGTCATGTCGAGCAGCGGCAGGAGCGTCACGGCCAGCGGCAGCAGCAGCGGGATGAAGATCGTGGCGCGCTGCGCACCCGACAGGGCGTCGGTGACGGTCGGGTCGAAGCTGCTGGTGATCGAGATCGCCGCACCGGCGAAGACGAGTCCCAGGATCATCGACCCCGAGTCGCCCATGAAGATGTGCGACGGGTAGAAGTTGTGCGGCAGGAACCCCAGGCACACGCCGACCAGCACCGCGGTCATCATCGTCGCGAAGCTCGAGTAGTCGGCCGGGCTCGCCTGCTGGGTGAGGAAGTACGTGTAGAGGAAGAACGCCGACCCGCCGATCGCGACGATGCCGGCGGCGAGGCCGTCGAGCCCGTCCACGAAGTTCACGGCGTTCATCGCGACCACGATGACGAGGATCGTGACGAACAGCGACAGCCGGGCCGACGGGATCGTCAGGCCGCCGGGCATCGGCAGCGCGGTCAGCTGGACCTGGTTCACGACGAGGAACCCCGCCGCGAGGATCTGCCCCGCGAGCTTCGTCATCCAGTCCAGGTCCCAGATGTCGTCGGCCCACCCGAGCAGGCAGACGATCACCGCTCCGCCGACGACGCCGAACACCTGGGGTTCGGCGAAGACCCCCGCGAGGAACGGCATGCGGGAGGCCAGCAGCACGGCGACGACGATCCCGAGCAGCATCGCCAGACCGCCCAGCCGTGGTGTCGGCTGGACGTGCACGTCGCGGGCCCGGACGGCGGAGATGGCGTTGGTCCGCCGGGCGACCCAGCGGGCACCGGGTGTCGCCAGGTACGTCACCGCCGCGGCGATGAGCATGACCAGCAGATATGCCCTCACCCGGGGTTCCCCTCGGAGGTCTCGTCGAGGCCCAGCACGGGCGCGATCTCGCGCAGCGCCGCGAGCGTCACCGCGCCCTGGCGCACCACGCGCAGCTCCGGGCCGGTCGCGTCGACGATCGTCGAGGCGACACCGCCCGGGGCGGTGCCCCCGTCGAGGTAGCAGCCCACCGCGTCACCGAGCTGGTCGACGGCCTCGGCGGCCTCGGTGGCCGCGGGCCCCCCGGTGCGGTTGGCGCTGGAGACGGCCAGCGGCCCCGTGCGGCGCAGCAGCGCGAGCGCCGCCGGGTGGTCGGGCATACGCAGCGCGACCGTGCCGTGGGTCTCGCCGAGGTCCCACTGCAGGGACGGCTGGGACCGCAGGATGATGGTGAAGCCCCCCGGCCAGAACGCCTCGACCAGCGCACGTGCCGAGGCGGGCACGTCGACGGCGAGCCCGTCCAGCGTGCGGGTGTCCGGCACGAGGACGGGCGGGGGCATCTGCCGCCCCCGTCCCTTCGCCGCGAGCAGCGCGGCGACGGCGTCCGCGTCGAACGCGTCCGCACCGATCCCGTAGACCGTGTCGGTCGGGAGGACGACGAGTCCGCCCCGGGAGATCGTGTTGACGGCCTCGTCGATCGCGGGGCCCCAGGAGTTCTCGTCGGTGACATCGTGCACGGTGCTCACTCGCCCCAGTCTGTCACGGTTCGTCGTCCGGACGGTGCGTCGACCGGCTGCCGGGCGACCACCATGCGGGGTCGGCCGGTGAGGTCCTCGGCGGTGCGCACGTCGACCAGACCGGCCGCCGCGGCCAGCTCCCGCGCACCGGCGGCCTGCACCTCGGCGTGCTCCATGACGAACAGCCCGCCCGGCCGCAGCAGCCGGGCCGCCGCCCGGGCGACGCCCCGGGGCACCTCCAGCCCGTCGGCGCCGAGGCCGTACAGGGCCACCCCGGGATCGTGGCCCGCGACCTCCGGGTCCCGGGGCACGGCCGTCGGCGGCACGTACGGCGGGTTGGACACCACGACGTCGACCGTGCCGTCCCACGCGGTGAGAGCTGTGCGGGCGTCCCCCCGGACCGGCCGGACGTCGGCACCGGCGGCACCGGCCACCGCCGCGACGTTGCGCTCCGTCCACCGGTACGCCTCGCGGTCCAGCTCCACGGCGTGGACGACGGCGCCCGGCACCTCCGTGGCCACGGCCAGCGCGATGGCGCCGGACCCGGTGCACAGGTCGACGACGACGACGCTCCCCCGGTCGGCGACGACGGCCGTGGCCTCGTCGACCGCGACCTGGGCGACCTGCTCGGTCTCCGGGCGCGGCACGAACACGCCCGGCCCGACGGCCAGCTCGAGGTGCCGGAACGGCGCCGCGCCCGTCAGGTGCTGCAGGGGCTCCCGGCGTGCCCGGCGCTCGACGAGCCCCGCGAAGCGCTCCCCCGGGCCGGGGCCGGCCGGGGCCCCGCCGTCGGGCAGCGGGGCGTCGAGCAGGGAGAGCCGCCGGACCTCGCCCCGCGGCACGTCCAGGACGTGGGCCAGAAGCAGCTCGGCGTCGGTCCGCGGCGACGGGACGCCGGCGACGGCCAGCCGGCGCGACGCCTCGCGCAGCAGGGCGCCGACCGTGTCAGGCATCGCCGGCGGCCGCGAGCCGGGCGGCCTCGTCGGCGTCGACGGCCGACCGGATGAGGGCGTCCAGGTCCCCGGCCAGCACGTGGTCGAGGTTGTAGGCCTTGAAGCCGGTGCGGTGGTCCGCGATGCGGTTCTCCGGGAAGTTGTACGTCCGGATCCGTTCGCTGCGGTCGACGGTGCGCACCTGCGACCGGCGCAGGTCCGCGGCCTCGGCGGCGGCGGCCTCCTGGCGGGCGGCCAGCAGCCGCGCCCGGAGCACGCGCATCGCCTGCTCCTTGTTCTGCAGCTGCGACTTCTCGTTCTGCATCGACACGACGATGCCGGTGGGCTCGTGCGTGATGCGCACGGCGGAGTCGGTCGTGTTCACCGACTGCCCGCCGGGCCCGGAGGACCGGTAGACGTCGATGCGCAGGTCGTTCGGGTCGATCTCGACCTCGCCGGGGTCGTCGACCTCGGGCAGCACCAGCACCCCGGCGGCCGACGTGTGGATCCGTCCCTGGGACTCGGTGACCGGGACCCGCTGGACGCGGTGCACCCCGCCCTCGTACTTGAGGTTCGCCCAGACACCGTCGGCGGGGTCCTCCGGGGTGCCGCGGGACTTCACCGCGAGCTGGACGTCCTTGAACCCGCCGAGCTCGGTCTCGGTGGACTCCAGCACCTGCGTCGCCCACCCCCGACGTTCCGCGTAGCGCAGGTACATGCGCAGCAGGTCACCGGCGAACAGCGCGGACTCGTCGCCGCCCTCGCCGGCCTTGATCTCCAGGATCACGTCGCGGCCGTCGTCGGGGTCGCGCGGCACGAGGACGCGGCGCAGGTGCTCGGCGGCCTCGGCCTCGACCTCCTGCAGCGCGGGGACCTCGGCGGCGAACGACTCGTCCTCGTCGGCGAGCTCGGCCGCCGCGGCGGCGTCGTCCCGGGCGGTGCGCCAGGACCGGTAGGCGCCGACGACGCGGTTGAGCTCGGCGTACCGCCGTCCCAGGGTGCGGGCCCGACCGGGGTCGGCGTGGACGGCCGGATCGGCGAGCTCGCGCTCGATCTCGGCATGCTCCGCCAGCAGCGGCTCGGCCACCGCGAAGTCCTCGGTCACGTCGTCTCCGTCCGGTCGTCCCTCGGCGCGGCGCCGCGGCGCCGCCGGGTCGCGTGTCGGGGCGCGACCCGCGGATCAGCGTAGAACCTGCCGGCCGGGGCGGGTTCGGAGCCGATCCACCGGGCGGTGCACCCTGCGGCACCGCCCGGACATGCGACAGCGCCGGTGGTCCCGCGGCCGACTGCCCCTGGAGAGGTTGTCGGGCGGACCACCGGCGCTGCCGGAGGTGCTACTTGTCCTTCTTGCCGTAGCGCGCCTGGAACCGGGCCACGCGGCCACCGGTGTCGAGGATCTTCTGCTTGCCCGTGTAGAACGGGTGGCAGGCGCTGCAGACGTCGGCGTTGATCTTGCCGGAGGTCTCCGTGCTGCGGGTCACGAAGGTGTTGCCGCAGGTGCAGGTGACCTCGGTGAGGACGTACTCGGGGTGGATACCGCTCTTCATGATGCTCCTTGGTGTGATGCCGCCGGGTCGCCTCGCAGGACCGCGAGCCGTGAACCGGCAGGCCGACGAACCATTGTGCCAGAACACCTGTCCTGGCGGGGATGTTCCCGGGTGTGACCTCAGACGGTCTCGCCGGGACGGTCGTCCGTGAGGCCGGACGGCGTGGTCTTCTGGACCTGGAGCAGGAACTCGACGTTGCTCTTGGTGTCCTTGAGCTTGCCGAGCAGCAGCTCGATGGCCTGCTGCTGGTCCAGTGCGCCCATGACGCGACGCAGCTTGTAGACGATGCCGAGCTCCTCCTTGGACATGAGGATCTCCTCGCGGCGGGTGCCGGACGCGTTGACGTCCACCGCCGGGAAGATCCGCCGGTCCGCGAGGTTGCGCGACAGCCGCAGCTCCATGTTCCCGGTGCCCTTGAACTCCTCGAAGATCACCTCGTCCATCTTCGAGCCCGTCTCGACCAGCGCCGAGCCCAGGATGGTCAGCGAACCGCCCTCCTCGATGTTGCGCGCGGCACCGAAGAACTTCTTCGGCGGGTAGAGCGCCGCGGCGTCCACACCGCCGGAGAGGATCCGGCCCGAGGCCGGGGCCGCCAGGTTGTAGGCGCGCGACAGGCGGGTGATGGAGTCGAGCAGCACGACGACGTCCTGGCCGAGCTCGACCAGGCGCTTGGCACGCTCGATCGCGAGCTCGGCGACGATCGTGTGGTCCGAGGCGGGGCGGTCGAACGTCGAGGCGATGACCTCGCCCTTGACGGTCCGCTCCATGTCGGTGACCTCTTCGGGCCGCTCGTCCACGAGCACCACCATGAGGTGGACCTCGGGGTTGTTGGCCGTGATGGCGTTGGCGATCTGCTGCATGATGATCGTCTTGCCGGCCTTGGGGGGCGAGACGATCAGACCACGCTGGCCCTTGCCGACCGGGGCGACGATGTCGATCACCCGCGGGGTCAGGCGCGTCGCCTCGGGGTTCTCCAGGCGCAGGCGCTCCTGCGGGTACAGCGGGGTGAGCTTCGTGAACTCGGGACGCTGACGCGCCTCCTCCGGCGTCATCCCGTTGACGGTGTCGAGACGCACCAGCGCGGAGAACTTGTTGCGGGCGTTCTTGCCGCCCCCGCCGCCGCCGCTGGGCGGCTCCTCGCCGTCACGGGGCTGCCGGATGGCGCCCACGACGGCGTCGCCGCGGCGCAGGCCCGACTTGCGGACCTGGTTCATCGAGACGTAGACGTCCTTCGGCCCGGGCAGGTAGCCGCTGGTCCGCACGAACGCGTAGTTGTCGCGGATGTCGAGGATGCCCGCGACGGGGAGCAGCACGTCGTCCTCGCGGACCTCCGGCTCCTCCAGGGGCATGTCCGGCCCGTTGCCACCGCGGCCTCCGCGGTTGCGGCGCCGGTCGCGACCGCGGTCGCGGCCGCGACGACGGCGCGAGCCGGACTTCTCCTGCTGGTCGCCCTGCTGGCGGCCCTGGTCACCCTGCTGACGACCCTGGCCGCCCTGCTGACGACCCTGGCCGCCCTGGTCGCCGCGGTCTGCGGACCGGTCGTCCTGACGGTCCTGACCGCCGCGGCCGCGGCCGCCCTCGCCGTCGCCCTTCGGGCCGGAGCCCGACTCCTGGCGGTCCGGCCGGGACTGGCGCTCCTTCGGCGCGGCGACGGCGTCGGCGAGCTCGGCGAGCCGCGCCTCACGGTCGTTCGTCGGGCCGGCACCCTCCTGCGGGCCGCCGTCGGCCCGCTGCTCCTGCCCGGTGGCGGCGCCGGAGCTGCGCACCGCGCGGCGGCGACGCGGGGCGTCCTCCGCGGGCGCCTCGCTGCGGACCGAGGGAGCCGCGGTCGACGCGGCCACGACGGGCTCGGCGGAGACGGGCTTGCCCGCTCCGGCCCCGCGACCGGCGTCGTCCTGGCGGTTGCCGCCGGAGGAGCGACGGGAGCGGATGGCGTCGGCCAGGTCGCTCTTGCGCATCCGGCTGGTTCCCTTGACGCCCAGCTGGGACGCCATCGCCTGGAGCTCGGCAAGCTTCATCGAGCTCAGGTTGTCGGTGGTGTTCGTCACGAAGGACCCTTCCCCCTCGTATGCGGTCCTGCGGGGCGTCCGCTCGGACCGGGGTGGCGGGCGACCGGGTGCAGGGGGCACCCGGACGCGAAACCTCGCATCAGTGGTACGACGACGTCGGCTGACGGGGTTGCTGACGGCCTCCGGCGCAGGACCCGACGAGCGGGCTGCGGTGGGGCAACGGACGGACGCATCGTGCAAACCATCATCACGTGACGATGCCGACGTGGGTCAGGAACGACAACCTCATGCTCGTCCTGCCACCGTCCCGAAGGCTTGGTCCATGCTACCACTCCTGCACACCGCTCCCGTGACGTCGATGCCGGGCCGCCAGGCACGCCAGCCCGCCATCCCGTCGACGAGGTCGGCAAGCAGACGGTCGAGCCCGGCCGTCTGCCGCTCGGCCGCCAGCACCAGCACCGTCGGCCCCGCGCCGGAGACGGTCGCGGCGAACCCCTCGGTGCGCAGCGCGCGCACGAGCTCCGCGGTCCCCGCCATCACCTCGGCCCGGTAGTCCTGGTGGATCCGGTCCTCCGTGGCGTCCAGCAGCAGCTCGGGACGGCGCGCGAGCGCCTCGACCAGGAGCGCGGCACGGCCGGCCGTGAAGGCGGCGTCGGCGTGCGGCACCTGGGCGGGCAGCACGCCCCGCGCCCGGCTCGTCGAGAGCCGGGTGTCGGGCACCAGGACCGTGGCGGTGACCCGGGGGTCCACCTCGAGGTCGACGGCCCGGGGCCCGTGCGGTCCGGACCAGGCCACGGTGGCTCCGCCGCGCAGCGCCGGCGCGGCGTTGTCCGGGTGTCCCTCGAACTCCGTCGCGATGCCCAGCATGGCCGTCACGTCGAGGGCCTGCGGGTCCGCGAGCAGACCGCGCGCCGCGACGATCCCCGAGACGACCGCCGCCGCGGACGACCCCAGACCGCGGCCGTGCGGGATGCGGTTCGTGCACCGCATGCGCAGGCCGGTCAGCGGAGCGCCGGCGAGCTCGAGCGTGTGCCGCAGGGCCCGCACCACCAGGTGCTCCTCGCCGTCGGGCACCTGGCCGGCGCCCTCCCCGACGACCTCCACGCTGATCTCGTCGCTGGCGAGCAGGTCCACCTCGATCTCGTCGTGCAGGCCCAGCGCCAGGCCGAGGGCGTCGAACCCCGGACCGAGGTTGGCGCTGGTGGCCGGCACCCTCACGACCACGCGATCCGCACCGAGCTGCATCTCAGCCCAGTCCGAGAGCGTCGGCGACCGCCACGACGTCGGCCCCCACCCGGGTCGGGGTCACGTCGCCGCCGTCGGGCGTGCGCAGGGCCCACTGCGGGTCCTTCAGCCCGTGCCCGGTGACGGTGACCACCACCCGCGCACCGGCCGGCACCAGACCGCGCTCGGCACGGGAGAGCAGCCCGGCGACGCCCGCGGCCGAGGCCGGTTCGACGAAGACGCCCACGTCGGCGGACAGCACCCGGTGCGCGGCGAGGATCTCGGCGTCGGAGACCGCCTCGATGGTCCCCCCGGAGTCGTCCCGGGCCGCCTCGGCCTGCGCCCAGGAGGCGGGGTTGCCGATGCGGATCGCGGTGGCGATCGTCTCGGGTTCGACGGGGTGGCCCGCGACGATGGGTGCGGCGCCGGCCGCCTGGAAACCCCACATCGCGGGGGTGCGCGTCGCCACCGCGACCGGCGCGGCACCCGGGCCGTCCTCGCTCGTCGGGATACCGGCGTACTCGCGGTACCCCTTCCAGTAGGCCGTGATGTTCCCGGCGTTGCCGACCGGCAGCGCGTGGATGTCGGGTGCGTCGCCCAGGGCGTCGACCACCTCGAAGGCCGCGGTCTTCTGCCCCTCGATGCGGTCCGGGTTGACCGAGTTGACGAGCTCGACCGGGTAGGCCTCGGCCAGCTTGCGCGCCACCACGAGGCAGTCGTCGAAGTTGCCGTCGATCTGCAGCAGCTGGGCACCGTGCGCGACCGCCTGGCTCAGCTTGCCCATCGCGATCTTGCCCTCCGGCACCAGCACGGCGCAGACCATGCCGGCGCGGGTGGCGTACGCGGCGGCCGACGCCGAGGTGTTCCCGGTGGAGGCGCACACGACGGCCTGCGCGCCGCGTGCGGCAGCCGTGGAGATCGCCGTCGTCATCCCCCGGTCCTTGAACGAGGCGGTCGGGTTCATGCCCTCGACCTTGACGAACACCTCCGCGCCGGTGCGCTGAGAGAGCGCGGGCGCCTCGACGAGGGGCGTGCCGCCCTCGCCGAGGGTCACGATCTTCTCGGCGACGTGGGCCGGCAACCGGTCGGCGTACTCGGTGATGACACCCCGCCACTGATGGGCCGGCATGCTCAGACTCCCTCGACTCGCAGGACGGACGTGATCTGACGGACGGGCTCCAGGTCGCGCAGGGCGGACACCGTCGCGGCGAGCGACGCCTCCCGGGCGGCGTGGGTGGTGATGACGAGGCGGGCCACGGGCTCGCCTTCGTCCCGCACCGCACCCGGCGCGGGCTCCGAGGCGGGCTCGGCCTCGAACGCTGCGGTGAGGGCCTCGCTCTGGCGCACCGTGTCGATGGAGACGCCGTGGTCCGCCAGCACGCCGGCGACCTGGGCGAGCACACCGGTGCGGTCGGCCACCTCGAGCCGCACCTGGTAGCGCGTGATCGCCGCGTCGGCCGCCAGGACCGGCAGCGAGGCGTACGCCGACTCGTGCGGGCCCTTGCCGCCGATCAGCCGGTCGCGGGCCGCCGAGACGACGTCGCCCAGCACCGCCGAGGCCGTGGGACGCCCACCGGCGCCCTGGCCGTAGAACATCAGCGGACCGGCACCCTCCGCCTCCACGAAGACGGCGTTGAACGCCCCGCGCACGGCGGCCAGCGGGTGGTCGGTCGGCACCAGCGCCGGGTGGACCCGCGCCGCGACGCCCTCGTCGGTGCGCTCGGCGATGGCGAGCAGCTTGAGCACGTACCCCGTGCGACGGGCCCACTCGACGTCGTCCCGGGTGATGTGGCGGATGCCCTCGCGGGCCACCTGGTGGATCGACACGCGGGTGTGGAACGCGAGCGAGGCGAGGATGGCCGCCTTGGCCGCGGCGTCGTAGCCGTCGACGTCGGCCGTGGGGTCGGCCTCGGCGTACCCGAGCTCCTGGGCGCGCTTGACGACGTCCTCGAGGTCGAGCCCCTGCGTGGTCATCTCGTCGAGCACGTAGTTCGTGGTGCCGTTGACGATGCCGAGCACCCGCTGGACCTGGTCCCCGGCCAGCGACTCGCGCACGGGTCGGACGATCGGGATGGCACCCGCGACGGCGGCCTCGAAGGAGAGGTCGGCGCGGGCGGTGTCCGCCGCCTCGAACAGCACCGGCCCCTGCTCGGCGAGCAGCTGCTTGTTGGCGGTGACCACGCTGGCGCCCCGCTCGAGAGCCCGCAGGATCAGGGTGCGGGCCGGCTCGATGCCGCCCATCAGCTCGACCACGACGTCGGCCGCGTCGACGAGCGCCTCGGCGTCCTCGGTCAGCAGCGCCGCCGGGACGCCCTCGCGCTCCCGCGAGGCGTCCCGCACGGCGATGCCCACCACCTCGAGCGGCGCACCGGCCCGGGCCGCCAGCTCGGCGGAGTTCTCCAGCAGGCCGTGGGCGACCTCGGTGCCGACCACGCCGCACCCGAGCAGAGCGACGCGCAGGGGGCGTCGCTCACGGCGGTCAGGGTCCGACGGCGCCGTCACGGCGGGCCGGTGGTCTGCAGCGGGCACGGGGCCACCTTCACTTCGAACGTGCGGGATCGAGGCTCAGGATAGCCGCGCACGGGTCCCGGCCGGACACGCCGTCCGCATCGTGACGCCGATCGTTGGAACGGCGGTCCCGGACATCACGATCCGGTCACAGTGTGATGCCATGCACACTTGCCCGATACACCTGTGTCACACATCACGCTTAGTGTGTGCGCCACATCAACCCAATCTGGGAGGACACTGTGCGCATCACCATGCGACGACGCCCGGTCGTGGGCGCGCTCGCCGCGTTCGGCCTCGCTGCCACCACCGTGGCGTTGCCGAGCATCGCGACCGCAAACGACCCCGACGGCCCGGAAGCCCTGGCCCCGGTGCACACCGCCCCGGCCGGCGACGAGGACACGCTGGTCAACGAGACGCCCGGCGCCTGGTTCGTCGAGCTGGAGAGCCCGCCGACCGCCCAGGGCAGCTCGCGCGCCCAGGTGAGCCGCGAGCACTCCGCGTTCAAGGACGCGGCCGGCGCGGCCGGCGTCGACTACACCGAGCGCGAGGAGTTCACGAGCCTGTTCAACGGGTTCTCCATCGACATGGACAGCTCGCAGCTCGGCCGCCTCCAGGCGACCCAGGGCGTCAAGGCCATCTACCCGATGGTCCAGCTCTCCGTGCCGGAGCCGCAGACCGCGGCGATCCCCGACATGGCGACGGCTCTCGCGATGACCGGCAGCGACGTGGCGCAGAACGAGCTGGGCCTCACCGGCGCCGGCGTCAAGGTCGCCGTGATGGACACCGGCATCGACTACGCGCACCCCGACTTCGGCGGCGGCGAGTTCCCGACCGAGCGCGTGGCCTACGGGTACGACTTCGTCGGTGACGCCTACGACGCCGGGTCCCCCGACGCCGACGCGCGTGTCCCCCAGCCCGACGGCGACCCGATGGACTGCCAGGGTCACGGCACCCACGTGGCCGGCATCGTCGGTGCCGACGGCGACGTCGTCGGCGTGGCCCCCGAGGTCACCTTCGGCGCCTACCGGGTGTTCGGCTGCGAAGGCTCCACCGAGGCCGACATCATGATCTCCGCCATGGAGATGGCCCTCGAGGACGACATGGACATCCTCAACATGTCCATCGGCTCGGCCTTCACCTGGCCCAGCTACCCGACGGCGAGCGCCTCGAACGCCATGGTGGACGCGGGCATGATCGTCGCCGCCTCCATCGGCAACTCCGGCCGCTCCGGCGTCTACTCGGCCGGCGCCCCGGGCGTCGGCGAGAAGGTCATCGGCGTCGCGTCGGTCGACAACACCAACACCGACGCCGCCAAGGCGGTCGCGAACCCCTCGGGCGAGCCGGTGGCCTACACGGTGCTCTCCACCGTGGCCGCTCCGACGGCCGGTGAGACCACCGACGCGATGGTCCACGTCGGTCGCGGCTGCGTCGACACGATGGGTGACACCCTGCTCGCCGACCCCACGGGCATGACCGCCCTGGTCGACCGCGGCAGCTGCACGTTCGAGGAGAAGTACGCCTCCGCGGTGGCCGCCGGTGCGACCGCCGTCGTCATCGCGAACAACATCCCCGGCCTGTTCAACGGCGGCGGGGTCACCGACCAGGGTGTCCCCGGCGTCGGCATCAGCCTCGCCGACGGCGACATGCTCAAGGCGCAGATGGACGCGGGCGAGACCGTCACGCTCACCTGGACCGACGAGACGGTCTCGGTCGTCAGCCCCACGGGTGGCGAGAAGAGCGACTTCAGCTCCTACGGCCTGGCCCCGGACCTGTCCCTCAAGCCGGACCTGGCCGCGCCGGGTGGCAACATCCGCTCGACGTACCCGCTGGCCAAGGGCGGTTACGCCACGCTGTCGGGCACCTCGATGGCCGCTCCGCACGTCGCCGGCGCCGCCGCGCTGCTGCTCGAGGCGGACCCGGAGATCGCCGCCACCGAGATGCGGGACCTGCTGCAGAACACGGCCGAGCCGGTCCTGTACGCCGGTGCCTACGTCGAGACCGTGCACGGCCAGGGTGCCGGCCTGATCGACGTCCCGGCCGCCTACGCCGCGACGACCTCGGTCACCCCGGCGAAGATCTCGCTCGGTGAGTCCGTCGTCGACCGTGTCGACGGCGAGCCGGTCTTCGAGCCGGTCACGACGACGCTGACCGTCGCGAACGACTCCGACGCCGAGGTGACCTACACCATGGGCCACACCACGGCGCTGGCGACCTACGGCGACACCTTCGCCCCGACGCTCTCGACCATCGCCGGCACGGCGGAGTTCTCGGACACCGAGGTCACCGTGCCTGCCGGGGAGTCGGCCGAGGTGGACGTCACGATCACCTCGCCGGGCTTCGACGGCTACCAGGTGCTCTACGGCGGGTTCATCGAGATCACCGGTGACGACGGCTCGGAGACCTCGGTCCCCTACGCCGGCTTCGACGGCGACTACCAGGACATCGAGGCGATCACCCCGATCGACCTCGGCGACGGCGAGATGGTCGACGTCCCGTGGATCTCGCGGATCTCGGAGTGCGCCGAGTTCGTCGAGTTCGACTGCATCGACCCGATGGGCTCGTACAGCGAGGCCGGCGGCGAGACCTTCTCCCTCGAGTGGGTCGACGGTCTGCCGGACTACCCGTACGTGCTGGCCCACTTCGACCACCAGGTCGAGGACTTCACGCTGACGGTCATCGACTCGAAGGACCGCGTCAAGGGCTCCTTCACGGTCGCCGCGGACCTGGGCCCGCTCGGTCGCAACGAGTCGTCCGCCGGTGTCCAGGCGTTCGTCTGGGACGGCACCGTGACGAAGACCAGGGGCAACACCACCGTCACCAAGGATCTGAAGGACGGCGAGTACAGCCTGAAGATCGACGCCCTCAAGGCGAACGGTGACCGGTCGAACCCCGACCACTGGGAGACCTGGACGTCCCCCGAGTTCACCATCGACCGTCCCTGACGGTCCGCACGACGAACGGCCCCGTCCCCTGCTGCAGGGGGCGGGGCCGTTCCGCGTCCGTGGGAGCTCGTCCGGAGGCTGTCCTGACTCGGCGCGTTTCGTCCTGACTCGCGGAAAGACGGCCTGACTCGCGGCGACGTGGCCTGAGTCGCGGGAGGGGGCGACCGGGTCAGCCGAGGTCGAGCGCCAGCAGGTCCTCGACCGTCTCGCGCCGCACCAGGACCCGCGACGAACCGTCCGCCACGGCGACGACCGGCGGGCGGGTCAGCGCGTTGTAGTTGGACGCCATCGACCGTCCGTACGCACCCGTCGCCGCCACCGCCAGCAGGTCGCCGGCGCGGACGTCGGCGGGCAGCAGGACCTCGTGCACGACGATGTCGCCGCTCTCGCAGTGCTTGCCCACCACGCGGGACAGGACCTTCGCGGCGTCGGAGACGCGCCCGACGACCTCCGCGTGGTAGTCCGCGCCGTACAGGGCCGGGCGGATGTTGTCGCTCATCCCGCCGTCGACGGACACGTAGAGCCGCGAGAAGGTCTCGTCGTCGGTGCCGCTGCCGGAGACCGTCACCGGTTTGACCGTCCCGACGGTGTAGAGCGTCAGTCCTGCGGGTCCGACGACGGCCCGCCCGGGCTCGATGGAGAACCGCGGCAGCGGCGTGCCGAGCTCGGTGCACACGGCGGCGACCGCCGCGGCCACGTCCTGCGCCACCGGTGCGGGTTCCAGCGCCTCGTCGGCGGGCAGGTAGGCGATGCCGTACCCGCCGCCCAGGTCGACCTCCTCGACGAGCACACCCGTGCGACCCGCCAGGTCGGCGCGCAGCTGCAGCACGACCCGCGCCGCGGCCTCGAAGCCCGAGGGGTCGAGGATCTGGGACCCGATGTGCGAGTGGATGCCGAGCAGCTCGAGCTCGGGCCGCGCCACGATCGCCTCGAGGGCCGCGAGCGCCGGGGACGTCTCGCCGTCGTCGCCCGCCGTGACCGACAGGCCGAACTTCTGGTCCTCGTGGGCGGTGGAGATGTACTCGTGCCCACCGGCGTGCACGCCGGTGGTGACGCGGAGCATCACGGGTGCGACCACGCCCCGGGCGGCGGCCAGGTCGGCGACCCGGTCGATCTCCACCCGGGAGTCGACGATGATGCGGCCGACACCGGCCTCCAGGGCGGCGAGGATCTCGTCGTCCGACTTGTTGTTGCCGTGCAGCCCGATCGCCGCCCCGGGCACACCGGCACGCAGCGCCACGGCGAGCTCGCCGCCCGAGGCCGTGTCGACACGCAGCCCCTCCTGGGTGGCCCAGCGCGCGACGGCGACGGTCAGCAGCGCCTTGCCGGCGTAGTAGACGTCGACGCCGGCACCGATGCGCTCGAACTCCGCCTCGAAGGCCTCGCGATAGGCGCGGGCCCGGGCGCGGAAGTCGGACTCGTCGAGGACGTAGGCCGGGGTGCCGTGCTTGGCGGCCAGGGCGCGGACACCGACGCCGCCCACCTCGAGCTCACCGTCGGCGCGGCGGCGGGCGGTCGAGGGCCACGGCGTACCGGCCGCGTCCGGGCCGCCGGCGGGCAGCGCCCCCGTCACATCCGCTCCGGCGCGCTGACGCCCAGCAGGTCGAGGCCGTTGGCCAGGACCTGACGCACGGCGTCGTTGAGCCACAGGCGGGTCCGGTGCACGTCCTCGACGGCTTCGTCGGGGTACGGCAGGACGCGGCACTCGGCGTACCACTTGTGGTAGTCCGCGGCGAGGCCCTCGAGGTACCGGGCGATGCGGTGCGGCTCGCGCAGCTCGGCCGCCTGGGCGACGATCCGCGGGAACTCGGTGAGGCGGCCGATGAGGACGGCCTCGGTCGGGTGGTCCAGCAGCGACGGGTCGAAGCCGTCCTCGCGGCGCACGGCGCGGTCGGCCGCGTTGCGGTCCACGGCGCAGGTGCGCGAGTGGGCGTACTGGACGTAGAAGACCGGGTTGTCGTTGGACTGCTTGAGCATCTCCTCGCCGGCCAGCTCGAGCGGGGTGTCCGCCGGGTACCGCGACAGGGAGTACCGCACGGCGTCGGCCCCGATCCACTCGACGAGGTCGCGCAGCTCGATGATGTTGCCCGCCCGCTTGGACAGCTTGGCGCCCTGGACGGACACGAGCTGACCGATGAGGATCTCGATGTTCTCCGCGGGGTCGTCCCCGGCGGCGGCCGAGATCGCCTTGAGCCGGTGGATGTAGCCGTGGTGGTCGGCGCCCAGCAGGTAGATCTTGCCCGGGAAGCCCCGGTCCTTCTTGGACAGGTAGTAGGCGGCGTCGGCCGCGAAGTACGTGGGCTCCCCGTTGGCCCGGATGAGCACGCGGTCCTTGTCGTCCGTGAAGTCGGTCGTGCGCAGCCAGACCGCCCCGCCGTCGTCGTACACGTGACCCTGCTCGCGCAGCCGCTCGACGGCCTGCGTGACGGCACCCGACTCGTGCAGGCTCCGCTCGGAGAACCACACGTCGATGTGCACGCCGAAGGAGCTCAGCACGTCGCGGATCTCGGCGAGCTGGAGCCGGTACGCCTCCTCGCGGGCGAGCGCCACCGCCTCGTCCTCGGGCAGGTCGACGATCTCCGGCCGGGCGGCCAGCACCTGACGGCCGAGCTCGGCGACGTACTCGCCACGGTAGCCGCCCTCGGGCACCTCGGTGCCGCGGATCTGGGCCAGGACGGACTCGCCGAACCGGTCCATCTGGGCACCGGCGTCGTTGATGTAGTACTCCGCCGTGACGTCGGCACCGGCGGCGCGCAGGATGCGCACGAGCGCGTCGCCCAGCGCGGCCCAGCGGGTGTGCCCGATGTGCAGCGGACCGGTCGGGTTGGCCGAGATGTACTCGAGGTCGATGACGCGTCCGCTCAGCGCGTCGGACCGGCCGTACGCGGCGCCCGACTCGACGATCGTGCGAGCGAGCTCACCGGCCGCGCCCGCCTCGAGCGTGATGTTGAGGAAGCCCGGTCCGGCGACGTCGACGGCCTTGATCCCCGGGGTCGAGCCCAGGCGCCCGGCGAGGTCCTCGGCCAGCGCCCGCGGCGTCGTGCCGGCCCTCTTGGCGAGCTGGAGCGCCACGTTGGTCGCCCAGTCCCCGTGCTCCCGCTGCTTGGGTCGCTCGACGTGGACGGTCGACGGCAGGGCGTCGGCGTCGAGGGCGAGGGTGCCGTCGGCCACGGCCGCGGCGAGGGCAGCGCTGAGTGCTTCGGAGAGCTCGTCGGGTGTCACCGGGCGATTCTATCGGCCTCGCGCGGCGGGACCCGGCACGGTTTTCCGACCTGGCGACTCGCGGTGGTAGTCTCGTGCACCGTGCCGGACGGTCGTCCCCCGCGATGACGGATTCCCGGCGCCCGCGCCTGTAGCTCAGTGGATAGAGCGTCTGCCTCCGGAGCAGAAGGTCGGGGGTTCGAGTCCCTCCAGGCGCACCGGATCAAGTCCCCGGGTCGTCCGCGACCCGGGGACTTCGTCGTTCTTGACCCGCGCATGACGGGGCCTCTACCTTCGGGCCACTGCTGCCGTGACCGACGGCGGTCGAGCGGAGGACGAACCATGCACGCAGCGGACCGGCCCACGGCGCCCGGCGTCCTGCTCGGAGCGGCCGCCGCGGTCGTCGGCGCGGCGCTCTACGTCACGGCGATCGGGTACCTCGACCTGCGGGCCTCGAGCATCAGCACCGGAGCCCTCCTCGGCTGGGACAGCGCGGTGGTCGCGATCGTGCCCCCGCGAGCGCCGGTGTGGGAGGGGCTCGCCATCGCCGCCGTGACGGCCCTGGCCTTCTGGCCGTTCTGGTGGCGCCAGCGCACGGCGTCGTCCCGGTGGCACCAGGTGCCCGTGTGGGCTGCTCTCGTGACGGTCCTCGCCCTGGCGGCCTGGGCCGCGGCGACCACCGAGTTCCCGTACAGCCCCATCGCGGCGTTGTCCGGCGGCCCCTCCCCTGTGACCGGCGGGGTGGCCGACCCGCTCGCCGTGACCTGGACGCGCCAAGGGGCGCTCAGCCCGGTGACAACGGTCTTCGTCGGCGTCCTCGCGGTGCTCTCGGTCGCGCGCCCGGGGGCCCGCCAGGCGCCGGATCCCGCGACGACGGAGGTCGCGGTCGAGGACGATCGACCGCGCCGCTGAGCAGGCCGCGGGTCGCCGTCGTCGCCCTGCGCGGGGAGCGCTGGCTCCCCCGCGCGGGGGTGGTGCGGGCTGTCCGTCGCCGGACAAGATCATCGTCATGAGCAGCCACGAGACCCCCGCACCGGCCAGTACCACAGATCGCCGCTGGGTGGCATCGGCCGTGCTCGCTGCCGTGCTCGGACTGTTCCTGCTGTTCTCGCCGCTGTGGCTTCCTCCGGACCGCTCCATGGAGCCCCAGGGCGACGGGATCGTCGAGGAGGTGGCCGACGGCCCGTTCCTGCTGGGAACGAGCTGGCTGGACTCCGGCTACCTGCTGCCCCTGGTCTCGTGGGCTGCGGGCCTGAGCTGCGTCGCCGCGGTGCTGATCGCTCGCCGTCGTCCGTTCACCGCAACGACGCTCGCGGCTTGGCCGTTCGTCACCGTCTGGCTGCTCGGCACGTTCGTGTGGGGCTGGTGGCTCGCCCTGCTGATGATCTCGTGCCTGGTGGTGCAGGGCTCCTGGCGTCGCGCCGTCGTCCCGCTCGCGGCGACCCTGGCGACCGCATGGTGGTACGCACTGAGCGGCGTCCCGGCCATGCTGCCGATCGGACCCGTCAACGCGGGCAGCGTCGACGGCGGACGCATGGTCGAAGCCGGAAGCATCTACACCGTCGCGGTCGCCGTCGTCGTCGGCGCAGCAGCGGCGATCCGCCTCGTCCGCGAGTCCTGGCATCGCAGCGACCGGGCGGCCGCCGTGGAACGGCAAGCGCTCGAGGTGGAGTCCGTCGCGGCCGAGCGGGCGCGGCTGGCCCGCGACCTGCACGACGTCGTCGCCCACCACGTCTCCCTGGTGGCCGTGCGTGCCGAGTCCGCCCCGTACACCCACCCCCACCTGAACGAGGACGCCCGGCACGTCCTGGCCGAGATCGCCGACGACGCCAGGTCCGCCCTCGGTGAGCTGCGCCAGGTCCTGGGTGTGCTGCAGCGCACCGCGGGACCCGGTCGGGCACCCCAGCCGACCGCGCGCGACGTCGCGGACCTGGTCGACCAGGCGCGGGCCGCCGGCCAGGACGTCACACTGACCGGACGCTGCGACGACGTGCCGGACGCGCCGGGGTACGTCCTCTACCGGGCGGCGCAGGAGGCGCTGACCAACGCCCGGCGTCACGCGCCCGGTGCGCCGACCGCGGTCGAGCTGACCCGCGCGGCACAGGGTGTCGGGCTGCGCGTGACCAACCCCGTCGCCCGGACGCACGCCGTCGTCACGCCCGGGCGTGGCCTGACCGGGATGCGCGAGCGGGTCGAGGCGCTCGGCGGGTCGCTCACCGCGGGTGTGGAATCCTCCGCGTTCGTGCTCGTCGTGACACTGCCCACCGACCCCGACCACGGCCCGACGGCGCCGCTCCCTCAGCGCGAGGAGGTCGCGTGACGCGCGTCGTCGTCGCCGACGACCAGCCCGTCGTCCTGCAGGGATTCGCCTCGATCCTGGACTCCGCCGACGACCTGGACGTGGTCGGCACCGCCCGGGACGGGGCCGAGCTGCTGACCGTCGTCGCCCGCGAGGCGCCCGACGTCGCCGTCGTCGACATCCGCATGCCGGTCCTCGACGGCATCGCCGCGACCGCACGCATCGCCGCCCGGCATCCCGCGACCCGCGTGCTCATCCTCACCACGTTCGACCTCGACGAGTACGTCTACGACGCCCTGCGCGCCGGGGCCAGCGGATTCCTGCTCAAGGACGTCACCGGCGACCGCCTCATCGAGGGCGCCAGGCTCGTCGCCGACGGCTCGATGCTCCTCGGGCCCCGGGTGACGCGCCGCCTCGTCGACGACTTCGCCGTCAGGGCCGCGGCCCGCGACACCACCGGACTCGACACCCTCACCCCGCGCGAACGCGAGGTGCTCCTGGCCGTCGCCCGCGGCCGGTCCAACGCCGAGATCGCCGCCGAGCTGTTCATCGGCGACCAGACCGTGAAGTCCCACGTCTCGGTGGTCCTGCGCAAGCTCTCCTGCCGGGACCGCGTCCAGCTCGTCATCACCGCCTACGAGGCCGGGCTCGTGCGCTGACGCGCGTCGTCGGCCCGCTCTGCGGTGCGTCGTCGAGGACCGCCACGACGGCCGTGCTACCCGATACCCACGTGGACGCGTCGGCCCGTCCGCGTTAGGTTCACCTCCGAGGCAGGCGTCGACGCCGACGTCGTGCGCCCCGACGTCCCCGCGATCCGGAGGATCCATGCTCGATCACACCGTCCGCACGTACCGCGCCGACGAGCCGCTCGCCCGCACCGACCAGCTCGCCTGGAAGATCGCCGACGTGGCGGCGGAGCAGCTCGAGCCGACACCCGAGGTCACCGACATGGTGATCAACCGGATCATCGACAACGCCGCGGTCGCCACCGCGTCGCTCGGCCGCGCGCCGATCCTCGCCGCGCGCTCCCAGGCGGAGGCGCACCCGGTCTCGCGCGGCGGCGCCGGCGCCACGATCTTCGCCTCCGAGCACCGCACCAGCCCCGAGTGGGCGGCGTGGGCCAACGGGGTCGCGGTGCGCGAGCTGGACTACCACGACACGTTCCTCGCGGCGGACTACTCGCACCCGGGCGACAACATCCCGCCGATCCTCGCCGTCGCCCAGCACCTGGGCCGGAGCGGCGCCGAGCTGCTGCGCGGCATCGTCACCGGCTACGAGATCCAGGTCAACCTCGTCAAGGGCATCTGCCTGCACGAGCACAAGATCGACCACGTCGCGCACCTCGGCCCCAGCGCCGCGGCCGGCATCGGCACGCTGCTGGGCCTGCCGAACGAGACGATCTACCAGGCGATCGGCCAGGCGCTGCACACGACGACGGCGACCCGGCAGTCGCGCAAGGGCGAGATCTCCACCTGGAAGGCGCACGCCCCGGCCTTCGCCGGCAAGATGGCGATCGAGGCCGTGGACCGGGCCATGCGCGGCCAGACCTCGCCCAGCCCGATCTACGAGGGCACCGACGGGTTCATCGCGTGGATGCTCTCCGGCCCGGAGGCCCGGTACACGGTGCCGCTGCCCACCCGGGGCGAGGACCGCACCGCGATCCTGGACACCTACACCAAGGAGCACTCGGCCGAGTACCAGGCGCAGGCGTGGATCGACCTCGCGCGCCGGCTCGGCACCGAGCGGCCCGAGCTGCGCGAGCCCAAGGCGGTGCGCTCGATCGTGCTGCACACCTCGCACCACACCCACTACGTCATCGGCTCCGGCTCCGGGGACCCCCAGAAGTACGACCCCACCGCCAGCCGGGAGACGCTGGACCACTCCATCCCGTACATCTTCACCGTCGCGCTGCAGGACGGCGCCTGGGACCACGCGGCCAGCTACGCCCCCGAGCGGGCCGCCCGCCCGGACACCGTCGAGCTGTGGCGCAAGGTGACCACGGCCGAGGACCCGGAGTGGACGCGCCGCTACCACTCCTCCGACCCCGACGAGAAGTCGTTCGGCGGCCGCGTGGAGATCGAGCTGTCCGACGGCGACACGATCGTCGAGGAGATCGCCGTCGCCGACGCGCACCCCTACGGCGCCCGACCGTTCGGACGCGAGCAGTACGTCGCCAAGTTCCGGTCCCTCGCCGACGGCGTCCTCGCCCCCGAGGAGATCGACCGGTTCCTCGACGTCGCGCAGCGACTGCCGGAGCTGGGCGCCGACGAGCTGTCCGGGCTCACCGTCACGCCGATCACCGACCCGGCGGCCGGCGCCGACCTCCCGGGCGGGATCTTCTGATGCTGTACTCGACGCTCACCCCCGCCGCCAAGCGCGCCGCGCTGCGCGAGCGGCTGCGCTCGGACGAGCTGCTGCAGCTCCCCGGGGCGTTCAACCCGCTGTCGGCGCGTCTCGTCGAGCGGCACGGGTTCGACGGCGTGTACGTCTCCGGCGCGGTCGTCTCGGCCGACCTGGGACTGCCCGACGTCGGGCTGACCACGCTGAGCGAGGTCGCCGGCCGCGCCGGGCAGATCGCCCGGATGACCGACCTGCCGACGCTCGTCGACGCCGACACCGGCTTCGGGGAGGCGATGAACGTCGCCCGCACGGTCCAGGCGATGGAGGACGCCGGCGTCGCCGGGCTGCACATCGAGGACCAGGTCAATCCCAAGCGCTGCGGACACCTCGACGGCAAGCAGGTCGTCGACGAGGCCACCGCCCTGCAGCGCATCCGGGCCGCCGTCACCGCTCGCCGCGACGAGAACCTGCTCGTGATGGCCCGCACCGACATCCGTGCCGGTGCCGGCCTGGAGGCCGCCGTCGAGCGGGCGCAGGCGCTCGTCGACGCCGGTGCGGACGCCGTCTTCCCCGAGGCCATGCGCGACCTCGACGAGTTCGCCGCGATGGCCGACGCGCTCGACGTCCCGGTGCTGGCGAACATGACCGAGTTCGGCAAGTCCGACCTGTTCACCGCGGCCCAGCTCCGCGACGCCGGGGTCTCGATGGTCATCTACCCCGTCTCGCTGCTGCGCCTGGCCATGGGTGCCGCCGACCGCGGCTTGGCGGCGCTGCGGGCCGAGGGGTCGCTCGACTCCCAGGTGCCGCACATGCAGACCCGCGCCGAGCTGTACGACCTGCTGGACTACCCGGCGTACAACACCTTCGACGCCGGGGTGTACGACTTCTCCCTCGAGGGTCACCGACACCTCTGACCGTCGAGCCCGACACCCACGTCGTCGCGCACGCCGCGCCGTCATCCGAGCAAAGGAGCACCGATGACCGAGTCCCGCCCCACCGACGAGCCCGAGATCCACAAGGGGCTGGCGGGCGTCTACGCCGACACCACCGCCGTGTCCAAGGTCGACCCCGCGTCGAACTCGCTGCTGTACCGCGGCTACCCCGTGCAGGACCTGGCCGACACCCAGCCGTTCGAGGCCGTCGCCCACCTGCTGTGGCACGGTGAGCTGCCCACCGACGCCGAGCTCGAGACGCTGCGCAAGACCGAGCGCTCGCACCGGGCCCTCGGGGACGACGTGCGCCGCGCGATCGACCTGCTGCCCACCGACGCCCACCCGATGGACGACGTGCGCACCGCCCTCAGCGTCATCGGCGCCCGGGAGACCGCCGGCACGGACCTGATGTCGCTGGCCGACGCGCAGACGACGGCGGACCACGCCGTCCGGCTGTTCGCCGAGCTGCCCGCGGTCGTGGCCTACACCCAGCGCCGCCGCCACGGCCTGGACCCGGTCGATCCCCGCGAGGACCTCGACCACGCGGCGAACACGTTGTGGATGACCTTCGGCGAGGAGCCGGACGCCACGGTCGTCGACGCGTTCAACCGCTCGATGATCCTGTACGCCGAGCACTCCTTCAACGCCTCGACGTTCACCGCCCGCGTGGTGGCCTCGACGCTGAGCGACGTGCACTCCGCCGTGGTCGCGGCCGTCGGCGCCCTCAAGGGTCCGCTGCACGGCGGAGCCAACGAGGCCGTCATGCACGCGTTCACCGAGATCGGCACCGCCGACCGGGCCGAGTCCTGGCTGGACGAGGCCCTGGCCGCCAAGCGCAAGGTCATGGGGTTCGGGCACCGGGTCTACAAGCACGGCGACTCACGGGTGCCCACCATGAAGGCCGCCCTGGACGACCTCGTGACGCACTTCGACCGCCAGGACCTGGGCGACCTGTACGCGGCGCTGGAGTCGGCGTTCGTGGAGCGCAAGGGCATCTACCCGAACCTCGACTACCCGGCGGGCCCCGCCTACCACCTCATGGGGTTCGACACCGAGACGTTCACCCCGCTGTTCGTCGCCGCACGCATCACCGGCTGGACGGCGCACATCGCCGAGCAGCAGGCGGCCAACTCGCTCATCCGCCCGCTGTCGGCCTACGTCGGCCACGAGCGGCGCGAGGTCCCTCGGTCCTGACCCACCGGCCGGCGGAGCACGGTCCGTCGTGCCGGGCGGACGTCTCGGCACGACGGACGCGGGCGCACCGCCGAGGTGCGCCCGCGTCCCGCCTCAGCGCTCGGGCGGCGGCGCGTAGGGGTCGTCGACGTCCCCACCGGACGCCGGCGGGGGCGTGGGCGTGGACGCCGACGGAGAGGGCGGCTCCTCGCCCCGGGTCGGCACCGCGGGCGGCTGCTCCCCCGCCGCCGGCTGCGGCTGCGCCGGACCCTCGCCGCCGGCCACGGCGGAGGTCGACGAGCCGGCCCCGCCGCCGGACGTGTCCGGCGGCCCGCCGGGCCGCATCGCCCCGTAGCGCGGGGCGCCGTCCGGCATGGTCCAGCGCGGGTCCGGCGCGGACGAACCCGACGGTGTCGTCCCCGCCGGCCGCTCGGGGCGACGCGGCTTGCCGAGCCCGCCCGGGGAGCTCTCCAGCATCGAGCGCGCCTCGGCCGCGTGCTCCGTGGCGCACAGCACCGCGTAGGTGGAGGCCACGATCTGCGACTGCGACGTGAAGTCACGGCGTCCGCCGGTGAACGAGTAGGACAGCACGGAGAACATCACGCCGAACCCGGCGCCCAGAGCCAGCGCGACCAGCAGGACGCCGGTCTGCCCGTTCGCGAACAGCATCATGAGCAGACCCACGAAGAACCCGAACCAGGCACCTGACAGGGCCCCGGCCAGCGCCACCCGGCCGTACGTGAGCCGGCCCGTGACCCGCTCGACCATCCGCAGGTCGGTGCCCACGATGGTGACGTGCTGGACGGGGAACTTCTCGTCCGAGAGGAAGTCGACGGCCTTCTGCGCCTCGAGGTACGAGTCGTACGCGGCGACCTCGTCCCCCTGGGGCGGCGTCGGGACCCGAGGAAGGGGATTCGAACGGCTCATGCTCATTCGCCCAGTATTTCGCACCGGGCGCCCCGAGGCCACATGCCCCCGCCGGCCGTGGCTCCTCCCCCCGCACCGCGGTCGCGCCGGCGCCGGGCTGCACGACCCCCGGCCGGCGCCACCTAGGATCGAGGCATGAGCACCACCGATCTCGAGGCCCGCGTCCGCGACGCCCTGTCCGGGGTCATCGACCCCGAGATCCGCCGCCCCCTGACCGAGCTGGACATGATCCGCTCGATCCAGGTCGAGGCGCCGCAGGACGCCTCCGACGGCGCCCACGTCACCGTGGGGGTGGACCTCACGATCGCCGGGTGCCCGATGAAGAACACGCTGGTCTCCGACGTGACGGCGGCGACCGCGGCCGTCGAGGGCGTGGGCCGCGTCGACGTCGACCTGGGCGTCATGACCCCGGAGCAGCGGCAGGCGCTGCGCTCCCGGCTGCGGGGCGGCAGCGGCGACCCGACCATCCCCTTCGCCCAGCCGGACAGCCTGACGAAGGTCTACGCGGTCGCCTCCGGCAAGGGCGGCGTCGGCAAGTCGAGCGTCACCGCCAACCTCGCCGCGGCCATGGCCGCCGACGGGCTCACGGTCGGCGTCGTCGACGCCGACATCTACGGTTTCTCGATCCCCCGCATGCTCGGCGTCGACCGCCAGCCCACCCGGGTCGACTCGATGCTGCTGCCGCCCATCGCCCACGGGGTCAAGGTCGTCTCCATCGGGATGTTCGTCCCCGAGGGCCAGCCGGTCGTGTGGCGGGGTCCGATGCTGCACCGGGCCCTCGAGCAGTTCCTCGCCGACGTGTTCTGGGGAGATCTGGACGTGCTGCTGCTCGACCTCCCGCCCGGGACCGGGGACATCGCCATCTCCGTCGCCCAGCTGCTGCCAGGCAGCGAGATCCTCGTGGTCACCACCCCGCAGACGGCGGCCGCGGAGGTGGCCGAGCGCGCCGGGTCCGTGGCCACGCAGACCTCGCAGGGCGTGATCGGCGTCGTGGAGAACATGTCCTGGCTGGAGCAGCCCGACGGCTCGCGTCTGGAGGTGTTCGGCGCCGGCGGTGGCCAGACCGTGGCACGGCGCCTCAGCGACGCCACCGGGACGGACGTCCCGCTGCTGGGTCAGGTGCCGCTCGACCTGGCGGTGCGCGAGGGCGGGGACGGCGGGACGCCGGTCGTGCTGACCGACCCGGAGTCCTCCGGCGCCCAGGTGCTCCGGGACGTCGCGCGGCGGCTGGCGGGGCGGGAGCGGGGCCTGGCGGGCCGCCGGCTCGGCGTCACCCCCGTGGGCTGAGCCCGCCGGTCCGCCGGGCCGTCCGACGCGCGGACCGCTCTCCGGACACCCCGTCGAGCGGCGACCGCCGGTCCCTCATACTGAGGGCCATGACGTCTCCCGAGTGGCTCGAGTCCTGGTCCGCCGACGACGGCGCCGCGCGTGTCCGCACCCTGTTCGCCGAGGTCTTCGACGGCGACGGGACGCCCGACGGCGTCTGGTCCGCACCGGGGCGCGTGAACCTCATCGGTGAGCACACCGACTACAACGCCGGTCTGGCGCTGCCCGTGGCGCTCCCCCACCGCACGTACGTGGCACTGCGCAGCCGGACCGACGACCTGGTCCGGCTCTCCTCCGCGCAGGCGCCCGGCCAGACCTGGGAGGCCCGGCTGGCCGACGTCGCCCCGGGGCAGACGTCGGGATGGGGCGCCTACGTCGCGGGCGTCGCCTGGGCGTTGCGCGACGCCGGCCACGAGGTCACGGGTTTCGACGCCGTCGTCGACTCGTGCGTGCCCTTCGGGGCGGGGCTGTCGTCGTCGGCGGCCCTCGAGTGCGCCGTCGCCGTGGCGCTCGACGCCGTGCACGGTCTGGGCCGGGCCGCCGACGACGCCGGCCGTGCCGAGCTCGCGGCCGCCTGCGTGCGCGCCGAGAACGAGATCGCCGGGGCGCCCACCGGCGGCATGGACCAAGCGGCGTCGCTGCGCTGCTCGGCGGGACACGCCCTGCTGCTCGACTGTCGTCCGGGCCTGTCGGCCCTCGACTCGGCCACCGCCGTGCCGTTCGACCCGACCGGCGCCGGGCTCGCCCTCCTGGTGGTCGACACCCGCGCCGAGCACGCCCTCGTCGACGGCCAGTACGCCGAACGTCGCGCCTCCTGCGAGCGGGCCGCCGAGATGCTCGGCGTGGCGTCCCTGCGCGAGATCTCGCCGGACGCCCTGGAGGACGCGCTGCGGCGGCTCGGCGGTGCCGAGGACGCCGAGGTGCTCCGTCGGCGCGTGCGCCACGTGGTCACCGAGATCGCTCGGACCGAGGAGTTCGCGGCGCGGGTGCGCGCCGGCCGCGTGGACGAGGTCGGGCCGCTCATGACCGCGTCGCACGTGTCGCTGCGCGACGACTACGAGGTGTCGGCCCGCGAGCTGGACCTCGTGGTCGACGCAGCGCTGGCCGCGGGTGCGCTCGGGGCCCGGATGACGGGTGGCGGGTTCGGCGGGTCGGCCATCGCCCTGGTGCCCGTCGGGGAGGTCGACACCGTGGTGACCGCCGTCCACGAGGCCTTCGCCGCCGCAGGCCTGCCGGCCCCGGGGTTCCTCCTCGCCCCGCCGTCGGCGCCCGCTGCATGACACAGGGCCCGGACCCCGACGGAACGCGGGGTCCGGGCCCTGAGGAGCCGCAGGGTCGGGGATCAGGCCGGCGAGCCGGTCCCCGGGTCGTCGGAGGGTGTGGACGGCTCCGCCCCGGCGTCCTCCCGGTCGCCGCGGAGCTGCTTGAGCGCCTCCTCGAAGAACTCCCCGACCTCGCGCCACTGCACGGTGGCGTTGGCGAGATGCTCCTCGAGCCGGTCGATCTCGGCGTGCTGCGCCTCCTGCTGACGCCGCTCGGCCAGCTCGCGGCGGACCTCGGCGAGCCGGGCCTCCGCCTCGTCGACGACGCGCGCGAGCTCCTGCTCGAGCGCGGCGATGTCCTGGCTGCGCTCCGTCGATGACCGGTCGCGCCGGTCGTGAGAGGCGGTCACAGCAGCACGGTCAGCCCGATGAGCGCCATCGGCACGCCGACGAACACGCCGAGGACCCAGGCCGCCGCCCAGAGCTTGTTGGCCGCCGCCACGTCGCCGAGCCAGACGGCCCCGCGCAGCGGCACCTGCCGCAGCAGCGGCATGCCGAAGATCACCAGGGCGGCGAAGACGTTGAACATCACGTGCACGAACGCCGCCTGCAGGGCGACCTCGCCCTCCGCCCCCGTGAAGGCGAAGGCCGCGATCAGCGCGGTGACCGTGGTGCCGATGTTGGCGCCCACCGTGAAGGGGTAGACCTGCTTGAGGGAGAACGTGCCGGATCCGGCCAGCGGGATCATGAGGCTGGTCGTGGTCGAGGAGGACTGGACCATCATGGTCACGGCCGCACCGCTGGCGACGCCGCTGATCGGGCCACGGCCGACGGACGAGTGCAGCATCTGGGCCGCCTTGCCCACCATGAGCACCTTGAGCAGGCGACCGAGCCAGTTGATGACGCCGAGGATCAGGCCGATGCCCAGCACGATCATGAGCACGCCGTGCCACGGGTCGGGCAGGAAGGAGGTCCCGGCCTCGAGGAGGTTCGCCAGCGGCTCCGTGACCGTGTCCACCACGGTGCCGATCGCGGCGAAGAGGGTGGCGACGATGCCGCCGTCGGCTCCCGAGCTCGCGCCGGCCAGCCAGCCGGAGACCCGCTCCAGCAGGCCGAAGGCCAGCTCCAGCGGAAGGAAGATCGCGACGGCGAGGAGGTTGAAGAAGTCGTGGACCGTCGCGGCGGAGAACGCCCGACGGAAGCTCTCCCGGTCGCGGACCATCCCGAGGCTCACCAGGGTGTTGGTCAGCGTGGTCCCGATGTTCGCGCCCATCAGCATGGGGATCGCGATCTGGATCGGCAGACCGCCGGCCACCAGACCGACCGTGACCGACGTCGTGGTCGAGCTCGACTGCGTGGCGGCGGTGAACAGCACGCCGACCATCAGCGCGACGAAGGGGTTGGACGCGAACGCGAACAGCGACTCGGCCGTGTCACCCGTCGCCGCCTTGAACCCGGAGCCGATGAGCTCCACGGCGGTGATCAGCACGTAGACGCCGGCGACGACTCCGAGCCAGTTGACGGTCCGCAGCGGACGGCCGGTCAGGCCGAACCGCTCGAAGGGGCTACGCAGCCGCTTGGGCTCGACCTGCGACGTGTTCGCGGTGGTCACGGACGCCTGCGGGACGACGTCGGTCATGAAGTGGCTCCCATCGGGGTCGAGACGGCGCCAGGTCAGGCCGTCTCAGGGCACGGTGATACCGAGCCAACCAGTGCTGGATGACGACATCTCAGCCTGAAGGTGAACAGCAGATGAACACGCGCCGGGGCGTGCATCACACGTTCATCTTGCCGCGGTGATCTGGGAGGTCGTAGGTCGCGACGACCGGCGCGTGATCGCTCCAGCGGGCGTCGTAGGAGGCGGCACGGTCCACCTCGACCTTCAGGGCGCGGTCCGCCAGCACGGGGTTCGCGAGCTGGTAGTCGATCCGCCAGCCGCGGTCGTTGTCGAACGCCTGGCCCCGCCAGGTCCACCACGTGTACGGCCCCGGGCCGTCGCCGCCGAGCGCGCGGCCGAGGTCGTGCCAGCCGGCCTCGAACCACCGGTCCAGGTAGGCCCGCTCGGCGGGCAGGAACCCGGAGCTCTTGAGGTTGCCCTTCCAGTTGGCGATGTCGACCTCCCGGTGGGCGATGTTGACGTCACCGGCCACGAGCACCGGGTGCTCCTCCGCGACGAGCGCGTCCAGGCGCCGCGACACCTGGTCTAGGTGGTCGTACTTGGCCGCCAGGGTGTGCTCCTGCCCCGGCTTCGCCGACCCCGAGTGCAGGTAGGCCGAGACGACCGTGAGCCGGTCACCGCCGGGCAGCTCAAGATCCGCCTCGAGCCACCGACCGGAGTCGACGTCCGGCTCCGCCTCGCCGGACCCGACGCCGTCACGGACCGCGGCGAGCGGGAGGCGGGAGACCACGGCGACACCGGCCCGCCCCTTGATCCGGCTGGGCAGGTGGGCGACGTGGTGGTCGGCGAAGTGGGCATGGACGAGCTCGTCGGGGGCGCGCACCTCCTGCAGCAGCAGGACGTCCGGCTCCCGGCGGGCGATCCAGTCGTCGATGCCGCGGCGGACGGCGGCACGGATCCCGTTGACGTTGGCGGTGGCGACGGTCAGCACGCGGGCCATCCCACCACACGTCGCCGACGGCGTCAGCGACGCGCCTCACGTGCCGCGCCTCACGCGCCGCGGTGGGCGGCCTCCAGCGTCGCCACGTCGATCTTGCCCATCTGCAGCATCGCCTGCATCGCGCGCTGGTTCGCCGGCGTCGTGTAGTCGCCGCAGAGCTCCTCGAGCTGCCGGGGGATCACCTGCCAGCTCACCCCGAACCGGTCGGTGCACCAGCCGCAGGGCCCCGGC
Organism: Isoptericola sediminis; assembly: GCF_013085345.1. Classification (GTDB taxonomy): domain Bacteria; phylum Actinomycetota; class Actinomycetes; order Actinomycetales; family Cellulomonadaceae; genus Isoptericola; species Isoptericola sediminis. The sequence goes on along the minus strand of NZ_JABFAJ010000001.1, from coordinate 32,674 downwards.
TTGCCGCCGTCGGCCGTCAGCAGGTCCCAGTAGTGGTCGACCTCCTCCTGCCCGTCGCACCGCAGGTAGAAGCTGAACGCCTCGTCGAGGCGCAGCGCAGGCCCGGCGTTCAGGCCGACGACCTCGACGCCGCAGACGGTGAACTCCACGATGAAGGGCGCTCCGGCCGTCGCGCCGGGGATGCCCTCCGCGGCGGTGATCACCCGTCGCACGCTCGAGTCCGGCAGGTGGTCGGCGTAGAACGCGGCGGCCTCGTGGGCCAGGTCGTTCCCGAACCACAGGTGCGGTCGCACGGTCACCATGGCGGTCCTCCTCGCGTGACGGCCCCGCCGGTCGGGGCCCTGCAGGAAGGACGACGCACCGGGTCACGACTCATCGGTGCGGCGCCGGGCGACGGTGGCGCCGACCCCACGGGGTCGACGCCACCGTGCCGCGGTCAGGATGCGGTGCCCGCCTGCCGTTCGGCGGTGTCGACGACGTTGGCGAGCAGCATCGCGCGCGTCATCGGCCCCACGCCGCCGGGGTTCGGCGAGTACCAGGCCGCCTGCTCGCGCGCCTCGGGGGCGATGTCGCCCACCACGCGGGACTTCCCCGTCTCCGGGTCGGTGCGGCGCGAGACACCGACGTCGATCAGCACGGCGCCGGGCTTGACCATGTCGCCCGTGACGATGCCCTCCACACCGGCCGCCGCGACGACGACGTCGGCCCGTCGCACCAGCTCCGGCAGGTCGCGCGTCCCGGTGTGGGTGAGCGTGACGGTGGCGTTGACGGCCTTGCGCGTGAGCAGCAGGCCCATCGGGCGCCCCACCGTGACGCCGCGGCCGAGCACGACGACCTCCTTGCCGGCCCAGTCGACGCCGTGCCGCTGGACCAGCTCGACGATGCCGCGCGGGGTGCACGGCAGCGGGGAGGTGATCTCCCCGCCCACCCGGAGCACGAGGCGCCCCAGGTTGGTGGGGTGCAGGCCGTCGGCATCCTTGGCGGGGTCGACGAGCTCGAGGATGCGGTTCGTGTCGATGCCGGCGGGCAGCGGGAGCTGCACGATGAACCCGGTGCAGGCCGGGTCCTCGTTCAGCCGGGTGACGGCGGCCTCGATCTCGGCCTGGGTCGCGTCGGCGGGCAGGTCCTCGCGCAGGGACTCGATCCCGACCTCGGCGCAGTCGCGGTGCTTGCCGGCGACGTACCACTGCGAACCGGGGTCGTCCCCGACGAGCAGCGTCCCGAGCCCGGGCACGACGCCCCGCTCGCGCAGGGCGTCCACCCGTCCGCGCAGCTCGTCCTTGATCGCGGCGGCGGTGGCCTTCCCGTCGAGCTTCTGCGCCGTCACTGGTGCAGACCCGGGTACAGCGGGAAGTCGGCGGTGAGCTTCGCGACCCGCGCGCGCAGGGCCTCGGCGTCGGCCGCGGTGCCCTCGCGCAACGCCGCGGCGATGATGTCGGCGACCTCGGTGAACTCCTCGTCGCCGAAGCCGCGGGTCGCGAGCGCCGGCGTGCCGATCCGCAGGCCGGAGGTCACGCGCGGCGGACGCGGGTCGAACGGGACGGCGTTGCGGTTGACGGTGATGCCGACGGAGTGCAGCAGGTCCTCGGCCTGCTGACCGTCCATCGCCGAGTTCCGCAGGTCCACGAGCACGAGGTGGACGTCCGTGCCACCGGTCAGCACGGAGACGCCGGTCCCGGCGACGTCCGCCTGGTTCAGTCGGTCGGCGATGATCCGCGCCCCGCGCCGGGTGCGCTCCTGGCGCTCGACGAACGCCTCGGTGCCGGCGATCTTGAACGCCACCGCCTTGCCGGCGATGACGTGCATGAGGGGGCCGCCCTGCTGGCCGGGGAAGACCGCGGAGTTGAGCTTCTTGGCGTGCTCGTCCGAGGACAGGATGAACCCGGAGCGGGGTCCGCCGATGGTCTTGTGCACGGTGGAGGAGACCACGTCGGCGTGCGGCACCGGCGACGGGTGCAGGCCCGCCGCCACCAGGCCGGCGAAGTGCGCCATGTCCACCCACAGCTTGGCGCCGACCTCGTCGGCGATCTCGCGGAAGGCCGCGAAGTCGAGCTCGCGCGGGTAGGCGGACCAGCCGGCGATGATGACGTCCGGCCGGTGCTCGATCGCGCGCTTGCGCACCTCGTCCATCTCGATCCGGTACGACTCGGGGTCGACGCCGTAGCCGGCCACCTCGTAGAGCTTGCCGGAGAAGTTGATCTTCATGCCGTGGGTGAGGTGCCCGCCGTGGGCCAGCTCCAGGCCCATGATCTTGTCGCCGGGCTTGATGAGCGCGTGCAGGACCGCGGCGTTGGCCTGGGCGCCCGAGTGCGGCTGAACGTTGGCGTACTCGGCACCGAACAGCGCCTTCGCCCGCTCGATCGCCAGGTTCTCGGCGATGTCGACCTGCTCGCACCCGCCGTAGTAGCGGCGGCCCGGGTAGCCCTCGGCGTACTTGTTCGTCAGCACCGAGCCCTGTGCCTGCAGCACGGCGCGCGGGACGAAGTTCTCCGACGCGATCATCTCGAGGGTGTCGCGCTGCCGGGCGAGCTCACCGTCGAGGACGGCGGCGATCTCCGGGTCGACCTCGGCGAGAGGGGCGTCGAACGTGGGGTCGGGAGTGCTCATGGGGGCGTTCTCCTGCTGTGTCGGCGGTCCACGGATGTCGTCCGACCGGGCCCAGGCGACCGACCCGTCGTCAGCACAGCGTTGTCGCTTCCCGGTGGTGATCCACCTGCACGCCAGTCACGACCAGTCGATCGTAGCAGCGTCGGTGCGGTCGGGATCGGACGACGAGAGCACGACGACCCGCGGACCGTCGAACACGACGCACGGACGCCTCCGTCCGGAACCGGGTGCCGGTTCCGGACGGAGGCGTCCGTGCGTCGTTCTGCGGTCCCGGGCACGCCCGGGACCCGGGGTCAGACGGTGGCCAGCTCGAGGTCGTCCGCCGACCGCGAGCGCTCGGCCTTCTGGTCCTCGTAGCGGCGCACGACACGGGAGACCGTGGACCGCGATGCGGAGACCTCGTCGGCGATCTCCCGCTGGGTCAGTCCCTGACGGGCGAGCTCGACGATGCGACGGTCACGGCCCGAGGTCGGCAGGTCGGACGCGTCGGTGCGCGACTCCTGCTCCGCGGCGCGGTCCGACGCCGGGTCACCGGCGGCCGGGGCCGGCGTCTCCTCCGCCGTGTCGGTGTCCTCCTGCGGGGAGTCCGCACCCTCGCGCACGGCGGACCAGGTCGGCCCGTCGGCCTGTGCGGCGCGCTCCGCACGCGCGCGGTCGACCAGGTCGAACATCTCGACCCGGCGTGTGTGCCCGGTCTCCGGCAGCGGTTCCCGGGGCTGCGGCGCCTCGGACGGCGTCGTCTCGGAGGGCGTGGTCTCGTCGGTGTGCCGGACCGGCTCGGACTCGGGTGCCGGCTCGGCCGTCCCGTGCGTCTCGGCGGCCGCGGCGTCCTCCACCGGGGCCGACCGCTCGTCGTCGACGTCCTGCCTGTCGGAGGACACGGTCGGGACGGCCGCGGGCGTCTCCTCGACGGTCAGCGCCGCACGAAAGGTGTCGGCGAAGGTCTCGGGCTGCTCGTCCGGCACCTCGGCCGTCGCCGGCTCCCGGGTGGCCGCGGGGGCGAGGACCTCACGCCGCGCGGGCGGCAGGGTGACGGCGGTCGCCTCGCGAGCGGACCCCGGGGTCCTGCCCCGCTTCACCGAGCTGGCACCGATCGTGTCGAGGCGGTTGCCGTGCCGTTCGGCGGCCTCGAGCCGCTCGACCCAGACCTGCATCCGACGCTCGAAGTCCTCGACCGTCAGGAGCTTCAGCGCACGGTCACGTGCGGCGCGCTGGCGCTCGTGCAGGGCCCGGACCCGTCGCATGCTGTTGCGGGTGCCGGTGCTGTCGAGGCGAGCGTCCCGCCACAGCTCCAGGGCGGTGACGTACTGGTGGACGCGGTGCTCGCGGCGGCGTTCGTCGAGCGTGTGGCCCGTGACGAGGTGCCGCTCGCCGACGAGTGCCAGGTGCCACATCAGGGCGGCGACCAGCGGCGGCACGAACCGGAAGACCACCATGTAGGGCGTCGACTCGTTCGGGACGGCGATCTCGTGCAGCGCCGCGAAAACGCCGGAGGTGCCGGACAGGACCCACGTCAGGGTCAGGAGCACCCCGTACGGACGCCCCTCGAGGGCCGCGTTGCGCGCCATGAGCGCGACGGCCACCAGGCTGACCTCGAGGAACCCGGCGAGCGCGTAGGCCTCGACCGGCGCCATGTTCGCGACCTCGAGCCCGAACAGGACCATGCCGCTGTAGGCCAGCGCCGTGGCGATGAACGCGGCGATGACGACGGCCACCATCGGCAGGTGCCGACCGCGGTACCGGGGCCTCGGTGCGGCGCCGCTCGAGGTGGTCGCCGAGACGTCCTGCTGAGTCACGTATTCCTCCGAAAAATGGTGATGACGCCATATATCAACAGGTGCACGTTCGAGAAGTCAACGCTTCGCCGGGCATCGGAGGCCGATCGTGACCAGGCCGGAACACTCGACGCGCCACCGGGAGCACGCGCACGAGCGTCCCTGTCCCGGCGGGTCAGCGGGTGACGGCAGGGACAGGGACGCTCGTCGCCTCACGGGTGGGGCGGGTCAGAGCCCCTGGGCGAGCTTGTAGTAGACCTGGTTCCAGCGCACCTGGTCGGCGAACCCGCGGCGCGTCGTGTCCTCGTCGATGACCAGCAGCTCGGTCCCGCTGATCTGCGCGAACATCTCGAACGCCTCGATGCCGACGGCCGTGGACATCACCGTGTGGTGCGCGCCGCCGGCGGTCAGCCAGGCCTCGGCCGACGTGGGGAAGTCCGGCCGCGGCCTCCACACGGCCCGGGCCACCGGCAGGTTCGGCAGCTCCTGCGCGGGCGGCACGACGTCGACGACGTTCGCGGTGAGGCGGAACCGGTCGCGCATGTCGGCCAGCGACACGACGACCGCGCCCTCGGTGGCGTCGGTGTCGAACACCATGCGCACCGGGTCCTCCTTGCCGCCGATGCCGAGCGGGTGGATCTCGACCCGGGGCCTCGACGTCGTCAGGGACGGGCAGATCTCGAGCATGTGCGCCCCGAGGATGAGCTCCGACCCGGGCGTGAGGTCGTAGGTGTAGTCCTCCATGAGGGAGGCGCCGCCGGGCAGCCCTTCGCCCATCACCTTGGCGGCGCGCACGAGCACGGCCGTCTTCCAGTCGCCCTCGGCGCCGAAGCCGTAGCCCTTGCTCATGAGGCGCTGCACCGCGAGGCCCGGGAGCTGGCGCAGCGCGCCGAGGTCCTCGAAGTTCGTGGTGAACGCCTTGGCGCCGCGCTCGACCAGGAAGGCCTCCATCGCGAGCTCCTGGCGGGCCGCGTACCGCAGCGACTCGTGCCACTCTCCCCCGGCGCACAGCTCGGGAGCGACGTCGTAGAGCGACTCGTACTCGGCGACCAGCGCGTCGACGTCGGTCGCGGCCACCGCCTCGACGGCGGCGACCAGGTCGTTGACGCCCCACGTGCTCACGCTGACGCCGAACTGCAGCTCGGCCTCGGTCTTGTCGCCCTCGGTGACGCCGACGTTGCGCATGTTGTCGCCGAAGCGGACCAGCCTCAGCTCCTGGGTGGCCAGGCGGCCGGCCGCGGCGCGGACCCAGGTGCCGACGCGCCGCTGCACCGCGGGGTCGGACACGTGGCCCACCACGGTGGTGCGGGCGACGCCGAGGCGGGTCAGCATGTAGCCGTACTCCCGGTCGCCGTGCGCGGCCTGGTTGAGGTTCATGAAGTCCATGTCGATCTCCGACCACGGGAGCTCGACGTTCGCCTGCGTGTGCAGGTGCAGCAACGGCTTGCGCAGGGCGTCCAGGCCGGCGATCCACATCTTGGCCGGGCTGAACGTGTGCATCCAGGTCACGACACCGAGGACGTCGTCGTCGCTGTTCGCCTCGAGCATCGCGCGACGGATGGCGGCGGAGTCCTTCAGGACCGGCTTCCACACCACCTTCGCGGGCACGTCGCCGGATGCGTCGAGCGCGGCGGCGACCTCCTGGGACTGCCGGGCGACCTGCTCCAGCGTCTCGGGACCGTACAGGTCCTGGCTGCCGGTGAGGAACCAGACCTCGCGGTCACCGTAGGGCTTGCTCATCATCTGTCCTTTCGAGTCCGACGGCGCCGTCAGCGCTGGCCGTAGACGTTCTGGTAGCGGTCGTAGAGGGCGTCGACGTGCTGCTGCGCGATCGGCACGGGCTCGCCGACCTGCCGGGCGACGTGCACCGCCCGGGCGACCTCCTCGCACAGCACCGCCGCCTTGACCGCCGCCCGGGCGTCCCCGCCGATGGTGAAGGGGCCGTGGTTCGCCATCAGCACCGCCGGGGAGCGGGACCCGCGCAGGGTCTCGACGATGCCGCGGCCGATGGAGTCGTCCCCGATGACCGCGAACGGTCCGACGGGGATCGGCCCGCCGAACTCGTCGGCCATCATCGTCAGCACGCAGGGGATCTCCTCACCCCGCGCGGCCCACGCCGTGGCGTAGGTCGAGTGGGTGTGCACCACGCCACCGACCTCGGGCATGTGCGCGTAGACGTAGGCGTGCGCCGCGGTGTCGGACGAGGGTGAACGGTCCCCCTCGACGAGACGGCCCTGCACGTCGCACACGACCATGGCCTCGGGGGTGATGTCGTCGTAGGAGACCCCGGACGGCTTGATGACGAGGAGGTCGCCCGCGCCGTCAGGCCCTCCCTGATCGTCCCGGACCCGCTCGGAGACGTTGCCGGCGGTCCACACCACGAGCTCCCAGCGAGGCAGCTCGGCGTGCAGGGCGGCGACCTTCTGCTTGGCGGCGTCGACGGCGGCGCGCAGGTGCGCCGGCACCTCGGTCGGGCGGGCGGCGTTCGGCATGGGGTCTCCCGTTCGGTTCCGGTGGTCGTCAGAGGGCTTCGGTGGCGGCACGTTCGACGGCGAGACCGGCGGAGTACCGCTCGAGGTAGGCCGTGAAGCCGGCGACGTCGTCGGCGTCGGGCCGGGCGACGTCCAGCTCGGCGTCGGCGAAGACGCGGTCGGCGAGGTACCCGTCCAGGGTCAGACCGGGCTCCGCGGCGGCCGCGCGGGTGAAGGCCGCGAGGACCGCGATCCCCCAGGCGCCGCCCGCCGAGGCGGTCCGCCCGACGGCGACGGGCGCGTCGACGGCGGCCGCGAGCAGACGCTGGGCGACGCCGGCGGTCCGGAACATGCCTCCGTGGGCGAACATCGTGTCGACGGCGACGCCCTCGCCGTGCAGCACCTTCATGCCCAGCGCCAGGGTGCCGAAGGCGCCGTAGATCTGGGTGCGCATCAGGTTGGCCAGCGTCAGGCGGCTGTCCGGGGTGCGCACGACGAGCGGACGCCCCTCGTCGAGCCCGGTGATCGGTTCCCCGGCGAGGTAGTTGTAGGCCAGCAGCCCGCCGCCGTCGGCCTCGCCGTCGAGGGCGGCCCCGAACAGGGCCTCGAAGACGGCGTCGGCCTGGCTGGGGTGCCCGAGCGCCGTGGCGAACTCGGCGAAGACCCCGGCCCAGGCGTCGAGCTCGCTCGCGCCGTTGTTGCAGTGGACCATCGCCACGAGGTCGCCGGCGGGTGTGGTCACCAGGTCCAGCTCGTGGTGGACGCCGGTCAGCGGCTTCTCGAGCACGACCATGGCGAAGATCGAGGTGCCGGCGCTGATGTTGCCCGTGCGCGGCGCGACGGCGTTCGTGGCGACCATCCCGGTGCCGGCGTCGCCCTCGGGCGGGCACAGCACCGGACCGGCCTGCAGCTCGCCGGTGGGGTCCAGCAGGGCGGCCCCCTCGGCGGTCAGATGACCGGCGTCGGCGCCGGCGGGCAGCACCTCGGGCAGCAGACCCTCGACCTGGAGACCGGGCCGTTCGGCGGCGACGAGGTGGCGGAACTGGTCGAGCAGCCGCCGGTCGTAGTCCCGGGTGACCGGGTCGATCGGGAACATGCCGGAGGCGTCACCGACACCGAGGACGTGCCGGCCCGTCAGCATCCGGTGGACGTAGCCGGCGAGCGTGGTGAAGGACGCGATCTGCGGGACGTGCGGCTCGTCGTCGAGGATCGCCTGGTACAGGTGCGCGATCGACCAGCGCAGCGGGATGTTGTGGCCGAACAGGTCGGACAGCTTCGCGGCGGCGGGGCCTGTGCTGGTGTTGCGCCAGGTCCGGAACGGGACCAGCAGCTCGCCGTCCGCGTCGAACGCGAGATAGCCGTGCATCATCGCCGAGACGCCCAGCGCGCCGTACGTGGTGGGGCGCACGCCGTACCGCTGCTCGACGTCCGCCACGAGCGCGGCGTAGGCGCCCTGCAGCCCGGCGTGCACGGCCTCCAGGGAGTAGGTCCACAGCCCGTCGGAGAGCTCGTTCTCCCAGCCGTGCGTACCGCTGGCCAGCACCTCGTGCTCCGGGCCGACCAGGCACGCCTTGATGTTCGTCGAGCCGAGCTCGATCCCGAGCGTGGTCCGCCCGGCGGTGATGGCGTCCCGGCTGCCGGTCGCCTCGTCGTGCCGCGTCATCCCAGGTTCCTCCTCGCATGGTCCCGTCACATGTTAACGCTCACATCATGGATGCCCAAACGTCGCCGTCCGGGCAGGTCCGACTACCGCGCCGTCGGCCGCGGCGGCGCCGTCGAGGACCGCACGACCAGCTCCGGCGCGATGCGCCGGGTCGCCACCGTGTCCCCCGCCAGCGAGCCCAGCACCATCGCCACCGCGTGCGCACCGACCTCGGCGAACGGCTGACGCACCGTCGTCAGCGGCGGCACGAAGTACGCCGCCCCGGCGACGTCGTCGAACCCCACCACCGACACGTCCTCGGGCGCCCGCAGGCCGCGTTCCCACACGGCGCGCAGGACGCCGAGGGCGAGCTGGTCGTTCCCCGCGAAGACCGCTGTCGGCCCCTCCCCCGCGGCCACGGCCTCGGCGAGATCCCGCCCCGCCGCGTAGCCGTCACCGGCGGACCAGGAGCACTCGCGGGGCCGGGCGGGACGCACCCCGTGCGCGTCGAGCGCCTCGCGCCAGCCGGCCAGGCGCTCGCGCGCGTCGAACCAGTCCTGCGGGCCGGCGACGTGCACGACGTCGGCGTGCCCCAGGTCGAGCAGCAGCTCGGTCGCGAGCCGGGCACCGGCCCGTTGGTCCACGGCGACCGACAGGGTGGACGGCCCGGAGGCGTCCGCCGACGACGGTTCCAGCGCCGCCACCAGCACGACGGGGACCGGGGAGCGGAACGACTCGACCGCGGCGGCCACCGCGTCGTGCGGCGCGATGACGACGATCCCGTCGACGCCCTGCGCCATGAAGTGCTCGAGGACCTGGTTGATCGACGCCGTGTCGTAGCTGCGCAACGTGGCGACCGAGACGAAGTAGCCCTGGTCCCGTGCCGCCTCCTCGACCGCGATGAGCGTGCTCGTCGGACCGAACAACGCGGACCCGGTGGTCACCACGCCGAGCGTCGCGGAGCGGGACGTCACCAGGGCCCGGGCGGCGCTGTTGCGGCGGTAGCCGAGCTCCTCGATGGCGGCCAGGACCTTGTCGCGGGTCGCCTCCCGGACGCTCGGGTGGGCGTTGAGCACGCGGGAGACGGTCTGGTGGGACACCCCCGCGAGCGCCGCGACGTCCGCCATGGACGGCCGGCGCACCGTACGCGCCGCCGTCGGGCCGGTCACGGGCGGTCGGCGGGCGAACCGGCCGGACGCTCGCCGGCGTTGCGCGCGTTCACCTCGTGCAGCACCCGGCGCAGGTAGGTGTAGGTGAGCTCACCCGCCGCCTCGTCGTACTGGGCCTCGTAACCGTGCTTGGTGTACATCGCCAGGTTCTGCTGCGAGTCCTTGCCGGTGAAGGCCCAGATCTCGGACACGTCATCGGGCAGGTGGTCGAGGATGGCGAAGAGCAGCGTCGTCCCCAGGCCACGGCCCTGCTGGTCGGGTGCGACCGCCAGCCGCCCCAGGGTGGCCCGGCCGTCCTGCAGCTCGACCCGGATCGAGCCCACGAGACGCTCCCCGGTCCAGGCACCGATCGTGACGACGTCGTCCCGCGCCATGTCCTCGCGCAGCTCGTGCAGGGTCTGCGTCAGCGGCGGGATGTTCGGGTCGCCGTAGACCTGGGCCTCGGAGACGAACGCCGCGCGGCGCAGCGTCAGCAGCTCGCCGGCGTGGGCGTCGTCGACGAGGGCGATGCGGGTCGGCGCCTCCGAACGGGCAGGCACCTCGTCGGGCCGGCCGGACGTGGCGGTGGTGTCGCTCATGGGTCCATCGTGGCAGAACTGGGCGACAATGGCGTGCGTGACCACGCAGCCGAACGACTCCTTCGCCGCGCCCGCCGCCGGACCGCCCACCGAGTGGGTGCTGACGCTGTCCTGCCCCGACCGGCCGGGCATCGTCCACGCCGTCAGCGGGATGCTCGCCCAGCACGACGGGAACATCACCGAGTCCCAGCAGTTCGGCGATCCGAGCTCCGGGCTGTTCTTCATGCGCGTCCAGGTCGAGTCACACGCCTCGCGCGACGAGCTGGAGCCGGCCGTCGCGGACGTCGCGGACCGGTTCGGCATGACCTGGGCCCTGGACGTCGTCGGACGGCCGATGCGCACGCTGGTCATGGTGTCCAAGGCGGCGCACTGCCTGGTCGACCTCCTCTACCGCGAGCGCGACCAGGGGATGCCGATCGACGTCGTCGGCGTGGTGGGCAACCACCCCGACCTGGCGGACATCGCCGACTTCTACGGCAAGCCGTTCCACCACGTGCCGGTCACGTCGGCGACCAAGGCGGAGGCGGAGGACCGGTTGCGGTCCCTGGTGGCCGAGCTGGACGTCGAGCTGGTCGTGCTCGCCCGGTACATGCAGATCCTGTCCGACGAGCTGTGCCGCGACCTCAACGGCCGCGTGATCAACATCCACCACTCGTTCCTGCCGTCGTTCAAGGGCGCCCGCCCGTACGCGCAGGCCCACGACCGCGGGGTCAAGCTCATCGGGGCGACGTCCCACTACGTCACCGGCGACCTCGACGAGGGGCCGATCATCGAGCAGGACGTCGAACGCGTCGACCACTCCCGGGCCGTCCGTCAGCTCGTGGCGCTGGGCGAGGACGTCGAGCGGCGCACGCTGGCCCGCGCGGTGCGGTGGCACGCCGAGCACCGCGTGCTCCTCAACGGTCACCGCACCGTCGTCTTCCACTGAGCCGGAGGTCGGGAGCAGGGGGAAGCCCGGGGCACGGTCGCGTTCACGGTCGCTGCGCGACCTGCACTTCGCGATGGACGACCGCGCCCCGGGCTTCCCCCTGCTCCCTGCTCTCGCTGCCGATCAGCCGACCGAGACCTCGACCACCGTCTTCCACGGGTCGTCGAAGCGCAGGGTCCGGCCGTCGTCGCGCACCGGCACGCGCGCGTGGCGCAGCCGGTCGCGCAGGGCCTCGACGTCGTCCTGCCCGGGGACGGTGAGCGCCACCTGCCCCAGGCCGAGCGACGCGGCCCGCGGCCCCGCCCCGGCGCTGTTCCAGGTGTTCACCGCCAGGTGGTGGTGGTACCCGCCCGCCGCGACGAACAGCGCGCCGGGCAGGTCCGCCATGACCTCGAAGCCGAGGGTGTCGACGTAGAACCGCTGTGCGGTGGGGATGTCGCCGACCTGCAGGTGGACGTGGCCCACCTGGGCTCCCTGTCCGGAGGCGCCGGCCAGCGCCGACTCGTCCAGGTGCTGCTGGAGATAGGCCTGCGGGTCGAACCAGTCCGTCCCCATCGCGACCCGGCCCCCGGACCGCTGCCAGGTGTCCCGCGGCCGGTCCCAGTAGAGCTCGATGCCGTTGTCCTCGGGGTCGGTGAAGTAGAACGCCCGGGAGACCCAGTGGTCGGCGTTCCCCACGAACCGGGACAGCGGGTGCCGGGCGGCGTGCACCACGGCGGCGGCGAGCGCCTCCTCGGTGTCGAACAGGACGGCCGTGTGGAAGAGCCCGGCCTGGTGCCGTGACGTCGCCGGCAGTCCCGGCGTGTGCCGGAGCACGACGACGGGGGTGCGGCCCCGCCCGAGCACGACCCGGTCGGGGGCGCCCAGGTCGGGCAGCTCGGTGAGCGCGATCGCCTCGCGGTAGTAGGCGCTCATCGCGGCGAGATCACCGACGTGGAGCGTGACGGCTCCCATCGTGGTCGCGGCCGCGAGGAGGTCGTCGGCGTGCGGGGTCGCGGTGTTCATGGGTCGGCTCCTGGGCGGGGTGGACGGGGTGGGACGGGTCAGAGCAGCGCGAAACCGGTGGTCCACGCGGTCTTCTCGCCGGCGGCGAGGGTGAGCTGGAGGAAGCCCAGCGCCTCGAGCTCGCGGGCGCGCCGCAGCGACCCGGCGTCGACGACGCGGACGGCGGACCCGTCGAGGGCGGCGGCGAGGGCGGCCTTGGCGTCGGCGTCGTCCCCGGCCGCGAGGACGGTCGTGGGCACGTCGCCGACGGTGCCGGTGGCGAGGGTGGCGGCGAAGTTGGTGTTGAACGCCTTGACCACCGAGGCCCCGGGGACCGCGGCGGCGAGCTCCGCGGCGGCGGACGAGTCCGCGGGCACGACGAGGGCGTCGAAGGTCGAGAAGTCGAGCGGGTTGGTGATGTCGACGACGGTGCGCCCGGCGAGCTGGTCGCCGTAGGTGGCGACGACGTCGTCGAGGGCGGGGTACGGCAGGGCGAGCACGACGACGTCGCCGGTGAGCGGCTTGCCGAGCTCCGCGGCGTCCACGGCGGGGTCGACGGCCTCGGCGGCGGTGACGTCGCGCGCCACGACCTGGACCTCGGAGCCCGCGGCGAGGGCGAGGCCGGCGATCGCGGTGCCCATGTTCCCGGCGCCGATGATGCTGATGCTGCTGGTCATGAGTGTTCCTCCTCGGTGGGGGCGCCCGCCATTTGGTTGACGCTACAACCAAGGTAAGGCGGTACAGTTGTCGTGTCAACCAATCAGGACGAGGAGACCTTCCCATGGACGAGGGCGAACCCCCGCGCTGGCTCGACGACGAGCAGATGCGCAGCTGGCTCCGCCTGCAGGCCGTCATCAGCCTGCTGCCCGCGCTGCTCGACCAGCAGCTCCGCCGCGACGCCCACCTGACGCACTTCGAGTACCTCACGCTGGCGATGCTGTCCGAGGCCCCGGACCGGTCGCTGCGCATGAGCGACCTCGCCCGGCTCACCAGCGCCACGCTGCCGCGACTCTCCCACGTCGCGCGCCGGCTCGAGGAGCGCGGCTACCTCACGCGCGGCCCCGCGCCCGACGACCGCCGCGCCACCGTCGCCCGGCTCACCGACGCCGGCTGGGAGAAGGTCGTGGCGAGCGCACCGGGGCACGCCCGCACGGTGCTGGAGAACGTCTACGACGACCTCGACCCTGCCGACGTGCGGTCGTTGACGCGGGTGCTGGACGCGATCCTCGCGCACGTCGACCCGCACGACACGTTCGGGCTCGCCGACCACGAACGCCGCTGAGGCGACCCTGGACTCAGGCCGCCCCGGTGATGGCGGCCAGGATCGACTCGTGCGAGGCGGTGGCGCGGAAGGACCCGTTGTTGCGCCCGTGGCGCAGCACCTCGATGCGGTCGGCGACCGCGCGGACGTCGTTGAGGTTGTGGCTGATGAGGATCACGCCCAGACCCAGGTCGCGCAGCCGCTGGATGTGCGTGAGCACCTCGCCGGTCTGGGCCACCGACAGCGCGGCCGTCGGCTCGTCGAGGACGACGATGCGCGGGTCGCCGATGAGCGTGCGCGCGATCGCCACCGCCTGGCGCTGACCGGCCGAGAGCTGGCGCAGCGTGGTCCGCACCGACGGGATGCGCACGGTGAGCCGCTCGAGCAGCCGGCGCGTCTCGACCTCCATCGCGCCGTCGTGCATCAGCCCGAACCGGTTGCGCTGCTCCCGTCCGAGGAACACGTTCGCCGTGACGTCGAGGTTCTCGCACACCGCCAGGTCCTGGAACACGCTGGCCACGCCGAGCTCGTTGGCCGCCGACGGCGAGGAGATCGTCACCGGCTTGCCGGCGATCTCGATCTGGCCGGCGTCCGGGGACAGCACCCCGGCCACGATCTGCGCCAGGGTCGACTTGCCGGCGCCGTTGTCCCCCACGAGCGCGACGACCTCGTGCGAGTGCACCTCGAGGTCGACGCCCACCAGCGCCTCGACGGCGCCGAAGTACTTGCTCACCTCGTGCAGGGCGAGCAGGGGTGTGCGGTGCGGTGCCGGCGGCCTCATCGTCCAGCCATCTCCTCGTCGGTACGGTCGGGGCGCTCGAACACGTCGGTGTGCTGGAGCGCGAGGGCGACGGCGCCCACCAGCTCGGCCCGCAGACCCAGCGCGGCGGGCACCACCTCGGGGCCGCCGGCCTGGTTGAGCACCGTGCGGCGTTCGAGCGCCGCACGCAAGGGTGCCAGAAAGGTCTCGCCCGTCTCGGCGAGCTCCCCGCCGACGACGACGCCCTGGGGCCCGAGCCCCGTCGCGAGCGCGGCGATGACGGCGCCGACCCGCTCCCCGGCGTCGGCCACGATCTCCCGGCAGCCGGGGTCGTCGTCCCCGGCCAGCCGCACGACGTCGCGCAGGGAGAGGTTGCCGTGGCTGGTCTGCAGCGGTTCGAGCAGCGCGGGCAGCCCCACCACGGTGTTCAGGCAGCCGCGGCTGCCGCACAGGCAGATGCGCCCGGCCGGGTCGACCTGGACGTGGCCGATCTCCCCCGCCGTGCCGTCGACGCCACGGTGCACCGTCCCGCCGATGACGATCCCGGCCCCGACGCCGTGGGAGACGCTGACGTAGACCATGTCCCGCCACGGGCGCCCGACGCCCATCGTCGACTCGGCGAGCGCCCCGAGGTTGGCGTCGTTGTCGACGAACACCGGGCGGGCCAGCCGCTTCTCCAGCACCTGGGCGATCTGCACGGAGTCCCAGCCCCGCAGCACGCCGCGGACGCTGATCATCCCGGTGGTGGGGTGCACGGGCGCGGGGATCCCGAGCCCGATGCCGAGCAGGTCGTCGAGGGTCGAGCCGACCCGCTCGAGCAGGTCCACGACGAGCAGCGCTGCCCGGTCGAGGCTGGTGTCGGACCGGTGGTCGGCCGGCAGCGGGAGCGTCTGCTCGGCGAGGACCTCGTGGGCGACGTCGGCGAGCGCCACCCGCATCGTGCGGTACCCGACGACGACGCCGGCCACCAGGCCGACGCGGTGCGAGAGCGTGACGAGCTGGGCCCGCCGCCCGGAGCGGACGGTGTTGCGGACCTCGACCACCTCGGAGGCGACGAGCTCCTTGACGATGGTGGAGACGGTGGCGGCGGACAGGCCTGTGGCACCGGCCAGCTCCACCTGGGTCAGGCTGCCGTACTTCTTGACGGCGTCGACCACGCGGGAGCGGTTGGCCTCCCGCAACGACGACTGCGTGCGCGCCATCGACTGCCGTCCCTTCACGACCTGGAGTGTAGAGGGGATGCCGACGGGCGGGTGGGAGGTCCCACCCGCCCGTCGGCATCGAGCTCCGGACTCAGCGGGCGGCCGCGGCCCGCTTCTTGTTCCAGATGTCGAAGGCGACCGCCAGCAGCAGCACCAGGCCCTTGACGACCTGCTGCATCGACTGCGGCACACCCATGAGCTGCATGCCGTTGGACATGACCGCCATGATCAGACCACCGATCATGGCGCCGCCGACCCGGCCCACGCCGCCGGTCGTCGAGGCACCGCCGATGAAGCAGGCCGCGATCGCGTCGAGCTCGAACATGTTGCCGGCGCCCGGCTGGGCACCGTTCATGCGCGAGGAGTAGACGATGCCGGCGACCGAGGCCAGCACGCCCATGTTGACGAAGATCCAGAAGTTGATCTTCTTCACGGCGACGCCGGACAGCTCCGCGGCGTGCCGGTTGCCGCCGACGGCGTAGACGTGGCGGCCGAACACCGACTTCTGGGTGACCAGCGTGTAGGCGATGATCAGCACGGACAGGATGATCAGCACGACCGGCAGACCGCGCGAGGACGCGAGCTGGTAGCCGAACCACATGACGACCGCCGCGACGAGCACGAGCTTCAGCACGAACAGCGGCATGGACTCGACCGACTGCTGGTAGGCGATCTTGCCCTGACGGGTCCGCCACTGGGAGACGGCGAAGCCGACGACGGCGATGCCGAAGATCACCAGGGTGAAGACGTCGTACCCGTACCCGCCGAGCAACCCGTTGAGGAACCCGTTGGCGATGTCGTAGTAGGTGCCGCCGAACGGCGACAGCGAGGCGTTGTCGAGCACCAGGAAGGTCAGGCCGCGGAACAGCAGCATGCCCGCCAGGGTCACGATGAAGCCGGGGATGCCGACGTAGGCGACCCAGAAGCCCTGCCAGATGCCGACCATGAGCCCGACGAGCAGCGCGGCGAGCACACCGGCCCACCAGGGCATCCCGTTACGGACGACGACGACCGCCGACACGGCTCCTGTCAGAGCGACCACCGACCCGACGGACAGGTCGATCTGCCCGGCGACGATGATCATCACCATCCCGATCGCGAGGATCAGGATGTAGGAGTACTGCAGGACGATGTTCGTCAGGTTCGTCGGGGACAGGAAGGCGGGGTGCAGCGCGGCGAACAGCGCGACGATCGCGACGAACGCGACGAGGATGCCGCTCTGGCGCATGTTCCGGGTCAGCGTGTCCCGGAGCGAGGCGATGGCGTTCATGAGGTGAGTTCCTTCGTGGGCAGGGGCTGGTCGCGCTCGAGGGTCATGAGCTCCATGAGGCGTTCCTGCGTCGCCTCGGCGACGGGGAGCTCACCCGTGATGCGACCGAAGGCGAGGGTGTACACGCGGTCGCAGATGCCGAGCAGCTCGGGCAGCTCGGAGGAGATGACGACGACCGCCTTCCCCGCCGCGACCATCTTGTTGATGATCGTGTAGATCTCGTACTTCGCACCGACGTCGATGCCGCGGGTCGGCTCGTCGAGGATCAGCACGTCCGGGTCGGTGTACAGCCACTTGGACAGCACGACCTTCTGCTGGTTCCCGCCGGAGAGCTTGCCGACCTCCGCCACGACGTTGGGGGTCTTGATGTTCAGCGAGTCACGGTACTCCTCGGCGACCTTCAGCTCTTCGTTGCTGTTGACCCAGCCGCCGGGGGCGAGCTTGGACAGGCCGGCGGCGGAGATGTTGTGCCGGATGTCGTCGATGAGGTTGAGGCCGTACTGCTTGCGGTCCTCCGTGGCGTAGGCGATGTTGTGCCGGATCGCCTCCGCGACGGTGCGGACCTGGATCTTCTGGCCGTCCTTGTAGACCGAGCCGCGGATGTTGCGGCCCCAGGACCGGCCGAAGACGCTCATGGCCAGCTCGGTGCGGCCGGCGCCCATGAGCCCGGCGATCCCCACGACCTCCCCGGCGCGGACCGAGAACGCGGCGTCGGTGATCACCTGTCGCCCGGCCTGGGTGGGGTGGTCGACGCTCCAGTCCTCGACCCGCAGCACCTCGTCGCCGATGTCCGGCGTCCGGTGCGGGTAGCGGTTCTCGATGTCGCGTCCCACCATGCCGCGGATGATCCGGTCCTGCGTGGACCCCGTCTCGGACATGTCGATCGTCTCGATCGTCTGCCCGTCGCGGATGATGGTCGTCCGGTCGGCGATCTCCTCGATCTCGTTGAGCTTGTGGGAGATGATGATGCAGGTGATGCCCTCGGCGCGCAGCGCGCGCAGGAGCTCGAGCAGGTGCTCGGAGTCCGTGTCGTTCAGGGCGGCGGTCGGCTCGTCGAGGATGAGCAGGCGCACCTCCTTCGAGAGCGCCTTGGCGATCTCGATGAGCTGCTGCTTGCCGACGCCGAGCTGGCCGATCGGAGTGGTCGGGTTCTCGTGCAGGCCGACGCGCTCGAGCAGGGCGGACGCCTGGTGGTTGGCCGCGTTCCAGTCGACCAGACCGAAACGCCCCCGGGTCTCGTTGCCGAGGAAGATGTTCTCGGCGACCGACAGGTACGGCACCAGGGCGAGCTCCTGGTGGATGATGACGATGCCCTCGCGCTCGGAGTCCGAGATGGACCCGAACTCGGCCGTGGACCCGTCGAAGACGATCTCGCCGTCGTAGGTGCCGTGCGGGTAGACGCCCGACAGCACCTTCATCAGCGTCGACTTGCCGGCGCCGTTCTCGCCGCAGATGGCGTGGATCTCGCCCTGCTCGACGGTGAGGGTGACGTCCGACAGCGCCTTGACGCCGGGAAACTCCTTGGTGATGGAGCGCATCTCCAGGATGGTGCTCATCTACGCTCTCGTCCCTCCTTGGGTGGGGGTACGACCGCGGCGACTGGCCGGCGGCGGACCCGGGGCGGGCCGTCCGTCGTGGCGGGTTGGCGCACGACGGACGGCCCGGCCGTGATGAGGTGGGTCAGACCCGCGGGATCACTCCGCGGTCTGGCCGGACTCGACCTCGTCCATCGTGTAGTAGCCGGAGTCCACGAGGACCGGCTCGATGTCCTCGGCGAAGACGGTCTCGACCTCCAGCAGGTAGGACGGGACGACCTTCACGCCGTTGTCGTAGGTCTCGGTGTCGTTCGCCTCGGGCTCCTCGCCCTCGACGAAGGACTCCGTCGCGGCCACGGCCTGCTCGGCGAGCTTGCGCGTGTCCTTGAAGATCGTCGAGGACTGGACGCCCTCGTTGATCAGCTTGACGTTGGAGATCTCGGCGTCCTGACCGGTGACGATCGGCAGGCCCTCCTCGATCGTCGGGCCCATGCCCGAGCCCTGGAGGGCGTTGATGATGCCGCGGGAGAGCACGTCCGCCGGGGCGAGCACACCGTCGAGCTTCTTGTCGTTGCCCGTGTACGTGGAGGTCAGCAGGTCCTCCATGCGGCTCTGAGCGGTCTCGAGCTCCCAGCGCTGCGTGCTGACCTGGTCGAAGCTGGTCTGGCCGGAGGGCACCTCGACGACGCCCTCGTCCATCAGCGGCTGCAGGACCGACATCGCACCCTCGAAGAAGAAGGTCGCGTTGTTGTCGTCCGGCGACCCGGCGAAGAGCTCGATGTTGTACGGGCCCTCCTCACCGGTGGGCTCGCCGTTCTCGTCGAAGTAGCCGAGGCCGCGCAGCAGGGCGTTGGCCTGGGCGACGCCGACCGCACGGTTGTCGAACGTGGTGTAGAAGTCCACGTTCTCGCTGTCGCGGATCAGGCGGTCGTAGGCGATGACCGGGATGTTCGCCGCGGCGGCCGCCTCGAGCTGGCTGGTCAGCGCCGTGCCGTCGATCGAGGCGATGATCAGGACGTCGACGCCCTCGGTGATCATCGAGTCGATCTGCTGGGTCTGGGTGGGGATGTCGTCGTTCGCGAACTGCAGGTCGACGTCGTACCCGAGCTCCTCGAGCCCGGCCTCGACGTTGCCGCCGTCCTGGATCCAGCGCTCGTAGGTCTGCGTCGGCATCGCGACGCCGACCTTGACGTTCTCGTCGCCGTCGCCCGCGGCACCGTCCGTGCCGGAGCCCGCGCCCTCGCCACCGCAGGCGGCCAGGGAGAGCGTCAGCGCCGCACCCGCGGCCACCGCGCCCATCTTGTTGCCGAGTCGCATCCTCGCGCTCCTTCTCGTCGTCGAGGGTCCCGCCGGCGGCGACCTTCACCGCCGGTGCCCACCGAGGGCCGGACCAAGGCCGCCGTCATGACGACCGAGGAACACTCTGCTGAGTTCGGGACTCGAAGTCAACGCTCTGGAGGGACAAGATCATCACGATCCGGTTACAGGTGAGCGTTAACAACCATCGCTCAGGGCCCGGATTGACCGAAAGAGGAACTTCCTGCGTTTGACTCTCGAACCTATGCGCACCGCGGTCGCCGAGACCGGGGAGCGCAGCCGGCCCCCACGATGCCATGCTCGGAGCATGGACGCGGTCACCGTCTCGGGCCGGCGGATCACCTACCGACGGACGGGCCGAGGCGATCCCCTGGTGCTGCTCCACGGCGGCTTCGGGTTCGACAGCCGGGCGTGGGAGCCGCAGCTCGACGCGCTCGCCGACCGGTTCGACGTCGTCGCCTGGGACGCCCCGGGCGCCGGCGGCTCCGACGACCCGCCGGAGGACTTCACGCTCGACGACTACGCCGACACCCTCGCGGGGTTCGTCTCCGCCCTCGGCCTCGACCGGCCGCACGTCCTGGGGCTCTCGTTCGGCGGCGGGGTGGCGCTCGCCCTGGCGACCCGGCACCCAAAGGTTCCCCGGAGCCTCGTCCTCTGCGGCGCCTACGCCGGCTGGGCGGGGTCGCTCTCGCCCGACGAGGTCGACCGCCGGCTCCGGCGCGCCACCGACGACGTCACCCGCGACCCCGACGTCTGGCTGCCGGAGTACGTGCCCGGCCTGCTGGCCCCGGCCGCACCGACCGCTCTGCGGACGCGGACCCTCGACCTGATGGCCGGCGTCCACCCGCGCGCGAGCCTGACCATGCTCGAGGCGATGGCCGGTGCCGACCTGCGCGACGCCCTCGGGAGCATCCGCGTGCCCACGCTCGTGCTGCACGGCGAGCTCGACGTCCGCGCACCCCTGCCGGTCGCTGCGGCCCTCCACGAGGCCATTCCCGGGTCCCGTCTCGTCGTGCTGCCCGGCGTCGGGCACCTGAGCAACGTCGAGAGCCCCGACGCCTTCACCCGGGAGGTGCAGACCTTCCTGGCGGACGCGGGCTCACCGGCGTGAGGACGAGGCGGGGAACGACGCAGACATGCGCAGGCCGGGAGGCCGAGCCTGAGCTCCGCCTCCCGGCCTGCACGCCGTCGTGGACCGCTGTCAGCCCTGGGGCTCGACCAGCACCGCCACGGTCCGCGCCGGCACCGTCACGCTCCCGGCGTCACGGTCCCAGGAGGTCTCCTGGACGACGGGGTCGACGCCGCCGGCCTGCACCGGCGAGAGCTCGAAGCCCCGTCCGGCGAGGTCCGGCAGGTCGATCGTGGCCGCCTCGGGCGAGGCGTTGAACACCACGAGCGCCCCGTCGAGCGCCGGGTCGACGTCGGCACCGACCGTGTCGTCGATCGCCATGACGATGACGCCCGGGACGGCGTCCGGACCCGAGCCCGGGAACGAGACCTTCTCCTGGATGAGCTCGGCCGACCCCAGCCGGAGCAGCTGCGTCGAGGACCGCAGCTCCAGCAGCTCCCGCGCCTGCGCGGAGGCCGTGGCGATGTGCTCCGGCGTCGGCTTGAGCGCCGGGTCGGCCAGCAGCGGCGCCATGAGCGGCCACTTCTCCTCGTTGTCCGCGGCCATCGGCAGACCCCGGGCGAACCCGTTGTCCTGACCCGTCCAGTCGATGGCGTTGAACCAGTCGCCGGAGTCGTAGGAGTTGCGGTCCAGCGACTTCGAGCGGAGCAGGTCCGTGCCGGCGTGCCAGAACGAGGGCGTCTGGGCCAGTGCCGCCGTGCCGAGCGAGACGGTATTCATCCGGACCCGGTCGTCCATCGACGTCGCCTGCGGCAGCTTGAGCGTGAGCAGGTCGAACAGCGTCTCGTTGTCGTGGGCGTCGACGTAGGTGACGACCTCCTCCGGGGACTCGGCGTAGCCGGCCGGGGAGCCGCGGTAGTCGAGGTCCTCGCCCCGGGTCATCTCGCCGTCCGAGGTGAGGAACGTGTAGTCCCGCAGGTTGCCGGCCAGCCCCAGGCGGACCAGGTCCGTCTGGTGGGCGAGGTCGGCCGCCTCGTCGTCCCCGCCGTCGTTCACCGTGCCGGGCTCGCCGGTGCGGGCCTCGCGCCCGTTCGGGTCGGTGAACAGCCCGGTGCCGAAGCCCTGGGTGAACGTCGACGGACCGTCGACGGGCGAGCCGCCGTGCACGGCGTCGCGGAGCCGGTCGCTGAACGTCCCGATCCCGGTGCCGCCGAGCTGGCCCTGCGTGGCCTGCGTGAACAGGGCGTTGTCCGCCACCTCGCCGAAGTTCCAGCCCTCGCCGTACAGGTAGACCGCCGAGCCGTCCACGCCGTCCTCGTCGACCGTCAGCGCGTCGAGCGCCTCGCGGACGGCGAGCATGTTGTCCCGGGAGTGGTGACCCATGAGGTCGAACCGGAAGCCGTCGACCTTGTAGTCGCGGGCCCAGGTGACGACCGAGTCGACCATGAGCTGCTCGGCCATCGCGTGCTCGGTGGCGACGTTCTGGCAGCAGGTGCTGGTCTCGACGGCGCCGGTGGTCGGGTTGAGCCGGTGGTAGTAGCCCGGCACGACCCGGTCCAGCACCGACTTCTCGGCCTGGCCGCTCTGGGCGGTGTGGTTGAACACCTGGTCGAGGACGACCTGGAGCCCGGCCTCGTGCAGCGAGCCCACCATCGTGCGGAACTCGGCCACGCGGGCCCCGCCCTCACGGTCGACGGCGTACGAGCCCTCCGGCGTCGTGAAGTGGTACGGGTCGTAGCCCCAGTTGAAGGCGTCCTGACCCTGCACCTCCGCGACGGCGGCCTGCTGCTCCGTGGAGTCCGGGGCGAAGCCGGACAGGTCGCCGGTGGTCTCCTGGTCGGCCGGGTCCTCGGTGATCGAGGCGATGTCGAACGTCGGCAGCAGGTGCACCGTCGTCATGCCGGCCTCGGCCAGCTCACGCAGGTGGGTCATGCCGTCCGAGTCCGACTCGGCGAAGGCCAGGTAGGAGCCCCGCACCTTCTCGGGGACCGTGGAGTCCTCGACCGAGAAGTCCCGCACGTGCAGCTCGTAGATCGTCTGGTCGACGGGCCGCTCCACGACGGGCTGGGCGCTGGTGCGCCAGACCTTCGGCTGGAACTGCTTGTCGTCCAGCGACACGACCACCGAGTGCGTCGAGTCGGTGGTCAGCGCCACCGAGTACGGGTCGGTGACGACGTTCGCCTCCACCTGCCCGGTGCTGGGGACGTACACCTCGACGGCGAACTGGTAGCGCGCGCCGTACCAGGGGTACTTCTTGTCCTCGGCCTTGCCGTCCAGCGTCCACGAGCCGTCCGCGGTGCGGGCGGTGTCGAAGCGGTCGGGCTCCTCACCCAGGTCGCGACCCGCGGGCCAGACCAGCAGGTCGACGTCCTTCGCCGTCGGCGCCCAGAGCCCGAACAGAGCCCACTTGAGGTTCGGGTGCACCGTGACGCCGAACGGCCGGCTCGCCGCCTCCTTGGCGTACAGGTCGTCCAGCACGCCCGGCACCTGCACGCCGGTGGCGGCCGTGAGTGTGTCGCCGTCGGTGCGGGTCACCAGGAGCTGGCCGGTGAGCAGGTCCTCGACCGTCGCGCGGTCCAGGGCCTCGCCGTCCGACGTCGGCACCAGCGCCGTGTGGTCGGCCAGCGCCGGGAAGTCCTCGGCCACGTCGTCCGGCAGGTCGCCGGGCTCGAGCGTGTAGGAGGCCGCACCCTCGGGCAGCTCGCCGCCGTCGGGTCCGGTCACGGTGGCGCCGCCGTCGTCGCCACCGTCGGGCATGGTGGCCTCGAGGCCGCCCTCGGGGGCGGTCCACAGGGTCCAGGTGTCGCCGGTCCCGAGGTCGTCCGGGGCCAGCAGGAGGTCCTCGCGCACCCAGTGCGCGGCCTGCTGCCCGCTGCCCGCCAGCGGCGGGTTCTCGGTCCCGATGGTGAGCAGGTGCGTCGCGATGTCGTAGGAGAACGTCACGGTGTCACTCTCCCCCACGGAGAAGGAGTAGTTCGCGCCGTTGCGCGCCCCGTCCACGCCGTAGTTCTCGTCCCAGCTCATGCCGTGGGCCACCTTGACCTCGTAGGCACCGCCCGGCAGGGCGTCGGTGGACCAGGTGTAGACGCCGTCGCCGTCCGGGTCCTTGGCCCAGGTCGCGAGGCACTCGGGCTGCCAGTCGCCGGGGCAGCCGGCCTCGTCCTGGTAGGAACCGGGCAGCGTGACGATCGGGCCCTGGGCGGTCGAGGAGAAGTCCTTGCTCACCGGGTCCCAGTAGAAGGTGATCTCGCCGCCGTCGTGGCTGTACGAGGCGTTGGCGCCGTTCTGCTCGCCCCCGGCACCGTAGTTGAGGTCCCACGACCCGTTGATCGCGACCTTGTACTCGTAGTCACCGGCCGGCAGGTCGAACGTGCCCTCGAACACGCCGTCGGCGCGCTCGGTGAGGCGGGCGTTCTCGCAGTCCGGCGTCCAGTCCCCGGCGCAGCCCATCTCGCTGTTGTGGTTGCCGGGCACGGTCACCATGTCGATGTCGCTCGGGGGCTCCTCCTCGCCGGCGGTCCCGGAGACGTCGACGCCCACCGAGGCGAACGTCGAGGCCGCGGCACGGTCGCCGTCGGCGTCGACGGTCACCGCGCGGTACTCGACCAGGGTGCCCTCGGGCAGCCCGGCCGTGGTGTGGAAGACCCGCGGAGTCGTGTCCTCGGCGGTGCCGAGCGGCTGCCAGTCGGTGGTGCCGACCTCGCGCCACGCGAAGGAGGTCTCCGCCCAGGCGTCGTCGATCGCGGCCCGCACCGGGGCGTCACCGGACACGGCGGCGCCGGCGGCCGGGACCTCAAGCCTGATGTCACCCGAGGTGTCGGCACCGACCGTGCGGTCGGCGACCAGCACGACGGCGGAGGTCGCCGGGACGGTCACCGTGACCTCGCCGGAGGCGTCGGCCGTGACCTCACCGGTCTCCCCGTACAGCGCGCTGTACGTGGCGCCCGGGGTGAGGGTGGCGAAGGTGGCCGTGCGCTCCTCGGAGGCGTTGTTCAGCGCCACGAGGTGCTCGACCTTCTCGTCCCGGTCCACGCGACTGGTCGCGTAGATCCCGCCGCCGTCGGCGACGTGACGCTCGATCTGCGCACCCTGTCCCAGTGCCGGCGTGCTCTCGCGCAGCGCCGACAGGTCGGCGATGAGCGAGTACAGCGGGGCGTCGGTGTCGTAGCGGTCCTGGCTCCCGGCGGTCTCGCCGGTGACCAGCTCCTGGTTCGCGTAGGAGTCCACCTGCGTGGCGAACAGCGTCTGGCGGGCGTCCTTGTCCCCGCCTGTGCCGGCGAAGCCCTGCTCGTCGCCGTAGTAGACGACCGGCTGGCCCCGCGTGAGGTACATCAGCTCGTGGGCGAGCTCGTCACGCGCCAGCGGGTCGTCGGTGCTGTTCAGCATGTAGCCGACGCGGCCCATGTCGTGGTTGCCGAGGAAGGTCGGCAGCGCGGCCGCGGAGGTGTCCGGCGTCGTGTAGCGGTCATCACCGGCGAACATCCCGGCGAGTCCCTTCGCGCTGTTGCCGCTGGCGTAGCTGGTGGCCGAGGCCTGGAAGGCGAAGTCGAGCACGGAGCTCATGTCGGTCTCGCGCACGTACGGCGAGAGCAGCTTCGGGTCGGCGTCGTACACCTCGCCGAACATGAAGAACTCGTCCTTGCCGGCGGCGTGGGCGTAGTCGAGGACCTCGGTGGTCCAGGTGTCCCAGAACTCACGGTTGACGTGCTTGACGGTGTCGATGCGGAACCCGTCGATGCCGAGGTCGACCCAGTCCTGGTACACCTCGACGAACCCGTTCACCACGGTCGGGTGCTCGGTCATGAGGTCGTCCAGGCCGGCGAAGTCGCCGTAGGTGACGGACTCCCCGCTCCAGGTCGAGTTGCCGCGGTTGTGGTACAGCGTCGAGTCGTTGAGCCAGGCCGGCACCTTGACCTCGGCGTCGGCGTCGGCGACCACCGGGGTGTAGGGGAACGACGTCGCGGCGTCGAGCTCGGGGAAGTCGCCCGTGCCGGCGTAGTCGGCCGGGTCGAAGGTGTTCCCGGCGGCGTCGGTGTACGGCGAGGTGGCCTGGTCGATGTAGGAGTACTCGCCCTCGGCGTAGTCGACGACGTCGGCCGTGTGGTTGGTGATGATGTCGAAGTACACCTTGATGCCACGGGAGTGGGCGTCGGCGATGAGCGCCTCGAGCTCCGCGTTGGTGCCCAGGTGCGGGTCGATCTGGGTGAAGTCGGTGATCCAGTACCCGTGGTACCCGGCGCTGACGTCGTCGCCGCTGCCCTGGACGGGGCGGTTCTTGAACGACGGCGTGAGCCAGATGGCGGTGGTGCCGAGCCCCTCGACGTAGTCGAGGTTGTCGTGCAGGCCGGCCAGGTCGCCGCCCTGGTAGAAGCCCTTGTTCGTCGGGTCGAACCCGGACACCAGCGGGTCGTCGCCGAGCCCGGCGGTGTCGTTGGCGGTGTCGCCGTTGGCGAACCGGTCGGTCATGACGAAGTAGAACTGCTCGTCGCCGCCGGCCTGGCGGGCCGGTGCCGCGACGAGCGCGTCGTCCGTGGCGGCGTCGTACTCCCCGGCGAGGCCGAGCGGGGTCAGCGCGGTCAGGTTCGTGGCGTCGTCGTAGGTGACGCGCAGGCGGGTGTCGCCGCCGAGCACGAGGGGGGCGTTGTCGCCGCCGCCGTCGCGACCGTAGGCCTCGTCCCAGGAGTCGTCGATCGCGACCTTGTACTCGTAGGTGCCGGCGGGGACGTCGAACTCAGCCGCATAGGTGCCGTCGCCGACGGGCGCGAGCTCGGTGGCGTCGCACGCCGGGTCCCAGTCGGCGCCGCAGCCCAGCTCGGACTGCAGGTCACCGACGAGAGCGACGGACCGGTCGGCGGCGCTGGCCGCGGGAACCCCCGCGAGCGCCAGCCCGCCGGCCACGGCGGGGACGGCCACGGCGAGCGCCGCCAGCGTGGCGACGGCGCGTCGTGGCGCTGGTGGGCGGGGGGCACGGGCCATGGAGGACTCCTTCGTCGACCGGGCGCGTCGATCGCGACCTGCGGAGGACTGTACCGTTGCTGCAACTTTGCAGCAACGGTCGGCCCTCACCCCGCCAGGTGTCCCCAGCGCCGCTCCAGCGCCGACCACGGCCCCACCTCGGCGACCCGTCCCTCGACCAGCACCACGACCCGGTCCGCCCGCGCCAGCGCCGCTCTCTTCGACGTCGAACCGATCACCGTCAGACCCTGCGCGCGCAGCGCCGCCCACAGCTCGACCTCCGTCGCCGCGTCGAGGGCGCTCGAGACGTCGTCGGCCAGCAGCACCTCGGACCCGGTGGCCAACGCCCGTGCCAGGGCCAGGCGCTGCACCTGCCCGCCCGAGAGCCGCACCCCGCGGTGCCCGACCACCGCGTCCGCGCCTCCGGCGTCGGCGACGTCCGGCGCCAGCCGGGCGACGTCCACCGGCCCCACGACGTCGCGCGCGTGGTCCAGCGTGACGTTCTCGGCGAACGTCCCCGACAGCACCCGCGGCACCTGCGCCACGTGCGCCACCCGGGCCGGGCGCAGGAACGTCTCGGCGTCGGTGACGACCTCGCCGTTCCACCGCACGTCGCCCCGGTGCGCCATGAGCCCCGCCGCGGCGGACAGCAGGCTGGACTTGCCCGACCCGACCTGCCCGAGCAGCAGCACCAGCTCGCCCCGCTCGACCTGCAGGTCCACGCCCGTCACGCCGATCGTGCCGTCGTCGTGCACCGCCTCCAGCCCACTCAGCTCGAGCCGGTCGAACGGCGCCGTCGGCGGCGACGCGGGAACGGGCGACGGCGCGGTGCCGTCGAACAGGTCGACGCCCTCGGGCAGCCGGGTGAGGTCCGCGCCGCCCGCGAACGCCTGGGTCGCCCGGAGCCAGGCCCGGGTGCCGGGCGCCTCGGTGATCACCGCGCCGGCGACCACGCCGAAGTACTGGAACCCGCTCACGGCAGCGGTGACGAGCAACGTCGTCGCCAGGTCCCAGGTGCCGGTGAGCAGCAGCACCCACGCCGTCACGACGCCCGCCTGCACCATGACCGTCGGGATGCCGTCCAGCACGGCCTGGACACGGTGCTCGCGGATCGCCGCCCCGACCCGGCCGGCGTCGACCTGGTCCAGGTGACGGTGCACGTGGGGGGTCCGCGCCGCGAGCTTCACGGTGCGCGCCGCGTCCAGCGCCGAGACCAGGGCGCGCCCGAAGCCCGCCCGCGCCTCCGCGGACCGCGTCGCCGTCCGCCCCGCCACCGGCCGCCCCGCGAGCGCGCAGGCGGCGGTCGTCACCATGACGGCGAGCAGCACCAGGCCGGCCAGCGGCTCGCGGCTGACGGCCCAGGTGACCAGCACGACGACCAGGCCGTTGAGGAAGTCCACCCAGCGGTCGACGTAGAGGACGAACCGGTCGGCGTCGAGCGCGCGGGCGACCACCTCGCCCGCCGGCGAACGCCGCAGCCGGTGCCGGCGCGTCTGCCCCACCAGCACCGCGACGCGCACCCGCAGCATGATCTCGATCCACCACGACGGGTACAGCCGCACGGCCGCCGCCAGGCACAGGGGCGCGGCGAGGAGCATCGCCACGAGACCCGCCGTCTCGGCCACGGGCGTCCCGCCCGCGGCCACCGTCTCCACCGCGCGGCCCCACAGGAACCCGGCGAGCGCGCCCTGCGCCGCGAACAGCACGCTCAGCAGGAACAGGCCGGTCGCCGCGAGACCCCAGCGGGGCCGGGTCACCAGCGCGTGCAGCACGCTGCGGGCCAGGCCGGGCCCACGACCGGGCTCGGCGTGGGTCGGCGGTTCCCCGACGCGGCGCCGACCTCCGATGCTGCCGGACGTCGCGCCGGCGGACCCGTCGGCCGACGGGACGTCGTCGGCGGCGTGCGGCACGGGCTCGCCGGGGTCGCCGTCGATGAGCACGTCGTCCCCGGTGGCTCCCCCGGCTGCGAGCAGGTCGCGGAACGGCCCCTCCTGGCGCACCAGGTCGGCGCGCAGCCCCTGCTGGACGACCCGTCCGTGGTCGAGCACCACGACGCGGTGGGCGCGGCGCACCGTCCCGAGCCGGTGCGCGACCACCACACCCGTCCGTCCGGCGAGCAGCCGGTGGGAGGCCGCGACGACGCGGGCCTCCGTGTGCGGGTCCATCCGGGCGGTCGCCTCGTCGAGCACCACGAGTCGCACGTCCCGCACGAGCAGTCGGGCGAACGCGACGAGCTGCTCCTCCCCCGCCGACAGGGACGTCCCGCCGGGACCGAGCAGGGTGTCCAGCCCGTCGGGCAGCCCGGTCACCCAGTCGTCCAGCCCGAGCTCGTGCACGGCGGCCTCGACGTCCGTGCGGGGCAGGTCGGCGAACAGGGTGATGTTCTGCGCCAGCGTCCCGGCGAGGATCTCCGTGCGCTGGGTCACCACGCCGACGGCGCCGCGCAGGTGCTGCAGGTCCGCGTCGCGCACGTCGACACCGCCGAGGAACACGGTACCCGGCGGTGGCTCCACCGCCCGGGACAGCAGCGAGGCCAGGGTCGTCTTGCCCGACCCGGTGCGCCCCACGAACGCGACCGTCTGCCCGGCCGCCACGGACAGCGAGACGTCGCGCAGCGCGAACGTGCCCTCGTCGTAGGCGAACCGCAGCCCCCGCACCTCGATGTCGAGCGGGCGGTCGGGCAGCGTCGCGCCGCCGACCGGCTCCGGCTCGCTGTCCAGGAGCTGGCGGATGCGCACGACCGCGCCGAGCCCCTCCTGCAGGTCGGGCAGGTGCTGGGCGAGACGGTCGACCTGCCCGACGAACAGCGAGGTGGCCAGGAACAGCGTGACCAGGCGGTCCACCGGCATGCTGCCGGTGACCGCCAGGGCGACCCCGGCCACGACGACACCGGCCAGCAGGGCGTGCAGCAGCACGCCCGCCCGGGCCATGAGCCGGATCTCGACCCGGACCACCGCGAGCAGCGCGCGGTGCACCCGGGCGGACATCTCCGCCAGGCGCCGCAGCGCGAAGCCCTGCCCGCCGGCGGTCCGCAGGTCGTCCCGGGCCGCCACGCCCTCCTCGAGGACGGCCGCCTGGTCCGTCCAGGCCCGTTCCTCGACGACCTTGCGCCGTGCGATCTCGCCCAGCAGCGGTCGGACGGTCCACCACGTCACGGCCCCGAGCAGCGGGAACAGCACGCCCGCCGGCCACCAGGTGAGGGTCGCCACGACCCAGATGGGCCCGACGCCGACGACGGTGCGCCCCATCCCCCACAGCTGGCGGCGGGCGAGGCCTCCGACCGAGTGGGTGTCGTCGTCGACCCGGTCGAGGATCTCCCCGACGGCCTGCTCGGTGAGGACGCCGAGCGGCTGGTGCAGGGCGGCGGTGAGCAGGTCGCGACGCAGCCGGCCCTCGGCCCGGTCGACGACGCCGGCCCACGCGACCTGGCCGGCCGCGTCGAGCAGGGCTCCGCCCATCAGGCAGAGCGCGAGCAACAGGACGCCCGTCGTGGTCGGGTCCTCGGCGAGACCGCCGGCGACGACGGTCCCGAGCGCCGTGCCGACCGTGCCGACGGCCAGCGCACCGAGGGCCAGCGCGCTCACGGGGCCGCGCAGGCGTCGCCAGTCGAGGCGTCGCGCCGGGTCCTGGGCGACGGTCGTGGGACGCGCCGGCGGCGCGGAGAGCTCGATCACTCCTCGAGGCTAGGCCGCCGTCGGGCGCCGCTCGACTCCTTTTCCGCCGGCACCGGCGCGGACGCGCCGCCAGGCCCCGGCCCACCGCGGGAGGGGACGAGGCCGGGTCCCGGCGGGCCGACCGACGGGACGACCCGTCAGACGAGTCCGAGCGACCGCACGGTGTCCCGCTCAGCGGCCAGCTCGGCCACGCTGGCGTCGATCCGCTCGCGGGAGAAGTCGTCGATCTCCAGGTCCTCGACGACGTGCCAGGCACCGTCCGACGCCGTCACCGGGTAGGAGCACACGAGCCCCTCCGGCACGCCGTACTCACCGCGGGACACGATCCCGGCGCTGGTCCAGTCGCCCGCGGGGGTGCCGTGCACCCAGTCGTGGACGTGGTCGATGGCGGCGTTGGCGGCCGACGCCGCCGAGGAGGCGCCGCGGGCGTCGATGATCGCCGCGCCGCGCTTGGCCACCGTCGGGATGAAGTCGTCGGTCAGCCAGGCCTTGTCGGCCGTCAGCGTGCCGCCGGGGGTGCCGGCGACGTCGGCGTGGAACAGGTCGGGGTACTGCGTGGCCGAGTGGTTGCCCCAGATGGTCAGGCGGCGCACCTCCGCGACGGGGACCCCGGCCTTGTGCGCGACCTGCGACAGCGCTCGGTTGTGGTCCAGCCGCGTCATCGCGGTGAACCGGTCGGCGGGCACGTCGGGGGCGTGCGCGGCGGCGATGAGCGCGTTGGTGTTGGCCGGGTTGCCGACCACGAGGACCCGGACGTCGTCGGCGGCACCGTCGTTGATGGCCTTGCCCTGCGGACCGAAGATCCCGCCGTTGGCCTCCAGCAGGTCGGCCCGCTCCATCCCGGCCCCCCGAGGACGAGCCCCGACCAGCAGCGCGACGTTCGCGCCGTCGAACGCCCGCCCGGCGTCGTCGTCGATGTCGATCCCGGCGAGCAGGGGGAAGGCGCAGTCGTCGAGCTCCATCGCGGTGCCCTCGGCCGCCTTGACGCCCTGGGGGATCTCGAGAAGCTTGAGCCGCACGGGGGTGTCCGGGCCGAGCATCGCGCCCGAGGCGATGCGGAACAGCAGCGCGTACCCGATCTGACCGGCGGCTCCGGTCACGGTGACGTTCACAGGAGTCCTCATGGCCCCACTCTGGCCTACCCGGGGGCGCACGTCATCCCTTGCGCGCCGGTGTCCCGGAGACCGGCCGACGAGGCGCGGTACGGTGCACCCCGGTGGCAGCGTTCGCCCGCGCGGCGTTCAGGTCGCGCTCAGGGACCGCTGCCAGCATCGCCGCGGCGCCCCGGGCGGCGCCCGCACACTTCTCGACACGAGCAAAGGACACCTCCATGGCCGCGCAGACCGTGACAGCACCGGACGTCGGGACGACGCCACGTGCCCGACTCTTCACCCGCATGACCGCGGAGGCCTTCGGCACCTTCGTCCTGGTCCTCGCGATCCTCGGCACGGCGACCTTCAACTTCGTCAACCAGGGATCGATCATCCCGATCGCCCTCGCCGCCGGTATCTCCCTCATGGCGGTCATCGCTGCCGTCGGCCACCTGTCCGGCGGGCACTTCAACCCGGCCGTGACCTTCGGTCTCACCCTGGCCGGACGGTCCCGGTGGGTCGACCTGCTGCCGTACTGGGTGGCCCAGCTCGTCGGCGGCGCAGCCGCCGGTGCGCTGCTGCTGCTCATCGTCCCGAGCACCTTCCCGGCGGCGATCGGCGCGGCGAACGTCGGTGCCGTCCTCGCCGACACCGCCAACGGATACGGCGACCAGTCGCCGCTGGCGCAGCTGTCCCAGGGCCAGGTGACCTTCGACCTGGGCACCGCCGCGATCGTCGAGGTGGTCATCGCCGCGATCTTCGTCGGCGTGATCCTCGGCGTGACGAACGTGCGCGCCAAGATCACCTACCCGGCAGTTGTCATCGGCCTCACGCTCACCGCGCTGCACATCGTGTCCTGGCTGGTCACGAACACCGGGCTGAACCCGGCCCGGTCCCTGGCCTCCGTGATCTCCCCCGACGCCTGGACCGCGAGCGGCGGCTTCGGCCAGCTGTGGCTGTTCCTGGTGGCCCCGCTCGTCGGCGCGGCCCTCGCCGCGCTCTTCGCGCGGGCGTTCGCCCCCATGGGCACGACGACGCCGGTCGAGGGCTGGGGCGAGCAGCCCGGCACCGCCGCGGGCACCACCGAGGCCGCTGCCGCCGCGGCGGTCGCCTCCGCCACGGCGGCAGCGGTGACGACCGAGGACGCCGTGACCCCCGAGCGGTCCACCGCCGGCACGGACGTCCCGTCGGACGAGACCGCGTCGGACGAGACCACGACCGACGAGAAGGCGACCGGCACGAACACCGCCGACAAGGACGCGACCGACACGGACGCCACCGACGACACCGACGACGACGGCACGGACTCCTCGAAGACGTCCTGAGCCGACGTCCCCCGCCACGACGAACGCCGGGTGGTGGTCCCGCGGGACCACCACCCGGCGT